>CAWHWE010000045.1:0-5244 GCA_963832915.1 uncultured Acidobacteriota bacterium
ACTAATGAGCACCGGGCAGCAGGCGGCGCCAAGAAGGAGCACGGCAACTCACCATTCATAATTCACCATTCACCATCCCACCTTCTACCCGCTCTTCCGCCTCCTTGCTCCAGACTTCCGCACGCTCTGCCTACTATACTAGCCTATCATCTCCCGCCGGTCAAGAGATACAGATTCCGCTTCGGCCCGGCAAGCGAGGCGCGCGCCATGTTTTTTGCCTGTGGACCGCCGGATGCTGCCCCTACCGGGGCTGACGAATCTCGTGTGCCGTCAGCATCCCACGGCTGGCTTGCCGTGGGCCACATTATGACGCCGCTAACGCGGCTTCGGACGATGCCGAACCCCTTAAGTTAACGCTTATGTGCCGTTGGCCTGGTCCCGCAGGCCGGGATAGTCCGCCCCTTCGGGGCTCTTTTTGGCATCAGTAGCTCTTGCACCCCCCGCGTCCAGACGAAGATATGGGTAAAGATCAGCCCCCTGGAGAGGGGCGTCGTCTCTAGCGCGCGTTGAAGTTGGGAAAACCGCCCTCTCCCGAGGAGTCTGTGTGACAACCTCTGATTTCGCGTTTTCGCCAACGGAGAATCAGTCACTTGCATTGTGGAAAAGGGCGAAAAATCGAGTTATCACACAGACTCCCGAGGGGAGAGGGCGTCCCGATCTGATCGGGACGGGTGAGGGGTTACTTAGGGGGGACTCGAGGCTCAGACCGAAGCATTCCCAACCGCCCTTTTCTGTTCGTCCGCAGGTTCCGTCGAATGAATCTACTTTCCCTTTGCAATGTTGGCCTCAGAGAGGTAGTCTCTGGTGCACCCGTCGTCTGGCGGTCCTTGCCAGCAACTCTTGGATAACTCACACGCGGCGGACCGTCATGAAATTCAAAATTTCTGCGCTTTTGTTCTGTTTACAACTCGCCGTGAGCCTCTCCGCCGCGGACCTCTCAACTGCGCCCCCGGAGGAGTTGCTGCGCCTTTATCTACAACTGCGCTCATTGCAGGGGAGCGATCAAGGCGCAGTGGCGGAAAACGCTGAGTGGAAGCGCGACGCTGCAACCTTCACTTTTATAGACGGCCGCTTGACCTTCGCGCAGCCTGTGGCGGGGCACGTGGTCGCGGCCGTTTTCGAAGGCCGCGGCCGCATCGAAATCAAGCCCCCGACAGAGATCGAGCAGCACCAACTGGCCCGGCACACCAAGATGCCGGAGTTGATGGATGAATTCAAGCAGGCGGTCTTCTTCTTTACAGACGACTCCTGGATCCAACTCCAGCAACTGGTGCACGTGCGGAGCGGGGCGAATGCCGCAGCCGCCACCAAAGCTCTGGCGGACGCGCAGCGCAAGTACTCCGAGAGGTTCAACGATTGGTGGGAAAACGAATACAACCATAATCCCCTCATGCACAACCTGGCGGCGCGCCTCCTGGCCGACCTCTCGGATCCCTCCAGCCACGGTTTCTTCCTGGCGGATTTCAAGGCTGAGCGCGCAGGCTCGCTGCTCTACCAAATCAGTTGGAACCGCGATCCACTGTTTTTCCCCGAGGCCAGCAACGACGAAGAAGTGCAGTTAATTCACTACAATCTAAACAACTATTCCGAGGTGTGGGCCGGTTTCCATTTGGGCGACGAATATCGGTCGACGACACGGCCCGAACACCGGAAGCTCCTCGCCCATTGCCGCAGTGAGAAGATCGCTGCCGAGATAAGCAGCAGCAACCGCCTTTCGGCTTCGACGACCCTGGAATATCAAGTCCCGGGCGGCTCGCCGCGCCTGCTGCCGCTGAAGCTCCGGGGTGTTCTGCGAATCAGCTCGGTCACGGACGGCAGTGGGAAGAAACTGGCGTTCATTCAAGAGGACTCTAACCTGGACAACGACCCCTGGGTGCTTCTCGCGGAGCCGGCGGCCGCGGACAAGACCTATATCTTGAGAATCGACTACGCCGAGAACTCAACCCGCGATAGTCGCATTATTTTTCAGCAAGGCCCGGGGCTTTACTACGTTACTTCCCGCGAGTCGTGGTTCCCGAGTTTCGGAGCCCTCGACGACCGCACGCTGTTTACCCTGCATTTGCGATCCCCCAAGAAATACAAACTCGTTGCGACGGGACGGCTGGTCAGGTCAGAGAAGCAACATGACATGCTTGAAACCGACTGGGAGACAGATGTTCCTTACAGTGTCGTAGGATTCAACTATGGAGACTTCGTGGAGAAGAGCCGCTCCGACCCGCAGCTTACCGTCACTGCCTACAGCGGCAGTGCGATTCCCGATGAATTGAACGGACTGAAGTCGGCGCTCGATGCGAACCCCAACCTCGAGGGGCAGCTCGGCATCACCAGTGGCGGTTTTAACACCGCCGCCAGCGCCGGGTATGCGGCGGAGGTTAGCCTTCAGGCCTTGAAGCTCTTCGAGTACTATTACGGCGCTTTGCCGTTCAAGAATATCTCCGTAACCGAACAGCCCATCCGGGGCTACGGGCAGAGCTGGCCGACCTTGATTTTCCTCCCTTACGACTCGCTGCTGGACGCCACCACGCGTCACCAGTTGCGGTTGCAAGACTCTGCCGAGGCACGCGAGTTCTACAACGTAGTGGCCGTGCACGAGATGGCCCACCAGTGGTGGGGACATATGGTGGGTTGGAAGACCTACCACGACGAGTGGCTGTCCGAAGGCTTTGCGGAGTTCTCGGCCGGTCTCTATTTGCGCAAGTCTGAACCGGGGAAAGTGCGAAGCTTCTGGGATTTGAAACGCAAGTGGCTCCTGGATAAGAATGCCTTGGGACATCGGCCGGTGGATGTTGGTCCGCTGTGGCTCGGCTTGCAACTACCGGCTTATCTGGAAGGGAACCTTTACCTTGTCCTGGTTTATTACAAGGGCGCCTACGTAATGGAAATGCTGCGAGCCCTTATGGAAGACCCCAAGCTCCGGGAGCCTGACCAGCGTTTCATCGAGATGATGAGGGATTTCGCAGCGACATACGCATCCAAGAACGCCTCCACGGAGGATTTTCGCAAGATGGTGGAAAAACACTCCGGCCAACCCATGGATTGGTTCTTCAACGAATGGGTGTACGGCAGGGAAGTCCCCCATTACGATTTCCATTACGACCTCAAGGACGGAGGCGGAGGTAAGACAACCTTGGAGTACTTTGTGAAGCAAAGTGAGGTCTCCGATCAGTTCACAATGCGTGTCCCGGTCTATGCGCACGTCAAAGGCCAGCCTCGCCGTTTGGGTTTTATCACCATCCAGGGCCCGCAAGAAATCCACGGAGAGGTTCCTCTCCCAATGCGGCCGGAAAAGGTGACCCTCGACGAATTTCATAGTATCCTTTGCACGGTCAATCAGTAGCGACCCTTCGCTTGCGAGGCGGTTATGGGACATCCGGAATCGGCACCGAGGCGGGCGGTCGTCCCATACCGCAGCTAAACCCGCAGGCCCCGAGGGGCAATGTTTCCGTCAGGCATGGAAGGGAGGAAGACTTGAAGACCGCTACGTTATTTGGAACTTTGGTTTTTGTTTTGCTGTGCGCGGTGTCGCTCCAGGTATGCGGCCCAGGCTGGCGCGCAGATTTGCCTCGCTACACTAACGGGGATGAGCTCGTGCGGCCGGAGGGTTACCAAGAGTGGATATTCCTCACCTCCGTGCTGCATATGGGCGCCCAATCGTCCGGCGAGGGGGCGTTCGTGAACGTCTTTGTCACTCCCTCGGCTTATCATCAGTTTCTCGCAAGTGGAAATTGGCCGGACAAGACCGTTTTCGTAGAGGAGAAGAGGACGTCATTGAGCCGTGTCAGCAAGACGGAGCACTTTCAAACCGATTTGATGGGACTCAACGTTCAGGTGAAAGACGTAGCCCGATTCGCGGAGAAGTGGGCCTTCTTCAGTTTCGGTTTCTCGCAAAAAACAGCCAAGGCCAACCCCAAAGCGGCGTGCTGGCAATGTCATGATGAGCACGGAGCCGTCAACGCTACGTATGTTCAGCTTTACTCTACGTTAAAGCCGGCCGCGAAAAAGTTTGGAACTTACCCGCTGGACCTGGAAGGCCCATATGCGTCTCAGTATTAGTGGCTGAGAAGATCGTAGGACCGAACGGTGTTCGGCCCTCAGGCGAGCCCCGCCCAGTTTCTATTTTCGATTTTCCGAATTAAGTTTGCGGACGCGAAGCGTGTAGAGGTCGTCGCGCTTGACTTCATCCAAACGCTCCAGGAGCTTCGCGAGGTCGTCAGAGACGTCGATGAAGCGCCCGGAGAGCGCGTCCGCCCGCCCCGAGGCCAGTTGCACCACCAGTTGCGCGGGCTTCTCAGCCGGCACGTCCCGGCCCCGATCGAACAATTTCCGAAACCACGGCAGCCACTTCTTCCCGGCCTCGGATTCGAGCACGTGCTCGCTCATGGCGGTGCGCACGGTGCCGGGGCTGATGGTGAAAACGAGGACGCCGGAGTTCAGGAGTTCTGCCGCCAGGTTCTCTGAAAAGCGGATGAGCGCCGTCTTGGCAATGACGTAGGCGCCCATGTGCGCAACCGCCACGGTGGCGGCGCTGGTGGAGACATTAATGATCCGGCCGCGGCGGCGCTCGACCATGCCGGGCAGCAGGGCGCGTGAGCAAAGGTAAGGCCCGCGCAAGTTCACCTCGATCGAATGCCACCAATCGCCCGGGTCGGCTTCCCAGATCGGCCCCAAAGGCCCCATGGTCCCGGCGTTGTTCACCAGCAGGTCCACCGGCCCCAGGGTGCGCTCCGCTTCGCGCGCCATGCGCTCGACGGAGGCGGGGTCGGCAACGTCCGCCACAATCGCTAATGCGTCCCCGCCTTCCTCCTTGACGCCTCGTACCGTTTCGGCAAGTTGCTCTTCGGACCTCGCGACCACGCCCACGCGCGTCCCCGCCCGCGCCAACGCCAGCGCTGTGGCCCGCCCCAAACCCCGTCCAGCGCCCGTTACAATCGCAACCTGGCTTCGCAATTCATCCAAAACGGAATCAGCGCTCATCACTTTCCCTCCCATCCGTTGCTGAAAATCAAAACTAAGGTATGGCAATCATCCCGTAAGCAGTTCTCATTGTCGGTCAGCTTACAGTTTGACGTAAATGGTCAAAATACAGGGACAAATCTCGCCTTATTTACAGATTATGACCCACCTATGCAGGAAGTTGGAGCAGCAACCCTCGACTCCATCCCAGCCAGATAACCAAATGGTAATACAAACGCTGCTCCCCCTTGGCCAATTGAAGTGAATAGTCACCAAAAAGTGTGGTAGATG
>CAWHWE010000046.1:0-4403 GCA_963832915.1 uncultured Acidobacteriota bacterium
GACACTAGCTCGCTTTGGCGTATATATGTTGTCCCAGTTAGGGCGTATCCAAACAACTTTCCGGTCTCTTCTATTTTGAAGAGTTTTTGTTGCATGTTACTTATTTCCACGCCAGAGAGGTTACATCGCAAGCCGTCAGCGGCTACAATGAACCCGTCGCCGGGGTAGAGTCTGACTATGGCCGTCGATGGCATTTGCGCTCCGACCGCGTGGCCTATCACAGATTCCTTTCCTACAAATGGATCATGCTCGTAAAACAAGGCAATCCCTTCCAATACGGATACAGCAACATACAATCAGCCAGCACCCTCAAATCCGCTCCCCGTCCAGGCATTTTTTGATCACTTCCTCGAGCATGGGCAGAGGGATGAGGAAGCGGAATCCTATGCGCACGGCGCCGACTTTTCCGGAATTAATCCAGCGGTAAAACGTGGTGCGCGAGATGCTGCCGCCGGTGCGCCGGCAGAGAAGCCGCCAAGCGTGGGTGGGAGTGAGCATGGCCAGGGGAGCAGACGCCTGTTTCACCTTCTGTTCTCCCTGGGCTGGACTTGAATGAGAAGTTTGGGCGTTCTTGGGATCCATGGCAAAACGACTCCTCCAGTAGATTTCACAGCGACCCATCGACGATCAAGAATGAAGGCTTACCCTGTATTCCTTTAAGCTGGTTCACTGATTTCACTAGACTGTCTCTCCCAGCATCAACCGCACGCGTTCCGAGGCCAGGCGATGCCGGTCCCTGACGCGGCCATCGTCGGGCTCGGAATCCGGCAGGCCGAATTTGGCTTGGTCCAGAAGCAAAAACGTGGGCTGCTGCGACTGAAAACAAACGGGATCGAGGGACTGGCGGCGGTGATAAGCGCACTCGCCGTCAGCGTCTGCTCGGGCCGGAAAAACGCAGCCCTTCTGGCAGCAACGCGGCAGGAAGAGTTCCCGGCGCAGCACGACGGGTTGCGCGGGCAGCGAAGCATGAAGCTCGAGCGGCGTTGGAGCTCGGGCCGCAGCACGATGGAACCTGTCCGAAGCTCTTCGGGGCGGCGACGGGTGAAGGACGCGAGGATGAGGCCGAAACACACTTGCAGCTTGGGGATGGTTTTCAAACAGCATAGGAATGCTCCTTGATCAGAGGTGGATATGGCCTCTAACTTGTGAATAATTTCTTGGGGAGAAAAGAGTTTTTGGGGGTCTTGCGGGCGGAGGAGCTTTTTGCAAACACCCCCTCCCGCACCAAAGGGAAATGTGTTAACATACCTTCCTATACGGCACGGGAGGTAGGCTAAGATTTGCGTAGCCGAGGAAAGTACGGAGCAGCGTAGGCCACTTTGGTTAATGTCCGTGCGTCCGGCATCCGATAAGAGGGAGGAGACGCGGCCTGAGGGTACGAGGCTAGTGCGCCGCGGGAACGCCGGGCAAGACGTGGGCGGGAGCTCGAAGGCACGCCGCGCGGGGCGCCAAGGGTGGCTGTATATTAAGTCTTTATGACCCATGAGTAGCATAGCAAAGAGTAAACATCGAAACCAAAACTCCGCCCGCACCCCAATGAATTCGAGGGAAACATCAGGGGAGCGGGCCGGAAAAGTTCAATGCCCGGGCCCGTCTGGGAAGCCGCCGCCGGGCGCTGGGGGAAGTTCCCCGGGGGCCCGTGAGGGCGACTGTGCCTTCACATGTAGGCCACAGAGAAGCCGTGGCTGCCCTGGGAAGGCCAGTCTAATGTAGCCTATTACAATCTCAAATGTCAAGCTTTTTTTGCAGAGGGGAGGAGTGGCGATTATGGGTGAAATGAATGCCGCGAAAGTCGTGAAGAAGGTTCGGCAGCGGTTGGAGGTTAGCCAGGAAGGTCTGGCGCGGCTGCTGAATGCCACCAAGGGGGCGGTGCAACACTGGGAGCGGGGCCGGAACCGGCCGGACTTGGCGCGCCTGCTGGCGCTGCGGCAACTCTGCCCGGCGGGTGCGGAACGCAAGGAACTGGAAGCGCTCATCAAGGAAACGCAAGCCCACGTGGCGCCGCTGCCGACCGGCCAGCCGGGACCGGGCGGGAGGATTACTCTGCCCCAGCCGGGCGAGAGCCTGATCCTGTTGCGCCGGGACAACAATAAGCTGCGGAAGCAGGTCGCCAAGCTGGAATCGACTTTGAAACGCCGCAGCGAACAGTTGCGCATCCTGGAAGATTTGGCAACAGAGCTGCAGCGGGATATGTCTAAGCTCCGCGCGGGTCAATCGGTGGCCGCGCCCGAGCCAGCAACCACCCCAGTCACGTAGACGCGTGGAGGGCGGAAAGGTGGGGGCGAATGTCCACACCGGCATGCTCGCGGCCGATGGCATGGACGCCCCCCGGACCTGCTCTGAGCGGTGCCCGGTAAGTCTGTAATCTCGCCCGGCCAGCGGTGTGAAAGCAGGCCTAATACTTCTTGAGGCGCACCACTTGGACGGATACCACGACGGGGAGCCCTTCTGACCCTCCGGCGTGCTCCAACATGCGCAGGAAGGTTACGGCTTGGCCTAACAGTTTCCGTGCCTGAGGCTGCGAACGAAGACCCAGCAGTAATGAGAATGCTTCCCTCAGCAGTGCCCTGTCTGACCTTATTCCATTGTTCATGTTTGATGACACTCCCTTCAACATGGTCATCGGGCTACGCTCTGACTCGAAGCTATTCCGCAGCAGCCGAGTCCCAGAGAAGGGCCCGCACACAGGGGCCCCAGATGGGCAGTTTCGCTGTCTGGCGCGCGCCCATAGATGTATCCCCGGGCGTGCCACTTGACCTGGTGATCCCCACCCCTCCCTTGGGGAGTACACGTGACGAGGCAGTTTGATTGCCACCTATTTTTCAAGGCGCTCCCCTGGGTTGGTTGACTTATGTTCGTGTACCCGGCAAGTGGGTGGACCGGGCACGCTCGCTTGCATGAAAGGATCCGGGCTAAGAATTGCGGCATGAGACCCGAAGTTCGAACCTCCTCTTGTCCTTCCCTGCTCTCGTTTTAGGAACCGGTCGGAAATGACTTTTCTTGGCGGAAGGATCAACACCCCTGAAGCCCAGGCAAGCCGCTAAATTGTTGATTCTACGTGCGAAGCGTTGTATCTCCGCCAGACTCCCGGGCCTTTGCAATTCCATCAGTGAGAGGAGCGCGATGTCTGTCTTGCACCACCAACTCGTGCTACCCTCCCCTGTGTGAGAATGGTTGCAATGGGTGTCCCTCAAGCGAACAAGCGTTACAGTAGTAGTTTTGCGGGCAATGCAAATATTCCAGGCTTAGGCGATGTATTACTCATACAGTTTTATATTATGAGTACATTTATATAAATTAAGTCATTGGTTCTGTATTAATATTGAGGACGGGCACAATTTGTCAATTTATTTTGACAATTTATGTCATCCTGGTCCCTCGGTTGGAAGGCAGACAAAAATTGGGGAAGGCGTGGATGCTGTATCTTAGTCATCTACCACACTTTTTGGTGACTATTCACTTCAATTGGCCAAGGGGGAGCAGCGTTTGTATTACCATTTGGTTATCTGGCTGGGATGGAGTCGAGGGTTGCTGCTCCAACTTCCTGCATAGGTGGGTCATAATCTGTAAATAAGGCGAGATTTGTCCCTGTATTTTGACCATTTACGTCAAACTGTAAGCTGACCGACAATGAGAACTGCTTACGGGATGATTGCCATACCTTAGTTTTGATTTTCAGCAACGGATGGGAGGGAAAGTGATGAGCGCTGATTCCGTTTTGGATGAATTGCGAAGCCAGGTTGCGATTGTAACGGGCGCTGGACGGGGTTTGGGGCGGGCCACAGCGCTGGCGTTGGCGCGGGCGGGGACGCGCGTGGGCGTGGTCGCGAGGTCCGAAGAGCAACTTGCCGAAACGGTACGAGGCGTCAAGGAGGAAGGCGGGGACGCATTAGCGATTGTGGCGGACGTTGCCGACCCCGCCTCCGTCGAGCGCATGGCGCGCGAAGCGGAGCGCACCCTGGGGCCGGTGGACCTGCTGGTGAACAACGCCGGGACCATGGGGCCTTTGGGGCCGATCTGGGAAGCCGACCCGGGCGATTGGTGGCATTCGATCGAGGTGAACTTGCGCGGGCCTTACCTTTGCTCACGCGCCCTGCTGCCCGGCATGGTCGAGCGCCGCCGCGGCCGGATCATTAATGTCTCCACCAGCGCCGCCACCGTGGCGGTTGCGCACATGGGCGCCTACGTCATTGCCAAGACGGCGCTCATCCGCTTTTCAGAGAACCTGGCGGCAGAACTCCTGAACTCCGGCGTCCTCGTTTTCACCATCAGCCCCGGCACCGTGCGCACCGCCATGAGCGAGCACGTGCTCGAATCCGAGGCCGGGAAGAAGTGGCTGCCGTGGTTTCGGAAATTGTTCGATCGGGGCCGGGACGTGCCGGCTGAGAAGCCCGCGCAACTGG
>CAWHWE010000047.1:0-30055 GCA_963832915.1 uncultured Acidobacteriota bacterium
GGTTGCATTTTACACTCTTTCTAATCTTAAGTCTGTCCCCTTCGCGTTGTCGGCACAGCGGGTGGGCACGGTCAGGGCCCTTGTGACTGCGGGCTTTTTAGGGTTCCGATATTAAGAACCCAGGGTCAATTCACGTAACGAATTGAGCGTGGAGCCACTGTCGCGCGGTCAATCCGTAATTTCGAGAATTTAGTGAGCCAGTAATCCGGTCTGGTCATGGGCGGCAGGCGGTAGGCGGTAGACAGCAGACCGTAGACGGGCCACGCCTCGCGACGCCGGCAGATCGCTAACTTAAATCAAAAGCCATCTTGAGTGCGTGGTTGAGCCTCTGCAAGCTTCGATCTCGAGAGGGAACCCACATAATTGGTAAGGTCCGATTTGCGCATGCTCACCAGATTGTCGCACATGATCCAACTCGGGTGCTTCATGCCTTCGTCAGGGCCGATGGCGACTTGGGTTGAACAGGCCTTCCCCATTGGTGAAAACCGGGGCGCAGACCAGCGTTGAGAAGCGGGAATCAATAAGCGCCGCCCGGCTGACGATAGCGAAAGTCCGGTGTTGTTTCGGATCCCCCCCGGGTTTGAACACCCGATACAGCTCGCCTCGCCTCACAAATTCCCTCCGCCCCAGGGCTCACCCTTCGGATGACTGGTACTCCAGGACATCCGCAGCCTCCGAATTCAGCCGATCGGCAGCCGCGTTGATTCTTTCCAAGTCGCGCGCCTGCACCTTTCTTCGGGCTCGTTCGCGGAAGTAGTTGCGGAGCACTTGCTCAATAAGAGCTGAGCGCGAGAGCTTGGAACCGGCCAGATCGTCAACCCTTGCGAGTATGTCCGATGAGAGTGTTATGGAAGTCTTCTGCTTCATACTACTATGCTACCACTCCGGGAGTACTGATACGAGCGGAAAATCAGCGACGCCAGCATGGTGCTGTCCCTTCGCTGCGCTCACGATGACAACCCTGGAGCCTATTTCCATAGCCTGTGAAGCCCGCCAGCCAGGGGCGTCCGTTTTCCAGATAAAGCTGATGCAGAGAACGCTCAATGTCCTGGAAAATGCTCGTCGACATCGGGGGAGGCATGGCCATGTCGGCGTTTGATTGCAAGATTGATCTTCAGGAGGGCAAGGCGCTACACCGCCGGCTGCCGCAGAGCGCGGCTCCGCGTTCTTCCTCGGCGGCCACCGCAGGATCAAGCAGCACAAGGTTCGTTCCCTTCATATAATCTTTGTAGTGCTTGCCGCAGTCGCTCGCCCCGAGCGCTTCTCGCCCGTTCCAGGCCTGCCTGCGCTTTCCCGCGGCCGGCAAAGGGCTTCGTTCCCAGGCGCTGGCTGCGAGAGGGGGTGGAAAGCGCGGTGCGTGGTGACGCGAGAGGAGCTGATGATAGGCTATTATAGTAGCGTATACCCAAGCGGGCGAGCCGCCCACTGCGCCAAATGGCCACACTCATGCGCTCCCCCATATCCTCCCGGCATTCTTCAAACCAATTGAAAACTCATGATAAGATAAGGTCACGGGCGAAGAACCCTTCAAAAGAATGAAACTCATGCGGAAGATGGGAATTCCACCCTCTGGTGGTGCGGGAAGACCGAGACAGCAGAGCCCGATTTTCGCAGGCCAGCCGGGCATTCGGACTTCAGCCACGGCTGGGAGCAATGGTAGAGGAGTGGCAACGGAATGAACGAATCCCGGCAGGGTGTTGCGCGGCTTGCCTGTTTTGAGCTGTGGGGCGGGAATAGCAAGGCGGCTCATCCGATTGAGCTTCCCGGTTTGCTGGGTTGGATTTCTTGCGCCCCGTTCGGGCAGGCCACGAGCGGCGGCGACGTCCACTATGTATCGGTGTGCAGCAAGGGCCAAGTCTCGCGAATTGCTCTTGCCGACGTGGCAGGGCATGGCGAATCCGCCAGCTCGGTGGCAGAACGTCTGCGCCGGGTTCTACAGCAACATACGGACAACTGGGACCAGTCATCGCTGATGCGAGATTTGAATGAGGCGTTCAAGCGGAACGCGAAGGGCGCGCAATTCGCCACTGCGGTGGTGCTGGGATTTTACTTCGGGACAGGCGAGCTTCTCTTTACCAATGCCGGCCATCTGCCCTTGCTTTGGCATCACGCTGAGAGCGGAGTTTGGGACTGGCTCGAGGAACGCACCCCTCATGCCAAGTCCGTGGCCGGTCTACCCCTGGGCCTCATCAGCGGAACGGCTTACGCCCAGACCGCGGTTGAGTTGTGTCGAGGTGACCTGCTCTTGCTCTATACGGACGGGATCACTGAATCCTGCGACGAGAGCGGTGCGGAGCTGGGCCAGGAAGGCTTGTTGTCACTGGTGCGCGATCTGCCGGTGGATCCGCTGCAGGGACCCGTTGCCTTCGGCCACGCCCTGGTGGCGAGGCTCAAGAGGTTCAAAGGAAGCAGGCCTCAGCGGGACGACGAGACACTCGTGCTGCTCCAGCGGCAGACAGGAATTGAGCAGGCCGGCGGGATTGAAACGGAAGATGGCTGAGGCTCATCTAATGGGCTGCTGTAGGGCCGCTGCCGATGGATAGGAGCGAGCCCCGCCGTTTCGATCCCCTATGCGCCCGTTTCGGAGGCAAGTCAATGGCAAAGCCCGTTCTTATGACGGTTGACGACGACGCGGAAGTATTGCGTGCGGTGGAGCGTGACCTGCGGCGCCGGTATGGGGAGCGTTATCGAGTCTTGGGCGCTGACTCCGGCGCGACCGCGCTGGAGGCGCTGCGGGGGCTCAAGAGGCGAGACGACGCGGTGGGGCTGCTTCTGGCAGATCAGCGGATGCCTCAGATGACAGGAGTAGAATTCCTTGGACAGGCCATGGAGCTCTTCCCAGACGCCAAGCGCGTCCTGCTCACGGCCTATGCCGACACCGATGCGGCGATTCACGCCATCAACGACGCCAGAATCCATCACTACCTGCTGAAGCCCTGGGATCCACCGGAGGAACACCTCTACCCGGTGCTCGATGACCTTTTGGAGGATTGGATGGCGTCGTTCCGGCCTCCCTTCGAAGGTGTTCGAGTTCTCGGCACTCGCTGGTCGCCACATTCTTACGCGATCAGAGACTTTCTAACGCGCAATCAGGCGCCTTATCAGTGGCTCGATGTTGAGACGGCGGAGAAGATCGCCGAGGTGCGCCGCCTGGTGAAGGCGGTCGGAGCGGAAGCCTCCAGCTTGCCCATGGTGCTCTTTCCGGATGGCTCATCTTTGGCGGACCCGAGCACGGCGCAATTGGCCGAAAAACTTGGGCTGCGCGCGCGGCCCGAGATGGCGTTTTACGATTTGGTGATCGCAGGCGGGGGTCCTGCAGGCTTGGCGGCGGCCGTTTACGGCGCATCGGAGGGCCTCCGCACGGTGCTGATCGAGATGGAAGCGCCGGGCGGTCAGGCGGGGATGAGCTCGCGCATTGAGAACTACCTCGGCTTTCCTTCCGGATTGAGCGGTGGTGACCTGGCGCGGCGCGGCGTGGCCCAGGCCAGGCGTTTCGGAGTCGAGATTCTCACCCCGCAGCAGGTTGCTGCCGTTCGCGTGGAAGGCCCATCGCGGATCGTCAAGTTGGCGGAGGGAAGCGAAATCGGTTGCAAAGTGTTGCTGATCGCGACGGGCGTTTCTTACCGCAAGCTTAGCGTGCCCGGGGCGGAGCATCTGCAAGGGTGCGGCGTCTACTATGGCTCGGCAATGACCGAGGCCATGGCGTGCAAGGATGAAGACATCTACATCATCGGAGGCGCGAACTCCGCCGGGCAGGCTGCGATGTATTTCTCCAAGTATGCGCGACGCGTGGTCATGCTGGTTCGCGGCGAGTCCCTCTCCTCCTCAATGTCGCAGTACCTGATCGACCAGATCAAAAAAACGCCGAACATCCAGGTGGAAACACACGCCCGGGTGGTAGAAGTCTTCGGAGGCGACCACCTCGAAGCCCTTTCCATTCACTGTGGGGACAGCGGCGAAACTGAAAGGGTACCCACGAACTCGCTCTTTGTCTTCATTGGCGCAGAGCCCAATACGGATTGGCTGGCGGGCGTGGTGGAGCGAGACGAGCGCGGTTTTATACTTACCGGAGCTGATCTGGTGCGCGATGGAAAGCGGCCACCGGGATGGCCGTTGGCCCGTGACCCGTACTGGACGGAAACCAGTGTGCCCGGCATCTTCGCCGCGGGCGATGTCCGCCGGGGTTCGGTGAAGAGGGTTGCGTCAGGGGTGGGCGAAGGCTCGATTGCAGTGCAGTTCATTCATCAGTACCTCAGTGCGGTGTGACATGGCGGAAAAACTTACAAGCGATGCGGGCAGAAGTTTGATCGACGATCTGCGCAAGATCGAGGTCTTCGCGGACCTGCCCCAGGAACAGCTCGCCTGGTTGGCGGAAAAGTCTGAGGAAGTTCGTTTCCAGCCGGGAGAGATCTTTGCTCGCGAGGGTGAACCCCTGGACCATCTCATCATGGTCCTCGAGGGGGAGATTCGTGTACAGCTAGGGGGTGGCCCGGACGCGCCTGCTTACACCGGGTTTGCCGGCCAGGTTTCCGGCGTGCTCCCGTACTCGCGGCTGACGCATTACCCCGGCACAGGGCGAGCCGTGCTTCCCACCCGCATCGCGCGCCTCCACAGAAACCTCTTTCCTGAAATGTTGCAGCGAATGCCCCAGCTCGGCCAGCGTTTGGTTGCCCTCATGGCCGACCGCATCCGCGAGACCACAAGGCTCGAGACGCAGCGCGACAAGCTGATGGCGCTCGGCAAGCTGTCCGCGGGTTTGGCGCATGAACTGAATAACCCCGCCGCCGCGGCGCAACGAGCCACCGCAAGCCTCCGCGAGACGCTTGAGACCGTGCGCGACGCCAGCATCCGGCTCGCCCGTCACGCCCTCTCCCCAGAGCAGCGCGAGATGATTACCCGCTTCGAGCGGGAGGCCGGGCAATATACCGCCGCGATTCCCGAAGATCCCCTGGCCCAAAGTGACCGCGAAGAGCGCATCAGCACGTGGCTCGAAGGACGCCACGTGCCGGATGCCTGGAAGATCGCACCGTCCCTCGCCGACGCGGGCGTGGATATACCCAAGTTAGAAAGCTTGGCCGCCCAGGCGGGAGAAAAGGTGCTGTGCGATGCACTCGTCCGCATCGCTTCGCTGCTCACCATTTCGAGACTGATCGGCGAGATTGAGATCAGCACCAAACGCATCTCGGATCTGGTGCGTGCGATCAAGGAATACACGTACATGGACCAGGCCGCCATGCAGGAAATCGACCTGCGTCAGGGGCTTGAGAATACACTGACGATCCTCCACCACCGCCTCAAAGGTGGAGTAACAGTAGTCCGTGAATACGACGAGAACCTCCCACGAATTTGCGCCTTTGGCGGCGAGCTCAATCAGATTTGGACCAACCTGATGGCCAACGCCATCGAGGCCATGCAAGGGAAGGGTGAGCTGCGGGTGCGGACGGCGCGTGAACTCGACCGCGCGCTCGTCGAGATTGGTGACAACGGACCCGGAATCCCGCCCGAGGTTCTGCCACACATCTTTGAACCCTTTTTTACCACCAAGGGAGTCGGCGAGGGGACGGGTCTGGGACTGGATACTGTTTGCCGGATCGTGAGGAATCACCATGGTGAGATACGCGTTTCTTCGCATCCGGGCGACACTCGGTTCCAGATTCATTTGCCGATCACTCAGCCAAAGGCCCAGGTATCGACAGAATAGAGGAGGGACACGATGCAGGAATCTTGTTCACACCTTGACCAGATTCGCAACCCATCGCCAAAAACCGATGGATGCGAGGAGTGTTTAAAGATGGGCGATTCTTGGGTTCATTTGCGCCTCTGCGAGATTTGTGGTCACGTCGGCTGCTGCGACTCCTCGAAGAACAAACACGCCACGAAACACTTCCGCAAGACCAAGCATCCCATCATGCGTTCTCTTGAGCCGGGTGAAAACTGGGGATGGTGTTACGTCGACGAGTTCATGCTTGAGCCGTTCTCATGAGCGCCATGGCCCATCCTGGCGCGTGGGCAGTCCGCGACTGCCGTCCTTTTGGCAGCGTTGGCGAGTCCTTTCAGTAACTCGCGGGTTAACGCTTCGACGCTTTGCGGTCCTTTCTTCACTACCCTGGGGCCAGCGTTCGGGTCCTGGGGCATTAGCGTGTGCCAGTGGCGAAAACGCAGGGTGCTGCGACGGCGCGACGTAGACCACCTCCGCGTGACTGCACGGGAACGCTATTCTGCAGCCCGTCCCGCCTTGTGGGAACGGGCGCCGCTCCACCCTCACGGACTCGCCTTGAGAAATTGCGGCTAGAGATATTTTTCTGATTCCCCTGTAAAATCATATTGGGCGACAAAAAGCAATTTCTGGTCTTTAGCCCAGCGGGCTGCCGTTTGCGGGCGGGAACGCTGAATGGTGAAACTGGTGATCTTTCGCGGACGACGATGCCGAAATTCCACGCGCGATCGAGCGTGAACCGAAATGTGGCAGGAAACATCAAGTTAGATGGGGTGACCTGTACAAGACGGGGCTGGCCGGGATATCTGACTATGGAAGGGAAGGGCGGGGCTTCAGCCCCGCCCTTCCGACGGATACACAAAAGCGTCCCAGCCTGCGAGTAGAAAGAGGAGGATCGCAAAATGAAGGCGACGGCAAACCTACTGGACAATCGGGACCAGCTTTTGGTCCGCTTGGCCGAATCGCGGTCGATTACCGATGACTTGTTTCGAATCGTGCGCACGGAATCACTTTATGACCGGCCCATTGCTGAAAGGCATCGAATTGTCTTTTACATCGGTCACCTCGAGGCATTCGATTGGAACCTGATCGCAGACCAGGCGCTGGGCCTGGGACCGGCGCACAAGGAATTCGATCACTTCTTTGCATTCGGCATCGATCCAGTGGGCGGCGGCCTCCCGACGGACCAACCCTCCGACTGGCCTCGTCTCCCGGAGATCGACGCCTATAACCTTCATGTCCGCCAAGAACTTGACATGATCCTCAGCGACCGGTCGCAAGCCTCTCCGAGCCCCTGGCAGTATTCGCGCGAAAACATCCTGAACGTGGCGATCGAGCATCGGCTCATGCACGCCGAGACGTTGGCGTACATGCTGCACCAGTTGCCGACCGAGCGGAAGATTGCGCCGCGCAGCTATCGATCCCCGGCGTCATCGCAGCCCGGCCAGATGGTCCCTGCGAGAATGGTCGATATCCCGGCAGGTACGGTGACGCTCGGGATTCCGCCAGGACGCGAATCGTTTGGCTGGGACAACGAGTTTGAGGTTCATTCGGTTCAAGTGCCGGCATTCGCGATCGACGCTTACAAAGTCACCAACGGCGAGTTTCTCAAGTTCATGCGCGAAGGCGGATATGACGATCAGCACTTCTGGAACGGCACAGACTGGGACTGGATTAAGGAACAGAACATCTGCCATCCACGTTTTTGGCGCCAGCGACAAGGTCAGTGGTTCTATCAGGCCATGTTTGAAGAGGTGCCGTTGCCGCTGGGTTGGCCGGTGTATGTCAGCCACGCGGAAGCCTCGGCTTACGCGCGTTTTGTGGGCAAGTCTCTTCCTACCGAAGCCCAATTCCATCGCGCCGCTTACGGGTTGACGGAAGGCGTGGAACGAGCCTACCCCTGGGGTGACGCGCCCCCCGACGTTGGGCGCGGCAACTTCGCCTTCCAGTATTGGGATCCGGTTGCGGTGGGGCGCTATCCCGGTGGCCGTAGCGCTTTCGGAGTAGAGGACACCCTCGGAAACGGTTGGGAATGGACATCCTCCCTCTTCGAGCCCTTCCCTGGCTTCGAGCCTTTTCCTTTTTACCGCGGCTACTCGGCGAACTTCTTCGACGGAAAGCATTATGTGATGAAAGGAGCCTCGCCGCGCACCGGGGCGTGCATGCTGCGACGTTCGTTCCGCAACTGGTTCCAGGCGCACTATCCGTTTGTTTACGCATCCTTCCGCTGTGTGAGCAACTGAAGGGGGCCGATATGGTGATCCGTGGTAGCGCAACCTATGTTCTCAACTCGTTCGCTGAAGACGTGCGGGACGGCCTGGGGCGATGGGGGCAGAAGCAGTTGCCGTCAAAATACCTGTACGACAACGTCGGCTCTGCCTTGTTTGAAGTGATCACCAAGCTTCCTGAATACGGGCTCACGAGGGCGGAGGAGAAAATCCTGCGGCGACATTCCGAAGCCATTGCGGAGCGGTTCGCTTCACACGGGATCGTGGTTGAGCTCGGCAGCGGCAGCGGCAGGAAGACGCGCGGCATACTCCAAGCCCTCGCCTACCATCCTACGACGTACTGCCCCATTGAGATCTCCTCGACGGCGCTGGAAAGTTGCGAGCGCGAACTCGATGATTTGCCCCAGCTCAGCATTCTGGGATTTGAGACCGAGTACCTGGATGGTCTGCGCCGGGCAGTGGTGCGCCGCAGACCGGGTGAGGGAGTCGTGGTGCTTTTCCTCGGCAGCTCGATCGGCAACTTCGATCGCGGCCCCGGCGAGGACTTCCTGCGCAAGATTCGCGAGGCGCTCCAGCCTGGCGATGCCCTGCTGCTAGGCACCGATCTGGAAAAACCCCTGGCCCAGCTCATTCCCGCCTACGACGACTCTCTCGGCGTGACAGCGGTGTTCAATAGCAACCTACTGGCACGCATCAACAGGGAGCTCGGAGGTGATTTCGACCTGTCCCGATTTGAGCACGTCGCGCTCTACAACGCCCGGGAGCGGCGCGTCGAGATGCATCTCCGCTCAGTTGAAAGCCAGGCCGTCTCCATCGAAGGGGCTAATTTCCGCACCACGCTCCAGCGTGATGAAACCATCTGGACCGAGAGCTGCCATAAATATGGGCGGCATGAGGCCCCGGAGATGGCCGTACGGACCGGGTTCGAGTGCGTAGCGCAATGGGTGGACGATGAATGGGCCTTCGCAGAGAACCTGTTCATCGCCGTCTAGCGCTGGCCATGCTTCCCGGATGACTTTAGAACCCGATGGCGTTCAGATAAGCTTTGTAACGGAGACTGTCCGCTGTTCGACTCTGGAACCCCCTCACCCCCGGCCCCTCTCCCCCAGGGGGGGCGAGGGGAGTGTTGGTCTCAATTTAATGCCCCCTCAATTTTGGCGGAAAGGGGAGCAGAATTAAATTGATTACCCTCGCCCCCTTGGGGGAGAGGGTGTCCCGATCTGATCGGGACGGGTGAGGGGGTCGCCCTGGAACGATTCATTCGCGACTGGCTGTGCCCTTTGAGCGAAGATCGAGAAAGCGTTATTGAGTTCTGCCGCGTGTCTTTCCGCGCCGCGGATGCGCACCTGCTCCTTTCGGACCTGAGCTTGAGCGTGCGCCGCGGCGAAACTCTCGTACTCCTCGGCCGCAGCGGGTCCGGCAAAACCACCACGCTCAAGCTCATCAACCGTCTACTGGAACCGAGCGCCGGCGAAGTGCAAGTCGCAGGGCGCTCGACGCTCGAATGGGATCCCATTCGCCTGCGCCGCAGCATCGGATATGTAATCCAAGAGGCGGGACTCTTCCCGCACTTCACGGTGGAACAAAACGTTGGTTTGGCGCCACAATTGGAACGCTGGCCGCCCGAGAAAATCCGCGCGCGGGTGCGTGAGATGATCGAACTGGTCGGCTTGCCACCCGAGCAGTTTCTTTCGCGCTACCCACGCGAGCTTTCCGGCGGGCAGCGGCAGCGCGTGGGAGTGGCGCGTGCATTGGCGGGCGACCCGCCGTTCCTGCTGATGGACGAGCCCTTTGGGGCGCTCGACCCTTTAACCCGGGCGGAAATCCAGCGCGAGTTTCAAGCGCTCCAGGGGCGCCTCATGAAGACCATCGTTTTTGTGACCCACGACTTGCGCGAAGCGTTGCTGCTGGGCACACGCATCGCGCTTCTGGAAGCGGGAAAGCTGGCTGGAGTCTTCACGCCCGGCGAATTCCTACATACTCCTGACCCAATCGCGGCCGCTTACGTTGCGGCATTCCGTACCCGCGATGGGAAATCGAACTTGTGAATCGAGGCCGCGGATGGATACGCTTAATTTCTTCGTTAATAACCATGGCCAAATCCTTCAGCTCACGCTCGAGCACTTGTGGCTGGTGGGAGTCTCTATGCTGCTGGCCGTGGCGGCCGGCCTGCCCTTGGGGATTCTACTGACGCGCCGGCCGGCATTCAGCAAACCGGTGATCGGCGGAGTGAACATTGTGCAGACCATCCCCAGTCTCGCGCTCTTTGGTTTCCTGCTTCCGGTCCCCTGGCTGGGAGAGCGCGCTGACCGTCTGGCCATTGCGGCGTTGGCGCTCTACGCTCTGTTGCCCGTGATTCGCAACACGTACACGGGAATCCTCGGTGTTGACCCCGGCGTGCGTGAAGCCGCGCGCGGCATGGGTATGACTGACCGGCAGGTGCTCTTCCAGGTCGAGTTGCCTCTGGCCATGGGCGTTATCCTGGCGGGCGTACGCGTGGCTACAGTCATCACCGTGGGCGTGGCAACCATCGCCGCCGCCATCGGCGCCGGGGGCCTTGGGGAATTCATATTTCGCGGCGTCGCGATGGTCGACAACCGGGTGATTCTCGCGGGCGCCATCCCTGCTGCCTTGCTGGCTCTGCTGATGGATTTGCTCCTGGGCCTTCTGGAGCGCAAACTCACCTACGCCCACTGAAAATGACTAAACCGGATTTCGCACCTATTGTTTGGAAGGATGAGGCTAAGGTCCGAGTCATAGCCCTCTCACAGGGGAGAAGGTCTGGAGTTTCAACATTTTTCAGGCGGCTATTAGGCCGTGAGCGTGGTGAGTATTGAATCCAGATTTCCCCATGAGCCGGCGCATACTCCCTTTGTGGCTTCTTTGCACGACTGCGTTCGGCTCTCTGCTTGTCGCCTTCTTCTTCCCCGCCTGCGGCCCAGAGAGGCAGCAAACGCTGGTGATCGGATCCAAGAACTTTACCGAACAGGTGATCCTGGCCGAAATCCTCTCGCAGCACCTGGAAGCGAAGACCACGTTGCACGTGGAGCGGAGGTTTTATCTCGCCGGCACCTACATCTGTCATCAGGCGCTGCTCGCAGGGCGTATCGACGCCTACGTGGAGTACACCGGCACGGCACTCACCGCCATCCTGAAGCAGCCCGTGGAAAGCGGACCGGGGAATGTGTACGACAAGGTCAAAAGAGAGTACGCCTCGCGCTTCGACCTGGAAGTCATGGACCCGTTGGGCTTCAACAATACTTTCGCCATCGTGATCCGCGGCGAGACCGCGCGCCGGCTGCACCTCCACACTCTCTCCGAGGCCGCGCCGTATGCTGCGCACTGGCGGCCCGGGTTCGGCTACGAATTCATAGAGCGCCTCGACGGCTATCAGGGACTGGTGCGGGCCTACCACCTGACCTTCGGCCAGCCGCCGCGCATTATGGACCTGGGCCTACTTTACCGCGCGCTGCTTGAAAAGCAAGTGGACTTAGTGGCGGGCAACTCCACCGATGGCCTTATCGCCGCCCGCGACCTGGCCATACTGGGGGACGATAAGCACTATTTCCCGCCTTATCAAGCGGTCCCCATGGTTCGGCGCGAGACGCTGAAGCGCCATCCGGAAGTCCGGGAAGGGCTCAATGAGCTTGCCGGAAAAATCTCCGATGAAGAGATGCGACGACTGAACTATGCGGTGGACGGCGAACACCGTGACCTCGCCGAAGTGGTTCGCGAGTTCCTGCGCGTCAAGAATCTCGATTAGCCCGCCCCCTCAATTCCCTCTCGCGCACCCTCAGGGACATGCACTTCCGCCAAATCTGCCGGTGAGTGCTACAATGAGCATGAAAAGGCTCCGTTTGGCCAAAAGCAGATTCTTCGCTACGCTGCGCTCCTCTCAGAATGACATGTCATCCTGATCCCGGCTTGCGGCGCCAGCGAGCCGCCTCTCCCTTGCCCGGACGGGCGAGCCATTGCGGCGCCATTCGGTGGTTTTCACAGATGCTCGGGAAATCCAATATCTACTCCCGCTGGGTGAAGGAAATGAAGAGGCAGGGACTTTTCCATCCCGGCCAGCGAGTCGGCGTGGCCGTTTCAGGCGGGCCGGATTCAGTAGTATTGCTTTACTTCATGAAAGACCTGGCTTTGGAGTGGGGAATCACCCTGGCCGTGGTCCACTTCAATCATCATATGCGGGGGGCCGAGTCAGACGCGGATGAGAGCTTTGTTCGGAACCTGGCTGATTCAATCGGAATCGCTTTCATCGGTGGCGAAGCTGAGGTAGCGCGGGCGGCTCGGGAGAAAAAGCAAAACCTCGAGGCTACCGCCCGCGAGCTGCGCTACAGATTTTTTTTCTCGCTTGTGGATCAAGGCCGGCTTGACAAAGTGGTGACGGCTCACACCGCCAACGACCAGGCTGAGACTGTGCTGATGCGCTTATTGCGCGGCGCCGGAAGGCGCGGCTTGAGTGGAATTTATCCTGTGCTGGAGGGCAAGGTCGCGCGCCCGTTTCTTGATCTCACGCGCGCCGAAATCACGCGCGAGATCGAAGCGCGCAAACTCGAATGCCGGCTTGATTCAAGCAACCTCGACACCCGGCTGCGGCGCAACAAGATACGCCGTGAACTGCTTCCCCTGCTCGAAAGGGAATTCAACCCGGCCCTCATCCCGCTCCTCAAGATTCATGCCGACCGGGCGCGGGATGAAGAAGCGTTCCTGGAGCAACAGGCCCGTGAGCGCAGCCGCCCCTGGCGCATCCGGGATGGCGCAGTAGAGAAAATTCCGGTGCGCGCCCTGCGAGGGTTTGCACCGGCGATTCAGCGGCTGGTTTTGCGGCAAATGCTTCTCTCCGTGGGCAAGGGTTTGCGGGCCGTGGCATACGCCCACATTGAAGGACTCCTGCGGTTCGCCACCGGCGCTCAAAGTGGCCGGAGCCTCACTTTGCCTGGCGGGGCAGTAGCGAGGAAGGAATTCGACTGGCTGATCCTTGGTTCACAATCGATTTCCGCAGCAGAGGATGCGTACGAGTACCCCGCCACGGTCCCTGGCGAGATAACCGTCCCCCAATTAGGGGTTACTTTTCGGTTCAAGATTATTGACCCGCAGAGGATTCCTAAGGAGTATAATGGCATGGGGACGAGCGCCATGGACCCGCAGAAGCTGCCGCACAGATTGCTTCTGCGCAATTGGCGGGCCGGCGACCGGTTTTGGCCTTTGGGAAGCCGGAAGCTGCGGAAATTGAAGGAGTTGTTTGGTCAGCGCAAGATTCCTCTCAGCCAGCGCAAGCTCTGGCCGGTGGTGGAGTGCGGAGAACAGATTGTGTGGGTCCGGGGATTCGCACCCGCAGCTTCCGCGGCAGCCTCTGCGGAGTCCCGAGCGATCCTGCTTATTGAGGAAGCTCGCAGTCCTCGGGGTTAGCAGGGAATGATTTCTCTTACGTGACCCGGCCCGCGGGAGCTGGGTGAAGCATCTATAAGTAAGGGGGCGTATGCGACCCCGTTAAGTAGTAAGGGAGCAGGAGGAGGAAGCCCAGTGAACTCGGCAGTCAAGAACATCGTTTTCTGGGTGGTGATGGCCGTCACCGCCCTGCTGATTTGGGTGGTGGTCAAGAACAGCGCGGCGGGAGCCATCCAGGAGCTTAGTTTTACGTCCTTCGTCAACGAGGTTAACCGGGACAACGTCCATGACGTCCAAATTGCCGGGACCGATGTTTCCGGTACGCTGAAAAAGGACAGTGCCAAGTTCAAAACCACTATTCCTGCAAATTATCCCGACCTGTACAAGACTCTGACGGAAAAGAACGTCAGCGTCGTCATCAAAGACAGTTCCGGAGGTTCGTGGCTGACCTGGGTCCTAAACGGCCTGCCCATGATCTTGTTGTTCGGCCTCTGGATCTTTTTTATGCGCCAGATGCAAAGTGGCGGCAACAAGGCGCTTTCATTTGGGAAGAGCCGCGCCCGGCTTCTCTCCAGCCAGCAAAAGAAGGTGACGTTCAAGGACGTGGCCGGGGTTGAAGAAGCCAAGGAAGAACTGCAGGAGATCATTGAGTTCTTGAGGGAGCCGCAAAAGTTTCAGAAGCTCGGCGGCCGCATCCCCAAGGGTGTTTTGCTGGTGGGGCCGCCCGGCACCGGGAAGACCCTGTTGGCGCGAGCGATTGCCGGTGAAGCGAACGTTCCATTTTTTTCCATCTCCGGCTCCGATTTCGTTGAGATGTTCGTAGGGGTGGGCGCTTCGCGGGTTCGCGACCTCTTCGAGCAAGGGAAGAAAACCGCTCCCTGCATCATTTTCATTGACGAAATTGATGCCGTGGGCCGCCACCGGGGAGCCGGCTTGGGGGGTGGCCATGACGAGCGTGAACAGACGCTGAACCAATTGCTGGTGGAAATGGATGGCTTTGAGTCCAATGAAGGCGTCATCCTCATTGCCGCAACGAACCGTCCGGATGTTTTGGATCCAGCCCTTTTGCGCCCCGGACGATTCGATCGGCGCGTGGTCGTTCCACGCCCGGATGTGGGAGGACGCGAAGCCATTTTGAAAGTGCACACGAAGAAAATCCCTCTGGCTGAAAACGTGGATATCCCCGTGCTCGCGCGCGGTTCGCCCGGCTTCTCGGGCGCCGACTTAGCCAACCTGGTGAACGAAGCAGCCCTGCTCGCCGCCCGCCAGAACCGCAAGACGGTGATGATGACCGATTTCGAGACCTCCAAGGACAAGGTCCTTATGGGCCCCGAGCGAAAGTCCATGATCCTCTCCGAAGAGGAGAAGAAGAACACCGCCTATCACGAAGCCGGGCATGCCTTAGTGGCTTCCATGGTTCCTTACGCCGACCCGCTGCACAAGGTCACCATCATCCCTCGCGGCATGGCGCTGGGCGTTACCATGCAACTCCCTCTGGACGACAAACACACCTACACGCGCGATTACCTCGAATCGCAACTGGCCGTTATGATGGGCGGGCGCGCGGCGGAGGAAATCTTCCTGAACCATTTCACCACGGGGGCCGGCAACGACATCGAGCAGGCCACGGAAATTGCACGGCGCATGGTGTGCGAATGGGGCATGTCAGATCTTGGTCCTTTGGCATACGGGAAGCATCAGCAGGAAATTTTCCTGGGACGTGACTTGGCGACCTCGCGCGATTTCAGCGAGGACACCGCCATCAAGATCGACCAGGAAGTGAAGAAGTTTGCCAACAGCGCCTACCGTAAGGCCAGGGAAATCCTTACCACTCACCGTGACGCCCTGGTGCGCATTGCGGAAGCTCTGCTGGTGCGTGAAGTCCTCGATGCGAGCGAGGTCAATCTGCTCATTGAGGGAAAACCTTTGCCGGAAGTGGCTCGGCTGTCTCCCCCAAAACCCGCCCAACCGGAGACTACGCAGGTCTTGAAGCCTCGTCCCGCGCCGGGCGTGCCCTCGCACGAACGGCCGCAGCCAGCGTGAAGAGTAGTGGCTAGTGATTAGACTATTAACAGTTAGTGTCCTGTAACTGAAGTTCGTTGCATGAATGCCGTACTCTGAGAACGGCTCTACAGCCCCGATAGGGGCGGTAGAAATTAGCCCACGGCGTGAGCCGTGGGTAGGCGAACCCTCCCTCACCCCCTTCCCCTCTCCCGCCCAGGCGGGAGAGGGGTGCCGTAGGCAGGGAGTGGGTTGTCTTTCCCAGGGCTTGCGCCCTGGGCTACAATCTTCCGCCCCTGACGGGGCTGGGAACCGAATCCCTCGCCGGGCAGACTTCATGAATGAACTTATGTTACATGACACTAGCCACTAACCATTCCACTTTCCACTAGCCCTACATGACCCCTCGTCCGACGTTCGATTTGGAAATCGGCCATCTCAAGGTGCGTCTCGGCGAACGCACGCTCATTATGGGCGCGCTCAACGTGACACCGGATTCTTTTTCGGATGGTGGGCTCTACATCGATCCCGCCAAGGCCGTCGAGCATGGCCTCGAATTGGTGGGGCAGGGGGCAGACTGGATCGACGTTGGGGGCGAATCCACCCGGCCGGGGTCGCAACCCATTTCAGTGGAAGAAGAGTTGCGGCGAGTTCTGCCCGTGATCCGGACCCTGCGGAGTAAATTGCGCACCACCCCCATCTCCATCGATACTACGAAAGCCGAGGTGGCAGAGAAGGCGGTGCAGGCTGGAGCCAGCATTTTGAACGACGTCAGCGGGCTGCGATTCGATCCGCGCCTGGCCGATGTGGCGCGTCGTTACAAGACTCCCCTCATCCTGATGCACCTGCGCGGCCGGCCCGAGACGATGCAGACGAGGCCCTTTGTAAGAGATATCTTGCAGTCGCTCAATCGAGGGCTGGCGCGCTCGGTCAAGCGAGCTTTGGCAGCGGGCTTGCGCCGGTCCCAGTTGATCCTTGACCCCGGCCTGGGTTTCGGCAAATCCAGGTTTCAAAACTTTGAAATCCTGGCGCGCCTCGGCCAATTGCACCGCTTCGGTCTCCCTATCCTGGTGGGCACCTCACGAAAGTCGTTTGTGCAGGCAGTCGCCGCCGGCGCTGGTCTTCATGCTGCCGCCTCGCACGGCTCTCGAAGCAGGGGTGGTGGTGCGGCTTACTGGCCGATGCTTGAGAATCTCAAGGCGCAGCAAGCGCCTGCTCTTCAACTGGGCGACGCCGCCGTGGTGGTCGCATCAATCCTGGCTGGCGCCCACATCGTGCGCGTGCATGATGTCGCCGCAGTTTTGCCGGCGGTGCGTATCGCGGATGCCCTGCTCGCCGCTTCCCGGTAGGCAGTGGGCAGAAAGCAGAAGACAAGTAGCGCGGACCTGCTCGTTAGATCCGCTGTCCGTCCGACAGGCCCTGCCTAAAAGCCGCGGACCTTAAGAGCAGGTCCGCGCTACCTAATGCCCCGGAGTTTTGATTCTTTCACACCATCGGAGCGTCGGGAACCCCAACTCGGCGGGGCGTGACAACAACAACCAGCATGTGAGTTCCACAGACCCTGCCCGAAAAGCCGCGGACCTAAAGAGCAGGTCCGCGCCACCTACTACTGCCTTCTGCATACTGCCTACTGCTTTCTGGCTAGTTTGTGGACTACAATAGACTGGAGAATGTCGGACAAGCCGAAACTTTTTGGCACGGATGGGATCAGGGGTGTGGCGGGCGGGTACCCTCTCGATCGCGCGACCGTTTGGAACTTTGGACTCGCCCTGGGCAATATTCTGCGAAGAGCAGAGCCGGCGGGCTCCGTGCGGGTCGTTCTGGGACAGGATACTCGGGAATCGGGAAGTTGGATTGCCCGCCGGCTCGCCGCAGGGCTGCGTTCGACCGGCGCGCAAGTGATCGAAGCGGGTGTGATTACCACACCTGGCTTGGCTTTCCTGACCCGTCATCACGGATTTTCCGCCGGCGTGGTCATTTCCGCGTCCCACAACCCTTACGAAGACAACGGCGTCAAGGTCCTCTCCAACTCAGGCACCAAACTTTCCGAATCCGTCGAACTCGCGATCGAGCGGGACTTGGCCCAAGCAGGGTCCGACGGGCAGATGGATTCCGAGCCGCCTCTCGAAACCGCACCGCACTTGTTGGAAGATTATCTGGAGCGACTCCTCCAGGTCATTCCGGCGGGCCTGGCGCTACCACAATACCGGCTGGTAGTGGATTGCGCAAACGGCGCGGCTTATCGTGTTGTCCCGAAACTCCTCCGCCGCCTGGGCATCGAGACGCACTTCCTGAACGTAGAACCCAACGGGCGCAATATCAATCTCGGCTGCGGCTCACTTTATCCGCAGGTGATGGCGGAGGCCACTCGGGCGCTCTCCTCTGACCTGGGGGTGGCGTTCGATGGTGACGCGGACCGCGCCATATTCGCCACGCGCGAAGGCAAGCTGATCGACGGCGACTATATTCTCTCCATCATGGCGCCTTATCTTCAGCGGCGCGGCGTGCTCAGAGGCTCCACTGTGGTCGGCACTCTGATGACAAACCTGGCGCTCGAAATCGCCCTGGCGGGGCATGGGATCGGACTGAAGCGCGCCGCTGTGGGCGACAAGTACGTCCTGGCGGAGATGCTGCGTTCCGGCATCAACCTTGGCGGGGAACCCTCGGGCCACATTATTTTCGCCCACCTATCACTTGCCGGAGATGGCATCATCACCTTGCTCGAGGTGCTGCGAGTTATGGCAGAGACACGCCAGCCCTTCGAGGAACTGACTCGAACCTTCAAACCCTTCCCGCAGATTATCCAAAATGTGCGAGTCAAGGAGAAGACTCCGCTCGAATCGATTCCAGAAGTCACTCGCGCCATCGCAGAATGCCGGAGTAAGATCGGCGATCAAGGGCGAGTGGTGGTTCGCTACTCGGGGACGGAACCGCTTGCCCGGGTAATGGTCGAGGGAGCAGAGGCCGCAGTGGTGGAATTCCAAGCAGCACGCATCGCGCACGCGATAGACTCAGCCTTGGGAATGCGGGGTTTCGGGAGATCGGGTGATGGGGAGATCGGCTGAACACCGAAACCCGAAATTCGAATCTCGGGGCGATTTTCGGATTTCGAATTTCGAATTACCCGTTCACCCGATCTCCCGACCAGCCGATTGGTGACAGTGAGGTCAATATGAAAAGGGCGCTCATCCTGTTCTTCATGGCTTCGATTGCCATCTTCCCAACCACTCTGCTACCCCAGCAGAAACTAACCGCCACCAATCTGCCTGAATTCCTGGCGCGCTACGACACAAACTTTGGGCCATTGGAAGCGGCTTTCAAGGACCTGACAAACGAAAACCTGCCGTTAACCGACGATGCAGGCCAGCCTCTGGCCCGCCGACCGCTGGCGGACCGCCTTATCGAGGTGAGAGATCTGCGCCAGACCGCTCATCAATTAGCCCTGAAACCGGAAGACCTGGTCCTGGCAGCCACGCTCGTAATTCGCACGGAAAGCCTGGCTGATTATCTCTTTGACCTCTCTCAAGTGGCCTTCGACAACGACCGCGAAGAGATCGGCAGCCGATTAAACTCCCTTCAGACCACCATGGAAGAGAACAAGGAATTGCTGGCGGATTACCTTCTCGCGCTCGCGGCTAAGAAGCAGGACCGATTGCAACAGCTCGAAAAAGAAGTTGATGAATTGCACCAGAAACTGAAGCAGGGCGTGACCTGAGGCTTCACGCCTGTTGTTGTTCCTTACACTCCCGGCACAAGCGCGACCAAGGCACGGCGTCCAGCCGGGCAGCGGAGATTGGCTTCATACAAGCCTGACACACCCCGAATACGTTGTGTTCGATTCGCCCCAGCGCCTCGTCGATGGCCCGCAGAAGCTTGCTATCCGTCTCGCGCAGGCGCACCTGCACCTCTGCCTCGAGTGCCGCCGTGGCATGGTCCACCAAGTCGCCCTTGTCCCCGCCCGAGGAGGGAGCAGGGCTCTCGGTCCCGGCTCTGGCGGTGACCAACTCCCGCCGCTTGGCCAACAGCATTTCCTTGTACCGATTTAAATCCCTGGCATTCATGGAAAATCCTCCGCAGCAGGAAAGGCTAAGACCAAGCCTCTCTCTCCTAATGTTACCGCAAAGTGGACGCCCGAGCTTCCCTCTTCTTTCCAAACTTTTGTTGCCCCGCGCGCCAGAAGCCGGTTCGGATATAGTACGAGCACTGGGTGCTAAGGGGAAATTAAATCTTCAGAATAGTTGGCCTGAATGCTTCTGGATGGGGAAGCGGTTTAGGACCATTGAAGCTCCTTAGCGCGCTGGAATCCGTTAGTTTTCGACCCAAAACGCGTACAGTCGTGCATCGCGGAGCGCAAACCGCAGGCGGACGGTCTTGCCCGCTAGTGCAGCCAAATTCGATTTCTTCCACTTCAGTTCCCCGTCTAAACGATCTCCCCGCACGGGGATACATTCCTCCCGCGAAAATCCGGAGATAACCTGTTTGCCCCCAGCATCCAGAATCTCCGCTCGCACCTCTCCCTGCGGAGCTTCCACGTTCAAGTGAAGCTTTTTCCCCTCCATGACGAGCGGCTTGGTCAGCACATACCCTTCTGTTGCTCCCGCATCCATAGACACAAACCCATCCAGGCGCAACTTCGCCAAACAAATTGCCCCACTGTCAGGAATTGATTCCTCCTTGCCCGTCTTGAGATAGTTCGGATGTTCCCGCCACTTTAGGCCCGTATAGTAAAACAATATCCCGGTGTCAGTGATGAGGGGTTGATTGGCCGCTAGCAGTTGCGCTGTATCATAGTTTTTTTCTCCCTCCACCGGCGACAGAGGAATAAACTTTCCCCGGTTGCCCACCCGCTCCCAATGAACGAGATCCCGGCTCACCGCTAATTCCACCATGCTGAAGCCGTCGGAGTTGTCCTTCGTGTTTCCGCTATGGTTAAAGACCGTGGGCATGCCCACATAGAAGCCTTGGTAAGAAAATACCGGCAGGTTGTAAATGTCGGTCTTATATTCTTCGGGCCGGTTAATGGTGGGTTGGCGGAGAGCGGGATTGTGCAGGTGCATTCGAACCAGCTCGCCGCCCAACTCCTGGTCACGCTTGTCCGCGTGGAAGATCAGGCACTCACGAGGATCTGTCCAATGCTCGAAGTCCTTGCTCACGGCAAGGTACACCGACCTTCCATAGGGTCCCCCAAGCTTCACTGTCGCCACGTACAAATTCCTGCTCGTGTCCTGAAAGAGATGATATTCGTCTTGACTCGGGATGGAAGAGGTTTTCAGCAACTCCCACTTTCGCGCGTCCCCTGAGACCGCCGGATACAAATCACCGAATGGCTCGTCGGTACCGAAGCCTTTGTAGCGGCGCTTAGGATCCGCGTCTTTCGCGTCGTAGAAGACCGGGCCGATATTTTTACCGTCGCCCTCACGAATGCGAAACATTTTGGTATCGAAATGTCCCGCTGAATCGTAGAAACTGCCGTCTTCGTAGGTTGTCTCAGGGATCATAAGGTTGTTCACCTTGGATCCTTTATAGCTCTGCAACCCAAGAGTCGGCTTCTCCCAGTGAATCCCATCCCGCGAAGTGGCGTACCCCCCACCAAGATAAAACATCATCCACAGTTTTTCCTGGGGATTCCAGGATGGTCCCATTCGAATCTGAATTGACCCTCCCTCCCACGGCTGGTCCGGCCGAACCACCGTCCCGTCCTTGTGCGGTTGGTGCAACTGGCGTTTCACGTTCTCCACACCGGCCAATACGTAGTTGTCTAAGAATAATTCCTTCCGCCCGATCACCAGTTTCACTACGCCAAGCGGAGCCGCATGGAGACCCGCTGCGGCCGCCAGCACACCCTTCACCTCATTGCAGCAAACCGGGTCGCTGGGAAGCTCCGACTCAATTGCCGGCAGGCCTGGCCCTTGCCCTCGGCAGACTGCACCGGTGAAACTTAGAAATAACAGCAAGGACGCCCAAACTGATGGAGACCTTTTCATGGAAAACTCCGTGCAGATCCAGGTCATCGTATTTTGCGGTCTTCAATAATTTACCCAAACGGCGTACAGACCAGCGTTACGAAGAATATTTCCGTTTTCACTTTGCGGCCGACCGGTAACATACACCCGACCGCCTCGGCATGCAAAGTCCAGTCGAGTTTCCAGTCTGCCTCCGTAAGAAGATTCCGTCATCTTGAAGTGGACAGGTTATTGGAATGAGATGGAGAAAATGGAATGACCCCAACAAGGAGTTACGAGGCTGTACGGCAGCAGCGCAGAGTTTGTGCTTTTCTGACCTTCTACCCGTTCGCGTTTAGTATCCGCCGGACGCGGTCAGAGTTCTCTTTCACCTCGTCCTTACAGCGCGGGTACATCCCCACCACCACGCAGTCTTTGGGTTTGATGCTTTCCAAAGCTGATTTGAACGCTCCATCGATTGCCTGCGGCGACCCGGTGAGGCGGCCAGCGGCCAGAATCTTGAACAAGAAGCAGGTTTTCGAGGTCTGCCGGGCTACGCGGAACGAAATGGGAGGATCACTTTCAAGGTAGACTTCTCCGGGAGGCACCGGTAGGACACCTAGTGTCCTGAGTCAGAAGTTCGTTTAATAAATGGAAGTTCTCGTGCATTGGGTTTATAAGAAGGAGGACACCAATGCGACGAGGACGCCCTACACCGGAATTGACCTTGAGTGCTGAAGAGCGAGAAACCTTGCAGGGCTGGGCGCAGCGGCGCAAAACCGCTCAAGCCCTGGCGTTGCGCGCCCGCATCGTGCTGGCCTGCGCAGAGGGAAAAAACAACACGGCGGTGAGCGCTGCCCTGCACGTGTGTAAACCCACCGTGGGCAAGTGGCGAGGACGATTCGTCGTCCAGCGTCTGGAGGGGTTGCTGGACGAACCACGCCCCGGAGCGCCGCGCCGCATCGGCGATGCGGAGGTGGAACGGGTGTTGACCCTGACCCTGGAATCAATGCCGTGCAATGCGACGCACTGGAGCACGCGACTGCTGGCACGCCGTTGCGGCATGAGCCAGACGGCCATCAGCCGCATCTGGCGGGCGTTCGCCTTGCAGCCGCATCGCAGCGAAACCTTCAAGTTGTCGCGCGACCCACTGTTTATCGAGAAAGTCCGGGACATCGTGGGACTCTACCTGAACCCGCCCGACCAAGCCTTGGTGCTGTGCGTGGATGAAAAGGCCCAGATCCAAGCCTTGGACCGAACCCAACCGCTGCTGCCGATGCGCCCCGGACAAATCGAGCGGCGAACTCACGATTACGAACGTCACGGCACGACGTCGCTGTTTGCAGCTCTGGAGATGGCCAGCGGCAAAGTCATTGGCGAGTGTCATCGTCGGCATCGCGCCCTCGAGTTCCGCCGGTTTCTGGAGACGGTCCATACCGCCACTCCCGCGGACCTGGACGTGCATTTGATTCTGGATAACTACGGCACGCACAAGACTGCGATGATTCAGCGTTGGCTGGTGCGCCATCCTCGCTATCATTTGCACTTCACTCCCACCGGTTCGTCCTGGATCAATCTGGTCGAGCGTTGGTTCGCCACCCTGACGGAGCGCCAACTGCGCCGTAGCGCTCATCGCAGCACCCAAGAACTGGAGGCGGCTCTGCACCATTATGTGGAAACCTATAACCAAGACCCCCGGCCTTTCGTATGGACCAAAACCGCTGACCAAATCCTGGAGGCCGTCGCAAGGTTTTGCAAACGAACTTCTGACTCAGGACACTAGCATCTTTTGGAGTTCCTCAGGCGTCCGAGTGCGGTTGTACGCACACAGCATATAGAAGTCCACATCCCATCCTCGTTCTTCCACATATTCGACTACTTCTGCCTTATGGGTTCCAATCCCCACCAGGACCCCCGTCTGGCGCAGTTTCTTTGTGTACTCCTGCACTTGATCCATCTTCCCGGCGCGGAAAAGAACGTCCGTTCTTTCCCCATGGTGGTACAAAGCGGCCGGCTTGATGCGCTTCACGGTCACATCAACCGGATCAGTGCTGGTATCGGTCGCGATCAAGACCATCCTTCCGCCACTCGCACGATGGCGTTCCAGGTCCGAAAAGCCCCGTTCGTGGTGGCTATACTGAAACGCATTGATGCCGTTCTGTTCACACTGGCGGAGGGTGTCACACACGCGTTCCGGGGTATTCCATTCGCGCATCAACTGGCTAAGCATCGGACTGAAATGGGAGTAGCCATAAAATTGGTTACACCCCACGACCAAACGGCTGACCTCATGCTCGCCGAAGCGGACCTTGGGGAGGGTCGCAACAGCGGATTCCTGCGCGCTGCCGGCAAGAGGTCGAGCCGCAAACGCTGCCGCCAAACCGGCGGAAGACTTTAGAAAGGCTCGTCGATCGTTCATATGATTTCCACCTCAGGATGAATGAGAATGAACTTTCAACCTAGAGAAACTCAATATGCAGTGTCGGGGGCATCCCTGGTGCCCCTCAAGAGAATTCCCAGCCGCGACACTTGTCGATCTCACAGCGGCTTCGATTGAGGTAATGTCTCAGCTCTTCCATATCATATTTTCGAGCCAACTCGCGTGCACTTACACCCGGACGCTTGGCTTTCAACAAGAACCACCCCTCCTGGGCCATCCACTTCTCTTGTGCAACGTCCTCGCCTCGTTCCTTGAGCAACCGGGCAATCTTATCGGGACAATTCAGATCCTGATGGAAAACACAACGGTCGAAATCAAGCGTGACCCTTGTGATGTTGGAGCCGTCACCATGGTTGTTGGTGTCGTGAACAAGCTGCTCTCCGTCGATATCGTAAACCAGGCAGTCCGGAACCCACGTGGCGCTGACAATGTAGTAGTTATAGCTAGTCGCCTGGGCTTGCAGCGAACGGCCAGCCGAGTATGCGCTCGGCCAGATCACAAGCTCGGCGCCCTTGTTTGATAACTGCTCCCAGATCGAAGACCAATTGACGTCGAAGCAAATGGCGAAGCCCACCCGGCCGAAATCCGCTTGATGGACGCACACGGTGGCGCCGGGATGCACGGATTGCTCCACGCACTCTGGGATCCACACGGGATAGAGCTTGTCATAAATGCATGCCACCCTTCCCTCGCGGTCAAGAAGGACAGCAGAGTTATATCTCCGGTCCCCGTCTTTTCGATGGATGGGACAGACGATGTAAGTTTGATGTTTTTTGGCGAGGCGCGATATGGCATTTACGGTTGGACCGTCAAGTGATTCCGCGCTCGTCGCGTTTATGCCTCGACACGTCTCTGGAAGCGAAATGATGTCCGTTCCCAGTGCGCCTTCCCGGTCCACCTGGGCGGCGATCCACTCCAGGGGGTACTTCCCCCCATGAAAGCCGATGCTGACGACTCGCACCGGACGCCCAACTTTTTCCTCCGACGACCCCGACGGGTGCGCTCGAACCCCTCCTGCCGGGCTGGCCTCCAGCTTGCCACCCTCTAACCCCACCGCAAACGCCGACACTCCCATAGTCAACTCCTTGAGAAACTGCCGCCTCTTCATCTCGTTGGACATCCGGGCCTCCCTTTGCCAGCCTAACTATACGCGCTTGCGGTCAAAGATCGCAAAAAGATTTGCGATTCCCTCCGCGCCCATCGCTGTCATCCTGATCCCTTCGCCTGTCATTCTGATCCCGCCCTGCGGGAGAGGGATCTCGCACCGCCGCTCTTACTGATGTTCGCAAAATAGGGTGACAAACCTTCGTCGTAGCGCCGCCGTCTAGGCGGCATTCTGCGATGCCGGCAAGATGCCGGCGCTACCCCTGAGGTGTCACTATATTTTGCGAACTTCATTAATGGCGGACCGATATGCGCCACCCGCGTTTCTGACCGACTCCTCTGCCCCGACCCCTTCTTCGGCCAGTTGTAAGTATGAGCTTTGACGGCGCGGTAATTCTCGTCCAGGGCTGGCTCCATCAGGAAGATGGCGGCGATGCGGCGGGCCATCTCCTGCACACAGCGAACCTCTGGAACCGATCACCCAACGGCCAGCTTTTCGAGACGTTGCAGTGTGTCTGGGTATCTGCGGAAAAGGAGAACCAGAGCAGCGGCCTGCGGATTGGGCTTAGCGCGCGCCTGTTCCCACTTCTCCAGAGTTCGCTCGTTGCGTTGAGAGCGCCAGCGAACGGGCGGCTAGCCCCGCGCTGGAGCAGGTTTGCCTAAGGCCACGTCTTCGAGCACCACCCGGCGAAACACTTCGGCGTCGCCAAAGCGTTTGCGGGCGTCCAGGATTTCGATCCCCGCCATGCGACCGTCCGCCGCGTAGTCCACCGCTATACCTTTATACCTTCGGCAACGTGCTCGCTGGTCACAGTGGTTTCGATGAAGCGGATATAGAGGGCGTCCACTTCGCTGTCATAACTGATCCTCATAGCTCGAACCCTCCTGCTTCAAAAATAATACACGTAAACGGTCACCACCAGAATCTCATTCGGCTCCTCCGCGAAGATGGGACGAACCCTGTAATGTAGGTGCGTTCTTGCGTTACCCTGTTTCGCGCCAGGTAGCGCAGACCTGTTTTGTAGGTCTGCGGTTCGAAGAGGAATCCCAGTTAAAAGCCGCGGACCTTGAGAAGCAGGTCCGCGCTACGCTTGCTCATGGCTCGCCGCCAGCGTGTGAGGATGGGGACGTGGCCTATGGCCGTGCCCGCTCAACACAAGAGCTCATACTCGAGCCAGTCTCTTTATTACTTGAATCGACTCTAAAAACCATCATCCCCGGGGAGTACGCTCTGGGTTACTGGAGCCGGCCTCTTGATTACTTGAATCGACTCTGCATCGGAGAAGTTCAACAGAATTCCGTCCACATCAAGTCGCGTGTATTCATCCTGCTCGGTCTTCCTGAAGTGGACATTAGTCAAGTAGAAATCCTTTTGCCTTTCTGAATCACTTAGAATGGCGAAATTTCTCAGTTCTCCTGTGTAAAAACCGCCGTTCTCTTTCATTTTCATTTGGACAAACGTACGTTCATCCTTTCTTCTCTGCCGCAAGACACCATACCAGACTGGTTCTTCCCGCAGAAAGGAGAATATCCCGATTCTGTTCAGAAGGCGTTGGATCGATGCGCGACCAACAAGCAAGGTTCTAACCGGCTGGTTCAGTGACAGCGTGCCTCTCAGAAGGCCGAGGAAAATCCCGGCTATCAGACTTACAAAGTAGTAAAACAATACCAGGTAATGGTGCTCCCAACCCCATTGCAATAGTTTGTTCCGCTCAATGGCAGTCTCAAGTGTGGCCAGGATGGAAGCATTACAAAAAGAAAGGAGCAGTCGGAAGGCTACCAGCAAAGAAACATGGATGAACACACTGTTGAGAACGTATTCTCCTGTTTCTTCAATTATACTCTTCGGCTCGACGGACCGAGGATGTATTGAGTGACGCGATTGTTGGGCGACGAATCCTGGAACTATGGCAAGAAGAAAAACCAAAAGTCCGGTTGCGTCGAACGCCATCTGCGGCCTACTTTCTACTCAGAGCGTTTCCCGGCGTTGTTGCTGCTAGGATTCGGTTGCCTGCCCTGTGTAGCGCCTTGTTTTTGGGCTTCAACGAAGGGATTCGGATCTGGGTGCTTTGGATCCGATGTCGGCAAAACGTTGACGCCCTTTCTCAGATCATTGCCAGATGAAGGAATCTCGACTCGCTGATCCTTGCCATATGAACGAATCTCGACTTGCTGCTGGATAACGCGTCGGACCGTCCCTTTGTCTTGGTCATTTGTCCCCATAGGAGCCTCCTGCTAAGTATGATACCACAGGCAGCGGAGACGCGATTGGGATGTCGCCGGGTGCCACGGGCCTCGCCTTCCGACGTCTGCGAGGCGCGCGGGCAGATTCGGATTCCGAGAGTATTGGCCGGTGACGTACGAGCCGGCATCTCTGTTCTTACCCGCTCTTCGGCCAGTCGTAGGTATGAGCTTTGACGGCGCGGTAATTCACGTCCAGGGCCGGTTCCAGCAGCAGGATGGAGGCGATGCGGCGGGCCATCTCCTGCACCCAGCGGACCTCATCTTTGGTTATCGGACGGCCCAGCAGCTTTTCCTCGCGGTAGGAGAGCCATTTCTTGATGACCTGGTAGCCGCCGATGGTGTATTCCCAAACCCGCAGCGGGATGTTCTTCCAGTAGGCCACGTCGTTCAGGTACACGTCGCAGGTGTGGTCGCCGAGCAGCGTAACGCCAGCGCCGCCTGTAGCGCCAGCATCTTGCTGGCTTTTTTCTTCCTTTGCCGCCGAGACGACGGCGCTACCTGCAAGCTCCCCGGGTGTGTTGTCGCGTTCGATGAGCCTGCCCTTGCCGGGCATGGTGACGCCGTCCTTGCCCGCGTGTCCCCAACCGGCGGTCACGGCAAGGTCCTTGGTTTCATCGAGGGCTTTGCCGTCCACGCGCGTGGGCACGCCGATGTAGCGCCACCATCCTGGTGGCTCTTGCTCTCTCGCCGGCGTCTCGATGGCTTTCATCTCCTTCCGGCGGGACGCCGGCGCTACGTCAAACGGCGTCTCCGTGTCGAGCAGCGCGGCGATCTTCCGCCCCAGCGCCGCCGAAGCCAGCAGCAATTCTTTCGAGTCCGGCAGCGGAATGCGCGGCCAGCCCTGGCGGAGCGCTCCCGCATTTTCGTTATGGTAGGCAGGCGAATGAAGAACCGCGACAGTGTGATAAAAAGCATCGGGCACGTCTCGAGCGTCTCCAGAGGCGCTCAGGTAGCGCAGCATCGCGTCGCTAACGTTAAATGACGACCCGTCCGGGAGCGTTCGAGGATCTTCTTGCTCCTGGGCGGGGAGGAGCGTCGTGCCCGGCCCAACTGGCCTCATATAAAGAGGAACGCAGCTTGCTCCGCGATCCATCATGTCAAGAGATCCTAAGCTGCGTATGAACTGCGGCCGCGACCACTCGCGGCGCGGCTTCTGCTGCGACACGATCCAAACATTGCCCTCAAATGCATGAGGAAAGTAGTCAGGAGACTTTTCCCCTAGCAGCCTTGTCTCGTGCTCATAATAGAGCCAGCGCATATCCAATGGACGGTAACAATGGCGAGTGACATTCGCAGGTATGAAACCGCGCTTTTGAAGGTATTCCCGGACTGCTTTCGCCTCGAATCGTGCTGTTGGCTGTAAGGCACGCGGACAAATGCGCATCATCTCCTCGTGGCTGACATCCGGGTCAAAGTACTTTTCCATCCGCTGGACTAATCGGCCGCGATCGATATCGATGACGAGCTCATCACGCTTGGTGTTTACCCCGGCGAAGAAAACAGGGAATAGGTCCGGCAGCAACGGCCACGCCAGATAGCCGGTGTCTGCTTGTGAGGGCACGAAAGGCAGACCAAGCTCCAGCGGGGGATCGAGTTGCTCGTAAAGGCTCTGGCCGCCCTGCGTTGCGGTTTCGAACAATTTCTGGCGCTTGGCCTTACCCCACAGATGCCGGAACCGCACCGGCGTAGCGCCAGCGTCCCGCTGGCTCTTTCTGCCTTCAGTCCCTGGCCTGGACGCCAAACCTGCCGGCGGGACGCCGGCGCTACATACAGGCGAGAAAGCGGCGCTACACCACACCCAGTCCCAATTCTTGAGGTTGGCCTTGACCGGATTCTCGACGACATAGCGGAGGATCCGTTGCAGCTCCTGCGCGTCGCGGACCAGGTGATCGTAGGACTCCCGTTCCCAGAATTCTCCTGATTTGCCGAGGATCTTGTTGGCCTCTTTGGAAGTGAATGACTTCCAGGAATGCAGAATCCTCTCCAGCGAGTAACCCGAAGCTGGCCGAAAAACCACATGCACATGATTCGGCATTACGCTCCAGGCAATAAGCTGGTACCGCTCTCCATCGAAATATCGCAAAGCTCCGGCAACCATATCGGCAACCTTCGGGTTCGCCAAGTGGCAGGCCCCGCTCCCTGCGTCGAGGGCTGCTTCGACGTGCTCCGAATAGAGTCTGGCCAGCTTCCTCTCCTCCAAAGCAGTCAACTCGCGCCCTTGCTGCTTGGCAGTTTTCACGATGTCCTGGCGCTCGAATTCGATGGAGTCGAGAATAGACTGCGGCAGCGAATCCGCTAATCGGAAAGTGACAGAGTAAGTGCCGCCTTCGATTTCCCAATGTGGCAAGTGTCCGCGGCTGCGAATGGCGACGTCGTCGTAGGAAAAGAAGGGTTCTGTCGCGCAAGCGTCTTCCCGGCTCCTGTCTTCCTTTGCCGGCGAGACGCCGGCGCTACGAGCTAGCAGCGCGATTGCGGTTCCGATCTGAATGCCTTCGGGGTTTAATTCGGTGGAAAACACACTGGGGTCCGGCTCACCCTCCGGCGTGAGCTTTCCTGTCTTGTACTTATCACCGTTAAGGCAATCAATCCAAACGCGGTCGAAGGCGTCCAGATACCGTTCACGCATCCCGGTAAAAGACAGCCCGTCCAGCCAGGAGTAATTCGAAATGAAGCAGACGACGCCCCTGCCGGACATCTCGACAATGCGGCGTTCGGCCATACGGTAAAAGCGCACGTACAGATCGTTCAACCCCTGCCCTTGGGGAGCGGGCGCGCGCTTCGTGGTGCGGTAAGCGTTCGTCAAATCGCGCTCTTCCGCCACAGCGACGCCGGCGAATCCGTTGTAAGGCGGGTTGCCGAGCACTACCAAAATTTTCGCCTGCTGCTTCACGTACTCGGCGGCGTCGCGTTCCTGCTCCATTTCGGGAAAGATCAGGTGTTGCTTGGGGCCCTTGGGCGGCTCCCAGCCGGTTAGGGAGTTGGTGAG
>CAWHWE010000048.1:0-13651 GCA_963832915.1 uncultured Acidobacteriota bacterium
TAGCACAATGTAGAACCTGGTATTGCCAGGGACGGTCATTTCACGTGCAGTGACGAGTGATGAGTGACAAGTGAGGAGCGGGAGTCAGGAGCCAGGAGTCGGGAGTCAGAGCGGGATCGCGCTCTCAGAAAGCGGGCCGTAGAATCCACTGCCGCCGCCATTTCCGACTAGGTAAGCGGCGACTGTGCCAAGACCTGTGAATGTTCGCACCAGGAATTTGGTCCCTGTTTTCTTTCCAGAGACGGCACCTTAAGTGGTCGAAACGCCAGGTCCATAGCTACCCCATCCATCCTCTGAGTGGTTCCATCGGGCATTTCCAGCCTGTCGAACCGGATATCGACAATCCCCGAGCGGCCATGGCCCCCGGCCCGCCCCAAGGAGATGAAAATCGCCGTTGCTGTCACCCCCGCGTAAGCGGGGGTCCAGGTTAGTCCAAAAGGGGTTGGATTCCCGCTTTCGCGGGAATGACCGGCGTTTCGTAAGGGATGATATTGCAGATGGCACCACCAGATTTTTCTGATGCAGATTTTTTCATCCAGCAGTGGCAAACACAAAAAAGTGGTCAGCAGGCGTAGCGCAGACCTCCGGGGTTGAGGTCTGCGGTCCTTCATTCACGCTATCGAATCCGGAGCAGCCCATGGGTGAGATCGAGGTTTTTCGCATGAAGAGCCGCGGACCTCAAATGCGGCCCGCCGCCCGAAGGCTATGGGCCGCAGGGCGGAGGTCCGCGCTACTCGGCTCGGGTTCACGAACGGGCCAAGCCCCACACTCAGGCTGAAGACCGTGCCGTCATTCCTTGTCCCGCCACTCGTCCCGCCCAACTCTCAGGCTAAGACGGTGCCGCACCCGTTGGGGGAACAGTAGGCCCCGCCTGAGAAGGTCGTGCCTAAAACTTCCCGTCGGCGCCTAGCACGAGCCCGGCATTAGGATAACCGCCGTCCGTGTAGTCGAAGCTGTGGAGGGTCGTCAGCGTGCCCTCGCGGGTGATCTCGAAGACGGTGCCGTAGTCCACGTAGGCCCCGCCTATGTAGGTTGTACCGTAAAACTTCCCGTCGGCGCCTAGGATGAGCCCGCCGGGAAGGTAAGCGCCGTCCGTTCCGTCGAAGCTGTGGAGCGTCGTCAGCGTTCCACTTCGGGTGATTTTGAAGACAGTGCCACACCCGTAGGGTGGACATATGTAGGCCCCGCCTGCGGAGGTTGTGCCGTAGAACTTCCCGTCGGCGCCTAGCACGAGCCCGCCGATAGGGTTCTCACCGTCCGTTACGTCGAAGCTGTGGAGCGTCGTCAGCCTGCCCTCGCGGGTGATCTCGGGGACGGTGCCGTAACCGATAGGCTCGCCTCGGACGAGGCCGTAACTGTAAGCCCCGCCGTATCCGGTTGTGCCGTAAAACTTCCCGTCGGCGCCTGGCACGAGCCCGCCGTAAGGCGCTTCACCGTCCGTTCCGTCGAAGCTGTGGAGCGTTGTCAGCCTGCCCTCGCGAGTGATCTCGAAGACGGTGCCGTAACCGTTGGCCCCACCTAACCAGGTTGTGCCGTAGAACTTCCCGTCGGTGGCCTCGATCAGCGGGGCAACCGGGTTTACGCCTTCCGTTCCGTCGAAGCTGTAGAGCGTCGTCAGCGTGCCCTCGCGGGTGATCTCGAAGACGGTGCCGTCATCGGAGGCCCCGCCTCCGTAGGTTGTGCCGTAGAAGTTGCCACCGGTGCCTGGCACGAGCCCGGCGTAAGGATAAGCGCCGTCCGAGCAACCGCTTTGGGAGCAAAAGCTGTAGAGCGTCGTCAGCGTGCCCTTGGGGGTGACCTTGAAGACGGTGCCGTAATCGTAAGCCCCGCCTTCGTTGGTTGTGCCGTAGATGTTCCCGTCCTTGTCCTGGACGAGAGACCCCGTGGGATGAGCCCCGTCGCTCCTGTTGAAGCTCACCAGACTCCTGAATGTCTGGGCGGGCGAGCCGACCGCCGTCGCCGCCAGGAGCAGGCAGGCGACACCGGCCTTCTTGCACCACTGAAGCTTTTTCCGTTCCATCGCACACCTCCGTGTCGATGAATGACAGATGATCGGGTTATCCTTTACGAATGATGGATAGTACGCGTTAAATCGGAATTTGCATTATCCACTTTCTACGGACCCGAATGATACTCCTGACCGCCGCCGTGTGCAATCGTGCGTATGGCGCAATCTAAAATGTTACCAGCTATGGATCTGAGCGTGTCCCACATCTTTCGCTGGACACCGCCGGCGCCCAGGTCGGTAATACGGCCCTCTCCGTTGGGGCTGATCGTTACCCACATCTTCGGCTGGACAACGGGGGCGCCCAAAGATGAGCGAGTGACCCCTCACCCGCCTGCGGGCCGTAGCGGGCTGCGTGCCGTGAGCGTCAATAACCCTTCGGCGGGCGAAGGCCCGGCCCGCGTCCCGATGAAGTGCATCGGGATCGCGGTCCACCCTCTCCCCTGGGGAGAGGGCTGGCGACGAAAACAAATGGGATTGCTGACCTCATGGGAGTTACATGCCACAGCCCGGGCTCACGGATGTCAAAACGCCATTCGCTGACGCGATCTTGCAGTTATAAGACGGGTGCTTCCAATCCTTAGGATCCGGCCAGCCACCCCATTGTTCGAGGTTCAGCTTCCCGCCCGATACCCCTTCAACAAACGTGTACTGCTGCGAGCTCGATGCGGGACTCACATTGGTTGCGTTAACCGAGTTGGTGATAGCGGTATAGTCACTCATCACACCATTGCGCGAAACGAGTTTGTTGACCTGGTAACTCTGCCTTGTTGTCGTCGTTGCCGAGGACAGATTTTGCAGGGGGTAACTGAGGCCGACCGTCATGGGAAAGCTGAACTTCTCCTGGGTCACGGTCCTTCCGTGATCGTCGGACACCGTGGTGGACGAGACCACGCTGGTATCGAAGGAGGTTTTCTGGTCGAGAAAGGTGAAAGCTACCATATCGAAGTTGATGGTCTGCTGGCTGAAGAAATTCTGTTGTTGAGAAATAGAGGTTGTGACCTGTCCGTGAGAGGTGTTGACATATCCGGCGATCGTGAAGCTCCTACGCGCGCTCACTCCAAACGTTCCTGTGACCGTGGATGTCCCTTGAATATCTTCAGTTGTAACCGGAGAAGGGTTGGTCAAGGTGTTCTGGGTAACCGCGCCGGTTACCTGGGTGCTCTGGTCATCGAGGTAGAGCAGGAGTGAGGCGGCCACCGCGAAAAAGGAGTTCTGATTGAAAACGCTCACGGCAAGCGTGTGCGGAGTGCCATCGCTAAGCAGACCCGCAAAGGGCGTAAGGTTCACTCGATAGGGGATAAAGTCGAGAGTCTGTACGGCGGGAATAGGCCGCCACTCGCCAGGCAGAAAACCGGTGTAGATCCATGGGGAAACGGGCGCGATGCCAGCCAACTGGCCGTCGACGGTAATCTCGGTTTCGCGGAAAGCGGTGTGGCCGCATCCGTAGGTCTCGTCGATGCCACTCAGATCATCGGGGAAGCAGGCGAACCACTGCTCGTCAGTAGACTGGCTCTGGGCAATCACATCCAGGTAAGCCTCTTCGATGTTTTTGGGCAGGCTGAAAATTGCTGTCAGATGATCCGTGGGCGAAGACAAATAGCCCAGCCCCAACGGAAGCACAACGTCTGGTCTTCTGGGGAGAGGGCTTTGCCCGTGGGATGGGTAGAATTGCAAATCCGCGCTAACAGTGAACACGCCGTTTCGTGGAGGGCAGTCGGTCGTGCAGTTATCAAGAATGATGACGCCCGGCTGCGGAGTCTCGAGCAGCGCACTGTAATCGGTCACATCCCTTTCAATGTGCCATGTGTCGGCAACGTTTAGGTCCGGCTCAGGGGTCGTGCCAAAATAAACGTTTGTATTCCCAATAAACACCATCGCGGAGCGGTCGTATTGAAGCCCCGCGTTCTCGCTAAAGTCTATTTCGAAAACTATTTTCTGCCACGGGCCGGGGCAGTTCGCGGGCGGTGTGAACTGAAAGCTCTGCACGCGATCGGAATGGAACGCAAACCGATAATCTGTGAAGAGGGGCACCACGCAGGGCTTCGAATGCGGCCGAGGCACCAGCGGATCGGCAGTTACCGTATAGGGTGTTCCGATTTGCCGGTTGTTGCTTTGCGCTTGGGCGGCATTCGTCCCAAGCGTCAGCAGGCCTATGGCGGAGAGAACCACGAAGCACTTTGCTAATTCATCATGGGCCGAATGCATGGCTCGCATCCTTTCTAAAGCACTGCCCACCGTCGACTAGAAAAGCTCCTTAGCACGAAGCCAGAAGTCGCAGACCTCTTCACTGCGCACAGGCTGGTGGTGAAAAACACCGCTACGGCAAGTATGGCAAGGCTCGCCTGCGACGGTTGACATTTCACAGCGCCCCCCTCGCCGGATGAAATAAACTTAAGCAAATCGAGTGTGCCACCACTATACGCCGCGCACAGGCGGTGTCAACAAGCATGTTCGTGCCATCCGCCAGTCGTCTTCACCACTCGTTGCAACGAATTCCTGCACCAGGACCAGGGCACCCTCGGAGGTGACGCGTGATCCTTGAAAATCCACCGTCAATTCAAGCTGGTTCCGACCTCAAAAGGACATTCGGGAGATGGCCACGCCGTGGGGTAATAACAAAACCAGCCTTCCTGAGTCGGTTCTAAGCGGCCGAAAAGCAGTTCGACGCTCACAACAGCGCCTCGAATGGGGTCGATCGCACCGCACGGATAAAAAATGAGGAAACTCCTCGAAAAAGACTCTTGACAAGCTAAGCCTAATACGATAGGCTATGAAATGATGCCTGGGTGTTCCGCCACGACCGTCAAGGGCTCATGGATTACTCCTTCATCCATCTCTCAGTGCCGACAACATGTCACCGCCCACGCTTTGCTACAACAGTAGTAACTTTAAAAACGACAGAACGACGCGGGAATGTCTATGAAAACAAAGGACCGCCATGGGAAACTCGTGGCCGAAACGGGAATGTGTATGAAAACAAAGGAACTTATCCCTTAACTGCGGGAATGTCATTGAAAAAACAGGTGGTTAGCCCGCAGCGGAAAGATCGAATATGCTTCCCAAAGGGGATTGAGCCCCTTTGTGCCGGAACCCAAGAGGAGGTTCACCGCGGAGACACACGGAAGGCGCCACAAGCGCTTTGGAGTGCGGCAGCTTGCTGCCGCTTTTCTCCTGCGAGCTTGCTCGCGTTTCACCGCTCCGAGTGCCGCGCTCCTGTGCGCGGCCAGCAAGCTGGTCTCGCAGAGCGGGAAAAGCGGCAGCAAGCTGGCGCACTCCAAAGCACATCGACGCCGCAAATGCGTGTGGTTTGGTATACTGCGGTAGTGCTATTTTTGGACCCGGCGGGGGGCTGCTTGGGGGGATTTCCACAGCTCCAGCCGCCGCGTTCTCAGGGGTTTTGCTTATGACTCCAGTTCGTTTGACCTTGTTAGTGAAAGCGGCGGGTTGCGCCGCCAAGTTGAGTCCGAATATTTTGGACCGCGTGCTGGCCAAGCTGCCGAAGCAATCCGATGCAAATGTCCTGGTGGGCTTCGACACCAATGACGACGCCGGAGTGTACCAACTCGCCCCGGACCTGGCACTGGTTCAGACGGTGGATTTCTTCACCCCTATCGTGGATGATCCCTTCACCTTCGGCCAAATCGCGGCAGCCAACGCGCTGAGCGACGTTTACGCCATGGGTGGCCGGCCCATCTCCGCGCTCTCCATCGTGGGCTTCCCCAACAAAGAAGAGGGCATCGAGATACTGGAAATAATCCTGCGAGGCGGGCTCGCCAAAATGCAGGAGGCCGGTTGCGCGGTGATCGGCGGCCACTCGATCGGCGACGAAGAAATCAAGTTCGGTTATGCGGTCACCGGCCTCGTCCACCCGCAGCGCATTCTCACCAATTCTGCCGCGCGACCGGGCGACCAACTGGTCTTGACCAAGCGCCTGGGCACCGGAATCATCAGCACGGCGCTCAAGAAAGGACGGGCCAGCAAGCCGGCAGTGGAGGCCGCAAGCGAATCCATGTGCGCGCTGAATCGCGCTGCAAGTGAAGCCGCGCTGCAATTTGACGTGCATTCGGCCACCGATATCACTGGATTCAGCTTACTGGGCCACGCCCGGGAGATGGCTGTAGGAAGCAAGGTGAGCCTGGTGATTGACCCGACTAAGGTTGAATTCCTGCCGGAGGCAGTTGAGTATTCGCGGGGTGGCTTTCTGCCCGGCGGCCTAAAAAGGAATATGGACTTCATCGGAAGTTGCGTTGAGTTTGTGGGCAGCATTCCGGATGAGGTCCGGAACCTGCTGTTTGATCCCCAGACCTCGGGAGGGTTGTTGTTTTCCGTCTCTGCCCAAGACGCTCCCAGACTCGTCGAGGCCCTCCAAGCTCTGTCAATCCCCGCGCAAGCTATTGGCGAAGTCGTCGAGAAGACGCATCCGCTCATTCTGGTTCGGTAAGTGGAATTGAGACTTTAGCTGGAACCGTACTTCCTGAAGAAATGGCCTATTCGGCAATATTGCGCCCTTCCAAGACAAGGGTTAAGATGGCTGCCATGAAGAAGCACATACCCAGTCAATTGATTCTCGCGATTTCAATCCTGATTATCGGCGCCGGTCTCGCAGGGGGCGAATACCTGCTGGTGAGGTGGTATCCAGGCCACCATCAGCGGGTCAGCGAGGAAACCCTGAAGCAGCGTCCCTTCCACAACGATTCGCTTGGAATTGATATTCAAATCGCAGACGGGCTCTACGGGAACGTCGAGACCTTCCCGGGTGGAGTGAAGATCAGTCGCTCCGCATTCTGGAGTATCGGCCCTTCGCTCACTATCACTTCTCAGCCCAACCCCGACCAGACCTGGGAGTTTTCTCCGGAAGTTCTGGCGAAATGGGAGACCAGGGGCGCGGTCGAGGACCTTCCGGTCTATCATCTCGAACATACGAAGATTAATAATCGTGATGCTATGATAATTCGCCAGCTCAAGGGCCGCTTCATGCACTTGACGGCGAGAATCATCTCCCGAGACCAGATCATCGAGGCAGATTGCTCGCCCGGAAGCGAAGATGAGGCTCTCTACCTGCAGGCGTGCGACGAGGCGCTGCGCACCATAAAAGTGGCCGGGGCTGAGCCGCCGCCGCAACCACTCTCCACGCCGGGCGTCGTGGAGCTCCCGCAGGCCGTAAAGATCAAGTGACAGGCTTATTACTCCGGGCGCAGTATGGAGAGCACGCATGCAAAAGTGGGAAGATGTGGAAGGCAACCTCGCTTCGGCGCGAGGCTTCCGGGGCGCGGCGGTTGCCGCAGGAATTAAGAAGAAGCGGGGCGAGTTGGACTTGGCTTTGCTCGCCTGCGACGCGCCCGCCGCCACCGCTGCCGGCCTATTTACCACCAACCTTGTGGCGGCGGCCCCGGTAATTCTCTCGCGGCAGAGCCTTACGGAAAGCCGCGGGCGCTGCCGCGCGGTGCTGGTGAACTCCGGCAATGCCAACGCCTGCACGGGCCGCAAGGGCATGCAGATGGCGAGAGAGAGCGCGCGCGCGGCGGCCAAGCTATTGGGCCTGCAACCTGCGCAAGTCCTGGTGGCCTCCACGGGCGTCATCGGGGTGCCGCTGGAGCTTGGCCTGGTCACGAATTCACTTCCTACCCTCGTCGAAAATCTCTCCATTGAAAACGCCTCGGCGGTCGCACGCGCCATCATGACCACCGACACTTTTCCCAAGTCATGCGTCCTCCGCTCGGAGGTGGGGGGAAAGCCCGTGCACTTGGCGGGAATCGCCAAGGGCTCCGGGATGATCCATCCGCGTATGGCCACCCTGCTTTCCTTTCTCACCACCGATGCGCTCATCGGCCCGCACACACTCCAGAACTTGCTGCGGGCGGCCGTGCAAGTCTCTTTCAACCGTATCACCGTGGATGGAGATACATCCACGAATGATACCGTGGTGGCCTTGGCAAGCGGCGCCGCCGCCATCGGCGTGCGCCCCGGCAATGCAAGCTGGGCATGGTTCCTTGAGGGACTTACGCAGCTCTGCCAGACGCTGGCCAAGATGATAGCCAGGGATGGAGAGGGCGCCAAGAAACTGGTGATCGTCGAGGTGCAGGGGGCCAGAAGACCTTCCGACGCAGAACGGATTGCGCGCGCCATCGCGAACTCACCGCTGGTCAAGACCGCCATCGCCGGAAGCGATCCCAACTGGGGCCGCATCATTTGCGCGGCGGGTTATTCCGGCGCGATCTTCGACCCCAACAAAGTGGATATTCGCGTCAACGATCTAGTGCTATGCCGGGACGGGGTGGATGCGGGGTTCGACGAAGCCTCCGCACGAAAGGAGCTTGACCGGAAGGAAATGACCCTCCGGCTTGACCTCCACCAGGGCAGAGCCTCTGCCCATATCTGGACCTGCGACCTGACACACGACTATATCACCATTAACGCCTCATATCGAACCTGAGCCGCGGCTGGCGTGTTGTTGGGGGCTTCACAGTCTACGGCCTTCCAGCAGGTCCCCAACTGCGTCCCAACGTGGTCTGGAAATCCGGGTTAGCGCCTCCCCATTTATCAACCCGAAGAGTAATATGGCGTTCATGCCAACCCAAGCTCCATGTGAAACAGGAGGCCGATAATGCAGGAGACGCTTTTGCGAGGCAAGTGCTTCCAGGCGGCAAAAGTCGACGGGACTGAGGCCGCGGGTCCGGCTGCACCCGCAAGGGGGGAGTCATCCATGGTTTCCCGGAGGACCTTCCTCCGCCGTTCGGCAGGGACACTCGGGGCGGTGCTGGCCGCTCCGGCGGCAACGCCCGGCTCGAACCCGCAGACCACAACCGAGCTTGTGCAGGGCCGCCTCCCCGACGGCCTCTACGTCGGCTTGGAACTGCCCTCTCAAAATCCCATGCCCGCCTGCGTAATGGAAGGATTAAGGGATATCGGGCTTAACTATGCCAATTTTTATACGGCCTCCAGCGTGGGCGATTACGTGACTGCTGAGCAGATCTCGGAGACCGCTCAGCAGGCCGTGGCGAAAGCCATGGCCGAGCAGTGCGAACAGGCGGGTTTTCATTTCTCCCCGGCAGTCCACTGGAAGGAGATACCCGAAAGCACCTTGGCGTTTTATGGCAAAAATCCCTCCTGCCAGGATGTCGTGATGGACGAGGGAGAACACGTCCGACAATTGAATTGGCGTCCTTACGGAGCCAAGTTTGGGATCGAGCCGTGGGCAAGAGTGGATGGACTCTCCCTCCCGGAAGCTTACGCGCGCACCCTCGACGGCCTTCGCCGAACTCGCCAGCACTACAGACGCTTTGGCCTGGACACCGTGATCACGTGTGTGTGGCCGGTGATGTTCCACACCATCGCGCGAGCCGGATGCGGTGTATGTGCGAAAGTGATGGGGATGTCGTACTCGCCGGTTGCGGTCGCCATTGCTTTGGGCGCCGCGCAACAGTATCAGACGAAATTCTGGATCGACTTGGAAATGTGGAGCCAGGGGAGTGGTGACTCCCTGCCCGGGCATAGCCCGGAGGAGTTCCGCTCGAATCTCCTGCTGGCTTATGGGGTGGGAGTCGACCACATCTACGTCGAGGGCGCCGGCTGGAACTCACTGCCCGCCGGCGCGCAAGGCGTTCCCTGGAACCTGGTGAGCTACCATTCCCAACAGCATTTTCGCCTCACCGAATACGGAAAGATTTTGCGCTGGTTTTGCCGGGAGTACGTGCCTGCTCATCCTCGCTCCTACACGTTTCGGGAAGTGACGCCGGAGATTGTTATCGTTCGCTTCCCTGACACCTGCTGGGGGCAACGTTATTCGGGCTGGCCTGACCACCTTTACGGCGCCGACAACTTGCACTCCGACGCCACAACGGAGGCTTGGTTTAAGATCTGGAATCTGCTCACGCATGGGTTCACCGGCTCGGATGGCATCACGTATGAAAAGCGGCGGATTGCCATGCAATTAAAGCCTACGAACAAAGACTACTCCCCCGTGCCGGAAAACGTCGCGGTCCATCCGTTTTTCACGCCGCTCAATAATGTGGTGGTTTATGACCACTTGGTCGGCGAGCCGCTGTTGGGGACCGCCCGGCTGATTTTCCTTACCGGAATTAGCGTGAGCTCCGGCACGTTGCAAGCTATCGCGAAGCGGGTTCGAGAGGGAGCTGTCTGTGTGGCGCTCCGGTCTCTGGCCGGGACGCTGTTCCCGGAAAAGAGCGCCGGCGGCACGACGACCACCCTGAGCGGCCTCGGGAAATGGGTGATCACGGACGACTTCGGTGACCCGGCGGTCCGCGCTCAGATCGAACCGTTCCTGGGAGATCCGCGGGAAATCCGCTACCGGTTTGGCAAGCACGAACTCAGGCTTCGCGCCGTGGAGGGAGACCCCAACCGCATTCGAATGGAGGCTTGAAATGTCGTATGCCGCTTCCAGCCGCCCATCAGCCTGAAAAACAGGCTTGCCGGGTCTGTCCGCAACGTAAGTGGGGAAGACGCATTCAGTCTGCTATAATCATCCCTGGTAGCGGCGTTGCCCTGCGCATTCCTCCTGAATCAAGCGTCAAACGACGCTTCGTGACTCGCCAGGAAGAAGGTTCTCATGTCCGGAATTATCGGCTACATCGGAAACAAACGCGTCGTGCCCGTTTTGTTGGAAGGATTGCAACGGCTGCAGTACCGCGGCTACGATTCGGCGGGTATCGCAGTGATCCAGGGCCAAAAACTCGAGGTGCGCCGCGCCACGGGCAAACTGCACAACCTCGAGGAAGTGGTCCGCCTGAACCCGGTGGATGGAACTTATGGCGTGGGGCACACGCGCTGGGCCACCCACGGCGCTCCTACGGAAGAAAATGCTCATCCGCACCGCGATTGTCACGGGACGGTGGTCGTGGTTCACAATGGCATCATCGAAAATTACCAGGAGCTGAAGAAGGGGCTGGTAGCCGAGGGGCACAAGTTCGCCACAGAAGTTGATACCGAGATCATTGCTCACCTGGTGGAGAAATACCTGGAGGGCAACGCCGAGGCGGAAGGGGCCTCCACTTCGAACAACCTCGAAGAAGCCGTGCGCGCCGCAGTGCACCAACTCCGAGGCGTCTTTGCCCTGGCGATCATTTCCACGCGTGATCCCAACAAGATTATCGCCGTGCGCCAGGGGCCGCCCGTGGTCATCGGCCTGGGCAAGGACGAATATTTTGTGGCCAGTGATGTTCCCGCCATCCTCTATCATACTCGCGATCTTTTCTTTCTGGCCGACCACGACTTGGCCGTGCTGACACCCAACGGCGTTAAGTTGAGCGACTTTGACGGCCGCCCCGTCTCACGCCGCGTTCAGCACATCACCTGGGATCCCATCCTGGCCGAAAAAGGTGGTTTCAAACACTTCACCATCAAGGAAATCTACGAGCAACCGCGCGCCGTTCGCGACACGGCCCTGGGCCGATTCTCGCTTGAAACCGGCCAGGTGTTTCTGGACGAGATGGAAATCCGCGAGGAGGAATTCCGCTCCTTCCGCGACATTAAAATTGTAGCGGCCGGGACCTCACGCCACGCGGGCCTGGCGGGTAAGATCATGATCGAGCGGGTGGCCCGTATCCCCGTGGAAGTGGACCACGCCTCGGAGTTTCGCTACCGCGACCCCCTGGTGGACTCGCAAACCCTGACCGTGCTCGTCACTCAATCCGGCGAGACGGCAGACACCATCGCAGCGCAACGCGAGGCGCGGGCTAAGGGCTCGAAGACGCTCGCCATCTGTAACGTGCTGGGAAGCATGGTTTCACGCGAAGCGCATGGCACGATTTACACCCATGCGGGTCCGGAGATTGGGGTGGGCTCCACCAAGACGTTTACCGCCCAGTTGACCGCCCTCTACCTCTTCGCGCTCTACCTGGCACAGGTGCGCGCCCTGCTCTCGTTTGAAGATAGCAAGTCCTGGTTGAAGGCCTTGGCCGCCCTGCCGAGACAACTGGAGTCCGTCCTCCAGCGGGACGATGAGATTGCGGAGCTGGCCCAACACTTCTACAGGTCTTCGGATTTTCTCTTTCTCGGCCGTGGCGTGCACTTCCCCGTGGCTTTGGAAGGCGCGCTCAAGATGAAGAAGGTTTCCTACATTCACGCCGAAGCATATCCGGCAGGAGAGATGAAGCACGGCCCCATTGCTCTCATCTCCGACGGGCTGCCGGTGGTGGTGATTGCCACCTGCAACTGGGACTCCTCATATTCCCGGCAGCGTTACGAGCGCACCCTCTCCAACATCAAGGAGGCCAAAGCGCGCGGCGCCACAATCATCGCCCTGGTGACCGAAGGCGACCGCGAAGTGCGCGCCATGGCGGACCATCTCGTGGTCCTGCCTCACACCAGCGGCACGCTCTCGACCATCCTGGAAGCGATCCCGCTCCAACTCCTCGCTTACCACATCGGCGTGCTTCGCGGTTGCGACGTGGACCAGCCGAGAAACTTGGCGAAGTCGGTGACGGTGGAATGACACACTAGGTTTGCCCATGGAGAAGTAAATGTTAGAATCCCGTTGGTGGGGGCATCCTCTTGAAACTCGTCTATTCAGATCGTTATGACTTGAATCTCGGGAGCCACGTGTTCCCGTCCATCAAGTATCATCTTGTCAAAGAAATGCTGCTGCGCGAGCATATCGCCGAGCCGGGAGATTTCATCGAGCCTCCTCCAGCCTCCGATGACGATATTGCGTTGGTTCACCACCGGGAATACTTGCGCAAACTCCAAGCCGGCAAGCTCTCCTACCTGGAGGTCCTGCGCCTGGAGATCCCTTATTCCCCCGAACTGGTCCGGGCCGTTTGGCTCTGCACCGGCGGGTCGATTCTGGCCGGGCGTTTGGCGCTCGAGGGCGGAGTGGGCGTCAATCTGGGCGGCGGCTTTCACCACGCTTATCCTGACCACGGCGAGGGCTTCTGCGTGTTGAACGATTTTGCCGTGGCTATCCGCCGCTTGCAAAAGGATAAGACCATCGAGCAAGCCATGACCGTCGATTGCGACGTCCACCAGGGTAACGGCACGGCGGCCATCTTTGGCGGCGACCACACCGTCTTCACTTTATCGATACACCAGGAGAATAACTATCCCTACCCAAAGCCGCCCAGCTCGCTCGACATCAACCTGGAGGACGGCGTCGGGGATGAAGATTACTTGCGGGAACTTACACAGGGATTGGATAAGGCGCTGGCGGATTTCAGGCCCGACCTGATCTTCTACATTGCCGGCGCCGATCCCTACCGCGACGATCAACTCGGGGGGTTGAAACTCTCTCTGGAAGGCCTCGAAAAGCGCGACCGCTTAGTCTTTGAGAAAGCAAGCGGGAGGAATATACCGGTGGCGGTAACCTTGGCGGGCGGCTACGCCCGGCAACTCGAGGACACCATTCAAATCCACTCCAACACCATCCGCGTGGCTAAAGAGTTTGCGAAATAAGAGCCGTGCTGTTACGGGTAGCGCAAACTTCGTGCTTTTCGAAGCCTGCGGCTTTCCCGGTCGCGAATCCGGTCTGGAGTGCGGCAGCTTGCTGCCGCTTTTCTCTGGCGAGCTTGCTCGCCTGTCCGGGTCCCACGCTCCAGGGCACGGCCAGCAAGCTGGTCTGGACGAAAGCGGCAGCAAGCTGCCGCACTCCAGAGCGTCTCATGTTCAGCTATGCTCCAATTTTAACGAGGT
>CAWHWE010000049.1:0-85762 GCA_963832915.1 uncultured Acidobacteriota bacterium
GCAGTCATTAATTTGGATGACCCTTGGGGCAGGAAGCTTCTGGACGTGCCCTGCCCCCAGCGGTTGACCTACGGCATGAACTCGACTGCCCAAGTCAAGGTGAAGCATCTCGACCGGCGGCACAATGGCCTGGAGGGCACGATAGTAACACCGGCAGGGAAGGTACAGCTTGCCTCATCGCTTTTGGGTCGGGTCAATCTGGCGAACATCCTGGCGGCGACCGCTGCCTCCATCGCCTATGGCATCCCGCTCGAAAAAATCGAGAAGGGGCTCAAAGATCTGAAAGCGGTTCCGGGCCGCTGCGAGCGAATCGACGAAGGCCAGCCCTTCCTCGTGATCGTGGATTACGCGCACACCGACGATGCTTTGCGCAATGTCCTGAGCACGGCGCGCGAACTCACGCACAACAGGCTGATCGTGGTTTTCGGCTGCGGTGGCGAACGCGACCGCACGAAGCGGCCTTTGATGGGCGAAGCGGCAGGTTCTTTGAGCGACCTTGCGGTGCTTACCTCGGATAATCCCCGCGGCGAAGACCCACTACTTATCATGAGCGACGCGCTAGTGGGCTTGCAGAAGGCCGGGAAACCCTATTGGGCGGAAGTGGATCGCGAAGCCGCAATCCGGAAGGCAGTAGAGGAGGCGCGCGAAGGCGATGTGGTAGTTTTGGCTGGAAAGGGGCATGAAACTTATCAGATACTGAAGGACCGGACGATTCCTTTCGACGATCGTGAAATTGCCCGGAAGGTGCTGCGTGAAATGGGGTATCACCCGGACGCCTGAAATGCAGTATGTCATTCCTCTCCCGCAACTGCGGGACCGGAATGACATAGGCCCTGCGGGGAAGCAGCATGGCCTTGGGCCTCAAGAACTCATGGAACTTCGATTGGGCGGAATAGCGACACTGCTTAATACCCGATGCGGTACACAGGAACGGGTGGTTGCCGGATACTCGATCGATTCCCGGTCAATCAAGCCGGGGCAGCTCTTCTTCGCGATGCGCGGGCCTCGATTCGACGGACATCAATTCCTTGCCCAGGCAATCGATCGTGGGGCTGCTGGCGCTGTCGTGGAGCAGACTTTTTTTGACCAAGCCCCGCCGGGGCTCAGGCCAATTCTCCTTCCGGTGCAGAGCCCGCTGGAGGCGCTCCAGCATCTGGGACGGTGCGTACGCCGCAAGTGGGGACGTCCGCTCGTAGCCGTAACTGGCAGCACGGGGAAGAGCACCACCAAGGAGATGATCGCCGCTTTGCTGGGCACCCGGTTTTCCGTGCTTAGGTCCGCCGGAAATCTGAACAACCACTACGGCCTGCCCTTAACTCTGTTGGGGCTCGAACCCGAGCACGAGGTTGCGGTAGTGGAGCTCGCCATGTCCGCCGCCGGTGAAATTGCGCATTTGGCCCTGATCGCTGAGCCGGAGACCGGCGTGGTGACCAACGTTGCCCCGGTTCACTTGGAGTTCTTTGATTCCGTGGAGTCCATCGCCAAGGCGAAGCGGGAGCTTGTTGAGAACCTCTCTTGGCGCAGTGGACCGCCCACCGCAGTCTTGAACTATGACGATCCCCGCGTGCAAAGATTTGCGGAGGGATTCGAGGGGAAAGTCGTTACATTTGGGTTCGGGCCAGGTGCAGATTTTCAGGCAGTTCGGGTGAAGCGCGGAGAAGGGATCGGGAGTGAATTCCAAGTCATTGGACCGAACCTGGATGCCGATTTTCTTCTTCCCCTTCCCGGCCGCCACAACGTCCAGAACGCGCTGGCGGCTATCGCAGTCGCCTCCAGCTTCGATGTTCCCCCCGTGGAAATGCGCCGAGGTCTGGCGGAATTCCAGAGTCTGCCTCAAAGGGGGGAGAGCTTTACGCTGCCGGGGCCTGTGGCGATCATCAACGATTGCTATAACTCCAACCCGCAGGCCATGGCATGCATGCTCGAAACGCTCCGCACATGGCCTGAGGCTCGCCGGCGGATTGTGGTGGCCGGCGAAATGCTCGAATTGGGGCCGCAGTCCATGGAGTTGCACATCGAGACTGGCCGCAAGTGCGCCGACAACGATCTTTCCTGGCTTATCGCGGTTCAAGGCAATGCGAGATTTTTCGTTGAAGGCGCGGTGGCTGCGGGACTGCCACTTCAACATACCCGCTTCTTCCCCGAGGCGCGGGGGGCGGGAGAATTTTGCCGTTCGCTGGTCGAACCCGGAGACGTGGTTCTGGTGAAAGGGTCGCGCGGGGTTCACTTGGAGACAGTAACCGAGATGCTTCGGTGCGAACTTGTAGCCAAAGCTGTGTCCGCGTCAAAAGAGAATTCGGAGCCCGTACACTGAGTGGAAATGCATGTTCTATTTTCTTTACGTCAAGTTCCATAACCAGTTTCACATCCTCAATCTCTTCCGCTACATCACTTTCCGAACCGCATACGCGAGCCTGACGGCGTTGTTGCTCTCCTTGGTCGTCGGCCCCTGGCTTGTACGGCTGCTCAAGGAATTCCAAATCGGCCAGTACGTCCGGGAGGACGGGCCGAAGTCCCACCTGTCGAAGGCGGGCACTCCGACAATGGGCGGCGTGCTTATCAGCCTCTGCATTTTCATTCCGACCCTGCTCTGGTCCGACCTCGAAAATGTTTTTGTTTGGCTCGTCCTAGGGGTCACGGCGGCTTTTGCAGGGATTGGATTTTGGGACGACTACCAGAAGGTTCGGCAGCGGAAGAATCTGGGCCTGACCGGGCGGACCAAGTTCTTGCTTCAGATTCTGGTCAGCTTCGTCTTTGGTGTTCTGCTGATTCTCCTTTCGGCGCGTGGTTATTACTCGACCACCTTGACGTTCCCTTTCTTCAAGCGCTTCCGGCCCGATCTTTTGATCACCGGCTTTCTTTCCCGAGTATGGACTTACCCTTTCGCCTTTTTGCCTTTCCTGCTCTTTGTAATTCTGATTCTCGTGGGCTGCTCGAACGCGGTCAACCTCACCGACGGACTGGATGGGTTGGCCATCGGTTGTGTGGTTATTGCCGCCTCAGCCTTGACGGTCCTGGCCTATGTCACCGGCCACGCAGTTCTCTCCGCGTATCTGGACTTGGAGCACCTGTCGCGCGTGGGTGAGCTGACCATCTTTTGCGGATCGATGGTGGGGTCCAGTCTTGGATTCCTTTGGTACAACGCTTATCCGGCAGAGATCTTCATGGGCGACGTCGGTTCGCTGGCGCTGGGCGGCGCAATCGCAGCGGTAGCAGTGGTCATCAAACAGGAGCTCCTCCTGCCGTTTATCGGCGGCATCTTCGTGATCGAGGCGCTTTCAGTAATAATCCAGGTGGTTTCGTTCCAGCTTAGGGGCAAGCGGGTGTTTCGAATGGCGCCGATTCATCACCACTTTGAATTGGAAGGATGGAAAGAGTCCAAAATCATTGTGCGCTTCTGGATCGCCGCGCTGGTTTTTGCACTCTTGGCGCTTTCGACGTTAAAGCTGAGATAGAGCAGTCCGTCGTCCGTCGTCCGTTGTCAGTGGCGATACCGTGGAAAACGTGGACTTGCGCTGATGCAAGACCAAACTTATGATGGTGGGTACATTTCCAATTTACATGTGCTACGGACAAGGGACTACTGACCACGGACAACAGCAATATTTCGCAAGCATGGCCGATCTCTGCCCAGGGGGATCACATGACTGAAGTACACGGTAAGAGCGTGCTTGTGGTCGGCCTAGGGAGGAGCGGGCAGGCCGTAGCACTCTGCCTGCGACGGCGAGGCGCGCTCGTGACGGTGACCGACATCAAGCCTCCTGCCGCCTTCGGACCCCTCTTGGCGGAGCTCCTGGCACAGAAGATCGGCCTGGAGCTGGGGTCGCAACGGCTCGAGGCCTTTCTCACTCGCGACCTCGTGGTAGTTAGCCCCGGGGTGCCATGGGACTTGCCTCAACTCGAGGCGGCTCGGGCGCGAGGCATTCCCGTTGTCCCTGAGGTTGAAGTGGCGGGCTGGTACCTGAGCGATCCCATTGTGGGTATTACCGGTTCTAACGGCAAGACTACCACCACGGTGCTTCTGGGCAAGATGCTTGAGGCCTCCGGCTTCCCCACTTTTGTGGGTGGGAATATTGGTGTCGCTCTGAGCTCCGCCGTGGATCGGGTCGAAACGGGCTCGATTATTGTTGCCGAGTTGAGTAGCTTTCAGTTGGAAGCCATTCGCGATTTTCGGCCCCACGTGGCCGTCTTGCTGAACATTTCGCCAAACCACCTGGACCGCCACCCTTCCTTCGAGGCCTATGCCCAGGCAAAAAGGCAAATCTTTCGCAACCAGCGGGCGGATGATTATGCCATCCTGAATGCGGATGACCCTTGGGTGCTCAGCCTCGGTCCCGCCTTGGCGAGCCGCAAGGTTTTCTTTAGCCGGTTGCAGCAGCTTCCCTGCGGCGTCTTTGTTTCAAATGGGAATGTCGTGTTCCGCACGGGGAATCTGGAGCGGGTCCTTTTTGAGACAAGGGACGTGCGCCTTCGAGGTGGTTTCAATCTGGAAGACGTTCTGGGGGCTGCGGCTGCCGCCTGCGTGCTGGGGGCGGACTTCGACGCCGTGCGCAGCGCGGTGCGGGAATTTAAGGGTGTCGAGCACCGGCTCGAGTACGTCCGTAACCTGTGTGGGGTGGATTTTTATAACAACTCCAAAGCCACCAGCGTGGATGCCACGGTGAAGTCATTGGAGGCTTTCGAGGGCGGAGTTCATCTCATCCTGGGAGGCAAGGATAAAGGTGCGCCCTACGCGCCTCTGAGGCCGTTGTTGAAGGACAGGGTGCGCGAGGTTCTCCTCATTGGCGCGGCGGCGGATCGCATCGCTCAGGAACTCTCCGGCGCAGTGGAATTGATTCGCGCCTGTACCCTCGAAACCGCCGTGCTGGAGGCGTTCCAGTGTGCCCGCCCTGGTGATGTGGTGCTGCTCGCTCCGGCTTGTTCGAGCTTTGATCAGTTCCAGGACTATGAGCATCGTGGCCGCGTGTTTAAGGAGTTGGCAGAGCGGTTGGCGCGAGATGTTGAATCAGGATCAGTGAAATGGAAATGGAAGCTTGAAGGTGAAGCGAAAACTGGGGCGCCTGGGAGTCTGGTCTTGGCCGCGGCGCCTCCGCAAGTGTCGCAGGAAGCCTCACCGGAGCCCCTTCCAGACAAAGCTGCCGGATCGGGGAAATCCATTCAGGACACTGCGAGCGTGGGGTTGGATGTCTCCGGACAGTTTCAGGCTGAATCGCTCGCGGGTTCATCCGAAGAGAGGTCTGAGGCGAGTCCTGAACCTCCGGCAGAAACCTTAGCACCCGAAATTGAAGAGGGGCTCAATCAAGTTGCCGAGGTTGTGGATGGGGAGTCGAAGCGCGGCGTAACCACCGGTTCCACAACAGAAGACCGGCCCCTTGAGCCGACCCTCGTTTACGAAATCAGTGCCCAAGAACTTTTCCCTGCAGAAATTGAGCCGGCACAGGATGACTCTGCCGAACCCGAAACGAGTCAACCCCAGGCGCTCAGTGCACCCGAAAGCACGGACGACGTTCAGTTGCCGTACGAGGCGAGAGCAAAAGAGAAAGGTATTTCTGTCGGCGAATCAAGGGGGCGCCATTTGGCCGAGGACGCCTCGAAAGATGAATCCAAAGCTTCGGAACGAGGTCCGACGCTGGCGGAGGGGAGAGAGCCGAAGTCGTCCGCCCCCGATTCGGCAGGTCAACTCCGATTACCAGGGTCCTGCCCTGAATTGCCGGGGTTTGAAGGGAGAATTGGATCGCAAGCGATCAGCGATCTGTGGAACGCCGGCGACGAGAGGGCATGGCGTGATGCCCTCAGCCGCTATTGGGCTTGCATCAAACCTGAGAATCTTGAAGTGGAAGAACGGATGAACAGGCTGGATTCTGAACACATCAAGAGGCTCAGCGATCGTGAGTGGTACGTATTTCTTAAGGACGTGTACTTCCCCTGGAAATACGCCGCACCGGGCCGGCTCGCGACAACCACACAACGACTCAAGAAGTACGAGGAGACAAATAATCTCCGAGAGCTCTTCTCGATCAAGGAGAACCTGTTCGCTTTTGATCCAACTGACATTCAGCAAGGACTCAAGATCGCGAAGTCGATAAAGGGGCTGGGATGGGCTGGCGCATCGGGTCTGTTGGCGCTGCTATTTCCCAAATGGTTTGGGACAGCCGACCAATTCGTAGTTAAGGCCCTCCGCGAGATTGAAACACTGCCTGAAAGGCAAAGGCTGGACGCAATGCGACCGGCCAATTTAAGAGAGGGAGACGCGGTGTTGCTCATACAAGTCATGCGAAGAAAAGCCGGTGACTTGAACGCTTTATTCGGCACAGACGAATGGACTCCGCGCAAAATCGAAATGATCCTCTGGGCTTCACGGGGATGATATAGGATGGTTGAGATGTAATACCCTCATTTGAAATGAGGACACTGCCGTTTCCCTGGATTAGATCGACAAACATGGCAAGGCGGCTTCAATCCGACAAAATCCTCTTCGGCACCGTCATGGCATTGACGCTTTTCGGGGCCCTGATGGTCTTCAGCGCTTCGGCGGTGGTGGCGACCGAGAAGTTTGGCAGTGGCAATTACTTTCTAGTTCGTCAGTTGGCATGGGCTGGGGCGGGGTTTGTCGCCCTGATCGCAATGATGTATTTGGACTACCGTCGTCTGTCAAGCCCTGCGGTGGTTTTTCCGGCTCTGGCCGTGCAGTGGATGTTGTTGGTGGGTGTGTTATTTGCAGACCGCAGCCACAACACTCGCCGCTGGCTGCATTTGGGAGCTGCCAGCTTGCAGCCTTCCGAACTTTCCAAGATCATCCTGGTCCTGTTCCTTGCCTATTTCCTCGAGCAACGGCAGGGCGCGGTTAACGACGTGAAGCATACACTGCTCCCTGTCGGTCTGATCGCCGGAGCGAGTATGGCGCTGGTGGTGGCGGAGCCTGACTTCGGAACCGCCGTGGACATTTCCTTGATCGTTGCGGCAATGCTATTCGTAGCGGGGGTTCGCCTGAAGTATTTCGCGAGCGTGGCCCTGGGGGCAATTCCTGTGGCCGGTTGGCTGGTCTTCCATTCCACCTATCGCCACAACCGTTTGCTGGCGTTCCTGAACCCTTATGCGGACCCTCTTGGAAAAGGGTTTCACATCATTCAGTCCTTTATTGCCGTGGGCACGGGAGGAATAACCGGAGTGGGGTTGATGGAGGGGAAACAGAAGCTCTTCTATCTTCCGGAGCCCCACACCGACTTCATTTTTGCCGTGGTGAGTGAGGAGTTGGGCTTCATCGGGGCGTTTGCGCTTGTCGCGGCGTTCGGAATCATCTTCTGGCGAGGCTGGAAGGCAAGTGCCGGATGCACGTGCGAATTTGGGCGGTTATTGGCCATTGGCCTGACCGTTATGGTGGTCGGACAAGCTCTGGTAAACATGAGCGTGGTGCTCGGCCTGCTTCCTACCAAAGGTATCCCGTTGCCGCTAATAAGTTACGGTGGGTCGTCGCTTTTCGTCACCCTGGCTGCGGTGGGCATCCTTCTCAACATTTCACAAGATGTAGGATAGGTTGGGAGTTCATGGCGCGGGTGGTCAAGGAGATCGAGACTCGGACCAGGGAAGGCAGCGTGGAATCGTCCGGCCACGAGCTTGGCGTTCCCCTGAGTTTTGAGCCGTTCCAGCCGGCTTTGCGATTTCTGATGGTCGCGGGGGGAACGGGAGGTCACATTTTTCCGGCACTGGCTGTGGCGGAGGAACTGCGCGCTCGTGGAGCGCGTCTCGAGCGCTTGGGAACGAAATATCTCATCGAGTTTCTGGGCACCAAAAGACCTCTGGAATCACGTCTAATACCGGGAGCCGGTTTTCCATTGCGGACCATTGACGCGGCGGGGCTTAAGGGCATGAGGGGGTTTCGAGGCTTACGAAACTTTATGGTGCTTCCTCGAACGGCGGTGGCCACGGCCAGGGTGCTGCGCGATTTTCAGCCCCAGGTGGTAGTGGGTGTGGGCGGGTATTTGGCAGGGCCCGTGATGGTGGAAGCCGCCCTCCAGGATATCCCGACTCTGCTGATGGAGCCCAATGCGCTGCCAGGATTTACAAACCGCGCCTTGGCTCCTGTCGTCCGTTTGGCGGCAGTGGCCTTCGAGGAGACGGCGCAGTTCTACGGCGAGAAGGCTCGCGTCACGGGTTTTCCGGTTCGGGCGGCGTTCCACGCCATCCCGCCGAAAAGGCACGAGGCGCCCTTCAGCATCCTGATCGTGGGTGGCAGTCAGGGATCGAAAGCCATCAACGAACTAATGGTCCAGTGTGCTTCGCTCTTGCGGCGCGAATCGGGACGGCTCGAGGTGGTCCACCAAACGGGGGAAACAGATTATAATGCCGTGCGTGAGGCTTTTCTGGAACATGGCGTAAGGGCCCACGTCCATGCTTTTATCGAGGACATGCCCGGAGCATTGGCGCAGGCCGATCTGGTGGTTTCGCGGGCCGGCGCTGCCGCGGTTGCTGAATTGGCCGCAGCAGGGCGGGCGGCGCTCCTGATCCCGTTTCCGGCTGCCACGGACCAGCACCAATTGGCAAATGCCCGGGTCTTGGAACGGGCCGGGGCAGCTCGCGTGATTCTTCAGGCGGAACTGACACCGGAACGGTTGATAAGAGAAATCCAGGAACTGCTCAGCGAACCCCTGAGGCTGGCTGGGATGGAGCGCGCGGCGAGGACCCTTGCGCGTCCGGAGGCAGCAGCGCGCATCGCTGATTTGGTCGAGGAATTGGCTGTTCACCCATGCTAGGCAAGATTCGGAAAATCCATTTCGTAGGCATCGGCGGCATCGGTATGAGCGGCATTGCCGAGGTTTTTCTCAACCTGGGGTTCACGATTTCAGGGTCTGACCTAAGAGCGACGCCCATCACGGAACGGCTGTCAAAGCTGGGAGCTCGAGTTTGCGAAGGCCACGCGGCCGGCAATCTCGGGGACGCCCAAGTGGTCGTAACTTCCTCGGCGGTTCCTCCGGACAACGTTGAGGTGCAGGAGGCCCGCCGTCTGCAAATCCCGGTCATTCCCCGGGCCGAAATGTTGGCCGAACTGATGCGCTTGAAATTCTGCGTGACGGTGGCCGGGGCTCACGGGAAAACGACTGTCACCTCAATGATCGCGGTGATGCTGACGCAAGCCGGCCTTGATCCCACGGCTGTTATTGGCGGACGCTTGGACGTTTTTGCCTCCAGCGCCCGGCTGGGCAAGGGTGAACTGATGGTGGTCGAGGCCGATGAAAGTGACCGCTCGTTCCTCTACCTTTTGCCCACCATCGCCGTGGTTACGAATATTGACCGCGAGCACCTGGACCATTATCGCGACCTGAAGGAGATATCTTCCGCTTTCCTCTCCTTCCTGAACAAGGTCCCTTTTTACGGCGCGGTGGTGGCGTGTGCGGATGCCCCCTGGGGAGAGCGATTCAGGGAACTTGTCCCCCAGCTTCGGCGTCGCGTGGTTACCTACGGGCTCGATCCCGGCGCCGATGTGCAGGGCAGTTCAATCCGGCTCCAACCCCAAGCCTCATGTTTCGAAGTCGAGGCCAGAGGGAAGCCTCTGGGGAGTTTTGCCATCCATGTTCCGGGGCGGCACAACGTGCAGAATGCCTTGGCAGCAGTCGCCGTGGGTTTGGAGCTTGACCTGGCCGCCGAGCAAATCCGCAGCGGCCTGGATCTCTTCCGCGGCGCCGACCGCCGATTCCAAATCAAAGCGGAATTCGAAGGCGTGACAATCGTGGATGACTATGGGCATCATCCCACGGAAATCCGCGCCACACTTGAAGCGGCTCGCCTCTGGGGCGCCAAACGAATCATCGCTATCTTCCAACCCCATCGTTATACGCGTACTCTGTTCCTGATGGATGAGTTTGCGAATTCCTTCCAGGCTACGGACCGCGTCTACGTGCTGGACATTTATCCGGCTGGCGAGAAGCCTATCCCGGGCGTCACCTCCCAGCGACTGGTGGAGCGTATGGCCGAGCTGGGTTTCGAACGGGCTCGGTACGCGCCTTCGGAAGAGGCCGTCATTCAGGGAGTACTGGAGGATTTGCGACCGGGTGATATGATTCTGACGGTGGGCGCCGGCAGCGTGGGGAGAATCGGCGATACCCTGGCGGAGGCGATCCGGGGCCGCTCGGTGCGGCTAGGAGCGGTTCAAGGTTGATGTCATTGTTGGCGCGCCAATCCGGAATCTCGGAGCAAATGGCAGCCTTCGGGGCGGAATGGCTCCCGGGGGAGCGGTTGAGCCGGCACACTACTCTGAGAGTGGGCGGCCCGGCTGATATCATCCGGGTCCACGATGCCCGCCGCTTGCCGGAACTCGCGGCGTACCTGCACGGGCACGGTGTGCCATGGCGGATCTTGGGCGGTGGCTCGAATCTGCTGGTGGCTGACCAAGGATTGCCGGAACGTCCTGCTTCAACTGGCACGCGGTGAGGCGATGGCGTTTGTAGGAAACCGCGTTGAGGTGCCTGCGGCGGCCAGCTTGGGCAGCGCGATTCTCGAATGCGCCAAACGGAACTTGGGGGGCATGGAAGGGCTGATTGGTGTGCCAGGGACGGTGGGCGGAGCCTTGCGCATGAACGCGGGAGCGTACGGCACTGAGATAGGCGACGTGGTGCGCGGCCTCACCCTGTTTCACTGCGCCACGGGGCTGATCGAGGCCGTGAAAACGGAAGATGTCCGGTTCGAGTACCGGCACACCCACTTCTCGCCTGACGACGTGGTGCTCTCCGTTACGCTCGAGTTGCGGGAGTGCCCTTATGCTGTGATCCTGGAGCGCATTAAGCAGTGCAACGGGAAACGCCGCGCCTCACAGCCCATCCGGGAAAGAAGCGCGGGCTGCATTTTCAGAAATCCACCCGGACGCTCCACGGGAAAGATGATTGACGAACTTGGACTGAAAGGAGCCCGCGTGGGCGGGGCGGTGGTTTCGGAACGACATGCAAATTTCATCGTCAATCGTTGCCGCGCCACGGCGGCGGATATCCTGAAATTGATGGACTTCATCCGCGAGCGGGTCCTACGGGCGTATGGTCTGGAGCTGGAAGAGGAAGTCATTGCCTGGAAGTGATGAAAGGCGCTGAGGAGCGCAGGTGGCGTTGAGGTCCCCCTCGGCATAGGGACTGTGCGCACCTTCCGCACATGAGGAGTGTTGGGTCAAATGGGTGAACAGTTGACAGAAGAAGAAAAGGCGCTTTCGGCACAGGGGTTCGAAGGGGAGGAGGAATCCCCCTACCTTCGGCGGCAGAAGGCCGTGAAGGTTCGGCGTCGCCAGCTCGGGTGGGGTTGGCGTTGGGTGCTTTTCTTCACGGCCGTGGCGGCGCCCCTGGGAATCACGAGCTATTTCCTGACCAGCTTCGCCCTGTCGTCGCCTCGATTCGAATTGCACTCTGCTGACGATCTTCAAGTGACCGGAAATCAGTTTGTCTCCCGCGAGGAAGTTGGCAGCGCGCTGGGATTGCCTCTGCACGCCGGCAACGGTCCTGGCACAAAAGTCTTTCGCCTTTCTCTGGAAGCCCAGCGCAAGCAAGTGGAAGCGATTGCCTGGGTGCGAAGTGCAGCCTTGACGCGAGTTCTTCCCAATCGCTTGGTGGTGCATGTCATTGAAAGGACCCCGGTGGCCTTCGCCAATGTGGGCGGTCACGTGAACCTGGTGGATAGTGATGGAGTTTTGCTGGATAAACCAGAAAGCGCCTATTTCGACTTTCCTGTAGTCACTGGCCTTGACTTTAACGCGAGTTTGGACGAGTGCCGGACTCGCATCGCACTTTACCAGGACTTCATGCGCCAACTCGCAGAGGAGATCTCTCACTCCGGATGGACAGTTTCGGAAGCGGACCTGGCGGATGGCGATGATCTCAAAGCCTTGCTTGTCCAAGGCCGGGAGACCCTCCAGGTCCACTTCGGGCGCGGGGATTTTCTCGAGCATTTTCACAGATTCCTGGCGCTGCTCCCCGAGATCCGCAAAGCGAATGCGCCGCTGGACTCCGTGGATTTGCGTTATCGTAATCAAGTGGTGGTGAACCCACAGGGTCGAACTCCGACCCTGCCCGCGGAAGACGTCGAGGCATCACGAACTCTAAAGGAATAGGGTCCATTGGCACGTAACGACCAGTTTATTGTGGGCTTGGATTTGGGGAGTACCAAAACGTGCGCACTCGTGTCTCAGCCGGGGGAGGGCGGAAAACTCCAGGTGGCCGGCTTCGGAGTGGCGGAGTCGAAGGGTTGGCGGAAGAGCGTCATTGTCAATCTCGATCTCACCGTGTTGGCCCTCAAGAAAGCCGTGGAAGCTGCTGAAACCGCGGCGGGGGTTTCGATCACTTCGGCTTACCTGGGGGTGGCGGGTACGCACATCAAAGGTGTGAACTCCCGAGGCGCGGTGGGGTTGGGAAAATCGCCCGGCGGCACAGGAGCTGTCACCCAGGACGATATTCTAAAAGTCCTCCAGGCCGCCCGCGCTGTCACCCTACCGCCCGACCGCGAAATCGTGTACCCGGAACCACAGGATTATGTGCTGGATTCCCAGGAGGGGATTCGCAACCCCGTGGGGATGAGCGGTGCGCGGCTTGAAGCTAATGTGCACCTGATTACCGGGTCATCCACGGCCCTGAGAAATGCGGTTACAGCAGCGAATCTGGCCGGAATTAAGGTCCTCGACACGGTCTATGAGCCCTTCGCTGCTGCGTCCGCTTGCCTGACGGCAGACGAGCGGGAATTAGGCGCCGCTCTGGTAGACATTGGGGGCGGGTCAACTGACATGATCGTATACGCGGGGGGTAGCGTCCGGCACACCGCTTCCATCCCGGTGGGCGGCGAGCACTTTACCAATGACATCGCCGTGGGCCTGCGCACCACGATTCCGGAAGCGGAGAAAGTCAAGAGATCCTGGGCTGAGCGTGAGCTGGAGAGCGCCCCCGACAGCGTCCTGGAGGTCCCCAGCGTTGGAGAGCGTCCAGCCCGAATGGTAAGTTACGCCATACTTGACGAGATCATCCAGCCGCGCACCCTCGAACTACTGGAGTTGATCCATAACGAGTTGGAGCGCTCCGGCCATATTAGGCAACTGGGGGCGGGGTTGATTTTGGTCGGCGGTGGGGCAAAGCAGGGCGGTTTGGTGGCGTTGGCGGAGCATACTCTCGGCCTCCCCGCGCGCCTGGGTCGGTGCATGGGACTTGAGAACATGGATGAAAACCTTGCCGGGCCGGAGTATGCAGCTCTGGTCGGCTTGGCTGTCTACGGCAACCGCCGCCGCTTGCTTCAAGACTTGCAGGAAACAGGGCTCTGGGCCAAAATGCGGCGAGCTTTGCGGGGCAAGGGCGGAGTTGCGTAAATGAAATGCTTTTTGCGTGACGACGCCTGATGGGGAGTCAATATGGCGATTGAAGAAACCAACGGCAGCCTTCGGGTGGATTTTTCCGACGAGCTTCGCGTGGGCGCTAAAATCAAGGTCATTGGTGTGGGTGGCGGCGGCGGAAACGCCGTCAACCGCATGATCGCCGCCGGGGTGACGGGAGTGGATTTCCTCGTGGCCAATACGGACGCGCAGGCCCTTCACGCTTCGAATGCGCCGGTGAAAATCCAACTCGGCGCCAAGCTCACTAAAGGGCTGGGGGCGGGCGCCAACCCTGAAATCGGCCGGCGCGCCGCACTCGAGGATACGGAAAAGGTCATCGACGCGCTGGAGGGCGCCGACATGGTGTTCGTCACCGCAGGGCTGGGCGGGGGAACCGGGAGCGGAGGCGCGCCCATTGTTGCCAGCCTGGCGCGTGAACTTCACGCCCTCACGGTGGGCGTGGTCACCAAGCCCTTCGCCTTTGAAGGCAAGCGGAGGATGATGCAGGCCGAACAGGGACTGGCCGAGTTGGGCCAGAGCGTGGATACGGTCATTTGCATTCCGAACGAACGTCTGATGCAGTTTGTGGACAAGGGCACCAGCTTCTTCGAAGCGTTCAGAATCGCGGACGATATCCTGCGCCAGGGTGTTCAGGGTATTTCCGATATCATTACCATCACGGGAATAATCAACCGCGACTTTGCTGACATCAAGACGATTATGGAGGGAATGGGCTACGCGGTCATGGGAACTGCCGTGGCCGAGGGAGAAAACCGCGCCGTCGAGGCCACCAATCGCGCCATTGCCAGCCCCCTGCTGGAAGACGCCAGCATCAACGGCGCCCAGGGCATCCTGTTGAATATCACGGGGTCCAGCAAGCTCACCCTGCATGAAGTTCACGAAGCCTCGAGTATTGTGCAAAAGGCTGCCGCTGAAAACGCCAATATCATTTTTGGCGCGGTTTGCAATGAGTCTATGGGTGATGCGGTAAAAGTCACGGTCATCGCTACGGGGATCAAGTCCGAGAGAATGGGCCTCAAGGCCATGACCGGTCCCTCGCAGGCCATGCGCACGGCGCAGCAGAGCATCAGAACGGCGATGGCCAAGAAGGAAAAACTTCCCGTGGAACAAGGGCCGTCGGAGATGAGTGCGGAAATCACCGACGATGACTTCGATGTGCCGACCTTCATCCGGCGACGGAGGGCTGAAACGAAATAGACGGGATAGAGTTGTAAGAAATTAGCTCGGACGTCACACTAGTGTGCTGTAACATCAAGTTCTTGACAATGGTCACGAGGCAGTTGCTGACTGTAGGGGTACGGCTTGCCGTACCCCTACAGCCAAGGCGGCAGAGCCGCTGGCCAATTGTCAAAAGTCAAGTGTTACGCCACACCAGCGATAGAGGCTGACGCGGCGTTGCGCGAGTTGGCCGTCCGGTTGCTTCCCCTTTGGCACTATTCCCTGAAGCCCTGCGATGGCAAACCAATTTCAGCATGTCTTATTCCGACCAGAAAATTCGGGCTGCTTATGCTGAGTGCCGGCGGCTGGCGCGCCGTCATTATGAGAACTTCCCGGTCGCCTCACGCCTTGTGCCCCGCGACAAGCGTGATGCGCTGGCTGCCATCTATGCCTTTGCCCGATGCGCTGACGACTTTGCCGATGAGCCTGGAGTCGAGGGTAGGCTCGAAAAACTCGCTGCCTGGCGTGAGCTGCTCCGTGAATGCTTCTCGGGCGAAGCCCAGCATCCGGTATTCCTGGCGCTTCGCGACTCGGTGCGGCGATTCCACCTCTCTTTTGAGAATTTCGAGAACCTGCTGCGCGCCTTTGAATCCGACGTGCGCGTAAATCGTCACCCGGATTTCTCCTCCTTGCTCGCCTATTGCGTCTGCTCCGCCAACCCCGTCGGGCGGCTGGTTCTCGAATTGTTCGACCACCGCGGACCGGAACTCTTTGCTCTTTCGGATTGCATTTGCACCGCGCTTCAGCTCACCAACTTCTGGCAGGACGTTGCGGTGGACCTCGAACGCGACCGGATATACCTGCCCCTGGAAGACCTTCAACGCTTCAACTACACAGTCGACGACTTGCGCGCCGGACGCATGAACGAGCGTTGGCGTGAATTGCTAAAGTTTGAAATAGACCGCACCCGCCCGTTGTTTGAGCGAGGCAAAGAGCTGCCGGAGAGAGTCGCGCCGGAATTGCGCGTCCAGCTTCGCCTCACCTGGCTCGGCGGCATGACCTTGCTTCGCAAAATTGAGTCTGTGGGCTATGATGTTTTCCGGCGCCGGCCATCCCTGGGCAAACTGGACTTTGTACGTCTCTATTTCCACGCTCGATTCTCCCTTCGGGTACGAAGGGGTGAACACGCCCCCACCATCGCAGGCCCGCCATGAGCGCTTCCGGGAAAGACTTTCGCCTTGTCACGCCGCGCGTCACCAATTTCTACTACTCCTTTGTGTTCCTCCCGCGTGAAAAGCGGCGAGCCATCGAAGCGGTTTATGCATTCGCGCGGCGAGGCGATGACGTCGTGGACAGCGGGCTCCCACCGGAGGAAGCGAAGCGCCAGATGGCGCGATACCGCAAGGCGCTCGACGCTTGTTACGCTGAGCGGGGCGCGGCTTGGGAAGACCCCGAACTGGCCGCCCTCGCCGAGAGCATTCGGGAATTCAAAATCCCCCGGCAACCCTTCGAGGACCTCATCCTGGGCCTTGAAATGGATTTGAACGCGGAGCGCTACGAGACGTTTGACGACCTTTCTCTTTACTGTTATCGCGTCGCCTCCACCATCGGACTGATGGCGATTGAAATCTTCGGCTACACGGATCCCCGGACCCGCCATTACGCCGTGAATCTCGGTAAAGCCCTGCAACTCGTCAACATCCTGCGGGATATCCAGAGCGACGCGCAGCGCGGGCGCATTTACCTGCCGCGAGAGGACCTGGACCGATTCGGCGTCCGCCCTGAGGAAATGCTGGCGGGGGTCTACAATGACCCTTTCATTGAGCTGATGCAGCTCGAGGGTGACCGGGCCCGCCATTTCTTTGGCCTGGCGCGCCAGTTCCTGGCGCCGCAGGACCGCCGCGCCATGGTCACGGCCGAAATCATGGCGGCGACTTATTGGCGCCTCTTGAGGCGGATTCAAAAGCGGCGCTACAACGTGTTTGGAGAGCGAGTGCGCCTGCTCGCGCCGGAGAAACTCTGGATCGCGCTTTCCGTCTATCTTGGGTTGGAGTGGCACAGGTAGAAAGCAGAAGTCAGAAGTGAGAATTGATGAGCCCGCTTGGTCTCAGCTCTTCCCAACCTGCCACCCACTCGTTTGTGGTACGTAGCGGGTGGTACGTGGGGGGGGTAGGTCTTTTCCCCACTTAGCACCTGCGACATATCATTAACCCAATTTGTTTTCAATAACATTCCCGCCTTAAACGGCCAAGTACCTGTGTTTTCAACGACATTCCCGTTTTACCCCCGAGCTTTCCACGGCGGTCCTTTGTTTTCATAGACATTCCCGCGTCGTTCGTTCACATTTTAAAGTTACTTCGGTCGTCCTGGGAGGGTAGGTAATGACAACTTGTCGTTTTGAGGAAGGGTGGGGAGAGTCATCCCTGAGGTTTCTATGCTCATGGCAGAACCACTCAACGTCACATTGTAGGCTAGCACTCTAAGCACAGCTTGTCAAGAGCCTTTTGCGAGCCGGGTTCTGATCCTGCTCTGACGGACTGGCTGCTGAATCCTGCACTTCAGACTTTTGACTTCTCCATCCCCTCTCCTTTAGCACAAGACCCCTGGAAATTCTCGGAGGCGAAGCATTGCGCTGCCTGCTGTTGCAGACACGCACGATCTATTTCTGTGCGCAGTCGAAAATGGCATGATTCGTACTTTAAGGTTGCATTTACGACAAAGTTCTGCAAACTTATAGTCATAAAGGATTGTGAATAATACTTTCGCTCGAGAGTGGGGTGGCCTGTGTTGATTAGATTTCGAGCCCGTAATTTTCGGTCGCTCAAGGAGGAGCAGGAGCTTTCTCTGGTGGCGAGTTCGCTGAAGGACTCGCCGGAAGCAGTGACGCAGGTCGAGGGGCTGGACCTCGGGCTGGTGCGGGTGGCGGCGATTTACGGCGCCAACGCCTCTGGAAAGAGCAACGTTATCAAGGCGCTTGCCTACATGAGCAGCGCGGTGCAGAACTCCCAGAGGCGATGGCCCCCGGAGGGGCCGATACCCCGCGAGCCCTTTCTTCTCGATCCACAATCGAAGATTGATCCTTCCTCATTCGATGTAGACCTGCAGATTCGTGGAGTGCGGTTTCACTACGGATTCACGCTGAATGATCAGGAGATTTCTGAGGAGTGGCTTGATGCGTACCCCTCCGGTTCTAAGCCCACCAGGAAGCAGATGTGGTTCAAGCGCGAAGGGAAGGCTTTCACCTTTGGAAACAAACTGGGTGGCGATAATCGTGCCATTGAGCGTCTAACACGCCCCAACAGCCTTTTCCTTTCGGCTGCCGCACAGAACAATCACGAAATTCTCCTTCCCGTTTACAAATGGTTTGCCGAGCATTTTAGATACGTCCCGAAGGAGAGAGGAGATCTCAATATAGAAACCGCTAAGATGTGTAGAGACGAAACGCTGAAATCCCCTGTGTTGGGTATGCTTCAGTTAGCAGACCTTGGAGTCGTGGGATTAGACGTGCGTGAGACTGAGCACGAACTCGCTTTACCAACATTCGAAAGGGGAGCAGATGCCGAGATCAGAGCCGTCGCCGAAGAGGCCAATGAAGCTGTGAGGAGGCTTTTCGCTAAAATCGAGGAGAAAATGAAAGGCGTCGGCATATTGGACAAGGAGCCAGTTCTAGGTTTCATTCATACGGGCTCCGCCAAAGGAGGGGTCACACTTGGAGAGCATAACGAATCCGACGGCACCCTTGCGTTTTTTGGACTCTTAGGGCCAGCGCTGGGGGCTGTCAAATCAGACGGAACGATTTGCGTTGACGAGCTAGACGCCAGCCTACATCCCTTGCTAGCTCTGGAAGTTGTCCGTCTTTTCAACGACCCCAAGCTGAATCCCCGCGGGGCGCAGATTATCTTCACCACGCATGACACCAACCTCCTCGACAAAGCGTCGTTACGTCGCGACCAGATTTGGTTCACGGAAAAGGATGCTGAGGGTTCTACCCACTTGTATCCGTTGACCGATTTCAAACCCAGAAAGAACGAAAACCTCGAGCGCGGGTATTTGCAGGGGCGATACGGCGCAGTGCCGTTTATTGGTTCAACGGATTTTTTCGCCAACAACCAGCAAGATAAGGCTGAGCGCTGATGGCCCGAAAACATGACAACCTCCAGCGTCGCAAGTGGTTTGTTGAGCCTCGTACACGGGTCCTCGTGTGTTGTGAGGGTGAGGTCACCGAGCCAAGCTATCTTAATGGTCTAAAGGGTGAGCTGCGAATTCGGCTCGTACACATCGAAGTCGTGCCGGGCGGCTCGAATCCCAAAACGCTTGTTGACTACGCTGTCGAGAAGAAGCAAGAGGCTGAGCGCAGATCTCGCAGAGAGAAAGACGATAATCTCAAGTACGACGAGGTTTGGTGCGTATTTGATGTGGACCTGCACGAACACATACCCGACGCGAAGCAGAAAGCGGATGCAAACAAGATTAAGCTGGCCATCTCGAATCCGTGTTTCGAGCTTTGGCTGTTGTTGCACTTCCAAGAGCAAAGTGCCCATATAGAGCGCCACGACGTTCAATCCGCCTGTCGTGACCACATGCCACGGTACGGCAAGGAAGTGCCCTTCGAGTTGGTCTTTCCCCACTATCGAGAAGCCGTTGAGCGAGCCCTGGCGCTGGACAATTGGCAGCAGGAACAGGGCCGCCCAGGGGGAAACCCCTCAACCGGGGTCCATCGACTGACAGAACGAATCAGGGAACTCGGGCGCGAGGAGCAACTGAAGAAGCACCGGCGCTAAAAGCAAGGTGGCGGAGAGTCGTAGTTCTCAAAGACTCCGGGGCTTCTGTCGTCAGTCGGACTCAAATGCCCCGGACTCCATAAGAATTCGATCGTCGAAGACGCGAGACGGAAAATGGAGCTACGAAAATGACCAAGACGATGAGTATCCGTATGGATCGCGAGAACTACGAGTTCCTGACCGAGATCAGCAGAGAAGGGCGCAGCGACCTCTCCAAAGCGGTACGGGAACTGGTTATGCGAGGCAGGGTCATGCTGGCCGTGGAGCGATACAAAAAGGGAGACGCCTCTCTGGGCAAGGCCGCTCAACTGGCAGGGCTTTCCGTGGGGCAGATGATGACCCTCCTGGCGGAATTTGGCGTGGAAAGCAGGATCGAGAAAGACGACTATCTCGAAGGGCTGAAGAATCTCGCCAACGCATGGTAGTTGGCTGCCGGTTATCCGTCTTCAGCTACTGATTCCAGACTTCCCACCTCGACCACCTGCCGACTACTGACTACGTTGCTCGGAACAAGGCACTAAGGTTTTTCAGCATCCTGCTGCAACTCCGGCCCGGTTCATGTGCTATGATGGGGGACGTCGGAAGGAGGTGCAACGAGCATGCTTGACCAATACGGGCCTATTCTGATCTTCATCGCCATCGCGGCCATCTTCCCTCCCGCCTTGCTCTGGATTGCCAAGTTCTTCCGGCCCTCCTTCAAACCGACCGCGGAAAAGGTCATGCCTTACGAGTGCGGCGTCACGCCGGAATCCGACGCCCGCGGGCGGTATGCCGTGCGCTTTTATGTGGTTGCCATCCTGTTCGTGGTCTTTGAAGTTGAGACGGTCTTCCTTTATCCCTGGGCAGTGCAATTCCAGGTTCTGGGACTGTTGGGCCTGGTTGAGATGCTCGTGTTCCTGGGGATCTTGATCGTGGGTTATATCTGGCTCTGGAAGCGCGGAGCGCTCGACTGGGTTTAGTGGCTGTTCCGTTTCCCGATTGGCATTCCCCAAAATGAAATACTTCGCGCGTCCTATGGGAGGCGATACAGCATCTCCCCCGCCCGAGGCACGATGAGGATGCCCTCGTCCTCACGGTTTTCCCATTCTTGGGGATGGATGGTTGCGGGATCGAGGTAACCCAGGTTGATGCGTCGGCAGCGTTCCGGAGGGATGCCCGTGGCCAGCGTCACTTGAATGCGCGGAGTTTCCTTGCCGCTGGACTTGTCGTACTGGCCCAACCCTTTGACGTGGGTGGAGTGCGCCAGCACTCCACCCGGATAGCTTTTGAACTTGTCCCACTGGGCCTGAAAATAATCGCGGCAGTGATAGCCAATTTCATCAATCAATTTGCCGTGCGTGTAGCTGACTTCGTTGATGTGCGGCGCAAAAATCACTACCTCGCCGCCGTCGGCAACCGCCGGTTCAACTTTATACATCCCTTTGCCCCCGGTCCAGAGATCGTCGTAAAGTTCGGGCATGACGGAGAGCACGCGCCGGAAGGGTTTCTGTGCGTAGATGACATGCTTCTTGGCAGAGAGTGCCGAGGCTGCCTTCCATGCTTCTTGCGGTGAGCCGAAAAAAAGCCCTGCCAGACCTGCGTGCGTCACTACCAAGGCGAAGCAGGCGGTGGGCCGGTCGATGAGACCTGCGGCCCGATCGATGATGGCGCGCACGGGCGTGTAACCGGCGCCGATGACCTTGTAATTGGTCATCAACGCCCCCAGCCAGTGGGTGAGGTTGATGATTTCCGAACCACCGATGCCCGGGAAAAAATACTTGGTCCCGCCGGAAAAGCCGACAACTTCATGGGGGAAGACGGGCCCGCAGACAATGAGTTGGTCGTAATCCAGAATCAGCTTGTTGAGCCGGACGGGCACTTCCTGGGCCAGTAGCCCGCTGGTTATTTCAGCGACCTCGGAAGCAGGGATGACGCCCAGCGTCACGAAGTTCGCGGGGTTTTCCCAGTGGTGATTGAAGATGTGGCTCTTGCCGGCTTGTTCGTTCCTCACCGGACGCCCCACCAGCTTGCTCAATTGCTCGTCGTTCATGAGGGGGTGAGTGCCGAGCGCCACTAGATAATCCAAGGCCGCCACGCGCGGAGCGAGTTGCGACTCGAATATCTCGAACATGCGCGGCATAGGCATGGTGCGTGTGCCGTCCGGGATGATGATGAGGACGCGCTTGCCATCCACGGCCAGCGAGCTCAGGCCCTGTTGCGTAATGACGTTAATTTCCTCCGAGCCCAAGTAACGGTCTGCGAATCCTTTTCCAACGACCATCGGTTCAATTCCTCCACGATCGGCGATGTCTTCAGTGCCCTTCCTCGCCGATTTCTTCACCCGGAGCCTTGATGCTTGGTTAGACCGCATTTCTCACCCCGATTGGACGCTGTTAGGGCTGCCGGAAGGTCGGGGCTGAACAGGCCTGCGGAAAAACTCGTCAGGGCAGGCGCAGAGGGCCACGACAGCCCGCTTTGGAGTGCGGCAGCTTGCTGCCGCTTTCCTCCCCGCGAGCTTGCTCGCGGGGATTGCAACCGAGAGCGTCATTGCCCGCCAGCAAGCTGGCTCAAGCCAAAGCAGCAGCAAGCTGCCGCACTCCAAAGCTTCGCTCAGAATGACGGCAGAGACGGGTTTTTCCGCAGCCTGTGAAGCCCCGCCCTTCCTGACCCGAGGTGAGGAATGCGGGTTACACCCCACTATATGCCGAGAATCCGCAATCAATCGGCACAATGACTCCCGTAACAAAAGCTGAAGCCGGCGAAAGGAGCCACAAGATCGCTCCAAACAAATCCTCCGCCCGGCCAAAGCGCGCCATGGGCGTGTGGTCAACGATCAACTTGCCGCGTGAGGTGAGCGCGCCGCTCTTCTCATCCTCCAACAGAAACTTGTTTTGTTGGGTGAGGAAGAAACCCGGCGCGATGGCGTTGACGCGAATCCGCGGCGAATAGACCTGAGCCATGTGCACGGCGAGCCACTGCGTAAAATTGCTGACCCCGGCCTTCGCGGCCGAGTATGCCAGTACTCGGGTCAGAGGGCGGAAGGCGCTCATCGAGGATACGTTGAGAATGACTCCCTCGCTTTTTTCCGCCATGATTTTGCCGAAGACCTGACAGGGAAGCATCGTCCCCAGGATGTTTAGATCAAACACCCAGCGCAAGGCATCCGGCGGCAGATCAAAAAACGAGAGGTCGGGCCCGGTAGTAGCCTGAGGTTTGTTGCCTCCCGCCGCGTTCACCAGGCTGTGAATAGTGCCGAACTTCTCCAGGATGACCTTGGCGGCCTGGCGCAGGCTCTCCGGGTCCAGGACATCGGCGCGAACCGCCACCGCCTGGTTGGCGCGCGGTTCCATGAGCTCCAGAATGTGCTGGGCCGGGTCCAGATTGCGGTCCAAGATCGCAACATTGGCTCCGCATCCCACCAGCGCGCAGGCAATTTCGCCGCCCAAGGTTCCTGTCCCGCCGGTGATCACCACTGTCTGCCCGCTGAAATCATAAAGGCGGGTTAATTCAGATGAGTCCATTTATGTAAGTCCTTCCATGATTTTCGCCACGTTCGCCGCGAAAAAACATTCAATTTGCCGCCAGAGTTTGCGCCGTGCTTTTGGCGCTTGAGCGGCCCCTCTTATTGTCAATCAGGATGGCCAGCGCGTCGAGGATTTTCGTGGGAGGGAGGGCGTGCGTTAAGAAACGAAATACGCGCCACCGGCAAAACCCTACCATTATGATGCGCCTTTTTGGAACCCTTTGTTTTCATAAAGATAATAGGTTCGTTTTGTAAAAAACAGATTGGTAACGATATTCAGCTTATTGCCGTTTGTTAAGGCGGATGGGCTTCCGGTTGGGTTTCCCTCCCGTCCGTTGCGCCGGGAGTTGCAATTCGCGGTCCGTCCCGGCTCGAAGTAAGACTGAGACTTGTCCAGATTATTGCCCATAAGATTCCCCTTGTTGACCCGAGGTTTCGCGGGGTCTTGGAATGTTAACGGTGGCCTTCTCCCTGCGCCATTCATAGAGCTGTAGCAATTTACGCTCGATCTGTCTTTCCAGGAAGCCCTCGCATCGAATTATCCGGTCAAGGTCCTCACTTGGAGGGATCAATTGGGCGTCGCTCATTTCCTGCGGTGCTTCCAGTTCTAGGCGGCGATACAATTGGAATTCTCGTTCGTAGTATCCGATCTCTCTTTCGAGCGCCTTGAGAAAGTACTCGCTTCTGTATTGTTGCGTGTCCCGGGGCTGCTTTTCAAAGTCGAGACGGCAGGTTTCGTAGCTGATCAGCAGATCATTGGCGAGGCATGAGGGGCCAAAGATTAGCTTTAAAAATCCCGTCTGGTCTAATGTGAAACCATCGCGCAAATGGTTTTCTCGGATGGTGTTGAGTGCCCGCAGCATCTCCGAAAATTTGGCTGGACAATCGACAGAGTTGATGCGACCTCCGGTGAGCATCGCAATCTTTCCAGATTCCCCGTCTCTTGCTCGGGTTGCGAGGTGTGCGTTCCATTCGCGGTCGAGCTGAAAGGTTCTTTTTCTGGACGCCAGGAATCCAGCCTCGCCGCGCTGCGCTCTGAGCACCCGCCAGTTAAGCTGCGCTATTCCCGCAATGAGAATTTCCTCAAAGCCGTCTTGGGGGTCGAGTGCTTGACGCAGGGACTCGAGAAGTTTCGCGAAGTCGGCGGGGTCCTCGCCGAGCGCCTGCATGTGGGCCAAGGACACCTGGGCGAAGGCCCCTTGCTTGAGTGCATTGAGGCTGGAATGGCGCTTGCCCGCCTCGGTACGGGGCCCGCGCGACTTCCTTCCATTCCTCTGAGCAGCCAAAAGCAATTTAGGGGTTGCCTTTTTTTCGATAAGGCTCATTTATTTCCTCCATCTGAATGCCAGCGCGGCGGCTAACGACGTGTGGCATGTGCTCTCCGGGCGCCATGCGGCGAGTTGCGGCGTGTAGCCGCGTTCGCGATCTGACTCAGAAGTTGAAGTACCCGACCTCAACGTCAATTGCGTCCAGTCAGGTATGCGGGCGGGAATGGTTACCGCCCGAATACCAGGAGCCGGGATAGAAGTCGACATCGGAAAGCTTTGCGAGATCCATGCAGCGCCAGTTTGCGCCCGACCCCGGACCACCGAGGCCGCTGCTACTCCCGCCGGCGACCTGATAGAAAAGCGCCTGGGAACGGCCTTTCTTGCTGCCAAGCGCGTGTGGGCACAGCAATCGGCGTCGGCCGTTGTACGTGGCGACGATGGGCACTCTTCGTTCGATGGCTGCGTAAATCGTTTGGTAATTATCGCCGTACATGGCGTTAGAACGTCCTCCCTTTCCTTCGTTGGGCCAGGCTCCAGCCCTCCGGTGGGGCGAACGGCATGGGGCCGAGCAATGCCGACGCGTTCACTAGGTCAGACGACATTCCGTTACCTGTTAGCAGCCGTCGGGCGTCGCTGGCGCGACTCAAGAGCTCTTCTTTGAATTTTTGTTTTATGCCGGCCGCAAGTTGCTGGACCAAAGGATTGTCCTGGAATTTCGAAAGCCGTTCGTCCACAGCTCGTTCCGTTTGGTCAATGGCAGCTTGCACTTGGCCAGGCTGAGTAGGGTCAAAACAGACTTCGCAGAGTTTTCCGTTCAGTTGCTTGATGGCGTCGCCTAGCTCTTCAAAGACGGACGTCAACCGACCGAGACCAGTGATTTGAAATTCGAACATGGTGTCTCCTTTAGAATTTGGTTTGCCTTCTGAAGCTGCGCGTCGTCGTGCAATGGCATTAGCGCAACGCGACTAGGTTCGTTGGCTGTTCGGACGCGCGGCGCGGTTCGGACAGATCGCATCCGGCCTTTAGTGATCCAGAGCCGACACGCCGACTGGCTTTCGTTCAAAAATTCCGCTGTTTGCTTCACGCTCCAAAACCCCTTGTTCATTCTTCCCTCTCAGGGTTGATGCCTGCGCTTGCGTGGGAAGTATCGGGGAGCTTGGAACGTATTCGCAAGAGAAGTGATTTTGGATTTGCGATAGTGGGTGAAACTGAAAATCCACCCGCTAGGGGAGAGTATAAAAAGGTGGGTACCGTCTCACGATTTTCGCCTTTGTGGGTAATTTGTATTTAAGGGGAGGAGCGGGGGCTCTTGAAAAATACGCGGCCTTACGAGCTGCATCCAGACCTAAAGCCCCAGCTAAGGGAAAGCAGCTTCTCAAGAATAGCGTCGAGTTGAGCGCGACGGGGCGACCTTTCAAAGTCGCCAACTTGCTGGCGCACGGTTTCAGTGTAACCGGAAGTGCCGTAGGGAATCTCGCGGCCGAGAAAATCACTCTCGAAGGAGCCTATCATGCTGTAGGCGGCCATAGGGCGCGCGGGCGGCTCTCCGTATTCAGTTAGAAGCCTATAGAGGGCATAGGCGATCGGGCCGCGTTTGAAGAACCATGCGGCCCGCTTACGCGTGTCGCGCGCCTGTCTGAAATCCGCGAGGTGTGGCATTTGCTTTACCTCGTTCGAGAAGCGTGTAAGCAGAATGGCAGCCGTGAGCAAGAGATCGTTCAGAGTAATATATTGAAGGCGAGGGAGGTACGGATTCTCAAGGCCGTTGTGAACTGGCGAGATTTCGACATGGGGCAGGTGTGGATTCATGCTTTCAAAATCCCTGTACAACTCCCCTAAATCTCTAACATGCGCGTCAATTCTTGGACAGAGCTCATGAGCCCTCTTTAGCGCCGAGGCTATTTCCTCGGGCGGAAATGGCCCACGGGGGTCGGGTTTGCCAATCGCTACTCGGACTCCTGGCAGGTCGGGAGAAATATCCTTGGAAGGAACAACTTCAAACATCTCCACGACGGGTCCTTCCACGGCCCACAGGCAGAGGAGCCGCGCCACTACCCCGGTGTTGCCGGATAAGTGCTTGAAAATTTCCAAGCTATCGAATCGCTTTTCTGAAACTGGGATCCCGTAGCCGAGAACGGGAAAATAGTGCGCTTCGCCTGTTTTGGGATCCAATGATTTTATGCACATTTCGCCTCTCGGCCCGCTCGCTTCCCAAATTGTCTCCGACAACTCCCCGTCTTGTAAGGCCATTCCCTACTCTCCTTCCCGCTTGTAAGTATTGGACTGGCCCCCGGTTCGGAAGCGGGTCGCTCCTTGCGGGATCGCCCTGTTAGCTATGGCGGGCTAGCGGCCCAAAAGTTAAGCGATGCCCCGGCGGGAAGCGAGGCATTTCTTTTTCTGGTATCCTACCCCGGCGGATTCAGTAATCTAAATAGCGCGGAGGTATTGTAGCAGTGCGTACCAAAAAGCAGGAGAAGAAACTGCGCCTAGATAACAGCCGAACACTGACGCCGCGAGAGCGGGAGTTGCTCGCCCTCTTCAGGGTGATGGCCGAGCCGGACCGACGATTGCTTCTCTCCACGGCCGAGAAGCTGATTTCGACCCAAGCTGCGTCGAGTTGTGGGGCGCCCGATCACTAGCGACACAGATTTAGGACACTACCCGGGATAGGCTGCCGTGCATTCATTTGTGAACTTAGCCCCACTTGAGCGTTTCACCTGCCTGGGTGCGCCGGCAGCCCGTTATCACGCCAAGGGCAGCGCATTAATTGCTCCCACGATGCGGACGGTTTCGAGGCTCACGCGCACGACCTGGCCCACCAACCGCACGATGTATTCCGGGTCCTCGGGGCGGTTCGGGTCAGAGCGGATGCCGCTGTGTTTATCTTCCGTTAGCTGATATTGGTCAATCACCCATTCGAGGGCGCTGCGGTTGCCCAGGCGATATTCGAACGCTTCCGGCGGAATGCACGCAAGGGTGAGCGAATCGTTCACCTTGAGGGATTTGCGATCTTTCGAGAGGCGCATCTTGTCTTCAACGCGATTGTAGAGTGGCAGGTCTTTGTTTTCCAAGAATGCTAAGGGGTATGGGTCTATTTTTTCGTATTCGATGTGGGGTTGGGCGAGTTCCTTTCCAGCGTCGGCATAGGCGCGGAAGTCCTTGGCCAGGGGAATGCGCGGCTACTGCCGCTTCAGGTTCTCCGCGTACTTCGAACGGTATTCGGGATCGTGCAGAACGCCGTAGAGGTAATAGTAGATATACCACTTGGTGATTTTCTTTGCGTTGTAACGCCCGCGGAAATGTTCCAGCGACCAGTCGGTGACGTTTTCGTGAGGATTCGGAGGACACGTGCTACCTCGGGTTTAAGTCGCCAAATCGAAAGGCAAATCGCTTATGTCGCGTAGCCTGCGGCCTTGAACAAGGGTGTCGAGCATCTCCTTTTGATCCTCGTTCCCTATCTCTTCAATCGCCTCCTGGAGTTCGTGCAGTGCACCATGGTAAACGCAATCCAAATCGCCCGTCCCTAAGGCAATCGACGCGATGCGGGTTGGCAGTGGCTCAAAGACAACTGCTACAACAATAGGAACTTTACCCTTTCTATTTCTGATGAGGTTTAGAGCCTCTGTCCGAGTGTTCTGCGACCTGTCGCTTCGAATTGTCCATTTGCACGAAACACTGGCGTGCAAGATGCTCTTCGGATTTACGCTCGCGCGTAACGGCGTATATTTTCCGAACTGCTCCGCATCGGACAGGAATTTTTCCACCGTGTTTATCTCGGCGTCATCCACAGGTTGGCGTGATATTGTTATGTCGGGTACGACCAAATAGTCCCCACCTAGTGTGGCACGCAGCTCAGGGTGTTTTTCCAAGACAGCCTGCAAGTCGGCAAGATGTTCGTACTGGAAGTGTTTCGTTATACCTCCCTTTTCTTGGCTGGTGGAGAATGTCCAGTTCCCGGGCCGCAGATGTTGGAGGTGTTTGAAGGCCTTGTCCAGAAAATCCTTTGTTAAGGATGCAAACACGTTACCCGCAGTCTGCTCCTTTGGCGGGCTTTGGCAGGGGTCTCGACCTGTATTCGCCTTTAACTTAAGTGCGACACCCTCGGAAAGGGCCATACTCCCTGCATTTCCTGAGTCGGCATTTGAGTAATAGGACTTCCCGCGCTTTTTCCCCTTCTTTCTTCGCAGGCCAAGAATCTTTTCGAGTATCCTCCGGTGATAGTCTGAGCGGAGCTCATCCAAAATTGAAGTTTGCGGCAATTGGACCCCTCCGAACTGGTTATTGTCCCTTTACGAGCCCGACTACAAATTCTTCATGCATCCGCTGCTCGATCGTCGAATCACCGTTCCGGCCAAAACTGATTGGAAGCATCCTTCGATCTCGGTCTATTTTACGCTTTTGAATCCCCGCGACGCGAAATCCTAGAGACTCCCCAATTTCAGCTAGATATTCATGTGTCGCAACCTCTAGGCCGCGCATTGTTGAAGGCCCCACAACAATAACAGCGGCTTTGCCCGGTTTCAAAACTCGGTTCATCTCAGAAATCACTTGTTTCATCTCAAGCAGATACTTTCGGAGAACCCTCGCCTTGCTGGCGTCCTTTTGCTCAAGGTTTTTGACTGCTTCCTGGGCCTTTGGCGCTAGGTCTTGGGAGTAGCGGGGGTCGAACCTTTCGCTTCCGATGTATCGACCACGTAGGTCGCTGAGGGCACCTGTAGTGTGCCCAAACCATACCAGACTGAATTTGTGGGCACGCATGTAATCGATAGCATTCGCGTACGGCGGGGATGTGACAATTAAGTCGATAGACTCGGTGGGTAGTGGCACATCCTTAGCGTTCCGTTCCGCCACAAAAACTCGTTTTGTACGTTGCGGTAGGCTTTGAAATTTCTTGAGGACCTTAGCCAATCTGAGCCGAAATTCAGTGATGGCATTGCGAGGCTTCTTTTCCAAGTCTCGGTGAGGCCTGGAGTGCGCGAGGTCGCGTGCCAACGACACCCCCCCAGTCTTGGCGATAATGGCGGAAGAGAAAACCAATTCAAAAAAGTCTCTCACGGGAAATTCTGTCGTTTTCTCAATCGTAATGATGAGCGACAGGAGTTCAAGTTGAGTTTCGCGGAGAAACCAATAGTCAAGGAACTCCCTTGTCTCAATGTCAAAACGAGCTTCTAGTTCACGCCGAAGCGATCGTTCCGAATTGCCGGTCGTTGACGCCCCCTCTATAATCTCCAACCCCTTCTTCTCTAACTCCTGAGGGTCTAGCCACGTCGTCTTCACGGTGCAAAGCCGAAGCGCAAGCGGATCGATGTCGAAACCGAAGGCCTCTCGTTTCAGAAGGACCGCTTCGACGATTGTTGTCCCCGACCCTGCCATGGGATCTAGCACGGAGTCGCCGCTTACGGTCAGTTCCTCGATGAACAGGCGCGGTATTTGGGGGGGGAATTTTGCCGCGAATGGATGGATTGAGTGCGAAGCATATCCGCTGTCGGAGGAACTGAAATCCAAATTCTTCCGAAGCAAGGCGGATAGCTTTCGATAGGCGTTCTCCGATGTCTCTAAAGTAGAAACTGGCAAGCCTGCCTCAATGTCGATTGAGTCTAAGGGGAAGTATACGTAGTAGGTTCATCAGTGTAAAGGCCCGCGCGCGAGATCGGGAACGCGCTCCTGGAATTCTTCGACCGCCTCTTCAAAATCTTCGATGTCCGGTTCGGCGTAGCCAAAGAACTGGTTCAGGAGCCGGGTAAGCTCCTTGGGATCGCCCAAGGGAACACGCAGGACCTCCTGCTTATTTTGGTACAGGACGCCCGTCTGTGTGTCTTCAAAGATGGTGTTAGAAAGCCGGTAGGCGCGAGCAATCTTGCGACGGATTTCGGTGTTGAGATCGTCCTTCGTATCCTTGGCTTCCCAGTAGCCGCGCGGCAGGCTGTTGGCGTCGCGCAGGGTGCCGTCCGGACGCATTAGGCTGCCACCAGACTTTTCGGAGAGCTCCGGGACCAACGTCCAACCGCGCAGCTTCGCGGTTTCCGCGAGAAGAAACTCAAATGCGGAGCGGACACTCATTTCGTTGTCGACACTCTGATTTTTCAACGCTTGCAGCGTCTCGTAATACCTGCGGACGGAGCGATGCGTGGGAGAAACCAAGCCGCGAGTAGTCATAACGTCGGGAGTAATATTAACACTTCCGGGAAGTTCGCGTTGCAGAGTTCAATTGTTCTGCAAGGTCGGGCTTGAGGGAATGACACCTCTACCCGAGCAAGACACGTAGATAATAATGATGCGACCGAGCTAAGCAGCCGGCGGGTGGGTCGATGCCCAGCGGTCGCGGGCGTCGCGTTGAAACTCAGCCTCCAGGAGTTTACGGATCGCCTTGAGCTCGAAGTTTATCGAGCCGAGCCTGAACAGCGCGATGAACAGCGCGATTGCCATGGTGATGATTATCAGCGTGGAAGTTCCAAGTAGCGATTCCATACCTCACCTCACTTCTTGGATTTAATCTTGTTGGCTGTGAAACCAAACCGCCGTAACTGTGCCGTGAGCGGTTTCTTTTCTCGCCAGGTCGTGAATCGCCATAGCACCCCCCCTCGGATTTCTTCAGATCACTCCATCGGCCGCTTGGGGATGGCCGCGTCAATTTCCGCCATGAGGCGGAGGATTTCGCTCAGGGCCGTGATGACTTTGCGGTATTGCTCCAGGTCGTCATAGGTCAGTGTCCGGCCACGGCCCCACGGCAACGCAGGAAACGCCCCAGCGGTCAGTGCTACTCCACTTGGAAGCAATAAACAAATCCGCTACCTTCGTACACGGAAGCGTGCTCGCGGCCCCGCAAAAGGTAAAATGCGTATTGGCCTGTTTCTAGTTCGTGAGTCAGCACGATCTTGTAAAGGCGCGGTTCCATCTGCTTCGCGTCGAAATCCATTTGGTGCCGAACTGAGACGCCCGCGCTTTCCCGCCAGGCTCCTTTGGCGCCGACCTCAAACTGTCGCCGTCCGTTCTTGACCGTTAAGCGAGTCAGGATGAGGTCTAGTCCGCCTTCGTCTTCGACCTGCCGATAGTAGAAGGTGGGGGTTGGACTCACGGTAACACTGGCGTGGGTGCCTGGGATTTGGGTATTTGCCCGATTGGCGTGGATGCCCAAAGTAGCCGTGGACGCCAAGCGGCTGCCGCTGCGCACAAACGAAGTAACCCGACCCTCGACGCGCTGTAAGTTTCCCCCTTGACCCATGGCGTAGAGGCCCGCCTCGGTCGGAACCCTCGCGTCTTGACCCACAGACGGTTCGGGACTCGTCTTATCCTGACTTACGGCTGTCCCTTCCCCCCTCAGTACCGTTGCCGCTGCTGGAACGGCGGACACTGGGGCGACCGTTGCCGGACCTTGCCCGCCCGCTGACTTGCTTAACATTGCCCTGATAATCTTCTCCGAGACGCCCGCCTTTTTGAGAGCTATGACGGCCTCGGCTCCCAACAAGTAGTTCCCCGGCTCGTGTTCGACCATGCTTATGATTGTTTCATCGCTAAACCCGATCTTGACCAGCCCCACGATGGATTCATTGGTGAGCGGCTGGCCGCGCTGCTCCTTCTTCTCCTTCGCGCCTTGAACAGGGTCTCCACCTTGAACTGAAATCTTTATGCCGCCCGATTGCTGGCCCAGAGTGTTCCACCATGAGCAGAAAAACAGCAACAAGGCCGCGACTACGGTTTTTTTCATGGAAGTACGCTCCTTTCTCGCACCGGCGCGCCGCCGGGCGGAAGCGGAAAGGGACGCCTTTCGCCCGGTTCATGAGGCCGGGCTAGGCGGCCTATGAGCATGGTGCGGAGCCGCTGGACTTGCGGGGCGACGGAACGACCGGTCAGCCCGCAGGCCTCAAACCCCCAGGCTTGCGCTACCAGGTACTCGTCAGATCAAAGACAATTGAGCGTCAGGGGCACGGCTGGTTAGCTGCAGGGCGGTCGCCCTTCTCCTGCGCTTCTTTTTGTGTCATGTACTCGCCTTCCTTTGTCTTCCCGTACCACCTCGTGCCGGGGCAATGGTAAGTCCCGGAGTTCGCGTTCACCCAAACTCTTATGTCGGGGCTACCCCCGCTGAGGGCTTTGTGAACCTCGGGCTCGGGTTTCTGCCCAGTGGCATTGAGCGCTAAATTGGCGTTCAAAAGATAGGCCAGCCTGACTCCTCCCTTCTCCAACTGAAATTCGATCGCCGAGTCCGCTTTCTGCTCATACGCGGCAGTGATCGGAGCTGGATTGCCATCGCTGAGGTTTCCGTAGGCAACCGTTTGAGCGAGTCGGTGCCCCTCCATGACCCAATCCTGGATACTCCCCTTCTGCCATTCAGCTTGGTCATGGGGTGTTATCCGGCTCTCCAGCTCTGCCGCAAATGCCGCTGGATTGCCATTGATGTGTTGGAGCAGGCCCGTGTCCCACAGCCGATGAAGGTTATCGGGGTGACGATCAAACATCACCTGGCGAGTGTTTCCGCCCTTGTCCCCGTTGTCTTCGTCATGCAGCGGCTGGTGCAAGTCGCCGATGAAATGGATCACGAATCTCAGGGCCTTTGCCTTAGCGTCTTTGTCGGCGTTGGGGCCTTTCAGGATGGCTAGAAACTGCTCCGTCTTGGCAAGGACACAATTACCATCGGCGCACTCGCGGGCCATGTCGATTTTGGAATCTGCCAGGGGGATGTTGATGTAGTGCCAGGGTCCGGTCTCCTGGTGGTCGCGGCGGTACTCGTCGGCCCAGCTTGCAACGGCGTCAATCATACTGCCATCCAGAAGATCAGTCGCCCTGGCCTTCGAGGCAGGCGTCAAATACTGCTCGGCGATCAGGGCAACGACCCGATGCCCTTCATGTCCCCAAGCCAACCCTGGCTGCGCCGAAGCGGGCCCGGTCAGAATCAGGGCCATCGTTATGTAGACACCTCCCCTCCAAGACGCGGGAGCGTGCGCCGTCATGGTGCTACGTCGGACAGGGGCCATAGACTTTCTTGCCGCTCTTGCTGTAGTGGTAGCATCCCCCGCGTGGACCTGTGTAAATGTTCTTGCCGGTCGGCGTTGTGTGACCGGTGTCTACATTGCCCGGCTTTTGCGTCTGATTAGCCGATTTCTGTTTGTCCAAGTTCAAGCTGTTCGGGGACGTGGTGGCGCCTCCAGCAGAATTAGGCGATACCTCCCCTGGATTTATTTTGGCGGGCGGCGCGGCGGTAGACACGGCGCCCTTGGGCGGCTCTTCTGTAATGTATACCCAAGTTCCATCGGCCTTGAGAAGCACTTGTCTGCCGTCTTTCGTTCTGACCACTTCCTGCGCCATGAGAGTAGTTGTCGCGATGAGAATCCAAAATAATGCAACGAGACTAGAAACCCAGCCGGGTTTGCTCATACGCACGGGCCTCCGTTCAAGTTGAGTTAAGAATACGCTCCCCCTGTGATGCTTATATACCTATTGGTTCATCAACGCAAATGGTTGTGCACCGTGATTGCCGCGGCTGGATGGCGGTGGCGGAGACGGGTGGAGGTCGGCGGATGTGGCGAGGAATGTGGGGAGTAGGGATGCAGTGTGAAGAGGGTCAGTGTAGGTCTAAATGGCAGTGGAGGTCGGACGTCAAGGTCGGAACGTCGATCATAGTGACGGGATATATAATGGCGCTGTCGTAATTTTGTGGCGTGCGGGAGGCTTCTATACAAATAATGATGGGAGCGGGATGGAGTTGTGGGGGCGGAAGAGGTAGGATGTGCCAGGACTAGGGTGCCGAAGGGCTGACCATCAGAACTCATCTTGATGTTTCTCTTGTTGCTCGCGGAGGAAGCCCGGCCCGAAAATCTTACTAAAGTAGTTGGTGGTGAGGTGGATCTCGTAGTTGTCGCCGTAGAGCTTCAAGGTTATCTCGGTAGTTTTACTTTGCCACGTATCCCTGAAACCCAAGTGGCCGACTGAAACTGCGGTACCGTAATCGTCAGGCTTGTCCTTGAACAGGTCATTCTTCCAGTTGGTTTCATCAGATTCTGGCCGCCCGTACTTCTCTGAGAGCTTCTCCTTCAGAGATTCATAGTCGCTGATGTAGTCATTTTTATTGGAGTGCTCCTCCAGTAGCGCGTAGCGAGCCTGCGCCAGGCCGGAGGAGGAGAAAAAGTAGCCCACCAACATCTTCCTATCCGCTACTGTCGTGACATAAAGCAGGTCTGAGTCATCTTCCTTATAAGGCTTCTGCTCTTCAGCGTTTCGAACAGAGTCCCGGCTCATTCCCCAATTGGTTTTCCGAAAGGTGAACTCAGTTGGCGGTTGTTGGCCCCACGCGGCCAGGCTGGAGGAGACGATAAAGAGAACGGATACCATGGACAGCAGGACGTGCTGCATAAACCCTCCTCACCAAAGCGAGCGTCTGGAATCTACCCTGGGAGCTTTAGAGTGACAACGGCACATTGGTACTTTCCCCTCTACTCCTATGAGTGAACCTAAGGGCGTCATTTCCTGCGATTCTTCCGGGTCACATAGCGTGCGTTGTCGGCGAGGCGCGCTTCGCGCAGCGTCCTGCCCCATGTAGCGTCATCTCCTTGCAGGCCTTCAAGGAGAACCTTCAGGGCAACCGGCCGCTCCAACCTTAGGTCGCGCGCGCGGTAAACGGCCCTCCATCCGCCCTCGACCAAAAACTCCTCGATCCGGTAATGTCCGAGGACCTCGCCGGGCAGAACTTGCTTCGGGTTCACGCTATTGATTCCCCCCCGCGAGTCGGTTACGGTTTGGGGTTCCTCCTACCCGTTCGGCTTTTTGTCCCAACTAGCAGGGCCTCGTCAACGATTTTATCGAAGGTGGCTTCGGGCGGTAATCCAAGTACGATTCTGCCGTTGATGAACGACGTAGGAGTCATGTTTACGCCGAGGTCTTCCCCTTCCTGGCGTGCTGCCTCGACTTGCGACAGGGAGGCTTTGGAGTCGATGCAGGCGGCGAGTCGTGAGCGGTCCACTCCGGCGTCATCCCCCAGACTCAATAGGCGCTCCCGGAGATTCGAAACATTGATTGTGTCTTGATTAGCAAAAATGAGAGTCCGGTAGCCAGGGAAGGCCGACGGGTTAACCTGATAGGCACATTCGTTGGCCAGCGCCGCGGTAGCGGACCAGTCATGACCGGGGATAAGAAACTCTTTGAAAATAACGCGAACCTTGTCGCCGTACTTCGGCAGGAGTTGCTTCTCGATATACTCATGGAGGCGGGCACAGCCTGGGCACTGGAGGTCGGCGTACTCAACCAGGGTTACGGGAGCGTTGCTTGGTCCCTGGCTTGGCACCCCCTTTGTTTTTATCATGCTTCGAACAAAGTCTTCTCCAAAGGGTAGGACGATGCCCAGGATGCCGGTTCGCCGATCTTTCGTAATGAAGACCTTTGCTGTCTGTATGTTTTTCCGTCGCTTGCCGTAATGACTGACTTGAGGAGTTGCGGGTTCGGCGTTGCTTCGAAAGCACCGATCTTCAATTGCGTTTGGGCTGGGAGCTTCGTAGCTTCGCGAACGCAACGTATGATCTCGGAAGTAGAGCCTTCGCGTAAGGCGAAGAGGTTGCCCAGGACGAAACAACGGCCGTCCTTGGAGATGAAAACATTGTTAGCGCGTTTTTCCTTGCCGTTATCTGTGGCAACGATTGTCTCCAGGAAATAGGGAAACTGCGAATTCCGCAGCGGCTCGGCGGTTACCTTAACGCTTTCCGAGAACCTAAAGCGGTCGCGCATATATTGGACAATTTTCTCGGGGCTGGCTAACCCAGTGGCCGCGTGGGCGCGGGCATCCTGCGGGCGTGCTGTTTCTCCCCGTAGCACGTTGGCGCCGATGAGGAGCAGGCAAACGCTGCACGTCAAGAGACCGTTACGGAGCGAAGGGCTTGTCATGGAAAACTCCTTTTCATCAAACGTACTGTGTCGTCGCGAATGACTCCGGGGAGCTGGCCTTTACCCATCTTCGGCTTGGGGGCCGAAGTCGGAAATATAGCCCTCTGAGAGGGTGGCGATCCCGCAGTCGCGGGAGAGCCAGGTGAGGGGTTACTTCGTCGGCCCATCTCATCCCTTCTTGGCCTGTAACCGACCCCTCACCCGTCCCGCGTCCCGATGAAGTGCATCGGGATCGCGTTCCACCCTCTCCCCCTGGAGAGGGTACACAAAGTGAGAAGTGACGTCATATTGGTGAGGGTTGGGGTGGGTTGTGGTGGGTTGTAAGTGTATGAAAATACGGAGGGGCGAAAATTGGAGGGCGGGACGAATGTGGGAAATGATGTCACATGGTGCGAGATTTTTGAAGGGGGCTTAACGGGGAATCAACGACTTACAGAGATCGAGAGGGTCATCGAGAGGGTCATCGGCTAGGGGAATTGGTCGTCGTCAGATAACAGACTATAAATCAATATGTTATGAGAGTGGCATCGAGGCTAGACGGGGCTAGATTGGGCTACAGGTGACAATTTGGCAGTGTCATAAAAAGTGACGTAAGTCAAAATCGATAGGGTCATGGTTTTTGAGAGTTGGGCTGGCTGAGCTATCCTTATATAATGATACCAGGCTCAAGGCGGGGCAGGATGGGCGGAGGCGTAGCGGTCTCGGGCGGAGCGTTTGAGTTCCTCCTCGATCATGACACGCAGGGCGTGGTGGTCGTCGCGGATCTGGGTTACCTGGTGACAGAGATTATAGAAACCAACCAGCACCAAGATCGCGATGACAAGAGTGACCAGAGATAGTAGGGCGTTGAAACCTTCCATTTTCATTTTCTCCCTTTAGAGTGTTTCAGATCGCGCCAGCGGGCGCCGCGCTCGGCTGCCGCGCCGAACTACCGACATCCTACAGCTTGCTCAAGCTTCTTAACGCTCGGGAAGACATCCATCGTCCAATCTGAGATCAAACCTCCAGTTTTAGGATCAAGAAGAGTCCAGGCACCAGGGTCGGTCCGTGTAGAGGAAATAGTGCATCCCCCACCCCCCCCACATCGAATGAGGGATACCGGGTTACCGCTATCAAGTGCTCGCGCCAATCCATGCTTTTCTCCAACTGGCGCCAGAACGGCGTCCGCCTGGGCCGGGTCCGGGACTAGCGTCAAACACTCACTCTTCTCGATTCCCTTGGCCAGGTGGCCCGGCACCGGGTACCCAAACCAGTGAGGGTCGAGCACATAAATCCTACGGACCTTTTGCATTGCCGCCTGGGCCGCAGATCGCTGCTGGTCGAAGGCCTGCTGGTCCTTTTTTGCGAACCCGAAGGTAGGGAGGATAAGCGTAGCGAGAATCACTGACTTTAGAATTCCAGACATATACAACCTCACTCATTCAGGGATTTCATATCATGCCACTGGGCGGCGCGCTCCATGAGGCGCAGGGCCTCGGCGTGGAGTTCCTCGCGCGCACCTTCAGACGTGAACGATGCCGCATAGAGCACATCCAGGGCAATGACCGCATCGTTATAATAGCGGAGCGCCTTGAGCTCAGGGCTTGCGGCCGGGCTTGTAGTATTTGGGCTGGATTCTTCCATCCTTGCGCATGGCGCCGGGCCGTGCCTCCTCTTCTTCTTTCGGCACTTCCGATTGAGGACGTGAACGGATTCTACTCTCGCTTTGAGCGATGTCAAAGCCAAAATCACAAAGGGTCTCTTGCAGCAATCCCTCCTCGGCTGCGAGCCGGAATAGTGCTAGAATATTTGCACCGGAGGGCATTACTTCACCTCTTTCCCAGAGGGCAAGGACCGAGCGACACCTTCACTGATGTTGGATCGGCTGGCCGGCCTTCTCCCACCCCGCAAGCCCATCTTGATAGACCTTCACTTTCTCGAAGGAGAAACCATGCTCGAGCAAGGCACGCCCGGCGGCGCGGCCGGCGGCACAGATGTCGCCGGAGGAATGTCCGCTCTCGTAAAGCACGATGGTCTTGTCTTTGGGTAGTTTGCTCCAATCCTGGGCGAAGTCCTCCACCGGCATGTTTATCGCGCCGGGCATTCGTCCGCCCGCGAAATCCTTGGCTGGCCGGACGTTCAACAAACAGCGGCTTCGGAGTGGCTTCGAGGAGTTGGCGGACCTCGGCTGTTCCAATCAATGCCGGCTGCTTCTTCTTTGCTTCATCCTCGCTACAAGCGCCAATAGTAGTCTGCAAGGGGGAGAGAAATGCCCCCGTGTTACCTCCAAATGCAAATCCGCTGTTGGCGTCCTTGGCCTTGACTCCGGCGGGCGTCGGCGCAGGGGATTGCGGAGATTGAGAAGATGGCTGAATTGTGCCACTCTGAGAAGACTTTGTGGCGTTGGCCGTCGCACCGAGGATGGCCAACTCCTCCTCCACATGCTGTGAGAACGTGGGGAACACCATGGCGCCTTCGATCCTCTCCTGGCCGATGAAGAAGGTAGGAGGAGCTCGCACACCCACCGCGCGCGCGTCGGCGAGGTCCTGCTTAACCCGCGAATCTGTTTCTCCACTATCCAGGCACTGATTGAACCGGCTCTGGTCCAAGCCAAGTTCTCCGGCGTAGCGCTTCAGGGAGTCCACGCTCAAATCAGCTTGTTCGTCATAAAGCTTTTCGACGGCCTCCCAGAACTTCCCCTGTTCCGCCGCGCATTCCGAAGCTTCCGCTGCTTTTTCGGCCTGGGGATGAATCTTGCGGAGCGGGAATTGGCGGAACACAAAACGAATCCGGTCCCCGTATTGGGCGCGGATTTGCCGCGATGCTGTTTCCGAAAGGCCGCAAAACGGGCACTCGAAATCTCCGAATTCGACGACTGTGAGAGGCGCGCGCAAGTTTCCGGTCATGTGGCTATCCGGGCGGACCAGGCGCTCGGCGAGTGTCTGGGATGAAGCCTGCGCCACGCGTGGAAGTCCGCCGTGCCGGGAGAGCAAGATGAAGGCTGGGACGCCGATCAGTATCGCCACCACGCACAGGACGAAGTTTGTCCTGAACCTTGCACTCGCTGCAACAGGATCCGTCGGGGCGGGAGGCTGGCGCAGTTCGAAAAGCGACAAGACGAAAATGCCGGTTACGACGAGCGCCGAGACCACGCACCACGCGCACCAGGCGTGGATGACAAACGCTTCCAGTGAAGTGAGATAAATGGAAAACAGAAAGCCGGCGCACGAGATTCCCGCTACGGCGTACTGGATGGCTCGTCCCAGGCGGGCGGAGACCCGATCTTCTGCAAGCATCAGCAGCGCGAGAACCAAGTAACTCGCAACTCCGAAGGCCGGAAGAGGCAGCCCAAACAAGTGCGCGTAAGAACTTGCCCGCACCGCGTCGCACCCCGATCCCAGACAGACAATGGGCCGCGACGGCGAGGTATAAACCCAGAGAAGATAGAGGGAATCGAAAAGTCCGAGTAGGGGGAGCGCCAGCAATAAGTGTTTTCGCATAGGAGACTATTTTACATCCATTCCGGCAGCGCGGAGCATTCGTCTGGACTTTTCACCACGCTCTGCTGTTTTGGGTTGGGCGACTTTCCCCATTCCAGATACGCCCGTCATCACTCACAGCCTGACTGCCAGCGGTTAGGGCTGGGGCGCGCCTGATCGGGGCTGCAATAGCCTCTCCCACTGAATGAGCAAAGAGGGTGGGGCAGGACCTGCCCTCCAGCTTCTCCGCAGTTGGTTATCAGACCAATCCCAGCATCGTTGCGGTTCGATATCAACGCTGACGGGCGATCCGTCCCAATCCCCTGCCGGGTAATAAAAGGCGCCGACCACTTGCACCCACAAGGCGATGGCCACGGTCGCGGCGAACGCCACCCGCAGCACACGGCGAGCCCGAATGCTGGCCCACACCGGGACCAGAAACCATGCCAGGAAGGGCAACAGGTCCGTGGAGTAGCGGGGGCCGAAACAATACCCGGCCCACCAGTCGGTCCCGCCCACCTGAACCAGGTGGATGGCAACCAGTGCCACGATGAGCGGGCGGCTCCAGCCAAGGCTCTTTTCCTTCCAGAGCCTTGCTGCACCCCAGAACGAGAAGGCCACCCACGGCGTGTAGACGAGCAAGCCGCGGCTTGGACTTACCAGTGAACCAGGGAGGCCGACAGCGAGACGGGTCAAGAGAGGGAAATGGACGCCGCCCCCACTTCCAAGCGTCGGGGCTGTGTAGGCGGCCAGGAGTGTTGCGAAGAAATACAGGTTGTAGGCGAACACCAGCGAACCTAAAACCACTAGCGGCGTCAGAAACAGAAGCCAGTTTCTCCACTGCCCGCGGCCGAAATAAAGCAGGAGAGGCACAATGAGTATGGCTTCCAGGGGCTTGTTGGCGGCGGCCACGGCCAGGGCAAACCCCGCCCAAAAAGGCGCACTGGGTGAGTCGGGAACACGGAATAGCGCCCACAGCAAAAAGGCGAAACTCAGCTCCGTCAGCCCATGTCGCCAAAGGGCCTGGCTCGATATCGCCCACGTGTTGCTGGCCAAGCCGTAGATCAGTGCCACCACAAGACTGACGTTGCGCGAGGCGATCTTGCGAAATGCGAGAAAGAGAAGTGCTCCCGACATCGCAGCGATCAGGGACGCGCTGAGTTTCTCCATCGTGTTGGCGATCACGATGAAGCGGCGTGAATGCGGATACAGCGGAGGCGACTGGCGGGAGAGCCACCAAGCCGGCAGGACGTAGAGCGGCGTCACGACAACGGGGGTAATGATCGGATACGCCGAGATCAAGTGACCGTGGGACTCGGCGGCGAAGTATACCCCATGAACTCCCTGAGGCCCCGCAAGGTGGGGTCGGATCCATTGATCCAAGTAGAGGCTGTGGTCCAGGAGAAGGCTAAAGGGTAGGAAGCGAGCCGGGAAAGTGTCGTTCCAACCGGTGGTCCGGAAGTTCGAATTGTAAATGACGAGCAGAAGAAACAGCAGCAAAGCGAATAAGGTGAAGTCCCGCCAAGGTCGGGCGCTGGGGAGGCTCGGCGTTCTGCCACTGGGGCGATCCGAAATCGCCCCTTTTGGCCGCCTCCATGGACGTTTTCTTTGCCGTTTCCGTGAGCTCACTTTTCTCGCTTTGGCTGGCGGGCCTTTGCGCCACCGCGCACTGTCCTGAATCTGCCCTGAAAATAGGCGCTAAGTCCTGACTTACTTAACTCAGCGATATCGATAGGTTCCTCCAGCGACGTGAATTCAGAAGCCGAGTGGCCGGTTCACATCAGATCTTCCTCCCTCATCATACCAATTTCGAATCATGTCGTGCCGACACATCACGGCACGCCGCCATGTGCCTTGCGGTCCATGAGGTTAGCCGCAGCATCCACCAGCGCCAGTCTGCGGCGCCGTCCGGGGGTAGTGGTACAGTTTGAAATCTAGCTCCGAAAGTTTGGCAGGGGAATTGCCTGCATCGGAACTCCGCAGATTGAACAGAATCGCTCGCCATGGCAGGTATGCGCGCGGCGCTGAGCCAAAGGAGAGTCAAGCGGTATCATGGAAGGATTCCCGCAGCGCGGGCAAACCGTGCGGCGCGTTGAGCCGCGCCAGATGGCGTAAATAATGCCCGGAACGATAAAGAACAGCAGCAGCAAAATCGTAATCCCACCAGATCCTTCCTGCCGAATCACTGGTGAATCTACTGAGCCGCAGGCCGTGCAGTATTGATGGGGCAGAGGCACGACAGGCGGCGGTACATACTTAACGGGAGGCTTACGGTTTGGGTACAGCCACGAGAACAACTTCGAAATCAGGAATATCAAAACAACCAACCCGATAATGCTTCCGAAAAAGATGAACAAGCCCTTCGTAAAATCGTCCATTTTAATTTCCCCATTCAGAGCCCAATCTTACTCAGCATTTCTTCGATTGTCCAGACGTGATCGGTGATTCCAGCTTCCATGGCAGGGGTAACTCTCAGGCTCTTGTGAATCCGGCAAAAATTGTAATGCATCGTGTAGACGGCGATTTCGTCCGGGCTATCTACGGTCGGAAACCTCAAGGCCGCGCCGACCCGAAGGAACAGGCCAACGAACAAAAAGGCGAGCAAAAGAAGTGGGACGGAGGGAGATGATTTCATTTCCCACCAAGCAATGTCATTTCGGGGGCGGCTTCAGTTACCCCGTGAGAAGTATGGATGTTAATACAGATTTTCGCCGCCTACAACATCAGGCATGTCCGCCATGTCCGAAGCGGCTGTTGAAACCCGCGGCAATCTTCCACATTGAGGCAGTCCGGTGCATAGTCGCCAGTGTGCTGTCTCATCCAATTCTTGACTATAGTCACGGGGCACTGCCTGGTTGTAGGGGTACGGCTTGCCGTACCCTCTTGGTTCGGTCGAGCGACAAAAATGAAGAGCGTACGGCAAGCCGTACCCCTACAACCAGGGCGGCAGAGCCGCTGGCCAATTGTCAAAAGGTATGTGATACGCGACACTCGGAGTGGGGTTTCTATTTTGGTGGGGAAAATCGAAGTCACGCACTCGTCATCCTTGACGGACTGTGCAACATTAACAAGCCCAGACGGCTGCTTCTTACAAAAGCCGAACCTCTCGGCATCTTGGCCGATTTTTCCAGCAACTCCGGGAACATGGTCAAATCCTTCATTCCGGTGGGAAACCAAGCAACAGATATTGGACGGGAATTGCTAACAACTCCCTTTGCGCTAGGTTTTCTTTCTCGGAGTAACCCTAGGAAATTCTACATACATGAGAGACAAAGGCTTGGGCTAGAGATTCAGGCGTGGTGTGGGTTTTCCCCCCATATCTAAACTGAAGTTGCTCATGCTGGTCAAGAGTGACATCAATTCTACGCGGGTCGCGCTCCTCATCTGAATTCATGAGAGCAACAGTTGCTTGATCTTTTCCGCGTAATGACTAAGGACGATTGGAGCTTACTTCTCTCTACGGTCGAGAAGTTGATTACTTCTCCCGCTGCGTCGTATTGGTCCGAAGACGGCATGATATAATTGGATATTTCTATTTTGCGTTCACACGCAAACATGGCCGCCGAGGCAAGGCAGGTACGCCTGCCAAGCCTCAGCGCCATTCTGTCCGGCCTACGGGACGTGGACGCGATAATTGTTTTCCCACCAATACAGGTAGGCGTCTTGGTCGGACTTGACTTCCGTATAAACCGTGTGGGTCCCCTTTGGCAGGCAGACGAACTGATCCAAGGTGCCCTGGACAGCAGCTCCATCGGGGCCGACCGTCGCTATGTCAGTGCCATTGGGAAGATTCGCGATCGGGGCGGGGTTCCCGTCCACAAAAGTTTCCACGTACCACTCATAAGCACCGGTGTAGTCTGGGCTGTTCCCGAGATTCACGCTGTTCTGGATTTCAAGCGTACATGGGATCGTGCATTTGAAGGAGAGCGGATTACTCTCCTCCGGATACCAATCGCCTCCGGTCATCGACATCGGCGTTGCCAGAAGTCCCTGCGTCATATAGCTGGCAACCAGGATATGGGGCAGTCCGGGAACTGCGGAAGGTATTGTAGCCGGTAGGACCGCAGGGACATTCGTCGTGCCGTGCTTCGATGCCCCTCCTTGCGCGCGCACGTACCGTAACGCAGCGAATAGCACGACCGCTGCGGCCAATGTTACAATTCCAATGCTAAGAAGTCGCTTCATGTATTCTCCTCTTGTGCAGATGCTGGCAGATTGTCCTTGCGCTCGAACGATGCAATCTGCGAAGCAGCAACTCTCGGGCGCGCCTTCGAGCGGAAGACACTACCACCGAGCCGCACAGCTAGCACCCCTCGAGCTATTCTGGCCGGAATTTCCCTTTTCAATTTTGGCCCAGCCCATAGCATATGCCTGAGCGCCTCTGAATGCAAACGCCCAGTCGGGTTTTGACCGTTGAGCGACTCGGCCAGCACGTGAGCCAACTGTTCTACCTTTCCCGACGCCTCTACGGCCGTAAACTGCCGCCTTTCCAACCGGTGATCCCGACACTTTGCCGCCCCCCTGCCTCTCTCGTCGCCGAAATCCGATCCGGGCATCGGCTCGCCTATCCGGCTGGAAAGGGCAACGCTGCGATCCTGCCTAGGATGGCCCCAAACAGCCGCCGCGTCAGGTGGCTCTCCGCCAGTAGGAGCCAGTAATACCGAGTGTGTTTCACCAGCCTTCCGCCCGTCTTCACCAGCCGTTGCTGCAAGCTTGTCAGCGGCCAGTTGTCGATCCTCGTCGGCAGGACCAGCCGCCGCCACAGGTTCCCCAGGTTGTAAGCGATCAGGCTCAGCCACAGCCGCACCTCGTTAGATCGGAACCGATGGCAGCTCAGCCGTGTCATCTTCACCGCCTCCCAATCGGTTCCCGGTTCAGTCGCTCCAGTCCCGCGAAGTTCTGCTTCTCGGCCAACAGCTCTGTCTCGAAGGTCTGCAATCGCGAGGTCAGCGCCGCTCCTCGATCCCAGACCTTCTCCGAGCCGATCAGCCGGAACGTTGGATCCTGCGACAATCGCTCGGCATCGTTTACATCTTCGTAACCAGCCAATCGACTGTACACCGACTGCCGCAGCAGGTCGGCAAAGGGGAACTGCGTATTCTTTCCACGGCGGGAGTCTGTCAGGTGTTGTTCGATGAGTTCCCCGAACCCGAGTCGCTCGTCGAGTTCGCACACCAGAATCAGGCCGCCGTCCGAAGTCACGCGGGAACCTTGGAAATCGATCCCGCTCTGCGGGACATTGAAGGAGAGCTGAAAGGGCTGATTTTGTATCTCACCCATTGGGTATTGACCTCCGGGGCGTCTTCATCGCGTTCACACCCGCATAAATACTGATGATGGGGACGATCCGAAGATTCAGAAATATGATTCAAATTGGAAATGTGGGTTTGGACTTCACGGGTTAATGCACAGAGCCTTGAGGGGTCGCAAGGGAGATTTCTTATCCGCCCTTGTCGATCTTGAAGCGAGAGGGCGGCTCCTGTATCATTTCGCGGGGAGATAGTCGGGTTCAGAAGCTCGGGGTCAAACCATATGGGACGTAGCCGCAAGCACAGAGACTCGAGGATAATTCCCAAGACGGATAGCCCTCCCGCTGGGACCGAGTCCCCGTGTCATATCCACGTCCCCCGAGTGGAACCAACGGCCCCTTCGAACCCCCATTAAGAACAGTGACGAGTGACGAGCAGGGAGCGGAATGACACGGGCTGTCGCGCACATTTCCAGTTGGCCTACTTTTGACCCTTGACCTTTGACTGTCGGCTTGTTCGGTGGCGCTGAGAGTTTGGAGTATTTCCGGAGGAACCGCATGCTTGTTCCCTATTTTGATCTGAAGAAGCAATTTTCGACCATTCGTAATGAGATCATGGAGGCCCTGGAGCGAGTGTGCAGTAACACGGCATTTATCCTAGGTGAAGAGGTTAGTGAGTTTGAGAAGGAATTTGCCGCCTATTGCCAAGTCAAATATTGTGTAGCTTTGAATTGCGGCACCAGCGCCCTGCACCTGGCCTTGCTGGCTTTGGGAGTGAAGCCCGGCGACGAGGTGATCACCACTTCGAACACGTTTATCGCCACCGCCGAAGCCATTTGTTATGCGGGTGCCAAGCCGGTGTTTGTGGACATCGATCCGAAGACGGGGAACATGGATCCCGCCCTGATCGAGCGGGTCATCACCAGCCGGACCAAGTCCATCCTTCCGGTTCATTTGTACGGTCGCCCTGCCGATATGGACGCGATCTTGGGAATGGCGCGAAAACACGGCCTGGCGGCGATCGAGGATGCCTGCCAGGCCCATGGCGCCCGCTACCGGGGTAGGCGCGTGGGAAGCATTGGCCTTGCTGCCGCCTTCAGTTTCTATCCGAGCAAGAATCTAAGCGCCTATGGTGAAGGTGGAGCGCTCACGACGAATGACGCACGAGTCGCCGAACTGGTGCGAGCCCTGCGCAACCATGGGCAGAGTGGGCCCTATACTCACGAAAGAGTTGGCTACAACTACCGTATGGACGGATTCCAGGGCGCTGTCTTACGGGTCAAGCTGAAGCGGTTGCAACAATGGAACGCGCGCCGAAAGGAAATCGCCGCTCTCTACCGCAGTGTGTTGAAGGGCGCCAACGTGGAGATTCCTTCGGATGATCCGAGAGATGAAAGGGTGTACCACCTGTTCGTGGTTTACGTCGAGCGGCGTGACGCCGTGCGCGCGGCTCTCGAAGCGCGTGGAGTCCGCACCGCTATCCACTATCCTCGTCCCGTGCCTTTGCAGCCCGCCTTCGCGGCGCTGGGATTTGGACCCGGCAGTTTTCCTCATGCCGAGCGCGCCTGCGAGCGAGCCTTGAGCATGCCGTTCTTCCCCGAAATGACGGATGAGCAGGTGCGCTATGCTGCCGAACAACTCGCCGACATTGTGCGAGGGATCTGAAACCCGCTTTGGAGTGCGGCAGCTTGCTGCCGCTTTTCTCCTGCGAGCTTGCTCGCGCTCCGCCGGTCCGAGTGCCGCGCTGCTGTGCACGGCCAGCAAGCTGGCCTGAGCCAAAGCGGCAGCAAGCTGCCGCACTCCAAGCGCGGAATGGATACCAGTATTCGTCGAGTGCGAGAGTCAGATGGCAACGCGAAAGATGACTTTTACACTGCCTAATGACTTGGCCGACCGGTTTGTCAAGAAGGTGGCGGTCAGGAACCGGTCTCACTATTTGGCGGAGGCCCTTGCCCAAAAGCTCCAGGAACGAGATCGCCAGCTTATCCGCGCCTGTGAAGTTGCCAATCGCGATCCCGAGGCGCAAGCCATTGAAAAGGAAAGTGCCTGGACGGTCGAGGGAGGTTCATGGTAGGCTGCTGCCGCCCAGGTTTCATGGGCCATCCGGAAGGTTAAGTTTGGTTTGCGCTGGCAGCAAAGAACGAATTCTTACTCGAGGCGGCAGGCGTTTGACATGGCACAGGGCCCCCCACAGCCAGGCTCCAGGTGGCGAGACTTCGTTCTACTGGTTTTTCTGGCGTTCGTTGTTTACAACGCGAATTTCCGCTTAGTCCGCATCGATGATAGCGTCCCCGCTCGTCTCCTGCCCTTCAATCTGGCGCTGCACGCGACCTTCCATCTTGACCCGTGGGTCGACCCGTATCTGCCCCAGGCCCGAGGGATCTATGGAATTTACTATGCTGTAAAAGTGGGCGGCCATTGGCTTTCCGTTTATCCCGTGATATTACCGGTCGTTATCACCCCGCTTTACGTGTATCCGGCGCGGTGGTTCTCCCGGATGCACATTGATCCGGCGACAGGGGACCTGGCCGCCATTGCGATCGTGGATGTGATGGAGAAGTTGAGTGCTTCGCTGCTGGCGGCGCTTTCCGTCGGCGTCCTTTACCTGGCGTTGCGCAGGGTGGCCTCGCGGCATAGCAGCCTGCTCTTGTGCGCTGTCTATGGCGTGGCCGGCAGCACCTGGAGCATCTCGAGTCAATCCCTCTGGAGACAGGGTTTCACGGAGTTGAGTTTCGCCCTGCTATTGTGCGCGCTGCTCAGGGATTCCGGGTCACCCGGCTATTCCTTCTGGATTGGCGGCGCGGTTGCACTCCTGTCCTCGAACGCTCCGCACTATATTTCTTTCGCGGTGCTCTTCAGTGTCTTCTTCTTGCTTCGGCAGCCCAAACGATTGTGGCTATTCTGCGTGCCCCTGCTGATCGCTGGCGGGCTGGAAATAGCCTACAATCTGCATTACTTCGGTTCCATCACGGGGGCGCACAGTCTGCCGCAAAGTGGTTCCAGACCCGCCCTCTATCACTCATGGGATGGTTTGGCCGGCCTGTTGATCAGTCCGAATCGCGGTTTACTGATCTTCATGCCGTGGGTGGTCTTCGCACTGTGGGGAATGGCGCGCGCTTGGCGAGAGAATAAAGTCGGATGGGAGCGATATTTGATTTTGGGGATGGCCATTGTTTACTTCATGCACGTGCGCATGGGATCGTGGTGGGCGGGATGGTGCTTCGGGCCGCGTTACCTCACGGATTTCCTCCCGCTCCTGGTTTTCTTCATTCTTCCCGTCTGGCCGGCCATTCGGGCCGGTACTATCCTACGTGTGGCGTTTGGCGTGGCAGCGGCGGTGGCATTATGGGTGCATATCGTGGGCGCCTGCTATTATGTTCCCCTCCGTAAGGGTAGTTGGGATTCGTTCCCGATAAGCGTTGATCTTGACCGCAGGCGCCTGTGGGACTGGCAAGACACCATCATCAGCCGCTCCTGGCATGGCAAACGCCCCGAGCCTTCGCTGTACTTCGAGCTATGGTCCCTCCTCGAGGCGAGCGCTTACGCGCCTCGGGATCGAGCCATGCCACCTGCCGAAAAGCCCCCTGCAAAATAGCGCCTGAGCGCCGCCTGGCCGAGGCGTGTTTCGGGGGTGGGCGACATTTACTCGCCGTCCTTGAACGACTCGTCGGCCCACAAATCCGGTCCGCGCTGCTTTCCCACTAGGTTTGCAAAAAAGGATGGATATCAGGGTTTCGCAGGCAAATCCACACCAGAGCCACAAGCGTGAGGGCAGAGATCAGCAACCCAGCCAGCAGACCCTGTTGGCGGAAGTAGAAGAGTATTACATGCTCGCCGGGCTCAGCATAGACGGCCCGGAATAGCTGACTGGCTCGCAGCACTGGGACCTCCCGGCCGTCGATCGATGCGTGCCAGTTGGAATCGTAGCGGTCGAGCAGGACGACGTAGCCCGGCCGGGAGAGATGCGCGGTCAGTGCCACCCTATTGGGCTGGCGTTCGGTGATTTCAACCCGGCCTGCGGGGCCATGGCCTTGGACGGGGGGAGAGTCGCCGGGGTCTGCGGCCAAGATCACGTTTTCCAAGGCATCAAAGTGTGGAGAGGCCATCCGACGCAGTGTGTCGAGCGCACTGGTTGTGAAAATGGACGTGCCCGCCACGTAGGCGCGCGGCACAAAGTAAGGGTCCTCGTAAAGATAGCTCGGTTGCGGAGAACCGTTAAAGATTTCGCTGACATGGTATGAGCCTGAAATATCCTGCCGGGTTGGGCGAATGATGTACTTCACATTAGTGCGACCCAGCAGGCAGTCGATCCGCAGAGTGTCTGGAGCTTGGCTGAGGATGTAGATCCATACGTCGTAAAGAAACGGAGGTAGTGAACGATCGTCGAAATCCAGGTTCAGACTTCCCTCGATATGTTGCACCATTGATCCAGTGGCCAATATGAGTTTCTGCCGAAATACCCCCTGCGCGATACGTGGGATTGCCGCGGCCTCGGGGATGGATTGGAAGTTGACATATCCCTGTAGGCCGCCCGATGGGGCGATGGAAAAACGGGCCAGCGATGCGACCCGGTACGTCCCCGGTGAACCTTCGAACCGGGACACAACGGGAGGCACATAATCATAGAAGCTGGGAGGAACCGTGGGGTTGGCGCTGTAGCCCGCCGGAACAAGCTGGATCATCCCAAGAATAGCGAAAATTGGCACGCCGATACGTGCCCAGTGCTTCTTCTGTAGGAGACCGATGAGGAGCAGGAACCCGGCAAGAAGGAAGCCTGCGACTCCGGGTAGGTAAAGTCGCAACATGCTTTCCAGGAACTGCGCCATTTGGGTGGCTTCACCCGCTGACCGGCCTTGCCGGAGGAGCGCCCACTCCGTAGGTCGCAGAACGATATCCGGCACAACCCAGGCAGCCGTCCAGATCAACAGGCAGCACCCCAGCAAGGACCCTAGTGGCAAGAGGGCACGGTTGCGCCGAGCCTGCCAGCCGGCAACTTCTCCCCGGAGTGCGTCCACTCCCCATCCGGCGAGGATCGCGAGGAGCATAACAAAGGGGACCAGCAGCTTTACGGGAAACCGCACCAGGGAGAGTAACGGGACAAGCAGATAAGCGAGGGAAAAGAGCGGAGTAAAGTGGCCGAAGGAGAGCAGGAGAATCAAAATCGCGGCCCCTGCCACAAAATTACGGCGGCGGTCCCGCCCCAAAGCCCAGCCGGCCAGGGCGAAGAACAGCGGCACGAACCCCATGAAAACGGAGATGAAGTAGGGGGCGCTGCCGTCATCCGCAAGGCCATTCCAGCTCGTTGGCGAGATCAAGGCGGGCCCGTAGAAACCAGGCACCAGCATTTCCATTAACAAGAGAGGGTGGAGAGACCAATTAGAAGTCTCGCCGGACCGTAAACCCTGCGCTCCCCGGTGTGAGTTGCTCAAGAGTTCTACCGAAGGCAGAAACTGGACGGCGCACAGCGCCAACATGAGGCACCCAAGCAGCGCGAATCCGGCTAAGATGCGGAGATTTGACCGAGACATCAAGGGGCGCCGCGTCCCTGCAAGGTAGAGCGCATACGCCAGGCACAAGATGAAGGTGGTGATCATGGTGAATGGCTCGGCGGCGAGGAACTGCAAAGAGAAAACCACCGTCAAGAGAATCCAGGGGCGAACCGCTGCCGGTAGCGCGGGCGTCTCGCCCGCTGTGGCGCGGGCATCCTGCCCGCATGCGGGAGCGAGACGCTCCCGCCACAGCGGGCGAGACGCCCACGCTACGCCGCAACCCCGAACGGCTCGGTCCGTCATCAGCAGCGCCCATGGCATCCAGGCCGCGCAGGCTGCATGGTTGTAGAGATTTCCGAGTGACAGGAGGGGGCCGCTGAACGCAAAAGCGAATCCTGCAAAAAAAGCGCCCGTGCGGCTCTGTCCCCAACGGCGCGCCAGGAGAAATGCGCCTATACCGGCCAGCGCAAAGTGGATGACGTAGTGTAGGGGGTAAGCCAAGTCGATAGGAAGAAGAATGATGAAGAGCGTGGAGGGATAGAAGAACAGCACGTTTGGGTTCTCCAGCAGCGGCTGCCCGCAGTTCAAGTAAGGATTCCAATAGGGCAATTCGCCGTGCCGGCACATTTGTTGAATGAAGCGGGCGCAGGGATAGGTGTAATTGGAGACGTCGCGAAAAAACAGCATGGAAGGAGTGAAGAGTACCTTCCAAAACAGGGCCACCAACCCGAGCGCAAGGATGGCCGCAAGCGCCAAATCAACGCGGCCCAGCGGGGGGCCGATTTTCTCGGAGGGACCCGGTGTGGAGTCAACCTTGGCGTGGGCGTGGAGTGGCGAGTTGGAGCTCATGAACATTCGGCAGCACAGAGGCTAACACCGCTCTCACACTCGTGCAAGGTAAGCTTGTGTCCGCCCCGCGAACCACGGAAATCCAATTACATTACCGTATCTTAGCTTCTTTGTGCGGCCATGGGATGGTACTTTTGGGTGCTGGTGTCTTTTTGAATGGGACCCCTTTCGAAACGCCAGTCATTCCCGTCCCGCCCTGCGGGACGGGAATGACTGCGACTTCGAGCGCGCCATGTCTCGCAACTGACAGCAAGTCAAAACGCAAAGGGCACGAGTAGGAATCCAAAAACGACCCGGGGTGCGTCCTGTGGCTTTGCCATTTGCCTTTTGCGCTTTGCCTTTTGACTTGTTCTTAGCTTCTGGTTGCGGCCAAGGGCCGCGCGGTGTCACAATGTTGGCGATTCTTAATCGACTAAGCTCGCCGCGTTTGATCGTGTTGTAAGCGGAGGTTGACCCATGCATGCAGTCCGATTCCACGAGCACGGAGACATCGACGTGCTGAAGTACGAAGAGGCGCCTGAGCCGAAAATCGAGGCTGACGAAGTGCTGGTGAAAGTGAAGGCATGCGCTTTGAATCACCTGGACCTTTGGCTTCGGCAGGGAGTCAGCGATTGGAAGCTTCCACTCCCCCATATTTTGGGCAGCGATATTTCCGGCGAGGTGGCGGAGGTGGGCTCGCTAGTCAAACGCGTGAAGGCCGGTGAGCGCGTCCTACTTAGCCCGGGGGTCAGTTGTGGGCAGTGCGAGATGTGTTTCAAGGGGCTGGACAGCACGTGCCGAAGTTATACGGTTTTCGGGGTCTTCGTGGACGGCGGCTATGCGGAGTATGTAAAGTCACCGGAGGTCAATGTTATACCCATCCCTGGTGGCCTGAGTTTTGATGAGGCTGCCGCAGTACCGCTGGTTTTTCTCACCGCGTGGCACATGTTGTTCACTCGCGCTCAACTCAAGCCGGGTGAGGATGTGCTGGTGATTGGGGCTGGCTCCGGCGTGGGCAGCGCTGCCATCCAAGTCGCAAAGTCAGTGAGCGCCCGCGTGATTGCCACTGCCGGAGCGGATTGGAAGCTCGACAAGGCGAGGGCCCTGGGGGCCGACGAAGTCATTAACCACAGCCAGCAATCGATTTCCGGGGAGGTCAGGCGCTTTACGGGAAAGCGCGGCGTGGACGTGATTGTCGAGCACGTTGGCGCCGCTGTTTGGAACGATTGCTTCAACTCTCTGGCTACCTATGGACGGTTGGTGACTTGCGGTGTGACCAGCGGCGGAGAAGTGAAGCTTAACATGCAGAGCCTGTTTGGCCGCCAGCGCACAATTCTGGGTTCCTTTATGGGCGGAAAGGCCGAACTGCTCGAGGCCCTCAAATTCATCGCCCGGGGTAAGCTGAAAGCCGTGATTGACTCTGCCTTCCCGCTTCAGGAAGCCGCAGCCGCCCAAAGGAAAATGGAAAGCCGGGAATTCTTCGGCAAAATCCTGCTGCATCCGTAGGAAAAGCAGAAATCAGAAACTGGAAAATAGAAACTGGAAGCCTGCGGCAATGTTTTCTGATATAAAGCCACAAGGCGTGCAATTGTCGAATTACACAAGGAGGAAACGGTGAAACATATTGGGTTTATCGGGCTGGGCATCATGGGCAAGCCGATGGCGAAAAATCTTCTAAAGGCGGGGCACTCTCTCACCGTACATGACATCAACTCTGCGCCAGTTCAGGAACTCGTTAATCTAGGCGCCGTGCAAGCTTCAAGTCCGAAGGACGTGGCAGGGACGTGCCCGCTCGTTATCTTGATGCTCCCCAACTCTCCGGAAGTAAAGCAGGTCGTTTTGGGGAAGGACGGAGTCATCGAAGGGGCGGCGCCGGGGACTATCGTCATCGACATGAGTTCGATCTCGCCGGTCGTCTCCCGGGAATTGGGAGAGATTCTGGCGGGGAAAGGTGTGAGATTTCTCGATGCTCCCGTCAGCGGTGGGGAGCCCGGAGCTATTAACGCGACGCTGTCCATTATGGTAGGGGGGGAAGAGAGTCTTTTCGAAGAATGTAAGGCTATTCTCTCATCAATGGGGAAGGCCGTGGTTCGAGTCGGTGGCATCGGAAGTGGTAACGTCACCAAACTCGCCAACCAGATCATCGTGGCGCTGAACATCGCGGCGATGTCAGAAGCACTGGTTCTGGGAACGAAGGCGGGCGTCAACCCGGCGCTCATCTACAACGCGATTCGCGGCGGCTTGGCAGGCAGCAATGTTCTGGAGGCAAAGGCATTGCGCGTAATGGACAATAATTTTGAACCTGGCTTCAAGATTGATCTGCACGTAAAGGATCTTGCCAATGCCCTGGAGACCGCCCGCCAGGTTGGAGTTCCGCTCTTCCTGACTGCTCAAGTCATGGAGATTTTGAAGAGCCTGCAAATAGAAGGTAAAGGCCAGAAGGATCATTCCGGCATCCTGCTGTTTTACGAAAAGATGGCGCAAATCCAGGTCAGGCGGCGAGCCGAACAGGATGCTGGAAAAACCGTTTAGTCCGTCAACTGATGGATCGTTCCGAGGAGTTCACCATTCCTACTGGCGGACGACTCGGAACCTCGCAAGTCCTTTTTAGACGTGGAGGGGAGGTCACAATGAGTGCAGTCGCGCAAAGGGCGATTCGCTTGGCCGAGCGCATGTCACGGCTGGGCACCGAGAGTGCTTTCGAAGTTCTGGTACGTGCCCGCGCCCTCGAAGCACAGGGGAAGGAGATTATTCACTTGGAGATTGGAGAGCCTGATTTCTCCACTCCTGCCCATATCGTGGAGGCCGCCACGCGCGCACTACACGACGGTTGGACGCATTACGGGCCTTCCGCCGGCTTGCCTGAGCTCCGCGAAGCTGTGGCTGAGTACACCTCGGGTTATTTGGGAATTCCGGTTGACCCGAATGAAGTGGTCGTCACGCCCGGCGGCAAGCCCATCATGTTCTTCGTCATTCTGGCGCTGGTGGATGAGGGCGATGAAGTTCTTTATCCCAATCCCGGCTTTCCCATTTATGAATCCATGATCAGCTTTGTGGGGGGACGGGCCGTTCCGTATGGGTTGCGGGAGGATCGGGACTTCGATGTGGATGCGGAAGAAATCATCGACAAGATCACTGACCGCACACGCTTGCTCATCCTGAATAGCCCTCAGAATCCGACGGGCGGCGTGATGGGCCGTGATGGCCTGAAGGCTCTTGCAGGCAAACTCGCGGGGCGCGAAATCCCCGTCCTTTCTGACGAAATCTACCATCGGCTGATCTACGAAGGTGAGCATTCGAGCCTGGCGCAGTTTCCAGGCATGAAGGACTGGACAATTATCCTGAACGGATTTTCCAAGACCTATGCCATGACCGGCTGGCGGATGGGTTGGGGGGTGATGCGGGCGGACCTGGCGCGGCAAGTGGCGCAGTTGATGACTAATTCCAATTCCTGCACCGCCAGCTTTAGCCAGATCGCAGGGATGGAAGCGTTGCGAGGCGATCAAAGTTCCGTGGGCGTCATGCGCGAGGAATTCCGGCGGCGGCGCAGCGTCATCGTGGAAGGGTTGAACCGCATCCCTGGCTTCAGTTGCCGGCAGCCGCGCGGAGCCTTTTACGTATTTCCCAATATCAGGGAAACGAAGTGGAATTCCCATGCATTGGCAGACGCTATATTGAATGAAGCCGGCGTGGCGTGCCTGGGTGGGACCGCATTTGGGCAGTGGGGCGAAGGTTATCTGCGCTTCTCTTTCGCTAATTCCGTGGAGAATATCCAGAGGGCTTTGGAGCGGATCGAGAGTTGGGTCAGTACGAAAAGGATTTAGGATTCAGGAATCAGGACTCACGCTTTGGAAGGCTGGGCCCATCCCGTGAAACAGGATGGCACGGCCTGAACGGGCCTTTCGAACACTTACTTTCCTGTAGTGCCCCCCACATTCATACCTCTTTATTTTCCAACGCGGGGTTGTATAATGCAGGGCGATTCGGAGGGACTTGCGCTTCGGGTTTTTCAATGGTGCACAGAGCGCAGGAGATTATCGGCATGCAAACGCTCGAGGCACGCTCTGGAGGAGGTTATGATGGAAGGCTTGAAAATGTCGCGGCGGGATTTTAATAAATCCGCAGTACTAGGAACGGTGAGTCTGGCTCTTTCCGCAGGTCCTGCGGTGCGAAACGTCCTAGGAGCCAACGATCGCATTGGTGTAGGGCTGATCGGTTCGGGAGGTCAGGGGCGTTATGATCTGGGCTCCTTCATTAAGACGAATCAAGTTGACGTAGTGGCGCTCTGCGACGTTTGGGACTTGCGCCTCAGCGAGACGCTGACGGGTCTCAATCTCGCGTCGGAGAAGGTGAAAAATTACAAGGACTTTCGCAAGCTTCTGGAGCACAAGGATATCGACGCGGTTATTGTCGCCACACCTGAACACTGGCACGCCATTCCCATGATCGCGGCGTGTGAAGCCGGCAAAGACGTGTATGTGGAAAAGCCAGTTTCGCACACCATCCTGGAAGGTCGGAGGATGGTGGAGGCGGCCAACAGGAACAACCGTGTGGTCCAGTGCGGGATTCAACAACGGTCGGGTGAGCACTTCCAGAAAGTCGCCGAGCTTATCCGCAGCGGGAGGATCGGCCGGGTGACGGAGGCTGATACCTGGGTTTTGGAGGGGACTTCGGTGCAGTCGAGGATGCGAGCGCCTTACCCGGACACTGACCCACCGGAGGGTTTCGACTGGGACGTGTGGCTAGGACCAGCGCCCTATCACCACTACAACCGCAACCGCCATATGGGATGGAGTGGCTTCTGGGATACTGGTGGCGGCGAATTGACGAATTGGGCGCCTCACTTGATCGATATCGTTCATTGGGGGCTGGGGGTCGATGCCCCGCGGACAGTGGCGGTTTCCGGAGGTCAGTACATTTCCTCCGGCGTGTTTGAAATTCCCGATACCCTTGAGGCGACTTACGAGTATCCCGGTTCGGCCGCAAATGAGAATGGCACGCTGGTGAAGTTTTACAATCGTGCCGGACGCGGCCCCGATGGCCATCAATATGGCATGGAGTTCTACGGCACGGAAGGAACGCTCTTCGTGAATCGCGAGGGCTACACGATCTGGCCATTGGATTTGGTCCATGACGGCTGGGAAACGTTTGGTTCCACGGCAGTGGAAACGGGCGACGGTACGGCTCAACATCAGCCCCATGTGGAGAACTTTCTGGAATGCGTTCGGTCCAGGAAGAAGCCCCATGGCGATATTGAGACAACCCACCGGGCGACCAGCGCTTGCATTGTCGGAAACATCTCTTACAAGCTGGGCCGGAAGTTGCATTGGGATCGAGACAAAGAACAGTTTGTGGGGGACGCGGAAGCCAACAAGATGCTCACCAAGGAATATCGAAAACCCTGGAAGGTGGTTTGAGCCACGATTGAAGCATCGCTGGAATGCGGAATGGGGTGTTTGCCCTTTCCCAAGGGGAGAGAGTTTCCCGCGACCGGCGCTTTCACCAGCCCGTCAGCCGACGGGGTCAAGTGAAGGGTTTCTTGCGCGAGCACAACAATTACCAGCCGACGATAGCCCGGCCCGGTACTCACGCAGAGCCTAAGGAGATTCGCGCATGAAATATGGCGTCAATACGATGGTCTGGACGACGCGCGTGGGTGAAAGCCAAGCGGTGTTGTTCTCCCGGATCCGGGAGTGGGGCTTCGATGGGGCTGAGCTGTTTCTATCCCCGCAGGAGCCTGCGGACATACCTGCAGTTCGAAAGATGCTGGAGAAGAATAAGCTGGAATGCACTACGTGCAGCGTTATACCGCGCGAGTGCCACTTGGTGAGCCCCCAGCCCGAGGTGCGGGCCAGGGGAATGGAGTTTCTGAAGACGTGCGTAGACCGCACCGCCGAGCTTGGGGCTCGCCTGGTCTGCGGTCCGATGTATGCCGGCCTGGGTGTGATGACCGGCTGCCGCCGCACTCCCGCAGAGTGGAATTGGGCTGTGGAGGGATTGCAGGAGGCGGCGCGCTATGCTCAGGAGCGCGATGTCACGATCTGTCTGGAGCCGCTCAACCGTTTCGAGACTTATTTCCTCAACACGCTAGAGGATGCGGCTCGCCTGGTTCACGAGATTGACGCGCCCAACGTCAAAATCCACTTTGACACTTTCCACGCCAACATCGAAGAGCGGCATCCGGCAGAAGCGCTGCGGTCTGTCGCCAGGGAGTTGGGGCATGTCCACATCTCTGAAAACGACCGCGGCATTCCGGGGACCGGGCACAATGATTGGCTAGGGGTGATGAAGGCGTTGAAGGATATAGGCTACGAGGGGTGGATGACCATCGAATCGTTCGCGCAGCCCGAGCCAGACCTCGCTGCGGCGGCTGCCATCTGGCGCGACATCACTCCCTCCGGCGATGAGCTGGCGCAACAAGGATTGCGCTTCATTCGAGGTTTGGCCAAGGAAGTGGGCATTCAGTAGAGCGAGGGCGGGAGAACAGGTGTCAGGTTGCTGTCAGTCGTCAGATCTCAGTTGTCAGTTGTCAGTAAACCTTGAGGAGTCAGGTGACCTTCCGCGACCGGAAGTGCTCAAGTGTGATTCCGAGGGAAGCGAGGAATCTCGCTCTGATTGCAGGCGCAGGCCCACCGAGATTCTCCCTTTCTTGAGTTGGGGTTTTACTGACGACTGACAACTGAGTTATTGGGGGTTCCCATGAGTGTGAATTTTGCTAGCGTGAGTCGGATTTACAGAAGGGCAGGGGCCAGGCTCTTGGTAATGTTCGCACTTCTTGCCATGGCGGCGTCGGCTCTTTGGTTTATCCCCCGTACCGACGCCCAAGGCTCGGATGAGATTCCCTTTCGCAAGCACACGATTGACTTGGGCCCCAGCGAGACCGTGGCGATTGCGGATATGAACCGGGACGGCAAGTTGGACATCGTCTCCGGGGAAAACTGGTTCGAGCAGACGCCCCCCGCTGCGCCTGGCGAGGGGCCGCGCTGGATCAAACACAAGTTTCGCAGCTTGCCTTATAGTGATTTCTACCTGGAAGATCTTAGCGACCTCGTTATCGACGTTAACGGCGACGGGTATCCGGATATTGTGAGCTGTTCGTATTGGGCTGATCCGCTGACTTGGTGGGAAAACCCTGGGGCGCAGGACAAGCCATGGCAGAAGCACGTGATCGAATCGCGCTCACCGGTGGAATTCGCATTCCTGGTGGACATTCTCAACACGGGCAAGCCGCAACAACTTTTGCCCCAGTTTGGTGATCCGAAGTTTCCCTTGACCTGGTACGAGTTGTCGGGCAAAGGAGGCGATTCCGCGTGGGTCCCTCACGTCGTAAGTCCAAAGAGTTACGGCCACGGCATCGGCGCGGGAGACGTTAACGGCGATGGGCGCACCGATATCATTACGCCCAAGGGATGGTTTGAAGCACCTCCCGACCCCCGCACAGGCCAGTGGATTTTCCATCCCGAATTCGATCTGGGGGCAACGGGGTTCATTTATGCGCTGGACGTGAACGGCGACGGACTGCCGGACATTGTCACTTCCCTGGGCCACGACTACGGAATCTTCTGGTACGAGCAGAAGAAAGATGCGGAGGGCAAACGGACTTGGATCAAGCATCTGATTGACAATAGCTGGTCCCAGGCCCACGCCTTGACCTTGGTGGACTTGATGGGCGACGGGCACATGGATATCGTAACGGGCAAGCGATACTTTGCCCACAATGGTCACGATCCGGGCAGCCACGAACCGCTGGGAATCTACTGGTACGAACCTATCAAAGTGGGGAATGAAATACAGTGGAGGCGGCACGTCATCGATTACAGCACCCGCACGGGCGGTGGCATGCAGATTCCTGTGGTGGATATCGATGGTGACGGCGACTTGGACATTGTGGTGGCAGGGAAGTCCGGCTTGTTCCTATTCGAGAACATGACCATAAACCACTGAAAGCGGGTCGCGCAGACGCCCTGCATCCGCGCCACAGCTCTCGCCGACGCACGAAGATTTCTTCTCGAACCTAACCCCTCCGTGGCCAGAAGAGCTTCAACACGGAGGTCACTGAGATGCTCCGTGTGCTCTGTGTTAAGGCTCGAAAGGCACGGAGGACACAGAGAGTCTTGTCTTAGCTGCAAGGCGTGAGTAGCCGGCGAGATGCGCTTCCCTCCAAGGTCTCGAACGGCAAAGCCATTTGTGGGTGTCTGGCAGCCGGCGGCGGTTCGCCGTGATTGCCTTCCAATCCGTATCGGGCGCGGAGTCCCGCCAGCAGCTTCGTCATGCGCTCTTTGTATTCGCCGTTCAGGTAGGCCGAGTGAGCGTAGAGTTTGCGATACTGCTTGACCAGTCGCGGAAACTCCTTTTCCAGGAAAGGCATGAACTGCTTCATGGCGGAAGGTGTCAGGAAAAGGATGTTCCCGTAAAGGAACTTTGCACCAGCCTCGGACGCCGCACGCGTCAGGGTTTCGAGTGACCTCTCGGAATCGTTGAGTCCCGGCAGGATCGGCATGGCGTTCACGCCCACGAGGATCCCTGCTTCAGACAACTGCTTGACAGCTTCGAGCCGCCTTGCTGCGGGCGGGGCCTTGGGCTCGAGCAGGCGCGCCAGGCGTTCATCTGTTGTGGTTATGGTCATGTGAATGCTGAAGCGGTGCCGGGCGGCGACCAGCCTTAGCAACTCGAGGTCGCGAAGAATCAGGGCGGACTTCGTGGTAATTGAAAATTCCAGCCCTCGGAACTCGGCGAAGACTTCCAGCATGCGCTTGGTAATCTCGAACTGCTTTTCCGCCGGCTGATAGGGATCGGTCGCCGTACCGAGAGCGATGGGCAAGCCCTTGTCCTTGACTTGGCGGAGTTCCGCGCGTAGCAGTTCCGGCGACCCGACTTTGGCATAGATCTTCCGCTCAAAGTCTTTTCCGTCCCACATCTCCATAAACTCGTGCGTATACCGGGCGTAGCAGTATTTGCAGCCGAACTCACATCCCCGGTAGGGATTGATGGTCCAGGCGAAGGGCATACGCCCGCTCGATTCGCGGTTGAGCGCGGAGCGGCAGGGGAGGGCAAAGAACTCCACCTCGGCGCGCTCGCGGACCAGGGGACTTTCGGCCGCCAAGCGGGCGATCCCCACAAATTGCGCCGTTTGGGCAGGTGTAGTGGGCACTTCAGCAATCGAGGGCATCGAGAAGCTCCAAATATAGGGTGAATTGATATTCGCTTTTTCTTCGCCTCTTGTCAAGCGATATATGGACGCGGGCAGGAGGGGCAAAAGTCACCCTTCCACGCCTGTCCATTTCTGAAGTGGTTTGTTCTGACCTGGAGTGAAGGGAATTGGCAAGAAGCGGCCGAATGGGGCGGCATGTCGGACTGCCGCCCCATCCCATTTTCGTGGCAAGGACCGAACCGGGTCAACTGCGGATGGCCAGTTCCGACCTAAGCAAGAAGCTGGCCTGGGGGATAGAGACTATCTGCCAGACGCGAGCGCCTTGTGGCATTCCTCGAGCGCTTGGTTCACGTGCCCTATGGCCTTATCCCGGTGCCCATGGAAACCACCTTCGGCAGCCTCAAGCTCGTGCTTGGCTTCCTCCAGATGACGGATGGCCGCCTCAATCCGCGGATGACGCTGAGGCGCCGGACTAGCCGCGGCTGCGCGGGGAGTCGCCGGCGGCGCGCTGGGCTGGGGAGATCCAGGTTGCGCGTGAAAAACCACCGGTAATGTAGTAGCGGCCAGTAACGCCAGCCCTGCCGCCCACGAGATCAGCATTCGTTTCATAGCTCCTCCTTGCATTGAAATTTTGTGTGTACAGCAGTCGTCGCGTAAGGTGAAGACCCTTCCACGTGACTTTGCCCTACCATAAATTTAAGCACAAGTCAGAAACATCTGTCACGGAGTAGTTGCTGAAAGGAAGAGGAGGAAATAAGAGGTGTTTGGAAAATTGCTTGGGAAACGGATCAAGGCGACGGTTGAGTTCACCCCCCGAAGACGCATTCCTCGCTGCCCCATGACGCGCAGGCTTCCGGAATGCAAAATTGCAAAATTGCGGTTGCGAAACAACCGGTGGGGTGTATACTGCCGTGGCTTAGGATGCCCAAATGGAAATCCTCGATCCTATCGTCCATTGACCTTGTGTTTTCACGCGCCGGGTGGGGGAGTTACCTTTGATAACAAAAAGTAGCCACTGGGGTGTTTGCCCCGGTTTGGTCCTGATGATTTTTCTTCTCCTGGGCGGGACCTTATTCGCTCAGGGAACTCAGCTTGCCCTCACGCCGCCGATGGGCTGGAATAGCTGGTACGCGTACCGCTGCAAGGTGACTGAGGCGATCGTGCGGGCGCAGGCGGACGCCATGGTATCAAACGGCATGAAAGCGGCCGGCTATGAATTCGTGAATATCGATGATTGTTGGGCTGGAAAGCGCGACGCGGCAGGCTTCATACACCCGAACGAACGTTTCTCTGACATGAAGGCGTTGGGCGATTACATTCACAGCAAGGGTTTGAAGTTTGGTCTCTATTCTTCGCCGGAGGTCAAGACGTGTACCGGTTTGGAAGGCAGCTTGGGGCACGAGGAACAAGATGCCCAGAGTTACTCCGATTGGGGAGCCGATTTCTTGAAGTACGATAACTGCCGCGCAACCCAAGATAAGATCGTAGCCTACGAGAGAATGCACCAAGCGATCATGAAAACCGGACGGCCCATGCTATACCTTCTATGCCTGTCCACGGACATGGACCGAGTTTGGGCGTGGGGTGCATCCGTGGGGGGGAATCTCTGGCGGACGACCTCCGACATCCAGGATAAATGGGAGTCAATGGCGCTGGCGGGCTTTGGACAGAACGGCTTGGAGCGATTTGCCGGACCGGGCCATTGGAACGATCCCGACATGCTTCAGGTCGGGAACGGCGGCATGAGCATCGAAGAGTATCGCACCCAGATGAGCCTGTGGTGTCTGCTCGCCGCACCCTTGCTCACCAGCACCGACCTCACCAAATTGACTCCGGCTTTGCTTGCCATCTTAATCAACCGCGAAGCGATCGCCGTCGATCAGGACCCGGCGGGCATCCAAGGACGCCGGGTTGCTCAGGAAGGGCCGCTGGAAGTTTGGATGAAACCTCTCGCTGACGACAGTAAAGCCGTGGGCCTTTTCAATCGGGGGCACTATTCCGCCAATCCCGTCACTGTGTATTTCAGTGATATCGGCATGGGCGAGAAGGTGTCGGTGCGGGATCTTTGGGCGCATAAGGAGCTGGGTGTTTTCACGGACCACTTTGAGGCGACGGTCCCCAACCACGGCGTCGTCATGATTAAGGTGAAGAACACTTTCTAAGTTGCAAGTTCGCTATTTCACAGGAGACGTGTGGTTTCGATAGCTCTCTTTAGGCTTGTGCGGGTGCAGCGAAATATTAGCGGCCCTGGAAGATAGCGTGCCAGATGGTGAAGTTGCGTATACCCGACAAGACGGCGCAACAGCGACGCGACCACATACGGTCGCCCAAGCAAGGATCTGCACGCCAGGTGGTACTTTGCACTCGGGATCCCTCGCGCAGCCGCTAATCCCGCAAGCCGTCCCGTTAACAGCGCTCTTAGAATCCCGAAGCCCGTGAAAGGATCGACACAACCCAGCGAGTCGCCCGCCGTATAAACGTGATCTCTGCGATCCGTAGGTGCGGGGAATGAAAACGCGAGGGGGGCGACCACCATCCAGCGCATTCGCCGGCGCAGAGGCGCCAAGCGTTCAGCCAAGGGCAGCGAGCGACGGATGAATTCGTCGAATTCAAAATCATATTTCCGTAATATGGACTCCCGCGCGATGCCGCACACGTTGGTCAGGTGTTCCTCGATGCCGCTGACGCCGACATATCCGTGCGCGTCGAAGAAGAGCTCGACTGCATCATCTGACGGGCCGTCGAAATGAGCTTTGAAGCCAAACAGCCGTTCCCCGCGCGCCGTGGACGGTTTACGCCCGCAAGCCACAATCAGGCGCGCTTCAGCACCGTATCCCTGCGAGCCGTCACATGTTTCCCCGCGGCGTACCACGGCGCCCAGAGCAGCAGCCTTGCTGAGTAGCAGCCGGTCCAATTGCAACCGGCTCAATCCCCATGCACACTCGGGAAGCGTCCACTGCTTCGTGTGCTTCCCAAGGTACAGAGTGTATCGTCGGAGGGGGCAAGGGCCGAGTGAGGCAAATTCATCCCACAAGTGGAATGCTTCCATGAACTCCCGAGTCCCGGGAGAGATGAATTCACCACAGACTTTGTGCCGCGAAGTCTTAGCTCTTTCGATGAGCCGGACGGGAGATCCCTCCTGACGTGCGGTAATTGCTGCCGCCGCTCCCGCCGGCCCGCCCCCGGCTATGAGAATCTCGTGCCTTTCCATCAGGCAGTTTCTCCAGCCCATGTGTCGCGCCGATCATTCGGATTAGAGGGGATCACCATCGAGATTCGAAACCAAGGCCAGTGTCTCCGGATCTGTGCCTCCTTCGCCCCGGCTTGCTGCCCAATTCCGCGCAGCTCATCTGCTTTGAAGCTGGCCGCCACCGAGACACGCCCATCGTGGACGGTGAGATCGCTCCAGTAGAGGAGCCACCTGGTCAACGGCAGGAAGAAGTAAGCCAGGGGGTGACGCTCGACATCCAGGACGATCAAAGCTCGACGGGCGAAGCGGAGAAGTTTGCCCACCAGCGCAACCGCACGTCGGTCAGAGAAGTGATGGAGCAGTAACGAGCAAAACACATAATCGAAGCTGTGGTCACGAAATGGCAGCGCGAAGGCGTCGGCAACGACGCGCGGCGGTGTCGCCGGCCGCAAGTGCGTAATTCGATGATCGAGCGATACCACAACTGCGTGCTTGTAACTCCTGCTTATGCATTTCCCCATGTCTCCGGACGCCGCGCCTACGTCGAGGACCGAAAATCGATCCTGAGGATGTACCAGTTTTTGGAGCACTTGCAGAAGAGCGCGATGCCCCCCGAACCACCGGTTGAGGTGGACCAGATCACGAAGATTCCGCTCCGCTGCCAAAGCAGGCGCGGTTTCCAACCATTCCGATTCCAGCACTCGGCCGTTCGCGATTGAATGGATGTCCGGCCCCGCCACCAGCATATAGCCCTCTTTGTGCCAACTCACCCAGCACCAGTGTCTAGTGCTAAGTTGCAGAAGTTAGCGACACTGTTTATCGGGGGCGGAAGGGCGGGGCTTTAGCCCCTGAAGTAACATGGCTTCAGTGCCTAAAGGCCCGTTCAACCTCACGCCCAGAGGCGGCGGGGCTAAAACCCTGCCCTTCCGCGAGTCATGAAAAATTACGATTACTAATGCACCTAGGCACCAGTCTTTCACCCCCGCGAATGCGCAGGTGATAAGGACTGCCCCGGTGAATCTGACCGGTCACTCCGGCTGCGTAACCATGCGAAAATCAATATCTAACTCAATCTTGACTTTGACGATGCCACCTCCGGCGCTGATTGGCCTAATTCCGAAATCGGCCTGCCTGATCGTGGCGTGGCTAATATACGCATCCCCAGTTAGCTTAACATGAAGGGAGGCCGCACATGCCCTTACGGCGCGGCTTCAAACACGTATCGCCGGCCGCCGGGTACCGGCTTGAACTGATGCCAGCCGTCCTGCGGAGATGTGAACTCGACTTTGCCCAGGCTTTTGCCTTCGGCGTCATAGGCCATCAAGGCCGTTCCTGCCCCGGCCCGGAAGGCGATACGGTCATTGCCGTAAATATCGATCAATTCCAATAAGCCGCTGTCCCCATGGCGCAGGGCCACACTTCCCGTGGACCCCACGTCGCCGTGCTCTGTCCACTGCCCGCGCCCGTCGAGGAATTCGAACTCGGGCGACCGCACATAGTCAAGCCGCCGTCCACCCACATTGGAAGAGATTTCAAAGAAGTGGTTTCGGACGTTGAATGCCAGCCAGCCGGAGACGGGCAGTTCAAAAAGCGTCCCGGACGGATCTTTCACGCTCCAGGTCCCGCTGGAGGCTCGGTTGACGTAGACCTCGGTTCCGTTCTCGTACACGACGTGCAGGTGGGCTTCCGCCAGCGCTCCGGCGGCCAGCGCCTGACTGGGCGTGAGGAACTTCCCACTGTGGTCCGTGTATTCGATGATTCTGGGTTCATTGAAAGCGTATTGCTGCTGTAACTGTTGCATCAGGTAGTAAGACCGCGCCGTGGCTTCGACGTTGAAAGGCCCCGAGGGGTCGAACTCCGTGGGCAGCCAGCCCATGTTCCCGTAAGCAATCGTCGTGGCAAGGAAGAGGTCAAGATAGGCGCGCTTTTTCGGTGAGGTGTCCCAGTCCTTGTCAAGTTGGCTCAGGTAGTAGCCGGTGTCCCCCATGCCGTAATCGCACTCGAGTGGGCCGATCTTCCTGAGCTTGAAAGACACATTGAGCGGTTCGGTAAGCAGATTGAGCTTGGTGTAAACCCAGCCGTAGCTTCCCGAGGTCAATCCCGCGTACATCCACTGGTAGGTGCCTTCGGATTGCGTGGGGCCATAGACCTGCTGGTCGTTGCGCAGCAGTTGTCCGTAGGCGTAGAAGGTTGCGGCGAAGGTTCCCGCGCCGGGTACACGTGCGTCGAAGTCGCAATAGGACCAGGGACCAACCGCCGTGTGCACATCAGTGTAGGACATCTTCACGCCAAATTTCTGCTTGATGCGTTGCGCATAAAACTCATCGAACTCCGTGGCCTTGGCGGGCTTCAGGGCGTAATTGCGCGGCCAAGCGCGCCGCCACTCACCCTCTGGCACGCGCTGCACATGGTCGGGATTCCAGTTTTCGTTCAAGGTATTGAAGTCGCAGTAGTTGGTGTAGACGCCTTGCAGCCATCCCAGGTTGTTTTGGGCCTCGATGTACCATTTCAGCATGGCGTCTCCGCCCTTTTGCGGCGCGGCGTGCAGCTTGAGCGTGTTACTGTCACCCTCGTCGCGCCAAGTGACCTCGTGGCTGTGCTGCATGACCCGGTCCAGACCGTACGAGCGGATGCGCGCGCAACGCTGGTGATCCTTCTGGAATGACTCCGGCTCCGTCACGGTCCAAAGAACCTGTTTGCCTTCCGCCTGCCGCAAAGAGGGGGGATTCGGAATGGAGGGAAGTGTTTCCTCGTAATTGGGGGAATTGGTGATGAAGATCCTCTCGTAGAGATTGTTTCTCAAGCCGTCAGTCTTCGGCAAATAGCGCATCCCGCCATTGATCTCGGCGCTATCGCCGTCCACTTTTGGCTGGGCGGTGAAATATGGTTCAGATGCGTTGGAGCGATACCAATCGAACCAGATGGAGGTGAAGGCGAGACTGGCCGCCTCGCCCGACATCAGGACGCGTGGATTTGCGTAACTGTAAGTGATGTAGGGCACGGTGATAAGCCGGGGGTGGCTCACGCCGGAGACGCGACCGAAGCTCAATTCAGTGGCTTCGCCGCCCTCGCACCAGACGTCCAGCACCAGTGACTTCTGCCAAAGTTGCAACCGGTATTCCACCCACTGCGATCCCATACGGAACTTGGCCTGCACAGCGTCATTCGCCAAGCCGGCCCCGATGAGTTCACCCTGCGCCACAGTCCCCGTGGGCGTGCTCACCAGCCGCACCCCTCCACCTTCCAGGGGTTTAAACGCCGAACCGCCGTTCAGGCGCGCCGTCAGCTCATCCAGACCACCCTTTGCAGGCTGATATTCATAAACAACAGTCGAGTCCGGCCCCACGTAGCGCAACTCGAAGCGGCGCGGCCCGATTTCCCGCACCGTCACCTTGAAATTCTTCTCGAAATTCGTGGGCAGGATGGTCTCCTCGCGGGTTGGGAAAGGCAAGGTTTCAGGCCCCGTGTTTGTACCCACGATTTCGCCGCGATACGGCTTTAAATTGCGTTTCGGCTGTGCTGCGAACTTGAGCGGCTTCAGTTCCTCCGTGTAGAACGCGAGGGAATCACAGAAGAAGTAGCGCGGCTGCTGGTTCGTTGCCTTGGCCAGCTCGATTCCACTAAATTTCGCCGGCAGCACAATTTGGTCCAGGATTTCACGTGGGATGCGGCGGTGAATTAGCCACCACTGCTTCCAGAGGATGGCGGTGAGTTGAACGCGGAATTCCTTGCCGTGCGCGTCCTGGATTAGAACCGCGACATCCGCGGGCGGCGTGGTGGGATCGGGCACCCACTCCCAGCGATTCCCGTAGCCCCACAAATCGATCGAATCAAACCGGCCGGGAATGGAAATGGGCTGCGGCGGGCGTGCGATCACGCGGCTTTCAGGACGCGCTCCGGAGTAGACAATCTTGGCCACGTACTCGCCCCACATTTGTTGCTCACGGCTACGCCGCAATTCTCCTTGCGCGCCATCGTAGAGCTCGAGGGTCCAGCCCTGCATGTCTTCGAAGTCCACCAGCGTGTGTGGGTCTTGCTCGCGCTGTGTCCAAGTGAATTCGTAGGGCTGCTGGCCGACTTGCTGCCAGGGCTCGACCTCGTTAATTGCGCGTATCACCTTTTCCTGCGCCAGAACGCCGGCGGGAAGAAGCAAGAGTACGAGAATGCTTTTGACGAATCTATGCATGCGCATGAAGGACCTCCGGGATGATAGCGTGACGGCTCAGGTGTAGATTTCTTGCGGTCCTGTCCTAGTGTCGTGTTTCGTAAGGTCGTTAACACATTCTTCCTCGTGCGGGCGGCCTTTTCGCAGCCCCGTCTGGGGCGGAAGATTGTAGCCCAGGGCGCAAGCCCTGGGGTGGAGTGCCCCCGCCCCGCCTTTGGCACCCCTCTCCCGCCCGAGTGGGAGAGGGGATGGGGGTGAGGGAGGGCTCGCTGGCCCATCCCGCCCTGCGGGGCCGTGGGCTACAATCTTTCGCCCGTCGGCTGACGGGCTTATTCAACGAACTTTTGATTCAGGACACTAAATTGACGCGCCACGCTCAAATTCCCGACGATGGCAAAGTGCCGCTACCGCGCCGTCCAGCCGCAGTCGATGGGGACCGCCGAGCCGGTAATGCATTGCGCCACGTCCGTCGCGAGGTACACCACCAGGGCGGCCACCTCTTCCGGCTCCAGCAGGCGCTTCAGGGCGGCGGGGGCGAGCATGATTTTTTCCACTACCTCCTGCTCCGGCATGCCGTGAAACTTCGCTTGACCCGCAATCTGTTTTTCGGCCAGCGGGGTGCGAATGAAGCAGGGACACACGGCGACCGCCGTGATGCCGTGCGGCGCTCCCTCCAAAGCCGTTACTTTGGTCAGGCCCAGGACGCCATGTTTAGCCGCCACGTAAGCGCACTTGAATTCCGCGGACACCAGCCCCTGGGTTGAGCTGATATTGATAATCCGTCCCCGCTTCTGCGCCTGCATGTGCGGGAAGGCGTACTTGGTAGTCAGGAAAGGCCCCGTCAGCATCACGCCGATCAGGTAGTTCCATCTCTCCTCCGTGAATTCAGTGATGGGAGCGATGTGTTGCAGGCCGGCATTATTCACCAGGATATCAATACGCTTGTACCGTTCCACAGTTGTCCTGATAAGCTCGCGAACGTCGTTGACCTTCGAGACATCGCCAGGTTGGAAGACCGCCTGCCCACCGGCCTCCACGATGCTTTGGGCAACAGCCCTGCCGTTGGCTTCGTCGATATCGTCTACGACGACGGTTGCTCCCTCCCTCGCCATGGCCTCGGCGATGGCTTTACCCAGCCCCATGGCCGCGCCCGTCACGATCGCGATCCGGCCTTTGAGCTGATCGCTTCCACGGCTGCGCGGTTGTTCCTGATCGATGGAATCGACGGTCATTGGCGTCACCTCAATCTGCTGCTTGTTCCCGAACTAGGAATACCGCTCCACCCGAATCCTGGCCGTAATCGCGTGGGCGAGCATTCGTTCGGCCGCACACTGGCGTTCGGTCACCTCTCCGATAAGCTTACTGGCGGCCGGCGTCATCCTCTGATAAGTCACCGTCTTGAGGAACTTTCCCACCCAGAGGCCGCCGGTATAACGCGCCGTGCGGCTGGTGGGCAGGATATGATTCGTGCCGATGCACTTGTCGCCGTAGGCGACGGTCGTCTCCGCACCCACGAACAGGGAACCGTAGTTGCGGAGGTTCTCCAGATAGTAATCATCGTCCTCGCTTTGGATTTCGAGGTGCTCAGGGGCGTAATCGTCGGCTAATGCCACAGCTTCTTCCCGGCTGCCGGCGATGTAAATCTTCCCGTTATCCCGCCAGGAGAGGGAAGCTACATCCTTGGTAGGGAGAACCTCGAGTTGGAGATCAACTTCCCGCTCGCACCGGCGGGCGAATTCCTCACTAAAGCAGATCAGGGCGATGCCGCTGTTGGGATCGTGCTCCGCCTGCCCGAGAAGATCACACGCCACGATGGCCGGGTCGGCGCAATCGTCTGCGATGATCATGATTTCCGTGGGTCCCGCCAGCAGGTCAATACCACAGCGGCCGTACAGTTGCCGCTTCGCCTCGGCCACGAACTTGTTGCCGGCCCCGCAAAGCATGTCCACGGGTTCGAAAACCCCCATGCCGAAGGCCATCATGGCCAGTGCCGGAACTCCGCCCAGGATGAAGATGCGGTCCGCCCCCGCCTTCTTCATGGCGTTCACAGTGGCGGGAAAGAACCCCTTCCCCTTGACCGGAGGTGTGAAGGCATACACGTTTTCCACCCCGGCGACTTTGGCCGGAATGATGCTCATTTGCGCGGACCCAAACATCGGATACCGTCCGCCGGGAATGTAGCTGCCGACAGACTTGACGGGTAGGTGCTTGTGACCCAGGATCACGCCTGGACGCGGCTCCACTTCCAGCGGCTTCAGCGTGGCCATTTGGGCCTGCGCGAAGGCCCGCACATTGGCCTGGCAGAAGTCGGTGTCTTCGATAACCTGGGGCTCGACCTCGGCGATGGCAGCGTCGATTTGTGCCGCGGCCAGCTCAAAGTCCGGAGGATCCCAATCATCGAACCTCTTGCTGTATTGGCGTACAGCATCCATGCCGAGCTTCTCCAAGTTCAAGAGCATCTTAGAGACAATTTCCGCACACTCGGCGTCCCGTTCGAACAGCCGATGTCCACCTTCCTTGAAAACCTTCATGGAGTTTCCCTGCATGTTCCCCTCAGGATTTCTGCGAGCTGATCTGTAACGGGGTTATCTCCGTCGGATTTGACTCGATGCGCTCGTGAAAATACGTTGTGGCTTCTGGCTCGCAACTAGATACCTTAACAATTTACATTACAAATATAGCATATACGATGAAGGTCGCTGCTTCGCCGACACCGCGCTGTGTCTAGAATAATTTGTCGCAGATGCTTCGAGCACAGCCTGAATGCGACAAGCTCTTCTCAGGGCATTCTTGCACGGATCTGGCTAGCCGCTGAGGCTGTGCTTCCAAAACTTTCCCACGAAGCCGCGAGCAAGGCGCTCGCCCAAGGTGCCCAAGGGCTGGTCTGTGGTCAAGTACGTCCAAGTGGCGCCGCGACGGGTAGGATCGCTCCGGCCGGTTTCCGCCTCTGCCAAGCGCTTGGGGACCTCTTCGGTAATCCGGGCCTGCAAGTCTTCGAAGCGTTTGTGGACCTCTTTGAGATACTCGTGCAGTGGCACACGACCACCCCATTGGACCCAATGAATTCCTTCGCGAAGTTCAATGATTGCGGCGAGGTGCTCGGCCCAGAGGTCATCTATCGTGGTCAGTGAAACCAACCTCTCCAGCTCCGTGGAACAGGGGGTGGCGCCCGCCAATATATCTTGCCGCCTCTCCTCGATTGCCTGGCGTTGGCCCTCGACTACGCTCTCATACTTGTGCAGGAAATTTCGGATATCAAGATTCTCGCCCTCGACCTGCCGCTGGATGCTCTCCGGATCATGTCGAAGCTTCGGATCGTCAATGCCGTATTTGACCAACAGGTCGTCCTGGTACGACACGAAGAATCTGGAGCTGCCCGGATCACCTTGGCGCCCGGCCCGTCCGCGAAGTTGGTTGTCGATGCGGCGGCTTTCGTGACGATTGGTGCCGATAACGTGCAATCCACCCAGTTCGGCCACGCCTTCCCCGAGCTTGATGTCCGTCCCCCGGCCGGCCATGTTCGTCGATATGGTAACGGCGCCGCGTTCTCCGGCCCGAGAGATGATCCCAGCTTCCTCTTCCTCGTTGCGAGCGTTCAGGACTTGATGGGGGATGCTCTCCAGCCGGGCACTGAGCCGCTCGGATTCTTCCACGCTTACCGTCCCCACCAAGACGGGACGCCCCGTTTCATGCTCTCGCCCGATCTCTTCCAGGACCGCCCGCTCCTTCTCTTGCTTAGTCTGGAAGATGACGTCGGGGTGGTCGACGCGAATGACCGGACGGTTGGTGGGGATCACTTCCACTTCCAAACCGTAAACAGACCGAAGCTCCTCCGCCTGGGTCGCGGCGGTCCCTGTCATGCCGCACACTTTGGGGTAGAGTGAAAGCAGGTTCTCCACGGTGATGGAGCCGAGGACTCTGCCCTGCACTTTGGGTGCAACCCCTTCTTTCACTTCGAGGGCCGTATGGAGAGCGGCTGGCCATCGTCGCTCTTGCACGATGCGACCCTTAAACTCATCCACGGATTCGATGGCGCCGTTCTGCACGAGGTAATCCACATTCCGGCGCAGCAGAGCGTGGGCGTGCAGGGAGTTCTGGACGGCCGTTATTAGGAGGAGGTTTTCTTCGGCAAAAAGATTGCCGCAATCAAAGGCGCGCTCCACCGCCTCGATGCCCGCGTCAGTCAGCGCCACATTCCGGCCATGCTCGTCCAACGTGTAGTGGATCGAGGTTCGGAAGCGGCGTACCAAACGATCCACAGGAAAAACGATGGCATCCTGATCCGACTTGCTCCCCGCGATCACCAAGGGGATGCGTGCTTCGTCTATCAGAATGGAGTCGGCCTCGTCCACCAGCGCCACGGCAAACGGTCGATGCACTTGCTGGTGGGGATAAAGGGCAAGCTGGTCGCGCAAGTAGTCGAAGCCAACCTCGTTCGCAGTGGCGTAGGTGATGTCGCAAGCATAGGCGCGCTGACGCTCCTCGGTGTCCATGCCTTGCTGGATGCAGCACACCGAGAGTCCGAGGAACTCATAGATACCACCCATCCACCGGGCATCTCGCCGGGCCAAGTAGTCGTTCACGGTCATCACGTGGACGCCCCGGCGCTCTTGGGCGTACCAAACGATCGCCGGGACGGCCGTCAGCGTTTTACCTTCACCCGTCTGCATTTCGGCGACCTTCCCGTCGGCAAGTGCAAGCGCGCCCCACAACTGCACATCGAACACCACCAGGCCCAGCACACGCGCCGCCACCTCTGCGGTAACGGCGACAATTTCTTGCAGGTCTCCAGCTTGGCGACCGAGAAGCTTCAACTCGTCGTCGTTAAGCTTGGCGAGCTCCAGGCGGCGTTGATTGATCGTGTGGACATGTGACGAGGATGCTTTCGAGTCAGAAAAAAGTGATCGCAAGAAACTGCTCACGACGCGTTCCTCTTCTCACGCTGATCGATAATTAGTTTGTTAGCTTACCACGACCGGGCGGCCACGAAACGGCCAGAAAACCCCAGCATCTGGCAGGGGAGGGACCTGGCCGTTGACCTCCCTACTTCGCCTTGACGGATTATGCATGGAAGCCGGAATATGACGCTTGAGTCTTGAGTACGGCTTCCTGCCCTGAAAATGGCTCACCTCCTCGGCTGGGGAGGGGGATAGGAGGTGGTTGGGTGCGGGACAAATCGAACCGGCCTGCCACCCCTACCCTCTCATTTTCAAGGAGGAATCACCCGGGGAATTTTCATTCACGGTGGCGAGCTGAAGGCTCATGATACCTGCCCTGAAAAGGAGGAATATATGATCTCTCGTCGGTCTTTATTGGCAAGTTCGGTGGTCGGCCTAGGTGCGGGGGCGTTAGCGCGGACAGAGGTTCCGCAGTCGAGCGGCAACTCGGCGCCAGTGTCTCCCAAGGACAACCTGAAAATTACAAAACTGGAGACGTTTCTCGTCAAACCTAGATGGCTCTTCCTGAAGATTCACACCAACGCCGGCATTGTCGGGCTAGGTGAGCCCTATTTGGAATCACGTGCCCTGGCCAGCGCGGCGGGGGTCAAGGAGGTTGAGCCTTACCTGATCGGCAAAGACCCCCGCCTCGTCGTGCACCATTGGCAGAACCTCTATCGCAATCCTGTTTACCATGGCGGGCTGATTATGACCAGTGTGATTAGCGGGATCGACCAGGCGCTTTGGGACATCAAGGGCAAAGCGCTGGGAGTGCCGGTCTATGAACTTCTGGGTGGGCCTACGCGAAGACGCGTTCGGACTTACATGAATGCTCATTCCATCGAGGAGGCGCAACAACAGGTCGCGGCGGGATATACGGCAGTTAAACTCGGCCCAGGGCTTCCTCGCCGAGGGAAATATCTGGAAACACCCGGTAATATCCGGCGCGCCGCTGAGAATTTCGCTCAGTATAGGAAAGTCTTGGGTGAGGACATTGACATTGCCGTCGATTTCCACGGGGCCGTCCAACCCATGGTTTCCAAGGTCTTGATCAAAGCTCTCGAACCCTACCAACCTGCTTGGGTAGAGGATCCGGTGAATTGCGAGAACGTTGATGTGTTGGCGGAAGTTGCGCACTCGACCTACATTCCGATATGCGTGGGCGAGAGATTGACCGCGAAATGGTCCATTCGGGAGGTACTGGAAAAGCGAGCGGCGGGCCTTCTGAATCCTGATATGAGCCACGCGGGCGGGATTACTGAGCTGCTGCGGTACGCTGGCTTGGCGGAAACCTATTACACTCCGATAGCCCCGCATGTTCCTTTGGGGCCGATTGCTTTTGCCGCGGCAGTCCAATTGGCGGCCTCAATTCCGAATTTCCTGATGACTGAACACGTAACGCTGGGCGAGGGCTATTTGAAGAAGCCGTTCGTGGTCGACAAAGGCTACGTCAATTTGCCCACCGCGCCGGGGTTGGGTATTGAGCTGGACGAGGAGGCCTTGGCTGACAAGCTCGGCGGCCCTGACTGGCACCCCGGCGAGGCCTTTGATGAGGATGATGAATCGGTTATAGACCAATAAACGCCAGGCGCGCCCGGCCCCGCCGTGGCACTCCAGCCGGCGCCAAGGCGGACGACGAAAAGTCACAGGATCAGATTTTCAGTTCCACATTGCGGGCCATTGAGATTTTTGAGGTGACCGGGAAGTGGCCTGAGATCTCCAGGGGGTGAATGCGGGCATGATGTGATTGCAGGCCGCGCACGAATATCCAATCCAGTCTTTGCTTGGATTTGGGTGAGGTGTAAAGAGGCCCAGGTGCAGCTTCAAGGACGTCACCAAATGCGGCGGCCTGAAGCGAGCCGATCACCGCTGCGCGGTGTCCCTCCTTCGTATTGAAGTCTCCAGCGATAACGACCGGAGTGCCCGGGGGGTATCGCGACCAAAGATCGTCGAGGATCTCACTCATTTGCAGTGCACGGTCGTGATCGGAGGCTTGGCTTTCAATGTGGGTGTTATACAGCACGAGCTTGGAATCGTCCCACTGTAGTTCCGCCACAAGGGCCATCCGCCCGCCTCGACGCGGCTGAAAGAATGTGAGTCGCGGTTTCCACCAACCGCCCCAATTGTGCGGCTGATGACGAAATCGCAAAATCCGCGTGTGAAGAATAGGAAGCCGGCTGAGGATCGCCTGCCCGCGTAACGGCAGCTCGAATGCGCCACTTTGTGCGAGTTCCTCGAACTCCGCGCCAAAGACGTAATCCACGCCGAGTCGCCGCGCGACCTTCTCCGGAAGGTCCTGGTAACCAGAACGCCGGGTGCGCCGGTCAACTTCCTGCAGCGCGTATACATCGGCTTTCAGGGGGCCTTGCAGCGCTTCCACGATTGCTTCCACCTTGGCTCCTCCCTGCTCGACATTCCACGTTAAGATCGTGAGGGCCGAAGTGGATTCTCTACGGGGGCGACCGAAAGCACGCAGGAGGGGTTCGTGCATGTAATCTTTGCATCGGATCTTCATTTCGAGTTCCTCTCCCCGGACTGAATCTAGCGGCGTACGGTCCTGGAACCACGCTTGGAAATGACCTCAAACTTCTTGGTGCCGGGGCTGGAGTGCGTGACTCGGCGCACCATCCCGGCCCGTTTATGGAAGCGCTTATTCTCAACCCGGTATCGGCGCATTGCCGTGTAGTCCTGTAATGCGGGCGTGCGCGACCGGTCTATCTGTTCCAACTGTTGTATTACCTGGTCCGGGCCGGGGGCTGACGGCGGTGCGGCACGTTGTCCTTCGGCCCTCCCGCCTGAACATCGCAATGGAGGAGCGAAGCACTTTCTGAGCTTGGACCAACAGCCCTGCGGAGCGGATTTTGACTGCGGTAATCAGCCGGGTCCCCAGCGCCCACCAGATCAGTGCGGCCAGGACGAGTGAGTAGCCAATCAGAAAACAGAGTACGAAGATTTGCGGGATTATGTCATACACCGTTTACTCGCCCCCAATCTTCCCGCCCACGAAGATCTTCCCACCCCACGCGAGGTTGATTCTCTTTCAAACCACTAAACAGTCCCCAGGCTGGTCACTCAAAACTGCCGGTAACCCCTTGGAAGCCTCTCAGCGCCTGGCGTCCAACCCACTTCAGGGCCCGGCCTTCGTTGTAGCAAAACGCCAGGTTGTGATTGAGAGTTGAGAAGCAGTAAGCCTGGCAAGCTTTCTTGATGAGTCCAAGCTGGTTGCTGGGGATCTTCGGATTTCCGATGGTTCCCCAGTCGAACTCCGAGGAGTACATGGGAAAGCACGGAGCAAGCGTGCCATCCACACGGATAATAAGTGAGTTTTGCCCAGCCCGGCATTGCCAGGATTGGAGCTCGCCGCGCATGAACCTTTTCATATCGCCCAAGCGCGTGGTTGAGTTCACCATCTTGTATCCGCTCCGATTCTTATCAATCAGCCAGTCCAACACCGCGTCAACTTTCAGCCAATCCACCGGCCGGATGAACGTGGGGTTCTGCTCCAGGTGGTTGAAATTCTCCTGGTCTAGCATGGGAGATTCGTTGAGGTGATAATCCGTGGCAATCCCATTGTCATGAGCGATTTGCGTCAGAGCCTTCACGTCATCCAAATTGTTCCGGCAGATGTTGATGTTGAAAAACACCGTAGCGCCATAACCGTACTGTTTACGTACCAGATACTCGAAATTCCTGCGGATGCGATTGAGTGCCTTCGGCAAGCCCGGCTTCTCGTCCACTGCGTCCACCGCAAGATTCACCGTCGCCACTCCGGCATCCAGGATTCGGTCAGTAACTTCAGGACGCATGGGCCTCCCGTTGGTGGGGAGGTAGACCCAAAAACCCTTGGTCGCGGCGTAGTAAATCACTTTCTGGACGAAGGCGGGGCGCAGCAGCGGCTCACCTCCCATGAGGGCGAGGACTCGACAGGTTGTGTCGCGCAGCCAATCGATGGACCGCTTCGCGACATGCTCGCTCATCCCCACGACACGATTGTCGAAGGCCCAGCAGTAGTGGCAGTCGAGATTGCACTTGTACTCTGTGAACAGGTAACAAATGATGGGGTGGAATTCTCCGGGAAGCAGGCGCGACTTCAGATAGGGGACCATCCATCCCCGCAGGGCCCGGTAAATCAACGGCCTTGTCCAATGTCGGCGGGCGGGCGGGATGTGGGGTTGCTGGATCACGCTCTCCGCACTCCCTCTGCTTAGAAGTTCTGGATGCTGGGGAAAAACCGCCTCGGGAAGTTTTGTCTGCCCGCTAAATGAAAGGAGCGAGGCTGAGAGGCGTGTGACAGGCTTCGTGAGTAGTTCATTGAGCCTGGGATTCAGCCGAAACCGATTAGTCGAAGCATCTGTTCGCGGTTCCGTGCCGCTTTCCATCATAAATTCCTCCTCGCCAAAGTCTCAGTCTCGTACTCTTGGAGTTAAGGGAGAGTCTCGGTTGGGTCTGCTTATTAGCTCTTGCAGCCTGTGGGGTCGTTTTGATTTGGAAAGATCCCGGTTCCTGTTCTCGCAAGTACTTCTCCTTTTCCAGTGGCTCGAGCGCCAATCAGCGACTATGCGCAGTTCAATGCAGGGCGATCGTTCCTGCCTCTCCTTTTGGCGGCCGCTTCGTCATGACGATCAGGGGAATCAGAGTGAGAACCAGCAGCCCCAAGAACTGAAAAACCCGAACCAGCGCCACCATGGTGGCTTCGCGCTGCAGCAGACCAAAAAGGGCGGTGTACGCTTGCTGGTCGGCCAATCCAGGGCCTGAACCGGCAAAGAAGTTCCTCATTCCAACGAGCAGAGCCGATGCTGATGGTGAGACTGGGGTTATGTTGGCTACCAGCAGGTTAGTGTGCTGCTGCCCTTGCCTTGTGAGCATCGTGGTTACCAACGAAATCCCAACTCCCCCGCCTATGTTCCGCATCATGTTGAACAAGCTGGTGGCGTTCCCCATCTTCTCTTTGGGCATGAACGCCATGGTCACGACCGCGAGCGGCACAAACACCAGCCCTATCGAAGCACCTTGGAGAAACTGCGGCCAGAACAGATCCCAGTAACCGACGCTTAAGTTGAGTCCCATCAACTGATAGAACGAGAGGCTGAGTCCCAGTACTCCGCACGCGCACACCTTGCGAGGATCAAACCTGCTTACCAGCGCGGAGGCTATGGGCATGGCGAAGGCTGCGCCCAGCCCCAAGGCCAGCATGGCTTCCCCCGCTTGCATCGAAGGATAACCAAGTAGGGTTTGCAGCCAGAGGGAGAGGGTGGTCTGGCCGCCGTACATCACGAACCCTACGAGCGCCATGACCATCGTGCCGGCGGCAAAGGGCACTTGCCTGAACACGCGAAGGTCCGCAACCGGGTCCCGCGTGCTTAACTCCCGCGCCACCCACGCGATGATCCCTATTGCAAAGGCCACCGCCAGGACCACGATGAACCTGGAATCGAACCAGTCCTTTTCCTGCCCCTTGTCCAGCATGATCTGGAGCGCGGCCACCCAAATAGCCAGCGTTGCCAAGCCCCAGGAATCGACTCGCTCTGAGGACCGCCGGATGTACGGTGGGTCCTTCAGGAACATCTTGAGCATGAAAACGGAGGTCAAGCCTACCGGCAGGTTAATGTAGAAGACCCAACGCCAGGAGAAGTTGTCGGTCAGCCAACCACCCAAAACCGGCCCAAGCACCGGCGCCACAATAGCCCCCATTGCCCAGATCGCCATGGCCTTGCCGTGTTGCTTGGGAGGGAACGCCTCCAGCATCACGGCCTGCGACATCGGTTGCAATGAACCGCCACAGGCGCCCTGAATGACGCGAAAGGTCACCAGCATGCCCATGCTGGGGGCGATGCCACAGAGCAAAGAGGCGACGGTGAATCCTGCGGTGGAAATCAGGAGCAGATTCTTCCGTCCAAAGTGATTGGCCAGCCATCCTGAAATCGGAATGACAATTCCGTTGGCCACCAGATACGAAGTGAGGGCCCAAGTAGCTTCGTTGGGTGTTGAGGAGAGGCTGCCTGCGATGTGTGTCAGTGAGACAGCGACGACTGTGGTGTCCAGCACTTCCATGAAGGTGGCGAGCATTACGGCCGCAGTGATGAGCCACGGACCCTCCTCAAGACTCGCGGCACGCTTGGTCACCGCCGGCTGCCCACCCTGCTCAACTTGGGCAAGGGCGGTCATCGCCTGTCCCCCTCGATGGGAATTCCCAAATGTTCACAGAGTACTCGCGCGAAGGGGGAGGTGCAGCGGAAACGCCCATGGGCTCGCCAGAGGGCAAGAAGGGCTTCTTCACCGGCATGGTCCGCACAGGTAATGCCGTCCAGATCGATCTCAACCGCGTCTCCAGTAGAGCAACACTGGGCGACTCCTTTTGTTAGACATTCTGCCCATTCCGCCACCAGTTGCCCCTTTAGGACAACCTTGGTTCGATCTCGCAGATAGAGGATCGTGGTTCGTAGCACGACCAGCGTAAGTGCAGTTTCCTTACCAAGGGGAGTGGGCGCGTAATCCTATGTGATTTCAAGGCTTACCGGCATTCACGGCGTGTTGAGGGATACCCCGAGTGCCCGAATGTTGGCGGGCTGCCCGATAGTTGGCAATGGTCACGATAGTTCGGAAGGATGATGAGACAGTCTAATGTCTAGGAGGCGCATTCGATATTGGAGTGTTGTCCGCTTGAGGCCTAGCAGTGCCGCCGCGCCTCCCGGACCACTAACACGCCCGTTTGTTTTCCTCAGAGCTTCCAGGATCGCCTCGCGCTCGACATCCCGGAGGTTAAGGTTTCTGGCTGCGTTTGTAGAGGTTCGTCCTGTTCGGGGCTGCTTCAATTCCTCGAGCGGCACTTCCAGGCACTCCCCCGTGGTAAGAATCACCGCCCGCTCGATGATGTTCTGCAATTCCCGGATGTTCCCGGGCCACGTCCACTCGGTCATGGCCTGCAACGCCTGGGTTGGAATTTCCTTAATCCTTTTTTTCATGCGGCTGGCGTATCGGGCGACGAAGTATTCAACCAGAACGGGTATGTCTTCCCGTCTTTCGCGCAGGGGTGGCAACTGAATGGGGAAAACCGCCAGCCGGTAGTAGAGGTCTTCACGAAACTCCCCGCTCCCCACCATTTGGGAGAGATCACGGTTGGTGGCTGCAACCAGGCGAGCGTCGACCTTCAGCGTTCGCGTGCCTCCCAGCCGTTCGAATTCCTTTTCCTGCAAGACCCGGAGAAGCTTGGGCTGAAGGTCCAGCGCGATGTCGCCCACCTCGTCGAGAAAAAGACTCCCACGGTGCGCCAACTCAAAACGCCCGACTTTCGTCGCCACGGCGCCCGTGAAGGCGCCCCGCTCGTGTCCGAAGAGCTCACTCTCCATGAGCCCGGAGGGAACCGCCGCGCAATTCAACTTCACAAACGTATGATCCCGGCGCGAACTCTTGTTGTGAATCAATCGCGCGATGAGCTCTTTTCCAGTCCCGGTTTCACCCATGAGCAGGACCGTGGCGTCGGTCTTGGCGACGACCTCTGCCTGGCTCAGAGTCTCACGCAAAGCGCGGCTCTTGCCGATGATGTCTTCAAGGTTGTGGTCGTAGCGGATCTCATCTTCCAGGTAGGTTTTCTCGGTGGTCAGTTGGTTCCGCGCTTCAGCTACCTTCTCATAGGCCAGCGCATTTTCGATCGCCAAGGCCAACTGGTCGCCAACCTGAAGAAGTAAGCCAAGCTCTTCTTGCGCGAACGTGGATTCTCCCGTGCTTCCGAGTGTCAAGATGCCGAGCGCCTTGGAGCCTAAGACCAAGGGAATGGATACCGCAGATTGGATGTTTTCCGCCTGCGCCGGCGAGGCGAACTTGGGAGGCAGTTGCGAGATCTCCTCACCGTTTATGAGGCGAGGTGAGCGGGACCGGACCTCCTCAACTTCGGCAGGCGTCAAATCCAATGATTGTATTTTCTGTATGAACCCACGATTGCTGGGGAAATCCATGCCCACGCAACGTAGTTGGCTGGTGCCTTCTTCAAACAACCACAGGCCCGTGTACTCGTGATGAAAACAATCCCGCAGCGCGGAAGATACGGCCTGGAAAAGATCACTCAGTTCCAGGTGAGACATGACGTTGTTGTTCACTTCCAATAGCAAGCGTAGGCGGTCGCGTTCACGCGCCAGGAGTTGTTGATAGGAACGCGCCTCCTCGAAATTCAGAGCATTTTCCACGGCGACTGCCACATGCGTGGCAACCGTCGACATCAAATTCAAGTCCTCCCCGTCATAGTCCTTCTGATGAGTGGACCCGAAAACCAGTGCGCCGAGCCGCCGGCGCGGCGAGGTTAGAGGGAAGAGGCACATCGACCGGACACCGTAGGAGCGCGCCCGTTCGACGATATCGGGATACCTCGTCTCCTTCTCGATGTCATTTAGAATGATGGGCTTCTGCTCCTCCAGCAACATCGCGGCTTGGGAGGTCTCGGCCACAGGAATTTCCGTCCCAATTTCTGCGCCGCCGGCCAAAGTGCCGCCAAAAGCATAGAGGCGAGAGACCCGCCGCTCGGGATCATGAAGAGACACAGCGAGGAACTCGAAACTGACCACGGAGGGAAGAAAATGGGCGAGGTCCTCCAGAACCCCATTCAGGTCCGGCTGTGAGGCAATAATACCGGACGCTTGTCGCAGTGCCTCGTAACGCGTTTGCTGGCCTTCGTCCCCGTCAATGTGTTTCAATTCCAAACGACCCTCCTGAGGTTGCCAAGAGCATCAATACTCTAACATGGGAATAAGGGACAACTCCAAGAAGTGCATGTCACCAATACGCTCTCCATCTATTACGTTTTGCCCGTGCGGTCACTTTTCGCCAGAAACTGTATGCGCACCTTCGCGCCGCCTGTTTCCAGCGTTCCAAGCCAGACTCCATCCACGCGCGACGGATTTCTTCTCGGACCACTAACGCCTCCGTGTCCTCCGTGATCAGGGAAGAACTTAACACAGAAGTCACTGAGATCCTCCGCCCTGCACCATTCGGGGCGGGGCTCAGTGCTCTCTGTGTTGATGCTTTGAAGGACCGGAGAACACGGAGAAGCCCACTTTGGTTGCAGCCACCAGGCCGCGAGACGGAGAAACAATTGGAAGCGTCGGTGACGGCGGGGTTAAAACCCCTCCCTTCCCTGTTCCTGGTGAGAAATCCAGGCCAGTTGCTATCAGTTGGTCCTTGATCGCAAACTGGGTGAATACCTGTTGCCCGATGGTTGGGCCATTATCGCCGCCGGGAACCACGATTCGGACCGGGCCGTGACGACACGCATGCCCACTGCCACGAAAATAGCTCCCCTCCTCGGCTGAGGAGGGGGATAGGGGGCGGTGGGGTTGGGGACAAATCAGGCCGGTGAACCACCCCCTGGCCCCCTCCTTATCAAGGAGGGGAATCGCCGGGAGCATTTTCATGCACAGTGGAGGGCCAAGGGCCCATGACATCTTTGATCGGGAATCGCTTCGTGCATTTGGAGTTTGAGGTCGATGTACAGGTATGGTCCGAATGGGCAATCCAGGCGGGGATTTGTCCTGAGCGAGGATAGCCGCACAACGCTATCTGTGATCTCAGAAACGGAGCCCTTCACAAACGTGCTTAGCGTTCTCTCTTGGGGAGAGGGTGGCCCGCGACGGCGTTTTCTCTAGCCCTCGCGGGCCGAGTGAGGGGTCACTTTCGTTCGGCGTGAACTACTCAATGGAAGCGAGTAATCCGTCGAGTTTATGGAGAGGTGATTGTGTTTTTCCGCTTCCGACCGGAACTGCTGAGCGCTTTCGACCGTGACGCCAATGCTCTCCCCTAGTGTAGGGGCGGCCCATGTGGCCGTCCCGCCAGGGCGGGAGCAACCATCCCGCCTCTGCGAGACCCCTACAACGCCCTGCCAAAACGTGATTTTTCTTGATTCCCTCGACTCGCAGTCGAACCCACTGATGGAGCATGAGGTCGTTGCGGGAGCGGTGGGCGCCGGTGCCGCCACGGAATTCTCAGCCTTTTTGCGGATGTTCCGGGAATTGCCCAACATCGACGCCATCTTGTTGAACCCAACCCAGGAACCGGTGCCCGAAAATGCAGCCGCACAATACGCGGTGGCTTCCGCGCTGGCGCGGTGTGCCTGCGATACCAACTTTGATCGCATCTGCCTGTATCTGAATCGCCTGCCAACTGAGTTTCGCGTGCTCTGTGTCCGTGACGCCACCCTTCGCCAGCCAGCCATACGCTGTACAGCCGGCTACACGAAGTGGGCAGTGGAGAACCACCACGCCATTGCCTAGTGACGGTCTGCACTACACGCTAACTGAAAGCCTATGTTGGCTGGCGTCCAATTTTTCCGAAGGCGACTTCTCATGCCGGATCCCAAACACGGAGCACAACTGCATGAGCTGCTGGGAGTTCCGGAACAACTCGTCCAATATTTCTGGCGCCTGGCGTGCTTTGGCGGGCCAATCCAGCTTTTGATTGCCGATGCGGTGATAATGTGGATGCTCGCGCCAGGCCTCATGCAGCCAGTTATCCAAACGGATGGCTTGCCCCGGCTCTTCGGGACGATGGGCTTCCGGCCATTTCTTATAGGCCCACGCCGCGCCATCGGCGGCGGTGACGAGGTGAACGACGCCGGCGTAGCGCTGGTAATGATCCTCGCGGCGCGTGCGCGTGAACTGGAAGAACTCGTTCTCCGGCCAGCCGCGCAAGCGCCAAAAGGCGAACGGGTCGAGAGTGCCCCGGTGGCACAGGATAAGCCGCGGACCTTCGCTCTCGAGTGAGCGTACCAGCCCATCTTCAAGCCCGATTTGCAAGTTGACCAGCACCCGCTGGAAAAGCTTTTCGCGCGGCGACAGATTGACACTGTGCATGGCCTGCACGGCCTGGGGCAAGATGAGCAAACGCCCCTCCCAGGCTGGGTCCTGCTTCAGTTCCTCCATGAGGGTTGACTTGCCGCCGCCAGGGCCGCCGGTCAATACCACCACAAGTCGCCTGGGCATCATGGACATAAACGCTTTTGATAACTCACGCCACATCCCGACCGGGGTAGCGCAGACCTCCGCCGTTGAGGTCTGCGGTTCTTCCCTGCATTCGCGCTCCCCAACCTGAGGGCAGGCCCGTGTCCTTGAGATTTGCGGTTTGGGCAAGAGAAGAGCCGCGGACCCCAAAAGCGGGGGTCCGCGCTACGCTTGCTCAGATATGAACTTCGACCGCATGTGCCTGTATTTGAATCGCCTGCCCACCGAGTTTCGGGTGCTCTGTGTGCGCGACGCCACCCTCCGCCAGCCAGCCATACGCTGTACCGCTGGTTACGCCAAGTGGGCCATCGAGAACCACCACGCCATTGCATAGCGACAGTCTGGACTATGCAGCTAGTCAGAGCCGATCGTGGTGGGCACGTCGGAGAGTCGTCGCTGCGAGCCGGTTGCGAGACATACTTCCACTGGCTCGGAATCGTCGAAATTGGCGATTCGGCGGATGAACCCTGCAGGACAAAGCAGGACTGATTTGCCGAACCGAGGCAATGCCTGCAAGTTTCCCGGACTTGCGTCGGTGCCGACCGTCCGGGAGCTAACGGGTTGGCGATGGGGGGCGGTCGAAGCCCGTCCGCTTCATCGCCTGCTTACGCGCCGTGTTGGTCATCATGTGGCTCCCCTGGCACATAGACTATCTTGCCGAGCGTGAGGCCCTGAAACAGTATCTCTTCCAACTCCTGTAGAACGCCGAGTGTAGGCAGAAGGTACGCAGCAATCCCCTGGTAGTGCGGCCGAATCATCCAGTAGCCGTCTTTCCGCTCCTGCCTCTGAAAGAGCTTGTCTCGTGCCTCGTCGTAGATCGCCAATCTACTCGTGACGAGACCGAGAAGTCGCGAGCCCGTCTGGACTTGCCCGCTACCGAACCGTCCCTCGCGTAACGCTGACAGAAGCTCATCGTGTGCTGCAAACTCGGTAAGAAAGGCATGGACGAGTGCACGCAGGTCGTCGGGCTCATCCGAGTCCAGTCGCTGAAGATCGATCGTCGCACGGGCACAAGCACGAAACAGTGCCGCGATGTGAAATAGGACTCTGGTAAGGAGCAGGCTTTGGGCGGCATCCTGAGCATCTTTGCGGACTGCTGAATAGTACTGCCGCAGGTGGGCAGGCACTTCGTGTCGAAGGCTATGGGAATCGGTGTTCTTGTGGAGCGACAGCTCAACGTCGTCATCGCCATCGCGAATTTGCGGATAAGCAGCGTACGAGTACTGAAGCCAGTCAAAGGCCAAGACACTGGTCGAGAGGTTGACAACGACGATGAGCGTGGGGGACAGCTTTCCGAGCCAATAGTTGATGGTCGCCTGCCGCACACGGGCTCGTGGCGGGTACTCGCGGCCAGCATCAATACACCTGCGGCCCTTGACCTGCACGAAGAACTCCTCGCCAGTGACAAGCCCGTGCTCGGTCAGTTCCACACGAAGGTCTAGCCCGTAGTCCTTCACCACCGGAGTGACGACCCAGGTGGGGTCGCACTGGGCAATGAACGCTTGGACGGCCTGGTCGCCTGTGACATGACTCTCCGGACGCTTCGGGAAGGTTTTCATAGTCCTGACGACTGTTCCTGCGGCGCGGCACCTAACGCTCCGGTTCGGCAGCGGGCCACGCAGCGGACCGTCTGCTGCAACCGGTTGTTAGCCGTAGGCCAGCCTACCGCCGCGTCGAAACCAGTCATGGTTCTCCTCCGAGAAGTCGATGAATCGCGCGGCGCACTGATAGTAGGCGGAGAACTTCGGATCACGATCGAGCCGGTTCAGCACAGGTCTCGGATCGGACTTCCGACTCTCTCTCCAGCGCCGCGGCCAGTCGACAGTCATACCCGTGGCGTGCTCGCTTGCGGGGTCCTTGTAGTGGCTCTTATACGGAAGCACCGTATTCAGATAGAAGCCGTCATTGAACTCAGGCTGGGCGAAGGATGGCCCAAAGGAAGCGCCAATCCACCGCTGGGTACGCTCGGCTCGAGCGACTTCGACAAGCGGCGTACCAAGAAACACACTAGTACATCGTCCAGTTAGTTCTTTATACTATTGCGATCTCGGTTGTGTTTCCTTGGTTTCCGAGGGTGCATCGCTTGATATTCTTTGGTCACCTCGATAATGCGCTGAAGTTTCTCCGGCCCCTTGGTCCGTCAACGAGGCGGACCGACGCACTGGCTGGGAATAATGGCCGCCAGTTTACTAATTTGCCCGCCGGATTCGATTTCTTCCATCGCGATGAGCCAAGGATCGTGCATTCGTCAACGCATAAACCGCACCCGTTGCATTTTTCTCTATCGACTGCCGCGACGAACGGAGGCAGCTCAATATACGGCTTAGAGCACCGCCGAAGCCTTGGCCGCTGCCGCAGATGCGGCGGCACAGCTTTCAGTGATATCTTTCGGGCC
>CAWHWE010000050.1:0-48678 GCA_963832915.1 uncultured Acidobacteriota bacterium
ACGCAACACTAGTATAATCGGTCCTCAGGATCCTCGGTTTAGCGAGGCGTTCCTCGCAGCCGAATGATCGTGGCAGGATTCAGGCATCCCATGTTTCGGGTATATCAAAGGCTTGCGCAACGTGCGCCTCGATCTATCTGAGGAGGAGGTTAGGGGATGGTGGGTGCGGCCGTTAAAATAAGCTCGCAGCAAAAATGGTGTCAGCGCCCGCAGAGGTCGTCGCCAAGGCGCAAGCCCATGCGCCCTGTAAGGGCACCGTATAGTAGCCGGGGGCAACGCCCCCGGTAAACCACCAGGAAAGCCTACCGACCCTGAAGGGGTCGCACGGACCGGAGGGGATCGCCCTGGCTTGACTCTGGCGCCACCTCTCTGCGACCCTTGCAGGGTCGGTCCGGGTAAGTTGGACCGTTTTCCGGGGGCGTTGCCCCCGGCTACTTTATCCCTCCCCTCCGGGGAGGCCGAAGAAACCGAGCTGACACGCCTCCGGTTCCACTCGCTTGCCCTTATTCTCGGCCGAATCGGTCCAAGCAGCCTTACTTTAGCGCCTATGGGGATGGTGGGTGCGGAACCCAGCGCGCAGGCCAACCACCGCCTGTCCCCTCCTTAACGAAGGAGGGGAATTAGCTGGATCATTTTTCGCCTGTTCCGCGGGCTGACTTCATCAACGAACTTCTGACTCGGGCTACCAGCCGCCGGCGATGGCCCCCACGACCATAAAAGGCTCGGCCCCGGTCGCGACTGCTTCGGGCAGTGGAGTGTCCGGCGGTTCATGGGACAGATCCTGCTCGCAGGCGAAGAACCGCAAGAATGGCCGGCGCTGCTCGGTGACCTGGTCGCGGATCGTCCCGCGCAGCACCGGAAAGCGGGCCTCGAGCGCGCCGAGGACGGAGCGCTGCGTGACCACTCCAACCACCTCAAGCTGCACTTCGGCGTCAACGCGCGCCAGCGTCCGCAAATGATAGGGAAGCACCACTCGGATCATGGCAGTGTCTGGACCTCCACGGACAGCACGGGCGGAAGATATCGGACAATGGGCGCCCAGGTGTCTCCGGCGTTGGCCGACGCGTACACCTGCCCGCCGGTGGTGCCGAAGTACACGCCGCAGGAATCGAGCGAATCGACAGCCATCGCGTCGCGCAACACGTTGACGTAGCAGTTGCGTTGCGGCAGGCCTTTGGTAAGCGCCTCCCACTCGTTTCCGCCCGTCCGGCTGCGGTACACGCGCAGCTTGCCCTGGGGCGGATAGTGCAAGGAGTCGCTTTTGATCGGGACCACGTAGATGGTGTCCGGCTCGTGTGCGTGAACGTCAATCACAAACCCGAAGTCGGTGGGCAAATCACCGCTGACCTCTTGCCACGAGTCGCCGGCGTCGTCGCTGCGCATCACGTCCCAATGCTTTTGCATGAACAGCACGCCGGGGCGCGATGGGTGTTTCGCCATGTGGTGAACACAATGGCCAACCTCGGCATTCGGGTCGGGGATGTATTGGGACTTCAGCCCGCGGTTGATCGGCTTCCACGTCTTGCCGGCGTCGTCGCTACGGAAGGCGCCTGCGGCCGAGATGGCAATGTAGATCCGTCCGGGATCGCTCGGATCGAGCAGGATCGTGTGCAGACCCAGCCCACCGGCGCCTGGCTGCCACTTGGGTCCTGTGCCGTGGCCGCGCAGTCCGGCAAGTTCCTGCCACATCTGCGCGCCGTCGGTCGAGCGGAACAAAGCGGCGTCTTCAACCCCGGCGTAAACGGTGTCCGGATCGGTGAGCGACGGCTCGAGATGCCAAACGCGCTTGAATTCCCAGGGGTGCTGCGTGCCGTCGTACCACTGGTGCGTGGTGAGGGGTTTGCCGGTTTCGGGAGTTGTGTCGTAGACGAATTTGTTGCTCGCGCCGGCAGGCATACTGCCTGGGACGGGCATCGCCTCACCTCCGGGCGCCTCCCACGTTTTGCCGCCGTCGCTCGAGCGCTGGATGATCTGCCCAAACCAGCCGCTGGTTTGCGACGCATACAGACGATTCGGGTTGACGGGCGAGCCCTTCATGTGGTAAATCTCCCAGCCCCCAAAGTAAGGGCCGTTGACGTGCCACCGTTTGCGATTGCCGTCCGACGTCAAGACGAATGCGCCCTTGCGCGTGCCTACCAGAACCCGTACTTCGCTCATTTTCTCACTCCTTTCAATCCGCAGATTCCGCAGATGACACAGATTACTGTCAGACCGACTTCAAAGCCCACGGCCTTGGAAATCGTTAGGCAGTTGAGCAGCCTCGACCCCCGTCAGCCGGCCCAGCGCTTTCGACTCCACCGCCGCCCCGATGACGGCGCAGGTCCCCTCGTCGAGTCTTTCTTCACTCATCTGCGTCATCTGCGGATTTGTCTTTCCCTGCTTGTTGTGCTTCACGCCGGATAGGTAGCGCATAAGAGTTTGTGCATTTCAAACTCTGCGGTTCTTGATCTTCCTCAAACGACAAGCCGCAGAGTCTCTGGGAAACGAGACTCCGCGCTACCTCTCCACCTACCAACGCATTTCAGACGGCCCTAAGAACCCTTGCTTTCCGAAAATGGCTCATCCGCCGAGGGGCCGTAGAGCGCAGGCACCGGCACCTCGTTCAGCCGCAAGTAAACACCAAGCTGGGCACGGTGATGAATGGCATGGCTAATGAAGGGGCCGCGCAAGACAGCGGCCCGCGGCAAAGAGAAAATGGTTTTGCCGTTGAAGAACAACGTCCATGTCTTCATCAAATGCTCATCCGAGGCGCCGGCAATGGCCGCCCGTGCCGCGTCCCGGTTCTTGTCGAACGTTTCGAGCACTTCCTGCCGCGTCTTCAGTTTGGGCGGCCCCGTGGGCGGCTGACCCGCGGGCGCAATCTCGTACGATTCCTTCTCAATCGTCCGCACCGCCAACGTCGGCAGCGTCGCCAAGTGCGACGCCAGCCAGCCCATCGTCCCTGACTTCGGGTGCGGCCGCCAATCGAATTTCTCCTCCGGCACCCGTTCGAGCGTCCGCCTTACCCCCGCCATCTCATGATCAAACTCCGGTAATAACGCCTGCCCCAAACCCATACCTTCCTCCTCGCAATCTTGGTTTTGTTGACGATCTGACCGCCACAGCAACAGTCATCGGATCCGCCGCAACCGAGCGTCTTTTGTGGGTCCGAGTTCGATGTGGGCGCCCCTCATGCCGGCGAAGCCGGTCTTGGAGTGCGGCAGCAGCAGCTACCGCCTTCCGGTATTGATTCATACCGCAATCGCGCCAGGGGTAGAGCGAGAAAGGCGGTAGCTGCTGCTACCGCACTCCAAGGCGCTTCGCGCCAGTTCAGGCCATGACTTGTCATAAATGGACAGGAGATGTCGCCCCACTCAAGTCGCAAAATGTTTGCTAAAAAAAGAAATTACGACCTTGCATTGCAGAGTTTGTGCATTTCAAACTCTGCGGTTCTTGACCTTTTAGGACGAAAAGCCGCAGAGTCTCTGGGAAACAAGACTCTGCGCCACCCACTCCAAAGGGCCATGCGTTTCCGGGTCGCACAGCAAGTGTAAGGTCTGCGGATCCATGGCCATTCTGACTAAGCGTAGCGCGCCGCGCTCCTCAGGGTTCTCACCGTGGACGGTCACGCTTTTGTTTGGTTGTTTGTGCCCACCAACCATATTTTAGCTGTAACATCCAGTTTTTGACAATGGCCACGGGGCACTGCCTGGCTGTAGGGGTACGGCTTGCCGTACCCCCCTCAATTTTATCGCGCCACCGAACCAAGAGGGTACGGCAAGCCGTACCCTTACAGCCGTTGGCGGAGCCGTGGCCATCGGGTCCGGAGGTCCACATGATACAATCTTGAACCTGGCACGGCAGAGCGTGGAGCGCCAGATGTGAGCGTCGTGCGTCGAGGTCGGAAGGGCACGGCTTCTTTCGGCCCGAGAAGTCAAAACAAAGTTGGTAAGCGCCGGAAGGAATAATTCCTTGCGCAACAACCCCGTGTGGCAGTGGGCAGTCGGATTTCTCACCCAGACCCTAAGGCCCGTCACTACAGGAACCCCGCCAAGGCAACCATTTCCTTCCGTTTCCGGAACGGCGGCTTCAATAGAGGGTCCCGAGAGCGCGCGAGATCAGATTGCCTCGACTTACCGTGCCAACATTGCTCAACTCCAGCGGCAACGCGAGCGCGCAATGATCGAGCGCGGCAGGTGCTACAGGCACCTCATCGCTTCCTTGGTCGCACTCGTGGCGTCATTTTATTTGTCTTTCGGACTTCATCTCTTGCCGCAGTGGGCGTTCTTCTTGCCGATGGTCGCAGCGTTATGGGCGTTTGAGGAGGCGCGCAAGCGCGACAGCCGCGCTCGCGATTCAGGCTGCCTGCATGACTTTTATCGCCGCAGACTACAGCGCCTACAACACGAGTGGATGGGCAAAGGCGATCCTGGTGTGGACTTGCAAATGGCAGATCACCTGAGCGCTCGCGACCTCGATCTATTCGGTGAAGGGTCCCTGTTCGAATTGCTCTGCGACGTTCAGACCCCAGCAGGTCGGGATCTGCTGGCCCAATGGTTGCAATCGCCCGCCCCGCCCGAAGAGGCGCTCTCCCGCCAGCAGGCCATCCGTTCATTGTCCGGCCGAACTAATCTGCGAGAGAAACTCGCGCTGCTGAGCGGGGACGAGGCCAGTGAGTATTCCTGGAATCGTCTTCGCGACTGGCTCGCAGCAAGCCCAATCCGGTTCCCGCGCTGGGCCCCCTGGGTAGGGATCCTGCTTTCCTTGTGCATGGTCAGCGTGGCCGTGTGCGGATGGAACGAAGTGCTCGAGCCGCGCAACGTCCTGCGGTTGCTGGCTATCATGGGTACGGCGCAAGGGGCGCTTGCTCTATTCCTCCGCCGACGAGTCCGGGTCGTCCTGGCCGGCATGCAGTTGCCCGCAAGCAAATTCGATTCGTTGCGTAGGATGTGCGCGGTCGTGGATGCCGAACCAATGGAAGGGCCGCTGCTCAGCCGGGTGCAACTCAGGCTCCGTGGCTTGCCCAAACTTGTTTCCCAATTTCAGCGGCTGGTGCGAAGGCGTGAAATGCGAGACAACGAATGGCTATTCTATCCGCTCGTTCTGCTTCTCTGGAACACGCAATGGACGATGCGGATCGAACGCTGGCGCCAACTCCACGGGCGCGACCTTCTTGGATACCTCACCGTTTTGGGCGAGTTTGAGGCGTTGATGGCCCTTGCCGCTTATGCTTACGAGAATCCCGCCGACGCATATCCTGACCTGGTGGCCGAGGGCCCCCTGTTCGAAGCCACCGGCATGCGCTACCCGCTGATGGATGTGCGGACTTGTGTTCAAAATGATTTGAAGCTGGGCGGGGAGACGCGCTTTCTCCTGGTGACGGGGTCAAACATGTCGGGGAAAAGCACTCTGCTCCGGGCCGCCGGCCTGAATGCCACGTTGGCCCTGATGGGCGCGCCGGTGCGGGCCACGCGGCTGCGGTCATCAGCGCTTCAGGTGTGCGCGTCTATCCGCATCGATGACTCCCTGATGAATGGCCGCTCCCATTTTTACGCTGAGGTCGAGCGGCTAAAAGCAATGTTCGACCGCGCGGCGTCAGGCCCGCCCGTCCTTTTTCTTATCGACGAACTTTTCGGAGGTACGAATTCCGCCGACCGGCGCGTTGCCGCCGAAGCCGTCATCCGTCTGCTTGTGGAGCGCGGGGCCGTCGGACTGGTGACATCGCACGACCTCGCCTTGACTGAGATCGCCGACAAGCGCGAGCTGAAAGGCGCTAACGTGCATTTTGCTGACTTGCCCACGGCCGAGGGCCTCAGTTTTGACTACCAACTCCGGCCGGGGAAAGTGGAGCACTCCAATGCCCTCAAAATCATCAGGATGATGGGGATTCCACTGAATTGATCGCTATCCGGTAAGGTGAAGCCTACCTCCACCTCGCTGCCAGACGGTCGTGGCAGGTTCGGGGCATCCTATATTTCGGGTGTGTCAAAGGGCGCCGGAACATGCGACAGGCCGGCACGCCAGTGGCTTTTCCAAACTAGGTGTTAGCGCGGCTCGAAAAGGGCCGAACAACATTCTTGACAACCTACGCTTAGTATGATAGGCTACTTAATGATGCGCGGCTGTTCTGTCATGACCATGGAGACCTCCCAGATGACACCCCCATCCTCATTTTCAAACGGACGATACGTCGTTGCCTGCGCTTCCCCATGACGCACGTAGTAACTTTAAAAATGCATGAACGACGCGGGAAAGTTCTTGAAAACAAAGGACCACCGTGGAAAACACAGCGGCGAAGCGGGAATGTCTATGAAAACACAGGAGATATCCGTCAAGTACGGGAATGTTGTTGAAAAGAATGGTAGTTAGTAGGTGGGGGAATTCTGAATTATTAATTCTGAGTTGCCTTCTATCCTCTCCCAAGAAGATGGCGTCTACATTGTTATTTGCCAGGCGCGAGACTACAATGGCGTTCCCGCGATGCGGCAAGAATCTTCGGCGGGAGGATTGTGCTTCATCACTAATTGTCGTGGAGTGGGAGGAGAATTTATGGAACGCAGGGACTTCATAAAGGCAGGCGCCCTCGCGGTGGCCGCCGCAGGGCCGTTTCTAGGTAAAGTGAAAGGCGCCAACGATCGCATCCGCGTCGGCCAGATTGGTATCGGGGGTCGCGGCAAGTACGAATTCGAAGTCTGCATGCAGAACCCCGGCTGCCAGATCGCTGCCGTGGCTGATGTTTATCAACCGTTCGTGGATTTGGCGGTTCGGAGGCTCGACGGCAAGGCTGACGGCTATGCTGATTTCCGCAGAATCCTGGACCGCAAAGATATCGATGCCGTATTCGTCTCAACCCCGGATCATTGGCATGCGATTATCGCTATTATGGCCTGCCAAGCCGGAAAACATGTTTACTGCGAGAAACCACTCTCCCACACCATCGAGGAGGGCCGCAGGATGGTGGCGGCATCGCGCCGGTACAATCGCATTTTCCAGACCGGCAGCCAGCAACGCTCCGCGCCTCACTATGCCAAGATTGTGGAACTCATCCGCAACGGCTACATCGGCAGCGTGGCAATGGTGGAATGCTGGAACATGATGAATGAATTCCCCGAAGGTCAGGGCAGCCCGGCCGACAGCGACCCACCGCCCGGGCTGAACTGGGACATGTTCCTTGGGCCTGCTCCCCAGCGTCCTTATAACCGTAATCGCTATCTCTATACGTTCCGCCAGTTCTGGGATTACGCCGGGAGCATGATGTCGGATTGGGGCGCGCACCACATGGACATCATTCATTGGGCCATGGGAGTTGACGCGCCCAAAAGCGTGACCGCGGTGGGCGGGAAGTTCGTGATGAAGGATGACCGGGAAACCCCGGACACGTTTATGGGCGATTTCGAGTACCCCGGTTTCACGGCCCGTTATACCTACCGCTATACAAACAGCCAGCCGCTTTTCGAGCGGCCCTACGGCATCGCCTTTTACGGGACACTTGGGACTCTGGTGGTGGACCGTAGCAGCTACGCGGTCTATCCGGAGATGCGCCCTGAAACCTATCACACGACTCAGGACTTCATTAACAACTATATGACCAGTTGGGAGGAGGCGCTCCCCCATCCGAACGCCAAGCCGCGCACGCCACCATTGCGGCAAATCGCCGGCCCACGCCGGCCCCTGTGCGTCAGCATGGAAGAAACGGGTATTTCAATTGACCCCAGCTCGCAGATTGCCCACGTCCAGAATTTCTTCGATTGTATCCGCTCCGGCCAGCGGCCGGCCGCCGACGTGGAAATTGGCTATAAGACCATCACAGCCTGCCATCTCGCGGTTATCGCGTACAAGACCGAACGCACCATCCACTGGGATGCTCAAAGGGAAAGGATCATCGGAGACGAAGAAGCCCAGAAGCTGACCTCAAAGGAATACCGGTCGCCTTGGCTCCTCCCCGCAGTGTGAGTGCTAGAGTGGCACAGCCACTCCTGGCTGTGCAGGCAGGAGACATAGGCATTAGGGAAGGCACAGGCGGGCACAGGCAAGAGTGCCTGTGCCACCATGTAAAGGAGATCCTCCATGCGTAGCGCTTTCCGGAACATCAGCATGGTCGCGGGTGTGGCGGTTTTCTTACTCGGCATCTTCCAGGCAGGCATCAGCAAATCCTCACAGTCTGAAGGGCAGACGCGGTGGCAGACTCATGATATGAGCCGGCCTCAACCCCGCGTCGTCATACCCGGCGAGGAAAGCACGCAAGACCGGCCCGGCCGGCCCCCCTCGGATGCCATTGTGTTGTTTGATGGAAAGAGCCTCTCCAACTGGCAGGGGGCTGACGGCGGCCCGGCCAAATGGAAAGTCGGAAATGGTTATTTCGAGGTGGTTCCGAAGACCGGAGACATCTACACCAAGCAGGCCTTTAGAGACTACCAACTGCACGTGGAATGGCTGTCGCCGCCTTGGACTCCTGGCAACACCTACGACCCGGGCAATAGCGGTGTTTATCTTGCGAGTTTTTATGAGGTCCAAATCGTTCAACTCGGTCCACAGCAAGATTTACGCCGATGGGCAAGCTGCCGCCATGTACGGACAGTACCCGCCTTTGGTCAATGTCTGCCGCGCCCCGGGCCTATGGCAGACTTACGACATCGTCTTCCGCGACGCTCGTTTTGACAAGGACAAGAAACCACTTCGCCCCGTCATTGTCACTGTCCTTCACAATGGCGTCCTGGTCCAGGACCATGTCGAACTGACGGGCCCAACCGGACATAAACAAAAGCCTCCTTTCCAGCCACACCTGGAGCGGATGCCATTGGAGTTGCAGGACCACAACTATCCCGTTCGTTTCCGGAATATCTGGATTCGAGAGCTGGGGGAAAGCCAATAACGGAACGTTTTCCTTCTCCAGATTCTTCTACTCATCTTATAATTGTGATTAACTGAATTGGAGAGGCATCGGAGCAGAAGTCATTGGGCTATGCCGATTGAAATGACAGCGGGCGGAAGTCAGAAGACAGACGTTCTTGCTCGTCACTCGTCACTTCTGCCTGCCGGGAGTTGATCCAGATCTGGAAGCCGGATAGCGGATTCATCCTGGGCCCGGGCTGCGCGATGGGGCCGGAGACGCCGGCCGAGAACATCCATACACTGGTGGAGGCGGCCAAGAAGTACGGCGTATACTCCAGGTATTAACTATGCCTCAGCGACAGTTAACTAACCCGTTGTCACCGACTGAACGAGAGGACTTCCGTCGGTTATTCGAGAAACGGCTAGAGAAGGTAAAAGCCAAGACCGAAGATGCGTTCGCCTTCAGGAAAGTGGACCAGCCTCCATTCATCGTGAACTCCGCACTGTACTGGGTCTTCGGGCTCGACCCGGAAACCTTTCCGGATACTTATTTCGACGATCCGGCAGTGATGACTCGCTTTCAGGAACGCACCTATTACGATCAGGTTAAAGAGATCGACGATGATTTCGTGCCGTACTTAATGCCATGGTTTGGCACTGCAGTGGTCGCGTCAGCCTTTGGCTCCCAGATCGAGTTTCCGCCCAAGCAAGATCCCGCCATGAATCCACGCTACTACCCGGTGCAGACTCCGGAGGACATAAGGAAACTTCCGATTCCCGATCCCGAAAGCGACGGGCTGATGCCTAGAGTTCTTGAGTTCCTCCGCTCCATGAAGCAGAACAGCTTCTTACCGGTAGGGATTACAGACTTCCAAGGGCCGCTGACCACTGCCAACCAGCTCATGGGCTACGACAAACTAATCTACCTCATGCACGATGCGCCCCGTGCGGCGCACGAACTGATGGACAAGGTCACGCAAGCTCTCATCCTTTGGGTTAAGCGGCAAAAGCAGGTCATCGGCGAGCCGCTTAACGAGTGCATCTCTGACCAGCAGGTCTATGTCGGCAGACATGCTGGCGTGTGGTTCTCTGACGATGATGCTGTGCTGATGTCATCAAGGCTCTACAAGGAGTTCGTCGTCCCGTACAATTCGCGGGTTCTCAAGACATTTGGCGGGGGTTGCTTGCATTACTGTGGCAACGCCACGCACCAAGCGGAAAACTTTCTCAGCACCGAGGGACTGCTGGCAATCAACAATTATACTCTCCATGATCTCCGGGCCTTCCGTGAGCTCAAATTGTGTGTGGAAGGCCGCATCGTGCTGTTTGCCTGCGACTTCACACCAGTGGACTACCAAGAGTATTTCCGAGAGCTGCTTGATGGACTGTCCAATCGGGGCTTAGTGATTGACTCGCAATTTTCGCCGGTGGTGGGACTACTGAAAGACGGAAAGTACACCGCGATTCGCCGCGAGTTGTGCCCAGGGCAGCGGGCCGTGTACGAATACCTTCACCGTTATTGGCGGGGAACGGTGTCGCCAGCATGACCGGCATCAAGGCGCGGGAGCGGGGAGGCCGGATGTGGCTGTGAAAATGGGAAAGCAAGCTCATAAGGCGGAGAACTACCTTCTCTCGCGAAAGAGGCATCTTATTGCCCGCAGGAACTTCATTCTCTCCTCTGTGGTTGGGGTAGCACAGGCATATGCCGCTGTGAAATCACCTGTGGAGATGACAATTGCCCATCCTCGGGACGCTTCTCCGTTAGAGGTGTTGGCGGCGCGTGAGATTTGCCGGTATTTATACCTTCGCACCGGAAAACTACTCCCCATTTTACCTTCCATGGATCTCCCTCATGGGTTTCGTGGATTCGTGATTGGCCAAAAACGGGGCCCGTTGCTCACCAGCTTGCTCGGCGGCTCTGTGCTTAGGAAAACGGTGGGTGATCTCCAGGCTCAGCAATTTCTTTTGAAGAGAATTGCATCCGAAGGACGCGAGTTTGTCCTGGTTGCTGGTGGAGACCCGATCGGGACCCTTTATGGAGCGTATCAGCTCGCAGAAGACTACGATGTCCGATTTTACCTGCACGGAGATGTGGTGCCGGATCGGCAAATCAGCCTGAATCTAGCCAATGTTAATGCGATGCGAAGCCCGTTGTTTGAACTCCGGGGCGTGAATCCGTGGGGGTCGCACGCCGAAGGTTGCGATCTGTGGAATGTCGATGACTACAAGGCGATTATTTCTCAATTAGCAAAGATGCGGATGAACTTCATCGGCATCCATGGCTATCCCGAGGCGCGGCGGGAGAACGCTTCGTACGGGGCGGAGCCCACTGTTTGGATCGGATTGCCGAGTGATTCCGACAAGCAAGGCAATGTCACCTTCAGTTACTCGTCCAGCTACTTCAACACCCTTCGCCGGGGATGGTTTGGATATCGCGAGGCGAAGAAAACCAGCGAATTCAGCTACGGAGCTTCATTGCTGTTCGAGCGTGATGACTGGGGATCGGATGTGATGGTCGGACACTGTCCGCAACCGGTGACGTCAGGAGGCTACAACGAGGTGTTCAACCGGACAGGAATGATGTTGCGGAGCGCTTTTCTCGTCGCCCGGTTTCTCAACATCAAAACATGCCTCGGCACTGAAATGCCTCTTATCATTCCCAAAAAAATTAGGGAAAAGCTCCAATCCCAGGGCCGAGACCCTTCCGACCCGTGCGTGGTCGAGGAGGTTTACGAGGGCATGTTCGCACGCCTCGCGAAGGCACACCCGCTCGACTACTACTGGTTCTGGACACCGGAGGATTGGACATGGCAGGGCGTCTCCGACGAAACTGTCAAGAACACAGTTAACGATATCGACCTGGGCATTCGTGCCGCAAAGGCTGTGGGCCAACCCTTCCAATTGGCCACGGCAGGCTGGGTGTTGGGCCCTCCGCAGGATCGGACGCTTTTTGGCAGAGTCTTGCCCAAGGCAATCGCAGTCAGCGAGATTGCGCGCATGACCGGCAAGTGGCCGATCGATCCTGGATTTGCGCGGATTTCAGGCCGGCCTAAGTGGGCCATTCCCTGGCTCGAAGACGACCCGGCGCTCACCTCTCCGCAATTATGGGTCGGCCGGGTACGCAAAGACGCCTCAGACGCTTTGGCATACTCTTGCACAGGACTGATGGGCTTGCATTGGCGAACCAGGATCTTGGGTCCGAACATCTCGGCACTCGCACATGCGGCTTGGGATCAGTCGGCGTGGGCTCCGCCCGCCCACCAATTGAGGGAGGCGAAAGAAGGACCTGTGGGAGGCCGAAAACGCTCAGTGGCTACTCCGGAGAGCGCCAACACGCCGGAAGGAGCCCTCTACCAGACATTCCGGTTTGAAATGGAGAGCTATCGCCTCAAGATTCCCAACGGAATTTACCGCGTGACTTTGAAGTTTCTCGAATCGGACTACAGCAAACCCGGCGAGCGTGTTTTCGACGTCAAGATCCAAAATTTGTTGCGAATCGCAAAACTCGATCTGGTCGCGGTGGCGGCGCGGCGACTCCCGCACGACGAGGTCGTGGATCACGTGGACGTCAGCGATGGCTGGCTGGTGATTGAGTTTGTGCCGCATGCTTCCCTCCCGGTCATCTCCGCAATTGTGGTCCAGAATGAGAACTACTCGAGGAAGATCAATTGTGGCGGCGCTGCCTATCAGGACTACAGCGCCGATTGGCCTGATGCGAGTGAGACTCCAGATCGCTTTCTGTCTTCGGCAGATTTCTACGACGATTGGGCGCGGATTGAATTTGGTGCTGAAGTTGCCGCGCGGGCGGCTGCCATCTTCAGGTCCATCGACTGCCACCTACCAGTCACGTCTTCCTGGGTGGTCGGTGCCGGTGATGTCGCCCCGGACAACCGTCCTTGGCAAGAGGTTGTAGGCGAGTTTGGGTTTGTCGATTCCTTGGAGCGACTGCGTCCCGAGGTACGAGACCCCGGAAATGTGGAACGATTTGAGTTCTGGCTAAACACATTCCGTTACATGCGGGTTCAGGCGCACGTACGCTGTCTGCTGGCGGAATTCAATCTTGCCATGAAGCGCGCCCAAGGCGAGCAGAACCAGAACGCACGCGCCAGACTGGCCCGCCACGACGCCCTGCCGGTGTACCAGCGGCTGCTCAACGCGGTCGGCGAGGCCTGCCGGTTTCTCCTCTCCACCGTGAGCACCAAGGGCTGCCTCGGAACCATAATCAATTGGCAGCAGAAAATCTGGCCCGTGCTGGTGGAGAAGACGGGGCAAGAATTGAGCGCCGCTTTGGGCTCAACGCTTCCTCTCAATGTCCAGCCGCCGAAAGAATACCAAGGCGAACCGAGAATCATCGTTCCCACACTGGAGAGCATCCTGGAGGCTGGTGAGGAGTTGCCCGTTAAGGTCATCTTCATCGATCGTCAGCCGCCGCGAGGGTTGACTCTCTACTATCGCCTGATGGGCCGTGGAGAGTTTAGGCCGCTCGCGTTGACACACGTTGCTCGCGGCGTTTACCGGGCAACACTCCCCGCGCATGAGCCGGACGTGGTGGCAATGGAGTACTACCTGCGAGCTGATACGCGTGCCGGGCAGATCGTGTTTTTCCCGGCCACCGCGCCCACGATCAATCAGACAGTAGTTATCGTGGGCAGACCTGATAAGGTCGTGGGCTGACATCGAGCCCCCATGCCTGTAAAATCCAGGCTCGGAGGGCAGAATATATCTGACCAAAAACGCCGGCTCTCCATTTGGCGCCAAATCAAAACAAAGGTTTTCCTTCTCCAGATTCTTCTACTCATCTTATAATTGCGGTTAACTGAATTGGAGAGGCATCGGAGCACAAGTCATTGGGCTATGCCGATTGAAATGACAGCGGGCGGAAGTCAGAAGACGGAAGTCAGAAGGCAGACGGTCTTGCTCGTCACTCGTTCCCGCTCTGCGGGATCACTCGTCACTCCTGCTTGCCGGGAGGGGCGATGAGCGTCCGCGTCTGCGTCCTGGGAAGCGGCAGCAAGGGTAACTGCACCCTCTTGGCAACCGACAAGACGCGGCTGCTGATTGACGCAGGCTTGAGCTGTAAGGAGACGTACGCGCGACTGGCGACGATTGGCGAGCCTGCCGATGGTCTGGACGCAGTGGTCGTTTCCCACGAGCATACCGACCACATCAACGGATTGCGGGTGCTGGCGGCGGATGGGAAGCTGCCCATTTATATTTCCGCTCCCACACGCGACGCCGTGAGCTGGGACGCCAGGATTCAAAGCTTCGAACACTTCGCCTCCAGTGAGAAGTTTACCATCGGCGACATTGAGGTCACACCTTTCCCCATCCCGCACGATGCGGCAGATCCAGTTGCCTTCACGTTTGATACGCAGGGCATCCGAATTAGCGTGGTCACTGATCTCGGGTATGTTCCGGAAGTCGTCAAGCAGCGAGTGAAGGGGTGCCATTGTTTGATTTTTGAATCGAACCACGACCTGGATATGCTGAAGATCGGTCCTTATCCCTGGCACGTGAAGCAACGCGTGATGAGCCGGCACGGGCACCTTTCAAACAACGCCACAGCCGCCTTCCTCACCGAAGATTTCGATGGCACGGCGCAGGTCTTGGTGCTCGCCCACTTGAGCGAAACAAATAACCATCCGGAGATTGCGCGCCTCAGCGCCGAGCAAGCCCTTGCCCAGCGAACTCGCGGCGAACGCGCCGAGTTGCACCTCGCCAGCCAAACGACACCTACGCTGGTGTTCAGGTTTTAGAGGGAGGATTCGGGATCCAGGATTCAGGAGTCAGGAGTCAGAATTGAGCGGTCTGGGGAGACTGTGTGTCGAGACAAAGAACCCTATGCAATGGCTTCACTTCAATGGCGCGTGACGGGGTTAGAAAACCAGGGATTTTGCTGCCGCAGACTTACCTCTGCTCTTTTGCTGGTCACTCGCCAAGCCAGAGCTGATTTCCCCACCTGCTGTCTACCTTCTTCAGACTCCTGGCTTTTGACTTCTGACTCCTGACTTCTCGCTTGTGTTACGATTGCCCGCTTGGATGGACACTCCAAATTCGGAGACCCAAAATGATCCCTCGCTATACTCGCCCGGAGATGGGCAACATATGGACCGATCAGAACAAGTTCCAAAAATGGCTGGAAGTGGAAATCGCCACGGCGGAGGTTGAAGCGGAAGCCGGCCTGATCCCGAAGAGTGCCGCGCGGGCCATCCGGCGCAAAGGGGGCTTTGAAGTCGAGCGCATCCTCGAGATCGAGCGCCAGGTGAAGCACGATGTGATTGCCTTCACCACCAACGTGGCCGAGCACGTTGGGCGAGAGGGCCGCTACCTGCACTACGGTCTCACCTCGAACAACGTCGTGGACACCGCCCAGGCGCTGCAAGTGCGTGAGGCTTCGCAGTTGCTGCTAGCGGGGCAGAAGCGTCTTGGCGAGGTCTTGAAGAAGCGCGCCTTGGAATTCAAACACACGCCGATGATCGGACGCACGCACGGTATCCACGCGGAGCCCATCACTTTCGGATACAAGCTCGCCATCTGGTTCGAGGAAAACCGGCGCAACACGGAGCGCCTGGGCTATGCCGCAGAGCAGATGCGGGTGGGAAAGCTCTCCGGCGCCGTGGGCAGCTATACCCACCTGGCGCCTTCTATTGAGAAGAAGATTTGCGATCGCCTGGGATTGCGCCCCGCGCCTGTATCCTCCCAGGTCATTCAACGCGACCGGCATGCCTTCTACCTCTGCACACTGGCCGTCTGCGCCGCTTCACTGGAGAAGATTGCGCTGGAAGTTCGCGGCTTACAGCGCACGGAGGTGCGCGAGGTGGAGGAATACTTTTCGCCGGAGCAGAAGGGATCGTCCGCCATGCCCCACAAACGCAATCCGGTCACAGCGGAACAGATTTGCGGGTTGGCCCGGGTGGTACGGGCCAACGCGCAAGCTGGGCTCGAAAACGTGGCGCTCTGGCACGAACGCGACATTTCGCACTCTTCCGCTGAGCGCGTGATCTTGCCGGACTCTACCATCCTGCTTGATTACCTCTTGGCCAAGACCAGCAAGCTCGTGGAGACCATGTTCGTGTATCCCGCGCGAATGCGAGAAAATCTCGACCTGCTGAAGGGCCTGATCTTCTCCGGACAATTGCTGCTCGATCTTGTGGAAAAAGGCGCGTCGCGCGAAGAGGCCTACCGCTGGGTGCAACGCAATGCCATGCAGGTTTGGGAAACACGCGAGGATTTCCGCAGCCTGGCGGAGCGCGATGAGGACATCCGGCACTATCTTAAACCGGAAGAGATCGCACGAGTGTTCAACGTCGAGCGCTACCTGAAACACGTGGATGAGATTTTCCGGAGAGTGTTCGGGAAGGTGTAGGGGTGGGCCTGCTGTGCGGCGCCGTGGTTGGCCGTAAGCAGCCAATAAAGGGAAAAAGGCGCGGTGGCCTAATGGGGAAACGACACCTTATGTGCCGAAGCACAGCCAGCGTGGCCGGGCTCTCACCCCCGCGCCCGACTCTTCGGTGCAGGCTCATCCGCGCCCAAACAAATGCTACCTCTGCCTTTTTCCCGATGCAAGTGGAAAAACGGCAAAGGTGTGCCTCGATTGAGTCGCGACGGCTCACTGCCTGCTTCTGCCGCCCCCACAGGCATGCTTCTGTCTGGCAGCGGCCTTTCGGTAAGGGCACGTAGCTGCTGGCCACGTAGATGATGAACCCTCTCAATACATCGGTGCGGAGGAGACCATGAAGAACGTCTTCATTCGGTTCTTCCAGCTTGAATCCCACGGCACCACCTTGCAGCGCGAGGTGATTGGCGGCGTCACCACTTTTCTGGCGATGTCTTACATCATTTTTGTCCAGCCGGGAGTACTGGCGCAGGCCGGAATGGATTTTCGCGCCGTCCTGGCGGCCACTTGCCTGGCCGGGGCGCTTGCCACACTGCTCATGGGCTTGATCGCCAACTATCCAGTGGCCCTTGCTCCGGGCATGGGAGAGAATTTCTTCTTCGTGTACACACTCTGCGGTGTAGCACCTCTGGGGTTTGGTTTGAGCTGGCAGCAAGCGCTGGCGGCGGTGCTGCTGGCGGGCATTTTCTTTGTGGCGATCACACTGACGGGCATTCGCGCCCAGATTGTGAACTCTATTCCGCAGTCTTTGAAATGCGGGATTGCCGCAGGAATCGGCCTATTCATCACCCTGATCGGACTCGAGTACGGCGGCCTGGTGGTGGCTGCTCCGGGAACGCTGGTCCGTCTGGGCGATTTCCGGCATCCGGCCACGCTGGTGTGCATCCTGGGGCTTCTCATCATGCTGGTGCTTCTGGCCTTTCGGGTTCGTGGGGCGATTTTGATCGGCATCCTTGCCACCACGGCAATCGCCGCTGCTTTCCGGCTGGTCCATTACCAGGGGGCCTTCTCATCCGAACTCCACCTGGCCTCCACGTTTATGAAGTTCGACCTGCGCGGGCTTCTGGCGCTTCAGCCCACCAAGCTCGCTTCCGCAATCTTCGTGCTTTTCTACCTTGCCTTGTTCGACACGGTGGGGACGCTGGTGGGCGTGGGGCAGCAGGCAGGATTGCTGCGCGAGGGAAAGCTTCCCCGTGTGGACCGCGCTTTGTTTGCAGACGCAGTCGGCACCACGGTGGGGGCCGGACTCGGCACATCAACGATTACTTGCTATATCGAATCCGCTGCCGGAGTCTCGGACGGCGCGCGCACCGGCTTGGCGAGCCTGGTCACGGCGGCGTTGCTCTTCGCCTCAATGTTTTTCAGCCCGCTTGCCTCGATGATAGGCGGAGGAGTAGCAGCCGGGGTGGACGCCGGCCACAATCCCATCATCCGCTATCCCACCCTCGCGCCCGCGCTCATCTTAGTGGGCTCCATGATGCTGAAAGTGCTTCGGGAACTTCAATGGGATGACCCCACCGAGTACCTGCCGGCATTCCTGACCGTGGTGGGAATCCCCTTGACCTTCAGTATCGCGGATGGGATTGCCTTCGGTCTCATTTCTTATTCTGTGGCCAAGCTGGCGACCGGACGTTGGCGGGAGTGCCCAGTTCTTACCTACATCTTCGCTGCCCTGTTTGTAGTGCAATTCCTGATATTGTAGGATATGAAGCCCTTGGACATCCGACGCGTCTGCGCGGCACAGGCACAACTCCAACCCGCATTTCTCACCACGTTTGGACGCTCTTTGGGGGGTGCCGGAAGGGCGGGCTACCCCCCCCGAATCCGGAATTAGTTGGCGGGGGGCATGGCATCTTCGAGGACGAAAATCGCTGTGTCAGCCCGCAGGTTGGGGAGAAATCTCACCTCGGTGGACTTTCCGGGGGCTGAGATTCGAAGCGGGATTTCTCGCAGCACCTTTAACCCGGCTTTTCGGCAGAAATCCCGGAAGTCATGGATGGTGGTCAGGTGGATGTTGAGCGTCTCGTACCACTCATAGGGCAGGTTTGGGGTCTTGGGCATGTGACCTCTGAGGGCAAGCTGTAAACGCGCTGGCCAGTGACCGAAATTTGGAAAGCTGACGATACATTTCTTGCCTACCCGCGCCATCTCCCGGATGAGGACCATGGGCCGATGCAAGACCTGGATGGTATTGGTCGAGATCACGTAGTCCACCGACTTATCCGGGTAATCCGCCAATCCTTCGTCCAAATCACCATGGTGAACGCTGAACAGGCCCTTGGCGACACAGGCCTGGATGCAGGCCTCCGACAGCTCAATGCCCTCTCCCCGGACTCCTTTCAGCACCTTGAGCGCCAGCAGAAGGTCACCCTCGCCGCAGCCCAGGTCCACGACCCGTGTCCCTTCTTCGATGAGGCTGATTATCCGCTTGTGTTCAGGAGTGAGGCGTACGACAGCCCCCGTCTCAGGCAATCGAATCTCTTCGGTTAATCCACCCATAAATTATCACTTCTGCTTCATACCTTGGCTAAGAAAGTTGCTGATGAGCGAACTCAGTTGATCAGATTCCAGCAAGAAGGCGTCATGCCCGTAGTCAGTCTGAATTTCCGTGGAAATAACGTAGGCATGCGCGCGTCTCAGAGCGCTGGCCGTCTCTTTCGACATGTAGGTCGGGAACAACCAGTCCGACGAAAATGAGATAATAAGGAACTTGGCTTTGACCCCGGCAAAAGCCCCTTCCAGATTCCCGTTGGTCTGGGTCAAGTCGAAGTAGTCCATCGCCTTGGTGATGTAGAGGTAGGAGTTTGCGTCAAAGCGATTGACGAAGTGATCCCCCTTGTAGCGCAAATAGCTCTCGACCTGGAAGTCGGTGCGAAAATTGTAACCATAAGCCGACTTGTCTTGCAGCTTGCGGCCAAACTTCTGGTGCATCGACCGGTCGGAAAGATAAGTGATGTGTCCGATCATCCTGGCAATGGCCAGACCGCGGCGGGGGAGGGTTTTCCCGTAGTAGTCTCCATCCCGCCAGTTGGGATCGGACTGAATCGCCATGCGGCCGACCTCGTTGAAGGCAATGGCCTGGGGCGACAGCCTGCTCGTAGTGGCGATCGGGATCGCGAGGCGCACCATGTCCGGGTAACTGACTGCCCACTGCAAGACTTGCATGCCGCCCGTTGACCCGCCCACCACGCAGAGCAAGCGCGTGATCCCCAGGTGGTCGATAAGCACTTTCTGAGTGTCGACCCAATCGCGGATCGTGACCATCGGGAAGGAGATCCCATAGGGTCGCCCCGTTCGTGGGTCGATGGAACTGGGGCCAGTCGAGCCCTGGCATCCCCCGACAATGTTTGAGCAAATGACAAAGTACTTCCGAGTATCTAAAGCCCTCCCAGCGCCGATCATGATATCCCACCAACCGGGATGCTTGTCACGAGGATGATGATATCCGGCCGCATGGGCGTCCCCGGAGAGCGCATGAACGACCAGGATGGCATTGTCCCGGGCATCATTCAGCTCGCCATAGGTCTCGTAGGCGAGCTGAATGGGTCCCAGGGTTCGGCCGCACTCCAGGGTCATTTCGTTGGGAGGCGCGGCAAAGGTGAGGTACTTGGTTTCGACTATTCCGACCGAGCCTTCTTCTGCCATATTCTCTTGCCCCTATTTTCCCCGTGGCGCCAGGACGTATCTTCTTCCCCTGCCTCAGAGATTTCGGTAGTGGGTCAGTTTGGCCCTGAAGCGGCGATCTTATCCGTTAATTGACGAATAAAGCCGCCTCTACATCAAACCGACCCACTACCAGGATTTCTCCTAACGTCCGTGGCGCCTCCGTTTCCTCCGTGGTAGGCCTACGCGGTGGCAGGCCTTTGAGCTCTGCCTTACTTTTGCGAAGCGTGCAGGGCTTGATCGAGATCAGCGATGATGTCCCGCACGTCTTCAATGCCCACGGACAGCCGCACATACTCAGGCGTCACGCCCGTCTGGGCCTGTTCCTCGGTTGTGAGCTGCGAGTGCGTCGTCGTGGCCGGATGGATGATCAGCGACTTCGCGTCGCCGATGTTCGCCAAGTGACTGAACAGCTTGACGCTGTCGATCAGCTTGGTGCCGGCGTCCTTGCCGCCTTTGATGCCGAAACCCACGATTGCACCTTGCCCGTCGGGCAAGTACTTCTTAGCACTCGCGTGGTCAGGGTGGCTAGGCAAGCCGGGATAATTCACCCACGCCACGGCGGGATGTTTCTCGAGAAACTCCGCCACGGCCAGGCCGTTCTTGGAATGGCGCTCCATCCTCAGGGGCAGCGTCTCCAAGCCCAGCAGCGTCAGGAACGCCCCCCATGGACTCTGCGCGGCGCCCGTGTCGCGCAGCCAGTGAGTGCGGATGTAGATGATGTAGGCGATGTTGCCGATCGGCCGCAACGCTTCCTCGAACACCATGCCGTGATAGGCGGGATCGGGGGCGGTGAATTCCGGCCACTTCTGCGGGTCATTGGCCCAAGGGAATTTGCCGCTGTCCACAACCGCACCGCCGATGTGCACGCCGTGCCCACCGATGAATTTCGTCGTGGAGTACACGACGATATCAAAACCGTGTTCGATGGGCCGGAACAATGCCGGCGTCAGCACCGTGTTGTCGATAATCGCCGGCAATCCGTGGCTGTGGGCGATACCCGTAATCTTGCGGTAGTCAGGCACGTCGTTCTTCGGGTTGCCCGGCGTTTCGACGTATACCGCGCGGGTGTTCTTATCCACGAGCTTGCTGATGTCCTCGGGCCGCTTTGGATCGAAGAACCGCACTTCCACGCCAAGTTTCGAAAAGGTCTGCGTGAACAGCGTCCATGTCCCGCCGTAGAGGCTGTTGGCGGAAATGAAGTTCTGACCCGCGTGCGTAATCGTCAGGATCGCCGCAGTTTCTGCGGCCTGACCGCTGGAAAAAGCCAGTCCTGCGGCGCCACCGTCGAGCGCCGCGAGGCGCTTTTCGAGGACGTCCGTGGTGGGGTTCATCAGGCGGGTGTAGATGTTGCCAAATTCGCGCAGGGCGAACAGATCTGCTGCGTGTTCCGTGCTGTGAAACACGTAGCTCGTGGTCGAATAGATCGGCACGGCGCGGGCTGTGGTTGTGGGATCGGGCACTTGACCGGCGTGCAACGCCTGTGTGCCAAGTCTGTATGTGGGTGTGTCGTTTGACAAGTTCATTTCTCCTTTGTTCTTGATTGCGTTCTTGGTTTTGGGAGGACCTTTCAGCTCAGCTCCCAGAAACTGTTCAGCTTTGATCGGCAGATCGCCAGGGAACCCGCGACCTGCCTCATACCGCAGCGGTGGGCTCCAGGTTCAGGTATCGCTCTTCGAACTCCACCAGCTTGGGTCGGATAGCCTCCTCTTCTTCCAACACGTTCGTCACCGCGCCAATGGTTTTCAAGCCGTTGCCGGTGATGGTGATGACGATGGACTCTTCGGGGTTCAATCGCCCCTGGGAAAGCAGCTTGCGCGTCACCGCCACGGTGACGCCGCCGGCGGTTTCCGTGAAGATCCCTTCGGTTTCTGCCAACAGGCGGATGCCATCCACAATTACTTCGTCGCTGACATCCTCGCCGGCGCCGCCCGACTCGAGGATTCTCTTCACCGCAAGATAGCCGTCCGCCGGATTGCCAATGGCGAGAGACTTGGCGATGGTGTGCGGCTTCTGCGGCTCGATTTCAGGGCTGCCGCGCTTCGCCGCCGTGGTGATGGGCGAGCAGCCTGTCGCTTGCGCGCCAAAAAACTTCGTACCCGCCGGCTCCACCCAGCCAAGCTCTTTCAACTCTTCGAAGGCTTTGTAGATCTTGGTGATGAGTGACCCGCCGCCCATCGGGACGATGATGTTCTGTGGCAGGCGCCAGCCGAGCTGCTCGGCGATTTCAAAACCTACAGTCTTTGAACCTTCGGCGTAGTAAGACCTCAAATTCACATTGACGATTCCCCAGGAATACTTTTGGGCGACTTCGGAACAAAGACGGTTTACCTGGTCATAATTGCCCTGAACTTTAACGAGGTTGGCCCCGTAAATTTGGGTGGAAATGATCTTCTCAGGTTCGAGGTCGGCGGGAACGAAGATAAAGGCTTTGAAGCCGGCAGCAGCAGCCTGCGCGCCCACCGCGTTGGCAAGGTTGCCCGTGGACGAACAGCCTACGGTGTCAAACCCGAATTCGCGCGCCTTGCTGAGCGCCACAGCCACTACGCGGTCCTTGAAGGAGAGTGTGGGATGATTGACAGCGTCGTTCTTAATAAACACCTCGCGCGCCCCCAGGGCTCGCGCCAGGCGCGGGGCGGCGACGAGCGGAGTGAATCCTGTCTGGTTGCCCACCCAAGGCTCGCCGTCCAGCGGCAGCAACTCACGGTACCGCCACATGTTTGCCGGACGTTCAGCGATGTCTTCGCGCCTGAGGTCTGCCCACAGTTTCCCGTAATCATAAACGACCTCCAACGGCGCCCAGCACTCTTCGCAGGCTGCGAGGGGTTCCAAAGGATATGTCCGCTCGCACCCCCGGCATTTGAGATGAACGAGGTAACTCACAACTCCTCCTTACGTACTTACTCATCTGAGTTGGCCCGATGGTGGCTGCGAAAATTAGGGGAGGTTGTCGAAGAGGCTATAAAACTCAAAAGCCCCTTCCGGTTGGGAAGAGGCTCATTACATACCGTACGGCCCCTCTCATCTTCCCCATTTCCGGGCGGGAGTTGGCACCTGCCCCCCGATCTTTTATCGGAGCGGTTGTCGTGGCGTCGTCGGGCCCGTCCCTCGGCCACTCTAGATGAGATTCAGGGTTACTGAATCAGCTATTCAATTGTCCCGGTCATCATACGAGAGGGCATGGCATCATGTCAAGAAGAAATCGTCAACGCCATGTAGGGGCAGCCCTTGTGGCCGCCCGCCTTTGCCAAGGCAGCCGGCCCCCCGCGTGTTCCACCGTTACCCCGCGGTGGCAGTGTGTCCTGTAGGGCGCCCTGGCTTCGGCGCTCTGCCTCGCGAGGTAGCTCGGGAATTATGTCCCATGTGCGTGCTGGGAGGCATTCCCGCCCTCCCCGTCCAAGTTCGTGGTTGTCTGGTACGCTCCGGGTTCGCTCTCTGTCTCTGGCGAGCTGTCCTTTGTTTTCTTAAACATTCCCGTTTTGTTCCTTGATTTTTCAAGTTCTGGCGGTTCGAGTGTTTCCGGGTCCTCGGACGGAATGTCGGTTCCTACCGCTCGAGCGACTTCGTCCATTTCGGGGTCATTGCCCTCATCCCAACCGGTGCGTACTATCAGAGACTGAAGAGAGTCATCCAAAAACTGTTTGCGCAGGCCCATTACGATCTTCACCTTGCGGTCGATCGAGCGGTCCAGGGCGCTTTCCTGGCGCAGCATCATGCGCCACGTCTCGCCCTCCGGAGCCAAGCAGGCGTCCCGCTCGATAGCGGCTTTCTCCGCGTTCACCTTTTCGGCGTATTCGAATTCCTGCTGCACGGCAGCGATTTCCTCATCCAGTAGACGGAGAAGTTCCTCGAGCTCGGGCTCGCCCGCCTGCTGGGTCGCGCCTTTCTGCCGCCCCCCGGTTTCGCTCGAGTCCGGGAAAAGGCGGAGCAACCTCGAAATCCGAGCCACCCGCCAGCCCATCATGCCCCGGTAAAGTTTTTCCAGGACGCCCGGTAGCACGGACCCCTGGCCTTGGGGTCCGGGGCTCGAACCATCGTCCTCAACGGCGGAGGTCTGCGCTACTGGCCCAATCGGAGAAGCCGCAGGACCGGAAAGCGGGTCCTGTGCTACCCGGGCTCGAATAACCCCCAGCGCGGACAGAATCCTTCTCAGTCGCACGCCCGCGTCGGTCGATTCCGCCACGGCGATCTCGAGCATTTCGGGGTGAGCGGGGTCGAACGTAGCGTCAGCCATCTCCTGCTCCCGGCGGTGCTGCCCGTCTTCCACCGCTTGCAAGGCGCGGCGCATGACGCCGGTCTGCATGCGCTCCAGCCTCGCGCGGCGCCAGTACAGCTTTGCCAAGTCTTCGATCTGTCTCCGCCAAAGCGTGTCCCCGGGGCCGTAGGTGGTCAAGAGCTCCTGCTCGAGGGCATCGAATTCCTGCGGATCTTCGCCCAGGGCCAGCATAGTAAGCTGGCGGTTCTCAGCGGCGGCGTAGAAGCCGTGCTTGAGGGCATTCATCTTCACTTTCTCTTTTCCTGCGGCGCTGCGCGGTCCGGTGGCATGCCGGGCGTTGCGGCGGGCGGCCTCGACGAGCTCGGGTGTAAGCCGAGGTGATTTGCGTAAAGACATGGTATCTCCTTGGTGTTGGTGGATGATCGAGGAAGGGCCCTTCCTCGAAGGGTAGGGGCGTTCACACGTATAGGCTAGCAGAATGGCGGGTTCTTGTCAAGAGAAAACAGCAATATGACTAGGCTACTTTTGGGAGTGCGGCGGCCAGAGCACCGCCATACAAGCAAGTCGCCGTTTCTGCGTTCGGGCCCGGACCCCGTTCCTTCGCTCGTCATTCCACGTCGTTGCTACGCCTGTCATTCCCAGCGGAGCGAGGAATCTTGCTCTGGTTTTTGCTCCAGGCCTAATGCTTGCTGGAGCGCGTTCGTAGCAGGCGCGGAGGCAGGCGCAGATTGCCTTCCCCCGCGCCTCTACCGCGGGAACGAATTGGGGAGCCGCAGGCGAAAGGCAAAGTGCCCCGAAGTCTACGCTGACCTGCGGCCCAACGCCTGGGTTTCCGCAACGGGCACGTGCCTGTCCGCCCATTAATTCTTGGAAGGGCTGTTCTCACCAGCAAAGGCTAAACGCTAGCCGACAACGGAGGAGTTATGTTCCCACAACCCCGGTTCAGGGCAACTGTCGCGGTAGGGACGACCATTGCTGATCGCCCCCCGCACAGATCCGTACAAGCGCGTTTACGCATACGGCTCTTACCGTGGATGAGTGGCGGCGAAGCGGGCATCAGGATAAGGATGCAGAATTCGGGGTTGGGGAATCCACCGCTTCAAGAGAGGGGAGAGACGACCCCATCGCACCTGTGCGCGTTGACTGCGACGGACTAAAACACTCCGCCACAGCCGACCTACGCGACGACTAAAGATGCGCAACTGAGTCGAGTTACCCGGGACGGCGTGGTATTGGTAGTAGCCCAGCACAGCTTTCCGGAGCCATGCACCGACCTCGGTCGTGCGATGATGCTTCCGGCGTTGAAGCTCGGCCTTAAGGGCTTTGAGCTTCGCCACCATTCGCTTCTTCGCCGTAATCCGCCAGACGATGAAGGCGCCAGTGGTGAGCTGCCCGCAGAAGTGGGTGAAACCCAAGAACGTGAAGGTCTCTGGTTTTCCCTCTCCACGCTGTTTCCGGTCGCGAGCGGCGAACCGCCCGAATTCGATCCGTCGTGTCTTGTCCGCATGTAATTCCAGACCGAACTTGGCCAGCCGTTCCCGAAACGCTTGCAGGAACCGCTCGGCGTCCGTTCGGTATTGAAAGCCCACCACAAGATCATCGGCGTAGCGGACGACAATCACCTCGCCGTTCGCGACTTTCTTGCGCCAAGCCTCCACCCAGAGATCGAACACATAGTGCAGGTATACGTTGGCGAGCAGTGGTGAAGCAACTGCTCCCTGCGGCGTACCCACCTTGGTCTCCGACCACTGACCGTCCTCGAAAACTCCCGCCTTCAACCATTTCTGGATCAGGCGGAGTATCCGGCGATCGGCCACCCGGTGCTCAACAAACTTCATCGTCCATTCGTGGTTCATGTTGTCAAAGAAACCGCGAATGTCCGCGTCGAGCACCCAGTTCACTCGCTTCCATTGGATGCCCGCCACCAGAGCGTCTAACGCTTGGTGTGGGCCGCGACCGGGCCGGAACCCGTAAGAAAAGCCTTTGAAGTCGACCTCATATATCTGGTTGAGGATCGTCACCACGGCCTGTTGAACGATTTTGTCCTCCAGCGCCGCGATGCCCAGCGGACGCTGCCGCCCGTCGGCCTTCGGGATATAGACTCGTCTTGAGGCTTGTGCCCGATACGCTCCAAGGTACACCCGCTTGTGCAGATCGACGAGCCGATCCTCCAATCCGGTTGCATACTCCTGCCACCTCACACCATCGATTCCTGGCGAAGGTTGACGCTGAAGGGCCTAGAAGCTCTCGCGCAGTAGTCCGACGGTCAAGTGGTGGAGCAGAGCGGTGAACCGTTCCTGTTTCCTTTCTCTGGCTGCTTTCCGCACACCGTGCAATCCCTGGGACATGCCTTTCCCGCTCTGTGTCGGGGACATGCGCGACGGCACGATGTTCTCCCTAGTCTGCGCCCTTCCCTCCCCAGCCTCCGCGGAAGATTGCTCTCCTTTGTTCGACTGGTTCACAGGTACTACGGCACAGTCCGACTTCTCCGGCACGTTCATGTCCGCAGTTCGGTTTATGGCCTTCGCGGACCGGTCTTGCTCACTTGGCCAAGACGTGCAGGAGATCTCCCGGTTCTCGTGCATGTTGTTTCTCAGCGTGCGCGGGTTCTTAGACTACGCAGGACCGGTCAATCCACTCGCGGTTAGCGTGGTTGTCGTGTTGCCTTCCTCCCTTCGGAACGGAGTCGGCGTCCTGTTCCATCGGCTTTTCGAAGCTCAATAGCCCGGCCCACCGATGCCTCTGTCTACGCTTCAAGCGATATCTCGCGATTTCGCCTGCAAGACTCGAGGCCAGGATGGATTCGCTGCTTTCCTTTCCTGTAGGGCTCTTTCATCCCCTACAACATGCCGGTTTATCCCGGCGCTCTCCGAGTGGCCGACGATTCGCTCGGTACAGCCTTGCATCTGCCTCTGCGCCGAGATGGCTACTCACTGATGTGGGCGAATATCGAAACGGGTGTGTAATTCCTGGTTGTACGGATCGCGGAAATCTGCCAGTAGCCGGGGGCTCTGCGCACGTCGGAGCGATGGCGTTGCTGCCGACTTTGGAGCATTGAGTCTCTCGCCGTTCTACGGCGACGGCTCCTCCATGTGAGCGAACCAGTGGAAGCTCCTAAGGTGGCCCGGTTCCTTGGCAATACTCTTTTTCAGATTTTCGAAGGGAGGAAGAGGCATTCTTTTGTGGATGCCACGGACCGACTCCATAAACTCTCGAAAGAACAGGGTGGGCATGTGATCGGCCGCCAAGCACAACAAGACCGATGGAAAAGTCATGTCTGGCGTCGGAATCCGTGCGTCCTTGAAGCAAATAGCTTTTGCAAAATCCTGAGAGAACGAGAACTCCAATGCTTCAGCGTCGTTCGCTGAAAGCTGGATCGTTTCAGGACACAACTGTGCATGAAATACTGGGTGAAGGTCTTTTTCCCCATCGAAGTCAAAATGGATGCTGTGTAAGAGCGCCGCAGTATCTTGCTCGATCTTAAAATAGGAAACGTGAACTGTTGAGCTTTCCAAAATTGGGAGCGCGCCGCCGGGGCGAATGGTCTCTTGCGCACGGACCAGAATGCTAAGTTGTGGTTTTTTCCCCCAGTTCTGCAAATGTAGGCAGCTGTCAAATGTGACCGTGCCGTTCCATTCTCTCTTAAAGCAACCCAGTATGGGCTTGGCTTTGACAAAACCGCAATCGGCCTTATCAACAGCGTCCACAAAACTCGCAACGAGTGTCTCATAGGCAGCCATGATTGCGTATTCAAGGACTCCAGCGGCCATAAGGAGAATCCAGTTTAGAGCCAAGGTCCGAGCTCTTCGAATTTCTTTGTACTAACCCGAGCAAGGTCAGCGCCCCTAGGGAACCAAGGGAGACCGCCTTTTGAATTGTCGAGGCTAACCGGCTTTTTGCTCAACATGCAATAGTAGCCCGCTGGCTTTGACGGGTCTTCGCAGCACTCGCTACGCGGGAGGTCCTTCTTGAGCAACTTGCTCGCGAACTCACGTCCGTCTTGTGCGTCACTCTTTGCGACAATATCGTCAATCATCCCGCGCCACCACATTGGTTCCTTCGCTCCAGCGAACGGACCCTGGTACCGCGCACTCTTAAACAAATCTCGCACTTCATGATCATCGCGGAATGCGACCTCGAGGATGTTTAGATAGCTTGAAGTGGCGGCAGCGTTGAGCAGGACACCTGGATAACGAAGCACCGAATCCCACAGCCAGTAACCAAGCATGCAAGTTAGTCGGCGGCTCTTCTCTTGAAGAGAGCCGCGGACGTTCAGCACACTGGCAAGGCGATTTTGGTCCCCGGACGCATAGAGCGAAATCTTTTCTGCATATTCGGGTTTTCGAAGGATCATGGCCAACACTTTTCCGGGCGTTTTCTTACCCGGTGTATTGAGGGAGTGGGGAAGTTGTTGCTCGATGTAGGCAAACCCTTCCGCAATGGAAACCACTTGCTCTGCGAATCCATCTGCCCCGTTCCTCAGCGAAACTGTAATAGTAGACTCACGCTGTTCTCCACTACGCTCGAGGTCGGCATCTCGCTCGAGTCCCCGCGCATAACTACATTCAGGGACGCCCAACGAATCGGAGACCTTTCTGACCGTTCCTTCCGATAAACCCTGATAGCCAGGGATTTTGGAGAGGTCCAAATCAGCCACTATAAGCGTAGCGTTGAGGTATTGGGGCAGTGATAGGTCTTCCTCCAGATGTTTGTCGTAGGTGCCATCACGAGATCTGTCAGCACCACGCTGAAACAATATAGCCTCCCCTTTCCCTCCCAGGACGTTCCTGATAGCGAGAAGGTACTCCTGGTCATATCCCTCACTGTCCTCGAAAAGGATAATTTTCATGAGCATGGTCCTTATCAACGATTGCTGAATTCAACGCGGAAGCACGTCGTAAACTTTGGCGGTGGGTTAGGCACAAGTGAGATTTTCCCCCCAAGTTCACTTACCACTTGCCTAATCAGGGGAAGGCCCAATCCCATGCCGGACCCAAGCGGGTTCCCCATGTCAGATGTCGTGGTGTACAGAGGCTCCCATATCCGGCTCTGCACCTCCGGCGGTATCCCTACCCCATTATCAGCAACCTCGACTATGTGCCTCCCTTTTTCGTTCCAACCCCGAAAGGAAATGTGAGGCGCACGGATACTGGATTGTGCGGCGATGACCGCTTTGAGTGCATTGGTATAAAGATTAAGCAGGACACCACTATAGCCCGTAACAGGTAAAGGAGGGGTTTTGAGATCCGGGGGAATCTCGTTTGTGACTTTTATCCCCCTATCATCAGCGAAGGACCCGAATAGGTTTAGAATGTGACGAACCTGTCCCGCTGCGGACAACGGTTGGTCCTTCTCCCCCCTCACATTCTTTACGAAACTTCGTGAATAGTCGAGGTAACCTTTGAACTTCTCCAGACGTTCGGAGAGGTCGTTCGCGATTTCCCCAAGTTTAGGGTCTTTTTTTGCCAAATCCGAAATCTTCCCAACGGCCTGCTCCAAATCAAATAAAATTGCCTTGCTCTCGTGAGTCATAAATCCCGCCACGACCCCGAGCATGCTCATGGTAAGCAGGCTACGACGTGACTCCGCAGAGTACTCTTCCTGCTCCTCAACCCGGTCGGCGAGCACCCGATACTGTTTAACAATGCGGGCCTTGTCACTTGCTACAAGAGTGGGGCTCTTTTGTATATATTCGATTGCCTTGCGGATGTCTTCCCGTGCTGTGCGCGCGGCTTCCTTGGCGGCTTCTCCAGCTAGTCGATCGAGCTCGGCCTTATCCTCGTGCGCCAAGAACTCAATCCCTGCCTTAATGAAGTTTCGGAGCTGTTCAAAGGCTTGGTTTCCTATCAGGCCTTCACGGTCCATCGCCGGAACTAAGTTGACCTTATCCTCCGAACCAAGGCCGCGATGAGTTTCGATGAAAACAGCGCCAACCACTTGGAAGTTATAGGGCTGGTTGAGAACTGGATTGTGTTTCGGTTCGGCTTTCTCAATGGAGGTCACAGGGAAACTGTCATTCGCAATCTCCGTCTCCCAGTCGCGCTTGTTACGAGCCTTGTCAACGTCCAGTTGCAGCCAATCATCTTTCGGAAATCCGTACGGCTTGATGTGAAACCCGTGGTCCACCATTTTTATCCCGCAGTTTTCACGCACCCACTGCCATGCCTTCTGGCCATTGACTCCCTTGTCTTGGAAAACTCCCTTACGGCGGGGAAAATGGCGGATGTCAGCGAAAAAACCGTTCGATATATCGGTCTTAACCAAAAGGTCCAGCTCCTTTGGCTTCTTTGCGCCTGAAAACCAGACCCTGAACCGCAGGTCGTTTGCATCTAGCTGGACGGTTAGACGCGCCCAGTAGTTGTCAAGGACCAGCTTCGCCAAGTCCACCTCTTCACTTTCGGTTTCACCTGGAAGAACAACCTGGAATCCAGGGTCTTGGCCTTGAGTGGTGTTTATGCTGGCGAACTTGCCAGACTCCAAGCCTTGTAACGGCGACACGATGCGAAGGACATTGTTGCGAAGATCGGTGGAACGGGTAAAATCAGCTGAGTTACGCAACTCCTGAATGATCAACGTAGTGCCCGTGGGAGTTCCGTCAGGCAACCACACCACTTCAAACGGCACTTTTGTTGTCACGATGTCCTGTGCTACATCGAGTTGCGCCCAAGTGAAGGTGGCCTTTAGTTTTGTGACGCATTTTCTTAATCGGTCGAATGCGACTGTTTCCAGGATCAATCGATCGCCCAAATAGCGGACTGCGAATCGGCCAATGCCTTTTGCTCCAGTCAGCCGTCGATGATATTTAGGAGAGACTTGCTGGGCGAGCTTGCTCGATGTAGCTATACGCATCCATTTGGCCGCGAAGTCAGCATATGTCATCCCATGCCCCTCATCGGCAATGACAAGCTTTTTCCCACCATCTTCGAGTCGAACTGTACAAATGGGTGAGTCGGCGTCGTACGAGTTCTTTATCAGTTCAACGAGGGCGACCTCCGGGCTAGCAACGAGGCGAAGCCCAAGCTCCTGTATGAGACGCCCCTCTACTTGAAAGGGGATGGTCCCCTTATCGAGAACCGTTGACACGGAATGACTCCTCTTCTGCGAATCGGTTCAGCAGTCCATTTAACTGGTTGACCTCCACTTTTTTCAGTTTTTCCGCATGTGCAACGACTGATTTCTCGAAGTCAAAGTGGAGCAAGTAACGGTGAATCCGTCGGAGCGGCAGTCTCTTTTTCGAGTGAATCCCGATCACTGAACCAACCGCCCTTGCGCCGACTGAATTGATCAGAATCTTAGGGCCGAACTCGGTAAAACCGGAACTGAACAGTATTAGCGGCTTGGGGTGCGGAAGATAGTTGAACCATGGTGTCTGATTCAGGCAAGTGTAGTTTTGACGCTCCTTTTTTGGCACTGCCTCCAAATAGGCGTCAAGGGCGCCACTCCGGTGGTCCTCATGGGAGCGAATCAGCCAGCACTTTTTACCAGCCTCGACAAAGTGTCTTTGAAACGCAGCCTCAGAAAGCGTACGGAGATCGCGCGGGACGTTCCGAAGAGTGGTTACGCAGGGGACCACATCGTCTTTACTCAAGCCGTAATGGATGCGTTCTCCATCTGTGAGGGTAAAGACCTTTTGTGAGCCAGGACTGAGACCGCGGAGCGCCCAAATACTGCCTCGCTCAGCGTATTCGAGGACACCGTCGCTGGATTCCACGACACCGTTTCTCTTGACCACATGGTAATCGGGGGTAATTTCGTGGTAGCTCCACACGCCATCACGACGGCCTTTATCAACGATGGTCACCGATGCCGTCGTCATCACGCCCTCGAAGATTGGCATTCGGAATCTGTAGACGGCAACTCCCCAGCGTTTGCTCTGGATATAATCCCGCAGTGGTTTTGCCGATGGGCGTGAGACCCATTCGTACGGTATCACGAGTGCCAGCAAACCACGCTCATGTGTCTTGAGGAGTCCGAGGCAGAAGAAATAGATGTACAGGTTACAATGTTTGTTCAACTGGACTTCAAGTTCACGATTCAGTCGGTCTACGGTTTTCTCTTTCCAAGAACTTTCGATGTCATGATGGCGAGCGTACGGGGGGTTACCGATACAGGCATCATACCCACTTTCATTATGCTTAAAAATGCAAGTGTGGATGATGCTTCCGTTTGCTGGTGGCTTAGCACGCGCGACACGGTCCCCGTCTATTTCCACTCCGACGTAGCGGTCGAAGCGGCCGCCTTTCGCGAAGCGACAGTCGCCGGCTCCCATGTCCAGAACCGACCCCAGGTGTTCGTGGTGCTGTTTGGTCAACTTCCAAAACAGCGAAATCACGCGCTTAGGCGTGGATACCTGCGATTCGTTAAGTTCATAAGCGGTTCGTGAGTGTACCATTTTAGGTTGACAAGAATACAACTCTTGTATACTCGTTAACGCTGAATAAGGCAAGCGTAGTCCGCTCCGCGCGTTGATCACTTGGCGGTCGGGAAAACCCTGGGTATGGTCTGCATATCATCTCTAACGGTCATGCCCGGATGACGGGCTACTCGGAAACAATCCACTCGGACGAATTGCGGCTACCCGTTGAACTGCAACCTCCTGACTCCCCGGAAAAGTCCCCTTCGGGGAACTTTGTGGCGGGCTGGCGCAGACCCCCGCCTTTTGTCTGCGATCTCCAGAAGGGAGAAGTTAGAGCGGGCAGCAAAGAACAGGTTTCAGGTTTCAGGTGTCGGGTTTCGGGGGAGGAAGAACAGGTGTCAGGTTTCAGGGGGGCAGAGCGGGATTCTTCGCTCCCATGAAAGCGCCTGTGCCGAAGGCACCTTGGAGTGCGGTAGCAGCAGCTACCGCCTTTTGATGTTGCGGTCCCTGGGAGTGCGGAAACCGTCGCGATTCGTGTTATATATTCAGCCGTGCCGACCGCAGTCGAAGGGCGGTAGCTGCTGCTACCGCACTCCAAGGCGAGCCGCAGGCCCCAAAACCGGGGGGCTGCGCTACCTCCCAGTTCCGCTCGCAACCGGCCGCGGTGGAGCAGGAACAACCGCCAGCGGCACTCTCGCGAATACGGCGCGGTCATGCGCGGGATCGAGAACATTCACCTGCAAGGTGTAGCGGCCCGGGTGAAACTTGGCGAGCGGAATATCGACAAAGTAGCTCGTCTTGCCATCGGAGGATTTTCCCACCTTTCCGGGAAAGGGTCCGGCATCCGCCACCTTGGCGCCCCTTCGGAAAAAGGCCAGCGCCACCGAGGGTGGGAGCGCAGCAGCATTCGCGGCATCCGCCGCACTCGCTTTGGAGGTTGATTTCCCCCCATAGGATTGGAGCAGCACGAAAAGGTCCTGATTGGTGCGGAAGACTCGAGTCACGCTGGGCAAAAGAGACTTGCCTTCCAGGTTCAGGGGATTGTCGCTTTCGCCTTTGGACTTGCTCTTGCGCCCACCGCTTGACTCGCCGGCTTTCATCTCATTCGAAAGCACCACTGAACTTATGGAGAGTCCGCTGGCTGAGACGGGAGGCAAGTCCAGCGGTTCATCGAAAGTCCCCATTTTTCCGCTTTGGTTTTCCCTGACCAGGACCTTGAGCTGGTATTTCCCCGGCGGGAGCACCAAACTGCCTTCATAGAGGAAATTGCCGGCCAGCAGTGTGTCGTACGATTCACCACTCACCTTCACCGGCAGCGTGTCCCGCAGCACTCCAGCCGGCTTTCCGGCCGGGTTGGTGGCCCGCCAGATGAAATCGAATTCCGTTTCATGCGTTTTGGATTTCTGCAACAACTGCACTGCTGAGCCCGGAATTTTCGCCGCCAGCACAACATAGTAAGTGTTGTCAGGACGGAGGAAGTACGAGGTGTCAACCACAAAGGGCAAATCAAGAAATGGCTGATCGAGATCTATCGCCTGTTTAAGCTGCGCTTCTTTGTCTTCGCGCGTGAATTGGCCGAAATTCTTGGGGGCGAAGTAGCCGGGTCGGGCTTGAACTTTCACCCCGGGCCGGATCACCTCGACGCGGATTTTGCGGAATCGCCCGTCGGAGCGGACGTTGGTGGGGGAATAGCCCAGCATGTAATAACTGGAGTTTTCTGATTGGACCTCCTGGAAGGCCTCGCCAAAATCATTGGTGTCGTAGAAAGTCCTGCCCCCGGTATCCTGCGCCAGAGAGGCCAGGGTTTCCCGGCTGCTGTGCATCGAGGAAAGTTGGGAGGATGCCGCTGAACCACTGTACGCCGCCGTGCCGGAAGGACTTGCCGAAGATGCGTCGCCGCCGGGCGGCAGCGCCATCAAGCCTCGCGTATCCATGGTGTAGAGCGAGACGTTCGATTGGTTGGCAGCGGAGACGGTGGCCAGCAATTGATCCTGGTTTTCGATCCCTGTGCTGGTGATGCCGCTCGAGAAGTGAATGACCGACTTCCTCCCTGGAACCCCGCGCAACATCTCCGCAAGGGATTCAATGGCCGCGAGCTTTTCGTCCGTGTTGAAAATATTGAACTCGGTTTCGTCAGGTGTGAAGGCGTCGGAAACATCCTGCGTGACCACTTCTTGGCCCGACGAATCCGTGGCGCCGGCTGCGCCCACGTTTCCGTTGGCGGCCAGGTTGGATGATTCCTCTCCCACCAGGACGCCATTCACGGCTTTGGTCAGGGCATTACGGTCGTTGGTGAAGTTTTGGACTACCCGCAGGCTCGAGGTGTAAGTGACAACAGCCACGAGATCCGCTGGCGTCAGCCTATTCTGCACGAACGTGGTGGCTGCTTTGGTGGCGCGCATCACGTCGTCCGGCTGCATCGAGGACACATCGAAAAACAGCAGCGTAAGCCGGTGGTCCTGCAAGACCGTCGCCGGGGGAACATTGGGCGGGAGTTTATCCAGGTCAATGGTAGGTGGGGGGGCGTTGGTGGTGCTTGCTTGCGCCAGTTTCTCGACGTTCTCCAGGCTGAAGGACGTGAGGGTTTGCGGCGTCCCGTCTTCGAAAATCCGGAAATCTTTCGCCGTCAGGTCGGTCACCAACTTTCCCTTCGAGGTTACCCGGACGTCCACGAGCACCAAATTGGTCTGACTGCGCAAGAGGAACCCTTGGCGGGTGGGGCCGGGTTGCTGCGGCCCGGCGTCTGTGTTCTGCCCCTCCAGCGCCAAAGGCGCCACGGACAGGCCAAATACCAGCGCCACAATTGAGAGCTTACTTAGAAGAATTCGTACGCTTCGCTGCATCTTAATGTCCTTCGACTACTCGACTCTCGACTCTCGACTACCCTTAGAATCTCAGGCGCAACGAAAAGACCACGTTGCGCATTGCGCCCACGCTTGTAACCCGCCCGAAGCCCTGCCCGTTGACCACCGTAGCCAGACCGGCGAACTTCGGCGTATTAAAGATATTGTCCGAAGTGACGCGGAAGTCGCCGCGAATTCCGCGCTCGCGGGAGAAAGTCACCGACTTGTCAAGCGACATATTGAAATTCACGGTACCCGGTCCGATAATGGTGTCGCGTCCCGCATCGCCGTATTCGCCCGCCGCCGGGAGCGAAAATGCTGCGGTATTGAAGAAATCCTCCGTGGTCCGCTGCGAACGAGGGAGTTCGACAGGCAGACCCGTGGCATCCGCGCGCAGGTTGGAAATCGCTGCCGTCCCGGCACGGTTGCTGAGGTTGCCCAGTATCTGGGCCGTGTACGGACTGCCGGACTGGATTGTTGTAATGCCACTGATCTGCCAGTTCCCGAACGCCCGGGCCATCGGTCCGCTCTTGTTGAGCCAGTGGCGCTGCTCGCCGAAGGGGAGTTGATACATGTGATTGACGACCAGTTTATTTCGCACGTCGAAACTCGAAAGCCCTCGCTCGGCTCGCAAGTCGAGGTAGTTCTGGGCGACGGTCCTTCCCGCGCCCCCCACGCTCGCCGCGTCGTCAATAGACTTTGAAAACGTGTAAGTGCCGCTCATCGAGAATCCGCCATGGAACTGGCGGCGCAATCCCACTTGCAAGCCATGATAGATGGAGGCCGCAGCCGAAGTCTCATAGGTGAAGGCCAGGGTATTCTGGAGTGCCGTCTGGGCTCCGGTGGTGATCGGCGCTCCGGGCGGTGACTGGTTCGGCGCCAGGAGCGTATCCAGCTTGGTCCCCTTGGTGCCCACGTAGCCGATGGAAAGAATGACGTTGCGGACGAATTCATCTTCGATCGAGAAGTTCCAGGTCTGCGCGTAAGGGGTGCGGAAATTCGGGTCCAGGGCGTAGTTATTGCTCAGAATATTCGCTCCTAATTGAGGGAAGCCGTGTTCAAGCGTCAGCACCTCCTGCGGAGTCGTAACCAGGGTGGAAGCCTGGGCGAAGGGCGGCTGGCTGGCCATGTTCGTATAAAGACGGGAATAAATGCTGCCGTCATAAAAAAGCCCATAACCGGTGCGCAGCACCAAAGAGTGTTTAGACCAGGGACGGTAAGCCAAGCCGAGGCGCGGAGCGAGGTTGTGGCGTTCCCCACGCAGCAATGAGTCCGGGAGACTGCCCGGCTCTTGACCCGTTACGACCGCCGCCGATGAAAAGCCCGGGCCAAACGTCAAGTCCGAAAGATGGCCGTACTTCTCCGTGAAGGGTGCGAAGTACTCATAACGCAGGCCGTAAAGGACAGTCAGGTGCGGAGTGGCTCTCCAGTCGTCCTGAATGAAACCGTCATATACCCAAGAGCGGAAGTAGTTGCTGGGCTCTCCGAATTGGACTGAGGTAGTTTGGGGGAGACCAAGCAGATAATCCGCAAAGTCGAACCCCGTGTTAGCAACGGGAAGGCCGCTGGTGGTAAGATCGCTGGTGGTATAGCCGCTGAAAGCGAAAGTTCCACGCGCATTGGGGTCGGTCAGACTGTTCTGTTGGACCCGCCGCACCTCGCCCCCCACTCGGATGTTGTGCTTGCCCACATTGCGAAGAAAAATATCCATAGCCCTGATGGTCTGATTACGCGTGAGGGAGGGTATGGGATCACTCAGTGCTCCGAAGTTCGTAAACTGAATGGCAGGCAAGCCCCAGTCCAGGGGATTTGTCGCAATACCTTGAATTCCCAAGTCACCGGCGATGTTTTCCTTGTATGCGAAGGGATCAAGAAGGGAAGTCCTCTGGCGATTGAAATTCACTGTAAGGGTGTTGACCGTACGCGGGCCGAGGGTGTGAATCTCCGTAAGGCTCATGTTCTGGCCCCGGACCGAACTGTTTGAGGTCAAGGCGGGGAAAGTCGATACCGATTCGCTCCGTGATGAATTGAAGTAGTACATGGCGTTGAGGCTGTCTTTGGCCGAAATCTGATGCCCTATGCGGCCCATTATCCGGTCGTTGTCGGTGGGCAGAGATTCCTGGAGGTGAAAGTTCTGAATCGAACCCGGCAGGTTTGGCAAGGGAATGACCGGGCCGCCTTGATAGATGTAATTTAGCAAGCCCAGGGCAGCCTTGTCCATCCGCGCCGCAGGAATCATGTTGTTTTGGAATGGGGTTCGCGGGCCCGCCGGATTGGACAATGGATCATAAATGATCGGGACAGTCCCGGCCGTGGTTTGAGCCTGGGAGAAATCTCCCGCGCGCTCGGCCGGCGTGGGTACGCTTGCAAAACCGTTAAACGGGCTTTTGCCTCGCGTCATGTTGTAACTCAGGAAGAAACTCGTCTTACTGCCGCCGTTATATATTTTCGGAATCACAAGAGGGCCACCGATGGTGGCGCCCCACTGCTCCGAATAGGATGGAATCTGGGGTGATTGGGCCACATTAAGCGGGTAAGGACGAGCATCCAGGACCGAATTGGTGTACTGCTCAGAGATGTTGCCGCGAATGCGATTCACTCGCGCCCGACCTCCGCCCCGATTTCCACCACCTCCAAACCCTCCGCCCCCGCCTCCGAATCCTCCGCCACCCCCGAACCCTCCTCCCCCTCCGAAGCCACCTCCGCCACCCCCAAATCCTCCTCCTCCGCCGCCAAATCCTCCCCCGCCGCCTCCGCCGCCAAAACCCGGGGCGCCCTGTCCTTGTTGCATGAGGTCGCGCATTTGCTGGAACCTTTGCCCCCGATTCGCGTCACCTGAGGGAGTCGAAGCGGAAACGCCCTCGCCTCCGGAAAGCAGGAATGAGCCCGAGGCACTCGCAGATGAGTCGGCATCCACGGGATTCTCGGCCTGAGTGCTGCCCCCAGCCGATTGGTCAGCGGAGAATCGGACGCCGCCTCCGTTTCCGTTGCCGTTCGTCCCGGCCAGAGCCGGTTCCAGCCCCTGAGCTTCCATCGAAGCCTGCATTTGTGCCGGCAAGGCCTGGAGGTTTCCCCGCTGCCGGGCTCCCGAAGGCGGGGTGGTCGCGCCGGAAGCGTTCGCCGATTCCGGGGTACTTATCATCAACGCGATGTTCACCTTTAGAGTTTTTCCTTCGGTCATGGGAACGGGTTCCCGCACGTCAGACCGAAATCCCACTAGTGAGACTTCCAGCTTGTAATTGCCGGGCGCAAGGCCATTGAAGGCGTAATTCCCGGCTTCGTCCGTCCAGGTCGCCTTTCTTTCGCCTGACTGGGGATTGGTCAGGACCACCGTGGCGCCGGGAACAGAAACCCCGCCAGGCCCGTGGACGTGCCCTGTGAGCGCCCCCGCGCTGCTGGCTTGAGCGTATACTCTCACAGGGAAAAGCCCCGCAAGCAGCGCCAAGAGTGACGCCAACCAGAAACTATTCCGACCCCGCCTCAATGGAAAGCTCGCGAAAGCGGTTGAACTCATATCGTTCCCTGCCCCTCATCCATATAATGACGAATTAGCCGCGCTCATTGTTTACTCAGCGCAATTCCTGTCGCGGGCTGACCCTCTCCTATGATTACGAATTTGCGGCGCTCGCGGTTACTTAGTAACCGGGCGGCTTTCTTCGACGTTGAAGCCTAAGGAGGACTCTCATGCGCAAACAGTTCGCTTTAGCCCTTGGGCTAATCCTTATTGTTCTCACGATTTGTGCGTACGCCCAACAGAAGGATGAAACCAAAACGCCGCCTCAGAACGCGCCGCGCCAGTTCGCGGGGCCACCGGTTTTCGGGACCATCGCCTCCGTGGGCGTTGACCGCTTCGAAATCAAGAAGACGGATGGCTCAACGCAAACGGTGATGGTGGATGAACACACTCACTACCGCCAAGGACAACAGGATATCCAACTCGAAGATCTGAAACCGGGAGACCAGGTCTCTGTCAGGGGTCAAGCCAACCCCAACAAGGAATTCGTGGCCGAAACCGTTCGACGCGCCACAGCCGATGAAATGCAGCGTTTTCAGAGTTTTCAGAACGCCGGTGAGCGGGTTTTCGGCGAAATCGCATCTATCGACAAGAATCAACTCAAGGTCACTAATCCCCGCCAAGGTGACAAAATCGTCCTCGTCAATGATCAGACTCAATTCATGAAGGACGGGCAACCCATCGCTCTCAAGGACCTCAAGGTCGGCGACCGCATTTTCGCCTCCGGAAAAGAAACCCAAGGACAGTTCCTGGCCACTCGTGTCGTCACCGGCCAATTCCGGGGTCCGGGTCAGAGGCGCAATAGCCAGTGATCCTTTCTCTTGATGAACAATCAGTGTGGCCCTGTTAGTCAGCAAGGTGAGGCTCGTCCGACGTTGCGCTCTCCCAATCGCAACTTTCAGTCGAAAGGTGTGTTCATAAGCATATAATGGCTCGAAGCAAAGGTGTATTTAGAGCTCTTAGAATCTCCACTGGGAGGGAAGATAAAGGTAGTTGGCTCGGTACCGTAGCGCCTGCGAGGAGGCAAAAAATGCGGAGAAAATGGATGCTTACATTAGCAGTCTGTGTCCTGGGTGGGCTGGTTGGAATTGGACAGAGCATGTTCGCCGGCCAAGAGGCTGGCAAAGGGCCGCCCAGCGCGCGACAAGCGCGTTCCCACCTGGGCCAGGCGGAGCGCGAGGTTGAAAGAATGGGCCACGCTCTAAACCTGACAGAGGAGCAGAAGGCAAGAATCCTGCCGGTCCTCCAGAGACGGAACCAGCAGCTTAAAGATCTGCGAGCGAAATCTTCGCTCCCGCAAGGGTACGCGCGGGCGAAAGCCACCGAGATTCGTAAGTCCGCCCGCCGGCAAATCGATCAGATCCTGACACCAGAACAGAGGGAGAAGCAAAAAATACAGCGAAAGGGGATTGGCCAAAAGCGAATTAGCCAGTCGTCCGTGGTCAGTGGTAACTACGGGGCTGGGGGCTAGGGTCACGGGATCAGGGACCAGGGGTTGGAGTCAAGACCTTCACCATTTTCAGCCACGATTTCCATGGGTTTTGGGTGCTGCTTTCCGCCCACTGTCTACTGTTCTTCCCCCGACCCCAATGAATCGCTATGGAGATATGGAGGGGGAGAATGGAAGTCCGACTATTGAAATACACGAGTGGCGCCGAGCTTGACCGCTACTTGCGCCTTTACAGCCGCAGTTTCAACCCGGATGAGCGGGTCAGCCCACAAATTCTGCGCTGGGTCATCCAGCCCTCGCCGGCCAGAGTCAATCCCGTGCACTTCTTTGCCGCGAACTTGGACAAGCAATTGGTGGGCGGCGCTTGCACGCTGGTTCTCCCCATGTTTCAGGTCGTATTCGGAAGTTACATCTTCGTCGATCCTGCACTTCGCGGGCGGGGCCTGGGCGTGAGGATTCTGCGCGATGTGCTCCGCCAGGAGAGGAAGGGACCTCACGGCTGGAACTGGAGGCTTTATGGTGAAGTCACCCCATCTTCAAGCGACGGCTGGCACCGGCTCCTGGCCAAGGTGGGCTTCCGCTTTTTCAAGACGATGTGGCCGCTTGCTTCGTATCAGCATCCGAACAAAGTAGTGGCGGGCCGCCTCTGCTATTTCAACTTCCGCAAGCCGCCCGAACGGTTTTCGCAGCCCGCACTGCTGACATACATTCACGCCCTGTTTTATGGACCCGAAGCCATGCACCGCCACTTATTGCCGCGGCTGAAGCATTTCGTAAAACTCGAGGCATGAGGTGGAACCACCTTACTGAAAGAATAGGGCTAAGGGCAAGAGCATTGAGTCCCTCATAAGTAACCCCTCACCCGCCTGCGAGCCGTAGCGGGCTGTGCGCCCTGAGCGCCAATAACCCTTCGGCGGGCGAAGGCCCGGCCCGCTTCCCGATGAAGTGCATCGGGACAGCGGGACACCCTCGCCCCAAGGGAGAGGGTGGTTTTCCTTACTTCAACGCGCACGAAAAATGATAGCCCTCTCCTTGGGGAGAGGGTGCCCGACGGAGGAGGGCGGGTGAGGGGTCTTTCCATTCAACGGGACCGGGCTGCTCGTTCAACTTGCGAATTCGGGTTGAATCATTGAAAAGCGACTGCAGGATGGCATCATCAATAAATCAATGATCCCGTGAGCAGAGTTGTCAGTAATCCGTGGTCGGTCGAAAAAACGAAGCTAGCGGCTGGGATCCCTTCCGTATTTACCATCTGCCGCCTACTGCCTTCTGCTTACTGCCTACTATTTTGCCCACACGGTCGGTAGGGGAATCACGCTTTGAGGTGCTTGTGGTACTGCAGCAGGAGGTAGTTGTCCGTCATGCCCGCAATATAGTCGCACACCACGCGATGCAGGGGTTCCTCCTGGCTCTGGGCGGCGTAGAAGGGAGGGAGACGGCGAGGGTGCTTCAGGTAGTATCGAAAGAGGCGGCTCACACACCGTACGATTGCTTTCCGCTCCGACCCCACTTGACGGTGGGAGTATAGCTTCACATTCAGGAATTCCTTCAATTCCTTGTTGTCGCGGGCGCGCCGGGGGCCTAAACCCACCAGGCGTCTGGAGTGAGCGCGCACCTGCGCCACCGACCTGACGCGGGCCTCGGCAAGGCGGCGGCGCGTCGAGTCGATGAGATCCGTCACGAGAATATTCAGCATCGCCTTGAGGGCTTCGTTGAACTTCAGTTTCTCGCGAACGGCGGGGTACTTCCGGTCAATGGTCCGATACCATGAATCAAACAAGCCCAGACCCTGGCGGATCAGGGGAAGGGTGAGGAGTTTCGCCTCGTAGCCATCGTCAAGGTCGGCGCAGTTGTAAGCGATTTCATCGGCGAGGTCGATCAACTGGGCTTCAAGCGGAGGTCGCGCATCCAACGCGTAGCCGGCGAGCTCCGGGAAAAGGGCGGGGTCGTATTCCCGCGAGTGCTTGATGATTCCTTCGCGAACTTCGAATGTGAGGTTCAAGCCGGGAAACTCCGCGTATTTCTGCTCGAAATGTTCCACGATGCGCAGGGCGTGCAGGTTGTGGTCGAAACCATCCTGGTAATGCGTCATGAGCCGGTTGAGCTCGGATTCCCCGGCGTGGCCGAAGGGCGGGTGCCCCACATCGTGCACCAGCGCGAGAGCTTCCACGAGATCGCTGTTCAGTCCCAGCGCCTTCGCCACAGTGCGACTGATCTGCGCCACTTCTAAGGTGTGGGTGAGCCGGGTACGAAAATGGTCGGAGTAACGCCGGGTAAAAACCTGGGTCTTATTCTCCAGACGCCGGAAGGCGCGGGAGTGAATGATGCGGTCGCGGTCTCGCTCGTAATCGTTGCGGAAGGGATGCGGAGGCTCGGGATAGCGGCGGCCTTGCGATTCCTCGACGCGCATGGCGTAACTGGCCAAGTGGTGGTTTCCGTGGCGGCGCATCAATTCCTCGAGGGGGGAGAGTTCCCAAACAAGCGACTATAGCATACGCTTGGCCGGTGCGACCGCCCTCTGTAGCGCGGGCGTCTCGCCCGCTGTGGCACGGGCATCTTGCCCGCGCCCTCTTGCGTCTCCTCTTAGCCCTCGATCGACCTCTCTTTCCAGGGGTTGGGGGAGTTTTCCCGGCGGGAGCGGGACGCTCCCACCACTGCGGGCGAGACGCCCGCACTACATAAGCTAGGCTTCTTCAGGCGTTGAGAAGCGGTAGCCGACCCAGGGTTCGGTCAATAGGTAACGCGGCTTGGAAGCCTCAGGCTCGATCTTCTTGCGCAATTGGTTGATGAAGACGCGCAGGTATTCCACCTGATCTCCGTAGTCGGGTCCCCAGACAGCTTGCAGCAGTTCGCGGTGTGGGAGGGCCTTGTTGGGGTGGGCCACGAGGTAATGGAGGAGCTCAAACTCCTTGGGTGTCAGTCGCGCGTGACGGCCACGCGCCACCACTGTTCGCTGGGCAAAATCGATGGTGAGATCCTGGGACTCAAAAGTCAGTGGCAGCTCGTCGGCGTCGAGGGCGTGGCGGCGCAAATTAGCGCGAATCCGGGCGAGGAGTTCCTGGATGCCGAAAGGTTTGACCACATAATCGTCGGCGCCGGAATCGAGCGCCCGCACCTTGTCGCGTTCATTATTCCGCACCGAGAGCATGATGATCGGGACGTCGCAGGTTTCGCGTATTTCGCGGCACACCTCGAACCCGCTCATGCCCGGCAGGTTGATGTCAATAATCAGCAGGTCCGGCATTTCTTCCCTGATCGTCTCGAGGGCTTCTTCACCGCTCCGCGCCTCGCGCACCACGAAGCCGCCGGCCACCAAGGAAGTCCGCAGCACGCGGCGGATCTGCGCCTCATCATCCAGGATCAAGACCCTGCCTGAGCTCATAGGCTTCTGGCCCTTTCCGGAGACAGCGGCAAACTGAAATGGAACACCGACCCGCTTCCCACCTGGCTGGTGACTCCTATGGACCCTCCGTGGGCGTCAACAATCGCCTTGCAAATGGCGAGTCCCATGCCGGTGCCCTGCACGCCGTAACGCTGATCCCTGCCTCGGTAGAACTTGTCAAAGATCAGGGCCTGTTCGAAGCTGTCAATCCCTGGTCCGCGATCGGCCACGCTGGTGACGAGAAAGCGTCCGGATACTTCGCTGCTGATGACAATAGGAGTCCCGGGCGGGGAATACTTCACCGCATTATCGAGAAGCTGCGTGAGAACTTCCCGGATGCGGGCCGGATCCATCGGCACCAGGGGCAGGCTCTCCGCCAGGTGGATATCGACGGGATGATTGGCCAAAATGTTTTTCGAAGCCTCGATCGCCGCATCGATCACCTCGCGAAGGGCGTGGGGTTCGATCTCGAGCTCGATCTCACCGGCGTCGAGGCGGGCTATCTCGAGCGCTTCCTCGATCAGGTGATTCAAGTGGTCACTCTCCTCGTTGATAATGGAGAAGAGTTCCCGCCGCTGGGCGTCACTCAATTCGGGTTGCGTCAGAAGACTGGTGACGGAAGCCTTGATCGCCGTGAGCGGGGTTCGAAGCTCGTGCGTAACCGAATCCAAAAGGGCGGCGCGGAGGCGTTCCTCCTGCCGGGCGGCCTCGGCCTTGCCCAAGGCCTCGATGGCGCTGACCCGCTCGACGGCAATGGCGATGAGCGTCCCGAGCGCCTCCAGCGTCTCGCGTCCCAGAACCACGCCGGAAAGGCCAAGACTCCCCACTGGTCGCACCCCCAACCGCACCGGCACATAACAAACCTGCCGGTCCGCCTCCACTACCGGTTCTCCGCGCGCCATGACGGCCTTGAGCTGATCTCCGTCCAACTCCCGAAAATCCCTTCCCGAACGGTAGATGGCCTCCCTGCTGGCCAGGTACAAAGCCGCGTCCTGAACTTCGAACGATTCCACGATGTGCCTCGGGATGGCGTTCAGCAATTCCACCACGCCTCCCGCCACCAGCATTTGTTGCGTGAAGGCATACAGACGTTCAATTTCCTGCCGGCGGCGGTTGGCGTCACGGGCCCGCTGGCGCGCTTGTTCGGAAAGGCGGCTGGCGGTGATGGCCGTAATCAGGAAGGCGGTGAGCGCCACCCAGTTCTGAGGGTGGCCGATGGTCAAGGTGCCGAGGGGGGGGAGAAAGTAATAATTGAAGGCGAAGGTGGCCAGCAGCGACATGAAAATAGAAACCCTGAGGCCCCAGAAGGCGGAAACATAGAGAATCGCCAGCAGAAAGATAAGCGCCACGCTGGTGGCGTTGGCCGGCAGCGCGCGGCGGAAGATGAGAACTATGGCCAGGACCATGCCGGCAGCGGCAACGAATCGCGGGATTTGCCATCGGGAGAGTTTCGACACCAATGGTATTATAGCGGATGTCACCCGCGTTTTCGCCAGGAAGGGCGGATGGGCAAATGAGCAAAAGTCCCGAACAATGGCTTGAGAAGGCCTCGCCTCCCGAAAAGAAGGAGGGCGTGTTGAAGGTTTTTCTCGGCTACGCTCCGGGGGTGGGGAAGACGCACACCATGCTCAGCGAGGCGAACAGACGCCGCAGCCGCGGGCAAGACGTGGTTATCGGAATTGTGGAAACACATGGGCGAAAACCCATCGAGGCGCTGGCTTCCGCACTCGAACAAATTCCCAAGCGCCAGCTCAACTATAAAGGTGTCACGTTCGAGGAAATGGATGTGGATGCGATTCTTGCCCGGCGGCCCGGAGTCGCCCTCGTCGATGAGCTGGCTCACACCAACATCGAGGGAAGTAAGCACCACAAGCGTTACGAAGACGTGATGGAACTCCTGGCGGCGAATATTGACGTGCTCTCCACCATGAACATTCAGCACATGGACAGCCTGGCGCCTCTGGTCCAATCCATTACCGGGATTCCCGTGCGCGAAACCGTGCCGGATTGGGTACTGAAGCGCGCCGGCCAAGTGGTGATGATCGACCTCACCCCCGAGGCGCTGCAAAACCGCATGCGGCGGGGCGACATCTACCCGCTCGAAACCATCGAGAGGGCGCTTGGTAACTTTTTCAGGCCTGGGAACTTGATTGCCCTGCGCGAGCTGGCGCTTCGCCAAGTGGCGGACGCGGTAGATCGCGATCTCGGCTCCTACCTCGTCACCAAGGAAATTAGCCGGAACTGGGGGGTGCGCGAGCGCATTGCTGTCGCTATCAGCTCGCATCCCGGCTCGCAGTACCTGATCGCCCGCGGAGCGCGCTTGGCTCGCGCCGTCAGCGCGGAACTTTACGTGGTGTACGTCGAGACCTCTGTGGACGCGAGCGCGGAAAAACAGCGGTCACTGGCGGCCAATATTCACTTTGCGGAAGAACTGGAAGCCAAGGTCGAGCGCCTCGAGGCAAATAGCGTGGGTGACGCGATGGCAAAGTTTGTGAAGGAAAGAAGGATTACCCAGGTGGTTTTTGGGCACTCCGCTTCCCGCGGCTGGCGTAGGTACTTCTACCTTTCGTCACTTAACCGCTTCCTCCGCCACGCTCCTGCCGTGGACCTGCACATCGTCACCCAGGAGGGCGACTTGGAGATGTAAACTGCCGCCGACGTTGAACGTCGCCCCCGGTATGTTTGGTATAATGGCACTGCGAGAGGGAGTTGGACGGGGGGGTTGAAAAATCCCGCCGGCGCTTGCGGGCAGCCACGCTTAGAACGAAGGGATGGCAACTCGTGGTTCACGACACACTTGTGTGCCTTCTTGCGGGTGGGCAGGGAGAGCGTCTTTACCCGCTTACCCGGGATCGCGCCAAGCCCGCCGTGCCATTTGGCGGGAGCTATCGGATTGTGGACATTACCCTCTCCAACTGCATCAACTCCGATCTTCGCAGGATTTTCGTGGTTACCCAGTATAAGGCCCTCTCCCTTAATCGGCACCTGCGCGAGGGTTGGAGTATTTTCTCGGATGAACTGGGTGACTACTTGCAGGTTCTGCCCCCCATGAGGCGGGTGGGAGAACATTGGTATCAGGGGACCGCCGACGCTACTTACCAGAACCTCTACTCCCTAGGGAGCGAGCCCTGCAAGTATGTTTTGATCCTTTCCGGGGACCACGTTTACAAGATGAATTACCAGTTGATGCTCCGGCAGCACGCCGAGTCCGGGGCAGACGTCACTGTGGGCACCATCGAATTCGATCGCACTATGGCCTCCCAGTTCGGCGTGATTGAGGTCGATAAAAACAACTGCATCGTCGGCTGGGAGGAGAAGCCTGCGGACCCCAAGCCCTCGCCCAGGAACGCTGAGAAGTCCAACGTCTCAATGGGCATTTATTGCTTCAACCGCGACCTTCTGATTGAGGCGCTCGTCTCTGACGCCGGTGATCCTGACTCGAGCCACGACTTCGGGAAGGACGTAATTCCAAAACTTATCGAAAAGAAGAGGGTTTATTCGTACGACTTCCATGACGAAAACAAGAAGGAAGCGAAATACTGGCGGGATATCGGCACCATCGAGGCCTATTACGAAGCCAACATGGACCTGGTTTCGGTTTCGCCGGTCTTCAACCTGTACGACTTCGACTGGCCCATCCGTACTTACCAGCAACAGTACCCGCCGGCCAAGTTCGTTTTCGCGCAGGAGGGCCACCGCATGGGGATCGCCATCGACTCGATAGTCTCGATGGGTTGTATCGTCTCCGGAGGCCGGGTTACGAATTCGATTCTTTCCCATGACGTCCGCATCAACAGTTATACCGAAGTGGAGAACTCCATCCTTTTCTCTCACGTCAGCGTCGGTCGCTACTCGCGCCTCCGCCGCGCCATCATCGACCGGGCCGTGCAACTTCCGGAGCGCACGGAAATTGGATTCGATCTCGAGGAAGACCGGAAGAAATACCACGTCACCGAAAGCGGCATTGTAGTGGTCGTTCCTGAAGAACGGATGTTTGAGGACCGAAGGCGGGCAGTAAACAGCGGGTAGTGAGCAGAACGCAGAGGGCAGTAGGCAGAAAGCAGCAAGCCGCAGGCTGATCGTGCCAACGGCTGCATTCTCAGAGCACATCCCGACTCCCCAATCAGACGCATGGCCCACTCTAACCTTCATTTCTCACCAGGGATTTGGAAGGGCGTGTCTTCACAGGCTGCGGAAAAACGCTTCCCTGATGTGATTCTGACCATCCGTGGCCAATAACGGCAATCCGTGGTGACAGAAACGGGTGTCCGCGGGGTTAAGGCCCAAGGGTAGGTTCTTCGTGCCCTGCATGGGCACAAGATAGTAGCCGGGGGCAACGCCCCCGGAATACGCGACGTTATTTCCCCGACCCTGTAGGGGTCGCATTCCCCTGAGCCGCCGGACGCAAGCCCGCCGTGGCACCAACCGGATTCGACCCTTTCAGGGTCGGACCTTGATAGGGGCGCGTTTTCCGGGGGCGTCGCCCCCGGCTACTCTCTCGATCTCCTCCGGGGATCAGGAGTCACAGTGCTGAAGACGTTCTGGGGGGGCAAAAAGCAGCTAAAGCGCCTTCCCGTCCGCTCGGCCTAAATTGCCCGACTCAAACGAGCAATTCATCGAGTTTCTGGAGAGCGAAGAAGTCAAAGGCCGGATCGCTGTGTCCGGGGAAAGAGTGCTTTCTGCTTAATGCATTCTGCTTTCCGCCTTCTGCTTACTGTTTCCTGCTTGCTGCCGGTTCGCGGGAGCGGCGCCATGTGTTACAATCACAGTTTTCAAAATCTCAACTAAGGACTAATCTTATGGCCAACATCGATCTAATCCAGGGAAGAGAAATACTCGACTCGCGCGGGAATCCAACCGTGGAGGCGGAAGTCTATCTTCGCGACGGTTCCTTTGGGCGAGCGGCAGTGCCTTCGGGGGCATCAACCGGCGAGCACGAGGCGGTGGAATTACGCGACGGCGACAAGCGGCGTTATCTGGGCAAAGGCGTGCTAGGGGCCGTTGAGAATGTCAATACGCTACTAGCGAGGGAACTGGGAGGACATGA
>CAWHWE010000051.1:0-21207 GCA_963832915.1 uncultured Acidobacteriota bacterium
AAATGCCGGTTCTGGTTACAATCTTCAATACCCGGCTCAAAATTCTGGAAACGTGCCTCGCGCAGCCGGAGTCGGAGGCATTTGTGCAAGCCGTCCTCGATCTGCGCGAGCAAATCCTGCGTATTCCCACGGACTCATTCCCGGTGAGGCGAGTCTTTCCCGAAATCGCCGACGCCTGGGAGGATACCTTCTGGACTCCCGTGACCTGGCAAAAGATCGAGTTCCTTCGCGCCCGAGTGGGGCCCTTGCTTCGCTTTGCGGCCCAGATTGATGTCGCGGCGGAAACCTTTACCAGCAAGGTAGAACGCCTCAAGCTACAGATTCTTAACTCTTCGCCCTATCCCGCAACCCTCGAATCAATTGTCGATGACGTTAGTCGCTTGCCGGAATTCGTGCTGGAAGATGCGCGCGTCGAGCCATCCGTGAAGCTCTGTCTCTCCCACGAATTGGCCAAGGCATCCCCTAAAGCCCTCACCCAGGTGATCCGCGATCTCGCACCCCAAATGAAAAATCGCCGGGACCGCGTCAGCGCATTCCTGAAGTTGGATCTTCCGGATTTTATTCAGAGACGAGGCTTGATCTCGATCGGAGACGGCGGAGAGCAAGTTTACGTCGAGCAGTATCGTAGGAGGGTGGAAGAGCGGATTCTCAAGATTGTGGAGAATCACAGCACCATGGCGGTGATTCGTTCCGGGGGCGACCCCACCGACCTGCAACTGATTGAGCTCGAGCGAACCTTGCAACGGGAGCTGGGCGGGGACGGCATTGAATTAACCACCGATAAGATCCGCCGGGCCTACGGCCTCAAGGTCGATAGTTTCCTCGGATTTCTCCGTCATGTTTTGGATCTGGACGCCCTGCCGGATTACTCGGTGGTGGTTGAGCGGAGCTTTGCCAGGCACATCGCCGCTCGCCAGTATAGCGCGGACCAGATTCGTTTTCTGCGCGCCGTTCAGGAGGTGTTTTTGTATAAGCGCCAGCTTGAATTGCAGGATTTCTACCAATCACCGCTGACCAACTTTGGCCGGAATGCGGTGGATCGGCTCTTTACCCCGGCCCAGGTCCAGGAGATCATCGGCCTCGCCAACCAGATGGCCGCTTGAACCTGGCCCTGGCTGTAGCGGCGGTCTCCGACCGCCGAACGTCGATCGGAGATCGACGCTACAATCGAGAACCAGCCATGAAACACAAACCCCGCCTCAGCCGGCTGAAATGGTTATATACAAGTTCTCCTATCTACTACCTGACCCTCTGTACGCAGGATCGCAAGCGCACACTTGCCAATGACGCAATTTATCAGGAAATGCTGAAATTCTGCGACATCGCCACGGATTTCTATGTTTGGGTGGGATTGTTCATGATCATGCCGGACCACATTCATCTTTTCGCGGGCTTCGCGCCACCCTCACCTCCTTTGTGGAAATGGATCGAGTCCTTACGTGGTGATTTATCCAAAATTCTCCGGGAAGACGAAGGCGAGGGTACGCATTGGGAAAAGGACTTCTTTGACCACGTCATGCGGTCGGAGGAATCGCTGCAGGAGAAATACGAATACGTGCGGCAAAACCCGGTTCGCGCCGGGCTGGTAAAACGCCCTGAAGATTGGCCGTATCAGGGAGAGATTCACCCCTTGAGGGTGCTGTAGCGGCGGTCTCCGACCGCCGAACGTCGATCGGAGATCGACTTTCCGCACAGCAGGTGGCGAAGCCGGCGGTCGCCAACTGGCACGCAGATCGTATTTTGGACACGAGTCATGATAACTGACCCCACGCTTAAATCGAAGGTTGATGCGTTATGGGATAAGCTCTGGTCCGGCGGCTTGTCCAATCCCCTGGATGCCATCGAGCAGTTTTCTTTTCTGCTCTTTCTGAAAAGGCTTGACGAGGCGGAGCAGGACCGCGAACGTTCCGCGAAAACGCGAAAGCAGAAATATCTCCCCGTTTTTCCCGATCCCAAACTCCGCTGGTCCTACTGGACCAACCTGAAGGCGGAGGAAGCGCTAAGGCACGTCAAGGAACAGGTTTTCCCCTTTCTCAAGACCCTGGGCGGCGAAGGCGGATCGTTTGCCGAGCAGATGGAGAACGCCGAGTTCAAAATTAACAAGCCCAGCCTGCTGATCGAAGCCTGCAAGATGATCGATCAAATGGAAATTTCGAGCCAGAACCAGGATGTGCAGGGAGACCTCTATGAGTACCTGCTGAGCAAGTTGAACACGGCGGGCACCAACGGCCAGTTCCGCACCCCGCGCCACATCATCCGCATGATGGTTAAGATGGTCAACCCTCAGCCGCGGGAACGCATTGGCGATCCGGCTGCGGGCACCTGCGGGTTTCTTGTGAACGCCTACCAGCACATGCTTGAGACTCATACGCGGCCCGAGAACCTCACCTATGATGAGGACGGGTTTCCCCATGGCCTGATTGGCGAGAAGCTGGCGAAGGAAGACCTTGATCTGGTGCAGTCCACGGGGCTCGCCGGCTACGATAACGACTCCGGAATGGCGATGCTGCGCATCGGTTCCATGAACCTGATGCTGCACGGCATTGAGCGCCCCCGCTTCCATTACGCCGACACGCTTTCCAAGTCCTTCAACGAGGAGAAGCAGTACGACCTGGTGCTGGCGAACCCGCCCTTCAAGGGCGCGATTGACGCTTTGGACATTAACCCGACACTTCCCACGCGGGTGAAAAAGACGGAGATCTTGTTCCTGCATCTTTTCGTACGCCTTCTTGAAATGGGCGGCCGGGCAGCCGTGATCGTACCGGATGGCGTGCTGTTTGGCTCCTCCAACGCCCACGTGGAAATCCGCAGGAAATTGATTGAAGAGAACCGTCTCGACGGCGTCGTCTCCATGCCCAGCGGTGTTTTCAGGCCTTACGCCGGTGTTTCCACGGCGGTGCTGGTTTTCACGCGCGGAGGGACGACTGACCGGATCTGGTTCTACGACATGGAGCACGACGGCTTTTCGCTCGATGATAAACGACAGAGAGTTGCTGAGAGTGACATCCCCGACGTGCTGGACTGCTGGAATCACCGGCGGGATGCGAAGTTCCAGCAGCAGCGCGCCCAACGCCTGGCCGACCTGCAAAAGCAGATTGCCCCGCTGAAGAAGGATCGCCTGGAACATCATTCCATTGTCCATCGACTCAAATTTGAGGAGGTTGTCTCCAAGACGCCTGACAAGGCCCGCGCGGCCCGCGAACAGGCTGAGGCCGAACTTGCTGAACTCCAATCCCGGATGACGCCGCTGCAAACGGAGATCAACCAACTCACCCGCCAGTTCTGGGTCACCAAGGATCAGGTGAAGGCCAACAAATATGACCTCTCCGCCAGTCGCTATCGTCCTGTAGAACAAGATGCAATCTACTACGATGCGCCGAATGTAACGCTTTCTCGATTGTCAGTGTTGGAGAAGACGATGGCCGGAGAGATCGGCGCGTTGGAGGAGTTGCTGAGTTGAAATGGACCACTCTGGAAGAGGTTAGCACGCTGATAAGCAAAGGAACCACGCCGACGACGTTGGGGCGTTCGTTTGTTCCCGAGGGCATACCGTTCTTACGAGCAGAAGATGTAACGGGAACCGCCATAAACCCAAAAGCAGTGGCTTACTTCATTTCGGCCGAAACGGACAAAATACTGTCCCGTTCACGACTTCAGCCGGGAGATTTACTCATCACCATTGCAGGAACGTTGGGAAGGATTGGCTACGTGCCAATGAATGCGTCGCCGCTGAACTGCAATCAGGCGGTGGCATTTGTCCGCCTCGACCCTCAAGTGATCGACCTTTCCTATGCGGGTTTTGCGTGTCAGGCGCAGATTGCCGATCTACTCACATTGCGAAAGATAGGCACTATTGGGAATCTCAACCTAGAGCAAGTACGGCAGTTCAAAATTCCCTTTCCGCCACTTTGTGAACAGAAACGTATCGCCACGCTGCTCAATCGAGCCGACCGGTTGTGTCGCGCGCGCCGCTACGCCCTCGAACTCACCGACACCTTCCTCCCCGCCGCCTTCCTCGAATTCTTCTGCGATCAGGACCCAAACGTCAACCCGTGGCCAGCGGCCCCGCTGGGAGAGCACCTTGAAGCCATTGAAGGAGGGGTGAACTTCAACCCTGTCGGCGAGAACGATCCTGCATCAGATTGGCGCGTGCTCAAGGTGAGCGCCGTTTCGTGGAGCGATTTCCAGGCCGAAGAGAGCAAGCCAATTTCGCCGGCCGAGTGCTTTAGCGAAAAGCTCATTGTGCAACGTGGCGATTTGATCATGAGTCGTGCCAACACCGTCGAACTTGTCGGTGCCGTCGCTCGTGTGCGAACGCCGCCGCCCAAAGTGCTACTACCAGACAAGCTATGGCGACTAAAGCTTCGCGCAACATCCCAGCTTCTACCGGACTATCTCCTTTATGCTCTAAGAAGCAGAGTCATACGGCGCGAGATCGAAATCAGAGCAACTGGCACGAGCGGGTCGATGAAAAACATCTCAAAGGAAGATGTCCGTGAACTGCGGTTGCCAGTCCCCCTCCTCCCCCTCCAACAGAAATTCGCGGCCCTGGTGGAGCGAGTGGAGCGTCTGCGTGCGGTGCAGCGGGAGGCGTTGCGCCAGGCCGAACACCTCTTCGCCTCCCTCCTCCACCGCGCCTTCAGCGGTTGACCCTGCTTCGCCTCAAATATCGGCGCTCCAAGTCGCGCCATTTGCTGTTACTCCGAATTTGAAGATTGAGAGCGACCGCGGAGTCTCGGGTGGCTGGCGCAGACTCCACGGGTGGCGCATACGTCGCGACGCTTTTTGTCGCGATGTATGCGCCCCTCAAGGGATACAATCTTCAGGTGCCAAAGCTACAGCACTATTACGGCCTCAATCACCTGCACTATCTAACCAACAGCACTTACAGACGCGCGGGCCTATACGATTCCGGGCGTTTCAGAAACCAATGGGCTGTAACGTTGGGGGACTTGCGGCGGGAGTTCGGGTTCAAGATCATAGGATACGTTCTCATGCCGGAACATTTCCACGCGCTGATTTGGCCGACGGCGCAGGCCAACCCGTCCCAGATCATGCAGAAGCTTGAAGACCGCACGGCATTGTTTATCCTGAAGAACCTCAAGGAAAGCCTGAGCTATCCCTGGTGCCAGAAGATGCTCGCGCGCGTGACCCTTCCGCCCACCGTCCACCATCACGCGCACTTTCGCGTCTGGCAACGGAAGGGCTACGACATGAACATCTGGACCCCGAAGAAGCGCGATGAGAAATTGCATTACATGCACAATAATCCGGTGAAACGGGGCTTAGTGAAGGAGCCTGGTGACTGGCCGTGGTCGAGTTGGAGGTTCTATTTTCTGAATGACACGTCGCTCTTGGCCATGGACACGGTGCCGTGAGGCATCAGCAGGGAGCGCAGTGAGGGGCGCATACATGCCGACAAAAAGCGTCGGCACGTATGCGCCACCCGCGAAGAAGCGCGATGAGAAATTGCATTACATGCACAATAATCCGGTGAAACGGGGCTTAGTGAAGGAGCTTGGTGACTGGCCGTGGTCGAGTTGGAGGTTCTATTTTCTGAATGACACGTCGCTCTTGGCCATGGACACGGTGCCGTGAGGCATCAGCAGGGGGCGCAGTGAGGGGCGCATACATGCCGACAAAAAGCGTCGGCACGTATGCGCCACCCGCGGTTTCTTAAACGCAGTTCACAGTTTACAGTTCACGGTAAGATTCAAGAACGCCTTGACTGTTAACTATCGACTGTCAACTGTCGACTGTCACGGAAAAAGATGCGGCTTTACGCCGCCATTTGGGCGGGGTAAACTCACCGCCACAGCTTACAGGATGCATGGCGCGACGCGTGCCCCTTCCGCGCTGAAGAAATCGTCGTAAAATGGGGACAGGGGTGGGGGTTGCTCCTTTATCCGCCCGAGTTCGGGGTCTCTGCTCACGCGGGGGTGTTTCATGTCGAGAGTCAAAGAACTACTCATCAATGGTGTGAAGTATTCCGTTGATGTCGACGGGGGGGCCAGTCTGCTGAGTGTTTTGCGCGCCGACCTCGACCTGGTGGGAAGTAAGTACGGCTGCGGCGAGGGCCAGTGCGGCGCCTGCACGGTCTTGCTCGGAGGTTTGCCGCGGCGTTCCTGCATTACTCCGGTGGGCGATGCAGCGCAGAAGCCGATTACCACCATCGAGGGTCTGGAGAAGGATGGCCAACTACACCCGGTTCAGCAGGCGTTTCTTGATGAAGGTGTCATGCAGTGCGGCTATTGCACATCCGGCATGATCATGACCTCGGTGGGCTTGCTGAAGGCTCACCCTAATCCGACAGAAGAGGAGATCGCCCACTACCTCGAAGGGAACATCTGCCGGTGCGGGACCTATCCGCGCATCATCGCCGCCGTTCGCCGGGCGGCGAAAGCATTGCAGGAGGCGCACGCATGAAAACGCTCCGGAGCCGTCTGTCCAACCACCCCCTGACCCCCTCCTTACAAAGGAGGGGAGTTGACTATCCCCTCCTTACCGATCAATCGAGCCCCGGCGACGGAGCCGTAACTCCCCTCCTCATTAAGGAGGGGCGCCCGGACGGCGGAGCCATATCTCCCCTCCTCACTAAGGAGGGGCGCCCGGACGGCGGAGCCAAAGCTCCTCTCCTCACTAAGGAGGGGCGCCCGAACGGCGGAGCCATAACTCCCCTCCTTGCTAAGGAGGGGTGCCCGGACGGCGGAGCCAAAACTCCCCTCCTTATTAAGGAGGGGTGCCCGGAGGGCGGGGTGGTTCCGGCATCACTCGAGCCGGAGCGCTACGAATTGAGCGCGCCACGCACGTATCACTTTGGGCTGCCGCGGCGCGATTTCTTCAAAGTGTTGGGCGGCGGCATCGTGGTTTTCTGCCTCCTCGATAGTCCCCTGGCTGGGCAGGAAGCCGGCCGGGCTCGCCGCCAGTCCGGCGAATCCCTGCCCCAGGACATCGCCGCTTGGCTGCACATCAATGAAAATGGTGAAGTCACCGTTTGCACGGGCAAGGTGGAAGTGGGGCAGAACATTCGCACTTCGCTCACTCAGGCCGTGGCCGAGGAGTTGAGCGTTGCCCCCAACTCGATCCATCTGCTTATGGGCGACACCGATCGAGTGCCTTTCGACATGGGGACTTTCGGCAGCCGGACGACTCCCACCATGAGCCCACAGCTTCGCCGGGCAGCTTCCACAGCTCGCGAAGCCCTGATCGACCTTGCCGCAGAAGCTTGGAAAGTGGACCGCGCCAAGCTGATGGCGGCCAACGGCGCCGTCACGGACCCGGAATCGAAGCGCACTGCAAGCTACGCGGAACTGACCAGGGGGCGCGAGCTCGCAAAAGCCATTCCCGCCGAAGACCCTCTTACCCCCGCGGCGCAGTGGAAGGTGATGGGCAAGCCACTCGCCAAGGTCACCGGGCGCGACATCGTTACAGGCAGGCATCGTTATCCTTCCGACATCAAGCTGCCGGGGATGCTTTACGGCAAAGTCCTGCGGCCGCCCGCTTTCGGCGCCACGCTCACCTCCCTCGACGCCCACGAGGCCCAGGCGCTACCCGGCGTCACGGTGGTGCACGACGGCAATTTTGTGGGCGTCACTGCGCCGAGCCCCCGCACTGCGGAAGAAGCGCTCGCAGCGCTGCACGCTGCTTGGAACTCCCCGCCGCAACCTTCCGGCGGCGAACTCTTTGAATACTTGAAGAAGAACGCGGAGCGCGGTGAGGATCGCGGCGGTCACGCGATGGGTTCTATGGAAAAGGGCATGGCGGATGCGAGCTTGCGCCTCCAACAAACTTACACCGTCGCTTACATCGCTCACGCACCGCTCGAACCCCGTACCGCGGTGGCCGAATGGAAGGACGGCAAGCTGAGCGTGTGGACCGGGACGCAGCGGCCCTTCGGAGTACGCGGCGAATTGGCCGAAGCTTTCCGCCTGCCGGAAGACCACGTGCGGGTCGTGATGCCGGACATGGGTTCGGGCTACGGCGGCAAGCACACCGGCGAGGCGGCCGTGGAAGCGGCGCGCCTTGCCCAAGCCGCACGCCAACCCGTGAAGTTGGTGTGGACGCGCGAGGAGGAATTCACCTGGGCCTATTTTCGCCCGGCTGGAGTCATCGAAGTTTCCGCGGGCGTCGCGAGCGACGGCGCGATCACCGCCTGGGAGTTCCACAATTACAACTCCGGCGCGGCGGCCATCGGCACGCTCTACAATATTCCCAATCAGCGCATTCAGTTTCACGCCGTTAAATCGCCCTTGCGCCAGGGGTCGTATCGTTCGCTCGCCGCAGCGGCCAATCATTTCGCGCGCGAGTCCTTCATGGATGAACTCGCGCACCTGGCCAAGATGGACCCGCTCGATTTCCGGCTCAAGAACCTCACGGATGCGCGCTTGCGGGAGGCGCTCGAAGCCGCCGCGCAGAAATTCGGCTGGGGGCAGGCCAAACCTCAAGCGGGGCATGGCTTCGGCATCGCGGGAGGGTCCGATAAGGGAAGCTATTTGGCGACCTGCGCGGAGGTGGCGGTCCATCCCGCCACCGGCCAGGTGAAAGTGGTGCGGGTCGTCACGGCCTTCGATTGCGGCGCGGTGGTCAATCCCGATCAGCTCCGCAACCAGATCGAAGGCGCGAATATCATGGGAATTGGCGGCGCACTGTTCGAAGCCATCAAGTTCGACAACGGGCGCATCCTGAACCCGCACTTTGCGTTGTATCGCGTCCCGCGTTTCAGCGACGCTCCGGCGCTGGATGTCGTCCTCATCGACCGGAAGGATGTGCCCTCGGCGGGCGCCGGGGAAACCCCCATCGTGGGCATCGCGCCGGCCATCGGCAACGCCATCTTCGCGGCCACCGGTAAACGCCAGCGCGCCCTGCCCATGGCCCCGAAGGGGGTGTAGCGCAGCGCGGCGCAGCCGCAACCAAGCGTCTTTTGTGGGTCCGAGTTTGATGTGGGCGCCCTTTATGCCGGCGAAGCCGGCCGTGGAGTGCGGTAGCAGCAGCTACCGCCTTCCGCCGTTGTTTCATACCGGAATCGCGCCAGAGCTAGAGCGGGAAAGGCGGTAGCTGCTGCTACCGCACTCCACGGCGCTTCGCGCAAGCTCAGACCATCGCTTGTCATAAATGGACACGAGATGTCGCTCCACTCAAGTCGTAAGATGTTTGCAAAAAAAAAGAAATTACGAGCTTGCAAAGGAATTATGCCAACGTGCGGAGGGGAAAGTACCCCCGCCGTTTGAAAAGCCGCCCACCATTAAGATCGGCGGGCTGGAAAGCGAGCCCTGCGCTACATCCTGCCCATGGCCCCGAAGGGGGTGTAGCTTCGTCCTGATCGAGGGTCTCCGTGCGAAAGGGAACCGATCATCTCGTTCGTTCTATCCTGATTGTGGCGGCCGGCGTGGCGTTATGGGCCGCAGCTCATATGCCGCGCGGGGCGGTTGAGGCGGCGTTACCTGGGGCCGAAGCCCTGCCTGACACCTCGCTTGAGGCGCAAGCCCACGCCGCACTCTCCGTCATCAATGGAAAAATCAAGCTCGCCGGCTTGCATCATCCGGTCAATGTGCTGCGCGACCCTTGGGGAGTGCCTCACATCTACGCCCAAGATCAGCACGACCTGTTTTTCGCCCAGGGATTCGTCGCCTCTCAGGATCGCCTTTTCCAAATGGAACTCTGGAAGCGGCTGGGGCAAGGACGGCTGGCTGAAATTCTTGGACCCTCGATGCTCGAACGCGACGTGAACGCGCGGCGCCTGCGCTATCGCGGGGCGATGGCGGCTGAGTATGCGAGTTACTCTCCCGACACCAAGGAGATTCTGGAGGCCTTTACTGAGGGCATCAATGCTGACATCCGCAACCTCACGTCGCCCGGAGGACCCGGCCTGCCGGTGGAATTCCGGCTCGCCGGTTTTTCCCCCGAGCCCTGGAAGCCTGAGGACTGCATTTTGCGCATGGCAGGGTTTCCCATGACTGGCAACGCCGCGCGCGAGCTCTTTCACGCTCAACTGGTGGCGCTGGTGGGCGCGGAGGGCGCCGCGCGGTTGCTCGATTTGGATCCCGTGGTGAAGCTCGATCCTGCTCCCGGCCTGGACCTCTCCGGCTTATCCGCTGATTTTCTGCGCAACCTGCCGGGAAGTGATGAGCGCCTGGAATTTCCACCCGAGGCGGGAGTTCAAGGCAGCAACAACTGGACGGTTTCCGGCAAGCTGACCACGACGGGCCGCCCGATGCTGGCGAACGATCCCCACCGCGCTATTGTCTTGCCCTCGCTGCGTTACGTCGTGCACCTCGTGGCCCCCGGTTGGGATGTCATTGGAGCCGGCGAACCGGCCTTGCCGGGCGTGGCTATCGGGCACAATCAACACGTCGCTTGGGGCATCACCGTCTTTGCCGTGGATCAGCAGGACCTTTACGTCGAGACCACAGATGCCGCTGACCCGCTTCGATACAAAACCGAAACGGGGTGGGAGCGGATGCGTGTGGAAGAGGAGGAATTCCGTATCAAGGGCAAACCCTCCGTCCGCGTGCAGATCAAGTTCACTCGCCATGGCCCCGTGCTGTGGGAGGACCCCGCCCACCAGCGCGTCCTGGCCCTGCGTTGGGTGGGAGCGGAACCGGGGACGGCAGGCTACCTGCCTTCGCTCGCCCTGGATCGCGTCCAGAACTGGCAACAATTTGAGGCGGCCATGCCGCGCTGGAAAGTGCCTCCGGAAAACATCGTCTACGCCGACACGGCAGGGAACATTGGCGAGCACTCCATGGGCCTCACGCCCCTGCGCAAAAACTGGTCCGGGCAACTGCCCGTTCCGGGCGGCCAGGGTTATGAGTGGTCGGGCTGGATTCCCGCCGCGAAGCTGCCGCACCAATTCAACCCCGCTGCGGGCTTCGTCGCTAGCGCCAACCACCGAATGATTCCGGAGGATTATCCCTACGAGGTCGGAAACGAATGGTCGGCGCCCTACCGCTTCCTGCGCATTCACGAGGTGTTGGGTGACGCCGCAAAGCACGGGCAAAAGTTGAGCCTGGAAGATCTGGGCCGCCTGCAAAGTGATGTCGTGTCGCTGCCCGCGCGCGAGCTTCAGCCACTACTGGCGCACGCCGTGGGCGGCTCGACTGACGCGCCCGCACGCTTGCTGCTCAACTGGAATTGTTCGGTCGATCGCGAGTCCGCCGCCGCGGCGCTGTTTGAAATCTGGATGCAGGAAGTCCAGCGCTCCGTCTATCAGCTCTTGGCGCCCCAAAGCGCTTGGAGGATTTTGGAAGGGCATGGAGCGCTGCCCGTCGCCATGCGCCACCTTGAGAATCCTGACGAGGCCACGTTCGGCCCTTCGCCCGCAGCCGCGCGCGACCGCCTGCTCCTTTCAACGCTGCGTACGGCCGTCGACAAGCTCAGCGCGCTCGAAGGTCCTGAACCCGCTCAGTGGTCCTGGGGAAATATCCACGTGGTGCACTTGCGCCACCCTCTCGATCGCCTGCCGGGCGCCGGGTTTATGGACTTGGACCCGCTCGCTAGGCCAGGTGATGGATTCACCGTCTGCGCCACCACCTATCCCGGAAATAACTACGCGCAGACGCACGGGGCGAGCTTCCGCGAGGTCCTTGACGTCGGCAATTGGGATGACTCGAAGGGGATCAATGTTCCCGGAGAAAGCGCCCAGCCCGGCAGCCCTCACTATGGCGACCTGCTCGCGATCTGGATTGAGGGGCACTACTTTCCACTTCTCTATTCGCGCCCCGCCGTGGAAAAGGCAGCCACGGACCGCTTGCGGCTCGAGCCGTGAGAAGGGAGCGCAGCGAGCAGATACGCCCCTCCTGCAAGAAACACCCAACGTAAAGCGCCCGCGCCCCTGCGACCACGCAGCCGCGTCGGGCAGAGGCGTTAAAATAGGCTAGTGTAGTGTCCCGTAATTAGCTGGACAGTGTAGCGCCGACCTTTAGGTCGGCAGGTGCCGGTCCCGCCCTGCGGGACCGGCGCTACGTCGAACGCCCTGTCCAGTTATTTCTGGGACGCTACACTAGCCCTTAGAGTTTTTGAGTCCCGCCAGGGGCGGAATAATGCAGCCCATAGCGAAAGAAGGTGTGAAAAAAATAAAATTCTGCCGCAGATGAACGCAGATCAACGCAGATAAGAGACTTGTTTTCATCAGCGTTTATCCGCGTCAATCAGCGGCTTGCAATTCTTTCACAGCTTCGAAAGCTATGGGGTGCGTGTAATCCACATGGCCTGGAGACCAGCCCCGTTCGGGGCGGCATAACCGTGTCAGCGCCGGCCATCGTCGAGGAGCGAGGTCCTGTGCCCTGCAAGGGCATCGTATAGTAGCCGAGGGCAACGCCCCCGGTAAACTGCCAGGATAGCCTACCGACCCTGAAGGGGTCGCACAGACCTCGGGAATGGGTCCGGCTTGACTCTGAGGCTGCCCTTCTACGACCCTTACAGGGTCGGGCGAGGCACGAACCGTTTTCCGGGGGCGTCGCCCCCGGCTACCTTATCCCTCCCCTTCGGAGTCTGTGTGATAACTCGATTTTTCGCCCTTTTCCACAATGCAAGTGACTGATTCTCCGTTGGCGAAAACGCGAAATCAGAGGTTGTCACACAGACTCCTTCGGGGAGGCCGAAGAAACCAAGCTGACGCGCGTCCCGTTCCATTGGCTTGCCCTTGTTCTCGGCCGAATCTGGCCATGTAGCCTTATTTTAGCGCCTACGCTCGCATCGGGTGACCCCCCTGGATAGATTTCCGATCTGGACTTTCGTTGCCGAATCCGCCGGCTGGCGCAGAGCGAGCCCAGCTCTGCGATTCACGACTTTGGCCATACACGCCGGCATTCCTACACATGGCAATTTATGGACACCAGTTCGAGCACGGCCCATCGCACTTTATTACAAAAACGCAGAGCTGCGCTCTGCGCCAGCCGGCGACTTTGGCCATACACGCCGGCATTCCTGCACATGGCAATCTATGGACACCAGTTCGAGCACGGCCCATCGCACTTTATTACAAAAACGCAGAGCTGCGCTCTGCGCCAGCCGGCGGGATGGTTGCCCTAGGACGGCCACAAGGGCCGCCCCTACAACGCGATTGTTTCACAGTTGCTGGCGCCCAGGGCTATCCCGCAGGGCGGGATCGGCCCTCCGGGCCTTTGACCTTGCGTTCCAGTACGTTCCGAAGCGTGCAACAAATCAAGAAAGATGACCTGACCTCCACTTGTACGCCGCGCATCCAGCGCAGGACACTCAGTTGTTTTTCCAGAATCTTTGTAATACGCTTCCAAGGGGTTAATCCAACAAGCCGGAGGAGGTCGCATGAGACGCAGAACATTTGTGGGTGGAGTTTTCGCGGGGCTGGCTGCCACGGCCTATGGAGCGAAACCGCCGAAGCCCAGGGCCGGAGATATCCCGATGCGGACGTTTGGCAAGACCGGTGAAAAACTCACGGTGATTGGTCAGGCGGGTGGCCGCTTTCCCCTGATCTCGTTTGAGGAGGCCAAGGCAATTACGCTGCGCGCCTACGACCTGGGGATCAACTATTTTGATACTTCTGTTGATTACTGGAACGGCCGGTCAGAGGAAGTCTACGGAGCCGTACTCCCACCCTTCCGAAAACATATTTTCCTTACGACTAAGGCCAACGAACGGACGCGCGTGGGCGCTGCTGCGGAACTCGATGGTTCCCTGAAGCGCCTGAAAACGGATTACGTGGACCTCTGGCAAATTCACCAGGTGGGCGAGAAAGAAGAGGTCGAGCAGATATTCGGTCCTGGAGGAGCCATCGAAGCCTTCGAAGCGGCCAAGAGGGCAGGGAAATGCCGGTTCATCGGTTTTACCGGCCACCGCGACCCAAACATTCACCTTGATATGCTGAAGGGCTTCGATAAATTTGACTCCATATTGATGCCACTGAACATCGCGGATCCGGGCTACTTGAGTTTCGAGAAATTGACCTTGCCTCTGGCAGTGGAACGTGGAATGGGTATCCAGGGCATGAAGAATTTCGGCAATGGCAAGCTTCTGCAATCCTTCGGCGTAAAAGATTGCCTGCACTACGTGTTGAGTTTGCCGATTTGCTGTACTGCGATTGGCTGCACCACGATTGGCCAATTAGAGGACGACGTTCGCTTCGCCCAACAGTTCAAGCCCCTGGAGGCTGAGGAGATGAATGCGCTTCGCCAACGCGCCGAAGGCATTAAAGGGCCGTACCTTGAAGATTGGAAGCGGAACGTTGAGGGCCGGGCGAGCGGATTCCCGGTTCTTCACTCTGCGTCCGGGCAAAAACATGGGTGATGATCGGCAACCACCCCCTGCCCCCTCCTTAACAAAGGAGGGGAGCCCGACCACCACCCCCCTGCCCCCTCCTTAACGAAGGAGGGGAGCCCGACCACCAACCCCCTGCCCCCTCCTTGACTAAGGAGGGGAGCCCGACCACCACCCCCTGCCCCCTCCTTGACTAAGGAGGGGAGCCCGACCACCACCCCCTGCCCCCTCCTTAACAAAGGAGGGGAGCCCGACCACCACCCCCTGCCCCCTCCTTAACGAAGGAGGGGAGCCCGCTCGGTTCGTCGTGATTATTTCGCCCCTGCCGGGGCTTGAGGAATACTTCCATTTCCCTTTTTTCCCCACGGCTTTCGCCGTGGGCTATATTATGACGCCCGCCCAGGCGGGCTTTCGAGCCTGCCGGACAGTTATCTTAACGCTTATGCCCTTGCCCTTTACTTACCACGGGGGAGCCCGCTTACGAAGTCCCCTCCTCTCTGAGGAGGGGGCAAGGGGGTGGTGGGCGTTTGTGAGGCTCTCGCGACAGTAATAACTGGCCCGTTCTCGACTCGAAACCCCCTCACCGCATTTCCCCTACCGTCGCCCCCCAACTGGAGAAAGGAAAAATTGGGTGGCTTTTCCATCTGAAGGTATGAAAAAATCGCGTTTTGCTGCCGCGTTGTCGGGGCACACCATCGGCTGACGGATCGCCCCCACAACCCAATTTTTCACAAGTTCTCTCCCTTGGGAGAGGGCAATGCCCGATTGCGACTCCTAGTGCTTAGTTTCATGAGTTAGCGAACTCTTTAGCCCCTGAAGTGACGCGGCTTCAGGGCCTAAAGGCCCATCCAATTACTCGGACTGAGGCGGCGGGGCTGAAGCCCCGCCCTTCCAAAGCTCATAATCAACATCGGTCATTTAAGCAACTAAGCACTAACGAGCAGCAGGGGAAGGCAACAACATGGTTGGGCTCGGCATTTCCTTGGCACTGCTCTCCGGGATGGCGAACGGGCTGTTCTCCGCCCCGATGAAGGTGATCCAGCGCTGGAAGTGGGAGAATATCTGGCTGGTGTTCATCCTCACCTCTTGCATCGTTATGCCCAGCGCGATTGTTTTCTCGACCATCGGCTCTCCCGGCGCGGTGCTCGCACAGGCGCCGCGCGCGGCGGTGGCCTCGGCGCTTGGGTTCGGGTTTGCCTGGGGCTTTGGGTCAATCCTCTTCGGGTTGAGCGTGGACCGGTTGGGTGTTTCGCTCGCCAACAGCATGGTCCTGGGCTTGAGTTCGGCGATGGGCTCTCTTGTTCCCCTGGTCCTGCGTGGGGCGATTCGTCTCGAGGCGCGGCAAGTCGAGCTGTTTGTGGGCGTATTGGCATTCCTGGCGGGCGTGTCGCTGTGTGGAGCGGCAGGCCGCATTCGGGACAGAAGCGCGGCGAGCAAGGCCGCGACGCCATCCTGGCGTGGCTACCTTTTTGCTGTGGGCGCCGGCGTAATGTCGGCCGTGTTCAACATCGGCTACAGCCTCGCGCTGCCCATCGCGGACGCCGGGGTGCGCCTCGGCTTCCGGCGTTTCCTGGCGACAAACTGCATCTGGCTCCTGATGCTGGGTGCCGGCGCAATTCCAAACATAATTTACTGCGGATCACTACTGAAGAAGCACCGTGCTTTCGGGCTCTTCTTTCAGCCTGGGCCACAGAAGGCCTGGGGACTCAGTATCCTGATGGGAGTACTTTGGGGCGGCAGCATCTTTCTCTACGGCGCGGCCACGCCGCTGCTGGGCGATATGGGGCCATCGATTGGGTGGCCCCTCAGCCTTGCGGTGGGGCTCGTGGTAGCTAATGTGATGGGAATACTGCTGGGAGAGTGGAAGTCGGTGCAGCCGGAAGCCGTGCGGCGGATGCGCGCCGGCGTAATCTTGATGCTGGCTGCGATCGTGCTTTGCGCCGTTGCGGCGAGCGCGGGAAGATCATGAAACAAATATCTGACATCGTTCGCCGGATTCAAAAAAGATTGATCGTCTCTTGCCAGGCCTTCGAAGGGGAAGCGTTCCGCGATTGCGACTGCATGGCCCGCTTTGCGCAGGCGGCAGTGGCGGGCGGCGCGGCCGGAATTCGCGCCAACGGCGCCGAAGATATCGGCGCCATCTGCAAGGCAGTGCGGGTTCCGATCATCGGTATTCTCAAAGGCCTCGCGGCGGACGGCGGTGTGCTGATTACGGGCTCATTTGAATCGGCCGCGGAGTTGGCGGCCGCCGGCGCTGATATCATCGCGCTCGACTGCACCGCCAGGGGGCAACGCTACGGCGCGCTGGAGCGCCTCGAAAGAATCCGGCGCGAGCTGGGTGTACCCGTCATGGCCGACATCGCCACGGTGGAGGAAGCGGTCCGCGCAGCGGCCGCCGGCGCTGACCTCGTGGCATCCACCCTGCGGGGATACACCCCGGAAACTGAGTCTGTCACCAAATTCGAACCGGCTTTCATCGCGGAACTTGCCCGTGCCGTCCGTGTGCCCGTGATCGCCGAAGGGCGGATCTACGATCCGGCACAGGCGGCGAGTGCGCTCGCGGCAGGTGCTTTCGCGGTTGTCGTGGGGGAGGCCATCACGAAGCCGCAACTCACTACGCAGCGCTTTGCTCGTGCTCTCGAGGCGCAAACGAAGCTTCTGGACCCTGCTCTGCGCGTGATCGGAATCGATCTTGGGGGCACGAGCACAAAATTCGGAATCGTCGACCGGGGCGGGAAACTCGTTTGCAACGCCGCGCTGCCGACGCCCGCGAGCGGCGGCAGAAAAGCACTGCTCGATCACCTTAGAGCGATTGTGGCGCAATGCGTGCGCGCCGGTTGCGACGCCGGCATCACTCCGGCCGCCCTGGGAGTCGCCACCGCGGGTTGGGTTGACCCCGGCAGCGGCGTGGTCGTCTATGCTACCGAGAATCTTCCCGGTTGGACGGGCACGAACCTCAAGAAAGAGCTTGGGGATGCGGTACACATGCCGGTCGCAGTCGAGAATGACGCCAATGCCCTGGCGGTAGCTGAGAAGGCCTTCGGCCGCGCGCGTCACGCCGGCACGTTCGTCTGTATCACACTGGGCACGGGCGTGGGAGGCGGCTGCTACACCGATGGGCGCCTGCACCGCGGAGCGCACTTCTTCGCTAACGGCCTTGGCCATATCCAGTTGGATGCTTCGGGGCCAGCCTGCACGTGCGGTCAGAGAGGCTGCCTCGAAACGTATACGAATGCTGCCGCCTTGATGCGGTATGCCGCTGGGTGCGGATTTGCCGCGCCGGAAGACGTGATCCGGGCCGCTCGGGCGGGCGATGGAGCGGCAAGAATCGCCATTCGGGAATACGCGCGCTACCTGGCGCGAGGTTGCGCGTCGATTGTTCACTTGCTCGATCCGGAGATGATCATTCTTTCCGGCGGGCTGGCGCAGGACAACCCGCAACTTTTGGCGGATGTCAGCGACGAACTTAGCCGCCACGTGATGGCCTGGGAACTTCGCGGATTGAAGGTCGAAGCGAGCGCGCTCGGCTATTACGGAGGGGTGCTCGGCGCCGCCGCCATCGCTTTCGATGCCCTCGCGGAACTCACCTAAGGAGCGCCCGGGACATGAAGGAAGAGCCAGGCGGGAAGCGCAAGGATAAACGGCCGTACCAGCAGTGGACCCCGGAGCTTAACGCCATCCTGCGCGGCGGCTACGCGAAGGGCCGCTTGGAAGCAGCCCTCGCTATTGACGAGGTTCAGCGCCGTACGGGCCGGTCGAGGGCTAGCATCTACAAGCATGCGTCGAGGCAGGGGTTTGCCAATAACGTGCGGCCCTGGGCTAAAGCTGACGAAGCGTGTGCATTAGAACTTTCCACTGAAAGGCCGACAGGCATTATTGCCCGGTACTTGAGGCGCACGCTGCACAGCGTTCAGTGCAAGTTATCGAGACTGGGCCGGACGACCAAATGCCTCGAGGGGTACACGCAAGCCGACCTCGCGGAACAATTCGGCCTGAACCGCGCCGCAATCCGCTGGTTTCTGAATCGAGGGTGGTTAAAACCCACTCGGGACCGCCTCCCCAACCCCGATCGGGAGGACTTGAAGCTCGACCCGTTGACCACCAGCCTTAACATCCCCAGACCCAAAAAAGACGGGGCGAGGCGCTACAAAAGAATCTCGGAGGAATCAGTGCAGCAATTTCTGCGCAAGCATGCGGAGGAGGTCCCGTACTGGCGGCTCGACCCCGACAAACGGGAATGGCTGGCGCAACTTGGCATCAGGCCGAAGGATAATCGTAAAGTGCGGCAGCTCAGCAAGCATGTTAACAGGATCCACAAATGTGAATGGTGCGCGCGTAAAACCCCGGGGAACGCACATTTCCGCCATGTGCGGCGTTGCCCTAAGAATCCTGTGAATCTGCGGTTGACATAAGGATCGTAGCGGAATTCAAACGCTGCTCACCCCCCGCAAGCAAATGTTATAGTCCGCCATTTCGCGAAGCGCGGCTGCTCCAGGCTCGAAGGCGGCCCCCACTCTCCGTCCCAGCCAGTCCAGTAAAGCATGGTCCGTTCGGTTGTTCGCACCGGAGGACGGAGCGGGTGCGGCCGCCGGCGAGGCGGGTCTCGACTTGGTAAAGGCCAAGCGAGCGATCGCAAGTCGGTATCGGTGGGGAGTCAATATGTCACAAGAGAACTTTGTGGACCAGTAGGCTTTTCTTCCTGCAAGATCGCAGGCTGGACAATCCACCGCGCCGGCGCTGTCATTCTGCGCATGCATAGCCGAAGACCGCAATCCGTGATGCAGACACGGAGTGCACCGCAGATGGGTTTTGCCCTCTCCCGTGAGGAAAGGGCGCCCTTTCATAATGCGTGGACCGTGACTGGCGCGTTCACCAGCCCGTCATCCGACGGTGCCGGGGGGGGGAGGGGGCAGTTGCACGGCGAGGAAGGCTCAGATAGGCCCACAGAACCGAGCAACCCCTCATTTGGCTCTCCCGCCTTGCGGGATCGCCACCCCCCTCCCCAAGGGGGGAGAGGGCCAGTCGAGCCAGGCCAGAATATTTCAGCAATACAGCAATTCCGCATCCCCAGCTTTTGAATTGAGCAACCTCTTTCTGTAGCTCGCTTTCCCTTACTCTGGTGGTCCCCAAGCAGATTCGCATTCGTATTTTCCTCTTGACAAGCCCTTCTGTCTTATATATTAGTATCATATAAGACAGGAGGTGCCCTTTGACCCGTTCCAGCTTTTCCGATTCCGAACGCCGGCGCCGCTCCCGCTTGGCTCAAATAGCTCATACCCAGCGCTTCTTGCGCGGCACCCTCTCTACTCGTCACGGCCGCTGCGGCAAGCCCAATTGCCATTGCGCCCGTGGGGAGTTGCACACGTCCTTATATCTGGTCCAGAGCCACCAGGGAAAACTCCGCCAGATTTGTGTCCCCAAGGCTTGGGAAGAACGCATCCGCCAGGCGGTTCAGAGCCACCAGCAGATGCAGACGCTGATCGAAGAACTCTCCGAGCGCGAGTGGCAGCGCTTGCGAGAGAGAAAGGAGTAGGGCGGTTCTCCGACGCCTCATCCGATACTCGGAAAAGGTATTTGAGCTGTCGGGGAAGATTTTGTCTCCCCTCACCGACGGCCGCCTCCAACCCCGGATTCGCACCCCGGTACTGGTGCAATCGGCCTTGATTCTCTTCTGGACTCGCCTGGGCAGCTTGCACGCCCTGGAGACGGTGAAGAAGGCGCGCTTTTGGAAACAGTGGCTGGGGCGGGAGATGAGTAGCGTCGATACCCTCGGACGTGTCTACGTCGGCCTCAGGGTGGCGGAATTGAGAGAGGGACTGCATCGCGTCTATACGCGCTTGAAACGCAACAAGGCTCTGCCGGGGATGCGTGGCTGGGACGTGGCGGTGTTGGACGGACATGAAAGCCATGCCAGCTACCGCCGTCACTGTTCGGGATGCCTGCGGCGAACGGTGCACCTGGAGAGCGGGGACCGGGTGCAGTTCTACCATCGGCAGGTCACTCTCATGCTGGTGAGCGAAAAGTTCCACCTGCTGGTGGACTTGGAGCCCCAGCGTCCTGGCGAGGATGAAGTGACGACGGCCTTGCGCTTGCTGGAGCGCGTGCTGGCCGCCTATCCGCGCGCCTTCCAGATCGTGTTGGCCGACAGTCTCTACGCTCAGGCTCCCTTCCTGAATTTCTTGCTCGCCCATGGGAAACACGCCATCGTGGTTCTGAAGGACGAGCGGCGTGACCTCTACCGCGATGCGCAAGGCCTCTTCGCGCTGACCCCGCCCCAAAACGGTCGCTATCGCCGCCGCGACTGTCGCTGGTGGGATGTGACGGACCTCCGCTCCTGGCCTCAGGTTCAGGCCTCCTTGCGGGTGGTCCGCTCACAAGAAACCGAGGTCGTGCACCGCCAGGATGATGGAGAAAGGGAGACCCCAACTAGCGATTGGATCTGGGCGACCACCTTGCCGGCAGCGGTCGTGCCTACCGCCTCGGTGGTGCATTGGGGGCACGCGCGATGGGATATCGAAAACCAGGGCTTCAACGAACTGGTCAACGGCTGGTACGCCGATCACGTCTATAGGCATGAGCCGCACGCCATCGAAGCTTTTCTGCTCACCATCTTTCTGGCTTACAACCTCTTCCATGGCTGGTTAACGCGCAACCTCAAGCCTTCCCTGCAACGCGGCAAGACCCAGGTCTTCTGGGCGCGGCGCATGGCGGCAGAACTTTATGGCGACCCGGGAGTCTTGCCGCGAGGCCCCTGAACCGCGAATCGCACGCATCGCCCCGGAGTGTTTGATCACGTCTCCCCACCGACCTGCCATCGCCGCCAAGCGATCAGGCTATGGTGTCGTCATTTTGCAGCCCGCGGCCTCCCTCACTGCCTCCCCAGGTCCCCAGCACCGGCTGCGACCAGACGCGAATCTGCTCGTCAGCCCGAAACAGACGAAAACAACCGTCTCTCGGCCACTTGTGGGACCGGAT
>CAWHWE010000052.1:0-39170 GCA_963832915.1 uncultured Acidobacteriota bacterium
CATTTAAGGAGAAGCCAACATGAAACTGGGTCTCTGTTTGGAAATGGCCCTGACCAACCTGCCGTTCGAAGAACGGATGAAGAAGGCCGCAGAGATAGGCTATAAGTATGTTGAGATGTGGTGGGTAGACGGATCTTTCAAGGGCAGCGCCGGGCAGTTGGCGAAGCTTGCGGAGCAGGCCGGAGTCAAGATTACAGATACGGTGATCAATGCTCCTGACGGATCCATGGGAGGCAATCTCACCGACCCCCGCCAGAACATGGATGTGTTTTTGCGCCGTGCGCAAAAGACTATTGCCTATACGAAGGAAGCCCGGATACCTGCCACAATTGTATTGACGGGTAACCGGGTTGAGGGTCTGGACGACAAGACGATGGAAGAGTCAGTTGTGGAGCGATTGAAACCTGTCGTGGAACTGGCTGAGAAAGCGGAAGTAACCGTGCTTCTGGAGCCCCTCAACGACATTCATGATCACCCCAATCACTGGCTTACAAGCAGCGACAAAGGCGCCGAGATCTGTCGCCGCATTGGCTCCAAGCATATCCGTCTGCTTTTCGACACTTACCACATGCGAGTGATGGAGGGAGACTTGGTCAAGCACATCGAGAGGAATATTGACGTGATTAGCCACTTCCACGCTGCGGGCGTTCCGGGCCGGCACGAAGTCTTCCATGGTGAGACCAACTACCCGTTTGTTTTGAAACAGATCGAACAGTTCGGCTACCAAGGTGTCTTTGGTCTTGAATACTCACCGTCAGTAGACGACGAGATTTCGGCCAGACAGTCCTTGGAGTTTTTATCTCAGGGCTAGCACGCCTTCCTTACCTAAGAGATGATGTAACAACGTACGTGAACTATGCCAGATGAACCGCGAGGGTTCGCATGAGGAGAGGCAAATCCGGGGAAGGCCGTGACTTTAGCCGCAAATAACTCAGCAGCACCCACACCGCGCCTTCGGCGGGTGCTGACGCTTTGGGATTTGATCTTTTATGGCATCGTGCTCATCATGCCCATTGCGCCGGTTCCTATTTTTGGCATTGCGCAAAAGCTCTCCCGTGGCCACTTCGTCACCACCATTCTGCTTGCTATGGTCGCCATGATATTTACGGCCATTAGCTATGGGCGGATGGCTGCACTTTATCCCACGGCAGGATCAGCCTACACCTATGTCGGACGCGGGCTGAACCCTCACTTGGGCTTCCTAACCGGCTGGGCGATGTTTTTGGACTATCTGATCCAGCCGCTCTTGACTGGCATTTTTGTGGCCCTTACTGTGAAGCGGTTTATCCCTCATGTTCCCTATGCTCTCTTGGCTGCGGTCTTTGTCGGGATTATGACCTTTCTGAATTTGCGGGGCATCCGTGCCACGGCGCGCGCTAACGTGGTGCTCCTGACCATTGCCTCCGTCGTTATCGTAGCGTTCATAGTGCTGGCTGTCCGATACCTTTTTCACCTGCAAGGGTGGGGTGGGATTTTCTCCTTCCAGCCATTCTACGACCCCAAGACTTTTGACGTCCGCACGATTTGGACCGCCACATCTTACGCCGCGTTAACCTACATCGGTTTCGACGGCGTGACGACCCTGGCCGAGGATGTGGAGAACCCTAAGCGTAATGTAATGCTGGCTACCGTGTCGGTTTGCCTGTTTACAGGGATTGTGGGGGGAATCGAAGTCTTCCTCGGCCAGCGGATTTGGCCGGATTACTCGACCTTTCCCAACCTGGAAACTGCATTTATGGATGTCACCCGGCGAGTCGGTGGGCCGATACTCTTTCAAGCGTTGGGAGTGGTATTGATCCTCTCGTGTGTGGGAGCGGGGATGACCGGCCAAGTGGGAGCGGCTCGCCTACTCTTTGGCATGGGTCGCGATAACGCCCTCCCACGCAGATTCTTTGGTTACCTTGACCCGAAGTTCAACACACCCACTCGCAACATTTGGCTAATCGGGATCGTAGCGTATGTCGGGACACTGCTGATTAGTTTCGAAGAAGCCGGGGAGATTCTGAATTTCGGCGCCTTTCTTGCCTTCATGGGGGTAAATCTGGCGACCTTCTGGCAATTCACCATCGTGCCGCAATCGGGCCGTAAGAGACGTTCTGTTTTCAGACGCGGTCATGCCCTTGCTCGGATTCTTGTTTTGCTTGTGGATATGGCTGGGTCTGAAGACGCCGGCAAAGGTCGTGGGCGGAATCTGGCTTCTGGTAGGACTCACTTACAGCGGGATCAAGACACGCGGATTCCGCACTCAACCCGTCATGATCGATTTGAGTGAATCATGATTCCACTCTAAGCGATTGGAGTTGTCTCCGCTTCTTCGCACGCCTTTGCGTGATGTTACACAACTATCCCCGTGGGACCCACCATCACAGTTCACCGGTTGATACCCGCGGTCCCCCAAGAGCAAGAAGCCCGAATGGAGCCAGAAGCTGGGATGCACTCACTGCACCCGCCGAGCCTGATCTCCGGCAGGCGGCGGAGGTGGCGCAACCATCAAGCCCAGGCCCTGCAGCAGCATGACCGTCCGCTGCGCCGCCGCACGCCAGACGAGTTGGCAACCCTCGCCCTGGCAGTTCTGTACGTAGACGTCGCCGCCGGAATACTCCAGGCTGCAATTCTTGAAGGTGCAGTTGACGAAGATCCCCTCGTCAAGAACCAGGTGCTGGTTTTCGAAGACCGTGTTTTCGTGTCGAGTCATCAGAGAACGAGGCTACCACTACCTGGCAGTTGCCGCAAGCTCACGGTTAACTCAACTCACGGTTAACTCACGGCCCACTTGGCAGCGTTCTAATATGTGACGTTGGGCCGTCCCGCCATGGTGGGAGGCGGCCCTACATTCTCGTTGGCGCACTCCCGTCAACTCGGCTCCCGGTTAACCTAGCAGGCGGCAAGGCCGGCCGAACTTGCCACGGCCAACGCTACTTCTTTCGATGGATCAAGGAGGGTCCGCACGCGCGTCTTGAGCCGTTGCAGGGCTTCCGCGTGAAGTTGTGAAACACGCGATTCATCTAATTCGAGCCGGACGGCAATCTCTTTCATAGTGAGATCCTGCTGGTAGTAGAGGGTCACAATCAGCCTTTCACGTTCGGGCAGACAAGCCAGGGCACGGTTCAAGAGATCGCGCTGTTCACGGCGATAACAGAGGTCGAAGGGGTCTTCTTGTGGGACCGCGGTCCAACCCTCTTCTCGGATGGGCAGCTTACCTGCCATGGCCGCTGTCTCACAACGCGGCCAGCCGTCAAAGCCCAGGGCGTGGATTTCTCGCGCCCAGCAGTGCCATACCTCGAGGTCAAGGCCCAATGCTCGCGCAATTTCTTCATCTTGCACGGGGCGACCCAGGCGCGCTTCCAACTCGCGATAGGCCCTCTCCACCCTTCTCGCCCGCCTCCGCATGTCGCGGCTGGCAGGGTCGAGAGTTCGCAGAGAGTCCAGGATACCTCCACGAATCCGGTGCCGGGCGTAGCTCTCGAGCCTCACCTTCCTTGAAGGATCGAATTTCCGCAGCGCGTCAACCAGTCCTAAGGTTCCCGCCCCCACAAGATCATCCATCTCCACATGAGGCGGCAAGTGCTGCCGCATTTCGTACGCCACACGCTTGACCAGCGGGGCCAGGGCCAGTAACAAGGTCTGCTTTTCCGCCTCCTGTTTTCCTCCTCCGTTTAGCTTACGGGGTGGGTGTTTGCGAATGTCTGAGGCGCGCAGAACTCGCGCTGGTGAACCTTGAACTCTCAACGGGCGCTGCACCCGGTTGGCGCTTTCCACTACCCCCACTTGCGTTGCCATAATGCACCTCTCTCGCTAAGTCTTGCGCCACGCGACCCTTGCATTAGCCGGGGTTGCGGGTTGGCCCGCGCCGCCGGATTCCGAAGGCCGGTTCTGGTCGAGGCCGACACCCCACCACCGGCGCAGAGCTTTCTGCCCTGCGCAACCCTCACGCTTTCTTGGTTCGTGAGTTCGTGGCGCTGGCATTAGAAGTTGCACATCTGATGCCAGCCCTTAACAGTCAGGAATAAATCCCCTTGGCGAATTCTGTTCGCGCCCCTGCCAAAGCAAGATGGGGTCAGATAAGTGGGCCTACATATTCCCTGGAGTGGCGGCTGGTGAGGGTCGGGGACCTTCATCAACCATTGAAGTTTCAAGAGAATAACCGGCTGGGAGGAGCACCGGGAGGAAACTGAAGACCGGCCCCACACCTAGCCTGGCGCCCAGTGACGACATGCCTGGGGCGGCAGCTTGAGGCCTCCAGTTTCTTCCCAGGTGGCCTATGAACTCAAGCCAGGCTCGCCTTCAGTTCCAAAATGGAAGAGTTTGGATTAGACAAATTCAATCCTGTCTTTTCGAATGGTCCGCCCCGGAACCAGGCGAGAAACCCAGGACGTTTCCACATACCAACGCCTTTCCTAAAGCCTTTGTGGAACCCTGCCGATAATAATTTGTGATCGGAAGTTGCAGGGGAATGAAGACTTGATACTACGCGCCTAGCACTCGGTGTGGCTCAGAGCCGCAAAATCCGCAGGAAGGATGTCGAGTTGGGGTGCAAGGGAGAACACACACAAGTCCGACGGGTAACACACAGCGAACCTTCGCCAGGCGTCTTTTCGGGCCTCTTGCCTGGAAATCGCCGGCCGATGCGGTGGGTCCCCAATTGGGAAATGCGTCCCGATTTGGAAAAGCCGGGGCGGTTTCGCTGGGGGAGTCATGAGACCTTTCTCAGTGGCAGGCACAAGGTTGATTAGCATGCGGGACCGATGGAGAACGAGATTCAACCGAAACGAGGGAGAGAACGTCATAAGACCACGTTCGCAGACCCTTGAAAACGCAGACTCGCCTCCCACGGTCCTCTGCCGTGTAGATGAATCCTCGATTTCGTCAATGGCCCCTGGAGATATATTTCTGATTGAGAAATTGGAGGCCGCGGACCTGAGTTGCGAACCGACCTTTCACGCTATCCTTGCCTGCCCGCTGTGTGGGAGCCAAGTATTAATCTCTGCCGCTCAATACTTCGGGTTCCTACCGGTAATCTGCGGGGCCAGAGCCTGCTCAGGCTTTTTCAGAATCATTGATGAGGGGCGTTTCGCTTACCTGCCCGTTAATTGACCCGACTCTTTGGGTACTATCTTGATCTCCCTGATCCCGTAACGCTCGATCAGTTCGCTGACGTGCATCCTCAGGTCATTCACTCCTCAGGTTTGTGCCATCATGCTTTTAACCCTGGCAGCTACCCAGTCCACAGCGATAGGGATCAAGAGCTCTCCTTTTTCCGGCGTAGCGAGCAAGGAGTCATAGTAGCCCTTGCGATCAGGAGCCAATTCCTCCGGGCTTTTTAGCGTCAGGTGAGCTTTCTCATAGTCAACTCCCACGCGATGAACTCTCTCGGGCCAAGCTGCGAGGGCGACGGAAGTCTCAAATTCTCCGGCGTGGCCGGGCACACTCGCCAACCCCCCCTGCATGATTTTATTCACTTCTGCTTTGATCTCTTCCGACGAGTGGTAAGCGTCCCAGTAAGAGCAGGCATCAATAGTGATGCCGAGTTTGGAGCGAAATTCATCCATGTGAGTCTTGAGTTGCTGGTCGTTTCCGCCGTGCCCGTTGACGATAAAGATGGTCTTGATACCGTGCTGCCGGAGGCTGTCGCAGATGTCGAAGACCATGGCCAAGAAGGTCTCCGGACGCAGCGTGAGCGTCCCTTTGCGATCCATCCAGTAAGGTGAGATGCCCACCGGCACGGGGGTCAACACAATCACCTGTGGGTAGAGCTGCAAGGCGGCCTGCTGCGCGATGAGCACCGCACTGGCCGTGTCCTGGATCATCGCAAGGGCCTCGTTATGCTGTTCCGTGCTCCCAGTGGGTACGATAGCCGCCTTCAGCCGTCCCTCCTCCAAGGCCTCCCGAATCTCCTTTCGGGTGCTTTCCCAGAGCAGGACCTTTCGAGGCAGAATGTAGCGATCGCTGGTCCGAGAAACGTCCGAGGAGGGCAAAGGAGTGGACTGGCTGGCAGACAGTCTTGCAGACCCGGCAGCCGCCAAACCCGCCACAGAGGATAAGAATAACCTTCTTGGGGTGTTCATCAAAGAAACTCCTTTCAGGGTAAGGGCCTAAAGGGGCCGTTTTGGGGCAAGGCGCGCGCTCGAAAAACAAACCATAAACGTTAATGTAGTGTCCCAGAAATAACTGGACAGGGCGTTCGACGCAGCGCCTGCGGGGTCGGCGCTACACTGTCCAGCTAATTACGGGACACTACACTAAAGGATGCGTTCTTTGGAAAAGAACCCGCCCTTCTTAGCCCTTTCGTGCAATTCCTTCCATTCGCTGCTTCCGTTGTCGGGAATGTATTCGTAATGAACGCCTTTGACAAAGGGGGGGTATCGGCCGCTCCTGAAATCGTCCCAATACTGGTCTTTGAACGCGTAATAGGTCACCGCCCCCGTAGGCCAGCGCACGGCCATCAAGGCTTCCGGGGGATCCGGTTGGCGCGCTAAGGGCTCAATGCGGTATTTCTCTAACGCGTCTTCGTCCAGTTCAAACCCTAGACCAGGTCGCTCTGGGATGGCGGTGGTTCCGTTTTCGACCGCAAAGCGAGGCTTGATGAGGGGATGGACGTAAAGCTGGAAGCAATTCACCGACGGCCACGTCGCGTGGGAGAGCACGGCTGCAAATTGCAATGCGAACGCAGCCGTGACGCCTGTACCCACCAATTGCAGCCAGAAGGGCCTGTTGGCCATCGCCGCCACTGCCCCCGTTTGCATCACCGCAGTGGCTCCTCCCCCGACCACGAAGAGATCGCAAACTTCTTCCTTGAGGGCTGTCATTACCGGAGGGTTCCCATAATGCATAGCAATGGGGACGCGTGTCTGAGAGCGTAGAAAGCGGTTGCCCGCCACGTCGCCTTGCGGTATGGGGGTCTCGAACGCAGCAATGTTAGGAAGTTGGGCCAGCTCCTGCAATACCTGTGTAGCGTGGCTCACGTCAAGCAGGAGGTCGTTGAAGTCTACATCGAGGGTGAAGTAGGGCGGAAGGATCTTCGAAAGCGTGCGGCAATCTTCCACCAGGTTCCTCCAGGAGCGAGCCTTCGTCTTGAAGGCAGTGTAGCCTTGGGCCAGGGCCTCACGGCATTCCAGCACCCAGTCGTCACCGGACATGTCCAAGTCCCACCAACTGATGAAGGCGCGGTCGCGGCGCTTGGGGCCCAACAAGCGATAGACAGGCACATCGCTGGCCTTGGCGACCGCGTCAAACAGCGCCATCTGCAAGCCCGCGCCGAGCTGGTCGTTCCACATCAGGTCCGCCGCGTTTCGCCCACGCGCGGAGGCAAGGGCTTCCTCGGTGGACCTCCCCCACGTGTAGAACGGCATTGTTTCTCCGAAGCCCTCCACGCCACAGGCGAGCTTCACCTTGTGAATCTGGAAATATTTCCATTCGTAATTCTCCGCGAACATGCGGCGTGCCGGCACGGGACGCATGGGGAGATTCACCCAGACTGTGTCAACTGAGGTCACCTCCAAATTCAGGTGGCTGGCGGCCGGGGTTGTGGCGGCCGCAGCGTGGGGGGAAAACGGCGGCTTTAACCTGCGACCGGAGATGGATGCGAGACTTCCGCCGCGCGCACTTGCCGGCGGACCGGCTACACTCGCGGCTGCCGCCAGCGATCCGGTAGCTCCGAGTCGGTTGAGGAAGCTTCGTCGAGACAAGGCCATGGGTGCCCTCCTGCTGACGATGAAATAACTGTTGGATTCGACGATCTTAACGCTCCCCCATTGGGAAGGCAAGCATTTCTTGCTTTTCTTGCGGGCGCGCGACGTAGAAGTCGAGGTCAGGTTTACGGCAACATTTACGGCGGAACCAGCTTGCTTTTCTTGTCAATCATGATATTCTCCCGCTCCCGGTGCGTAGCTGATTTCCCGGTTGACCTCGTACCCTCGAATGCAGATTTCCCCGGCGTACGACAACGATCGGCGATCGGGGCTGAGGTTTTCATTCCGGCGAGCTTTCGTTTACCCATTTCGGCGTTCTTGATGTCAGAGCGGAGGGAGTGCGCAAATGCCTAACGGAACTCGGAGACATTTCTTATCCGCGGGTACGGCGGCCTTAGCCGGCGGGCTCCGCCTCCCGAATCTATCCGCCGCCATCCAGAACACCACATCGCCTTATCGACGTCCCAAGCTGAAGATCACCGACGTCCGCACCGCCATGGTGATGGTGCACGGGCCCCAGGCGCATGTGCGCATCTACACCGATCAGGGTCTGACCGGCCAAGGCGAATCGACCGATGCCGCCGTAGGCACACCTGCATTGATCCGCAGCTTCAGGCCGTATCTCATCGGCAAGGACCCGTTGAATGTTGATGCGATCTGGGAGGAACTGAGACGAGCCGGCATCTTCTCCGGCGCGCAGGGCGGGCAGTACACTACCGCGCTCAGCGGGCTTGAGATCGCGCTGTGGGACCTGGTGGGAAAGGCGCTCGGCTTGCCCATTTACCAACTGATGGGCGGCAAGTTCCGGGACCGCGTCCGGATTTATTGCGACTCGGACATGCGCGATGTCATGGGCGCCGAGGGCGAGCGGAAGGTGGCCTGGGTGCAGGAAATGGGATTTACGGCCACCAAGATGGACATCGATGATGCCCGGGATCCGGCCCGCTTCGACCCGGTGAACCGGACGGCGAGCAACGGCGAGATCGATCGCATGGTGAGAGAGGTCCGGCACATTCGGGAGATGCTCCCCAAGTCGATCGATCTGGCCGTGGACATGCACGGGTTCTATGACGCGCCAACCGGCAAACGCGTCGCACAGGAGATGGAAGGCTTCCACCTGCTGTGGCTGGAAGAGCCTGTGCCGGCGGAGAACATCGATGCGATGGCGGAGATTCGGCGCTCGACCAAGACGCCCATCTGCTGCGGTGAGAACCTGTTCATGCGCTGGGGCTACACGGAGCTGCTGGAGAAGCGGGCGGTGGATATCATCATGCCCGACATACAGAAGGCTGGCGGGTTGTCGGAATCGCGCAAGATCGCGAACCTGGCGGAGGCTTATTATATTCCGTTCGCGCCGCATTGCGTTGTCTCGCCGGTAGGTACGATGGCGTCGGCGCACGTGTGCGCGTCCGTTCCGAACTTCCTGGTCTGTGAATGGCATTGGATCAATCGTCCGGATCTTTGGAAGAACTGGGTGAAGGAAGGCGAAATCATCGAGAAGGGTTTCGTCACAGTTCCTGACCGCCCCGGGATTGGGGTGGAAATGAACGAAGAAGCGGCCCGCAGCGCCCAGATGCCGGGCACGCCCTGGTTCGCAGCCGAATAAGGAGCATAGCTATGCGTTATTGGAATTGTCTGCCGGTTATCGTTTTAGCGTCGGGGATTGCGATGGGTCAGGTGACTCCGGACCCGGCACTGCGCAAGAATCGCAATACCTACAGCCCAATGATGGAAATCCTGAAATCCAAGCGGACCCCGGCCACCGACGAGCAGTTGGAGGAATTGAAGAAATTCCCATTCGAGGCGATGTGGGGGGTTGTGAAGGGCCTCGGCTACAACACTTATTTTACCGGGCTCAAGTCCACTCGCCCTGAGGCTCGTGTGGTGGGCCGGGCGCTGACCATGCGATATCTGCCACGGCGACCTGACGTCGATGAGGCGGTGAAGACGCTGGCCAAAGAGGGAGATTGGCCGGAGTACTATAATGTGCGCGCGGCAGAGGAAGCCAAGCCGGGTGACGTCCTCGTGGTGGACTTGGGTGGAGCGTTGACCACCGGAGTCTTCACTGGTGATATATCCGCTCTTGCCGAGCAGATGGCGGGCGTGCGCGGCGAAGTGCTTTATGGCTCCACCCGTGACCTGGGAGAGCTTAAGGAGATGAAAGACATCCCGGTTTTCGCGGTGGGATTTGATCCCAACCCGGCTCTCCAGGTGGGCGTTGAATGGAATGCTCCGATCCGGGTTGGAGACGCCACTGTGTTGCCGGGTGATGTGGTGGTGGTCGAGGAAGAGGCGGCGCTGTTCTTCCCGCCACAATTGACGGCCCAAGTCATCAAAGGCGCCAAAGAGATTGTCGAAAAGGAGATTTTCGAGCGCCGGCTCGTCCGTGAAAAGAAGTACCGTTTCCGCGATGTGTACCCCTTGAATCCGGAATTGCATAAGAAGTTTGAGGAGGAACAAAAGAACAAATGACCAATCACTCGCGAAGATCATTTCTAGGCTTGGCTGCCGCATTACCGGCACTGGCAGCTTCGGAAACCAAACGCCAGCGCGCGGGAAGCGAGGGCCGCTCGCATCCACTGGATGGGATTAAGCGTGAGAACATCATCATCCACGACGTCAAGGTCACCCCCATGTCGTATGAACTCCCGCGGAATAAACAGTGGCTTACGGCCACGGTGGTCGCGTGGAAAACCGACGCCGTCCTGGTGCAGGTCTTCACCGACCAGGGGATTGTGGGCATAGGCGAGTCCAGCCCGTACGGTGGGCCACAAGAAATTAAGAATTTCATCGAAGAGTTCGTCCGGCCCGTAATAATTGGAAAGAACCCGTTCGATGTGGAGTATCTCGCCTGCGGGTGGGGGGGCCTGCATCCCAATTACGCGGCCTGGGCCGGGGTCGATGCGGCCCTGTGGGACGTCATCGGCAAAGCAAAGAACCTGCCGGTGTATAAAATCCTGGCCACTGACAACGGGCCGAATCCTCACATTCGGATGTACGCCAGTGGCGGCGTTGAGTACGCATGGTATAAGCGGCCGGAAGGCCTGATTGACGAGGCCGTGCGGCACAAGGAAGAAGGTTACACCGCATTCAAGTTCCGCCTCGGGTCCGAATGGAAGAACAGCGGCATGACCATGAAGAAGTACGTTCCTTATCTGTACAAGCTTCGGGAGGCCGTGGGGCCGAAGTTCGACCTCATGCAGGAAGCCAATATGCGCTTAACCCTCGAGGAGGCTTTGGAACTCTGCCCCGTCCTGGAAGAGTTGAAATTCTTGTGGTTCGAGGAACCCATCATTGCGTCGCGGGAAGGAGCGATTGACGGATATATCCGTATCAAAGGGGCGCTGCCCACAGTGATGGTGTCCGGAGGCGAATCACTGGGAATGCGGTTTGATTTCAAGCCCTGGATCGACCGAGGCGGTTATGACATCGTCCAGCCGGACTGCAACCAGGTTGGAGTCACCGAAGCCTGGCATATCGCCCGTGTAGCCAATCTCAGGAAGAAATACTGCTGCCCGCACAACTGGCATGGTGGCTTAACGACTATGGCCAATGCAGCGCTGGTCGCCGCCATCCCCAATCACTTGGTGCTGGAACTCAATCAGTCTTACAACCCCTTGAAAGAGGAAATCTTCAAAGAACCCTTGGTGGTGAAGAAAGGCTACATGGACCTGCCGAACAAGCCTGGCTTCGGAGTCGAGGTGATCGAGGACGTGGCAAAGAAGTTTCCTTACCTGCCCGGGTCGTATGCCAAGCCTAATCCCGATCTGCCCTCCTAAGCATGAACTCGGAGGAGGAAACACCAGCAGAAGGACCTCCACGGCAACTAGTATTGCGTTATCAACTTACGTTGACATAATCAAGCAGTGGTAGCCACGCTACGAGTTTGATTCGGGCACCAAACGCCTCAACGGATTGCAAGTCATTGTCCATACTGGCGGTGCGGATGTGACGGTGCTTGAAATTACGTCGATCACTTACAACGAGGCCTTTCCCTTAAACCTGTTTACTTTACAACTGCCGTCAGACGTGAATTGGATAGTCAATCCCGCGCAGATCATCCCTCCGCCGGCCGGTCTTGACGGTCCTAAACAAGCGGCCACGTTTTTCTTTAACGCGCTGGCTCGTAAAAACTGGGATGCCGTGCTGCGAGTCTACCCGGTCAGCAGCGTGAGTGACCAAGTCAAGCAGTACTACGGTGGGCTTGGAGTTGTGTCCATTGGCGAGCCCTTCAAGTCCGGATTGTATCCTGGCTACTTCGTTCCGTACGAGGTCCGCTTGCCTAGCGGCTCAAACAAGAAATTTAAGCTTGCGGTCCGCAACGACAATCCAGCCGGGAATTGGGTCGTCGATGGTGGGTTCTAGCCCGGACTTCTCACCACCTGAGCATGAACTCAGAGAACGCAACACCAGCAAAAGTGCATCCACGGCGAGTGGAAGTATAAAATGGCCGCGATTTGTAACACAAGACGGCCACCGAGACTTCCTGCAACCGGACTCACGGACCGCGCCCGAGGATTCCGGTTAAGTACCGAACACACTGCGGTGCGATCAGCGGATAGCTTCCGAGTGGGGCTGCGCGTTAATCATGTCCAAGCCCGGCTGCGCTGCCCGCACCGCGTGATCAGCCGTCAGGACAGGAAATTCTGCGGCAGCCAAGTGCGCATTTCGGCTTGCTTTGACCTGATTTTCCGCTTCCTGCCGATTGCGGCTCTGACTGTTTTACTGGTATTTTTCGACGACCAGAAAGGTGATATCGTCACCTTGCGGCATGCCCTGAGTAAATTCCTCAACGGCATTCAAAAACTTCTGCTGGAACGCATGACTTCCCGAGGGGGCCTCTTGCTGAATGATTTCGAGCAGTCTTTCCTCTCCGAACATCTCCTCCCGCAGGTTACGCGCTTCCGTAAGGCCATCGGAATAAACCACCAGAATATCTCCCTGGTGGAGATGGAGCGGGCTGGATTGGTAAGAGATGGGAGCGAAAGCTCCCAGGATCAGATTGCCGGAGGACAGCAACTCGATCTTTCCCGTGTCGGAACGAAACAAATAGGCTGGATTATGTCCCGCGCCGATGAATTGCCCCACGCCCTGCGGGTTCAGGAGGAAAAGAAAGAGCGTGACGAACCGGCCGAGAAGAGTTCTTTCGTAAAGGAGCTGGTTAACCCGGTTCAAGACTTCCTGCGGTCGAGTTCCGGCGCGAAATTCCGAGCTGAGAGCGCCCAGCAACATCGAACTTAGAAGGGCTGCGGAGATCCCTTTGCCGGAGACATCGGCCAGAACCCCCACCCATTCCCCTGAACTCAGTTGCAGGAAATCGTAGAAATCCCCTCCCACATAGCGTGTGGGTTTATTGAATGCATGGATGCGGAAATTCTCAAACTGCGGCAAGCAATGGGGAAGCAGGCTTTGCTGAGTTTCCTCCGCCAGGGCTAATTCCTGATCGAGCTTCTTTTGCTCCTCCAGGTTCTTAAGACGGATCACCTCGCGGCTTGCCTCCAATTCCTGCACCGTTTGCTCCAGCACTTTGCTGTAGGCCTTCGTTTCCTTATGCAGCAGGCGTACTTCCAGCATGTTGTAAGCGCGCGCCCGCACCTCGGCCAGATCGAGCGGTTTGCTGATGAAATCCTTCGCGCCGGCTTGCAGCGCGCGCAGCTTGTGACCCGGTTCGGCGGTGATCACGAGCACCGGAAGGTAGCCCTCCGTTTCGATTTCCTTAAGGCCTTCCATCACCTGGAATCCATCCATGCCGGGCATCTGGAGATCGAGCAGGATCAGGTCGTAGCGGTTTTGCCGGTGAAGCTCGCAGACCTCGCGCGGGTCCATCGTGGACGTGACCGCGGCATAACCGGCGCCGCGCAGTATGCGCTCCAGCAGAAGGACATTGGTCTTCTGATCGTCAACGATCAGGATTTTAGCGTTAAGGATGTCGGATGAACTGATCATGGCAAGCGCCCTGCCTCACTTGCGCCGGCCAACCCTTTGGCTGCAAATTCCAGTGTCACGTGCAGCATGTCCATGAACTCCATGATCTTGATGGGTTTGGTGAGATACCGGAAGAATCCTGCCTCCAGGCCCTTTTCGATGTCGCGTGGCATGGCGTTGGCGCTCAGGGCCACGATGGGGATGTGCGCCGTGGCGGGGTCTTCGCGCAGAATTTTCAGGGCTTCGAACCCATTGATATCAGGCAGATTGATGTCCATCAGGATCACCTCCGGCTGGGAGGCGCGCGCAACCTCGATGCCGAGGCGCCCGTTCACCGCGGTCAGCAGGCGCAGGTCGGGGCGGCGCGCAATAAGTTGCTCGACCAGCTTCAGGTTAGCCGGGTTGTCCTCTACATAGAGCAGGGTGCGCAGCGGCGCCCCCTGCGTCACTCGCGGTTCGGCAGGGGCCGCGGCTTTGACGACTTCAAGTGCAAGTTGTGGCGCCGCAGCCGAGGTCAGTTCGAACCAGAAGACGCTTCCCGTCCCGACGGTGCTTTCCACACCGATTTCGCCCCCCATCAATTCGACCAGCCGCTTGGCCACCACCAGGCCGATGCCCGTGCCTTCCTCGTCGCCGGCCTCCTGTCTGAGGCGATTGAACGGCTGGAATAGCTGCGCCAGCTCTTCCGGAGGCAATCCCGCACCGGTGTCCCTGATGCTGACGCGAATACGTCCCGGTGTGCTCGCGGTGCACTTCACCTCGACGGCGCCCTGCTCGCGGTTGTATTTGATCGCGTTGGAAAGAAGGTTGATGAGAACCTGCTTCACCCGGGTTTGATCGGCATGGACAAACCAAGTGGTGTCGACTTGGGGAAAGGTGATTCGAATGCCACGCTGTTGTGCCTGCGATTCCATTATGGCCTGGCAATCGCGCATGACCTCGGCCAGCGACACCGGTTCCGGCGACATCGACACCTTTCCGGACTCGATCTTCGCGAGGTCGAGGATTTCGTTGATCAACTTCAGCAGATGCCATCCCGCCTGGAGAATCTGGGCGATGTTTTCCTTCTGGGAGGGCCGCGGCGGCGGGGAGTCGGACTCCATCAACTGGGCGAAACCGAGGATCGCATTGAGCGGGCTTCGCAGCTCATGGCTCATGCCGGAAAGGAAATCCGACTTCGCGAGGTTCGCCTTTTCCGCCACGGACTTGGCGCTCTCCAGCTCGACGTTCTTCTCCTGCAGCACCTGATCCAAGCGTTTGCGCTCCGTGACGTCGCGCGCTGCGGCGAACACGCCCTGCAATTTCCTATCCCGGTCGTAGAAGGTGGTCGCATTGTACGACACCACTGTTTCCTTGCCGTCCCTGGCGCGCGCCGTGAGCTCGTAGTTGGCCACCTTTTTTTGGCTCAGCACCTGCTTGATGCTGGCCTCGGCCCGCTCCGGATCGGTGAAGTAGTTCTTGAAGGGCGCGCCGATCAGCTCGTCGCGCGTGCAACCGGTGAGCGCCTCCATCTGCTTGTTGACGTCAGTGATGATGCCGGACGGATCGGTGGTCATAATCGCGTCGATATTGGATTCGATGAGAGAGCGAGTGTAGAACTGCTGGTCGCGTAAGCGCTGGTCGAGCTTCTTTTGCTCAGCTTCGACCTCCTTGCGCGCGGTGTTATCAGTTCCGATCAACAGATAGCCGATGATCTCGCCTTGAGCGTCGCGCAGCGCCGTAACCGATACGACCGCCGGGAATCGGCTCCCGTCTTTGCGGATGTAGGTTAGCTCGTAGATGTCCTCGATCCCGCGCGAGGCCTTGAAGACCAAGGCCTCAAAGCCCGGCGTGATCGTGGTTCCGAGCTCGCTGCTTAACGCTTTGGCACGCGCTATCACTTCCTGCGGATCGGAAATGTCGGCCGGGGTGATCTTGTCCAACACGTCGGCGGCCGTGTAGCCCAGCATGCGCTCGGCGCCGACATTGAATAATTGAATGACGCCCTTTTCGTCGGTGGCGATACTCGAGAAGTTGGCGCTATTGAAAATCGCGTTCTGCAAAGCCCCCGCTTTTAGCAGAGCCTCTTCTGCCTGCTTGCGCGCGGTATTATCAGTTCCGATCAACAGATAGCCGATAATTGCGTCTTGATCGTCGCGCAGCGCCGTAACCGATACGACCGCGGGAAAGCGACTGCCGTCCTTGCGAATGTAAGTCAGTTCGTAGATGTCCTCGATCCCGCGCGAAGCCTTGAAGACCAAGGCCTCAAAGCCCGGCGTAATCGTGGTTCCAAGCTCGATGCTTAAAGCCTTGGCACGCGCTATCACTTCCTGCGGATCGGAAATGTCGGCCGGGGTGATCTTGTCCACCACGTCGGCGGCCGTGTAGCCCAGCATGCGCTCGGCGCCGACGTTGAATAATTGAATGACGCCCTTTTCGTCGGTGGCGATACTCGAGAAGTTGGCGCTGTTGAAAATAGCATTCTGCAAAGCTCCCGCTTTTAGCAGAGCCTCTTTGCGTTGGACGTCGGTGACGACATCCAGCGTGCCAGCGGCGGGGGGAATGGCTGGGTCATGTTTTTGCTCTGACCTGTCCCAACCACTGTCGAGCTTGTTAACTGGAATTTCCATTGTCGAATCCCATGCAAGTGGATATGTACACCCTTTATAGTCGAGAACAATAAAGAACGTAACAGGCCGGTACTTAAGCTGTCTGTTCAAAATGGACCACTTCGGCCGCAGCCTCGTTTGGGCTCTCGGAGCTCACCAACACAGGCCGGCGATGCGATTTCGCGAAGTGGGCACTGGCTCCAGCAAGCCGACGAGATCGATAGCCATCTGGCCCCGCTTCAGCTTGCAAGCCACGCCCGCGAACTCCGGGTGATTGCCCGCGATGACGATGACTTCGCTTGAGGCCAGCGCGTCGTCGAGCGAACCGACGAGCAGCCGGGGAAGTTCGGGGAGCGCGCTATCCACGTAGGCCCGGTTCGCTCCAATCAATCTCTGCATGTCCACCTGAGGATCGTAGACCTTCACCTCTTTCCCGTCCTCGACAAGTGCTTTGACCAGTCGGCAGGAGGGACTTTCGCGCAGATCGTCGGTATCCGACTTGAAGACCAGGCCGAGCACTCCCACTCGGCGCTTTCGCGTGGCGAGAATAAGTTCCCGAGCACGATTCAAATGGCGGCGATTACTCCGCAGAATGCTCGCCAGCAGTGGGATATCCAGCCCCCTTTCCTTTCCCATCTTCGCAAGGGCTCTCAGGTCCTTCGGCAGGCAGGGGCCGCCAAAGGCAAACCCCGGTTTCAGATAGAGGGGGGAAATGTTTAGTTTTCGGTCTTCCACGAAGATGCGCATCACTTCACGGCCATCGATTCCCAGAGTCTTTGAAAGCGCCCCCAGTTCATTGGCGAAGGCGACCTTCAGGGCGTGAAACGCGTTATCGGCGTACTTCACCATTTCCGCGACCCTGAGAGAAGTTACGAAAAGGGGAGCTTTAATCGGTTGCCATAGTTGCACAAATCTCTCCGCCGCGTCGGCTCGGGTGACACCAATGACGTTGCGACTGGGGCGGAAGAAGTCTTCAATCGAGGACCCCTCGCGCAGGAACTCCGGATGGAAGCAGACGTGGAATCCGGCTCCCGCCTTTTTGCGCGCGCTTCGTTCCAGCGCGGGAATCACGAGTCGCTCCGTGGTTCCCGGGGGAACGGTGCTCCGCACGGCCACGGTGTGAGGACTTGGCCGAAGGCGCAGCGCCATGCCGATTTCCTTCACGGCGCGCAAGAGGTAGTCCAAGTTGGCCTCGCCTCCTCTCCCGGAGGGTGTCCCCACGCAGACCAGAGATACTTCGGCGCCGTCCATCGCTTCGGCCGCCTGGAGCGAAGCGCGAAACCTCCCGGCGCGAACCACTTGCGAGACCAGCCGCTCGATGCCTTTCTCGCGCAGCGGAGCGAGGCCCTCGTTGATCATCCGCACTTTCGTCGGGGAGATGTCCACGCCGCAGACCTCGTGCCCCATTTGCGCGAGGCAAGCTCCTGTAACGCAGCCTACGTAGCCGAGTCCGAAGACGGCAATTCGCATGCGACCTCCTTCAGGTAGGGGGATTGAACTATAGGGCGAGAGCAGCCGCGTAGGCCTCCAGTAGCGACCTCTTCTCGTTCTCCCAGTTGAGACTTTCCTCGATGCGCCTTCGCCCGCACGCCCCAAGCTCGCGACGCAGGGTTTCCGAGTCAAGGATGCTCAGGATCTCCCGGGCGAAGTCTTCCGGGTCGTCGCGCCGCGCGTAAAGGGCTCCACCTGCCGCCGAGCGGCGACCTTCGGTGAGGTCGTAGAGGACGACCGGGAGGCCGTAGGTCATGTATTCCAGAATTTTGTTCATAGTGGATTTGTCATTCATCGGCGTGGCCGGGTCGGGCGCAACCCCTACGTCCGCGGTCGAAAGATAGGCCGCGACTTCCTCATCGGACAGGTGCCCTTTAAACCTCAGCAGTGACGCCAGGCCTTTCTCGGCAGCCAAGGCTCTAAGCCGCGGGAGATCGGTCCCCGAGCCGATGAGAACAAACAGGATGTCCTGGCGCTTCCATCTCTGGGCGACCGAGGCAATAGAGTCCAGCAACAGTTCAAGCCCGTCCTGAGGCCCCATGACGCCCAGGTAGACGACGAGATAGCGCCGGCCCTCCTTAAGTTCGAGTCGCGAAGCACCCTTCCGGATTCTACTGAGGTCGGGACAGCTTCGCACGACGAAAGTGCGCTCCTGAGGCACTTTTCCGCGAAGGCGTGCCACTTCACGGTAGGACTCGTTTGTCGCAATCGAGATGTCGGCGGTGCGGAAGGTCAGGCGCTCAGCCCAGCAGACCACCTTATATCCGAAGTCGCGACGTCCGAATTTTGCCTCATAAAGCTCGGGATTAAGATCGTGATGGTCGAAGATGAATCGCACGCCAAAAAGCTTGAAGAATAGCCCAATCAGAAAAATTGTATCTGGCGGATTACATGCCTGGAGGACACGAAAGCGCGTGCGCGCGTAGGCCCTAAGGGCCAGGCGGAACTGGGCGGCGAGCGCCAGCGTGTACTCGACGAAATAGCCGGGTGGACTCGAAGCCTCCCAGGCGCGGTAGCGGTATATCTCGATGCCCTCGAGGGTCTCGCGGCTAAGCTCGAAGCCTCGAGCTTTCGGGCAGATGACCGAGACCCTGTATCCAGCCTCGTGTAGCGCGCGAGCTTCCTGCCAGACCCGCCGATCCACAGGCACGGGCAGGTTCTCAACAATGATGCAGACGGCGGGCTTCTTATTTTGCATGCCGGCACCACAGTTCAAAATTCACCAACGCCCAAAGTTGCTTTTGCCGGTCGCGAATGCCGTCGAAGTGTTCGCGGAGGAAAGTTTCCATGCTCGCCGGGTTAAAATAGCCACGCGCCCGGGCCTCCGATGAGAGCACCAAGTCCGCGACAAGAGACTTTAGCGGTTTCCGGAACCACTCGCCGACCGGAACCGCGAAACCCATCTTACGCCGGTACAGGACCTCCGAAGGAAGGAGCGGCTCGAAGGCTCGCTTCAGCAAGGCCTTGGCACGAAATCCACGCGTCAAGAGTTTGGTGGGGACCCGCGCGGCAAATTCCACCAGTTTATGGTCCAGGAACGGAACGCGCTCCTCGATGGAGGCGGCCATAGTCATCAGATCTCCGCGCAGCAGAAGATTGTCCGGCAGCCAGACCTTGAGGTCCGCATAGAGCATACGCTTCAGCGGCGTGAGTCCGCGCCGTTTTTCCAAATAGGTTTCAAAGACCTGCGCGGGATGAGCGGGATCGACCTGCGCCAGGAATTCCGGCGCGAACAGGTTTTCCCGCTCTTCGCGCGAGAAAGAAGCGAACCAGGTGGCGGAGCGCTCCGCCTCATCTCGGATCGAGAGCGCTTCGATGGCGATCTTAGCGCGGCGCTGGCTGTACGGAAGCCAGCGAACCAGTGCCCGCGTGACTTGCTGCGGGAGCGCCGAAACCAGCCCCGCCAGCGGGTCGGCGATGTATTTGGGATAACCGGCGAAGAGCTCGTCTCCGCCTTCGCCCGCCAGCACCACCTTCACGCTTTGCGCCGCCAGGCGGGAAAGCAGGTGCAACGCCACGTCGGTGGGCTCCGCGATGGGCTCGTCGCGGAAGGCTACCAGACGCGGCAACTCGTGGCTCAGTTGCTCGGGCCGCATGATGAGCTCGTGATGCTGGGTGGAAAAGCGTCGCCCCACGGTGCGCGCGTAGGGCAATTCGCTGTACTCGGATTCTTCAAAACCTACCGAAAAGGTCCGCAGCGGCCGCGCTTCCAACTCCGTCATGAGCGCCACCACAGCGCTCGAATCCGTCCCGCCGCTCAGAAAAACACCCAGGGGAACATCCGCGATGAGCCGCAAGCGGACCGATTCGCGAAGCTGCGCAACGATTTCCTCGGCGATTTCCTTCGCCGGGCGGGGAATTTCTTCTTCGGCGGGAATGTCCCAATAGGCGCGGGTGTGCACGCCGCTCGCGTCGGCAAGCAGGAAGTGACCGGGGAGCAACTTCTCCACACCTCGATAGAAGGTCTGGGGCGCGGGGATGTAACGGAACCCGAAAAAGTCATAGACGGATTGCGGGTCAATGTCGAGCGGTTGTTCGGCCAGCTCGCGCAGGGCGCGCGACTCGGAAGCGAAAACCAGGCGGCCCGGCTCGAGGCGATAAAAGACCGGCTTGATTCCCAAGCGGTCGCGTACCAGGAGAAGGCGCCGCTTTCGGGAGTCCCACAACGCAAACGCGAACATGCCGCGCAGGTGATCGAGACAAGCGAGGTCGTACTGCTCGTAGAGATGGACGATCGCTTCGGTATCGCTCGAGGTGCGGAACTGATGGCCGCGCTCCAGGAGGTCCGTGCGCAGGTCGCGATAGTTGTAGATCTCTCCGTTAAAGGTAATCCAGATGGTTTCGTCTTCATTCGAAATCGGCTGGTGACCGCCCGGGAGGTCAATGATGCTAAGACGGCGATTGCCGAGAGCGACTTCGTCCTGAAGATAAACTCCCTCGTCGTCAGGCCCGCGGTGCGCCATGGCGTCAGTGGCTCGTTTCAGGGCAACACGATCGGCGGGCGCGCGCGTTCCGTAATTGAAGATTCCGCAAATGCCACACATAGGATGAATCTAATACAAAAGTCCCTGATGGCGCTTCTGGGGCCGGGGCAAGCCCCGGCCTGACCGACGGCCGCCAAGGCGGCTCGGCCCTATAATCCAAACCCCTCTCCGCAGAACGGATAAAGCAAATGGAACAAAGTCATGACCTGCTGTCGCGGGTACGAGCGTCCGTCCCGGAGGAAGGCATAGTCTCCAGTGGTGTAGGCGAAGCTTCCGTCAGGCCGCTGCCGCGCCAGAACTCGAGCATAGCACCGGTCACTGAGGCCGGTGTTTTCAATCAGCTTCAGTTTGGCCGCTTGGTGGAGAGCTGCGGCGAGCACGGCCGTAAAGTAATCTGTCTCCGGCTTGCGGTGGGAGCAATCCACGGCGCTGGCGCCCGAGGCCGTTACACCCGTCGTGAGAAACCTGGCTAGGGAAGAAAGAATCCTACGCGTGCGGGAGTCGGGAAGCAGCGCCTCTGACCAAGCCAGCTTCAGGAATTGAAAGGCGTTGTATTGATAGCAGAGATAGTGAACGCGCCGGCGCTCGTACGGACCCTCGACAATGTAAGGAAGTTCGCCCGAGGGGAGCTGAACGGCGGCAAGGAAATCCAGCATGGACCCAACATGTTCGAGAAAGCGAGCCTCCCCGGTGGCTTGCCACAAGCGAAGAAAAAACCAAGCGGCTTCGACGGAGTTATTCGGGATCTTGCCGCGAGGTTTATCAAAGTAGTTAATGGCCTTGCCTGAGGTGTGATCCTGGAACCCAATGGAGTGGACCAAATAGTCATACCACCTGACTGCACCTGCGAGAAAGTCCGGGCGTGGCGCGCGCGCCTGGCCAGCCAGCAATCCGATCGCGCCCCAGTTCCCCTCCACGGTGGCGATCAGATGCTTTCGCTCCGGAAGCGGGTAAATCCAGTAACCTTGAGGTTGCTGAAGAAGAAGCGTGGCTTCAGCGGTCTCGATCGCGATGTCGTGGTAGCGGCGCTCGCGGGTAGCCTCGTGGAGCATCCAGTTGGCGAGAATCCAGTAACCTTGGCTTTGGATGAAAACGTAATCGTCTTTCCAGGGCAGGAAGTCGAGCGCACTCTTGAAGAATCGCCACAGGCGAAGGTTAAAGCGGATGCCGGCGTCCGGCCCGTGAACCCGGCCAGCCGAATAGTAACGGCGCAGGATGTGCGCGTGCAAGCGCTCGGCGGCTTCGAGGAGTTCTTGGCGTGTGGGCACGTTGGCGAACCAGTATAATCCAGATTCCGAGATCTGGGGACATGGTTTCGTTCCAACGGTCGTAACGGACTGCCGCGGGGGGATTAGTTCACGACTTGCACCAGGCGGTTGGCGTCCTCCTTCGTGGCTTTCGGGTCGAAGGGCACGGAGAATTGCCGCTCGATCTTCTCGCGCATGCAGGGCCCGGAGTTGTAAATGCAGAAGGGATAGACAAGGCCATTAGGGGCAGCGTAGTGGATGACGCAGCGCTTGACGCGGTTGAAATCGTAATTATACGAGTCCATGAAATGCATGCCCGCCACGAGCAACGTCTTGTAGGTGAATGTGCCGTCGCCCTTGCCCCGCCCGTATTCGTGGTCAGTCATGCCCTGTAAGGTCTGCAGGAAGCGCTCGAAGGTCAAACCCGGCGGGGCAAACTGCGACTTGAAATGCCGGCGAAGCTTCTGCCAGGCATTGATCTTAGTGAACATCTTGAATCGTGCACCCTTGGCTTGCTGGGCGAGTCGGTCGATATCGCGCAGCATGGCGGGCATATCGAAGAAGCGCGTGATGGGGATGGCCGTCTTCGTGCCGGGGTGAACGTAGAGGTAGGTTCCCATGGCGCAGTGGGGGTGAGAGGTGAGGTTGGGGCGTTCGTAGTCCTGCAGGTTCGTCAGCAATTTTGAGAAGGGTGATGTGCAGGACAGGGGGAACCAATCCTCGTACTTGTCGGTCAGGCCGGTCTGGTCGGCGACGGCGTGCGCCAGATCCGATTGCGTGAAGCGCTTACTATCGAGTTCTCTGCGGTTGATGCGACCTGTGAAACAAACCGGCTGGAAGCTGAAGCCGCTGATACAGTCCACATTGTCAATGGCCAGGCGAATCATGTCGCCGATCTGCTGGTCGTTCACGCCTTTCACGATGGTGGGAACAAGGATGATCTTCAGCCCCGCCTTCCGGCAGTTCTCAATGCACGCCAGCTTTTTTTCCAGCAGCCTCTGGCCACGAGTGCGAAGGTAAACTTCATCGGTGACCCCGTCGAACTGTAGGTAGAGCGTGTGGAGGCCGGCTTCCTTGCATTTCTGGGCGAACTCCAGGTCGGAGAATTCAATGCCGTTGGTCGCGCACTGGATGTGAGTGAAGCCCATCTCGGTGGCCATCCGCAGCACGTCGTGGAAACGCGGATAAATGGTGGGCTCGCCGCCGGAGAATTGGACCACGCGGTTGGGCACGGGGCGCTGGTCACGAAGCGTCTTGAGCATCCCGCGCACCTGCTCGAAGGAAGGCTCGTACAGGTACCCGGCGGTGTTGGCGTTGGCAAAGCACACCGGGCAGGTGAGGTTGCAGCGGTTCGTGAGGTCAACATTGGAAAGCACCGTGTGCGAGGTGTGGAGCGAGCACAAACCACAATCCTCCGGGCAACGTGCTGCGTCGGGGAATTGCGGGTTTTCAAGTCCCCGGTTGTCACCGAACTCGAACTCCTCCATCTTGAGATACAGCTTGACGTCGGAATAGATCTTGTCCCGAAAGTCGCCGTGCTCCACGCAGGTTTTTTCCATGTAAACCGCGCCATTCTCTTCGAACAACTGCGCCTCGATCACCTTCAAGCATTCCGGGCAGACTGACTGCGTGATCTTGGGCAGACCCTTGTGCAAAGGTTCGATACGCGCGCCCGTAAAAGTCGCTTCAGGCTGAACGTTCTGGAAATCCCTCCCTCGCGACGTTCGCACCTCGGGAGTGATAGTAATAGTGGCCATTATGCCTCCTTGAAGAATAATCGCGACGCAATTACGCACAATTGGATGACGAGGACACGGGACAAGACTGAAACCCCAACCGTAAAACAAGATGGCGAGAGATGAAATCTGCTAACCAAAGAAGGCATCTCCTGCCCGGCTCGAATTAGACCATCCCAATCTTTCCGGGAGCAATGCATATGTCTCGGATGGCGGCATCCAAGCAGCGAATGGCAGGGAAGAGAGGTTGAATGGGTTAGCTAAAGAATTGAAAACAGGAAGGTTAGCGACATTTTGTCATGCTCGACGCTGCGCCCCAGTACTGGTGTCATTTGCGCAACGTCAGCGCTCGAAGTCGCAGTCATTCCCGCGAAAGCGGGAATCCACTCCGCAACCCTTCGGAAATACCCTTGGACGACTTGAATTCCCGCTTTCGCGGGAATGACTGGCGCTCCGAAAGGGATCGCATCCCAAATGACAGCAACCCCGGCACCCTGCCTGGTGAACCTGTACGACAATTTTCGCGTCCTCAGTGAAAGGTGGAACCCTCCCCCACTCCACCCAACCAGGAAACATTCTCGCGCTGGTGTGGTGCCCCGGAAATAACCGGAGAGTCCGTTCGACATAGCGCCGCTACTTTCGGAAAAGGTTTTCGAAGGCTTGGCGTGCATCCAGAGGCCTGGAAGTGGAGGTCTCACGTTCGATGGTCGTACGCGGCGAATAGAAGTTGCAGTGGTTCTGGGCGTCTTTCTTCGGGATACGGGCAGTAATCGGCTGGGTACATTCAAACCGGCTGGCGGTGTCGAAAAAGGCGCACTGCTTGCAACTGTGCAATTCAAAGCCACACTTTGGACAGCGCCCTTGCAGATCGATCCCGCCCGGCAAAATCATTGCGCAGGAAGCACACCGTACCACCTCGCGCTTTCCCGGCATGGCCGGAGTCTTCGGCCCGAACTGTTCCCTCCGGGGGGTAGGCTTCCTCTCGGATCTGTCGCGATCGCGGTCCGAGTCCATGTATCCCCGCTGTCCGTACTTGCGCGCCATCCTTAACTCCCTTCGGCTGGAGGAATTGCAATCGACAAAGGACTTCCCCTGTTTTTCATCATACGCTCAGCTATCATCGGTAGCAATCAAGAAAATTGGTAGTGGGCCAGCTTGGCCTCGTAGCGGCGATTTTATCCGTCAACTGATGAACCAAATGGCGGCGTCCCGATAAGATCGCGACAGGTTCCGCCGCTTCTGCATCAAACTGACCCACCACCAGAAAATTCCGAGTTCCCCAACAACTTCGTCAACGGCGCCCGACTAAAGCTGGCCGCTGCGTAGCGAGTGCGTCAAGGGGTTTTCGCTGTGTCCGTGGGGGCCGTTCCAGGCGACAACAACCCACGGGCGCGAAGCCAATCCGCCAGCCGTTGCGGCCACGAAGACAGAATGGGATCTTTCTGCGCCAAGCCCACCCCGTGCGCACCATGCTGGTAAATGTGGAGTTCCGTCGGCACACGCGCTTTGCGCAGGGCCATGTAGAACGCCACGCTATTTTCAGCCGGAACAGCCCCATCGTCATTGGTAAGAAAAAGAAAAGTTGGCGGCGTTTGAGCGCTCACCTGCTTTTCATTGGAAAGATAGTCCGCCAGCTTGGGATCGGGGTGATCGCCCAGCAGGCCCTGGCAAGAGCCTTCGTGCTTGAACCATTCGCTGCATGTGATCACCGGATAAGCCAGGATGGCAAAGTCCGGCCGTGAACTCACTCGTTCGATGGTATCGGCGGCGGAGGGGTCTCCGGCGTCAAAGTGTGTGGCCGCGGTAGAGGCCAGATGTCCGCCGGCGGAAAAACCCCAGATGCCGATGCGGTCCGGAGCGATCCCCCATTCCTGCGCGTGTGCGCGGACATAGCGGAGCGCACGCTGCGCATCTTCCATCATGGCGGGATGATGGTAGCGTGGCGCCAGGCGATACTTCAGGATATATGCAGCGATTCCTAAGGAATTCAGCCACTCCGCCACTTGGTGTCCTTCGTGATCCATGGCCAGCGCGTGGTAGCCGCCTCCCGGGCACACGACGACGGCGCTGCGGGCGGGTTGGCCCCCCGGGAGCGAGTAAAGCGTTATAGATGGCCGATCAGCATCTTCCATGCCCACAGCTCCCGGCGCTCCACTTGGCCAAAGAAGCACAGCCTTGTGCTCCGCCGGCCCCGTCTGTCCTGATCCCATCTGGGCCGAAATCAAAGCGCCTGACATTAGCGCCCACCATAGAATGAGTCCTTTTCTTTTCACCTCAACCTCCGGAAACAGGAATCCAAATATTCTTGTGAACTAAACGGTTCCCACCACGCCGCACTGGTAGTGGTGTCATTTGCGAGACACGGGCGTTCCGGGCCGCAGTCATTCCCGTCCCGCCATGACGGGGCGGAAATGACCAGGGTTTCGTAAGGGATGATATTCCAATTGACACCACTTCCGCGGCGCTTTGCTACCTCCCCTCATCCTGCTATGATGGGCCTTGCAGTGCGGGAGGGAAAAACCATTCTGAGCGATCCCAGATTCGGTTATCTGAGCGGTCTATTCTCACTGATTCTCGTCGCCATGATTTTTTTTGGCGGTTCACCGACTCTTCCTCCTGCGCCGCCTCCAACGCACGGAAAGGCGCAGCTCGCGGGCCAGAAGCCGGTTTCGCCGCCGGCTGCCACTCCGGCCGGGACTAAGAATATACCCCAGAAACCTAGAACAACGCCTGTCGAAAACGTCCCGCCACCTGCGCCCGGCGAGGCGGGAACGCAGACTGTAGTCCACACCGTGACTCGGGGAGAAAGTCTCCCTTCGCTTACGCGCCATTATCTGTCGCAAACACCTTACATGACCACGGGGGAACTCGAGGCCGCCATAAGACTGGCGAACGTCGGCAAAATAGGAAAGTACCTTCGACCCGGCGACCAAGTAGTCATCCCCGGCATTCTCCTCGCGCCGCTGGTCGAGCAGCCCGCTCCCGTCGCCAGGGATTTCGAGATGCGCGGCATCTACCTTACGGGATACATGGCTGGCAGTGAGCATGGTTTGCAATTGATTCGACAGTGGCGGGAGGCGGGGGGCAATGCCGTCGCCTTCGACATAAAGGACATGGACGGCCTTGTTGACGTACCTTTCGAGCACCCCCTCGCGCCCCGGCAGAAGTACGTTCCCATCCGGAGTCTTCCCAAAATTGCCCGCTTCCTCCATTCTCTTGGACTGCATGCGATCGCGCGCATTGCGCTCTTTCGTGACGAACGTCTGGCACAAGACCATCCCGCCTTGGCAGTGCAGTCTCGGCGTACCGGCCAGGCGTGGAAAGAAAACAACAAACTGGTTTGGACTGACCCTTCAAAGCCGGAAGTTCAAGACTATAACTTGGCGCTGGCCCGAATGGTAGCGACCTCCGGCGTTGACGAAATCCAGTTCGATTATGTGCGCTTCCCCGCAGAAGGTGATCAAAAGGATGCCCGGTTCGCGTTCGAATCCCTGCATCCGGACTGGGAACGGTCTGACGTGATCAGTAAGTTTCTCGCCCGCGCCTATAACGAACTTCACCCGCTGGGAGTCCTGGTTTCACTGGATGTTTTCGGAGTGATGGCCTGGCAACGCCCGGTTGACTTGGACCACACCGGACAGGACATCCCCGTCATGGCGCGGTCCTGCGACGTGCTCTCCCCGATGGTTTACCCGTCACACTTCTTCGGCATGGACGGGTACGCCAAGCCGGGCGACGCGCCGGAACACTTCATCTCAGAGTCCATGCAGCGGTTCGCTGAGATTACAGCGGAAACCAAAGTTGTGTTGCGGCCATGGCTTCAAGCCTTTGCCTGGCGCACCAAAACGTATTCGGATGCCTATATTCGAACCGAAGTCAGCGCAGCCAGGGAACAAGGCGGGGTGGGATTCCTTTTTTGGAATGCACGAAACGATTATTCGAAGCTGTTTCCCGCCATGACAGAAATGCGCGCCGCGCCGGCCCGGTTTTTCCGCGGTGATGAGATTCGGGCTGCGCACCGGAAGTCGCCACCAACCCCCGCCCCCTCAACCCCCGCTGGGGCAAAGTAGACCAGAGCTGGCCTCCTTTCTGGGCTGCCGGAGTCGTTCGCGGCAAAAACGTGACAATAAGAATATAACGACCGAGGCGGTTGCATGTATAATACATGCCGGCCAGGATGGCAGGGCCCAAATCCTCGGCCAAATCAAAACAAGGGTATTGCATGGCAGTCATTTGAGACGCCGCCAAGACGTACCCAAGGAGGATGTTGATGAAACGAACCATTTTCGGATTAGCAACCATACTTGTCGTTTTCTTGACGGTCTTTGCTGTGCTTGCAGTGCACCCATCACGAAAGGTGAAGGCCCACCGCGGCTGCTCGGATCGCACGCTGATAGGCGACTACGGATGGACGGAATTTGGAACGGAATTTGAGGAAACCCCCTACAGCTTCTGGACCTATGATGCATTAGTGCACTTTGACGGAAATGGAAACATTACTGGCAGCAACAGTTACTATATAGGGAATGGGGTTCCCGATCCTCTCAATGGAGAAGCTGGTAGCAAGAGTACCGGTACCTATACTGTTGATTCAAACTGCACGGTCAGTATCACCTACACTTGGGAGTCCGACACATATATTGATCATGGCGTCGTTGTCGATGCAAATGGCAGCGAAGTAATTGCATCCGAGTACGACGAGACTACTCCCGACACAACAGGACACGTGGACATAAAGAAGGTGGCGGATTCGGACTAGCGCAGAGGCTTGCACTTGAGAGGCCCTCGTAATATAAGTGAGCCGGTCGCGTCTGAACGTATGTTGTATTGCCGAGATGAGTAGCGCAGCGCGGCCCTTGGCCGCAACCAAGAGCAGATTCTTCTCCGCGCTCCCGCCGCGGCGGGACATGTCATCCTGATCCCGCCTAGCGGGAGAAGGATCTGCGTTTACTCGCGGCGCGTGATGAAGTTGGCTCCTACTGCCACAGGGAGGGTGGCCGGATTGGCTGTCAGACGGTAGGGCCGCATGCGGTTGGTGATTCAGGCCGTTCTGACTTTCGTCGCTCTCCCTGTCGCCCCACGTTCTCACCTTTTGGACCGATGCCCCGACTGGAGTCGCGGCTCCGGGGCAGCAGGTATGGTATTGTCACCAGCAGGTTTCCCCCTTGTTGTTCCCCAAGCTTGCAGGCCCTTTCGTCGCACGGGTGGTGCCACCTCACGAAGGCTCCCCCCCGCCGCTCCCTGAGAGGCTGAAAATACCTGGACTGAAAACCGGAAGCATTGAACGCGACCTCGGTGAGGCGTATATTGCTGCTTGGGCTGAAATCGGAATGGGGGCAGGTTCCGACGAGCAATTGGCCTCATGAAGATTGCGCGTGCGAGTTTTCTTCGTCCTTTGGCAGCCACGGAGGATGCAGGAATAACCGGGCAGGAGCTGATCGTGTTGAAGTCTCTGAACTATTGCAGATCTGCTGTCACACTCGCGGCTTTTTTCTTCTTGGTCTCACTCCTTTTCATCGGCGTAGGGACCCGGTCAATCGTTGCCACCCCAGCGGAATCCACACCGGTCAACTCGCAAGGCAACCCGACGGCGCCATCTCCCATTCCTGCCGCCGATCTCATCAACGCTCAGGAGTTGGTAAAAATTCTCCAATCACCCAAAGGCGAAAGACCACTCCTCATTTATGTTGGCTTTCGACTTCCTTACACCCAAGCCCATATCCCAAGTTCTGAATACTTCGGTCCGGCCACCCAGCCAGCAGTGGTGCAGCAGTTGCGCCGCCATGTGGAAGGGCTCGCCCGAAACAGATTCATCGTTATCTACTGCGGATGCTGCCCCTGGAGCCATTGCCCGAACGTAAAGCCGGCTTACGAAGCCCTCCATCGCCTGGGTTTCTCGAAGCTTAAGGTGCTTTACATTCTCGAAAATTTGGGGACGGACTGGGCCGGCAAGGGGTATCCCGTTGAAAAGGGTGGATAGCGATTCTCCGCCTTGCTGAGTTTCTAATTGGCATCATGAGGTAAGGAATGGCTTCGAAGCTATTTAAGGAAAACTCCTGGATGGTTGTAACCATCACGCTCGCTTTCTGCGCGGCCTTATTTTTCGCCGATCTCTCGCGGGCGATATTGATCGCGCTCTCTATAGCAAGTGTTTGGCTATTCTTGAAAATGGTTAATCGGCGGCTTTTTTCGGTATTTCCCAGGCACGGAGACCTTCCTCACGATCATATTCCCAAACGGCTGTGGCGGGTTTTTGTAGAAGTCATCTTGCAATATCGAGTGGTGCGCGACCGGCCCATCGTCGGCGTACTCCATGCCTTCGTCGTGTGGGGATTCCTCGCCTTCGCATGGGTAAGCGCACAACACTTCCTTCTTGGCTTTCGCGGACTTTCAAAAGCAACGCCGACCCGGAGCTGGTATGGCACGTTTGTCGCCATATGGGCGTTCGCAGTCCTCGTGGCCATGATTGGCCTGTCATTTCGGCGATTTGTACTAAGACCGAAGCTTCTCGGAAAGCTCTCCATTACCTCCGGGGTTGTGGCCTTTCTTATCTCAGCCCTAATGGCAACGTATCTTTTGGGCTGGGGAGTGTTTCCAATCGGAAGCATGTCTTGGAAAATAAACTGGTGGATACATACATTTACGTTTTTATTGTTACTCGATGTAATCCCGTTATCGAAACACCTGCATCTGGTCCTTGCCCCGTTCACGATCTTCCTGCGTTCCGAGACAACCAGCACGATGCGACCGCTACGAGAAGAAGGCGAGGACCTGGGAATTATCCACTTCAAGGACTTTGACCGTAAGGACGTTCTCGACCTCAATGCTTGCGTCGAGTGCGGCCGCTGCACCCAATTCTGTCCGGCTAACCTCGTTGGAGGATCTCTAAGTCCCAAGGAAATCATCCTGGACGCGCAAAGAGGCCTTCTCTGCGGCGGAGATGTCGTCGCAGGGACTGCTATAGAGAAAGAACATGGCGAGGTTTTCATTGCGGAGGAAGATCTCTTCCAATGTTTATCCTGTGGCGCCTGTGAATACGTTTGTCCGGTGGGCATCGAGCATGTGGGAAGGAAAATCCTTGACCTCCGGCGTGGACTGGTAAGCGAGGGCCGCACCACCAACGATAAGGTGATCCAACTATTTACGACCATGGAACGTGCTCCGCACAATCCCTGGGGGATAGCTCACGACGCTCGACAAAAACTCATCGAGTCAAAGCAATTTCCGATTTTCGATGGCAGCCAGCAATGGCTCTTCTGGCTTGGCTGCGGATTGAGTTTCGATCAGCATGGCCAGGCAGTAGCTCTGGCCATGAAACAGATTCTTGATTCCGCCGGCATTTCATGGGGCGTGCTTCCCCGTGAAACCTGCTGCGGTGAACCGGCGCGACGCGCGGGGAACGAATACCTTTTCCTGCAACTCTCCGCAAAGCTTATCGAGAAATTGGCAAATGCCCGGGTGAAGAAAATCGTATCGTGCTGCCCGCACTGCACGACGATGTTGGATAAAGACTACCGGCAAATCCCGTCTTACGAAAATCTCGATATCGGGGTAATGCACCATACCGAATTCATTGCGGAGCTGCTCCCGCAGCTCGCCATAGAGCCATCGGCTGTGCCGGCAACTTACCATGACCCTTGCTACCTTGCGAGGGGCCGCGGTATCACCGCTGCGCCTCGCAAAATCCTTCGCTCCTGCGGAGTCTCGCTGGCCGAAGTTGCGCACCATGGCCAGAACACGCAATGCTGCGGAGCGGGCGGCGCACAGCTTTTTATCGCTGACGACCAACGCGACCAGCACAGCCAACGAGTGAACGAACTTCGATTCGCCGAGCTCGCTGCAACCAAGGCCTCCACGGTGGTAGTGGCCTGCCCCTACTGTCCCATCATGCTTCAAGACGCCGCCAACCACGCCCGGCGCGACGACCTCGAGATACTCGACGTTGCGGAAATCGTCGCGAAAAACCTCCGGCGAAAGTCGCATGGTGAGGCTAAGGAGGAATGAAAAAACCTGGCACCGATGAACTAGTGCCCTGAGTCAGGAGTTCGTCGATGAAGTCAGCCCGCAGAGCGGGCGAAATCAATTAGCCCATGGTGACAACCATGGGATTAGATCCCCATGAGCAGTCTCTCTCAGCCCGCCTTGGCGGGCGGCATCCAAGGTCCATTCAGAATTCAGGATGAGGCCCGGCAGAAGCCACAGACGCTCGCAACGGGTAGTGTGGCGTACGGCTAGTCAGTTTCGACAACCTTGGTGCAAATAGCCTCGCGGCTTCCTGCTAACATGCTTATTTTCAAAGACATTACCGCTTACACTGTGTAACTACCTGTGTTTTCTATAACATTCCCGCTTTGCCCTGGGCCGCAGAAAGCTGGTCCTTTGTTTTCAATGACATTCCCGCGTCGTTCCTTCATTTTCAAAAAATCATTTCCTTCTTTCTCTTCCGGGAGCGGACTTGCTGTCCGCCTGGAAAAAGGAAGTCCTCGCGGCCTCTGCCCAGGTTGATGGCGTGTTGTAGCGCTGAGCTTTAGCTCAGCACCTGCCGACCCCGCAGGGCGGGGTCGGCGCTACCATGCTCTTCATCGACCTCCTCGAGAACGGATTGGGGGATCGAGGTGGCATTGCAGCATAGCGTTCCCACGAGGCCATAACCGCCTACATGGCGTCAACCTACTAACATAGCCTATCCTGTTCTGCTTGTCAAGAGACAGCGTGTCCACCTCGGTCTCTCGGAGGAGGTAGGAGTAGAGCCGGCTCTTGGTGCCTTGGTGTCCTGGTGGTCCAATTGGCCTTTACCACCAAAACACAAAGACACCAAGAAAGCTCCGGGCGGCAGGTAGTCGCGGGCGGTTGTACCCTTATTCGAACGTCGTCACCATTTACGAATCCGGCCAAGCCGATGACGGCACGCCCTACATCGCCATGGAATTTCTGGAAGGCGAATCCCTCCGCCAGGCCCTAACGCGGCGAGGTGCGCTTCCCTTAGCGAAGAAGCCCGGAGTTTCTGAGAACCGAAAATCTGCACTGCTTAATCCCCGCTTTTGCTTTTAGCTCGCCGCATTGCTAGAATTACAGCTAGGGAGTTGGCCATGCCCGTCGAGTGGAAGGAATACATTACGAGCGACCCGGAAATCCTGCATGGTAAGCCGCGCCTGAAGGGAACCCGCATCCCGGCCAGCCTGATTCTAGGCTATCTGGCGGCAGGCAAGACGGCCGAGGATATCACCGCTGAATTCCCTGATCTCACCCGTGAACAGATCGCCGCCTGCCTCGACTACGCGCGTGACCTGGCCGAATTCGAGGTCACCGCCTGATGGCGTTGCGCTTCTTCGCCGATCATTGCGTCTCCAATCTCATTATTGAATCGCTCGCCGCCGCCGGTCATGAGGTGCTGCGGCTGAAGGATCACCTGCCGGCGGAGTCGCCGGATTCTGACGTAATCGCCAAGGCGCAAGAGCTTGGCGCGATCTTGCTCTCCCTGAACGGCGACTTCGGGGATATAGTGGCTTACCCCCCGGCACGGTTCAGAGGCATTGTCGCCCTCCAAATCCTGAACCATCCTGAAATCACCTCCCTCCTGTTGGAGCGCCTGATACGATACCTCGAACTGCACGCACACATGGAAGACTATCGAGGAAAATTGATAACCGTCGATGCCTCCCGCATCAGGGTGCGCCAGTAAACCAAAGAGAAAATGCGTTGAACAGGCAGGGTTGGTCTCGCGTGGGCAGCCGAGCCTCCTGCTTTGGTAGCGCGGAGTTGTTCTTGAACTCCGCGGCTTGTATACTCGGAAACCGTCGAAGAGCCGCAGAGTTACAGACCAACACTGCGCTGGCCATCGGACGGTGACATGGGAGCAATCTTTGGCGCGAAAACTTGGACGAAATGATCCCTGCTGGTGCCAATCGCGGGTGGCGCCCCGATGCATCGGGGCGCCCCACGGAAACGGGCAACATCTCTGTCACCGCGTCCAATCCGTGGCCGGTTCGGACTTCAGTGGCACAGGCACTCTTGCCTGTGCCACTATGCATGGAATCCATCAGCCCTGGACACAGGCAGGAGTGCCTGTGCCACACAGCGTTTCAGCTTACCCGCCTCGACCTGGGGCGAGTACTTCTTGCCAGGTACCGCTGATCGAGCGCTTGCCGAATGAGGGTCTTGATCACTGCCTGCCGGCTGATGTTCAACTCTTGCGCGGCGCCATCCAGCTCTTTCAGCATGGAAGGGGCAAAATCCACGTTCACCCTGCGGATGGGTTCCATCATGCGTCCCGAGTTGGTGAAAAAGCGCGAAACATCCTCACCGTGATCGGCGCGCCAGGCAATCTCCTCGGCGGAGGTAATCTTGCGGGTTTTACTGGTTTGCTTCATAAAGCTGCTGCTCCTCTTGGGTCGCTTTCCACAAGGTCACAAGATGGTAATACTCGCCTTCCCGGTCTTCCCTTACCTCGAAGATGACACTGTAGAGGCGATCTTCCACCCAGCCGATGGCTCGGTACTGTTCCGGAACACCCGAGCGCTGGTCGAGGTAATAAGGGTGCGAAAAGATTTCCTGTGCCTCCTCAAAGCCGATTCCACGATGGGGATTCGCTCTCAACCGCCGGCTTTTTCGCGCGTCGAAGTGGAATCGCATAAGGTATAACAGTTATACCATGGTTCGAGCGGGAATTCCATACGGGCGCAGCAGCAGGCAGGACAGTGGGGCGCGGGCGGCGCCCCGCGTCGGGGCGCCCCACGAACACGGATAACATCTCCGTCACCGCGTCCAATCCGTGCCCTGTTCTGGCTTCTTAATGGCCCCCGACATAAAATGCAGTGTCGGCGCCACCCGCGATGTCGTTTAGGTTCTTGTTTCAAGGAGGACGCCTACCGCGAACGGCTAGTGCGTTCCTGTTGTCGAAGCTTGGCGACGAGTTCGGCGAAGGGGCTGGTTTGCGCGTGGTGGCGGAAATATTCGATCTGCTGCTCGGGGGTCTGGTCCTTGATTTCCTGGTAGATTTCGGCCTGGACCTTCCATTTAAAGGCTAAGCAGTCGAAAGATTTTTCAGTTATCTGACTCATCCAACCTTACCTCTTTGGGCGTAACGATGGCCAGGGCGCCGTACCCCATCGATTCATTCACCTGATTATATCCCCTAATTTTCTCCACACGCACGATATGTTTGAAGTTCCAGGACACGATCGCGGCCGCCACCTACGCTGCATCATTGAGACATTGCGGGCCGACCACGCCAGCGCGAACGTAGGCGTCGCGAAGGGTGAGAATTTCCGTTTTAGCGAACCCTTCGAGTGGTCGACGCTGCTCCGCCGCAGGTCAACGCCTGCGCCAGCCGCCCGTCTCAGCGATACTTGCGGGTCCGGAGCAACGCTTTGACTTCATCGTGATTCCCCAGGAAAGAGACGAACAAGTCCGATGGCCGGTCCTGAAAGATGAAGCGCAACGAAAAATTGCCGCGACACTCGAAGATCTTGTCGCCCAATTTGCGAATCCCCAGGCCACTGTGCAAATGCGGGCGGCCAAAGGTCTCGGGCAACTCGCACAGCGCTAACAGGCACTCGGCTCTTTCGTTCTTCGGCAGGTTTTGCATGGGCGTTCAGCCTTCCGAGTTGCTTTCAATAGGAAGCAGCCTGCTCCCCCATCAGAGCCGTCAGCCGCCACCGGAAGGCGCACACACGCCGCCGGCTGACTTGCTTGGGGCGCCACCTGTGGCAAATACCGAGAACTTTAGCTCGACCCGCTTCCATCCGCATTTGGGGCACTCAGGCGGCTCCTGGTGGCGCTTCAACACGAGTTTCTCGAAAACGTGCCCGCAGTTGGAACAAGCGTATTCAAAGATAGGCATGGAAACCCGATCTCACTCCTTTCGAACCAGGCATTCCGGACCAGTTCGTCGTGTCGCATCTCCCTGGCCTCATACGCATAAATGCAGTTTCCCGGAAAAGGTAACCAGAAGAAGTGAGTTTCTTGGCCAGGACAGCACGTCTCTGCCGGGTTCCGGCAGGAACGGATGAGGCGGCGCCGATAGCTTGAAATTGCTCCTCACAAGTTGGGGAACCGCTGTGCTAGCATCTACTTTGCGACCGCGATGGCGGCGATCCAAGACTGCGCCGGCAATCTCCGATTCCGGCGACGAATCTCATGAATTCACAAGTTGAGCAGGCGCTCGCAAGCCTGAAGTCCGGGAATCCTGAAGATGTCGAACGGGCTCTCAAAACACTTCGGGAGGTCGTTTACGGTTTCGGGATGAAAGTGTGTGGGGTTCGCGAAGATGCCGAGGACACCGCGCAGGAAACCCTCATCCGCCTGGCAAGGCAGTTGAAGGATTTTCCCGACGCGCGGGCGCTGGCCGTCTGGCTCTACAAGGTGGCCAAGACCCAATGCCTGATGAGCCGCCGCAAGAGCAAGTTCGCTCCCGCGCAAATGCTTTCTCTGGATGCGCTGATGCCCAGGGAAAGCGGCGCCGCAGCTCCGGGAGTGAAATCGTGGGAGGTTACGCCCGAAGAAATCTTGCTGAACAAAGAGTTGCGCAGCAAGCTGAAAGACGCCGTGCTTGCCCTTCCCAAGCATTACCGCCTGGTCCTGATTCTCCGCGACATGGAACAGCTCGACACCCGGGAAGTGGCGGAGGTGATGGGCATTTCCGAGGAAACCACCAAGATGCGCTTGCACCGGGCGCGCGTTTTCCTTCGCAATGCCCTGGCGGGTTATGTCCGCCGTGCAGAGATGCCGGAGGTAAGAACACATGACTGACCGGCATTGCAAGCGGATCTTCGCCATGCTCTCCGAGTATCTGGATGATCAGCTTCCGGTGAGAAATTGCCGGGAATTGGAGCGCCACCTGAAAGGCTGCGCCCCCTGCATCGCATATATCGAGAGTCTAAAGACCACCGTGGAAGCTTGCCGCGGGTATAAGGCGCCCCAGGCGCCCGCCCCCTCGAGGGAAGTGAAGGCCGCTCTGCTGGCGGCTATTCAGCGATCTCACCGGCGCCAATAGGGAAGGCGTGAGAGGCCGTGTGAAGACGCCCTGTGATACGGGTTGTTCGTCATTCGTAGGAGAAAAGGCCACCGCCTGTCATTCTGAGCGAAGCGAAGAATCCCGCATTTCAGAGCTCAATCAGTGCGAAAAAATGCCGGGATTCTTCGCTTCGCTCAGAATGACAGCCTTGGCGAGTTAATAGAAAGTCCCGTCACCGGGAGTACCCGATCATCCTGAGCTGATCGTCGAAGTCGCCGGCTAATCCCGCCGGCGGCTTTCCCAGGAGCTAGCCGCATATTTTACGAGGTTGAGAAGCAATCGATCCGCGGCGGGGTGGTGATCGAGTTGGTCCAGGACGGGAAACGTGTTCAGAATGAACTGACCCTCGCCAAAGTGATATGCCCCGAGCAGAATCCCTGAAGCATACCCACCCCGCGTCGAATAGCCCGCGGCGAATGCGGCGGCGATCACCTCCGCAGGTGTTTCCTGGCCATCGAAGAGATGATGAGGAATGACTGGCCCATAGTAATACCAGTCCAGAATACCCCGGCCCTGCAAACCCTCGAAGACCGGGTGCGCTTTGGCCACACATTCCTTGTGGTACAGCCAGTCGTTGAACTCATAGCAGCGCCCCTTTTTGGCTAGCGGCAGCCACGCCACGGCATCCTTCTCCCGCTTGAAAGCCTGCTTGGGAAAGGAACACCACCGTGCTACCCCGGGCCATCCGTCGCGCCAACTCCTTCCAAGCTTCCGCATCACTTCCTGTTTTCGACAGATCGCCAACCAAAATGATCTCCCGCCGACTTGGCCCTGCCCCACCAAACTTCTCACCAGACACTCCATGAGCCTTCAGCCAGCTCTCCACATTCGCCGGGATTCCCCAAAGGGTCACGGTTTGCTTCAGCCGCGGCAGCGAGTTGGGATCCGTGAGGTGGAACTGCCAGGAGGCTTCCGTGGCCGCCGCGCCCTGCTCGATATTCACGGCTAACTCGTAGTCTCCTTCCGGCCCGCTCAGGACAACCTCTTCCGCCATCACCGGGATGGCCAGTGGTCCGTCTTCGCCCGGTGGCAGAGTCGGAACACGCACCGTGGCGGCTCGCTCCCAGGCTATTCCAGCGGGACCGCAAACCCGGAATCGCGCCGTATATTCACCCGGCCGCAGCACATCTTCGTTGGCAAGGACTCCCTCCAGCTTCACCGGCCGCCCTATATACGCGTGCGTCGGGTTCACGAACAGGCACCAGCGTAGCGGGGCCCAGCCATCCTGCATGGCGTCCATCACACCGGGTTTCCAGTCACGCCAGAACCTCCAAACCCCTTCTCCGGTCAACCCGTGATCCAACATTCCCGTCAGGTTGAACCCGCAAATCTTCGGGTTCGAACGGATCAAGTTGAAGCCGAGCAGCCGATGACGCGCCATGCGAAGCTGGCTATCGCGCAAAAAGTACTCGGGGAATGCGTACACACCTTCCATCCCAAAGCGTTTCCAGTCGGCGGTGAGCCTTTCGGCCATCGATCGCACCAGGGCATAATCCTCCATGTCCGGGCGCACGCCGAGTTGTTCGTACATCCGCGCTTCGTGGATAACGTCCATCATGCTCCCGATACCGTATTCGGAAAGGAAGACCGGCTTGCTGTCCTGACCCATAGTGCGCAAGGTGTGTTTCCACATCCGGCGACTGCGGCACCTGCGGGTAGAAGTGAACGTCGCCCACGCCCTGGATGTGTCCGCCGACTTTGGTACGTATCGGCCATGCCGGCCGCTCCAGCTTCCCTGCCCCACTCGTACTCCCATTGCGAACTGCCGGGGTTACTCACCGAGCCAATACTGAGCTGGCTATCCCACCGGCCGCTCGAAAGCAGCACCAGCCGGGTGTCATCCAACGATCGGACGAGAGACAAGGCCGAAACTGCCTCTCGAAATACCGGACCGTCGTCGGTCTCGTTCAGCATGCCCCACATGGCGACGCTGGGGTGATTGCGATCCCGCAGTACCATTTCCCGGACTGACAGTTCATAACGCTCTTTCATCTTGGGGGAATCGGCAAGCAGCCATGCCGCAAGAGATTCTTCATAGACCAACAGCCCAATCTCGTCGCACAAATCCAGCTGGTAAGGATGGGCTATACCGGATATAAAGCGCACCGTGTTGAAGCCCGAGGCTTTCGCGTACAGCATGTCGAGTCGCAAGAAATCGGGCGCGCCAACGGGCGGAACAATCTGACTCACAGGACAGTGATTGCCCGTGTGGGTGCTTCGCAGGAAAATCCTTTTGCCGTTCAGCCGGAAGTATCCCTTCTCCACGCGGAAGTCTCGAAACCCGCAGCGCGCCGAAGCCTCGTCAAAACCATCCACCCCATCGGCGCTTGCGCGCACCGTCACCCTGTACAGATATGGATCATTCAAATCCCACAGCCGGTGATTCTCGACGTGCAATTGCGCTTCAACTACCGTGTCTCCGGCTGCTACGTCATGCTCAATATGGCTAACCAGGAGTGTTTTGCCGGTAGCCGCTGGCGCGACGGTCAACTGCAA
>CAWHWE010000053.1:0-109748 GCA_963832915.1 uncultured Acidobacteriota bacterium
AACAACTATTTCATTAACCACTATCCACTGCTTGCGGCCGTCTCGCGCAACTATTTCCTGCGCGGAGCGGTTTCGGGCCTCGGACTGGCTGATATCTGGCTGGCGGTTTATGAGATCTGGAGGATCTTCCGCCGGCCCCCACCTTCTGATTCACGCTCAACCCAATGAAGAATTTTCTACTCTGCTACATCACAGACCGGCGACAGTTGAGGTCATTGTCTGTGACGTCTGCCATCCGTGAAGCGCTAGGCGCGGGCGTGGACCTGGTGCAGATTCGAGAGAAAGATCTCACGGGCCGGGAGTTGATGGCGCTTGTGGAAGAGGCGTTGGGCGCAACCAGGAGGCCGGGGAGGGTAGGCACAGCCGTGGTCGTGAATGACCGCGTGGATGTGGCCCTGGCGGCGGGAGCAGCCGGAGTGCATCTGGGGGCACACTCCATGCCCGCACAAGTCGTGCGCCGGTTTGCGCCCCGCCCTTTCGTTATCGGGGTCTCCTGCCATTCTCTGGGCGAGGCCATGGCCGCCGAATCAGGCGGGGCGGATTACGTTGTGCTGGGACCGGTCTTCGAAACGCCTTCCAAACTGGGGTACGGGCCTCCGTTGGGTTTGGAGAAGCTGCGGGACGTTACCTCGCGGCTGAGAATGCCGGTTCTTGCTTTGGGAGGTATCACGGTGGAACGTATCCGGCCTTGCCTGGATGCGGGGGCCTCCGGCATTGCCGGAATCCGCATTTTCCAGGATTGCGAGTCCATTCCAGAGCGCGTGTGCGAGTTGCGCGCCCAGTTCGAGTAGCCAAGAAACCGAGGGTCGAGGGTCAAGGAGTTTTCGACTTCTCGACGCTCGACTCCTCGACTAAGGTCATCCTTCCCCCATCCATGTTCCAAAGGGTTTGAGCTTTTCAACATTGTCGCACACGACTTTCATCGCCGCGGTGATCGGCACCGCCAGGATCAGCCCAAACCCACCCCACAACCAAGCCCAGAACATCATGGCGATGGTGACCGCCAGCGCATTCAGGTTCAACCTGTGTCCCACAAGTTTCGGGGTGAGGAAATTGACCGCAATGAAGTGTACGCCGGTAACCGTGGCCGCCAGGATGAGAAAAGGATTGAGCGCGTCGTATTGCAGGAGAGCGACCATCAAAGGGGGAACGAGCGCCAGGGCCACCCCGATGTAAGGAAGGAGGCCCAAGAACGCTGCCAGAAGCCCTAACACCAAGGCGTATTGAAGGTGGAGGATGGCAAAGACCAGGCATATCGGAACCGCGGAGATTAGAGCCACGAGCAGGTTTCCAAAGGCGAACTGGCGAAGCATGATGCCGATGTAGTGGATAACATCCTCGGCCTGCTGCCGCTTCTCACGGGGGAAGAGGTTCAGAGTAGCCGCCCACAACCGGTCCTTGGAGTTCAGCATAAAAAAAACCAGGAAGGGGATGAACATAACCGTAACAGCGAAGGCATAAGCCGATCCCATGCCGCGCAGCAGAAACTGCGCCCAGGGGGATTCCTGCTGGAGCCGCACGGTGGGCAGGTTGCTGTCGGAGCTGGAGGGCATGATGGTGCTCGTGCTCTGCTGAAAGTTCTGGGCGGTCACTTGCAGGTGGGCTGTGACTTGCTTGAGCTTGGCCGCCAACTTGGGGGCGTTGTCCACGAAGTCCAGCGCCCGGCCGTAAATACCGTAGACCGCCAGGTAACCGACCGCGAGCATGATCAGCACCATGATCAACGAACTCAACCAGCGGGGCAGGCGCAGCCGTTCCAAGAACTCCGCGCCCGGCTCGAGCACCGCGACGATCAGAATGGAGAAAATCAAGGTGATGACAACCGAGCTGGCATAGTAGATGCATCCGAAAAGCACAGCGACGGCGATGATCTTGGCACTGATGGCGGCGCCGGAACTCTCGCGCGTCATCTCAGGGTTGGTCTCAGGCATGTAAGGCGCTCCCACGCGCAATTCTAGCCTGTCAGACGGCGAATTACCAGCGAGGGTTTCCCGGTGGGTGCACGACAGAGAAGTTGCATGATTCTCAGGAGGAGTGAAAAAAGGGGTTGGGTTTCGGTCGCTGACAGTGTATGATGCTGTCAGAGAGGAGATGCCCATGTCCCACCCTTCGCAGCTTGAGGTTTTGCAAGTGAAGCGTGAGCAGTTGAAGGCACGGCTGGTAGAAATTGGCGATATGCGTCCGGGCTCTTTGGTCGAGCGTTTCCGCAAGTGTGGCAAGCCCACCTGCCATTGTGCGCAGAAGGATGCGCCCGGTCACGGACCTTGTTATTCGTTGACCCATGCGGTCGAAGGCAAAACGGTGACTCGCGTTATCCCCAAGGGAGCGGCCGTCGAGCACACCCGCCAGCAGATCGCCGAATACCATCGTTTTCGCGAGCTGGTGCGGGAGCTGATCACGGTCAGCACCCAGATTTGCGATGTGCAGACACCCTCGGCGAGGGCTCCAGACCAAGTCCCGGTTAAAAAAAACTTCGTTCGCCGCACTGCTGGCCACCGACATCGTGCACGAGATTGAGGCGCTCGTGGGGCGCCAAGCGGTCGAGCAACTGGACCTGGAGGCGCTGGAAATGGCCGTGCGCCAACAGGCCTTGCAGTTGGCCGCCCGCGCCGTCGAACAGCGCCTCAATGCCGACACCTCCGATAACGCCGGACCTCGCCTGCCCTGCCCTTGTGGGGGTGAGGCGCGCTACACCGGGCGCCGCTCGAAACACTTTCACAGCGCGCTGGGTTCCCTCCATTTGCAACGCGCCTACTACCATTGCCGTTCCTGCGGGGGTGGGTTTTGTCCGCGCGACCGCACCCTGGGGCTGGAAAACTCCTCCCTCTCTCCGGCCGTCATCCGCATGGTCGGCACCGTGGGAGCGCGGGTGAGCTTTCAGGAAGGCCGTACCTTGCTGCAAGAGTTGGCTGGGGTGGCCGTCGACGCCAAGCAGGTGGAACGAACGGCGGAAGACTTGGGAGCGGAGATCGCCGCCGACGAACGTCAGGACACCCTGCCCGCCCACGAGGATCTTCCCCTTCCCGGCACTCTCTACCTCGGCATCGATGGAACCGGCATCCCTCTGCGCGCCGAGGAATTGGCGGGACGGACGGGCAAGCAGTCCGACGGTTCGGCGAAAACGCGAGAGGTCAAGCTCTGCACCGTGTGGAGCGCCGAATCTCGCGATGAACACGGGACTCCCGTGCGCGACGAAGGTTCGGTGACCTACTCCGCCGCCATCGAGAGCGCCGCCACTCCTGATACCGCCTCGCAGCGCTCGGCGTTCAGCGCGCGGGTCTGGCGCGAAGCCACGCGCCGCCGTTTCGCCGAAGTGGCGCGCCCCGTGGTCTTGGGGGATGGGGCTCCCTGGATTTGGAACGTGGCCGACGAACTGTTTCCCCAAGCCCGGCAAATCGTCGATCGCTTCCATGCCAAAGAGCATCTCAGCAACCTCGCCAAAACCCTTTATGGCCCCGCCGACCCGCGCCCCCCCGCCTGGGCCCAACGGCGACATCAAGAACTGGACACCGGCCGCTTCAACGCTCTGCTGGCGGCGGTCCGCCGCCATGCCTCCACCTGTGAAGATGCCCGCCGCACTTTCCACTACTTCCAGACCAACCGTCACCGCATGCGCTACCCCGAGTTCCACGCCCAGGGTCTGTGCACCTCCACCGGCGTGGTCGAAGCCGGTTGCAAGGTGGCCATCGGCACTCGCCTCAAGCGCGCTGGCATGCACTGGTCCTTGCGCGGATCCAATGCCATTATCGCCCTGCGCTGCTGCAAGCTTAGCGGACGCTTTCAAGATTTCTGGGAGCGCCGATCTACACCAAGGACTGCCTGATGGATTCCATCACTTTCCTGACGTGCACCCTTTCCCGGTCAGGAGAAATGAATCCAGGGAGCGTTGACACAAAGATAGGCTTCATCTACCCGCCAGGACTTGTTCGTTGGTCTCCGATACGGGGCACTGCTCCATAAGCGCTGACTTAGGCTGTTTGGGCTTGTAGTGCCCTGGCAACTTCCCGGAACCCCGTTTGTAACATCATGGCGAGAAAAGACGCGGACCCCGACACGTCGGGGCGGTTCGCGCTACGAACTGGGTGGATTCACTTGCTGGGACGGCATGCTGTCGAAGGCGCGGGAGTGTTGGACCTGCAAATTGTCGCCACGATGTTGGCGAATGGCGTTCAAACAGGGACACGCGTGCCAGTCCCGCATGTCCACGCGTGTCCGTCCACGAGTCGTGCGAGTCATGCAGCATGGACAAAAAAACTGGTATATCTTCCCGTCTGTCCCCTTCTGTCCCTCGGCCGAAACGACCTGCTCGTTGCCGCCAAGGCACTCGGCCCACGACCACATCGTCGAGGTGCAGCAGGCAGGGAGGGGATGATCAGTCCCGCAAGCGGAGCAATTCTTCGTGACAATCGAGGGCAGCCGGCTTAAACTTCAAAAGAGATTGTTAATATCGGATTAGACACATGATTCACAAAGCCAAAGACCTTTCGCCGGAGCAGAAGACGGCTATCGAAAGCCTCCTGGGGCGTTCGGTTGCTCAAGACGAAGCGATCAGCATCCGCACGATAGCGTCCGTGTCTGCCCCGGAATGGCTCCAGAAGTCCTGGGATAGCGCGAAGCGGCTAGGACTGGACCGGCTCTCTACGGAAGAGATTGATGCGGAAATCGATGCCGCGCGGAAGGCACGGCGTAATCGCCTGCAGCCCACGGAGCAATGATCCGGGTTGTCCTCGACACCAACATTCTGATTTCCGCCCTGCTGAGTCCGCTTGGACCTCCCGCGTAGGTATTTCTGATGACCCTCCTGGACCCGGACACGCGGCTTTGCGTTAGTGGGGAAATTTATGCGGAGTATGAAGAAGTGGTCCGCCGGCCCCGGTTCAATCGCAGCGACAACGAAATTGAAGCAACGCTTCGCACAGTTCGTGAGAAGGGCTTCTGGGTTAAGCCCACCGAGAGGGTGCGCGCCTGCCCTGATTCCGATGATGACATTTTTCTGGAATGCGCACAGGCTGCTGCAGCGCATTATCTGATCACCGGCAATCCGAAGCATTTTCCTGCTACATGGGCCGACACCCTGATTATGACCGCTCGCCAGTTCATCGACGCCGTGATGTGATCCCAACATGGACAAAAAAACTGGTATAACTTCCCGTCTGTCCCCTTCTGTCGCCGATGCCTTCGCAGGTGGTGACTGGGTGGATTCACTTGCTGGGACGGCATGCTGTCGAAGGCGCGGGAGTATTCGACCTGCAAATTGTCGCCACGATGTTGGCGAACGGCGTTCAACGCATCTACACCTTCAACCCTGGGGATTTTCAAGCCTTTGCGGAATTAACCGTGGTGGCGCCCACCTAGCGGGCGGGTACCGCGGGGGAACAAAAAAACGGTACCTGGAACGTGTGAAGAAATTAACAACAATGCGTAGCTGTGGTAACTGGGATGAAGCAAAGTGGAAGCATGAGCGAAAACACTCAGGTTACTCGTCCACGATTGGCTGCCGTAAATCGGCGGCAACTGGTCATGCGGACCATGGATGTGGAGTTACTGATTGAGGAGGATCACCCCGCGCGGTCGATTTGGGAGTTGGTGGGGCGGCTGGATCTGAGCCGGTATTATGCCGAGATCGGCTCGGTGGAGGGCCGGGCGGGGCGAGATCACACCGACCCGCAAGTCTTGATCAGTCTCTGGCTGTATGCCTACAGCCGCGGGATCAGCTCGGCCCGCGAGGTGGCGCGGCGGTGCGAATATGAACCGTCCTTTCAATGGCTCTGCGCGCTGGAGCCGATCAGTTATCACACGCTGTCGGATTTCCGTTCCGATCAAAAGGCGGCGTTGGACAACTTATTCGTGCAGGTGCTGGGGATGCTGAGCGCGGAGGGTCTGATCACCCTGGAGCGCGTGACGCTGGACGGGACGAAGATCAAAGCCAACGCGGGCGGCAACACCTTCCGCCGCCAGGAGAAGCTGGAAGCTCACCTGCGACTGGCGCGCGAGCAAGTGCGGCTGATGGAGGAACAATCGGCCCAAGAGGAGCAGATGACGAAGCGGCAGGTGGCGGCGCGGCGGCGGGCCGCACGGCAACGCCAGAGCCGTTTGGAGGAGGCGGTACGCGAAGTGGAGAGAATGCAGAGTGAGAAAAAAGAGGATCGCGAGCGGTTTGTGGCACGCGCTTCGAGCACCGATCCGGAAGCTCACGTGATGAGAAACGGCGAGGGCGGCACGGTTCCGAGCTACAACGTGCAATTGCTGACCGACACCGCGCACGGGCTGATCGTGAATGTGGAGGCGACCACCGACGCCGTCGATCACCATCAGCTCGCACCAGCTCTAGAGCGCTGCGAGCAAACCCTGGGATGCCTCCCCCAGCAGGTGGTGGCCGATGGCGACTACACCAATCATGCCTCGGTGCAGGCCGCGGCGGACTGCGGCGTGGACTTTTATGGATCGTGGCAAGAGAGTTGGAAGCCCGGCGAACACGACGCCCAAGGCCGTAGCGCCGCGTTTCTGGCTAGCGCCTTCCCCTACGATGCCGAGCGGGATTGCTTCACTTGTCCAGCGGGAGAAACTCTGACTCACCAGGCGACGCAGAACCGCGAGCAGGGAGTTCGCATCCACGTCTATCGCGCTCCGAAGGCAGCTTGCCGGAGTTGTGCCTTGTGCCCTCCATGCGCTCCGCAGAAAGCGCGCCCCGCCTGGGTGCGGTCGATTTCGCGCCGCGAGGAACCCGCCGCAACCCTGGCCTTCAAGGCAAAGATGGGCACGGAAGAAGCCCAACAGATTTACGCTCAACGCTCGCCTATCGCGGAGTTTCCCCACGCCTGGATCAAGGAACGATGCGGCCTGCGGCAGTTCCGCTGTCGAGGCCGCCTGAAAGCAACCCTGGAAGCTACCTGGGCAGCGCTGAGCTATAACCTCACAAGGTGGTTCGCCTTGCGACGACGACCCACCCTGACTGATGCCGCTCTGGCGACGGCTTGAGGGAAGAGGGAGAGTGAAGAGAATGAAGACATAAAGGGGGAAGAACGAAAAAGATAAGGCGGAAGACGGTCGTCGAAGACAAGATCCGCCGTTGGGCGCTTACCACCCAACGAAGGTGACGTACTCTCCGACCATCGTCCCCACTCCGCGCTCCTCAAAATACATTTTTTCACACGTTCCAGGTACCAGGTTCTAAACTTCAGTGACAAGTGACGAGTGACAAGTGACAAGCAAGAACAATTGAGGTCGGCTGGTTGGCTCGTCCCTCGTCACTCGTCACTGCGGGTGATAAGGCTGTAGCTTCGCTTCGATGCGGTCGTGGATCCAGTGCGGGTCCCACCATTCGACTGGATTAATGGGGATTCCATCCAGCAGCATGGTAAAGTGCAAATGGTCGCCGCCAGCCAGCCCGGTCTGGCCACTGTGCGCGATCACTTGTCCGTGTTTTACCTCTTCGCCTTCCTTCACATCAAACGAGCTCAAATGGGCATAAAGGCTTTGCAGGGCGCAGCCGTGGTCGATGATCACAACATTGCCGTAAATGCCGAGAAAGCCCACGTAAATCACCTTCCCATCGTTCGCGGCTACTACCGGTGTGTGCTGCACAACCGCCAGATCAAACCCCAGGTGCGTCTGGTGGTCGATAACCTGGCCGTTGTACATGTAGGTCCGGTAGTCAGCAAACGACGCCTCCACTTTGGAATTCCCAAGTTGCACGAAGGGTCGAGTCCAGGTTAGGTGCGGGCTGGTTTTCTGGGAGAAGGCCACCAACTGCTGGGCATCTATCCGGCGAAGTGTGCCGTTGACCAGCAGGAAGTTTTTCAAAAGGCTGCCCTGATCCTGCAATTCCGGCGTCTGGCTCATTATGGGAGGAACCACACGTTCCATGAACTTGTCATCGACGTTAATCGTGTCGGACTTGAACTTCTTGGGGAAGACTTTGTAATTGAAATTGACCAGTATCTGGTTGCCGGCGTCGTCGCGCGCCATCACGCGGGCCGGCGCTTCCGGGTCGACGTCGTAAGGAAATGCAAAGATGCACATCCTGGTTGTGGAATCGGAATCGCTCACGGGCCAGCTCGGAAAAAAGTAATTGCCCACTTGCACGCCGGATTCAACCGTCCCCTGGGAAACTTTGAATAGCACCATGTCGCAGCCACCCTGATTGATGTAGTGCTGCGCCGTCAGGACCTCGGCGCGGGGTGGGATAAAGCGCACGGGTACGTCCTTGATGAGTTGACTCTGGCCACCCCGGAAGAAACGCCCCCAGGAATCGTTCCTGGCCGTGACGATCAGAGTTGCAGAACCTTCCTTCAGGTCGGGTATTTCTTTGCGCCCTACGCTGGCCTTGAATGTGGCGCTGCTCTCGACATGCCGCGACCAGAACCTCCACCACCGCGGCGTGCGAACCGCCCACCCGCTACTCTCCACTGGAACTTCAAACATTCGGCCGCCCTGCTGGACTTCCACCACAACCGACTTGACGCGATAGTGTGAATCCTGAATTCTAAGTTCTAGGGGCGTGCTCACCCCGATTCCCCTTATCTCTCGCTGCATGCTGATCCACGGCGCCTCACGGTTGGTGACCTTCAGTGCCAGTCCAGTAATCGCCAGCAACAGCACCACCGTCAAGAACACAACCGCCTTCCCAACGCCCGCTTCATGATTCCGAATTAATTTCTGCAACTCAAGACCTCCTCTTGACGGCTGTTTCCCGGCCGCGTGCCACGCTCCAACAGATAGGATTTCGAACAAGGCATCAGGCCCGTCGTTCCGAGCGCAACGAATGTTATTCTAAACTAAATGCACGCCATGGCACACCCCTGGCATAAAACTTGGCATAAAACGGCAGCAGGGGTAGAATTCCCCATTGCAATGGACGACGAAGTCCGCAACCTGGCAGGACGCTGAAGAACCCGAGCAGGCATTCATTTATGAAACCGCTAAAGGTCGTGGTCACTGACTACATCGAGCCGGATCTCAATTGGGAATCCCAGGAGATGGCCCAGCGGGGCCTGGAATTCCTGACTTATCAGCTTAAGTTCGCACCGAATTCAGAACGTCATCGCCGCGACTCGGGACGCCGACGTGGTCCTCGTCAATATGGTGCCAATCACCTCCGAGATTATCGCGAAGTGGGAACGGTGCCGGCTGGTCATCCGTCACGGAGTCGGCTATGACAACGTTGACGTGGCGGCGCTGGAAAAGGCAGGCATCCCGCTCTGCTACATTCCGGATTACTGCGCCGAAGAGGTAGCCGAGCAGGCCATTATGCTTCTGTTTGCTTGCGGCCGGCGCATTGCCGCCAGTCGTCGAGCGCTCGAGATTTCGTCAGCCCGTGGCGCCTGGGATTTCGCCGAGACTGTTCCGATATACCGCATGGCGGGACAGACCCTGGGCATCATCGGCTGTGGCCGCATTGGCTCTCGCGTCTATAGCAAGCTACGGTCCTTCGGGTTCAACTTCCTGATCTGCGATCCCTATTTGTCGGAAGAGCGGAAGAAGGAACTGGGGATCGAAGTGGTGGACAAGGAAACGGTGTTCCGCAATTCAGACTTTATCAGCATTCACACTCCGCTGACTCCCGAGACGCGGCGCCTTGTAAACGACCGCACCCTCGCCATGATGAAGCCTACTGCCTACCTCGTGAATACTTCACGCGGTCCGATGGTTGACGCGCAGGCCCTTGCCAGGGCGCTGAAGAGCGGTGTGCTTGCCGGCGCCGCGATCGACGTCTTCGATATCGAGCCTCCCCCGCCGGACTATCCCCTATTTGGGCTGCCGAACGCCATCCTGACGCCGCACTTATCGTGGTATTCCGAGGACGCCGGGCGGCGCATCCGAGAACTGATCGTTTTGGAGATTGACCGCTTCCTGGCTGGGCAACCCCCGCGCTTTGTCGCCAAGCCAAGTGTTTGAGAGGTGCATGATGAGCCAGAAGGTCGCGTCCGTAAAGGGGCCGCTGCCCGGTCCTCGATCCAAGGAACTGTTCACACGCTGGGCGCGCGTGGAAGCGCAATGCGCGGGCTACCAGGCGCAGGTGGCTTGGGACCATGCTTCCGGCGTAGTCGTGACCGACGCGGACGGCAACACTTTCATCGACTGGACCTCGGGCGTTCTGGTCACCAACGTCGGACACTGCCATCCCGACCTGGTCAAAGCCGTGCAAGAGGTCTCTCGAAAGCTTCTCAACAACTATGAGTGCCTGCATGAATCTCGTGTGGAAGCGGCGGAGAAGCTGATCTCCGTCCTGCCACCGTTTCTTGACAAGTGTTTCTTCCTCACCACAGGAAGTGAAACAACCGAGGCCGCCCTGCGGATCATGAAACGGAAGAGCGGCAAGTTCGAAATTATCAGCTTCTATGGCGGTTTTCACGGCCGCACGTATGCCGCCCTGAGCGCCGGCGGCTTGCCCGGCCCGAAGAAAGGTTATGGCCCGACAATTCCCGGTTCGATTCGCGTCCCTTTCCCTTATTGCTACCGCTGTCCCTTTCGGGCTGACCCGGCCACCTGTGACATGCTCTGCCTGGACTACATCGAGGACGCGGTGCGCGCCAACAGCACGGGAAGCCTGGCCGGCTTGATCGTGGAGCCCTACCAGGGCGCGGCGGGTTTTATCTTTCCTCCCCAAGGATGGTTGACACGGCTGGAGCAATGGCTGCGGGGACATGGTCTCCTTTTCACGCTTGACGAGGTGCAGTCTTCTTTCGGGCGGACGGGCAAGTTCTGGGCGCTGGAATGGGAAGGGCTGACCCCCGACCTGGTGTGCATCGGCAAAGGGATTGGCAGCGGTGTTCCAGCCTCAGCCGTCGCGGCTCGCGGTGAGGTGATTGGAGTGCTCGGGCCTGGGGAGATGAGCAGCACCATGGGAGGCAACCCACTTGCCAGCGCCGCCGTCAGCGCCGTTGTCGATATCATGCGGCGTGAGCGGTTGGAAGAGAATGCATTACGCATGGGAGCGTTGATGAAATCACGCCTCCTGGAGATGATGGAGAAGTCCCCCTACGTGGGCGACGTGCGAGGCATGGGATTGGTGATGGGAGTTGAACTGGTGAAGGATAAGAAAACCAAGGAGCCCGCTCCGGACCTCACCCGAAAACTGATCGACCTGGCGGCTGACCTCGGCCTCTTGATCGGTTCGGTGGGCGTTTTCGGCAACGTAATCAGGGTAGCGCCTCCCTTGGTCATTACTGAAGCTGAAGCCCACGAAAGTCTGGATATTTTTGAGAAAGCGGTCGCCCGCCTATGAATCACTTCGCCTTGCCCGAAATTCGCGCTGCGGTCCAAGCCGCACATCGCGAGACAGAACAGTTTCTCTGTGACTTAATCCGTTTCCCCTCTCTGCCCGGTAAAGAGATGGAAGCTGTGGAGTACGCTGCCCAACGCTTCGCTGAAGTCGGCGAGGTGGAACGGATACCCCTCACCAACGCACTTCGCGGGGATGAAGATTACGCGGACCCAGTGCAAGGCATCGAGTACGACGGGCGCTCGGAGCTTCGGGTGCGCGTGGCCGGAACGGGTGGCGGGCGGTCTTTGCTGTTCAATACTCATCTCGATGTCGTGCCGGCCTCCCAGGGGCAGGAGCACGCTTTCGAGCCAAGCGTGAAGGCGAATCGCGTGCACGGGCGCGGTGCTTGTGATGCCAAGGGGCAGGCGGCAACGCTGTTCACGGCCCTGCTGGCCGCCAGACGCTTGGGTGTAAAGCTCAAAGGAGATGTCCTGGCACATCTCGTGGTGGAAGAGGAAGTGGGCGGAAACGGGACGCTGGCCATGGTGCGCCGCGGCGAAGAGGCCGACGGCTGCATTGTGATGGAGCCCACCGACCTCCGAATCCTTTCCTCGGTGCGCGGCGCAGTGTGGTTCCGGGTGATTTGCAAGGGCAGACCGGGTCACAGCGGCAGCGCCGGTGTTGCGGTCAGTGCCTTGAAGCTGGCCATCCGAACCCTGGAGATTCTCGAGCAGTATCATGCCCGGCTGTTGGCCTCGTCCCGCGGTATCCCTCTGTTCGACCAGTTTCCCAACCCCATGCCCATTACCTTTGGCAAACTGGCGGCGGGTGAATGGCCGGCCACCACGCCTGCTTGGGCCTCTGTCGAGGGTGTCCTGGGCCTCCTCCCTAACAAGACCCGCCACCAGGTGATGCAGGAGATGCGTCAGGCCATTCTGGACAGCGGAGATGAATGGCTGCGCGATCACTTTACGCTGGAATTCATGTATCGCCACGATGCCCATGTCCTGGATCCGGGACACCCGTTGGTCACCGGTCTCGCAGCGTGCTGCCGGGAAGCCGATGCGCCGTGCGAGGTCAGCGCCATGACAGCCTCCTGTGACTCCTGGTTCTATAACAACCAACTGCGCATACCCACTGTCGTGTTCGGCCCGGGCAGCCTGCGTTTTGCTCACTCCAACGAAGAGCAGATCGGACTGGATGAAATCGGCGAGGCGGCGACCATCCTGGTGCGTTTCCTGTCGGGATGGTGCGACGGAGTCCAACTATGAAAGCTCTTGTGAAAACCCAAAAAGGGGTGGGCTTCCTCGAGATCCGTGATGTCCGCGAGCCGTCCCCCGGCCCCGGCGAAATGCTCATCGAGGTTAAGGCCTGCGGGATCTGCGGAACGGACCTGCATGTATGGCGCGATAGATTTCCCTATTGGCCGCCGGTGATTCTCGGCCACGAGTTCTCAGGCCAGATCATCGAGGCTGGTGCGGAGACGAGGCTCTTCAAGGTCGGCGATCGAGTCGTGGGAGAGCCGCACACGCGCGCCTGCGGCCACTGCTACTTGTGCCGTACCGGAAACATCCAGATCTGTCCGCTGAAGCGCTCGCCGGGCTGGGGCATCGACGGGGCCTTTGCGAAGTATCTCAAAATGCCCGAGCGACTGCTGCATCGGATCCCGGACTCGATGAGCTATGATCTGGCTGCTTTGGTGGAGCCGACGGCCAATACCGTGCATGATGTCGTGGAGCGAGCCAGAATAGACGCGGGCGACTTTGTGGTGGTTCTGGGGCCGGGGCCCATTGGCTTGCTGGCAGCGTTAACAGCCCGAGCCGCCGGCGCCCGGCACGTGGTCATCGTGGGGACTCCGGCGGACGAATCCTTGCGCCTCAAAAAGGCGAGGGAACTGGGTTTTGAAACCGTAATCAACGCGGCGCAGCAAGATCCTGTGGCGGTAGTGCAGGCGCTCACCGGAGGCCTGGGGGCCGACTTAGTCATCGAATGCAGCGGTGCAGCCCCGGCCATTGCTTCCACCGTCGATCTGATCCGCAAGAAGGGCCGCATCTGCGTGATCGGTTTGACAGGCAAGGACTCCATTCCATTTCCATGGGACAAAGCCGCCTTCAAGGTGTGCGACGTGATCTTCAACCTTTCGACCAGCTACACAAGCTGGGACAGAACCATTCACCTGCTTGCCGGCGGGCGGCTGCCGGCGGGTGAGATTATCACTAGCCGGTTACCCCTTGGGGAATGGCGGAGCGCCTTCGATGACATCGAGGCGCAGCAGGCGTTAAAGGTTTTGCTGATTCCCGAGTGAGGCAAGGGTTTGGAGTGCGGCCCGCCGCGGCGGGCCGCCGCTTTTGACTCGCGAGCTTGCTCGCGCTGCACCGTTGCAAGACCAGCGAGGTGGCCACTCAAAAGCGGCAGCAAGCTTCTGCACTTCAAATCCGCCCCAGGGCGGCCACAAGGGCCGCCCCTACAAGGCCAAGTGAGGAACGGATGGAGAACGATTCGCGTCTGGGTTTTGGACTCTTGGGAACGGGGCTGATCGCCCCGTTCCATGCAAAGGCGATTCGCGCCTCGAACCTGGCCCGCTTGGTGGGCGCAGCGGATCCGGACGCCGCTCGCTTGGCCAAGTTCACGAGCGAATTCGAGTGCAAAGCATTCGCCAGCCTGGAGCAGATGCTCCTCGATCCTCAGATTCAAGTCGTCAATATTCTCACCCCGAACCATTTGCACGTCGAGGCCACGATCCAGGCCGCCCGCGCGGGGAAGCATGTTCTGGTGGAGAAACCGCCCGCTATGTCTCTGCGAGAAATGGACGCGATGCAAGAAGCTTGCACAACCGCGGGCGTCAAGATCGGTGCGGTGCTCCAATGCCGGACGCGTCGCGCCGTGCAGGCCATTCGCAAAGCCATTCAGGAAGGGCGTTTCGGGAAGATCCTTCACGCCGATGCGTACATGAAATGGTTTCGTTCCTCCCAGTACTACACATCGGATGCTTGGCGCATGCAGCGGCGTTCGGGGGCGGGGGTAACCATTCAACAGGCATTCCACTACATCGATCTGCTTCAGTACCTTGTCGGCCCCGTCAAGAGAGTGCAAGCGCAGATGACTAACCTCGCGCATCCGGGCATCCCCGTGGAAGATACGGCGCTGGCTTTCGTAACTTATCAGAACGGCGCTCAAGGCGTTGTGCAGGCATCCACAGCCCTCTGGCCGGGCACGGATCTTCGAATCGAAGTGAACGGAGAAAACGGCACGGCCATTATGGTCGGCGAGCGCATGGACACCTGGAAGTTCAAGGATGATCGGCCGGAAGATGATGAAATCCGCCATTACGGAAGCGCTGCAGTAGCCACCGGCTCAACCGGTGCGGCAGACCTCGGCTTCCACGACCACCAAGCCGTGATTGAAGACATGGTGGGGGCAATTGAACGCGGTGGCGAACCGATGGTCACGTTCGCCAGCGTACGTCCAACCCTGGAGTGGGCACTTGCCATGTATCAGTCTGCCAAGCAAGACGCCGCCGTCGATCTGCCGCTTGCGAACGAGCAGGATGTGTGGTAAATCCGGGGAGTTCAATATTAGCCCCGCCCGGCCATCCCCCAAAAACCACCAAGGCCAGGGCCTTTGAAGCCACCGCAGACCCGTCGGGCGCCGGGAAAGTGCGAAGCCCACTCGAAAGTACCATTTCAAAAACAGGAAAACAGTTTTAGGGTTGGAGACTGGAAAACCGCGACGGATAGGTTAAGCCTTGCTGAGCAAGTGCAGCGCGTATGTGAAGGACCACTCCTATGCGGTCGGCGCCGTCCTGGCGCTGGTGGCCGCCGTGGTGTTTTCAGGAGTGTTGTCCAACGGATTGGTTTACGACGATGGCAAACAGCTCCTTGAAAATCCCTTCGTCCGCAATGTTCATCTTTGGTGGCGAATCTTCACCGGCTCCGTGTGGTCATTTCTTGGGGCGGCGGCGGAAACGAACTTCTACCGTCCTCTGCACATTTTTTCGTACTGGCTGATTTGGCGAGTGGCCGGGCCTAATCCCGCCGCATATCATTTCTTCCAGTGGATTCTCTACATGGCCACGGGGCTTGTGGTGTTTCAAATCGGGCGCGAAATCCTCGGGAACGATTTGGCAGCGTTCGCCGGCTCAGCCCTCTGGCTCCTGCACCCGCTGCATGTGGAAGCCGTGGCGTGGATCGCATCCGTTCCGGAGATGGGTTGCGGTTTTTTCTACCTGCTTGCGTTCCGGCTTTTCTTGCGCGCCGAGAAGGCCGATAGCGGGCGCGTGGCCCGTCACGCCGTTGCTGCGCTCGCCTATCTCCCGGCGCTTTTCTTCAAGGAGGCGGCGTTCAGTTTTCCCTTGCTCGTGATTGCCTACTGGTTTTTCTTTTCCGACACTGTCGAGACCTGGGGCCGCAGGGCGGTTTGCTGGGGCTTGTACTTTACCGCAGCCGTGATCTACTCGGTGGCGCGCGTTGCAGCGCTGGGGCATTTCTCCGGGGCGGGGCATCTCTGGAAAATCCAGCCCCGGATCATCGGCGCCGCCATTGGGTTGTTGGGCCAGCACGCAAAACTCTTCTTCTGGCCTGTGCACCTTAACGTTTTCCATAATTTCGTTCCCGGGCCGAGCCTGCACTCGCTGTGGCCGTGGTTCACCCTGTTCGCTCTGGCCGCGGCAGTGGCGTTACGGAAGCGCCAGAGGGTTGTGGGCTTTCTGGTTGTGTGGTGGGCGGTGACGTTGCTCCCCTGCCTGGATGTTCGGCAGCTCAGCTTTCCGTTGCTGGCGGAGCGATTCTCTTATCTGCCCTCCGTTGGCCTCTGCCTTGCCTTGGCTTACCTGGGCCTGGACCTGCTGCCGCGGCAACTGCCACGCCTCCGGCTGGCTCCGGCCGTCGTGCTTCTCCTTGGCCTCGTGATGTGCTTCTGGTGCTTTCAGGATGTTCGGGCGATTCCGAACTGGCGCAATAACGAAAGCCTTTTCGGCTATTCCCTCAAGGTCGCTCCCGACGCCGGACTGGTTCGTATTCACCACGGACTCGATTTGCAATTCCGCGAGCACGACCTCGAAGGAGCGAGGAAAGAGTTTGAGACGGCCCTTCGCCTGAACCAGGCCAGCTTTGATCCGCTGAATACCGTCACCTACGATTCCTACATCGGCCTCGGCCAGATCGCCGATCTCGAGGGCCGCCACGATGAGGCGCTGGCTTACTTCCAAAAAGCCACCCGGGCTCTGCCTTATCACAGCCTTGCTTACGACATCCTCGGCGCGGTCTATTTTCCTCGCGGTGATTACGCGAAGGCGGCGGAGTATTTCGCGCGCGCGGTCCAGGTGAACCCGCAGGACCTTAGCGCCCGTTTCTACCTCGGAGCCTGCTGGAAGAAACTCGGCAAGTACCGCGAGGCGGCTGCGCAATTTCGTGCTGCCCGCGAGGTTGATCCCACCTATGCCCAAGCCTATGCCGCCGAAGCTCAGGCCCTCGACGCCGCCGGCGATGCGCGCAGGGCTGCCGAGGTCCGCAAATTGAAGCCCCCTGCCGAGTGAACGTGCGCTCGCTGTCACCTTAGAAGGGTTCGGCGTTGGTGTCATCTGCGGGATATGTGCGTTGCAAGTCGCAGTTATTCCCGCGAGAAGCTTGCCCTGAGCTTGCCGAAGAGCGGGTATTGCCCCGAAGGGGCATTCCGTGAGTAGTCCCGCGCCGGCGGGATCAACCCCGTCGGGGTTGGCGTCGTTCGCTCGGCCCTGCTCTCCGCAGTCCCGCCCCGGCAGGACTGCGGCTACTCAAGGAAGGCCCCCTGGGGGCCTTGGGCACTACAACGCTCTCGACTTTGACGGCCCCCCGCTGCCTGGGCCTGTTACAGTTAGGCTGGGACTCTGCTCCAGGGGTATAATAAGACTTGTGGCAGGGGCGCCGAACTGAATCGTGACTGTTTCCGAGAAAGGGGCTGAGGCGGGCGTATGAGTTGGATCGAGAATCGCTTTGAACAGAATTTCATCATCACCACGGTGGACCAGATTTTCAATTGGGCGCGGAAGTCATCGCTCTGGCCGCTCACCTTCGGCCTAGCCTGTTGCGCCATCGAGATGATTGCTTCCACCACCTCGCGTTTTGACATGGCGCGTTTCGGGGCGGAAGTGTTTCGTCCCAGCCCACGCCAAGCTGACCTCATGATTGTGGCCGGCACAGTGACGCTGAAAATGGCGCCCCCAATCAAGCGCATATGGGAGCAGATGCCGGACCCCAAATGGTGCATCTCCATGGGCGCGTGCTCCAGTGTGGGCGGCCCGTTCAATACCTACGCGGTGCTTCAGGGTGTGGACAAGATCGTCCCCGTAGATGTTTACGTGGTAGGCTGCCCCCCGCGGCCGGAGAACCTCTTTTATGCCCTTCTGAAACTCCAGGAAAAGATCGACCGCATGAGCCTGGGCAAACGGCCCACCGAGGTGCGTCTGGACGAGACTATGGTGGAAGAGTTCAAGAAATCCGTCCGCATCGGCAAGCCAGGGACACCGGAAATGGTCCAAATCGCTTAAGCCTTTTTCCTTGCGGGGCACTTCAAGACCACTCGGAGTGAGTCAGTTTGGTATTGTAGCGGCGAGTTTATCCGTCAACCGACGGACCACATGGCGGCGTCTGGATAAGATCGGGACAGGCTCCGCCGCCTCTGCATCAAAGTGGCCCACCACTCGGAATTGCTGAAATGGGGCGAACGTGTGGCCCTTCTACAGGAGAAGCGTACATGGCGGAGTTTGTCAAAGTTGCAAGCGTTTCTGAATTTCCTCCGGGATCGGCGAAGACTATCGAGGTGATGGAGAAGACGATTGCCCTTTTCAACGTGGGGGGCACAATCTTCGCCACCGACAACACCTGCCTGCACCAGGGCGGACCGCTCGGCGAAGGAGAGCTTGTGGGCGACGTGGTCATTTGCCCCTGGCACCAGTGGGAGTACAACGTCCGCACGGGAGAGGTGCTCGGGAACAGTTCCGCCAAAGTCGCTACCTACCCCGTCCAGGTTGAAGGGAACGACATCAAGGTGGCTGTGTAGCAGTGCCTGAACTCCCCGAAGTCGAAACCGTTTCTCAAGGTCTCCAGAAGCGCGCCTTGGGATGCCGCATCCTGGCCGTCGAAGTCCGCCATCCCGGCGTCATTGTCGGCTCGCCGGAGCAATTCGCCGCCGAGGTTGAGGGACGCACCATCGTTTCAGTGCAGCGCAAGGGCAAGGCGCTGGCCCTCGAGCTCACTTCAGAAAACGCGCCACCGCGCTATCTGCTCGTGCGCCTCGGCATGACCGGGCAGTTCACAGTCTCCGCGCGCCAGGCGCCCCTCGAGCCGCACACCCACGTCCTGCTGGCGCTCGGCGAGCGCGAGGAGTTGCGCTTTCGTGATGTGCGCCGGTTCGGAAGACTGCGCTCCTGCACGCCGGGGGAGGTGGAAGCTGTGTTCGGCCGCCTCGGTCCGGACGCGCAGCAGGTAACCCGGGAGCAGTTCCTGGGCGCCATGCGCGCCCGCCGCGGGGCCATCAAAAGTTGGCTGATGAACCAGCAGTTGCTGGCCGGGCTCGGCAACATCTATGCGGATGAGTCGCTCTTTGTGGCCGGCATTCATCCCCTGGCACAGCCCGGCCGGGTTTCCGCCCCCAAAGCCCTCCGCCTTTTCAAAGCGGTCAGGAAAGTCCTGGAGCAAGCCGTCGAAGCTCCAAGGCACGAGCTTTCGGGACTATGTTGACATCGAGGGCCGCCCCGGCAATTTCGAGCAGCGACTGCGCGTGTACCAGCGCACCGGCAAACCCTGCCGCCGCTGTGGCCGGCCGATCCGGCGCATCGTCATCGCGGGGCGCAGCAGCCATTTCTGCCCCCATTGCCAGCCCCGTCCCAGGCACATCGCCAAGACGCCCGGCCCGCGCCTTTAGCCCGCATTTCTCACCACGGGGCGGGAAGAGCGGGGCTTCACAGGCTGCGGAAAAACGCTCCACGGGTGTCATCCTGAGCGCAGCGAAGGATCTCGCTCTGCGTATCTTCTCGAAAATGCACAGAGCCAGATTCTTCGCTTCGCTCAGAATGACAGTTTCAAAGAGTTTTTCCGCAGCCTGTTCAGCCCCGCCCTTCCGGCAGTCCACGAAGAGCGACCAAACGTGCTGGGAAATCCGAGTTAGCGCCTTACCTCGAAGCCCGGAGGCAGGGGGACTCATTGCAAGCCTTTCTCCAGCACGGACATTAAGTCCTCAATGCGATGAAGATTACTCTGATCTGAGGTGGGACTGTTTGTCCTAGATGGGCGCCTGATTGATCTCGGCTGAAAACACTAACGTGCCTATTTTCAAATACATTCCGGCGTTAAACGGACAACTACCTTTATTTTCATAAACATTCCCGAATCATGGCCACTTTTCCACAGCGATCCTTTGTTTTCATAGACATTCCCGCGTCGTTCATGCAAAAAAAGAGTTCTACTTCAAGGTTGGTGGGCTTTCTGGAGCCGCAGGAGAAATTGAGCGAGCGACGCTGGAACGCGCCGCCGGCGGGCAGGCCTTCGTCCCCCAGCCCCAGTCCCTACCACCTGTTTTTGATTCCCCACCTGCCACCTACTACCAATCACCTACCGTGTCGCCAGTCATACGCTACAAATCTAGCCGATGAGTTGGAGTTTGTCAAGTCTGAACTGTTAGGGCCATTTGCCCGCTCCCCTCCTGGTTCAGGAGGGCATCGGAGACATGCGGAAATCATGAATGTCTGCGCCACTCGCGGGGGAGGACGCTTTTATGGCTTTCGGCAGCCTATCAGATAAGGTAGAATGACCATGTGGAGTCGGAGATATCGATCCCAATCAGGCGCATATCCGGTAGCGAGGACATCCCGCTGCCCGCCTACGAGTCCGTCGGCGCCGCAGGGATGGACGTCAGAGCAGCAGTCAAGTCAACGATTCGGCTAGAACCCGGGCGTAGTGCTTTGGTTCCTTCCGGGTTTGCGATTGCGCTACCGCCTGGGTATGAGGCGCAGCTCCGACCTCGGTCAGGGCTTGCCACTAAGTACGGGGTCACGTTGGTGAATTCACCTGGGACGATCGATTCGGATTACCGGGGCGAAGTCGTAGTCGCCTTGATTAACCTAGGGGTGGAAATATTCGAGATTACCCGCGGATTGCGAATCGCCCAGATGGTTGTCGCACCGGTCAAGAGAGCAGAGTGGAATGAAGTCCAAGACCTCCCGTCAACTTCACGCGACAGCGGCGGCTTCGGCCACACCGGCATCTAGCACTGCCGACAAAGTCGACCCGGTCGACACCGGACCCTTGCTTCGGACTCTGGTTTGCCGGTATCAACAGCATAAGCGGCCCATCAGCCTCAATTTCCGACGCATCTTCCCATTTCTCAATTCAGCTGACCGATTTACGCACCTCATTCATCCGTACCCGGCCAAGCTGCTCGTCCACATTCCGTTCTTCTTCTTGGCGAATGATCTGTTGTCCGATCCTGGTGATATCGTGTTCGATCCCTTCTGTGGTTCGGGAACGGTGCTGCTTGAGGCACAGCTCGCAAATCGGCGCGCCTGTGGTGTGGACGCCAACCCGCTTGCGCGGCTGATCGCGCACGTCAAAACCACCCCACTGGACGCGGCAGTACTCAAGCGAACGCTCAACGACATTCTGAAACGAGTCCCCCTCAAACCCTCCGGGGCGCGTCCAGACGTGGTTAATCTTGAGCACTGGTTCTATCCTAGTACGACGAGCCAACTCCAATGCCTTCAAGAAGCAATCGAGGGGGTCAGGGCAACCGATGTTCGAGACTTTTTTCTCGTGTGCTTCTCGGTATGTGTTCGGAGGGTCAGTCTCGCTGATCCGAGGCTATCGGTGCCAGTACGTCTGCAATTCGGGCAATACCCAGACAGTCATCCGTTCCGGGAAAAGTCGGATGCACATTTGCGGGAACTGCGGCGTGTGCGTGTTACCGAGATCTTCGCCCGTATCACCGGCGCGAATATCGCGCGCATAGAGAGGCTGCACGCAGGCTCAAGCAGATCAGCTTCGGTAGAGCTCATGTGTTCTGACGCGCGACACCTCGTGTACGAGTATTCGCTGAACGGCAAGCGTGGGAAGCCGCTCGCCGATGAATCCGTCCAGCTCATCATTACGTCTCCACCATATCCCGGCGCACAGAAATACATCCGATCGTGCTCCCTCAGCTTGGGCTGGCTTCGGCTTTGCCCCACGACCGACCTGCGCGCGTACAAGGCCCGTGAGATCGGACGTGAAGAATTCACAAAACGAGAGCGCGACCGAGTGCTGCCTACGAACATCGTCCACGCGGATAAGGTGCTGACGCGTATCCGGAGCAGGAACCCCGTTAGGGCCACGATCGCGGCGACATACCTGCACGATATGCGGCTCGCTATCCGGGAGATGTTCCGTGTGCTGAAACCGGGTGGACACGCAGTCATTGTTGCGGCCAACAATCATATATCGGGGATGGAATTCCGCACTGTAGACTACCTTCGAACCATTGCGGAAGAATGCGGACTCTTTCTCACCGCATGCTTCATTGACGCGATTAGGTCAAGAGGGCTGATGACAAAACGCAACGATACTGCCAGCGTTATCACGAGGGAGTGGGTCCTGATCTTCAGTAAGGGAGGGGTACCGGAATGGAGCCGCTAATACCGTCTCTCATGGCGAAGATCAAAACGCTGAATGAAACCATTTGGGAGCGCCGAGCAACGGATCCGGCAATCACGGAGTGGTTGGATAATTTTGCTCCTTCGAGCGATACTGGTCCGGACAAACGAGCGCATGCCTTATTCCTGTTGTCAAACTTTATGTACTTTGGCGACCGAGAGATCCGTGGACTACTCAAGGCGCTTTATCGCGACCTTTACCGCTACCCAATCATTGAAGACATTCGCCGTGCCAATAACGACACGTTAAATCCCCTACTTATCGGTCCGCTATTCACGGCGCAACTCCAAGCGACGCGCTTTCTTGGCGTCGGCAATCCCTCCGAAAGCGGCTGTCATCTCTTGTATTACTTTCGACAAGAGAACAACTTGCCTAAAGATCTGTTCATTCACACACACCAGATTTTTACACGCCTTGGAGGAGCCGGTTCAGTCCAGCTTCGTGATTCAGCTGTGTTGCGTTACATTTTCATCGACGATTTCTGTGGATCAGGTAAGCAGGGTAGCGAGTATTCGCGAGATGTCGTAGAAGAGATTAAGAGGCTAAAGCCGGACGCGTTCGTGGACTACTACGTCCTCTTCGCCACAGCAAAGGGAATCAGCAAGGTCAAGAAAGAAACCAGATTCGATTCGGCTAGGGCTATCTATGAGCTAGATTCATCGTTCAAGTGTTTCTCGGACGATTCGCGGTATTTTCGCAATCGATTGGCTGAAATTGACCCGGCATTTTGCAGGAGCATGTGCAGGCTATACGGTGAGAGGATGAGGCCGCCGGCGCATGCGCTTGGCTTCGAGGATTCGCAACTCTTGATCGGGTTTCACCATAACACGCCGGACAATACACTGCCGATCATCTGGTTTGATGGACCTGACGGTGTGCCCTGGAAGCCGATATTTCGGCGCTATCCGAAGCTGGAATGGTGATCTGATGAAAGACTCAACTCTAAATCCGTTTAACATCACAAAGGGCGATGATTTCTCGGACCAGGAAATAAATGACTACTGGGTTGACATCTCCTCGGGGAATGGATTCGCCAGCTTGGCAAAACTTACCTCACCGATGCCTATGCTGATCCTCGGTGGTAAAGGTAGTGGCAAGACCCACCTGATGAGGTACTTTTCGTATCCTCTACAGCGCATTCGCCACGGTCAAGATGTGATCCGGGGAATACAGAAGGACGGCTACCTCGGCGTTTATCTTCGATGCGGTGGCCTTAACGCGGCGCGTTTCAGGGACAAAGGGCAGACCGAGGAGATCTGGGCTGAAGTTTTCGCGTACTACATTGAACTCTGGTTGTCTCAACTGGTTCTAGGTACTATTTTGAGTGCTGTCGGTGGGACGCCGGAGTTGGAGGACCGTGAGGCCGATGTGGTGGCAGAATTGTCGGCCCTGATCCACTTGGGTAAGCATGCATCGCCAACGAGCCTTTCGGGCCTGAACGCATTGCTCCGTGAGCTTCAGCGGGAGTTGGACGGCGCAGTCAACAATTCGGCGATCGTTCGCGCACTGCCTGTGCATATTGCCGTCACTCGCGGAGATCTCATCTTTGGCATTCCTAAGGTTGTCGCGGCAAACCTTTTGTCGCTCCGTGATTGTCTGTTCCTCTATCTGATTGACGAATTTGAGAACCTATCCAAGATACAACAGAAATACGTGAACACGCTTCTGCGGGAACGGCGGAGCCCATGCTCCTTCAAAATCGGAGCCCGCATGTACGGCGTTCGTACGCTCAGTACGTACAGCGCGGACGAGGACAACAAGGAAGGATCTGAGTTCGAAGTTCTGCGGCTGGACGCAGTTTTGCGGGAAGACGAGCACTACGAGGAATTCGCCAAACGGTTGATCGTGAAGCGGTTGGCGGAGTTCAACCGCGTCCCCTCAGCCCCTACGGCGCTCGACGCCATGGCAAAATCCCTGGGTGCGTGTTTCGAGGAACTGGAGGAATCCCCGTTCTCCGCCTCCGAAACTTCCTACGTGATCGAAAAATACCGTGAGCGTGAGCGGCCGTACTTCAAGAATCTTCACCAACACCTCGATCAGGGGCTCAAGGGAAATGCGACCCCGGGATTGCACAAGTCCGCGGATATCGAGAGGGTCCTCCAGCTGCTTAGTTGCCCGGACTTCCCGCTTCTCGAGAAAGCCAATCTCCTCCTCTTTTACAAGGAATGGAGCGCCAAGCGTAATTTGCTCGAAGCTGCCCAGGCGATTGCGAATGAGTGTCGCGGCTATATCGCAGGGATAGGTGAGACTGGTCGGTACCAGAGAACTCTTGGCCACTTCAAGGCCGATTTATTGGCCCAGCTATATCGTGAAACCGACCAGCGCCAACGCTACGTCGGGCTCACTACGTTTATCGAAATTTCCTCAGGCCTCCCGCGAAACTTGCTAATCCTGCTCAAGCATATCTTCGCGTGGGCGACGTTCAACGGGGAACGCCCCTTCCGCGACAAACCGATCTCCATGCGGTCTCAGCAGGCAGGAGTATTGGAGGCTTCCGAGTGGTTCTATCGAGACGCACGCATGATTGGTCGCGAGGGACAGCTTGTCATGGACGGTGTTAACCGGCTGGGAACACTGTTCCGCGGCATCCGATTCTCAGAAAAACCTTCTGAATGCTCATGTTCGACATTCAGTGCCGACGTGTCCCGGTCCTCGGAAACTGCGCGCCGCCTTCTCGATTTGACTGAGAAGTGGTCCCTACTCATCGATGTCGGAGCACAACGGGACCGGAATACAGAACGTATTGACGCGAAATACCAACTGAACCGGATGCTTGCGCCCAGGTGGGATCTATCGATCTACCGGCGAGGAGTGCTCGCGCTGACGCCCGAGGAGCTGAACGCGGTGTTCGACCCAGAACACGCGGAGGAGTTCGACGAGCTTGCAGAGACGCGGGTGGATCGGATGAGTGCACCTTTCTTCGGACGTCGTTCAAAACTGCCCGAGGAGTCCGAAGCCGACGCACCGGATCTGTTCGCGGAGCAGGACCATGATTGATTACACCCTATTGTATAAGGGTGAGCTGCCGGTAGAAGGTGATTGGCCTGCCGAGGTTCGGTGGGACATATTCATTTCGGCGTACACGGCGGCTGAAAGAGTTCGATCCGTGTATAACAGGGCAGCCGCCGGATCAAAGCATTGGCTAGTTTTTCCGGAGTATAGCTTCCCGAAGGAAGAGTATCCGCCCGCTGCCTTCGCTTCCCCCTCGCGCGATGAAGCAGAGTATGTAAGGTCATTTTGGGACACCTCGATTGGAAACGTTCCTGGGAAGACTCTGGGCATCGATATCACCGGCTTCATTCGCCCATACCTCATCTTCCTGCTGAGGTGGTTGGCTGAACGTGGCGTCCGGCGATTTGATGCGTTGTACACGGAACCCGTCATTTACACCAAACGGGAGCAAACCCATTTCTCCGATGAGGTCGTAGTGGAAGTGCGGCAGATCGCGGGGTTCGAAGGGACACATAATCCCGATACATCGAATGATTACCTAATCATCGGCGCCGGGTACGATCATCAATTGATCGCCCAAGTGGCAGAAAGCAAAGAGTTCTCCAAAAAGATCCAGATTTTCGGTCTTCCGTCATTGCGCGCTGATATGTACCAGGAGAACGTACTAAATGCGTACCGCGCGGAGGAGGCGGTTGGCCGGAGCACCGCTGATGAAGCGAGCAGCTACTTCGCGCCTGCTAATGACCCATTCGCGACGGCAAGCACACTCCGCGAGATCGTCAGCCGGGCTAGTGCTCGGAAGCCGATTACGAACCTCTACCTGAGCCCCCTCGCCACGAAACCGCAGGTGCTCGGCTTTGCGATATATTACTTGACCGAATGTCGTAATAGCCCCACAAGTCTCATTTTTCCCTTTTGTGAAGCCTATAACCAAGAGACAACGAGTGGAGTCTCCAGAATCTGGAAATACACGGTGGAGCTGCCCGAGCTATAGAGGCTTGCCGACAACCTAAAATCCTGAAACAAGTGCAAAACATAGCGGGCCTTGCCGTTGCCAGAAAGTTGACAAGCAGATATTCGCCGCGTGGCGCAGACATGCTGCTGTTTAGCATGCGTGCGATCAGTGAACGCCGAGCGGAAGCCGGGCCCAGTGACCGGAATGAGCAAAGCCACCAGGTCTTGAACGGCGCGAGATTTTGGGGCCATTACAGTGATGCTTTGCTGGCACCCCCGCATCTTGCATCGCACACATCGCAAGTGGCGCTATGCATGCGTCACCCGCCAAGGCGGGTTTCGCGCTACATGCACTTCCCCTATAGCGACACGGGTCTGGCTCGGTGGGTGGAATGCGCCGATTGCGTTTTCCAGGACGCGCTGAGGTTAATTTTGGTATACTTCCCCGCCGATTAAGGACTCGCGGATCGGTCGGTAGTGGGTCAGCTTGTTGCAGAGGCGGCGGAACCTGTCCCGGTCAGGTCGGGATGCCGCCACGTGGCGAGGTAAACTCGCCGCTACAATTTCAACGTAGGGGCGGTTCGCGAACCGCCCCTACTTTAATACGAAGTGATTCCTATGCTTTTCAAAGCACTCAGCGCTGCCGTCTACGGCATTGACGCTTATCCAGTCGAGGTCGAGGTCGATATTTCCGCTGGCTTGCCCAATTTTACCACCGTGGGTCTTCCCGACGCCGCGGTGCGCGAAAGCCGCGAGCGCATCAAGTCCGCCATCAAAAATTGCGGCTTGGAATTTCCCTTCCAGAACATTACGGTCAACCTCGCCCCGGCGGACGTGAAGAAGGAAGGCTCGGGATTTGACCTGGCCATCGCGTTGGGCATCCTGGGCACCACCGGCGTGCTTTTGAAAACCGACCTCAAGAACACTTTGTTTCTGGGTGAACTTTCGCTCGATGGCGGCCTCCGCCCCATCAAGGGCGCGCTTTCGATTGCCGCCATGACACGGCAAAAGAGTATCCAGCGCATGGTCCTGCCGGTGGAAAACGCCAGCGAAGCTGCGGTGGTGGAGGAGTTGCAGGTTTACGGCCTGCGCTCTTTGCCGGAAGTCCTGGACTTCATCAACGAGACGCGCGAGTTCACGCCGGCCAAAGTGGATAGCGCCGCCCTGCTGGCGCAGGCCAGCCAGTACAGCGTGGACTTCCGCGACGTCAAGGGCCAGCTCCACGCCAAGCGCGCCATCGAAGTTGCCACTGCCGGAGGCCACAACATCCTGATGATCGGCCCGCCGGGCGCCGGCAAGACGATGTTGGCCAAGCGCATCCCCACCATTCTGCCGCCGCTCACTTTCGATGAGGCGATCCAGACCACGAAGATCCACAGCGTCGCCGGTGTGCTGGAGCCGGGCGCGGGCCTGGTGGGCACGCGGCCCTTCCGTTCTCCCCACCACACCATTTCGGACGCCGGACTGATTGGAGGCGGCGCCGTGCCCCGGCCGGGCGAAGTGAGCCTGGCGCACAACGGCGTGCTCTTCCTGGACGAGTTGCCGGAATTCCAGCGCAACGTGCTCGAGGTTTTGAGGCAGCCCGTGGAAGACGGGACGGTCACCATCTCACGCGCCGCCATGTCCCTGACGTTTCCTTCGCGCTTCATGCTGGCCGCCGCCATGAACCCCTGCCCTTGCGGGTTCTTCAACGACCCCTCGCGCGAGTGCACCTGCACGCCGCCCATCATTCAGCGCTACGTCTCGAAGATTTCCGGACCGCTGCTCGACCGCATTGATATCCACATCGACATGCCCGCCGTCCGCTACCAGGAGTTGCGGCAGGACTCGGGCGGGGAAAGCTCGGACCAGATTCGTGAGCGCGTCATCAAAGCCCGCCAGCGCCAGTTGCGCCGCTTCCCGGGCGAAAAGATTTATTGCAATGCGCAGATGAGCTCGCGGCAGATCCGCAAGTACTGCAACATCTCCGCCGACTGCGAGCGCCTGCTGGAGAGCGCCATGACGCGCTTGGGCCTCAGCGCCCGCGCCCATGACCGCATCCTGAAAGTGGCGCTCACGATTTCCGACCTTGACGCCGCCGACGCCATCGGCACTGCCCACATCTCCGAAGCCATTCAGTACCGCTCCCTCGACCGCAACTACTGGGCGTGAGCATGGGGCGAGGCGCAACGCGCGCTCAGCAAACATTTTGCACATGTTGTAGGGCCGAACGGCGTTCGGCCACGGTGGGCCGGCGCCGCTGGCCCCTACGCTGCACTCTGCGCCAACTCGCCAAGGAGCCGCCGAAGGACTGCTCGTCCGAGTTATAATGCCGCGGTGAGAGAGTGTCATGTAACGTAAGTTCATTCATGAAGTCTGCCCGGCGAGGGATTCGCTTCTCAGCCCCGACAGGGGTCCCGCAAGGCGGGATAGCCCAGGGCGCAAGCCCTGGGAGAGGCGACCCACTCCCCGTCCCGCCTCTGCGGGACCCCCCTCTCCCGCGCGGGCGGGAGAGGGGATGGGGGTGAGGGAGGGCTCGCCTACCCACGGCTCACGCCGTGGGCTAAGTTCTACCGCCCCTATCGGGGCTGTAGAGCCGTTCTCACAGTACGGCATTTATGCAACGAACTTACGTTACTGGACAAGAGTATGAAAATGATAAAAACATTTCTGGCAATAGTTACAGCCTTGGCAGCGTCCGTTCCGCTGTGGGGATCCTCCTACTACCCCGCCCGCCTGGACGATGCAAGAGCGGTTTACTTAACCCGCGATCATTTTCCCGTGCATGGGGACGGAATCGCAGACGATTCGGATGCCTTACAACGGGCCATCAATAAGGTTCAGGAGACGACCAACCAGGGCATTCTTTTCATTCCTGCGGGCCGCTACCGTTTGACCAAGACCATCTATATCTGGCCGGGAATCCGCTTGATCGGGTTTGGCCCTGAGCGGCCCAGGTTCGTGCTGTCCGCAAACACGCCGGGTTTTCAGCAGGGCCCCGCTTACATGGTGTTTTTCGCGGGCGGCCGTCCGCGGACAAATGCCCCCCCGCGTGACGCCAGCCCGGGCACGTTCTATTCTGCCGTGAGCAACATCGATATTGAAATTGGTGAAGGCAATCCGGGCGCGGTGGGCATACGGGCTCACTATGCGCAGCATTGTTTTCTGGCGCACATGGACTTCCACATCGGCTCCGGACTTGCGGGAATTCACGACGGCGGCAACGTGGCGCGGGACGTGCATTTTTATGGGGGCGAATTCGGCATCTGGACAGGGAAACCTTCCCCCGGATGGCAGTTCACGGTGATCGACTCCACCTTCGAGGGGCAACGCCAGGCGGCGATCCGGGAGCACGAAGCGGGTCTGACGTTGATCCGTTCGCAATTCAAAAATGTCCCCACGGCCATTTCCATCGATCCCCAATATTCCGACGAGCTCTGGTTAAAAGATGCGCGCCTGGAAAACATCAGCGGCCCCGCCGTGATCATCAGCAATGAGAACAATGCGCGCACTGAGATCAACATGGAGAACGTCGTCTGCCGGAAGGTTCCGGTTTTTGCGTGTTACCGCGAGAGTGGGAAGCAAATTGCCGGTGCGGGAGAAATATACGAGGTGAAGACTTTTTCCCATGGGCTTCATTTCCAGGATGTGGGTGCTGCACCCGCAATTCAAGACGTCTATGAGACAGCGCCAATGAATGCATTACCAAGACCCGTCAAGTCTGACCTGCCCGACTTGCCGCCGATGGATACCTGGGTGAATATCCGCGCCCTGGGCGCTCAGGGTGACGGCTCGACGGACGACACCGAGGTACTCAAAAAAGCCATTGCTGAACATCGCGCGATTTACCTGCCGTCCGGCCAGTATCGGGTTACGGACACCATCACCCTGAGGCCGGATACGGTGCTCATCGGCCTTCAGCCGAGCGTCACACGGATATTCCTTGCCGACTCAACCCCGGCCTTTCAGGGTATTGGCAGTCCCAAGGCGCTGCTTGAAACCCCCAAAGACGGGACCAATATCGTCACCGGCATCGGTCTATACACCAACGGCATCAATCCGCGAGCGGTGGCCGCCAAGTGGATGGCCGGAAGGGAATCGCTAATGGACGATGTGCGCTTCCTGGGCGGGCACGGCACCATCGATCCGAATGCCACCGCAGAAGAGAGTTCCCGAGCATGGGAAAAACTCTATAACAATAACCACACCGCCGATCCCGATTCGGATCGACGCTGGGACGGGCAGTATCCAAGCCTGTGGATCACCGGCGGCGGGACTTTCGTTGAACATCTGGACGCCCAGCACGTTCGCACAAGCGGGTTTGTACATCTCAGACACGTCAAGCGAAGGACGAATTTATGAATTGTCCAGCGAGCATCACGTTCGCAACGAAGTGGTGCTGCACAATGTGTCCAATTGGCAAATCTACGCGCTCCAGACGGAGGAGGAGCGGGGCGAGAGCGGGCTCGCATTGCCACTCGAGATCCGGGATTCGAGCCACATCACCATTGCGAACCTGCACATGTATCGCGTCGTAAGCAGCGATCAGCCCTTCCGGGACGCCATCAGGGTTGCAAACTCTCAAAATATACGGTTCCGCAACGTCCATTGCTATAGCGACAGCAAAGTCTCCTTCGACAACGCCGTTTACGATCAAACCCATAACCTGGAGGTGCGGCAACGCGAATTCGCCTGGCTGACGATTTCCGGCGGCGCGCCGCAAGTCCGCCCCAAAGACCCTTCTCCCGTTCTTGCCGAAGGCGCCAAGCTGGAGAGAGTGGCGACTGGCTTCTTCAATATTTCCGGAGGAGCGGTCGACGGCTCCGGGGATCTTTATTTCGTCGACGCCAAAAGGCAAACCATCTACCGCTGGGCTGCCGCAGCTCGCCAGTTATCGAAGGTCCGCGATAATCCACTGGATCCGGTCCAACTTGTCTTCGATAAGTCCGATGACCTGATCGTAATTTCGTATGCAGGAAAGGGGACCGTGTACAGCTTTAAACCCGGCTTGCCGGGTGAAGATATCACTCTGATAGAAGCCGTGCCCGCTGCGCCACGTCCGGGAATGACGCCGGTTCTGCCTGTCAATTACTGGAAGGGCGCGACAGCGGTATCCGTCCCCAAGCCCTATCAATTCGTCTCTCCAGACGGAGGTACTTTTTTTCCAGCGGGAAAGGAATTCGTGACTGGGCAGCTCTATTATGGGACCAAGCTTAACGACCTGCTGCGAGCTTTCGGCATGGCGCCCGCAGTGGCGGGCCAGCCGTTCTACGTGTCGGATGAGTCCGCAGAGAAGACGTATGCCGGCAAGGTCGGCGCGGATGGCGCAATCTCGGACTTGCGGCTCTTTGCTGAGCAAGGCGGAGAGGGTGTGGCGGTGGACGAAAAGGGCAACGTCTATATCGCAGCGGGGCAGGTGTTCGTTTACGATCCATCGGGCCATCTGATCGATACGATTGATATTCCCGAGCGGCCATCGCAACTGTTATTCGGCGGTCCCGATGGCCACACTTTGTTCGTTCTTGCGCGTAGTTCGTTGTACGCCGCCCAAGCCCGTTTTCGAGGGCGCTGAGAAAAGCGCGGTCACCACCAAGGCACAACGACACCAAGGAAAACGACGGGTGCCTCATACGTCCCGACAGAAACGCCGGGACGCATGCACCACCCGCGAAGGGTGTATACTTCGGGGCGGTCGAAGGTCAAAAGAGAACTGTCGGTTCCTTTATGAAGAGTTCCTCTTTCGGCGCAAGGTGTTGGGCCATTTTGATATTTGCGCTTTCAGCCGCTATCCAGGTAGAAAGAGGCGCTTGCTTGGCCCGGCATTCAGACATTTCGGGGGCGTCAGCGCTTTTCCAATACGTCGTTTTCTTCTCTCTGATTGGCTACTGGCTCGACGTGGATAGTCGAGAGAGACGAACCCTGCGCGTTTGGGACATGGGGTTCTTCCTATTTCTCGCCTGGCCTGTTATTGTCCCCTACTATCTAGTGAAAACGCGAGGCCTCAAGCGGGCGCTTTTAACCTTCCTTCTATTCGCTATCGTTTCATTTGGGGCTTTTGTGGCTGGAACGACCATCTTCAGGTGATCGCTGCCCTTACCTCCCGTAGCCCACGACGCCTCAAACGATGCGGAAGCAGCTACATCTTTGGAGAGGATGCCCAACAGAGTCTGTGCTATCTTGTCATTTTTGGGGACTAACGATGCCCGACACTACGTTCTTTTGCCCAGAACTGTTCGGTTTCTTGCGCCAGCTTAAGCGCCGCAACAACCGGGACTGGTTTGCCAAAAACAAGGAACGATATGAAGAAGTTGTTCGCGACCCGGCGCTGCTGTTCATCAGCAGCTTTGGGCCGCATCTGCACAAGCTCAGCCCGCATTTCGTCGCCGACCCGCGCCCCGCGCGCGGTTCGCTCTTCCGGATATATCGAGACACCCGGTTCTCGCCGGACAAGCGCCCTTTCAAAACGCATGTTGGCATACACTTCTCTCACGCCAGCGGCAAGGACGCCCATGCGCCCGTGTTCTATCTCCAGCTTGAGCCGGACAACTGCTTCGCGGCCGCGGGCGTCTGGCATCCTGACAATAGCGCCTTGACTAGAATCCGCATGGCGATTGTCGCCGAGCCCGAGCAATGGGCAAAGGTCAGGCGGAAGCTGGAGCTTGAGGGCGACAGCCTCATGCGGCCGCCGCGAGGATTCGACCCGAATAACCGGTTCATCGAGGACATCAAGCGGAAGGATTTCGTGGCGTCGGTCGGGCTCACCGAGGCGCAGGTGTGTGGCCCCAAGCTCATGCGGGAGTTCGTCGCCGCGTGCCGGACGATGCTGCCACTGGTCGAGTTCACGACGAGGGCGCTGGGGTTGCAGCCTTAGGCGCCGATGTCCGCGCACGTATTGTCGCATCGCTGTTTCCGGCTCCTCCGTCGCGGCTTTGAACTCCGCCAGATATGCGGATTCCGGGACAAGGTGGTCCTGACCCTCCGCTGGTATGTCATGATGCCACTCTCGCATCGACAGATTCTTCATCCCGATTACCTTCTGGCGGCAATCAAGCTCCTGCACACTGCCATATGGGCAGTGTTGGCTGGCTTCATTCTGGCGCTGCCCGTTACAGCCTTTACGCGGCACTTCCGTTGGGCGCTCATCTTGACGGCATTCATTGTCTGCGAATGTGCGGTGCTCGCCGCGAACCGAGGGCGATGTCCGCTGACGGATTGGGCGGCTCGCTTCACTGAGGATCGAGCAGCCAACTTCGACATTTACCTGCCCGACTGGCTGGCTAGGAACAACAAAGCGATATTTGGCACCCTGTTTGCAGTGAATGAATTGATTGTGCTCTGGCGTTGGCTGGTTCAACCATGAAGGAAACTCTCAAAGCTGGCGTGCTCTATTTCGTCCTCGTGTTTGCAGCCGGATTCATGCTCGGCGCCATCCGCACGCTTTGGGTAGTCCCGAGATTGGGTGTGAGGACGGCTGAACTGATTGAAGCCCCCATCATGTTTGGCGTCTCCATCCTCGCGGCCCGGTGGGTGGTTCGGCATGCCGGCATTCCGCCTCTGCGGTCGAGGCGGCTGGCCTTGGGATGTATCGCACTTGGGCTTATGCTTCTGGTCGAGTTCACGTTTGTGCTGTGGGTTCGGGGGCTGACAATTCGCGGGTATTTTGAAACCCGTGACCCTGTTTCGGGAGCCGTTTACTTCCTGACGCTCGGGGCATTTGCGGTCATCCCAATTTTCGTCGGACGACCACGCGCTTGATCGGTTCCGTCGCCAACTGTGCTCCATGCCAGCATGCGACCACCCAAATGGTCCTGTCCTCACGACGGTAAAACAGACGATAGGGCTGGACAATCACCTCGCGAAAGGGAAGATCCGGAAACTCTGGAATAAGCCGGCCGGACTCCGGATATCGCGTGAGGCGTTGTAGTACGTGCTCCGCTCTCTTACGGAACTGGACGGCTGCTTTCGGATTGTCTTGCAGAATATAGGACACTGCCTTGAGAAACTGAATTCGTCCGGAAGGTGTGAACCGGACTTTCACTTTGGGCCACCGGCAAGAAGAGCGTCAGCCTCAACCAGGACCTCATCCAGATCAAATCCCTTCCCAGCCGTGATTTCTTGCTCGCCCCGTGCAAGGAGATGCAGAAGTTGGCGCTCGTGTTCACTGCGCTCGTAGGCTTCCATGCTCAGAAGAACCGCCGCGGCCCTTCCCCGCTGCGTAATGACGACAGGTTGCCTCGATGACTTGAGGTGCTTCAAGGCGGCGGCTGCGTCTTGTCGAAGGTCGGTAATGGGAATGATGTCGGGCAGCTTTGCCATAAATGTCACCTCCAGACGTACGCTTAACGGTATCTCCAATTTTCCCTCGGTGTCAACGGGTCGTCCTCCTTCTGGCCGCCGAAGGTTGGAGTTTGACGGACGCCCACCTGAGCGTGGCCCGCTGGGAAACCCTGGATTGGCCGAGACATCATATCCACCGCTTCGATGCACGATGATATCCGGGTACACCGGGCTACCATCGGTCTCTGAAGAACGGCACATGGGCCGCGAACTCGCAGACGCTTGGTCTCGTGGCGATCGCGGTTGTATTTGCAATCTACGGCCAAACCTGCCTTCGTCATCCATCCCGCCCGCGCAGCAGGCGCACGGCGTTGGAGATCGCCCCCTCTCGCTCCGCAATGGGGGTGGCCTCTGACTCCACTCCGGCTTCCCGCATCTTGTCGCCTTCACCCGGCGCGAGGAAGAGGTTTGTTTCGACGCCGTGCTGCTTGGTGTACAACTCGTAATAGCGCCCACCGGCAGCGAAGAGTTGGGCGTGAGTGCCTCGCTCGATAATCCGTCCTCCCTCGATCACCAGGATTTGGTCAGCGCGACGGATGGTCGAGAGGCGGTGCGCAATAACGAAGGTAGTCCTGCCGCGCATCAAGTAAGAAAGCCCTTCCTGGATCATCGCCTCGGATTCGGAGTCCAGGCTCGAGGTGGCCTCATCGAGGATCAAGATTCTGGGGTCGGCCAGGATAGCGCGCGCGATGGAAACACGTTGTCGTTGGCCGCCGGAGAGCTTCACGCCCCGCTCGCCCACCACGGTCTCGTACTTCTTTTCAAAAGTCTCGGCGAACTCATCCACACGGGCGATGCGGCAAGCCGCGAGGTTCTGCTCCTCTGTGGCGTCGGGGCGTGAGAATGCCACGTTTTCCCGTATGGTTCCATCGAACAGGAAGCTCTCCTGCAATACCACTCCCAGCCGGGTGCGGTAGGAGTCCAGGCGCACTTTGGCCAGGTCAATTCCATCCACCAGCACTCTTCCGGCGCCCGGTGTGTAGTAGGCCGCGATGAGCCCAATCATGGTGGACTTCCCCGAGCCGGACGGCCCGACGAGGGCGGTGACCGTACCCGGCGCGGATTTGAAGCTGAGGTCGTTCAGCACCGTTTTGCCTGCTTCATAAGCGAAGCTGACGTTCTCAAAGACCACTTCACCCTGAATGTGGTCCAGGCGCAGCGACCTCGCCGGGTCCTCGTCCTCGGGGCGTTCGCTAAGGACTTCGCGCGTGCGTTCAAGTCCTGCGAGGGCTTCCGTGATCTGCGTGCCGATCATGACAATCTGGAAAACCGGGGCCACCAAAAGTCCCAGAAAGATCGTATAGGTTACGAAGGTGCCGAGCGTCATGTGTGCGGCAACGATTTGACGGGCGCCCAGGTACATAATGAGGGCGCTGACAATGCCCAGCAGAGTGGTCGCCGAAAGACTCATGAGGGAAGTGGCGGTGAGGGTTTTCAAAACATTGTCGAGGAGCCGCCGCACCCCCGCGGCAAAGACCTTTGCTTCCCGCTCTTCGGCGTGGTAGCCCTTCACCACCCGCACCCCGCCCAACGATTCGGTGAGTCGTCCTGTAACCTCGGCGTTGATCTTGGGGCGGGCGCGGAAGATCGGACGGATTACGCCGAAAGACTTGCGGAGAAAGAGTCCAAACCCGAGAAGAATCAGAAAAGCCAAGCCGGTCATCAAAACGCTTATGCGCAGCAGGATGATCAAGGCAAAGGTCGCCGTCAGCAGTCCACCCACGAACTCCACCAGCCCGGTGCCGATCAGGTTTCGCACCCCTTCCACATCGCTCATGATGCGCGACACCAGGACCCCGGTCTTGTTGGAGTCATAGAAGGACACCGGCAGCCGCGCAATGTGGGCTTGCACCTGGCAGCGCAGGTCAGAAATAAGCCGCCACGCAGCCTTGGAAAGGAGTTGCGTCAGGGCGTAAGAAGAAACCCCCTGCACGGCCGTGGCGCCGACTACCGCCAGCACGAGCGGAACCAGGAGTTGCAGGTGGCGTTTTCCGATGATGTCATCAATCAGGAACTTCGAGGACGCCGGCAAAACGAGCCCGGCCACGCGGTTCACCACCATCACACAGAAGCCCACAGCCAACAGGCCCCGGCGCGGTCTGAGCAGGAACCACACATCCGGCAGGAGCGCCCACCAACCGTTGGGTTTCTTCTTATCGATGGATTTGCTCAACGCACCAATTATCCCTGAGGATTTCCTTCCATACTCTCTGCACCCTCCAACAGAAATTAGAAGGCGTGATTTCCTGTCAAAGCTGCCTGCACCGTGGACAAGTCTCAAGGAATCTTCTTACTGGGCACGACCACATGGGAATCAAAACGAATATCAGATACGTCCCGCCCGCTCCTCGCGCACGGCATTCAGGGCTTTCTCGACAGTTTCCGCTGTAAACGCTTCACGGTGTCGCTTCTTGGGAAGAGCAATCACAAATCGCCCCCGCCGCATGAAACCTACCCGCATGGTCGCGGGCTGGATTTCAATCTGCCCGTCCCGGCAAGAAACGTCGAGAACTGCCCCGGGCTTCAGTCCTGCCTCCTCGCGAATCTTTTTGGGGATGACGAGTCTTCCCGCAGAATCCATGGTAATTCTCATGCCATGAATTATACCATTTTCAAAATCGTGGCGGGAATTCTGGCTCGGAGCCTACTGTGCTGTAACATCCAATTCTTGACAATGGTCGCGGGGCACTGCCTGGTTGTAGGGGTACGGCTTGCCGTACCCTCGTGGCTCGGTCGCGCGATAAAAATGAAGAGGGTACGGCTTGCCGTACCCCTACAACCAGGGCGGCAGCGCGGTTGGCCAATTGTCAAAAGTTAGGTGTTACGCGACACTAGCGGACAGGCTGCCCCAACTGTAAAGCCATAAGGGCAAAGGAGCCGGCGATGATCACGATTGACAGTAAAGCGAGGAGGTTCCATAGGTTTTGGCTGGCGCGGGTCTCCTCTTCGCCTTCCGGGACGAGGTACCCCAGGAGCACGCCGCTGGCCAGCCCCCCGATGTGAGCTGCGTTATCGACGGCAAAGAAAAGGCCAAAGATGAAAATGTAGATCACCCAGCGCCAAAGTTGCCCACGATATTCCCTGCCAAGGTGACCATGATGGAAGCTGGCGCCGATCAGGACCCCGATCATCCCCAGGATCGAGCCTGAAGCCCCCACCGACATCCCGAAAGGACTCCACCAAAAGCTCAAGAGGAATCCCGCCACCCCCGCAACCAGATAGAACACCACGAACTTGGCACTCGAAAACAGTGACTCAACTTGCGGCCCAAGATCGAAAAGGCACCAGAGATTGAACCCGATGTGCAGCAACCCGGCGTGCAGGAAGATGGCCGTCACAAGCCGCCACCATTGGCCAATGAAGATGTGAGGACTCTTGGCGCCGAGACGGAGCAGCACCTCGCCGCTGATCCCGCCCATCACCGACTCCGGACTGAGCTGGGACGAGCCTGATGAGACCGTCATGTACCAGGAGATGGCGTAAAGGGCGATAGTGGCTGCCACCACCGCCGAGGTGGCCGTGGAAGGAATGGGGATTACGCCCAGAATTCTACCAGGGACGGCTGAGGAGGGACGCGCCCGCGCCGAGCCTAATTTCTCTCCGCAAAAGGGGCAGACCGACGCATTGCGTTCAACCAGGGCGCGACAGTTCGGGCACATCCGATGCGAAGTATCGTATTTCTGAGTCGACGTACCGAATGTGGAACGGAATACTCTCTTCAGCCGTTCCAGTTGAAACCAGAGTTTAGGTGGAAGTCCCATTCATGTGGCCTGATGTTTCCGGCGGCAAAATCAATTATAGCCCAGGCACGCTCCGGCCCGTCAGGAAATTCATTTGTCGCCCGCAGTTGTGTTAATTAGAATAGCTACAGGGGAGAATGAGAGGGACAAACCTGAAACGAGTGGCCGATAGCCTGGCTTGGAAATCGAAGGGGACCCATCTGCGGCGGACAGCGCGGATGGTTGCGGTGGGCGGTGTCATTTTGGTTTCGACCGGCTGCCTGCACCGGCATCATCCCGCTCAAGCAACGCGCGGCACACCCTCGGCAACACCCGCCCCGATTGTCCAGGGCGAAAGAGGAATCGCTTCCTGGTACGGCCACCCTTACCACGGGCGCCCAACCGCCAACGGCGAAATCTATAACATGTACGGCATGACCGCCGCTCACCGGACCTTGCCGTTCGGCACTCGGGTAAATGTTCACGACCTCGAGAACGGTCGCGAGGTGACGGTGCGAATTAACGATCGCGGGCCTTTCGTCGAAGGGCGCATTATCGACCTCTCTTATGCGGCAGCTCAGGCCATGCACATGTCAGGCATTGCACAGGTGTACCTTGAGATTTTGGGACTTGGAGAGGGGGTCGCGATCCCGGGAATTTTCGCGGTACAGGTGGGAGCGTTTAAGGACCCGAGCAACGCTGAGCGGTTGAAGCAGCGCATCGAATCTCAATTCGGGCCGGTCATCATTCAGGACTTCGACCGCGGCGACGGCCTTTTTTACCGCGTCCGGGTTGGCCGTGAGAGCACGGAAGACGCTGCGCGCGCTCTTGCACAAAGCCTCCGCAGGGCGAACCTGGCGACGGAGACATTCGTTGTGCGGTTGAATTAGACTGTTAATGGGGTTGAAACAAGAATCCCGTTCGCGGTTTTCGCGACGCGGGTGGTAGGGGCGACCCTTGTGGTCGCCCAGGGCAGGCACAAAGCCTGCCCCTACAAGGATACATGGACCAATGCATTTTCTGCCGAATCGTCGAGCGACGGACACCCGCCCGGATTGTCTTCGAGGATGACGAGATTGTGGCGTTTGAGGACACCAACCCGCAAGCGCCCATCCATATACTCATCGTCCCACGCAAGCACCTGGCCTCATTGAAAGATGCCACCCCGGAGGATGCTGCACTCCTCGGGCGCCTGTCCTTGGTGGCTACACAACTGGCGCGTGAGCGGGGTCTGGACACTAAGGGCTACCGGACAGTGGTCAACACGGGGTCTGGGGCAGGTCAAACCGTGTTCCACCTTCACCTCCACCTTCTTGCTGGGCGGGCGTTCCACTGGCCGCCGGGATAAACCCAGTTCTTGCCGTGTCGACCTAGTGGATTCGCCACATCACTGCTCGCAGATGGCGAGCAGGTTGTCCACATCAATGGCCACCCGCTTGGGCCTTTCTGTGGTTGTAAACTTGAATCGCCCCCCGTCTTCGCTCACGGGAACGCGCCCCAAGCTTGCCCTCTTGTCTTTGCCCACCTCGGCCACAACAGGGACCAGCATTTCGAAATCGCTCGATACCCCGCTCTGGGTGATGGCGCCCTGGACCAAGAACTTCTTTGGGGAAAGTTGGACCACGCTGGATTGCAGTTTGTAGGTGGGGACACCGGTTTCGTACACCCACTCATTGAAAAACCAGTCCAGCCGGCGATTGTTTTCAAGGTCGCTCACGTGAGTCATGTACTTTTCCGCGTAGCGAATGAAGTCTTCCGTTGAAACATCCATGCCTTGATAAGTGGCAACGAAACCGCGCAGCAGGCTGAAGAACCTCTCGTCGGAGCCTGTGGAGGGGTCTGTCATCAGTCCTCTCAACATGTGCAAGACCCAGCATGCTTTTTTGTATACGATAGTGTCGTAGCCGCCCGGAGTCAGCGAATTAGATAGGCGCTGGCCGAGCCAGATGGGGCCGCTGGCTTCGTTGATCATCCCGCTTTTGCCCTTGCTAAGCAGGTCGAGTTTGTAGCCCCGTAGGAGTTCGTGGAATCTGCGATCGCCGTCCTTTTGCCTCGAAAGATCGAGCGCCGCCGCGTAGGTCGCCAGCCCTTCGGAAAGCCACTGGTCATGGTAGGTTTTCCAACCTAATAAGTTGCCCCACCATTGGTGGGCAATCTCGTGGGCCACCATGCCGTGGCCAAGGAGGTCCTCGGTCTTTTCCGGTAGGCCAAGCTCGTACCGCTCCGACTTGCGCAAGAACGAGAGGGTGGGGAGATAGACCAGTTCTGGCCAGCCTTGTCCGAAGTTGCCGGGAATCTGAGAGATGGCGAGGCGAGAATAAGGGAATGGGCCAAACAAACTCTCGAAGTACGCGAGAGCTTGCGCAGCGCTTTCGGCCACGTTTTGCAGTAATTCGGCGGGCGCCAGGGGAGGAACCATTTCGGCATCGATCGCCAGCGATGGAGTCCGCTGTGGCGAGGGGTAGGGGGCGGGGGGGACAAAGTGGGGGACCATTTTCCGCGTGTGCCGGTTCTCGAGCGCCGCTTCCGCCTCGCGCGTCGCATACACTTCCACCGTCGTTTTTCCGACGCTGCGCTCGACCGAATGATAGGGTCCCAGATTGAAGCCGGCAATTCGAAATACGCCGTCCGAGCGCCACCGATTGCGCGTCCGACCGCCCGCAGTTTCCTTCTCGGTCCTTCTTCCCGTGGCCACCAGCGTAAGGCTCTCGGGATAATCGAACTTAAGATCGAATGAAGCTGGAGGTCCAAGCCCCAGATTCGGATACCAGCCACCTCTCTCTCCCACGTACAACACGTTGTTGCCCACGTCGGTGATGACGTTCCCCTGATATTCGAAGTGGAGGCGGTATCTTTCCCCCACCGGATGTGGGGCCGGCAAGACTACCTGAATCCAGCCCTTGCTTCGGTCACCCGCCTCAATATCTTCTTGCAGAGGGTATGGATACACGACCAGACTTTCCCCCCGCTCGTTCAAGACCTCGGAGACGTTGAGCAATCGAGAGAAATCAAATGTCAGCACGCGGTCCGAGTTTGAGAGTGATTCCAGCAGAAGCTCGGCGCGACTCTTCATGCTGTTGTCGGGCTCGAGATGGGTATCGATGTCGTAGGAAATAGCTTTCACCGCCCCCGGCGCCTGATGTGCGAAACGGGCCGCAGAGGTCTCACTTGGAAAGGCACACCAGCGGTCGGCGAATATTTCATCACCGTTGCGGCGAGCCGCAACCACGCTCACAGCTTCCGGTGATCGTTCGTCGTCGTACACCTCGAACCATTCGAGGTTGTTCCCTTGCAAGCGCGCGTGGAAATACGGCACTGAGGAGTCTCCCAGCAAATCCTCAAAGATCCGGGGCGAATCCTCCAGCGCGAAGGGCCGGGGCGAGGAGTTCCACTTTTGAGGAAAGTCCGACGGCCGTTCGGGGTCGTCTCGCTCCGGCTTTTCCCCCACCGCGATCAGTTCCCTGGCGGTCTGGTCGGTAAAGCGCAAAATGGCCATACTGAACTGTTCTTCAAGGATAGGTGAGTGGATAAACCGGGTGAGACTCTCCTTTTCCACCTGCGTGGGGGGCATCAACAGGATTTCCCCTTTCCCGAGGTAAATCGCGCCGGTGATTTCCCCCGCCGCCTGGGTGAAAAACCCGATGTACCCGCGATTGAAAAACATCTTCACGCGGTCACGGACCAGTTGCGCGTGCCGTAGTACATAGACCTGGCCCGGGTCTACCTTAACGTTGTGGAGTTGGTGGAAAACTTCCTGGGGGTCAAGCCCGCTCGCGGTCCAGGCCATTCTAGGCCACAAGACCATTGCGAGGAGAAGGCCACACCAAGTCCATAACGCGGCCCGGTGGGCGCCACCAAAACGAGATACTCCGTGTCCTCCCTGCCTCCAAAACCTCAACACAGAGGGCACGGAGAATCTCAGTGACCTCTGTGTTAAAGCTCTTCTGCCCACGGAGGACACGGAGGCACTAGCGGCTCGAGAAACAATCTCCGCGTGCCGACAAGAAATTCCGGAATGGCCGTAGAGAAGAAGGCGTCCTGACACGCCGGATTTGCCCAGCATTTTCTTACCTCTTCGCTCTTACTCTAGCGCGGAAGATCGCGCAGGACAACTCGACACCGCCGCCGGCGCTGGCGTCATTTGGGATGGGATCCCTTTCGAAACGAGCGCCATTCCCGTCCCGCCATGGCGGGACGGGAATGACCACCGCCTGGAACGCCTATGTCGCGCAAATGATACCAGTACCCGATCGCTCCAGGTGTTGTATTATTTTTATAACATGCTTGGGCATCGAGCTACATTACGATGTCAACCGACCATTCTCTGGAGCAAGCGAGTGATACGCGTATCCTTGTTCCTCTTTCCATTTCTAGCCACGCTTATGCCTGCCCCCGCGTCTGCTGACGTGATCTATTTGAAGAATGGCCGGAAGATAGTGGGACAGGTGACGCAAGAGGACTCGAAGCAGGTGGTCTACACGATCCAGGGCGGAGAACTTTCCATCCCTCGATCGATCGTGGACCATATCGAGAAATCAGACGAGCCTGCTGACGAGCAATCGCCGCATCTGAGTGAGACCCGGAAAGTGCGGGAGGTCCCGCTGCCTTCGTCCCCTCCCGCGCGGGACTCCTCCGCGACAGATTCACCGGTCATCAAGTCCGGGGCAGTGGATGAGGCCTATCTCCTGCACCTGGGTAGCGAAATGGCCCACAATCCCTCACCGGAAAATACCCGTCTGCTTAAGCAGGGCTATCAGCAGGCGGCGCTCTTCCAGGCGCGCAAGGGCGACCCCGAGGGCGCGATTCAGAGATACCAACAGGCGCTGAAAGTGCTTCCCAACGATCTGCCCTTAACGCTGGCGCTCGGCTACCTTCAGGTGACTCAGAATCATTATTTGGAGGCCGTGGACCTGCTGTTGCCCGCCGCTGACCGCTACCCCAAGTCTGGGGACGTCCGCACGCTGCTAGGGTCAGCCTATTACGGTATGGAAAATATGGATGAGGCCATCGCCCAGTGGAACAAGGCGCTGGCCATACAGGACAACCCGCGCCTCCATGAAGCCATTGCCAAGGCGGAACGCGAGCGAGAAATCTCGGGCTCCTACCGAGAGCTGCGGAGCGAGCACTTTCTGCTCCGCTATGAAGGCGAGCAGGGCGAGAAACTGAGCAACGAGGTTCTTAACAGTCTGGAGGGATCGTTTCAGAATCTCGTGCTCGACCTTGACTACAGCCCGCGCGAAGTCATTGTCGCACTCCTCTACCCCAACCAAGCGTTTAATGATGTGACACGATCACCCACCTGGGTGGGCGCACTTAACGATGGGAAAATCCGCATACCCGTTTCCGGTTTGACCCAGGTGAACGCCGACCTCGCCCGAGTGCTCAAGCACGAGTTGACGCACTCTTTCGTCCGGCAGATTACCATGGGCCACTGTCCCACTTGGTTTAACGAGGGGTTGGCGCAACTCGAGGAGGGGACCACTACGGCCACCATGGGATCGCAACTTGCCCGGGCGGTTTCTACAGGACGATTGCCCTCTTTCCCGTCGCTCGAAGGTCCTTTCTTGAACATGCCCCAGGACCAAGTGGCCCTTGTTTACGCCAAATCGCTGGCGGCCCTCGAGTACCTCAGAACCACCTTCGATATGGGCGAGATTCGCAACCTCCTCAACGCCATGCCTTCTCAACCCGATTTCGACGTTCTTCTTCAGGATGAGCTCCACCTCAGCTATCCCGCCTTCGAACAAGAGGTCGCCAACTACCTCGTGAAGAAGTACGGGCCGTAGGGCGGCGGGGGCCATTGACAATGCGCTCGTGATGCGATACGTTGTATCTCACTGAGGTGTTAACATTTATGGCGACGACGATGGTTCACATTCGCGTGGATGAGAGGGTGAAGGAGAGGGCCGCAAAAACACTGGCCGCAATGGGCATGTCTGTGTCTGACGCGGTCCGCATTTTGCTCGTCCGGGTGGCCGCAGAGAAAGCCCTACCGTTCGACGTAAGGGTTCCCAATACAACTACTCGGAGGGCGATGGAGGCAGCGGATCGAGGCGAGGGGAAGCGCTTCAAGTCTGCCGACGCGCTGTTTAAGGACTTAGGGATTTGACGGTCGCCATCAACCGCGGATGCCGGAGACGAAGCGTGCTGCTACAGCGTAGCCAGCAAACCCGCCAGCAGGGCTGTCCGCCGGGGCAATTCCGGGATGAGGATGTGCTCGTGGCGCGCGTGGGCGCCGTCGCCTACCGCACCTAGACCGTCGAGCGTTGGGACGCCTAGCGCGGCCGTGAAATTGCCGTCGGACCCGCCCCCGGTTGAGGCTTCGGTTAGATCCATGCTCATGGCCCGCCCCAAGGCGCGCGCCTTTCGGAAGAGCGCGACGGCCATTTCTCGCTCCATGGGCGGACGGCTGATGCCGCCTTCAATTTCTAGCTGAGTTTCCGGATCATGAGGTTTCAGGCCGCAAATCTTCTTCTCGATAACCGCTCGGTCTAGCAATCGCGGGATGCGCACGTCGATCCATGCCTTGGCGCGCTCAGGAACAACATTGGACCGCGTGCCGCCTTCGATTCTACCCACGTTGAGCGTGAGCCCTTGGCGTGGGCGTGCCATCGCTTGTACGGTGAGCAGTTGCCGAATCAGTTCCAAAATGGCGTTCACGCCGGCCGCCGGGTTCACTCCCGCATGAGCAGAGCGGCCGTGGACCGTAATCTTGAACTCGCCCACCCCCTTTCGGGCAGTCTTGAGCGCGCCCCCCGCCGCGGCCGGCTCCAGCACCAACACGGCGCGCGCGCCCCGCGCCTCCGCCAGGAGTTCCTTGCGGAAAGCCACACTGGACACTTCCTCGTCAGAATTCAGGAAGAAGTGAATGGGACCCGTGGGCGAAATCCTCAGCGCTTGCAGGGCTCGAATCGCCCACAAACCGATGACGATCCCGGACTTCATATCGAGAACTCCAGGGCCAAATGCCCGCCCACCGCGCACCCTGAAAGGCATCTGCGCCAGAGTCCCAATCTCCCAAACCGTATCCAGGTGACCGAGTAGCAGAATGGGCTTCTGATTGAGTTTGCTTGCCCAGAATTGCCCCGAAACAGCCAAGCCTGCCACCGGATGTCTTACCAGGCGAACCTTTCCTTTGCACCGCCTGAACTCCTCCGCGAGGAAGCGGGCCAGCCGGTCCACTCCAGGCTTTGAGCTGCTCGGCGATTCGATCTCGACTGTCTGCCGGAGGCACTGAAGCATGGGCCGTAGTTCTGTTTGACAATAGTCGAGCAAACGCTTCACGTCCATCGTTCCACCTCCGGCCAAAAGTATTGCCGATTTTCGATTGCCGACTGCCGATTGCTGAGGGAGAGCGGAAGAAGTCGCCATACGTGCTTTCAATCGTCGTTCGGCGACCAGCAATCGGCAATGAAAGCCTGGTGTTCGGTTGCGGCCCTCAGGTCGCGCTGTACTCCGTTTCTTACTGACAATCTCCCAAGCTTCATCTTATTCTAAATAGGCGGAAAACCGCACTGGACACGGGGGAAGATCTGGGCGCCACAGGAAGGAAACCCAACCTTGAACAAAGTTTCGCTCGCTCTGGTAATCCATTCCCACCAGCCCGTGGGAAACTTCGACCACGTCATTGAAGAAGCTTACCAGAGGGCTTACGCCCCCTTCGTGCAAATCCTCCTCCAGCATCCTCGCGTCCGGCTAAGCCTGCATTACTCCGGGATATTGCTCGAGTGGTTGGAAGAGCACCACCCGGAGTATTTCGATCAGCTTCGCGAGTTGTCGGGGCGCGGACAGATGGAGCTTCTGGGGGGTGGTTACTATGAGCCGATCCTGCCGTCCATTCCTGACGCCGATAAAATCTCACAGGTCCGCAAGTTGGCGGATTACCTTCACCAGCATTGGGGAACAGCACCCCGGGGAGCATGGGTAGCGGAGCGGGTCTGGGAGCCGAGTCTGGCGCGTCCGCTGGCCCAAGCCGGCGTCGAATACGTGGTGCTGGATGACACTCATTTTCTGGCAGCGGGGCTCGAGCCGGCGCGCTTGCATGGCATCTACATCACAGAAGAGCAGGGTGATCCACTCCGCCTGGTGCCTAGTTTGAAGTCTCTTCGCTACACGATCCCCTTCCGGGAACCGGAAGAAACTCTGCAAATACTCCGTGAAGGCAGGAACCACCCTGGCCAGCTTTTCGCCATGGGAGATGATTGCGAAAAATTTGGTGTATGGCCGGGAACCTACGACCATGTCTACAAGAACGGGTGGCTTAAGCGATTCCTCGAGGCGCTTGGAGGGGCTGACGAATGGCTGGAAACGACCACCGTTTCGGATTACATTGCTTCGCACGCCCCGCTGGGACGGGTTTATCTTCCCACCGCTTCTTACGCGGAGATGATGGAGTGGGCTTTACCCGCCGCGACCTCTGCTGAATTGAGGGCCTGCCTGGATGAAACCGAGAAGATGTCTTCCGGAGAACGCTTCCGGCGCTTCCTCCAGGGTGGATTTTGGCGCAACTTCCTGAGCAAGTATCCCGAGTCCAACCAAGTCCAAAAACTCGTGTGCGCGATGAGCCGGCGCTGGCAGGAACTAAGCGGGGCTCGGGCCACAGACGAAGAGAAAGGGAGCCTCCTGACCGAGGCGCAGAACCACGTGCTTGCTTCGCAATGCAACGATGCCTATTGGCACGGAGTTTTTGGCGGCCTTTATGCTCCCCACCTCCGTAGCGCTTTGTTTCGCCACCTGATTCGGGCCGAGGTTTTGTTAGACAAGGTCGAAGGCATCACCAGCAATCCTTCTCTGCGTGTCAAGCAGGAAGACTTTGACGTGGACGGGCGTGAAGAGATACTGCTCGACCATCCGACCGTCGGGATGGTAGTTCGTCCCGCGGACGGCGGCACGGTCTCCAGCTTGCGTTTCAAACCAGCGCACGCCGAGCTGGTGAATTCTTTGATGCGCCGCCCGGAACCCTATCATGCCCTGGTGCGGAAGCACGTAGAATCAAAGGCCTCGCCCAAAGAAGGGCCCGCTTCCATTCACGACATGGTCCTGAGCAAAGAGGTCAACCTCGAGGCCTTGTTGCGCTATGATCGCTACCCACGACACATGTTCCGCACCTACGTTTTTTCGGCCGGGAAAGGGTGGCGTGATTTCAGTTTGTTACGCCTGGATGAGAACGAGGTTTTGGCCTGCGGGCCCTGGAAACAGTCCGCCGTCCGCACTGTTCCCGGCGTCGTCCGGCTTGAGAACTCGGCCCTTATCCAGCTCGGCGATTGCGTGATGCAAATTGAGGCAAGAAAAACGTTGACCACCAAGGCGCAGGGCGACACGTGCTGGATCGAATGCAAATCCTCACTTTCTACAGACCAGCCCTGCCCGGCCAAGACGGCGTTGGGCACGGAACTGGTTATCAACCTTCTGGCGCCGTCTGCTCCCGACCGTTACTTCATGGCCAACGGAGTGCGGCGGCAGCTCGATTTTCGCGGTGAAATTGATGCCTCCAACCTGATACTTATCGATGAATGGCAAGGAGTGAAAATCTCCTTGGACGCCCAGCCGAGACCCCGCTGGTGGATTGTCCCGATTGAGACCATTTCCCAATCGGAACTCGGCTTCGAGCGGGTTTACCAAGGCTCCGCCATTCTCGCCGTGTGGAAGATCGATCCAGCGTCGTGGCGAGACATCACGGGCGTGCTGAGGGCGGAGATCGCTCCTTGGGCCGGACCTGCTCCGGACGACGACAATAGGTAATCCCCGAGAAGGTGTGAATGAATTGGCTCCGGCGGAGGGAAGTCAGTCCTCAGATGATGCGTCCTTTGGGGGGCGTATCCCGTATATATGAATGCCATGGGACTCGCGACTTGCTGGTTTATGAGAACGATTGAACAGGAAGCCGAGGAAGTGGCCGGGGGGCTGCGGCGGCGGGATCCAGCTCTGCTTGACTACCTGATCCAGCAGCACCAGTACCGCCTATTCCGTTACTTGCTCATGCTTACCGGCAGTCGCGAAGAGGCTGAAGACTTATTCCAGGAAACCTGGATCCGGGTACTCGAGAAGGGCCACCAGTACAAAAAGCGCTGGAAGTTTGAAACCTGGCTCTTCACCATCGCTCGCCACCTGGCGATCGACTTCCTGCGCCGTCGGCGCCCCCAGAGCCTCGATGCGCTGCGGGAGCCGACCGGGACCGCCCGGCCCTTCGAACTTGAAGACACCACTTCCTCTTCCGCATTCGAGCAAGCATTCCAGGGGGAAGAAGCCGCGAGCGTTGCGACAGCGCTGGCGTACCTGCCTGCTTCGTACCGCGAAGTGCTGACGCTGCGTTTTCATGAGGACATGGAGCTCGAGGAGATTGCCCGAGTGGTCGATTCACCCCTTTCAACCGTGAAGTCGAGGCTCTACAGGGGTCTGGAAATGTTGCGAAAATGGCTAAAGGACATTGAGGCATGATGGAAGATATTCACGAACGAGCCCTAAAGCTCATCGACAAGATGCTGGTGGAAGGCGTCACCGCCGAGGAGCGCGACTGGCTGAAACCGCACCTGGAAAGCTGCGCCGAGTGCCGGAAGCGGGGCAGCGAGACGGAACGAGCCCTGCGGGCGCTGCGTTTAGCCTTGCCGCAGTTCGACCCCGCGCTGGTGCGCACGACCCAAATGCGAGCTCGGATTCGAGCCCGCGAACTCATCGAAAACGCGGTACGGATGCGAGCTCTGTGGATTTCCTGCACTTTGTCGTGGGTCCTGGGGGTGGTCACCGCACCTCTGTTGTGGCGGGGCTTCGAGTGGATTGGATATCGCCTGGCGATTTCAAGGGCCGTGTGGATGACGGGCTTCGCGCTTTCGTGGGTTACGCCCGCCGTCGTCATCGCGGCGGCTATCGCGTGGCGGCAAGCGCGTGGCACGAGCGTGATGGAAGAACGGTGACGAGTGATCCTGGAGAATGGGCATGCCTAACCAGACAGAAGCATTGAGCTCTGATTCTTATTTCCAAAGGACAGGAGTGTGCCAGGTGGAGCGCCAGAAGAGTAAAACCTATAGGGACTCTGCAGCTCTGAAACTCGCTGCAGAAATAAATGATTTCGTCCGAAGCCGCATCGACAACTCTACGGTTGCTACGATGGCGCTGGAGGCGGCTCGGGCGACGTTTTCGCTTGTTCCCTGGCCGCCAACTGACCGCGAGTCGCCTGAACGTCCCTTGTCATTGAAGTCAGGATCTGAATGATTTTGTCTAGATTCTCGTTTTTCAGTCAGGCGCAAGAGAAGGTGGGAGGACAATGTCCGAAGTGAAGCCCAACATCACTGACGAAGCCAAACTGATCCCCTGGTGGGCGATCAGCCTTGCCGTACTGCTCTTCGCGGGGATCCAGGTCCTGATGCACGCCGTCCTGTTCCGTCTCGACCCACACCCAGCCCCCTTAGCCTTGCGGATCTTTATCGGCCTCACGGCTGGCGCGGCACTCGCTTTCTTCGTGCTGCTCGTCGGTTATGTGAACCGGGATGCCAGAAGGCGTGAAATGAACGTAGCCTTGTGGACCGTGCTGGTGATCTTCGTCCCCTATGCCATTGGGTTTGTCATCTATTTCCTGTTGCGGCAGCCCTTGAGGAGCACGTGCCCTAAGTGCGGAGCGGTGGCCGACCCGGTCTTCAATTTCTGCCCGAAGTGCAAGTTCAACCTGCATCCCACGTGCCCGGAGTGTCATCGCGCGGTCCGGGCCGGCGATCTCTATTGCCCGTTCTGCGCCAGGGAATTGGCGGGCGAGACCTCCCGATTCAGCGTCTAGAAGTCACTCGCAGAACGTTTCCACCTTTGTTCAGGAAGGGGAGTATAGTCGTTCATGCCGCTTTGCGGTGCCCTGAAAGCACACAAAGCGGGCAGCCTGATGAGTGCTCCATCGCTGACCGGCTCGAGTAGAACGGCTGAACGTGCAGGAGGAAATAAGATGGAAAAAACCATGGCGCGGGTTTCCTTTTTGCTCATGATTCTTCCGCTATTGGCGATCACCGGCTGCAATTCGGAGAATTGGGATGCCGGCCCACCGCAGACGGAATCGCAAACCGTCAAGCTGGGCGAAGCCAAATCGGCCCGAGTGGAGATCGACCTGTCCGCAGGTGAATTGAGCGTCGGCTCTGGGGCCAAGGATTTGCTCGAGGCTGACTTCTCATACGGTAGCCCTTCGTCAAGACCTCAAGTGGAATACAAGGTGAGCGCAAGTCAGGGACGGCTCACGATTCGGCAGCCAGGCTCATCCTACGGCCGAGGTAATGGTCACAACACGTGGGATTTGCACCTCAGTAATAAGGTGCCGCTGGAACTGAAAGTGGACCAAGGAGCAGGCCGCGCGAGGCTCACTCTGGGGGGCCTTTCACTCGGCAAACTGGACGTGAACATTGGGGCGGGAGAAACCATCGTGGATTTGACCGGCGATTGGAAGCATGACCTCACCGCCAACATCGATGGTGGCGTGGGCAAAGCTACCGTCCGGCTTCCCAGTGACGTGGGCGTACGTGCCAGCGCACACGGCGGCATCGGCGCTATCAACGTCCACGGCCTGAAGAAAGATGGTGACGACTATGTGAACGAGGCCTACGGAAAGTCGCCTATCACGGTTACGGTGCATATCGCGGGCGGCGTGGGCGAAATCAACTTGGAAATCGGCGAGGCCCCGCCCTCCGTGTGAAGATTCCAGACCTCGAGGTGAAGTCGTGAAGGTTGTTGACCCGGTATGCAAAATGACGATTGATTCCGAAAAGGCTGCTGCCACCAGCGAACACAAAGGGCAAACGATATACTTCTGCGCCAAAGGCTGCAAGGCGAAGTTTGACCAGGAACCGGAGAAGTACCTTGGAAAATAAGGGCACCCTCAAGGTCGGTCCGGATGTTTGAGAGTCTGAGGGCCGGCCGGTTTTTTGGAGGTCGAGGGCCGAAAACTGTTAATTTCCTTGGGTTCCTTCACTTTGCCGAGGCCCGGAATGTGTCGCGATATTTTGCCATGAATTCCCAGCCAAGCTTCAATTGCTTATCAACCTGAGGATCGCACGGCGTGAGCAAATACCCGTCCGGCGTTTCCACAGCGAAGAGCGCAGCGTCCTCCTTGACTCTCAGTCGGGCCAGCATCTCCTTGGGCGCGACAATCCCTATGGACGTCCCTACCGCCCTCAGCTCCATTCTCACAGCCTGCCTCCGTTGGCACGGGGACTGCAACCCACTCCCTGGCTTGCCGGCGCAGTCGTGGACCCGCGTCGCGGTGGCTTCCCCTCGGAGTGACCCTGAATCAACCTTCTCACGTCCCTTGCCAGCAAGTTGTCGAACGGACTATACTCAGCAGCGACATAGCCTGCAGCTAGAAGGGAGGCTTGAGTTCCCTCATGAGTGGGATCCCTGAACACGGCGATGACCCTGGGCAACGCCACGGCCTCCTTAGTCGCTTCTCAAACCCATGGGTCAGCCTGCTCACCTCGATATTCAGCGTAGTGGCCGTGCCCTTGGCAATATATTTGTATTTCGCCAGCGCCAGGACTCGCAGGCTCACGTACTTTGTGAGTCCGGTGAAGACTATAGTCGTGAAGGGTGGGGAGGCCTCGACCTTGCGAGTGCTGCATGGGGACTAAGATATAAAAGGGGATGTCACGGCGGCCCAGGTTGCTATCTGGAACGACGGCACAGAGTCTATCCGGCCTGAGAACGTTTTAAGTCCCGTTTGCATACTCCTGCACCCATCCGTAACCATTTTGGAGGTGAAGATCCGCAAAGTGAGCAGGGGAGTAGTTGGTGCAGCGGTCGACGCCTCGCGCCTCGCGGACGGTGTTGTTCCGGTTACCTGGAAGATTCTTGAACATAATGATGGTGCGGTCATTCAGCTGATCTTCGCGGGCTCGACTGAAACCGACGTAACGGTTGATGGCACGGTTGAGGGCCAACCAACGGTCTTACATGTCAAGCCATCGCATAAGATCCATTCACCCGCGGAGCAGTTGGCTCTTGACCGCAGGCAAGCCCTAGTGTTGGCCGCACCAGCGGCGTTTATGGTTTTACTTCTGCTTGTGTGGTTGCGCGTGCGGCGGACTTATACGGGAAGCCTCCCGGCGAACGGACCGGACAGGCTCGTCAACATCCTGATGTGGGTGAGCTTGGTAATGCTGTGCATAAGTCTGCTGCTAGCGTGGCGAGAGCTGCGCCAACCCGGGCCGCCATTCGGCTTTTGACCGTCTACAGGACAAACTTTGTGCTGTGAGCTTCGATCGCCTTAACTAAGGGACGAAGTCGAGCGGCGTGAGCGGTGGATCATCCGCAGCGCAGCCGCCAAGCGGGTGCGAGTGCCGAGCGGCCTTGCAATCAGTCACTGGCCGCTGTTTTTTCCTGCCTCCTGGTTACTGCCTCCTGTTTTCGGCGTTACGTGACAACCACTTCCAGCGTTTGCTGCCCGGTGGCGCCATCGGGGAAAATATCGCGCCGTTCCCAATCCTCCACTTTGCCTCTTCCATCGGTGGCGCGCACCCGAATCTTGTAGGCGGCGGGCTGAGGATCGACCCAGAGATACTTCCAAAAGCTCCAGGTAATTGGAGAGGGATTGCTAAAGAGGTTGGTTTTCTCCCAGGTCTTGCCGTCGTCGAAGCTGATTTCCACCGCCTTGACACCATCCAGATTGCCCATCGCGTAGCCGGTAAGTTCGAAGCTTTTTCCCGAGATTTTGGCGCCGTCCTTCAGGTCCGTGAATCGCGCGTGCGCCCGGCGTTCGCAGTCGTCCGACCAGCCTTTGGACTCCCAGTAACCCAGGTAGGTCGTATCAACCACCTGAATGCGGGTGATCCACTTTGGCTGCTTCATTCCGAACTTGCCGGGGATGAAGATGCGAACCGGGAAGCCGTGGTCGGGTGGCAAGTCGGAATCGTTCATCTGATAGGCGAGGAAATTCTCAGGGTTCCAAATCCGGGCGATGGGATGACCGGTGGAATACCCGTCAGCCGCGTAAATGACTACGTTCGCGGCTTGCCGGGTGGGCTGCGCGCGCTCGAGCAAGGGCTTGAGGGGCGTCCCCGTCCATTTCGCGTTGCCGAGGTAGTTCCCGCCGATGGGGTTCGAGATGCATTCCAGCGTCATCGTCTTTTCGATTCTTGGGAGCTTCAACAGCTCATCGTAGGTCAGGGTGAAGGGGCTCGCGACGAGGCCGTCGACTTTCAGCCGCCACTTGGAGGCGTCGAGATTCGGCGTCGCGCCTTTGGAAGTCACATAAAAGTCTTCGTTCGGAGTGATGGCCACCAGCGCCGCCGGCTCGCCGAAACGCTTGTAGGCCTTGACGGAAGCGCCCCTGGGAGCGCGAAGGCTGTTCATGTAACGGGAGACGAAAGCGTACTCCACCACGCCGATGCCGCCCGCTACCGCGCCGATAATGAAAGTCCTGCGTTCCATGGGCCGGCTTATTAGATGGGACAGATAGACGGAAAGAAACGCGGAGAAACAAGGAAAGCAAAAATTAGGAAGCAGAAATTGGAAACTGGAAGATCGAAAATGGGCTGCGATACCCGACGGGGTCCTCCCCCAACCTCCAAGACTATTTTCCAGTTTCCAGTTTCCGCGAGTTGGATTACGCTTTCCGATGAAGGGCAAGGGGAGTTCATGGTTCACATTCGTGTGCAGCGCCAGCGGCAATACTGTGTGCGCTGCAATCAGCTCATGTTTGAGTACTTTGTTTCACCGGATGGCCATTTCGGCCTGGTAAGCGAGCCGGGCGGCGAACAGGCCCGCCGCAAGCACGAAATATCATGCGCGGCGTGCGGGGCAATCTACGAGTTGCTCGATAAAGTCGACGCCACTGGTCAGCCGGTGGTGAGGAAGTTTCGCGGAGCCTAGGAAAATGAGTAGACAAGACGAACTCCTCTCCGCCGGCAACGTTCACGACTATCTTGCAGTGCATGGGCTCTGGCCGCGTGGCGCACCGATCATCATCCACGCCCTGGGTGGAGGTGTCTCCAACACCGTGCTGCTGGTGGAGGGGAAAACGTCGGGTGGCGAGGACATTCGCTGGGTGGTGAAGCAGTCGCTGGAAAAGCTGCGCGTCCAGGACGACTGGCGCTCGGATCGCGGGCGCATCTTTCGTGAAGCGGAGGCCATCCAGGCGCTTAGGCCCGTGCTGGGGCAGTCGGCTGTCCCAGAGGTTGTTCACATCGACAGCGCGAACTACCTCTTCATCATGACCGCGGCGCCGCCGGATTCAGTGATGTGGAAAGAGGCACTGCTCGAGGGCCGCGTGGACATGGGCCTGGCGCGGCAGGCGGGAGCGCTGCTGGCGCTCATGATTACGTCCTCCCAGCGCGACCCCTGGTTCGAGACGGCGTTCGCGGAGCGCACCGTTTTCGACCAGCTCCGCATCGATCCCTATTATCGGACTACCGCAACGCGGCACCCCGATGTGCGCCCGGTGATCGAGAAATTGATCGAGGATTCCTGGCAAGTCCGCACCGCAATCGTGCACGGCGACTACAGCCCCAAAAACCTTCTCGTGCAGGGTAATAATATTTTCCTGATCGATTTCGAAGTCGTCCACTGGGGAGATCCCGCCTTCGATGCCGGATTCCTGCTGAATCACCTCTTTCTGAAGGCGTTCCACCAGCCTCGGCTTGGCCAGCTATACTTTTCGGCTGTCCGGGAATTTTGGAGGGAGCTGCGCAAGGGAAGCGAAAAAGCGGCAATGGGGGACTTTGAAAATATGACTCTGCGTCATCTCGGCGCCCTGATGTTGGCGCGCATTGATGGAAAGTCGCCCGTCGAGTACATCCGCGACGAGATGACGAAGGCGCGTGTGAGGCGTTTTGCCAAGCGCATCCTACTTGAGGGACCGTGGCGTTTGGAGGAGACACTGGTCCTGGCTCAGGGGACGATAGGTGGTAGGTGGTAGGCAGGGGGTGGGGGCCATAAGCGTTAACCTAACGGCTAGACGCGCCCGAAAGCCCGCCTGGGCGGGCGGCATAATGTGGCCCACGGCGAAAGCCGTGGGAAAAGAGGGAGCTGCTATGACTTCTTAAGCCCCGGCAGGGGCGACATAATCGCGACGGGCCGAGTGGGATTCTTATGTCGCCACTACCGTGGCTCACGCTCTACTCTGCGCTGCGCGATCCCACGGCTTTCGCCGTGGGCCACATTATTGCGCCGCTAACGCGGCTTCGGACGATGCCGAAGCCCTTAAGTTAACGCTTATAGGGGTGGGGGCGGGGTCCCGGGAAAAATCTGAATTATGAATTACTCGCTGCTTACTGCCTACTGTTCTTTCCAAGCGCCACTGCTTCCAAGGCTGACGGCTGATAGCTGACGGCTGAAGTGAGGTTCGATGTCAACAATCTCTTTCGTTGGTGCGCGTGAAGTTCTCGATTCGCGCGGAAATCCCACCCTCGAGGTGGAGGTCTTTTTGGATGACGGCGGGTTCGGGCGTGCGATTGTTCCCGCGGGCGCATCGACGGGTAAGGCAGAGGCGCTCGAGCTGCGCGACGATGATATGAAGCGTTACCTCGGCCGGGGCGTTTTGAAAGGCATTGCCAACGTGGCGCAAGTGATTGCCCCGGCGTTGCGCGGCGTGAACGCGATGGAACAACCGCTTGTGGATAGCCGTCTGATCGCACTGGACGGCACCGTTGACAAAGGCCGCCTGGGCGCGAATGTGCTCCTGGGTGTTTCGATGGCGGTAGCGCACGCCGCAGCGGCGTCTGCCCGGCTTCCTCTTTACCGCTACCTGGGCGGCGTGACTGCGACAGAGCTTCCCATTCCCATGGTCAACATTATGAGCGGAGGAATTCACGGGGGCGGGAACATTGATTTTCAGGACTACCAGGTGATTCCTTTGCGCGCCGGGCGCTATTCGGAAGCTCTCGCGAAGGTGGTGGCAATCTACCGCACCATGAAGGACGTGCTGAAATCCCGCGGCGTATTTCGCCCCGGCGTGGCCGATGAGGGTGGGTACGCGCCCGCCCTCAAGACCAATGAGCAGGGCTTCGAGTTGATGGTGGAGGCGATTGAGCGCGCGGGCCTCAAACCCGGCCAGGACGCGGCCATTGCCGTTGATGTGGCCGCAAGTCATTTTTATAACGGCCACCGCTACCGCATGGTGGCGGAAGGCGTGGAGACGGACGCCGAGGGAATGGTGAAGAGACTCGCCACTTGGTGCGAGCGCTATCCCCTCATCTCCATCGAGGATGGTATCGCCGAAGACGACTGGACGGGATGGAAGCTCTTGACCCAACGCCTCGGCTCCCAGGTGCAGTTGATCGGCGACGATCTCTTTGTGACGAATCCGGCCCGGCTAAGGAAGGGAATCGAAGAGGGGGTCGCTAATGCCGTGCTCGTCAAGATGAACCAGATCGGCACGCTTACTGAAACGCTCGAAGTGATCGAGATGGCCAAACGGCACGGATACCGCAACGTGGTCAGCGCGCGCTCCGGCGAAACCGAAGACGATACGATGGCGGACCTGGCCGTGGCCACAGGAGCGGGGCAGATCAAGGTCGGAGCCATCACTCGCTCAGAACGGCTGGCAAAGTACAACCGCCTGCTTCGCATCGAAGAGGAATTGGCAAAGCGCGGCGGAAATTACGCGTCTGGTTTGTTTGGAGGCTGGGCTTCGAAAAGCTAACCCTGCTGAAAAAGGGGCCTGGGGAAGGGCGGGGTTTTACCCCGCCTTTAATGGCGCTTGTGATTGTTCCCTCCTTTCGCGCCCCGCGCAGTTCGCCGGGGCGAGCTGCGCGGGGCGCGAAAGGAACGGAAGGTTGGGAACCGTTTTACGGCGGGGTTAAAACCCCGCCCTTCCGGCCACCCGACTCATAGCGGCAGAACGTGGTGAGAAATCCGGGCAAGCACCTACCTCTCCGCCATCCACCGACAACTTCCTACTACGGCTTGGGAGCAGGGCAGAAAAACATGTAGAATCAAAATGAACCGAGTTGCGGGGAAAAGGTCCGAAACGAAGGGGAAAATCCAGCCTTTCGGAAACGGCCCAGAGGAAAGGAAATCGAGGAAATGAACGGGGGTTGGTGGCGACGGGCGGACAAGAGAATCCTGGCGTCCATGGCCTTGGCGCTTTTTTCCCTGGCGCCAGGGATGGCGTGGGGTGTCGAGCGCCTGAACTTCAACCCGGGCTTCAACCTTTTTTCTTCGCAGCAGGACGTTGAGTTGGGGAAGGAGAGTGCCACGCAGGTCGATAAGGAGTTTCCCCTCTTAACGGACCCGCAGGTACTGCGCTACATCAACGACTTGGGACGGCGGCTGGCGTCACTAGCGCCCAGTAACAACTCAGAATATGCCTGGACCTTCAAAGTTATAAACAGTCCTGAGATCAATGCGTTTGCCTTGCCAGGCGGGTACATCTATGTGGACCGGGGCGCCATCGAGGCGGCTGAGGATGAAGCGCAGATTGCCGGGGTGATGGCGCACGAAAGCGGGCACGTGGTGATGCGCCATGGGACGCATGAGGCCTCGCAGGCTTTACTGGCCCGGGCCCCACTGCTGATCCTGGCGGGCATTCTTGGCCAGACGGGGAGTTTAACTGCCCGCTTGGCGGAGGTGGGCCTGAGCTTAGGTGTGAACTCGATTCTGCTGAAGAATTCACGCAGCGCCGAATCGCAAGCTGACGAAGTGGGGACGTATATCCTTTACCAGGCAGGTTACGATCCGCACGCCATGGTCCGGTTCTTTGAGATCGTTGAGAAGAAGTACCCGCAGGAAACGGTTCAGTTCTTCTCTGATCATCCTGTTCCCGAGAACCGGATTGCGGCCGTAGACCGCGAAATCCCGCTGCTCGGGCCTGCCAAGGAATGGAAGACCAACAGCCCGGAATTTGAGGCCACGAAAGAGCGCCTCCTGAGTCTTCCCGCCCCGCCGAGGGCAAAGCCTGCGCCACCCGCTTCTGCCAGTCCCCCTGGGCCTCCTCCGGCTCCTTCGACCCGGTTAACCAAGTTTGACGGTAACGGATTCTCTGTTGCTTATCCTGACAACTGGCAGGTGCAGCAGAACGAAGATGCCATCGCGTTTATCCCGCCCGGAGGAATCGTGGACGTGCCTGAATCCGGTGCGGAGCAGGCTTATGGCACTTCAATCAGCCGATTCCAACCCCAAAGCTCCGGCCAGGGCAATTGGGGATTGGTCGATGCTACGCAGGAATTGTTGGATACGATGCGCCTGTCGAATCCCAATCTGAAGGTGATTAAGCAGGGTGGCGTGAAACTCGAGGGGCGCGTGGCCCTTTCCACATTGCTTGAAACCGACTCGCCGCTTCAAGGCCAGAGAGAGCGAGACCTGCTGGTCACAACGCGCCAGGGTGACTCCCTGTTTTCGATCATCTTCATTGCTCCCGAATCGTCATTCGAGGCTTACAAGCCGACCTTCGACGCTATGCTGCAAAGTCTCGATGTAAAGTAGAGCAGGTGTCAGGTGTTGGGTCTCAGGTGCCAGGTGAAGGCATGCGTAGCGCGGGTGGCAGCCCCTTGGCCGGCAGCTCTCAAAAAGCAGGAAGACAGGGCGCAGCTAAAGGTCGGCGCTACGCTCAAAATGGGACACCTGTCCAGCGAGCCAGGTGTTTCACGGGACGCTTCATGCTAAGATGTTCTTCGCCGTTATTCAGGGGCGCTTCAAAATCTAATAAACTTTGTAGGAGCGGTCCTTGTGGCCGCCCTGTGGCGATCACAAGGTAGCCCTTACGGCCGGTCAGACAGCCTAAACCCCGGAGGTGGTCCTGTGAAGTTACGAAAACCCACTCGTCGTGATTTTTTGGGCCGAGCGGCGCTGGGAATTGCCGCATCAACGGTAGGCGTTCAACCGCTGGAGCAAGCGGTGTCAGCTCCACCGCCCGCCGCTGCCGCAGGCGAGATGCCCTACCGAGTGTTGGGACGCAGCGGCGAGAAAGTGTCGCTGGTGGGCCTGGGCGGTTACCATATTGGCGTCCAAAAAGACGAAGCGGAGGGCATTCGCATCATTCGAACAGCCGTCGATAAGGGTATCAACTTTCTTGATAATTGTTGGGACTATAACGACGGCGTAAGCGAAGTGCGCATGGGTAAGGCCTTGCGGGATGGTTACCGGAAGAGAGTCTTCCTGATGACCAAGATTGACGGCCAGGTAAAGGATGTGGCTGCAAAGCAGATTGACGAATCGCTCCGCCGGCTGCAAACAGATGTGATCGATCTCCTCCAGTTCCATGAAGTCATTCGCCCCGGTGACCCCGACCGCATTTTCGGCCCCAACGGCTCTTTCGTCGCGGCTTTGGAAGCGAAAAAAGCCGGCAAGCTGCGCTACATCGGCTTCACGGGGCATAAGGACCCGGACATTCATTTGAAGATGTTGGATACCGCCTTCAAGCAGGGGTTTACCTTCGATGCTGTACAGATGCCTTTAAATGTTATGGATGCCCACTTCAAGAGCTTTGCCAAGAAGGTGGTTCCGGTTCTGACCAAGCACGGGATCGGGGTGCTGGGAATGAAGTCCATGGGCGACGGATTCGTCCTGCGGAGCAACACCGTGACGCCGGTGGAGTGCCTGCACTACGCCATGAATTTGCCCACCTCGGTTGTCATCACGGGCTGCGACAGCCTGCAAATCCTCGAGCAAGCGCTGGAAGCAGCACGTGCCTTCAGGCCTCTGAAGGAAAAACAACTCGCGGCAATTTTGGCCAAGACTGCGCCGCTGGCGGCACAGGGCGAGTTCGAGCCCTTTAAGACGAGCAATCAATTTGACGGGACAGTCCACAACCCACAATGGCTGGGTTAAAAGGGAATTTCTTGCTCGCTTTGGACTTCCAACCCTCCGGGCGTGATGGCGTAGACTGTTTCGTGGCGTGGGGGGGTTCGACGGTGGGCCTGTTCGCGAGCGTATTCCTCTTCTCTTAGATAGCGAATCACGACTCTATCTTTCTCGACCTCCAACTTGCCATCATACAAGTCGTGGGCTTCCCATAAGGACTTCAGGTTCTGACCATCGAACGAATAAAGGATGGCGGTCAACCGTGGTTTGTCCTTGCCCAGTTGGAAACCATAAATAAAGAACCGCAACGAGTTGCCCTCGGGCTCCTGCAGGAACTCATAATGGAGATCGGTGCGCGGCACAAAGTACGTGACCGTGATGAGATGGCTGTGGCCCAGCAGGCTGGAAAAGATCGCGATGACGTTCGTGCGGTCATAGTCACTCCAGCCCAGAGTATATCCCGCGCCGATCACCACCTGACCCTTCCACGATTGGGCAAACGCCGCCGGCTGTCCAAAGATCGGGTAATGAAGACCGGAAAAGGCCATTTCCAGTTGGCGGCGGACCTCAACGTCGGAAGGTGAACGATCGACCATCCACTCCTGAAGATGATCGAGCACCAGTTTCTGGATTTCGGCCGTGATGGGCGTGGCGTCTTCGAGCATCACGCCGGGAAGTTGTTGGGCCAGGTAGTTCACGTGGCCGGGTAGATCCGCCGGGGGTGGGGGAGCCGCCTTCTTCTTGGCTCCTGCCGAGGCACTCACAAGTAGAGTGAGCGCCGCGGCAAGAAGCGATAAGGCGTACTTTGCCCGACTTGAAAGTGGTATGAATCCTGATCGTTTCTGGTCCAAGCGAAACACCTCCACCCTCTTATCCGCGATCCACGGCTCACGACGTAAGCCTCTGAGGCCCACGTCATGCGAAAATGACCGCGCCTAAATGCCAATCTGCTAGCCCAGGGGATTTGCCAGGCAAACCTTCAGGCAGGCCGTGCGCTCCTGATATTCAAACGCCTCAAGGCTCTCTTCCAATGGAAACACCTTCGAGAGCAGAGGTTGCACCCTGACCTGCCCCCGCTGAAGCAAATCCAGGGCGGCAGAAAAGTCCCCGCAACGCGAGCCGAGGAGCGTGATCTCGTCTACCACAAGCTTGGTGGCATCAAAGCGCGCCGGGTCATGGAAAGTTGATTTCATCACCACTGTCCCGCGCGGCTCCACCAGGCGGAGAGCTTCTCCGAGGCCGCGAGGCGAGCCGGTGGCTTCCACAACCACGGCAACGCTGGCCGCCTGCAACTCACGGTTGTTCTCGGTCAACACCCGGACGCCCCAGGCCCGCGCCAAGTCAAGTTTCCATCCATGCTTCCCCACCAGGATGACCTGGGCTCCCGCATTTTTCAAGACTTGGGCGGCAAGGAGACCCAACCGGCCGTCCCCAAGAACCACCACGCTCGTACCGCGCTCCAGGCGCATCTGCGCGAGAATTTCGGCGGCGGCGGCCAGAGGCTCGGTAAACACCGCTGCTTCATCCGGAATGGCGGCCGGAACCCGGTGGAGATTTCGTAAGGGGAGAGCCACGTAGTCGGCAAAGCAACCCGGGCGGTTCACGATTCCCATAACTGTCCGGTGGGGGCAGTGGCGGCCGAGGCCCCGCAAGCACCACGAGCATTCACCGCAGGAGACGTTGATTTCGCCCACCACGCGCTCGCCGATCCACGCCGGCTCAGCGGATTCCACCACGCGCCCGACAAACTCATGGCCCATCACACCCCGGAAGGCGGAGTAGCCCTTCAGAATCTCCCTGTCCGTCCCGCAGATTCCCGCTAGCGTGACCCGAATCAGCGCCTCGCCAGCTTCGGGAATAGGCTTGTCAATATCACGGAGGGCCAGTTTTCCGTCGAAGACAAGGGCTCGCATCGGCTACTCAATCGCCTCCAAGGCTCGGAGCAGTTCTTCGTCCTGATCTTCAAACACGGTTCGCAAGTCCAGGAGCAGGGCTTGCTGTTCAACCCGGGCGATAACAGGAGGCGAATTCTGGCGCAAAAGTCTTTCGAGCTCCTGCGCACTGTGGCGTGAATGCGTCACTGCCAGCAAGGTTGTGGGAAGCGACTGCGCGGGAGTTGAGCCTCCGCCAATCACGGAATCGCCATCCTGGATTCGAGCCAAGAACTGCGGGAGGGCCGAGATGCTCTCCGCAAGGGACGTTGCACGCCGCCGGATTCCTTCCGTGGGAAGCTGGATCATGCGCAGAGCCGGGATGGCCTGGAGTTTTCCCTGGAGGTAAAGAGAAATGGTAGCCTCCAGAGCTGCAATGGTGAGCTTATCAACACGCAGGGCGCGGAAGAGCGGGTTCTTGCGGATTCGTTCCAGTAGCACGCGCTTGCCGGCCAGGATTCCGGCTTGTGGGCCACCTAGCAGCTTGTCCCCGCTGAAGGTGATCACATCTACACCAGCTTTCAAGCTGGCGCTTGCCGTCGGCTCATCCCGGATCCCATGGGGCGAGAGGTCTACCAGGCATCCGCTGCCTAGATCCTCGAGGGAAATCAGGTTATGGCGTCGCGCAGTCTCTACGATCTCTTGTAGAGAAGGACGCTCCGTGAAGCCCAAGATGCGAAAATTGCTCGGGTGGACGCGCAGCAGCACGCGGGTGCGATCATTAATGGCCGCCTCGTAATCGCCGATGCGGGTGCGGTTCGTGGTTCCCACTTCGCGCAAGATAGCGCCACTCTTGGCGCACACGTCGGGAATGCGAAAGGAGCCGCCAATCTCAATGAGCTCACCCCGCGAGACAACGACTTCCGCCCCCTCGGACAGGGTGTTCAAAGCCAAGAGCACGGCGGCAGCGTTGTTATTCACCAGCAGGGTTTTTTCCGCGCCGAGAAGTTGGCGAAAGAGCCCCTCCGTGTGGGCATCCCGCTTGCCCCGTGCCCCGAGGTCCAGGTCGTATTCCAGGTTGGAATAGCAGGTGGAAACTTCCGCAAGATGCTCTATCGCTTCGCGCGCCAGAGGAGCGCGGCCCAGATTGGTGTGCAAGATCACTCCTGAGGCATTGATGACAGCTCTCAGAGTGAAGCGGGCGGCGGCTTCGGCCTCGATGACAATCTCCTGTTCCAGCGCCGCAAGGGAAACGCTTGAGAGGCTGCCCTCCACGATCCGATCTCGGAGACGCTGGAGAACCCGGCGTGTGCTCTCCACGAGCACGCGGCGGCCCACGCGCGCCTGGAGGTCTCTCAGGGCGGTCCGACCCAGCAGTTCGTTTACAGCCGGGATCTGGCGAAGCAATCCCGTTGTCGCCGGCCCGGCATCACCCTCGGTTTGTACCATTGCCCTCTCAATCCCAGGGTCATTTGAGCATAGTTGCGCCAGAGCGTCAACTTTCCGGTTGACTGGCCTTGGTCGAGCATGAGTATAATTTCGCTTTGAAAAACATACTTGAGGCGCCTCTGTGACTATCGAAGAAGAACTGAGCAAACTCGAAGACGATATTCGCCGCCTCAAGGTGGAGTACGAAGTGTACTTTAACGGCAGCATTGACCGGCCCCCGCGCGATTTAGTCTTTCGCGTCGAAAACCTCATCAAGCGCTACACCGGCGATCAGGCCGGTCTAAACTTCGGCCAGCGTTACAAACTCAACGCCTTGGCTCAGAAATACGGAGTCCAGAGCCGCCTCTGGAAGAGGAGACTGAGGGAGAAGGAAGAGGGGCGCGGCCATTTCGCGCAGCAGAAGCGCGAGCTGGAAGCGTTGACGGCCGGCAAGACAGTCCTCGTAGTTTGCTCGGACCCGGAGGGAGAGCCGGAGAAGGTTGACCAGATCTTCAAAGCCATCATCAACGCCCAGCGTAAGGTCGGCCGGAAAGTGGAGAACGTTGACCCAGTGAGATTCCAGAAATACCTATGCCGCAAGACAAAGCAGATGAAGGCTTTGCTTGGTTGCGCCAAATTGCAGTTTTCCATAAGCACCGAACAGGGCAAGGTGAAATTCACGGCGGTCAAAGCATAGCTCGAAATCTCATCGGACCGTGAAAAAAGCCTGCGAATGGGGTCATGCTGATCCCGCGACTTCGGGATCAGCATGACAGCCTGGACGGTTCGTTCATCATCCCGCTAAGGATCATTCATGCGAAAAGTTTCTCGGGCGCTGCTCAGCGTTAGTGACAAAACCGGAGTCGTGGATTTTGCAGCCGGCTTGGTGGAATTGGGGGTCGAGATATTATCCACGGGCGGCACGGCCAGGCTGCTGCGTGAGAGCGGTCTCAAGGTTCGGGACGTCGCAGAGGTAACCGGCTTCCCGGAAATGCTCGATGGACGCGTGAAAACGCTCCATCCCAAGGTCCACGGGGGCATCCTCGCTGTTCGTTCCAATCCCGAACACCGGAAACAGGTTGCGGAGTATGGAATCGAGTTCATTGACCTTGTGGCTGTAAACCTCTATCCCTTCGAAAAAACCGCCGCCAAACCGGGGGTGACGCTCGAGGAGCTAATCGAGAATATTGACATTGGCGGCCCTTCGATGATCCGGTCGGCGGCCAAGAACTTCCAGGACCTCACCGTGGTGGTGGATTCAGCCGATTTCTCTCTGGTGCTTGGGGAACTGCGCGAGAACGAGGGAAGCGTTTCGCGTGAGACCCGCGCCCGCCTGGCGCGCAAAGCTTTTGCCACCACGGCAGCTTACGACGGTGCGATTTCCACGACCCTTCAGCGCTGGGCGGAGGGCGCCGCGCTGCCGGAGCGCCTCCACTTGAACTATCGTAAGACGTTAGATTTGCGCTACGGCGAGAACCCCCATCAGCGGGCGGCGCTTTATGTTGACCCTGCTGCCGGGGGGCGCGGCTTGGCCTCCGCGCGCCAGCTCCAGGGGAAGGAGCTTTCATTCAATAACCTCGTGGACCTGGAGGCGGCTTGGCGGCTGGTGGGGGAGTTTAGAGAGCCGACTACCGTCATCGTCAAGCATACGAACCCCTGCGGCGTCGGCTCCGCAGCAACGCTTGCGGAGAGCTACCAGCGCGCTCTGGACGCGGACCCGGTCTCCGCTTATGGCTCCGTCATCGCTCTTAACCGCCCGGTGGACGCGGAAACCGCGGAGGCAATGTGCAAGTTGTTTGTCGAAGCCGTGGTGGCCCCAGGCTACGAGCCTGCCGCCTTGGAACGCTTGGGGGGAAAGAAGAACCTCCGCTTGCTGGATATGTCGATGGCCTCCGGTGAAGAGGAAGGACTACAGCTCAAAGCCATCGGGGGGGGATTGCTGGTCCAATCGCCGGACACCCTAGGCGCTTGCCCCCAGGACTGGAAATGTGTCACGGAGCGCCAGCCTACCGAAAGTGAAATGCGGGGTCTGGTCTTCGCCTGGCGTGTCGTGAAGCATGTGAAATCGAATGCCATCGTTTATGCGCGGGAGGGAGTTTTGGTGGGCGTCGGCGCCGGCCAGATGAGCCGCGTGGACTCCGTACGGCTGGGCGCGATCAAGGCGCGCGAGCTGAATCACTCCCTGGAAGGAACCGTGGTCGCCTCGGACGCTTTCTTCCCCTTCCCGGATGGGGTGGAAGAGGCGGCGCAGGCCGGTGCTTCGGCGATTGTGCAGCCGGGGGGGTCGGTTCGAGATAAGGAAGTAATTGAGGCGGCGAATCGATTGGGACTCGCCATGATGTTCACCGGCGTGCGGCACTTTCGGCACTAGAAAAACGACCCTTCAGCCGTCAGCCTTCAGCTAGCAGCGGACTTATTAACAGTGAATAGCGGATAGTAAGTTGTGAATTGTGCATGGAGAATTCGCTTTGCGCAACGCGCCCCAGGCCTTCGGCCGCAGCGCTTCAATTCACAATTTACCATTCACTATTCAGAATTGCCCTGGCTATTCTTCTGCAGGCGCTGGAAGCTGATGGCTGTCTAAGATTTCGGAGCGTAATAGCCGTCGCGAGCGACGACGCGGTATTTGACGACTTTTCCCTTCGGGCTGATGATCCGCAAGGGGTTACCCTGGTCATCCACCAGGTCAACCTTCAATTTGTGGAACTTCCCATCCTTCGCAGGGTTGGTGGGAACGAATCCCAGGCCATATTCCAGGCGGAGCTGCCCGTTGATCTGCTCGAAAATTCCCGGTAGTTCGTCTTCGAAGCGGGGAAAGTAAGCCTGGCCACCTGTATACTTGGCGAAAGTCTGGAGTTGGTTGCGCGCCTCCACGTCGTTAATACTCTCTCCTCCACGCGGATTACGGACGGTTAGAAACTCCAGGATACTGATCGGGTAAATCATGGTGCCGGAGGATCGCACAATCTTCAACGTCTGGTCGTAGGTTAGCTTGCTAAACGTATCGAAGCCGGTACAAATGGCGAGGATAACTTTTCTCCCTTTCACGTCTTTCATGCGATCCAGCGTGAAGGCAAGCGCATCGTACAGATTAATCTCGCTGAAGCCGGGGATTCGCATCATATCCAGCGCCCCACGCACCTGACTGCGGTCCTGTGTGAAGTCCGTCAGGATTTCCGGTTTCATATCGAATTCGACCACCGCCGTCCAGTCCTGTGGCTGAATGAACTGGAGATAGTTGTAAGAGTAGCTCAGGGCCAGATAAAGAAAGGCCCAGTACTTATTGCTGAATTCAACCAACATGCAAGTGGTCAAAGGGGCTTTAGCCGTGCCGAAGTTGGAAACGGTCTGTGGAACGCCATCGTCGAAGAGCCTGAAATTCTTCTGGGTGAGATTGGAGAGGGGATTACCGTTATTGTCGAGGACCATCACATCCACATTGACGAGATTCGTTGTGGTTGATAGAGTGAAAACCTCCTGGGGATTGATGCGTTCCGGCTTCTTTTCAGCTTCCGGCGGCGGAGGCTGGGTTTTCTTGGGTGCCAGAACGGTCGGGCCAACCTCCGGGTTAGGCCCCGCGGACGGCTGCTGGTCACCGTTGGATTGGGCGTACCAGTCCGAAGCACAACTGGTGAACAGCAGCAGGCCAACCAACACCAGAATCGATTGTCGAAAACAGCGGCTTGTCATTGGACATCACCCCCGGTCCGCAGGGACCATAAAAACTTATGATGCCACTCACCGCCCTCGCGGTCAACCGAAGCAAAAGGCCGACTCTCCAAGAAGCGTGGAAACCCCGGAAGGTACGACAGAAGGGGTGCCTCGCGAGAACTCGAACTTGTGGAAGCGACAAGAGGAACGGGCTGCCTTTGGCAGGGGAGGGGCCAATAGGCTCGCAGCACTTAACTCTTGTACACAGTACTATTGTACTGTTGCAACCTGCGTTAAGTTAGGTTATAAATGTGTCGGACGATGTTACGGGAGGAAATTAGCGGATCTAGCCAACTGATTGGCAAGACAGGTTTTAGCGACAAAATGTCTGGCACTTCAGCGTGCGCAGAAATGTCTTGACTTTTGGTGAATAAAGGCCAAGGCTTTACACCCCGGTACTATTGTACCATTGCCGTTTGTGGAATAAAGGCATAGGCTCTCTCTCAGAACCGGTTAACTACAAGCCGGTAAATCTTTTTCTGAGGAGAGCCTAAATGAAAAATCTAGTTCTGACGTTCGTTCTTGCATTGCTGGTGGTCTTGACATGCGTTTCCGTCCGACGGATGGTTGCTGGGACAACGAACTTGGCAGGACAGAAGCCGACGTTGCTTGCTATTGGCCCGGAACCTGTTCCTCCATTGCCGCCCAAGGTTGCAATTGGTCCGGAGCCCGTTCCTCCATTGCCTCCGCGTGCCCAGTAAGTTCCTTCGAATCGCGTGAGCGATCCGGAGGAAAGTGTTTTGAAAACGCTCTCTCCGATCGCACATGTACAACGCGATAGTCAGCTACGGATTTCAGTACGGCTGCTACTTAATTGAGGCGGGCCTGATCATTTTTTTGGCTCGGAGCAGCCAACGCAGGCGGCCTATCAGCGCTGCCTTATATCTTGCAGGCATGCTCGCCACGGGTGTAGCACGCACCTACATTCTGCACAGGTACGGTTTTCGCTCGACGCAATACTCTGACGTTTACTTTGCGACGGATTTTCTGCTGGTCATCGGCGCTTTCGTCTTGGTGTGCCTCTTTTTCCGGCGTGCGTGCTTGCACGAGGAGAAGATGTGGCGCCAAGTTCGTTTGTTGCTCACGTTCATTTGTGTACTGGTTGTGGGCATTTCGGGGCTCCTTTTCTCCTACAATTATGGACACCTCCTCGCGAACTTTATTGTCGAGTTCAGGCAGAACCTGTACTTTGCCTGCTTGGTGCTGAACACTCTGCTGTACCTCCTGCTGCAACAAATGGATTCTGCTGACGATCAACTGGGGCTGCTGGTTTGTGGAGTGGGCATCCAGTTCGCTCTTCCGACTGCGACTTCGGCACTGGAACATCTCACCGCTGGCGCGCCCTTCGCCCAGTCGTTGAATTCCCTCTCCAACCGTTTCTGCACTCTCGGGATGCTCCTGGTGTGGACTTATGCGGTCGTACATGTTAAAGAAAAGGCAATTCAGGTTACCCGGCGCAAGATTCCTGCATGGGTCGAGGCCACCGCAGATTTGAATGTCCAAAGAAGGTGAAAGGCGATGATTTTTGCTGCGCTTATCTTGATTCTCTCGACGGCGATGTTCTTTTTCTACTTCCAAGTCACCTGCCAAAAGGTCTTGCGGCGGCAGTTTGACCGGGAGTACTTCCAATCCATCGTCAACGCGAACCGTTTGGAGTTTCCGTCCTTGCGAAAGTCGCTGGAGGAATTCGACGCGCCCGTCGATTACGCCCGGCTGCGCATGATGCTCAAATGCGACTACCTCGCCCTAACCTATCTCCTTAAGAACGCCGCGAATGTGAACCAACGCTACTCAAACGAAGAACGGCTCTTGATCCTATACTTCCGCTGGCAGTTCCTATCGTTGGCAGTGCGACGTACACTAAGGGTTGGCGAGAAGAAGGCAGTCCTGAGGATGACTTCAGTTCTTCAATACTTCGCCAATGTGGTCGGCCAGCGCGTAAACACAGTAAGGTTTGGGAACTTGACCGCAGCCGATTATCTTCTTAACCTTTAATCGAACGCGCTCCGCGGCTCCACTGGGCCGTGCCTTCCTTGTCAGGGTATCGCTGTTCCTCTTCACATCATGATGGCAGAGAACCGCCTGGACGCCTGCCGCGCGCAAGAGCAGCGGTGTACTAGATCGTAGACACCCATATCGGTTTTATAGCGGCGGGCTTTAGCCCGGCACAGCCCCCAAATGCCGGCTCCTCCTTGCGAGGTCGGCGCTACGCCACACTGAGCCACCACCGGATGGCAGTTGACCTGGACCTTCATTAGGTGTATGAAGCAGGCAGGTGAAGTGTTTGGCCCCATCGATTGAAAGGCCAGGTGCGACTGCAATGAAGATGGTTTGGCGGGTGGGAATTCTGGTGTTGTGCGCTTTGACGGGACTTGTAGTGACCGGTCACGGCATAGCGGAAGCGGTGTTGGTTCACGCGTCTGGCCATGCAGACATCATGCGCCACCTCGTCGAGGGAAGCATCTCCATCGCCGGTGGGGCCTGCGTGGTCGCGGTTGCCATTGACCAACTCGAGTGCTTACGCACCCACCGCAAGGGCGGTGACCTCCTGTAGCGAAAGGGCGCGGCCCCAACCGCGCCGGAGCAGCGAAGCATGGGACAGTGCTTTTATTCGCTTTCTTCCGCCAAGTGCGGCAGGATCAAAACTCCCTCATTCCGACGCGCTGCAACAGGTTTTCTCCAAATCGCTAAGCAGGCAGCAAATCACTGAACCAGAAAGCGTCACGCCGCACGGTTTCCCCCAGCGTGAACTTAATCCTCTGGGAGAAGATCGGACCGTCGAACACGAAAGAATGAAACTCCCCGTTTTCTCCGCAAGGATCGACGCCGGCGGGGAGGCGTTGCAGAAACCCGGGATCGATCACCTTCCCGGCAAAGCTCTCATCCAGATGTCGTGAATCGACAGAAACAACGATCGCTTTAAAGCCCAGTTCAATGAAAGAACGGGCGAGTTCGGCGGAGTCCTTTTTCCAAATCGGGAATATCCCTCTCATCCCGAGTTGCCCAAGATTTTTCTCTCTGTACTGTCTGAGATCCTCGAGAAAGATGTCCCCAAAAGCCACCGAAACCACACCCGCAGTGCGATAGCGTTCCAGGACCGCTTGCATCCTCGACTCGTATTCTTTGTTGGTCGAGTTCTTGGGAATATAGATTTTCTCGAGCGGCAGTCCGATGAATTCCGCCTGACTCTCCAGCAACTCCCTGCGCACCCCGTGCATGCTGATCCTGTCGTAGCCTTCCGTGACGGTACTCAGCAGGGCGGCCACTGAATACTCCCCGCCCTGTTGAATCTCGTAGAGCGCTCTCGCACTGTCTTTCCCGCCACTCCATGAAAGGAGGATACTTTCTGGCATCATTGCAATCCCAATTAACCGGATCCGCGCCAGCGAATCAACCTTTTTGTCGGCCAATACCGATCCAATTCCTAATCATCTCCAAGTCGAGTGAACGGCGCACATGGGCGGCCAGGCGGTCCAAGCGCGATTCCCGTTCCGCTGCAACGAAAGCTCTGGCGGCAAAAGGCGCAAGGCCGGACGCCGCGCGCGCCGCATCGATGAATGCGTGGCGGAAGTTGTCATCGTCGAAGATTCCGTGGATGTACGTCCCGAATACGCGCAGGTCAGCGCTGACGGCTCCGTCTGTCACAAGGGCGCTCGAGCCAGCACGTGTAACCTCGGCAAAGGGCGTCGCTTCCTCCGCGTACACTGTCTCGCCAACATGGATCTCATACCCGCGAAAGGCACACTCCTTTGAAGGCTGGCCAAAGATCATCGACCTCCAGATGCGGCCGGTTGCCCGGCGGGTGATCTTTTCGGATTGGAGCACTGTCCGCACGCGAAGCAAGCCGAGCCCTTCGCGAGCGCACGGCAGGCCGCCGTTCTCGATGCCCTGCGGGTCCTCGATTTGAATGCCCAGCATCTGGAAGCCACCACAGATTCCGGCGACGCAGCCGCCGCGCACATGGTGGTCGAGGAGGAGCGGAGCCAGACCACGCTGATGTAGCCATTTCAAGCCGTTGAGGGTCTGCTTGGTGCCAGGGAGAATCACGAGGTCAGCGCTGGAAAGCTCCTCTGCACGGTCGAGGAATGCCAGCGCCACCGAGGGTTCCGCCGCCAGGGCATCGAAGTCCGTGAAGTTGGACATGTGCGGCAACGCGATCACTCCGATGCGCAACGGTCTTTCCCGGGAGGTGCCGTCAGCATGGTTCTTCCACACCCGCCAAGCGCTGCGCCGGTCTTCTAGGGCAACGCCATCCTCCTCGTCCAGCCCGAGATCGTGCAGGTAAGGAACTACTCCCGCGCACGGGATTCCCAGCCGGGGCTCCATCATCGCCAACCCTGGCCGCAGCAGCGAAAGATCCCCGCGGAACTTGTTGATGGCGTATCCGCGGATCAAGGCCCGTTCGGACGGTTCCAACAGCTCGAGAGTGCCCAGGAGGGATGCGAAAACGCCACCTCGATCGATATCCCCTACCAGCAGGCAGGCGGCGTTTGCCGCACGTGCCATGCGCAAGTTCACGATGTCGTGTTCTCTCAGGTTGATCTCAGCCGGAGAGCCAGCTCCTTCAAGAACTATCACCTCGTAATCAGACGCCAATTTCTCATAGCTTTCCAGAACCACTGGGAAGAGATCCTCTACTCGGCGCGTGTGATAATCCGCTGCCGTCACCTGGCCCCAGACGCGCCCCAGCAAGACGACTTGCGAGCCCGTATCCGACGAGGGTTTGATGAGCACCGGATTCATTTCGACACAGGCAGGTATCCGGCAAGCCTCGGCCTGCAAAGCCTGCGCGCGGCCTATCTCACGCCCATCGGGCGTGGCGGCCGAGTTGAGCGACATATTCTGGGCCTTGAACGGCGCTACCCGCCAGCCGTCGTCAGCCAAGATTCGGCAAAGCGCAGCCGTAATGATCGACTTGCCGGAGTGGGACGCCGTACCCAGCACCATCAGAGCACGCGCTGTTTTCCTTTTCCTCAACATGCCCGGGACCATCCTGCCCGCACTTTATCCTTCAAGGGATTCCGGAAAAGTCCCTGAAAAAGAACTCCTGCCACTGCGAGCGCCGCTCCCACCAGCGCCGCCGCTGGAGCCCGTGGCAACCGAATCTGGAAAGTGATGGTTTCGTCACTGTGCGGCCGTGTCCGGGGAGAGTGGACAAAACCTGTCCGGTTAAGGAGCATGCAGATAATCTCCCTTGCTTCAACGTCGGATCAAATCGTTACTTCTGTTTCCATGCCTCCCCACCGATGGTCAGTTTGATCCCGGCGCGGAAGTTAAAGGGCAGGGCGGGGTATCCGAAAGCCCCTTGATAATGTTCAGCCAGGAGGTTCCCTAAACTGGTGTAGAGCGTAACGCCCCGACGAGCCTCAAACCAGCCGCTCCAGTCGATAAGTTGATAGGCATTGAGCAGGTTCCGGTTGGGCAAAAGCAGCGTGTTGCCATAGTACTCATCCGAAAGGAAGGTGCTGTCATCGGACCGGCTGACGAAATAACCTGTGGCGGACATTCCGAATCGCCGCTTGGAAAAAATGAGCGCCATGCTTCCGGAATTCCGTGGCACGAGGAAAGGCCTGCCGCCCACTAGAGGAGTATAGGCCCCGATCGGAATGTTGGGGAAGGCTGGATTATAAGCCGGCGTCTGGGCGCTACTGGCAAACGACTGCGTCACAACGGCGTCAGTGTAGGTGTACTCCCCTTGTAGCCGGAAATCCCGGCTCAGCTTGGCTTCCCAGTCCACCTCGGCTCCCAGACTGCGATAGGAGTCCGAGTTGATGGTAGCTCCGTAGGGTACCTCAGCGGCAACCGGGCCCGGGACGCCGAGTTCCGGAAGGAGACTGTTGTCCACGAAAGCTATCAAGTTAAAGAAGCTGGCGCGAAATCCCGTGATACCAAGGCGGGCCCGTCCGCCCCATAATGATTGCTCCACTCCCCAGTCGAAATCCCTGCTTCTCTCCGGCCCAATGGGAGAAACGTGGTACTGCGAAATCAGCGCCGGCCCGTTCGGCAGCGTAGCGAGCAGATTGAATAGTGATTCCCCTTGATTGAGGATGCTGGGCTCGTCAATCCCCGTGCCGTAATTGAAACGCAGCTTAGTACCGTTGAAGAACGAGTCAGAGGACGGCGGGCGCACATAGTATGCGAATGAAACACGTGGAGTGGCCGCGAACCCATAGACGGCGTTGTCTTCAAACCCTACTCCCGCCGTGGCAAAGACCCGGTGGCCGAGATTTCCGTGAGCTTCCATGAAGTAGTTAATGTTGTTGCGAGTTGCTGGAGACAGAGTGCCGGCAGAGTTGGTATAGCCGCTCTCGTGATCGTACCAAATGCCGGCGCTCGCGCTGAGGTCCGGTTTAAGATTGTAATTCGATAGGCCGGAGAGCGACTGCACAGTGGTGTGGGAATTGAAGAGGCTAGGATAAGTGCCTCCATAGTCGAGAATGGCCTGGCCACTCGAGCAGAATCCATTGGCGCCGCACAGGGTGACCGGATCCCCGAGAAAATTTCCTTCAAAGGGTATTCCCGAGGGCGAGGGTTCGGTGTAGTTGTACCGAAGGTTCGTGGAACTCCATTGGAGTGAATTCCGCCATCGCGACGTGGTTTGGTTTTGCACCTTAATTCCCATATAGGTGTCTTGCTCCCTTTGGTAGGCATCGTCCGGGATCCCGAAAAGAGCCAGCGCGTTGGGATTACCCAAACCGGTTGCCGTATGACGAATCGTGAAACGAACGTCAGTGCTTGGGTTCGCCTGCCATCCAACGTTTCCGGAAAATGTCCCGTTATGGAAGGAGCTATTGGGAAGGCTGTTTTGGGTTTCGAAGTCCATGAAATCCGTGAAATAATCGAATTGGTGAAAAACGCCCCCCAGCGAACCTTCCTGGTGCAAAGAATGAAAATTCCCGCCGTCTGCCGAGTAGGTAAACTCCGGAAGTGTAGAAGAGCCCCGGCGAGTAGTGACTTGGATCACGCTCCCCATGGCGTCGGCCCCATACAGAACACTGTTGGCCCCTCGAAACACCTCCACCTGATTCGCACCGCTGGCCGAAAGGTTGGCGAACTCGAACGTTCCCCCGATGTCGTTGGCGGGAATACCATCGATCAGCACCTTATTGAAATTACTGGTGCCTCCGCGGGCGAAAACCGAAGTCGTGCCCCCTCGTTCTCCGGTTTGGACGACGGCGAGGCCGGGCACCTGGCGGAGCACGTCGAGCAGATCCAGCCTGTTAAGGGCATCCAGCTCAGATTGACCAATAACGGTCACGGAAGCGCCCACCTGCGATTCCGGCAGCCTGGTACCGGTGTCCGTCACCACGATTTGCTGCCGCAGGGTGCCTACTTGCAGGCTCACTTCGATGCGGACCGTTCGGGCTGGCTCAAGATGCACGGGCTGGCATTCCCGCTGCGTGAATCCGGGTGCTTCGACTCGGACGAGATACTGGCCAATGTCAACCGGAGAGAATGCAAAGTTTCCCTCCTGGTCCGTCTCCGTAACACCGACTATTTTTTCGCCCTGGAGCAAGGTTACGTGCGCTTTTGGAACTACCGCTCCGAGCGGATCGATAACCTTGCCTTCAATCGTACCTGCCGCACTGGCCCCTGCGAATGAAGCGAGAACAGTTATGGAAAATGTCAATAGCAGTATGCAGGGGGTTGAGCGGGTTTTCGACTTACGCATCATGTCCTCCTTTGCCCTCGAAAGAGTGGACTCTGACAAAAGCTGGCAAGACCGGTCTCCTGACTCGCGACGCATTCCCAATGTTGTGCTATCTTGAGTCGCATTTCCGCGTCATCGCGGCGTCCCGCAGGAATAAAAACAACTCGTTGGAGCACCTTGCGCGCAGCAACTCTCTCCGCTATGCGCTGCGCCCAGTACAAGCGTCACCGTCTTCGGTCCGCCTGATTGCATGCGCCAAGAAACCTAGCATTCTGACGGGAAAGACACTGCGAGCTTCCTGGCCGGGGATGTCAAATTAATTGGCTGCCTGAGAATGCTCATCGACCCTCCCATCGAAGTCGAATCAAGCTGCTGTGAGAGCCTGGTCGGTCTCCTGACTCGCGCATCATCGTTCCGGAGCTGCCTTCCCAGAGTTCCTACCCCAGTGGCTTTCCTTGCTCCGGCTCTCCGCGCTTACAGTGGCGTGGGCCATGCCGGGTTCGCACCGGCTTCCCAAATAAACCAGACGAGAAAATTTATAGCTCAGAGGATGGTAAGGAGTCAAGCCAAACTTTTCCCAATGTCGTTGGGTGCTCGAAGTACAGATACCATACCTATTTTTGACACTTTGATACCCCTATGCGATAATGATGCATCTAATTTTGTGAGACTGGCTGCGGGGCGGAAAGGGACTATGCGCAAATTTGGCAAAAGACTTGGGGTTGGAGTCGGCTTTATCATGGTGGGGGCCGTGGCTCTTTTTGCGGCCCAGGATTCCGGTCCATCGGCTGCGGGCAAAACGTCTGCGGAGGCGGGGTCGGCAGTCGTTGACCACGCCCAAGCTTATTACCACTTCATGCTGGCGAGGCGGTACAAGGAACTGGCTGGTGTGTACAACCGCACCGACTATATTGACCGGGCTATTTCCGAATACAAACAGGCCATCAGCTCCGATCCGGAGTCGTTATTCTTGCGGGTTGAGCTGGCGGAGCTCTACTGGCGGGTTTCCCGCGTCAGTGAGGCGATTCATGAAGCGGAAGGTGTTTTGAAGTCCGACCCCGACTACCCCGATGCCCATCGGCTGCTCGCCCGGGTTTACTGGCGTATGCTCGGTGAGAACCAGACCGAAAACGTCAACAAGGAAAACATTCAGAAGGCCATCGAACACATGGAGGCCCTTACCCGCTTACAACCCTCGGATTTGGATTCCTGGCAGGTTTTGGGCCGGCTTTATAAAATGAACAACCAGAGCCAGAAGGCCGAAGAAGCTTTCAAGAAGGTCCTGAACGTGGACCCGGATTCCAAAGGCGGCCTGAGCAGTCTGGCGCAGCTTTATTTCGAGCAAGGCGACTACGCGGGGGCGGTGGACCTGCTCAAGAAGATTCCCGAAGCTGATATGGATCCGCCGCTGCTCGGAATGCTGGGCTACGCGTACGGCCAGACGCACGACTATGATGCTGCCGTGGCCACGTACGAGAAGGCTTTGGCGCAAGACCCCGAGAATGCGCAACTTCATCGGGCTTACGCGGACGCATTGATAGGCATGGGAAACGCTCCGGCCGCTCGGGCGGAATTTGAGAAGGTTTTGAAGGCTGATCCTGACGACGCATCAACGTATCTTAAGCTGGAGCAACTGGACCGCCAGGAAGGGCAGTTTGACCAGGCCCGAAAAGACCTCGAGCGCGCCAAGGCACTACAAGCGGATAACCTGGAAATCTCCTATCAGCAGGCGTTGCTTGAGGATGCGGTGGGAAATCAGGACAAAGCCATCGAGCTCTTGCAGGGACTGGTGAAGAAGTCGGAGCAGCCGGGGAATGAATATACGCCTGCGGAGGCGAACAATCGCGCCCTCTTCCTCGAGCGGCTGGGTTTGATTTATCGCGAACAACGAAAAAATGAGCTCGCCCTGCAAGCGTTCAAGCAAATTGTGGCGCTCGGTCAAGGGCAGGCTCCGCGGGGTGTGCAGCTTATCGTGGATTTGATGCACGCGAATCACCAACTGCCGCTGGCCCTGGGTGAAGTAGATTCGGCAGTGCAGAAGTTTCCTGACGAACGGGCGCTGCGCATCATCCGCGCTTATGTGGTGGGTGAATTGGGGCGGGTTGACGAAGCCGTCAAGCAGCTTCAAGCGCTCATGAATAATACGCCTGCCGACCGGGAACTTTACCTCGCAATCATGCAAGTGTACTCTCAGGCAAAGCAGTTTACCGAGGCAGAACAGGCTGTCAACAAGGCGCTTGAGTACAGCGCCAAGCCGGAAGAGCAAGTGTACTCACGCTTCCTGCTCGGGTCCATCTATGAACGCCAGAAGAAATACGATTTGGCCGAAGAGCAATTCAAGAAAGTCCTTGCGGCCGACCCGTTAAATGCCTCGGCGGCGAATTATCTCGGCTATATGCTTGCGGATCGGGGAGTGCGCTTGGAGGAGTCCGTGAAATACATCCAGAAGGCTTTGCAACTGGAGCCGAACAACGGAGCTTATCTGGATAGCCTGGGCTGGGCATACTATAAGATGGACCGCTGTGACCTCGCCGAGCCGCACCTGGAAAAGGCCGCACGCTTGATGGCCGACGACCCGACCATCCATGAACATCTTGGTCATGTCTACCTGCGAATGGGTAAGGAAATCCTGGCCGAACAGGAATGGGAACGCGCCCTCAAGGAATGGCCCCAGGCGGTGTCGAGTGACTTCGATGCCGATCAGGCGGCCACGCTCCAAAGGGAGCTCGAGGAACTTAAGCTCCGGCTCGCGAAGCAACGTGCTGCCCAGAGATAAATGTGGGCCGGCGTGCGCCAATACGTCTTTCAATAAACTCTTAACTCAGTCAATCCCGCCTCTGCTGATCCAGAGACCCAGGGACGAGAGGAACACTCGGGGCCGGAGAAGGCTCCGGGGGAGTGATTTGCACTTTGGAAAAGTCCATTCGTCTCCGTGCTTTCGCGAAGATTAACCTGGGGCTTAGGATCTTGGCCAAGCGCCCTGACGGCTTTCACGAGATCCGCACCATTTATCAGACTATTGCGCTTCATGACCGGCTGGAACTCTCGCTCGGTAAGGCTAAAGAAGATATTTGTATCGAATGCGATAATCCAGAGATACCCTCAGGGGACGGAAACCTCGTGTATCGGGCCTGCGATCTCTGGCGTCGGGCGACCGGCTTTCGAGGCAGGGTGCGCGCGCGGCTGGAGAAGATGATTCCCACTGGAAGCGGCTTGGGCGGGGCGAGCAGCGATGCGGCGGCGACGCTGGAGGGACTGGAACGGCTGGCCGGTGAGAAGTTGCCGCCGCGCCTGCGGTTTTCCCTGGCGGCCCGATTAGGGTCAAACGTCCCCCTCTTTCTGCTGGGCGGCAGGGTTCTCGGGTGTGGGCGGGGCGAGGAGGTTTATCCTCTTTCCGATCTTCCTCCTCGTAAGTGCCTGGTGGTTTTTCCTGGGTTTTCTATTTCCACCGCAGAGGCTTACCGGGAAGCGGGTTTGCGGTTGACAAGCAAGGGCAAAGTCCGTAGCATTGATGTCGGTGCGTGGCCACAATTTCCCCTGCTGAATTGGGGACCGGCCGAAAATGACTTCGAGCGTGTCGTTTTCGCAAGGTGGCCTGAGTTGGCGCGGTTGAAGCGGCATCTCATCCGGGCCGGAGCCGAGGTCGCTTCCCTGACGGGGAGCGGTTCCGCCGTTTACTCAGTCTTTGAATCTACCGGCCAATTGCTCCACGCATCTAAGCTAATCCCCAAAGGGTGGCTCAAATTCCGGTCGCGCACATTGTCACGAGCTGATTACCGGCGGCTTCTGTGCGAGCGGTGAAACGTGGGGAGACGAACGACCCCAGGAACGCTACCCTTTTTTTCTGTCTCCGGTCGCGGTTCTTGGGAGGTCGTCCAGCGGTAGGACACATGCCTTTGGAGCATGGAACCCTGGTTCGAGTCCAGGCCTCCCAGCCAAGTTGAGATCAGTGGCACAGGCACTCTTGCCTGTGCCTTATGGATGGCGGGCGCCGGCCATGGCACGTGCGGGGGCGCCTGTGCCACTGCAAGTAGTGTTGAGGATAAGAGGACGATGGATCCGGTTCAGCACAAACTAAAGGTCTTCACTGGGAATGCTCATTCAGCTCTGGCCAGGGAGATATGCGCACAACTCAAGATGCCGTTGGGAAAAGCTGACGTAGGACGGTTTCCCGACGGAGAGGTTCGCCTCCAGATCCTCGAGAATGTCCGCGGGGCTGACGTCTTTGTCATCCAACCCACCTGCAACCCGGTTAACGACAACCTGATGGAACTGCTGGTGATGCTGGATGCCCTGCGGCGCGCCTCGGCAGAGCGGATTACGGCGGTAATTCCCTATTACGGTTACGCCCGGCAGGATCGCAAGGACCGCCCACGCGTGCCCATATCCTCGAAACTGGTTGCCGACTTGCTGACTTCTGCGGGCACGGACCGCGTGTTGGCACTCGACCTGCACGCCGGACAGATCCAGGGCTTCTTCAATATTCCCGTGGACCACCTCTACGCGACGCCGGTGACGGTGCGTTATTTCAGGCGGCTGAAGCTGAAGGACCCCGTAGTTGTTTCCCCGGACACGGGAGGAGTGGAAAGAGCGAGGGCCTTTGCGAAACGGCTCAATGCGCCGCTGGCCATCATTGACAAACGCCGCGAAGATGCCAACGTGGTGGAAATGTTCAACGTCGTCGGCGAGGTGAAAGGTAAGACGTGTTTAATCGTCGATGACATGATTGATACCGGCGGCACTTTGGCAAAAAGCGCCCAGGCGTTGAACGAGAAGGGCGCCGCCAAGGTCTATGCTTGTTGTTCGCATGGCGTGTTTGCGGAAAACGCCATCGAAAAGATTTGCGCGGCCCCCCTCGAGCAGGTGGTGACGACAAATTCCATTCCGCTCCCGCCCATGGCTGAGCAGTGCGGAAAAATCAAGGTGCTGAGCGTGGGCAAATTGCTGGCGGAGGCTATTCGGTCGATTCACGAGGAGACTTCGGTCAGCAAACTCTTTATCTGAAGCGGTGGAGTGCCCGCGCCCGCGGATCGAGGGGCGCATTGGAATTGAGGAGCAGATAGTTATGACCCAGGTTCAAGCTGTTGAAGTCGAGGCGCGTCAGGATTTCGGGAAGAATGCGGCAAGGCGCCTGCGTCGCGCGGGGCGGATCCCCGCCGTGGTTTATGGGGGCGGAGGGCCCGCGATTCCGGTGACGGTCGATCCCAAAGAGATCCTCCAGATTCTCCACTCCGAGTCCGGCCACAATGCCATCTTCACGCTTGAGATTCGGGGCAAGGCTCCGGCTCGAGTCATGGTCCGCGACTGGCAAACTGAGCCCATCCGCGGCGATCTTCTTCACGTTGATTTGGTCCGAATCGCCCGCGATGCGAAACTGAAACTTCAGGTCCCGATTCAGTTGAGCGGCGAGCCGGTGGGCGTAAAGGTGCAAGGCGGAATCTTCGAGTTTGTGCTCCGCGAGGTGGAAGTGGAATGCCTTCCCGACGATATTCCGGAGCGCTTTGTCGCCGAGGTGAGCGGGCTCGAGATCGGTAAGAACCTTCGGGTTTCCGATCTGCCTGTGGATCCGAAAGTCAAGATCCTGACGGACCCCACGCGCGTGGTCGCTCATGTGGCCGAGTTGAGAGCGGAAGAAGAGGTGAAGCCCGCTGCCGAAGAGGCCGTGGCAGCGCCGGGCGAACCCGAGGTAATCCGCAAGGGCAAGACAGAGGAAGAAGAAGCCGAAGCAGGAGCGCCGGAAGACAAGAAGGAAGCCAAGAAGGAAACCAAGAAGGAAGGCAAGAAGGAGAGCTAAGCATTTCGAAACTGGAAAACCGAAAGTTGAGAGGGTTCTCCCCATTGAGATATTCGAGTATCGGTCTTCGAAATGAGATTGATCGCGGGTTTAGGAAACCCCGGCTACGAGTACCGCTTAACGCCTCACAACCTGGGTTTTATGGCAGTGGATCGCCTCGCCGGGGAGTGTGGTTTGGAATTGGCGCATCACGAAGCTCAGGCGTTGACGGCTTCGGCACGTATAGATGACTTGGATGTTCTCTTGGCCAAACCCCAGACCTATATGAATCTGAGCGGGATGGCCGTAGCCAGGCTGGCTGAAAAATACAGGCTGGACGTAAGCGATTTAATTGTGCTGGTGGACGACGTGGATCTCCCTCTGGGCAGCTTGCGCATCCGACCCCAAGGCAGCGCGGGCGGCCACAAGGGACTAAAGTCCATTATCGGCGCACTCGGCTCGGGTGATTTCGTTCGCGTCCGCATGGGCGTCAGCCCGAACCAGCCGATTGAGGATAGGGTCTCCTACCTCCTCGGGCGATTCCGTGAGGCCGACCTGGAAACCGTCGCTGAAATGCTCGGCCAAGCATGTGAAGCTGTGCATGTAATTCTTCGAGAAGGTTCGCAAAAAGCGATGAACCGTTTTAACCGGCGGGTTTCAACCCAACAGTTGTGAGGTTCCATGCGTAATTATGAGATCATTTTTATCGTCCGGCCCAACGTCACGGAAGAGGACGTTGACAAGCTGATCGCGCAAATGGAAGGCGTGGTGGCGGGCGCGGGTGGCAAGCTCGAAAAAGTGGAGAAGATAGGCCGCCGTCGGCTTGCTTATCGGGTCCAAAAGCAACGTGAGGGCATCTATATTCTCTTCCGCTTGCAGGGTTCCGGAGACACCGTCAAAGAGTTTGAACGCCGCTTGAAGGTTATCGACACGGTGATCAAATATCTTTCCGTTCGGATTGACGAAGACTTGGAGCGCATCGAGAAGTTCAAAGCGCTGCGGGCAAAACAGGAGTCTAAGAGACGCCGCTCCAAGCCCGCCGCGGCGCCGGCCCCACAGCCGGCAGCGGAAGCACCGCAAGGATGAAGGAGTATTCTATATGGCATTTGGCCGAACCAACCCTGGAGAGTCGGAGCGCCCGCAATCAAGGCGGGAGGGTGGGCCTTCAGGTCCCAAGAAGCAATTCTTCCGCCGCCGCAAGGTTTGCAAGTTCTGCGAGGAGAAGATCGACATCATCGATTACAAGGACTCCCGCTTGGTGGGAGGGTTCATTTCCGAGCGGGGAAAGATACTCCCTCGCCGCCTGACCGGAACATGCTCGACCCATCAACGTTCTTTGAGCCTGGCGATCAAACGTGCACGGAATATTGCGTTGTTGCCGTTTGCTACCGGCGGCTAGCAAGCCGCTGAAACGCGTGCCCCCCCGGATGGGGCCTCAAGGCGACGGAAGTATCCAGCAGAGGGGCGGGGATCGGCACAGGTGAAGCGTGGTGCCTGGCAGCAGACGACTTCCTGCGACCGTAGACATGGAGTTTAAAAATGGAAGTAATTCTGTTTGAGAATATTGATAAGCTTGGATCAAGAGGGCAGATCGTGAAAGTGGCTGACGGGTACGCGCGCAACTATCTTCTGCCCAAGAATCTGGCACTCGCCGCCACGCCTCAGAACCTTAAGCGGATGGCACAGCAACGTGTCCGGTTTCTGAAGCTGGAAGCAAAGGAAAAGGGCGACGCGGAGGACTTGGCGGCGCTGCTCCAGGGGATTAGCGTAACCCTGACTCGTAAATCCGGAGAAAAAGGCACACTCTTCGGCTCAGTCACGGCCATTGACATTGCCGAGAAGATGGCGGCTCAAGGGTACAACATCGACAGGCGGAAAATCGCTCTCGATTCACCCCTGAAAGTTCTGGGTGAATACCAGGTGCCGATAAAACTGCACAGGGAAGTAACGGCCTTCATCAAAGTGACGGTGGAAGGCGATGCGGAGACAAAGGCCAAGCTTCTGGCCGAGTCCCAACTACAATCTCCTGCCACGGAAGCAAAGCCGGCGGCCGAAGTAAAGCCGCCAGCCGAGTAATCGCCCTGGCGTGCTACGCCAAGTGGCTTGGGCTCGGTGAGCCGACCTCGTGGCCAACCTCCACGGGCCGAAGAAGGCCGGGCAAGAATCTCCTCCGGACATTTTCCCAATGGGTGTAATTTCTTCGGAATAGTTATCTGACATTCCAGGGACACTTTTCATTCCATGCCAAGCACTACGGCCAGTGACCGAACTGTACCTCAGAATTTGGAAGCCGAGCGGGCTTTGCTCGGTTCCATTCTCCTGGACAATTCAGCCCTTAACCTGGCTCTCGAGGGTGTCGGAAAGGATGATTTCTTCTCTGAGGCCCACCGCATCACTTTCGATAAAATGGTCGCCATTTCGGAGAGGAACCGCACGATCGATCTGGTTACTCTCTCCGAGGAACTGTCCAAGGACGGGCAGATCGAAAAAGCGGGCGGAGCCGCCTACCTCTCTGCCCTCACAGACGGTGTCCCCATCGGAACCTCCGTCGCCGTCTCGGAGTACTCCCGCATCGTCAAAGAGAAGTCGATTCTGCGCCGCCTTATCAATGCGTCGAACAACGTTATTTCACGCTGTCTGGAGGGAACGGATGATCCCGACACGCTGATCGACTTGGCTCAAAGCCAGGTCTTCGACATCGCCGAGCAGAAAGTCCAATCGGGATTCACCAACATCCGCGAGATTGTGAAGTCGAGTTTCGGGACGATCGACGATCTCCTCGACCGCGGCCAGCGCGTCACCGGCATTGAAACCGGGTTCGAGGACCTCGACAGCATGACCTCAGGACTCCAACCCGGTGAACTGGTGGTGGTGGCCGCGCGGCCTTCTCTGGGCAAGACCGCCTTGGCCCTCAATATCGCCGCCCACGCCTCCATCAAGCACCATAAGACGGTTGGGCTCTTCTCTCTCGAAATGAGCAAGGAGTCGTTGGTCATCCGTCTCTTGTGCGCGGAATCCGAAACCGACAGCCACCGGCTTCGCAGCGGTTTCTCAAACCGCGAAGATTGGAACAAGCTCACCCGCGCTTTGGGCCGGCTCGGGGACGCTCCACTCTTGATCGAAGACACTCCTGCCCTGAGCATCATGCAGATTCGCGCCAAAGCGCGGCGCCTGAAGATGGAAAAGGGATTGGACCTGATGATCGTGGATTACCTTCAGCTCGTCTCCGGTCAGGGGCGCTTTGAGAACCGCACGCAGGAGGTCAGTTACATTTCGCGCGGCTTGAAGAGCATCGCCAAGGAGTTAAAGGTTCCGGTGCTTGCACTTTCCCAATTGAGCCGCGCCCCCGAGCAGCGGCCTGGCCAGCGACCTCAGCTATCGGATCTGCGTGAATCCGGGTCGATCGAACAGGACGCCGACGTGGTGATCTTCATTTTCCGGGAGCGCAAGGCGGCGGAAGAAAGCGAAGCGGAAGGTGAGGTGGACCGGCGCGGGATCGAGATGAAATTGATAGTCGGCAAGCAGCGCAATGGCCCCACCGGCGATATCCCCATCGTGTTCATGCGACCCTATGCGAAGTTTGAAAGTATGGCTCGCGGCCAGAAAGCAGAGATGGAATGACAACGCTCCCAAGCGATTTTCAGCATCCTGCTGAGATTCACCCTCAACAACCCTGAGAAGCCCGTGAATGTTCCCATTGACAAACTACTGCGCCCCACTTGGGTTGAGATCTCTCTTGCGAAACTGCGCCGGAATTATGAACGAGTCCAGCGGCTTGCCGGCCGGCGCAAAGTGATGGCAGTCATCAAGGCGGACGCCTACGGCCACGGCGCGGTCGCGGTGGCAAATTGTTTAGCCGGGTGTGGCGCGGATTGGTTCGGAGTGGCCAGCGTCGAAGAAGCCCTGGAATTGAGAGCCGCAGGAATCACGCAGCCCATACTGTTGCTGGGTGGCCTCTATATGAGCGACCCCGTGGACCTCATCGAATTTCACCTCACGCCCTCGGTTTCCTCCACTGCCCGGCTTGACACCTACGCCGAGTGCGCCCGCCGTTACGGCCGCCCCATCGAGTTTCATCTCAAAGTGGACACCGGGCTGGGGCGCCTCGGGGTGCCGCCGGACCGGCTGGGGGCGTTTCTGGAACGTTACCAGACGCTCGAAGGCGTGCGCTTGACAGGCCTGCTCACGCACCTCGCTTCCGCCGAGGATCTGCTTGCCACCCAGTCGGAAGAGCAAGGTGAGCGGTTCAGGGCTGCACTCGCCCAACTGAGCTCAGCCGGAATTGAACCCGCGTGGACTCATGTTTCAAACAGTGGTGCATTGCTCGCACGGCGCGAGTTTCCTGAAAACATGGTTCGCATCGGAGGCTTGCTCTACGGGTACTGCATGCCGCTCGTTGCGCCCGCGGGGAAAGAGCTTCCGGATCTCCCGGAGTTCGAACCTGCGCTCACCTTCAAATCCCGCGTCGTGTACCTGAAGGACGTTCCCAGCGAGACGCCACTTGGTTACGGGGCGGGCTTCCACACCCGGCGTCCCTCCCGCATCGCCACGGTTCCGGTGGGTTACGCGGACGGCCTCAGCCGCGCGCTCTCGAATCGAGGTCATGCCATCGTGGGCGGCAGGCTTGCGCGGCTGGTGGGCAGCATCAGTATGGACCTCTCACTTTTGGATGTGACGGACATCCCGGGCGTCAACATTGGAGACGAAGTCATGCTCCTGGGCCAGTCACAGGAGGCCTCGATTACCGCGCTCGACATCGCCCGGATGCTCGACACAGTCCCCTATGAGGTTTTGTGCCTGATCGGCAAACGCGTGCCGCGCTTGTATGTGGAGTGAGGTTGGTGAGCATGTCCCAAGTTCTGGCTGGACACGGCGTTCTCGATATCCTGACAATCCCCGAAGGGGATTGATAAAGTAGCCGGGGCAACGCCCCCGGAATACGCGCCCCCCACGATGCCCGGCCCTGAAAGGGTCGTATTAGTTTAACTTGCGGGACGCAAGACCTGCGCGACGCCAACGGGATCCGACCCTTGCAGGGTCGGGGAACGAACGCCGCACCTTCCGGGGGCGCCCCCCCCGGCTACTATATGGTGCCCCGCCAGGGCGCGGCGGGCGGGTTACGGCTTTGGCCTCGAGGGAACCCGCCCTGTGGAAAGTCCTCGCTTATCCAGCTCGCTTGCGCTCTATGTCCAGCAAAAGACCTTGAACTGGCGCTAACGCGCGGTCGCCAGGACAAATTGTCAATGTTCGTCGTTACCGCTCACTCTGGCGATCCTTAAGCCCTTGTCTTTTCAACAACATTCCCGATTTTAACGGCTAAGTACATGTATTTTCATAGACATTCCCGCTTCTTCCTGGGCTTTTCCAGAGCGGTCCTTTGTTTTCAGTAACATTCGCGTGTCGTTCCGCAAAAAAAGAATTCTCTTCCAATTGCAGTCCACTGTCAAAAGTTGATGGTCGGCAGAATACGCCTGCCGGCAAATCATTTTCCACGACTGCGGGGGATTCTCGTTGCCAGGATGGGCAGAGGCGCTGAGGTGCAGGTGGTTCCTGTGGCCGTTCCACACCGTAATCATACGCTACAAGTCTAGCTCACAAACTGGAATCTGTCAAGCATAAATTACCGGGCCTGCAGCTCGGAAGCATGGAGCGACGCTTTCCTAAACCCTGGGTGGCGCACACATTGGTTGGTATGTGTGCGCCACCAGGGGTCGCCGACACAAACAGCGATGTCGGCGCCACCCCCGTCCAGATGAGAATCACCAGGGATTACGACGGCTCTGACTGATCTTCGGGGCGGCCCGCGCCATTGGCGAGTAGCGACGAGTAACTTCTTGGTGGCCACGACGACTCAATGGCCTTGGAAAGATCCATCACCCCTTGGTGTACACCCCATACTCGCGCGCCGCGTCGAGCAAGGCGAACACATTCTCCGTGGGCACGTTGCGCTGAATGTTGTGTACCTGGGTAAACACGTAGCCACCGCCGGGGGCAAGAATCTCAAGCCGCTGCCGGACATGTTCCCGGACCTCCTCCGGCGTCGCTTCGCCCAGGACGCTCTGCGTGTCGCAGCCGCCGCCCCAGAACACGATCTTGCCACCAAACTCCTTTTTCAACCGGGCGGGATCCATATTCGCCGCAAACGTCTGGACGGGATTCAGGATGTCTATGCCGGCTTCGATGAAATGCGGAATCAGGTGGTAGACGGAACCGCAAGAGTGCAGGAAAGTCTTCCAGGACGTGTTCTTATGGACCCAGTCACAGAGTTTCCGGTAGTGGGGTTTCATCATCTCCGCCCAAAGGCTGGGTTTGATGAACTCCCCACGCTGCGTGCCGCTGTCGTCGGAGGCAATGCCCCAAGCAAAGCAGCGGTCGCCCACCGCTTGGTGCAGGAGGGTCAGGCACTTGATGCTGGCATCCACCGACCGGTTCATCATCTCGTGACAGGTCTCTTTCTCGGTCAAGAGCATCATCATCCACTGGTCCGGCATGCCCATGGTAACGTTTGAGCGCGGGTCTGTGATTAAGCTCAGTCCCAGAAAGCACACGCCTCCGCCCCATCCCAGCAGAGCGTAGTCTGTGCCGTTGTAAAGCTGGGAGGAGTACTCCTCGACCTGCTTTAGCGTTTCGTCCGCGATGTCGTCAAGGGGGTGGAACTTCGCCGGGTCAAATTCCTTCCCGCTGTTGAAAGAGATATCATCGAAGTAGTAGCCGTCCTTCGGCATGCGAAATGAGGTGGGATCGCCGTTTTTGTCAAGAAGCACCCAACTTCCGTCCCCCTCTTCCCGGATGCGTGTGCCGGGCAATAAAAGCACGTCCGTGCCGGAGAAAAGGCGGCGCGGTACCCACTGACTCTCGGGGGTCATCAGGCCAGAGATCATGGAGATATCCACCGGCATCACGTCAAGGCTGAACCGCTTCCGCACCGGCTCTTCTACAACCGCAATCATGAACAGCGCATCGGCCACGCGTGGCGTCTTGCCGAGGCCCAGCTTGCGCGACACCCGGTCGTAAGTCTCGACCGCGATCGTTGATCCTTTAAGCCCTCCCAGGTCGATGGGTACCCGGTCGGCTTCCTGAAAGTTGATGGCCTTCAAGACCCGCTCTCGCGATTTCATGGCGTCAATCCTCTCGTGCTCAGATTCAGCAAAGAGACTATCACGGTGAGCCACCGCAGAGTTCAAGTTCTTCGATCTCGACCGCGCTTACGCTCGCGTCGTCATGGAGCCGGTCGCAAAGCCCGGTCGTTTTCGCGTTGCAGGGGTAGCCACAGCCACTGCTTTTGTGTCCGCGGGCTTTTCTTATGCTGACAAACCAACGGTCAATTCCAGGCGCTTGAGCTTGATGCGTTCGGCGTGAACCTGTGCAAGGTCGTAGTGCGCCTGCTGCGTAAGCCAGCTTTCGGCGCTGCCTCCGAAAACCTTAGACAGCCTTACGGCCATTTCGGGAGAAATCCCGCGCTTCCCGTTCACCAGTTCTGATAGGGTAGTGCGCGTGACTCCGAGCGCGGCGGCGGCGGCCGTGATGGTCAAGCCCAAAGGCTCAATGCACTGGCGCAACACAAAGCCGCCGGGGTGGGGTGGATTCTTCATCGGCATGGTTCAGTCTCCTTTCAGTGATAATCGACATAATCAACGTCCAGCACGTCGCGGTCGGCAAAGCGAAAGATCACCCGCCAGTTAGCGCGAACGGTCACCGCCCAAAAACCCTTGTACCCGCCCTTAAGCGGATGCAGCCGGAACCCCGGCACGTCCATATCCGCAATCGTACCGGCTGCATCCAATCGCGCGAGAATGTCACGCAGCTTTTCCGCGTGTTCCCTAATCACCCCGCGCGAGTCGTCGTCTTCGTGAAGGCGTTTCAATCCCTTGTGGCGGATCGACCGGATCATTCCTGTACTGTAACGCGTCACGTAACGCATGTCAACAGCGGGTAGCCACGGTGTCGCCGTGGCGACCTCTCATGAATGCGGGCTTTTCCTTCGATGACGAACCCGCGGTCAATTCCAAAGACGAATTGACCGTGCCTACCTCCGGGTCACAGAACCTCAGGCGCCGCTCGAACTGTAATCTCTGCGCTTGGAGCTTTCCACCTTGCGCAATTCGATCACTGGGCGTAAGGCGTCGTTAGAGTAGGGGTAGGGCTTGCCCTACCCTTTTTGGTTCGGCGGCAATGCACAAGGAGGAGACGGCAAGCCGTCCCCCTACAGCTAAACGCCTTGCGGACATCGGGGCATAGGAGAACGAGATTTGTGCTCGTGTGGTAGTTCAGCGCGGCGGACCCGCACCAAACCCTAAATCTCTTGGGTGAGCAATTTACCCGTCCAAAGGCTCTATTTATATACCTTTCGTAAGGCACTCATGAAAAAGCTCGCTAAAAAAACGAGAATTTACGAGTTTGCGATGCAGGCTCCGCACTCCGGCTCGCCGATCTTAATGGTGGGCGGCTATTCCAGCGGTGCGGGTTCTTGCCGCGCCGCAGTAGCGCTGATCCCTCAAGGCGGGGTCAGCAAGGCGGGGTCGGCGCCACACTTGCGTGGCCGCGCGGTTCGTCCTGCAGGACAAGTCTGAAGACAGCGAGCGCGCGAACGCCTTTTAGGTTAATCTAACCAAGCAGTGAATTGGACCAAGACAGCTAAACTAGAATGTGGGCCAAAGCCAAACGGCGGAGATATGGTGGTGGCCCAGCCTTTGGGAGTCAGGCTGGCCAGGTAATTTTGGTAGGGCGAAAGGGAAATCGATGACCGGTGCTGAATGCCTTTTGAAAACTCTGGTGGCCAATGGAGTGGATACCTGTTTCATGAATCCGGGCACTTCCGAGATGCAGTTCGTATCGGCATTGGACCGCGTGGAGGGGATGCGAGGCGTGCTCTGCCTTTTCGAGGGGGTGTGCTCGGGTGCGGCGGACGGCTATGCGCGTATGCTACGCAGGCCGGCGGCCACCTTGTTGCACCTGGGACCGGGATTGGGCAACGCTTTGGCCAACTTTCATAACGCGCGGAAAGCGCGATCGCCTGTCGTAAGTATCGTCGGGCAGCACACCGCAAAGCATTTGCAGTACGACGCTCCGCTCACCTCCGATATTGAGGCGTTCGCACGCACGGTTTCGCCTTACGTGCGAACCGTCGAACGAGCCTCGGACATGGGGAAGACAGCTTCGGCTGTTATCCATGCGGCGCGCACACCGCCCGGTCAAGTGGCGACTCTAATCGTGCCTGCTGACTTCTCCTGGAGCGAAGCTGGCGAGCCGGCAGGTGTGTTGCCGCCGGCGGAACGACCTGGCCCCCAAGCAGAATGCCTCCGTGAGGTAGCTTGTGTTTTGAAGTCTTGTGAGCCCGCCGGGTTGCTGCTCAGCGGGGGCACACTTTTGTCGCCAGGGCTCAAGGCGGCGGGGCAATTAGCCGCCGGTACCGGCGTGCGGGTTTTTGCGGATCGCAATGCCGCAAGGTTGGAATGCGGCGCCCGGAGATTTGTTCCGCCACGGATTGCCTACTTTCCAGAGGTAGCCGAGTCCATGCTGGCAGGGCTGAAACACCTCATTCTGGTGGAAAGCAAACCCCCGGTTTCTTTTTTCCAATACCCAGGCCGCCGCAGCTACCTGGCTCCCGATGATTGTGCGCTGCACGTGTTGGCGCCCATCGAAGGAGACGGCACGGCAGCGCTCCAGGCACTTGTGGAGGAGTGCGGTGTCGCAAGCTTTAATCCACCGCTCCCGGAGGTGCCACCTCTCGCACTGCCGGGAGGCAGCGGCCTGACGCTGGATGCCATCGGCCGGGTCTTGGCTGGGCTGATGCCGGAGGGAGCGATCCTCTGCGACGAGATGGTCTCTTCCGGCGAAACCATTTCACGGCGCCTCGCCTCTGCGGTTGCCTACGATCTTCTGCCCGTAACCGGAGGAGCCATCGGGCAGGGCTTGCCGGTGGCTGTGGGCGCCGCACTGGCCTGCCCGGATCGAAAGGTGTTCGCGCTGGAAGCCGATGGCAGCGGTATGTACACGCTGCAAGCGCTTTGGACCATGGTGCGAGAGCAACTGAACGTGGTGGCTGTTATCCTGGCCAATCGCCGCTACCGTATTCTGGACATCGAGATGCGGAGGACCGGCGCTGGCGATTTTGGCAGGCTGGCGAACGACATGATCGACATCGGCCGACCGAACCTGGATTGGGTGAAATTGGCCGAAGGGCTCGGCGTCCAAGCCACTCGCGCCACCACAGAGGACGAGTTCATTTCCCACTTCCGCGCCGCCGTAAATCAAACTGGCCCCACGCTGATCGAAGCGGTCATCCCGTAGCGAAAATGACTCGCCATCTTGTTAAGGCGCAAAGCCCTCTCCCGTGGCAGAGACCTCGCCGCCTCGATCCGAAAATGTGCGAATCAGCTAGGCCCAAGACTGTTCACTTAATAGGTTTCGGGAAATCAATTCGCAATTTGCTCCGCGGTGACCCCCTCACCCGGCCCGCCCCGGCTGGAGAAAGCGCCGGTTGCGGTCCACCCTCTCCCCCAAGGGGGAGAGGGTAGTGAGTTCAAATTGCCTTCCCCCTCGGTCGCCGCGGCGACCGAGGGCCGGGGGTGAGGGGGTCGAATTGGGAACGGTCAGCTTAAGTGAACAGTATTGGGGCTAGCCCGGATTTCTCACCACGCTGTGCCGTTTTAAGTCAGGCGACCGGAAGGGCGGGGTTAAAACCCCGCCCTTCCCCGTTCGTGGTGAGAAATTCCGGCTAGGCACCAGGCTCGTGCCTGACGCTACTTCAACTACCCCAACTCCAGGGGTTGAAATTGGCGCCTTAGGTGTATAATCACCCCGCGAATTGCAGCGAAATCAGCGAATCCGAATTAAATGAATCATCGGGACAAGAGAGGTCAATGTACCGTGGATGAAAGCGGCAATCAAAACTGTGGCACCTCGAGAAGGGACTTTCTGAAAAGCGTCGGAACGGGGCTGGCGTTAAGCCTCACGGCCTCCAACTATCGCGCCCTGGGGGGCGTTAGTCCGAATGAGCGGATCCAGATGGGGTTCATCGGTCTGGGCGGTCAAGGAACGGGGCGGCTCAAAGAATTCATGCAGCATGACGATGTCGACGTCGCCGCGCTCTGCGATGTGGATGAAAATCACTTGAACCAGGCCGTAGCGGAAGTGGAAAAGACGCGAGGCCGGAAGCCGAGAGGGTTCCGTGATTTTCGCGAACTCCTCGACCAGCACGAGATCGATGCGGTGATGATTGCCACGCCGGACCACTGGCATGCGTTGCCCGCGATCCGGGCGTTCCAGGCGGGGAAGGACGTGTTCGTCGAAAAGCCTCTCAGTTACTCCATCGGCGAGGGCCGGGCGATGGTGAAGGCGGCGGGTGCGAACCAGCGGGTCTCGCAGGTCGGAATGCATATCCACAATCACACTCCGAACTATCGTCGCTCTGTCGAACTGGTGAAGTCGGGGTTGCTCGGAAAGATCAGCCGCGTTACTTGCTGGAAGACGTCGGACACAAAGGGAGTGGGTAATCCGCCAGATGGCGCCCCTCCGCCGGAACTCGACTACGATTTCTGGCTCGGGCCCGCGCCCAAGCGCGCCTACAATCCCAACCGTTCGCATCGGAATTTCCGCTTTTTCTGGGATTATTCGGGTGGCACCTTCATTGACTTTTGGTGTCACATCACGGATGTGGTCTTTTGGGCGATGGATTTGAAAGCGCCTGAAAGCGTGGCCGCAGTGGGCGGGCGGTTCTTTCTAACCGACAATACTGAAACGCCGGACACGCTTGACTTGGTCTACGAATTCCCCAAGCTCGACCTCACCTGGACGTTCAATCCCACAGGACTTCCGGGCTTTGAAAGGCTGGGCGGGATCGGCTGCGTTTTCCAGGGTACTGAAGCCAGCTTGGCAGTGAATTACATGGTCCACGAGCTCTATGTCAAAGGCGAGAAGGTGACGGATTATCAACGCCCGGCGCCGACCATTCCCGATTCCCCCGGTCATATTCGCGAGTTTCTTAACGTCATCAAGTCGCGGCAGCAGACCACGTGCAATGTGGAATACGCGCACCAGCTCACCAAGTCCGGCTTACTTGGGAACATCGCGTATCGTACCGGAAGAAGGATCCGGTGGGACGACGAGCGGGAAAGGGTCATCAGAGATCCCGGAGCTAACCGGATGGTCACGCGCCGTTACCGTAAGCCGTGGAAACTGGCCTGATAAGGAGTTTTAGGGGTGGAGCTGACTCCGTCTTTAGGCCTGTGGCGCGCCCGGCCGAATCGTCAATAGTCCCGGAGCGAGAAATTTTGTGCCCATCCCAACAACGCTCATTCTCCGATTCAGTACCACCGCTACTTGATCATCAGCGCGCCATTCAAGGCCACCGTGCGGCCCGGCTTGACGTTTAGGTTGACAACGTTTTCTGCGTAGCGCACTTTGCAGGCCGTGCCGCTGATGCTCCGAATCGTGGCCTCTTCCAATCTTCCATCCTTCCATTTCATATTCACCTCGAACCCGCCGCGGGCGCGCAGGCCGGTAACTTTGCCCGTCGGCCACGCTTTCGGCAACGCGGGCAGAAGGTGAAGCAGGCAGATGGAGGATGGTTGATGGAGGATGGTGGATGGTTCAGTTACCTCAGTCTGGAGTAACATTTCGGTGATGCCGGAGGGGCCGCCGAAATTGCCGTCGATCTGGAATGGCGGACAGGAGTCGAACAGGTTCGGCAGCGTCGGACCGGGACGGAGCAACAGGGTCAGCATTTTGTACGCGTGTTCGCCATCGAGCAGCCGCGCCCAGAGATTGACCTTCCACGCCAGACTCCAGCCCGTGCCGCCATCGCCGCGAATCTCCAGGGACTTCTTCGCGGCGGCAAACAGGTCAGGCGTGCGCGGCGTGATCTGGTCGCTGGGGAAAAGCGCGTAGAGGTGCGAGACGTGACGATGAGGAATCTCCGGCGCCTTCATGTCCCAATCCTCCAGCCATTCCTGGAGTTGACCGGCGCCGCCGATTTGCAGCGGCGCGAGCCGGTCGCGGGTCGCGGCGACCTTAGCGCGAAAGTCTTTGTCGGCGCCGAGAATCTCGGCGGCTTTGATGCAGTGGTTGAAAAGGTCGCGGATGATTTCCATGTCCATGGTCGGCCCGGCGCAAACGCTCACGCCGCCGGGGTGCGTATGCTCCGGCGAGAGCGATGGACAGGTCACCAGCCACTTGTGCCTCGGTTCTTCGACAAGCGTATCGAGGAAGAACTGCGCCGCGCCTTTCATGACCGGATAGACTTTCGCCAGGTACTTCTTGTCGCCGCCGAACTCGTAGTGGTCCCAGAGAGTTTTGCAGAGCCACGCACCGCCCGTCGGCCAGAAACCCCACGCCGGGCCGTCAATCGGCGCCGTTGCCCGCCACAAGTCAGTGTTGTGATGGCAAACCCAGCCGCCTGCGCCCCAATTCACCTTCGCGGTGCGACTGCCCGGCTCGACCAACTCGGTGACCATCTGGATCAGCGGTTCGGTGCACTCGCCGAGGTTGGTCGGTTCGGCGGGCCAGTAATTCATCTCGGTGTTGATGTTGATCGTGTACTTGCTGTCCCACGGTGGCGTCATGCTCTCGTTCCACAGCCCCTGTAGCGTCGCGGGCTGACCGCCAGGGCGGGAGCAGGAAATCAGCAGGTACCGGCCAAACTGAAAGTACAACGCGGCCAACTGCGGGTCGTTGCCCTCGGCAAACCTGGCGATGCGTTGATCGGTCGGCAGTTTCGCCGCGTCGGTCACGCCGAGATCGAGCGTCACTCGGCGGAACAGCCGTTGATGTTCCGCCACGTGAACACGGCGTAGCGTGTCGAACGTCTTTCGGCCCGCCTTGGCCAGATACGCTAGGGTCAGCGCTTCGGGATCACCGCTGACATCCTTGTAGTTCTTGTAGCTGGTGGCTGCGGCAATCAGCAATATCGCCGAATCCGCCCCGCTGACGGCAACACTGTCCTTCTCAGCGGCCGTCTTGCCACCCTGAGTGAGGACGCGCACGCGGGCTTGAAACTTCAGCGCCCCTTTGATGCCTTTGGCTTCGGCGTTCACACCGCGCATGACGAGCGTGCCCGGTGGCTCGGCTGCGACAGTGGCTTCTTGCGGCGTGGCCATCCTCGCGCTGAAATTGATCCGGCCCGGCTTATCGGCGGTGAGGTGAATGACAATTACCTGATCCACCGGGCTGGAAAAAATCTCGCGGACGAACTTTACGCCACCGGCGGTGTAGCTGACTCTGACGATGGCCGTGTCGAGATCAAGCTCGCGCCGGTACGCGGCCATGGCGCCGTGTCCGGGAAAGCTCAACTTCAGATCGCCGACCGGCTCGTACTGCATTTGCTGAAGCGGGCGCGCCATCATCTTCCGGCCGATCAGGTCGTCCGCCTCGCGGTACTTGCCCTCGAAGATCAGCCGCCGCGCTTCGGGCAGTGCTTCCAGGGCCTCCGGAGAGCTCGGGTCGTACAGCCCGCCGGCCCACAGCGTGCCCTCGTTGAGCTGGATGCGCTCGTCCTCCGTGCCGCCAAACACCATGGCGCCGAGCCGTCCGTTCCCCACCGGCAGGGCCTCGACCCATTGTGCCGCGGGCTTCTCGTACCACAACTTCAAGTCCTGCGCCGTAGCGGTGCTGGCGAGAAACAGCACAGTCAGAAATAGTTTGTTCATGATGACTCCGTTACAATTTCAGCTTTACCTCTGTGCGAAAACCATATGCCTGCCGCCCCCTCGTGTCAAATTCAGATCGACAAAAGCTTGAATCGACGGAGAAGCCGACGTATGATTTTGCGGAAAGATAGGGTTGCAACTGGGCTGGGGTCTGCGGCCGCGAACCCGCGCAAGCTGACTATCCCATTGTTACGATCCCTTCTGGCAAAGCCGCGGCCGTGGAGAAAATGCAAATCGATCGGAGGTCATCATGAGCAGTAGCGCAGCAAAGGGGGAAGTGGCCGGAAGGACAAATCCCACGCGCCGCGAAGTCTTGCAAGCGTTGGGCGCATCGAGTGCGCTGGCGCTGGCGGGAACGACTCCGGCCGTTGCGACTCCACCCCAGGCTGAAGCCGGCACGCCCACCACGAACCTACAGGCGGATCCTGCGAAGAAGTGGAAGGGGTCAGGTCTGGGCAGTCTCTACCCCTTCGTCAAGCAGGTGCAGGAAGAGGCCCTCTCGAGTCTCGCTTACCTGCGCGTCCGCCCCAAAGACCTTGAAGCCTGGAAGGCCGAGGCTCGGGCAAAAGTTTTCGATTTGTTCTTGTATCGACCCGCGCCGTGCAACCCAATGGCCCGGGTTCTCAAGCGAGTGGACAAAGGCGATTACATTCTGGAATACCTCCAATTTCACACCACCCCGGATATCGAAGTGCCGGCGTATTTTCTGATCCCCAAACGCGCCAAGTTTCCCGTGCCCGCCATTGTGGCGTCGCATTGTCACGGGGGATTCTACTACTGGGGCAAGGAAAAAATTGTCGAAACCGAGAACGAGCACCCGGCGTTGGTGGAGTATCGCCGGACATACTACGATGGCTTAAGCTATCCGGCGACCCTGGCGCGCAATGGCTACGCGGTGATCGCGATCGACATGTTCTATTTCGGGGAGAGACGTTTGATTCTGGATTCGGACCTGGAGCAGGGCATCAACGACCGGAGCAAGCAGGAGCCGACCGAAACCATCAACACCATCAATAATCGTAATGGCCAGTCGGAAGGGATTTTTTTGCGGAACATGCTCATGTCGGGCTTCACTTGGGCAGGCGTTCTGGCTTGGGATGATATCCGCACGATCGACTATCTCCAGACGCGGCCCGAGGTTGATCCCAACCGCATTGCCTGCGTGGGGCTTTCGGTGGGGGGCTACCGGACCAACTTTTTGGCCGGGCTGGATCCCCGGATCAAAGCGGCCTGTGTGGCCGGGTGGATGACCTCGTGGCGAGATTTGGTTCCTGCATTCGAACGCAATACCATAATCTCCGGTGTCACACCCGGATTGCTCAAGTACCTGGATTATCCTAACGTCGGGTCACTCACTATTCCGAACCCGCTGATGGTCGTGCACGGCTGGCGCGACGGCCTCTTCTCCACCCAGGGTGTGCTCTCCGCGTTCAGCACATTGCGCCAGTGTTTTGAAGCTATCGGAAAACCGGAACGCTTCACCACGTATACCTACGACGGACCCCACAAGTTTCCGGCGCGCGCTCAGCAACTCATGCTGGAGTGGTTTAACCGGTGGGTGTAACCCAACAACCGCGATGGCCGGAAGGTGGAAGCCGCAGACCGCCGCGGCATGTGTCTTTCGGAACTCATGATATGGAGGGCTATTGACGTGCACGACCAAATAGGACGCTCGGCAAATCGGTCTCTACCCCCGTCGAGGCGGGGCTTTTTGAAAGAAGTGGTGGCGGGCTCGATGGGCGCCGGCCTGCTCCTCAATCATTCTAATTCTGCGCTTATCGGAGCTCCACTAATCCCACCCGCCAGCCTCGCTTCGCCTTCGCCGGAGAAGAACATAAAGATTGAACGCTTGGAAACCTTCAAGGTGGTTATTCCACTGAAACCCGGATCTGTTTATAGCGAGGATGCGGCAAATCTCGAGCCCTTTTGGCGCGATTTCCAGAAGGGCAACCCTGAAGCGCCTAAGGTCATAATTAAACTGTATGCGGACAACGGATTGATCGGAATTGGTGAGACGTTTCGAGGCGTACCGGAGGCCTCTGTTATCAAGAACGGTAATTTCTTGATCGGCCGCAACATTCTGGACCTCGACTTTTTTGAACCCACCCTGGGTCTGCAGGACCCGGCTAGTTCCGCAGGGTTGGAAATCGCCATCTACGATTTGATCGGAAAGACGTGGGGCGTCCCAATTCATTTCCTGCTTGGAGGGTGTTTCCAGGACAAGGTTGCGGTGACCTACTGGACCGCTCAGCGCAATCAAGCAGACCTCGTGGCCGTCGCCAGGCAAGCCGCTGAACTGGGGTTCAAGCACCTCAAGTTCAAGGCTCGCGCGCCGGCCTCGGTCAACCAACTTGTACGCGCTGTGACGGAGGCTGCTCCGGGGTTACAACTCGGAGTCGATTACAATCGTACTTTTTCGGATCCCGGCAGCTTCCTGCCTGTGGCCAAGCGCCTGGAGGGCCTCCCGGTCAGCGTAGAGGACCCTCTTCCCTCACGCATGGAATGGTGGAGTGAGATGCGGCAGCGGCTCAGCATCAACTTTGCTTTGACTCCGGGGTGGACTATCCCCCGCGGGCAGGTGGAAGAAACCTACTATTCAAAAGATCGGATTCACGGTAACCCTGATGGGGAAGGGATTGAGATGCTTGAGGCAATTAAGGTGGGAGCGTGTGATAGCTTCAACCTTTCCTCTCCACATTTTCGCTCCTTCGTTCGTCATGCCTTTCTGGCGGAAGTTGCGGGCATCCCTGTCTGGCATGGCTCCGGCGCGGAGCTGGGAATCACCGATACCGCATTTATCCATGCCGCTGCCGCCACGAGGAGTTGCACGATTCCCTCGGATACTATTTGTTTCCTTCGCGAAAGTGACCTTCTCGCGAAACCATTCATGAAAACCATCAAGGACGGCTACGCAGAAGTCCCGCGGGGACCAGGACTCGGAGTGGACCTGGATGAAGACGCGCTACGACGGTATCAAGTGAAATAGCGAGGGTCCGAATCGAAGGCCGCGTCATCCATGGCTAGGGAGCCGCAGCGAAGGGAGTTGGCACATGCGTTCTTATCCGAAATCCACCCAGATTCTGGAAGCGAATCGCCGCTTCATTCCCGGTGGAGTGGTTTCCGTCAATCGAGCCACGAATCCTCCGATTGTCTTCGTCAGAGGGGATGGGGCGTACCTTTGGGACGCCGACGGGAACCGCTATATCGACTACCATGCTGCCTTTGCTGCGGTTTTTCTCGGGCATAACGATCCCTATGTGACAGAATCAGTGGCCGGCCTGATGGATAGCGGGGCCAGTCTTTACGGCTCTGGGACGACTGAACTCGAGGGGCGTCTTGCCGAGCTGGTGTGCGCCCATGTCCCGGCCGCCGAGTCCGTGCAGTTCCTCAACAGCGGAAGTGAAGCCACCTACCAGGCGCTCCGGCTGGCCCGCGCGGCGACAGGAAGAGACCACATCATTGTCATGCAAGGTGGCTACAATGGCTGGCATAACGACGTTTCCTGCAACGTGATGACGCCGTTAAGCGTGCTCGGACCCCGCGTTTCGCCGGGCGAATACCCCTACATCCCGATTTCAGCGGGAGTCCCCAGCGATCACGGCCGGTTGGTACATCCGGTCAATTTCAATGATTTGGATTCGGTCGAGTGGGTCTGCCGGAAATACGCGGTGGCGGCGCTGATTACCGAGCCTATCTTGCAGAACATCGGTATTGTGAAGTCTGCCAGTGGCTATCTGGAAGGATTGCGAAGACTCGCGGACCGCCACAATTTCGTCCTCATCTTCGATGAAGTGAAGACAGGCTTCCGGCACGCCGTGGGAGGTTATGGGCAACTTTGCGGCGTGATGCCAGACCTCGTCGTCATGGGCAAGGCGCTGGCCAATGGTTACCCCATTGCCGTGCTCGGCGGGAAGAAGGATCTCATGGAGTTGTTTGTGCACCCCGAGACCTCGAAGCGCGTCTTTCTGGCAGGGACGTACAACGCTCATCCCATCCCCACGGCCGCCGCCATTGCAACCATCGAGCGCCTGTTGATGAACGATGGCGAAGTGTATCGCCACGTCGAGCAGCTAGGCGGGACGCTGGAGGACGGTGTCGAGCGCATCATTCGGAAACTGGGAGTCAACGCCAAGCTGGCGCGGCAGGGTTCCGCCTGCTGCCTCTATTTTATGGATCATTGTCCAGTGGATTGGCATGACTTGGCTGCTCATCACGATGCAACGTTGGATGAACAGATGCGGCGGGCCCTGATAGATCGAGGGGTATACGTGTTTCCGCTCCAGACCAAGCAGTGGTCGATTTCATTCGCCCATACGGAAAGCGACATTGAAATCACCTTGGCGCAGCTCGAAGACTCGCTTGGGTCGGTTCTCTCCACCTAACCAGGCACCAGGATGGGAGCGCCTTGCACTTGGGGCGCTGGAACACCCCCTGCACCGCACGTGCGGGGATGCAAGTTATCCTCTTAGCTGATGCCCATCCCGAGCACTTTGTGCGCTAATGATGCCCACCGCCAGCGCTGGAGCTCGCACCCCGCGAAGCGCTGGGGGCGCTCACGGCGTGTGACGCGCCACTTGGGAAACCACCCCCGCCGGCAGCGTGCATCATCCCGCCACCGAAGCCCGAGGATTCTGCGGATTGACCGTGGGGCAGGACGCTCAGCTCAGGCTGGCCATTCCCATGGGAGGACGCTGAGGTCAGCCCATTCACTCCTCCGATTCTGCCTATTCCTTTGAAAGCATCGCCGCGGAACTCACCCACTGTGCCACCCACCGCATACCGGCCACCCAAGGTTGTGCCCAAGCGGGCGCGCAAGGGTTCGTGGGACAAGCGCCGCCCACCTTGCAACGCACTCTCCTTGTCCCCCTCACCACCCATCAGGATGGATCGTGGCGCCGGCGTATGAGCACTGAATGACGTTCCAGCCCCCGCTGCCAATGGATTTCCGGTTAGCGTGGCGCCTGCGCCGGGTTCGAAAGGCAGATGCTCCGTCAAAGTTCCTTGGTCAAATCGGGCGTGCCCCACGCCCTGTGGAGTTATCATCTGGCCAGTCCGAATCGCTGTTCCAGATACGGTCGTCACCGGCATCAGGCTCCGCCGGGGAGTTAATCCCAAGGGCGCCCAGCCGACCCATCCCGGTCCCGAATACCACGAGACCAAGGCGGGCGACCAGTAACCAAAATTACCCGGCATCCAGAACCACCCGAAGTCGGGAGAAAAATTCCAATTGCCGTAGTGGTAGGGCAACCAGCCCCAAGGTTCGCCGGAGATCCATGTGTAACCCATGCCAGAGTACCAATTCCACATTCCCATGCTGTATGGGGCCCAACCCATCGGCGCAAAAGGCGCCCAGCCATAGCCGAAACCGGGAAACATGGCCCACTCGCCATAAGTGTCAAGATCGCTCCACCCGTAGAGCGGGCCGCGAGCTCCAACGGCCTGGTCATTCAAGGCCAGGTGCGTCTGCGAATCCCGTGCCTCAGTCCACTTATCCCAGGAGTCCTTGACGGTTCCCTGACGGGTGTTGAAGGCCACTTCAGTTGTGCCGGTGTTGTATTCCAGAATTTTGTCCTTGCCGAGTTTCGTGGACCCGGAGGGGGCTACGATCTGGACCGAGCCGTTGAACACCTCCACGCGAACATGGCCCTTGGCAAGGTCCGTCCGGAACAGGCTGTGGCCGCTGGGGGTCAGAGTCGCGTCGGCAATCTTTACGCTGTAGGCGTCGTGGTTCACGGGCAGGAAATGGAAGGTGGCGTACCCCTGCTCAAACGTCATGCGGTTCAGCTTGGCGCCTGTTGCATCCAGGGCGAGTTGGTCGAAAGCCAAGTGGGAGAGTTCACCCAGGCGGGCTGTGGAATCATTTTCAAATTCCACTTCCACAAAACTGTCGGCCGAGGTTGATATCTCAAAGCCTTCCTGGACAGGAGTATTCACGAGCGCTTTAGTCCATTCGGTTGCGCCCGCCCGCTTCACGGCCACCGTACCGCTGACGTAACTCAGCCTCACCACACGCACGTGCGAAACAGGTTGTTGGGCAACCAAGGTGAGTGGCAGGAAAAACAGACTAGCGGCACAAAGCAGGAGAATGTGACGCGAAGATTGGAATTTCATGGGTGACCTCCACTGCGAGGCGGCACGGATTACACACGCTTTCGATGCAGTAGCCTCGACTCTCAATCATTTTGGCCACACGTCATCATGGGTTTAGATGAGCGATGTTGCCGGGGGGTTGCCAAGTTCTTCGCTGCGCAACCACATCACCTTCGAGATCCCCTTCCACTCGCGGCGCATACATTGCATCTGGGTTATACTGTACAGGGAGGATGGCTCTGACAAGTTGAAGCGCTGGGTAAAGGTCGTTACGAACAGTCTTTTCGCGGCCGCAATCTTCCTGAAGGTTGCCGTCGCTTCTCCTCAGAGTTCTCTGCCCACTGACGACATCACCGTCGAAAGCCTGAAGTTCACAGAGGCCTACAACGCCATCCAGCAAAACTTTGCGGAGGCAGTTGATCCCGACAAGACGGTTCTTGATGGTGGCATCCGGGGCATGCTGTCCGCACTCGACCCCTTCTCTGCCTTCTTCGACCGCGAGCAATTCGATCTCTTAAAACAGCAAACGCGTGGTGAGGCGTTGGGATTTGGTTCCATCCTGTATGTGACGCCGGGGAAAATATTGGTGCTCCAGACCGCCCAAGACTCCCCGTCGTGGCGCGCGGGGCTGGGGCCCGGCGATGAAATAGTCGAAATCAACGGCACGCGCGTAAACCGGCTGAGCTTTCAACCGTTGGTTGAACTCCTGCGGCGCTCCCGCTCACACCCAGCCCGCCTGGGGGTCATCCACGCAGGCAAGTTCGTTGCCCAGGATTTCGACCTGAAACCGGCAGAGGTGGCCCTGCCCAGCGTGGACAAATCGTTTGTGCTGTCGCCTGGAATCGGGTACATCCACTTAAGCGAATTCGAGCAGAAAACCCCGCAGGAAGTTTCGGACGCGCTGGCCCGGCTTACGACGCCGCCTCTGCAAGGCCTCGTGCTCGACCTGCGCGACAACCACGGCGGCGTGGTGGACGCCGCGATTGGCGTGGCCAGTCTTTTCTTGAAACCTGATACTTTGGTGATGACCGTGCGCGGCCGGTCATCCCCTGAAAAGGCGCACCGAACAACTCCCGCTGCAAAGCAATTCGACTTGCCCATGATAGTCCTGGTGAATGGGGATACGGCCAGTGCTGCCGAATTACTCGCCGCGGCGTTGCAAGAACACGATCGAGCGGTCATTGCGGGCGAGCCAACCTACGGAAAAGGGGTTGTGGAATCCGTATTGGCCTTGAGTGAGGATACCGGACTTGCGCTGACCACCGCGCAATACTTTACCCCCAGCGGCCGCTCCATTCAACGGCCTCTTCCGGGGACCGCCCTGGCCGCGCCGGGGCGTGAGCTCGACCCGGCAACCGATTCCAGCCACTTCCATACGGACGATGGCAGGCCAGTGTCGCCCAGTGGGGGAATCGCGCCGGACGTTGAACTCACCTCGCGTAAACTTGATCCCTGGGTCGCTTTCTTGAACCAGGCTGGGATCTTTACCAATTTTGCCTCGCAGTATTTGACGCCTAACGTGCACCTTGATGAGTCTTTCGAACCCCCGGAGACCATGCTGGGAGAGTTCAAGGAGTTCCTGCGCGGAGGAGGAGTTCGCACGCCTGAGGAATACTGGGCCAAAGACCAGGATTACCTGCGACTGAGAATCAAGGCCGAACTGCTCAGTCTGGTGTTCGGCCTTTCCACTGGCGAAGAAGTGGATACAAAAGGTGACCCGGAGGTGCAGAAGGCGGCGAGCCTGTTCTCCCAAATTCCGGGAATTCTCCGAGGAGCTGGGAAAGGACGCTGACCCGCCGGCAACTCATCGACGTGGATCGCGGCTGGTGCAGTGCGAATCTCCGCGACTGTAGTCTGGAAAGAAGATGGCCGCGGTCTTTTGCCGAAGCAGGCAGCGCGGACCTCGGCTCTTGAGGTCTGCGGTTCGTTCTTCCCGGTAAGCGGCACCCACCCCTCACCCGTCCCCGTCGGCTGACGGGCTGAAGAAAGCGCCGGCGGGGGCCACCCTTTCCCACCAGAGGGAGAGGGCCAGAAAAATCTCGGGAATCAACTGACAGCGTCGGCTTCAATTTCTACCAGCATATCGGGGTCAATCAGGCGGGAGACTTCTACCAACAACGTCGCTGGATGGATACTGCCAAAGAACTCGGCGTGCGCCCTCGCCACTTCCTGCCAGAGTTCGACCTTGGTAACGTAAATCCGGGTGCGCACCACGTATTCAAGACCAAGGCCCAGGCGTTTGAGGGCGTTCTCGATATTCCGAATTGCCTGCACCGACTGCGCATATATGTCTCCCGGGGCTAGAACTTTTCCGGAAGGGTCTGTCCCCGTGGTCCCGGAGACGTAGACCATGTCCCCGACCTTGATGGCTCGGGAATAGCCCAGCTTCGGTTCCCAAGGTGTCCCTGAGAAGATCTTCTCCCGTTTAATCTTCATATGCTTCTCCATTTGGCAGGGGCGGGTCTCCGACCAGCCTGCAAGAATTCCGCTCGCTGAATCTACTTTTCCTTGTCGAAGTATTGACGATGAGCGCGGGCCGCAAGCGCCAGCCGACGGTGGCGTCGCTCCTGCGCCTCCCGAAAACGGCGTTTCTCTTCCGCCGTAGCGGGAACTATGGGGGGGACCTTCGTGGGGCGGCCGTCTCGATCGACCGCAACGTAAGTAACGAAGGCTGAACTGGTTTGACGGCGCTCGCCGGTTAGGCAATCTTCCAAAAAGACATTAACCTCGACTTCCAACGAGGTGTTAAACGTGCGGGTGACGAAAGCCCGCAGCACAATCAGTTGGCCGACCTTAATCGGATGAACGAAGTCCAGGTTATCCACCGACGCCGTCACCACAAGACTGCGGGAGTGCCGGCGGGCTGAGATTGCTCCGGTGACGTCAATCAAATGCATGACTTTGCCGCCCAGGATGTTTCCCAGAGGGTTGGCATCGTTGGGAAGAACTATCTCCACCGTTTCCGTAACCGAATCAGCTACAGTTTTCGTCTTTTGGTTCCTCATGCTTCGCTCACTCTAGGAACGCGAGTAACTTCGCTCGGGCGCCTCGCCAGACCTTTCCAGGCAGACTGGGTAACGCCCTGGTACCCATCTGCCAAAGGCCCGGAAGGCTTTGTCTAGTTGGGCTGCGTTGCATATACTATTCGAGCATACGGGCGGATGCAATATCAATCCGCAAGCCATCAACACGGTTCCGCATTCAACCCAGCCGTTCTATAATGGCCAGAGGGTGATGGTGCCCCCGAGGGTAACATGGTCTATAGTATTCCCACGCAGGAAAAACAGGCTGTTGCCTTGACCTCCGTGGTGGCCGCGGTTCTATTGACCGCGATGAAGCTGACCGTGGGCCTTTTGACGGGCAGCTTGGGAATCATCTCGGAAGCCATGCACTCCGGGTTGGACCTGGTGGCTGCGCTGGTGACGTATTTTTCCGTCCGGGTGTCCGACAAGCCTGCCGACCCGGACCACCCCTTCGGCCACGGGAAGATCGAACCCCTCTCCGCCTTCGTAGAGACCACCCTTTTGTTCTTGACCTGCGCCTGGATCATTTGGGAAGCCATACGCCGGCTTTTCTATCATGATGTCCGTGTCGAGCCGAGCCTTGCGGCCTTCGGCGTAATGTTCACGGCCATCACCATTGACACTTTTCGATCTCGGGCGCTATTCCGGGTGGCGCGAAAATACAATAGCCCGGCCCTGGAAGCCGACGCGCTGCACTTCTCCACGGATGTTTATAGCTCGAGTGTCGTAATCTTGGGGCTCATCCTGGTCCACATTTCCCACCAGAACAACCTCCCCTGGCTCCGCAAGGCTGACCCGGTTGCCGCACTCGTGGTAGCGGGAATCGTCGCGTACATCACGTTGAAGCTTGGAAAACGGACCGTCGAGGCATTGGTAGACGCTTCCCCGGAAGGCAGTTCGAACTTGATTGTACGGGCTGTTTCACGGGTTCCGGGAGTCCTGAGGTTGGAACGCGTCCGGACCCGCCAAAGCGGGCCGCGTCTCTTTGTGGACTTGAGGCTGGCGCTACAGAGCAATACGTCGCTCGAGCACGCCAAAGCGGTGGCAGATTTGGTTGAGTCTGCGGTCCACCAACTGTTTCCCGATGCCGATGTGGTCATTCACACCACTCCTAGCGATCCGCCTTCAGGAGATCTGGTGGAGAAGATCCGCTCCATCGCCAACCGAAGAAACTTCCAGGTTCACGAGGTGACAGCCTACGAAGCGAAGGGGTGCATCAACGTGATCCTGGATCTCGAGGTGGAGCCCGGCCTGCGGCTGGACACCGCCCACGACCAAGCTACCTTGCTCGAGCAGGACATCAAACAAAACCTCCCGGAAGTGTGCGAGGTGAACATCCACCTCGAGCCTTTCACCAAAAATGTGGAGGCCGTGAACGCCGTCCAGCTTATGCCGGCCGATCTGGAATCCAAGCTGATGGAGATCGCCAGAGAGATTCCCGGCGTCTTAGACTGTCATGACATCGAAGCGCACCAAGCAGCGGAAAACGTGTTCGTCCGGTGCCATTGCACGCTCCTGCCTGCCCTACCCATAGCTCGGGTGCATGACATTACAGAAGAACTCGAGTTTAGAATTCGAAAGGCCTTCCCGCAGATCCTGCGAGTTAATATTCACGCAGAACCGAAAGGACAGAGCTAGAGAGGTACGTTGGCTGGCGTCGTCCGGACACACCTCATCCCCCTACGAAAACGGGCAGGCAATGGGCAAGGATATCCCCACGGCCGCACCTTTCTAAGGATTCGGCTTGGCCACTGGCTTGGCGGACCTGGGGGTTGAAGACGCACCGGAATGCGTAGCAGGCTTAGCTGGCCCGCCCGAAGTCGCGGCGTCAACTGGGTTCGATGCGTCATAGAGCTTGACGATTTCTCCCGTCAGCTCCACTTCCTTGGCCGCGTAATAGATCGGGACCTGGTCGCTTCCGATGATCAGGGAGAAACCGTTCTGCGCCGCATAATCATTAATCACCTTTACCATCTTCTGGCCGATGCGGCGAAATATTTCTTCCCTGTCCGAGTTGAAGTCGGCTTGCGCATCCTCGGAATTGCGCTTCAAAAGCTTCTGCTTCTCTTCCAGGTCCCGCCCCAGGCGCCGCTGCTCGTCTTCGCCAAGCGTGGCAGCCTGTTTCTGCAATTGGTCGTTGATGGCCTGGGTGTTCTGCTGGAGCTTTTGAAGCTCTAGTTGGCGTGGCTGATACTTGCTCTGAAGCTCAACCATCGCTTTCTTTCCTTCCGCCGTGCTCAGGATCGCCCCCTGCATATCGACAAGCCCGATCTTGCCTGAGGACCCCGAACTCTGAGCCAGCAAGCCCGTCGGGGCAACTCCCAGGCAGAGCAGAAGAGGCATAGTGAAAAATCGAGTCTTCATTAAATCTCCTTAAACGAATTAAAGTCCTAACTGCGACAACTCATTCTAACTCATTTCGTCTCTAAAAGGTGCGGACCACAGTGAACCCAACTCTCCCCTTGATCTCCCTCAGGCTAAAAGCGCGAAAGAGGTTCACCGCATCCTGATAAGTGGCCTGATTTGGAAACATAGTCGCGGGTGGCAGGACTTGGGGAGGGACCACGGCAACGTTTTCTTCACGGAGCCAATTGTAACCATAATAGAGATGGAACGGCGCATTGACAATCGGCAGGATAATCTGCATGTCGAGTCCCATTGAGCTGCGGGGTCGGAAATTGGTGGTCCCGATAATTTTGAGTTTTGTCGGCAGGGTGAAGTACGGATACTCGGTACTCAACGCCTGCAAGGAAGGAATAGTAGTGTCAATTTGGAGCTGGCTGGTTCGCAAGACAAAAGAGCTCCCGCCGTCTACAAAAGCCGCCAAGGTGACCGGACCTGCAATCGGTACGCGGTATTCATAGTTCATAATGACCTGTGTATCACCGCCGGGGAAGATCGGCGTGTAGTACGGGAATGAGGTGGATGACCCGCACGTCGTTCCCTTCTGTCCATTGGCGCCGGTAGCCAGAATAGGATTGCCGAAGTTGTCGCGGTTACAGACTGACCCAATGGATGGAAAGAAAGCCAAGGGGCTGATTGAACGGATATCAAAACCACGGATGTCATACTCGCCACCGAGGTAGAAGCGTGAAAAAGGCGGGGGAACACGGCCACCGTATCCTTGGATGCTTGCAACCATTATGCGCATGCCGAAGGCGTCCGGCTTCTCCGAACGTGCATTGCGCATAGGATGAAAGTACTTGAATTCGACGGACGGGGTAATGGTATAGACGTTGCCTCCCAATCCAGAGAACGCCATCCCTGCGGACAAGTACCTCCCCCGCGTGGGGCTCCAAGCATCATTGATGGTGTTATAAAGATAGGTGGGCATGAGGGAACTCGATATGATGCCGCTCAGAGCCGAAGGACCCGCCAACCCACGAAAATTGATAGCCTCAAAATAGGCCGTGGATGCCGCATTGAACGCTTGCATGCTGCTATCGGAGTAGCTGTAGGTCAAGCCGAGGCGCGCGAAAGAACGGCGCAAAGGGTAGCTGGTAAACACACTGAAACCTGTGGAACTCTGTTGAAAATTCTGCGCGTAGTATTGGCCATAAGTGGAGCTCTGGAGGCTTGCGACGTTGACGCCTTCAGCAGCAGCTAATTGGCGCAGTTGGTCATAGCGGTAGTTGCTGTGAGAGATCGTAAACCCCATGGTCATGGGCCGATCAAAAATGTACGGTTTAGTGAACCCAAACGAATAGAGCTTCTGATAAGTTCCCCACTCCGTTTGAACGCTTAGGGTTTCGCCCAGCCCCAGGAAATTGTTGGTGGCGTAATTGGCCCCGATGAAGGTCCCCGCCAAGCCACTGACCCCGCCAGAAAATCCTATCGAGTTCTTGCCTTTTTCCTTAACCTTTAAAGTAACATCAACAGTATTATCTTTAGCGTTCTGGGTGATCTCGTAGTCTTCCTTCTTCACCTTATCAAAATAACCCAGTTGATTTACCCGGAGGATACTCAAGTCCCAAAACGAGGAGTTAAACATGTCTCCTTCGCTCAGCAACAATTCCCGTCGAATCACCTTGTCACGAGTCTTGGTATTCCCGGAAAACTCAATGCGGCGAACAATAAACTGTTTGTCCTCCTCAAAGTCCAGCGCCAGGTTGATGAGTCGGCGCTTGTTATCAGGCTCGATGTCCGGAGAGGCGGTGAAATTAATGTAACCGAACTGGCCATAGAGCTTGGTGTAGTTCTCGATCGCCTTCCGAACCTTCGACAGCGCAAACAGATCGCCGGGCTTTAGGCGCAGAATAGGCGCCAACTGTTTTTGCGTGAGGAGCTTGTTCCCGCGGATGACGAACCTGCCCAGACGATACTGCAACCCCTCCTCCACGGGAATGTTTAAATCCACTCGTTTGCCCCGGCCCCAACTGTAAAAGAAGAACGGGTAGCGCCGCCGGGTGTCCACCATCTTTGTGTCCGGTTCTTTCGCCAGAGCGTAAAAGTAACCGTGGTCCCGGTAGAGGTCGCGGATGTTTTCAAGGTCGGCCTCAATCCTCTCCTTGTCGTAGGTCTTATGGAACCAGTAGAACCAGGGCGGAGCGCCGGCAGGTCGGGAATATTTCATGGAGCGGGCAAGTTCGCCGGAAGAGAAAACGTGGTTTCCCGTGAAGCGGACGTTCCCTACTTTGACCTTGGGTCCTTCCACCACGATAAATGTCAGGGCCACGGAGTTGGGGGGAATATTCCGGGTGCGGTGGCGGACGGTGGCGAACATCTTCCCATGCGCCGCGAGCAACTCCTGAAGAATCACCTCAGCTCGTCTAATGACGACGGGATCGTACTGGGATTGGATGGACAGGCCTACCTTGTGCTTCTTGAATTCATCCAGTACGTCCGATTGTTCTACGCTGCTTAGTCCTTTGTAATCGATGCTTCGGACCAGCTTCTTTTCTCGCACGAAGAAAGTAACGATCTTCCCGCCCTTTTCGGAATCTGTTACTTCCAACCGAATGTCGTCGAAGAAGCCTGTATTCCAGAGAGCCATGAAGTCTCGCTCCAGAGCGTTCTCGTTATAGACGTCGCCCGAATGCGAGAAAATGCGGGCGCGCATGGTCGCAGCAGAAATGCGCCGGTTCCCTCGGAACATAATTGACTGAATAGTTACCTGGGCTGGCGGCTGCGAAGGCGCGCCGGGAGTTGTAGGTTCAGGAGCTGACTGTGGAACAGGCGCTTCCTTAGGCGTTTCGAGTTGGAGCTTCTGCGGGGGAGCCCCAGGCGGGTTCTGCTGGGTCTGCGGGTTGGTTTGCGAGGGCGTTGGAGTTGCTGCTGGAGCGGCGGGCGCGGGGTTGTCCAGGTGCAATTGCTGGGCGCCCCCAGTTCCCGGTTCCTTCCCCTTTTCGGTGGGCTTGGCGGGCGTCTGCTGGGTGGAAGATTGCGCGCCTGAGGAAGAGGGTGATTTCTGCTCCGCTGGCGGATTCTGTGCCCGAAGCGCCATGCCGGAAAGCAAGCTCAATAGCAAGGCGACGACGCCCAACCCAAACCGTGTCCTCTTTCGTCTACACGTGGCAGAGCTTCTCCTCAAGAAACGGTCTTCCCCCTCGTTTTGGATCGAGCTCAGTGAATCCGATGCCGGGAACCCACCAGAAGTTGGCCCAAAGACTCGAAATCGCAGCGGCAATCCCTGCCTTTCTCTCAGGACCAAACTCCGGCAGGCACAGACGACGTGGAATTTCTGCTTCCTGCTTTACTAAGGACGGGCCGCACTAATGTGAGAGTGGCGTGGCCGCGACGAGCTTGTCATTCACCGACCGGTAGCAGAGGCCCTCGTTCTCAACCACGACCTCCAGAACTGAAGGGGGTTGAATCTCCCCCTGGATCAACGCTTCCGAAAGCGGGTCTTCAACGTACTTCTGGAGCGCCCGGCGCAGCGGACAAGCCCCATAGGAACGGTCATCACAAGTCTTTTCCAAAATCCACTGGCCCGCCTCCCGGGACAAGGTAATCGAAATGTTCTTGTGTTCCAGGTTCTGGTTCATCTGCGCCACCAGGAGATCCAGGATTTGTACCAGATCATTATCGGTGAGCGCATTGAACACAATAA
>CAWHWE010000054.1:0-232825 GCA_963832915.1 uncultured Acidobacteriota bacterium
TCATCCTCGATCCCAGCCATGCCACCGGCAAGCGCAGCTTGGTGCCGGCGCTGGCGCGCGCGGGCGTGGCCGTGGGCGCGGACGGCCTGATCATCGAAGTGCATCCTTTCCCCGAAAAAGCCTTCAGCGACGGCGCGCAATCCCTTACCCTCGACCAGTTTCGGGCCTTGAACAACGACCTCAAGCCTTATCTGGAGTTGTGGAAGGCATCGCGAGCCTGCGCCACCGCTGCGGTGTGAAGGGGCTTGGAACTCCAGCCAGGACATCTCGGGAAGAACAAAAGGCAGTAGGCAGAAGGCAGTCGGCGGTAGGGCCCCGACCCTACCGCTTTGCGATGTCCACCCACTCTTTTGTCAGCCTGGGAATGCCTTCGATGACCTCCTTCCCGAAGAGTATTTCGTCGACGTACCCCATGTGGAGCATGTCAATCAGTCGGCAGAGATACGACTTGCCACAGTCCCACCAAGTGAACTTCGCGTCCACCATTAAATAATGCTTAACGTGTACTCGTTCGACCCGTCGCAGCTCCTCTAATTCCATACCATCCAGGAGACTCTCGTAGACGCCGTCAGCAACACGGCTGCCGAAAGTAGTGGTGTAGTAATACTCTTTAACCTCCCAGATTGCGATCGGATTTACAGCCGAGGGGAAAGCCCCGTCAACCCTCCTGGCCAGGGTCCTTAAAGGCGAACCGTCGCGGTGGACCACAGTAAGCTCATGCGGATCGTAGTCACAGGGCAATCCTTCTGTGTTGGCTTCGACTAGCATGTTGATAATCCCAGTCAGATAGGCCGGTTTCCTTTTCTTGCCCTTCTGCTTGTTCATAGGCAAAGGACACCGTGGCTTGAGTTTGGCCCTTAAGGGCCGGAAGATTCGCTGAACCTCCCCCGCATTCATCAGCAATGGCTCAACCTCATTGAGCAAGAGGTCCGCCCGAAACCGAAAATAGTCGAAAAGAGTTACGCCGAACTCAGTTAGTCTGCCTTCCCCAATTGAGATACCATCTATGCGGAGGCCCAGAGCTTGCAAACACGATTCGATCTCTTGAAGAGTGGGAATCTTAATATTGCCTGTACGACGATCGGTGTAACCCACTTCCTGTCCGATCAGACGGACGTGTGCCCAAAAGTTTTTTGGCTGGGTGAGGAACCTGGGGTTTGGTTTCAAGAGGCCTTGCTCCTGACGCGCGAGACGAAGCTCTCAAGTGAAATTCCCAAGGCTGTGCAGACCTCTGACAATTCGATCAAGTCGAGCCGTCGTTCACCCGATTCATATTTACTGACAAACGATTGTGGCCGGCCCAGGCGTGCGGCCAGCTCAGCTTGTGTGAGCCCGACCTCACTTCGGGCTTCGCGCAACGCATCCAGTAATGCTTCTTTGTCCATGGCCCGAGGACTTCTTTGCACCGGCACACTATACGAGCATTGGTTGAAATATCCCAAATTAGGATATGCATACAGTGGTATAATCCGGGCATTCGAGGTGGACGTTGTCTAGTAGGACGCAACTGACCCTGTTTGATCCTTTGGCTCGTTCAATGGGCGCGACGAGTAACGTACAAAGCGTCTACGGTCAGCCACGCCTTCACTTTTCCCCTCTCAGGGCGCAACTGTTGAAATGGGTTGGGAACAAGCAACGGTTCGCCCGCGATATAGTGTCGTTTTTCCCATCGTCATTTTGTACCTACTTTGACCCCTTCCTTGGGTCGGGTGCAGTTCTGGCCACCCTCTCCCCCCGAAAGGCAATTGGATCAGACTCCTTTAAACCGCTTATGGAAATATGGGTGGCATTGAAGGATGACCCGGAGACATTGGTCAGGTGGTACAACGAAAGGTACGACCAGTTTATCTCCGGAGACCGGGTCGAGCAATACGAGAGGATCAAAGCCAATTACAACCGAAGGCCAAACGGCGCCGATCTCATCTTCCTCTGTCGCTCCTGCTATGGGGGTGTTGTCCGCTTCCGGCAGGCTGATGGCCATATGTCCACACCGTGCGGTGTGCACGAACCTATTTCCGGGGATAAATTTGCCCGAAGAGTGTCGCTCTGGCGGGAAAGAGTCGCCGGGACACAGTTCATCGGGGTGGAGTTTGAAGAGGTGATGCTCCAAGCCAAGAAGGGTGACCTTGTCTATTGTGACCCGCCCTACAGCCACAGCCAATCGATTCTCTATGGTGCACAATCGTTCAGCCTAGAACACCTTCTCCGGGTGATCGAAAAGGTCAAAGAACGGGGAGTAAACGTCGCCTTGAGCATCGACGGAACCAAGAAATCCGGCGACATGATTTGCCATCTGCCAATTCCTAAGGGGCTCTTCCCTCGGGAGATATTAGTCAACTGCGGTCGTTCAATGCTGAAGAGATTCCAAATGAAGGAGCGGACCCTCGAAACCGAAGTGGTTGCAGACCGTCTCTTGCTTACCTACTGACCAACAGTTCGGAACACCGTTGGGCCTGACCGGGTCGTGCCGGTCTGGGTTTGAAAGCATCCGACGTTCTGAAGGGGAATGGATATGAGTACGAAACAGAGTACGAACAAAGGTGATTTGATCGTTATCGGCGGAGCGGGAGGTTTTATCGCGGGGGCGCTTACTCGCTACTTTCACGATCGCGGGTTTACCAGAATCCGCGCCATTGACAAGAAACCCTTGCGGGACTGGTACCAGCGAGTGTCCGGGGTTGAGAGTGTCTGCCTGGACCTGAGCGAGAAGGAGAATTGTGCAAGGGCGTCCGAGGGCGCAGTCGAGGTTTACAATCTGGCTGCCGACATGGGGGGCATGGGCTTTATCGAGAACTTCAGAATCGAATGCCTGCGCAGCATACTGATCAACACCAACCTCATCGAAGCGGCCTATCGGGCGGGTGTGCAAAGGTATTTCTTCTCCTCGTCCGCCTGCGCCTACAACACCGAGTTGCAGAAAGATCCGAACTGCCGGGCACTGAAAGAATCGGACGCTTACCCTGCCATGGCGGAGAGGGGCTATGGCTGGGAAAAACTTATGTCGGAGATGTTCTGTCAGGAATACTGGGCGGAACGCGGCTTGAAGGCCTTCATGGCCCGCTTCCACAACGTCTACGGCCCCAACGGCACCTGGGACGGGGGGCGGGAAAAAGCTCCTGCGGCCATCTGCCGGAAGGTCATCGAAGCCAAGGATACCGGCAGGAACGAGATTTTAGTCTGGGGTGATGGCACGCAGACCCGCAGCTTCATGTACATCGATGACTGCACGAAGGGCATCGACATGATCACCCACTGCGAAGACCTGATCGCGACGCCTATCAATCTCGGTTCCAGCGAGCTCATTTCGGTTAACGAGCTGGTAGGCATCGCGGAAGAAATTGGCGGAATCAAGTTGCATCGCAAGTATGATTTGACTGCACCCCGGGGAGTCGCCGGCCGGAATAGTGATAACACCATGATTAAGCGGATCCTGAACTGGGAGCCTAGCACTTCATTCCGCGAAGGACTGGCGAAGACCTACGCCTGGATCGAACAGCAGTATCAGGACCGAAAAGCCGGTAAAGCCACGGTGCGAGAAAACTATCAAGCGGCGGGCGCCCATGCACCTGCAACAGGCCACTGAAATCACTTCGATTATCAGCGAAATTCCCTATCGGATGGCATTTGCCGGCGGTTGGATCGATCAACCGTTCGTTTCCAAACTCAACCCCACGCCACCAGGCTGCATGGTGGTTGTCGGTCTTGAGCCCACCTCCCGATATATGGATCGCTGCGGCATGGCAACCAGTACGCGCGAGGTAGCGCGCAAGCTGTGGAACGGCAAACTGCCGGATGGAGATCCCAGGCAACTTACCCGCGAGCTGTATAAAGCAGAGAACCAGGGCAAACCGGAGCCCTCCGGCTCGCAGGACATGGCGGGCTTGATTTACCCCGGAGTGAACAGGCTGGACTACGACTACCGGTACGAGGGCGGCTACTTCCCCGTCCACGTCGAGTCCAACAATGATCCGGACGTCGCCCATTGGTTGCAGGACGTGATTCACATGGTGCCGGTCGCGCCGCGTCCCGACAGTTACAATCCCCTGGGGCGAAAGAACCTCGATCCGGAGTGGGTCCGGAGGCTGGGGGAGACGGGAAAGCATTGCTTTGACGCCATCGTGACGAAAAACAGCAAGGCGCTGGGCGCCTCCATGAATGAGTGCATGAAGTGCTGGGAGACGATTCTGCCCCACACTGTCCGCCACCCGACCATCACCGTGGACTTGGTGGGAATCCTGGGTTACTACCAATCCCGGTATGCGGGAGCCATGTACTCCGGGTGTGGCGGCGGGTACCTCTACGTCGTGTCCGAGGAACCGGCGCCCGGGGGAATTCGCGTGAAAGTCAGGTACTCAAAGAAAAATGGCTGACGCGAAGACAATTGTGGTCACCGGTGGTTTTGACGATTTCAATTCCAAGCACGTCCGCTTTCTCGAGGAGGCTTCGAAGCTCGGGGACGTTTCCGTTCTGCTTTGGTCGGACGCGACCGTTCGCGCCTTGGAAGGCCACCCGCCGAACTTTCCCGAGAAGGAACGGCTATATCTGCTCCAGGCTGATAGGTATGTCAAAGATGTAACGCCGGTGCCGGGGCCGGTGGACCGCGACTCCATCCCGCGGGTCAATGGAATCAATCCTGAAATCTGGGCTGTTGAGGAGGCGAGCGACAATCCTCGCAAGCGGGAATACGCCCAGTCGCATGGTGTTGAATATCGTGCTTTCAAGAGCGAAGACCTGGGGGGCTTCCCGGTGTTGCCGTTCGGTCCGAAGGGCGAGCGGGCGTCACAAAAGCGCGTGATGGTGACCGGTTGTTACGATTGGTTTCACTCGGGCCACGTAAGGTTTTTCGAAGAAGTCTCGGGGTTGGGCGACCTTTATGTGGTCGTGGGGCATGACGCCAACATCAAGCTGCTGAAGGGCGATGGTCACCCCATGTATTCGCAGGACGAGCGCCGGTATATGGTTCAATCCGTGCGCTTCGTCAAGGGGGCCCTGATATCTTCGGGGCAGGGTTGGATGGATGCCGAACCGGAGGTTGCCGTCGTCAAGCCGGATATTTATGCCGTAAACGAAGATGGTGACGTGCCGGAAAAGCGGGCCTTTTGCAACGAGTACGGTATTGAATACGTGGTTTTGAAACGCATCCCCAAAGAAGGTCTGCCAAGTCGGCAGAGCACCAACCTGCGGGGGTTCTGAAGCGATTGCGAGTGACCGGAAATTCTCAAAACAAGACTCACCACAGATGCCACAGAGTTCGCAGAGCTGAGCGGAGAATCTTCTCTGTGGTCTCCGTGCGCTCTGTGCTTTTCTTCGCGGCCTACGAAGAAACTGAGGTTTTGTGCTACAGTTTTGTGCTACAGCGAGCCGCCGAGTTGGTTTTGGTGTACAATCTCGGCGGCATGAAATGCTGTAGTTAGCTATATTACGTTCAAGGCAGCCTGAGCCGGTGCAAACACCGACGGCGCGGGCAGCAATCTTGAGGAGGAACTCGATGCGAAGCAAGGTTCATACCATTGCGTGTTTTATTGCCACCGTAGCAACCGTGATTTTAGCTTTGACGTTTATGGTGAGCTGTTCTCACCAGCCTTCCCCTAGCGTGGTTCAACAACCACAAGAGCCACAGTGGGTGCAACACGATCGAAACGCGCCACAACCGCCCGTCATCACCCCGGGAGAGGCAAGTACACAAGACAAAGCAGGAAAGCCTCCCTCAGACGCCATAATTCTTTTCGACGGCAAAGATCTTTCCGCTTGGGAATCAATTAAGGGTGGGCCCGCCGCATGGAAAGTTGAAAAAGGTTATTTCGAGGTAGTTCCGAAGACTGGCGACATCAGGACCAAGCAGGCCTTCGGCGATTGCCAGCTCCACGTCGAGTGGGCCTCACCCAACCCACCCCACGGTCAGGACCAGGATCGCGGGAATAGTGGGGTTTACTTGATGAGCCTCCTTGAAGTCCAGGTACTGGATTCCTACCAGAACACGACCTATCCGGACGGGCAGGCCGCAGGAATCTACGGCAACTATGCGCCCTTGGTCAATGCGTGCCGGCTTCCCGGCCAGTGGCAGACTTACGACATCGTTTTCCATGGCCCGCGATTTGACGCGGCAGGGAAAGTCGTGCGCCGGGCAACTTTCACGGTTCTGCATAACGGCGTGCTGGTTCAGGACCACGTCGCCGTCATCGGTCTGACGGATGGTGACCATCAGCCGTACCACCAGGTCCCAACCAAGTTGCCTTTGAAACTGCAAGACCACAACCATCCGGTCCGCTTCCGAAATATCTGGATTCGAGAGCTTGCTGACGCCCAGGAATAAGCGCGCGCCCCGGCTGTAGCGGCGATGTCACATTGCGAAGGTCTCATACATCCCGAGAAGAATCGTCGGGACCTATGCGCCGCCCGCCGGCTCGCCTGATATCAGACTTGTCTGTGGGTCGCGGAGCCGCACTCTGCGTCAGCCTGCGCTGCGCGCAAAACTGCGCGCTGCTCCCAAAGGCGACAGAAGAATTCTTGGTCCATGATACAATCATGCCAATAGCTGTTTCCCTGGTTCATTGAACATGGCGACTGGGCTCAGTATCGACGAGTTGGACTTCGGTGACAGCGCCGCTGATCACGAGGCCTCCCTTTCCAACTACTTTTATCACAATCAGCTATTCGTGGATGCTTGTGAACCCAGGATTTGCTTGGTGCTCGGTGAGAAGGGAGCAGGCAAGAGTGCCATCTGGCGAATGATGCGGGACAAAAGCCAAGACATTTCTGCTTTAGCGAATCCCAATTTTTTCATTGCGACTTTGGCTAACCTACGCGAGCACTTCCAACTCCTGCGGGCCAAATTGCCCACCTCCTTTAGTCCTGTTACACTCTGGAAATTCTATTTCGCCAGTATCGCCGCACTCACGCTGTTGGAGACAAGCACCGGGGCGGAGGGCCAATTCCTCCAAAAGTTTGTGGACCATTGGCAGCTTAATGCCCAGAAGTTCCCCACGTTCTTAGGCACGGTGAAGCTGCCTCTAAAAATCGTTGACGTTGAATTGAAACAGGCCGGTTCTGCCGTTCCTAATCCGCTGCAACTCCAAGAAGTTTTCGCGATCGCGAATCGTATCCTCTCTCAAGACTCTCGCACACTGTGGATCGCTATCGATGAGCTTGATAAGGTGGCGATAAATGGAGACGGCGCCAAAGACCATTCACCTGAAGTGCTGAGTGCGCTCATGCAGACGCATTCTGAGTTGTTTCCACTCGACCGAATTCGCTTCAAGCTATTCATCCGGTCCGACGTCTATGAAGGACTCACCTATGTTGATAAAGACCATTTTACTAATTCAATTTTGCGCCTGAAATGGGAATCGGAAGATTTGACAATCATGTTGGGGCTCCGTATTAGGGCCTCAAGTGGTCAGATGAATGGCCCCTTGAAATTAGCGGAGGCGCGCGATCTAATAAATGAGTTGTTCGATTGGCCAAAAGAAGTCGGCAACTTTGAAAGCGTTCTCGGCGAGCTTCGAGACGGGAGAGGTTCGGTGACACCACGGGACCTGCTGAACTTTGCGATCAAGGCGAAGCAAGCTCAGATGCGTTTTAATTCATTCGGAACCAATCCACCATCCCGAGGAGTAATTTCTTCCGCATCAGTTGAACAAGGCCTCAAAGGAGCCAGCCAAGCCAAGCTGGAGGATTTCCTAACTACATTTCCGAACATACATAACAGGCTTTTAAATTTGCAGGGGCATTCGTCCCATGACCTTCCTCGTAAGGAACTTCAGATGCTATTGAACATCCCCGAGGATTTAAATCTTAATCTGGCGCTAGAAGAATTTTGGCGCATCGGGGCGATTGGGAAAATGGGAAACAGGCCCGTACATTTAACCGATCAGTTCGTGGTTCCACCGATTTACAGAAGGGCTCTTAACTTGAGAGAGGGACAGAAATCATGAATGATGATATAGCTAATGACAGCGCCGAGAGTCAAGCGGCTCCCGACTCCGCCGAGCAGACCCAGGACAAGACGCAACAACGGCCGCCCAAGGCGAAGATTCAGAGTGCCTACTCTCTCCCAAGCTCTGGCCCCGAAGTATTGGCGAAAATACTGAAAGCGTATGTAATCGCCAGCAAACAGGGGGCCGAGGCGATTAAGTACACCGATGTAGCAGCCGTCGCCGGAATAAATCCAACCGTAGTTAGTCGTAACAACGTATTTTTGGCGGACTCCGGTTTCATTGTTGCGGAGCGCTATGGATATTACAAACCAAGCCCGGAGACTATCGAGTTTGCCAAGCATGCTCCATGGGACGAGGTTGGTGCCAAGGAATTTATCCGAAGACAGATAGATGAAACTTGGTTTGGCGAGACAGTCCGACAGCAATTTCAAATGTTCCCCAGTCTAACAAGAAACCAACAAATCAAAGCTTTTGGCTTAAAATCGTTGCCGGACGAATCAGATGTGAATAAGCTTGGTTTTCTTTTCGATTTTCTCGTGTATTTCGAATACGTTATCCCTGATGAGGAGGGAAACTTCACTCTCCGGCGAGATGAGACTTCCGGACATGGAGAAGGCACGCATTTGGCCGATGCCATGATTTCGGACGTCATGAAAGGCGAAAGTCCAAGCGATGTTATCGACAAATATATTGATCGACCGCCTGCTCGATCTCAGCCCAACTCCTCTGTTCCTCATATACATATAAACATAAATATAACCCCTTCAACCACTGATGAAGAGTTAGACTCGGTGGTGAAGAAGGCGAAATTCGTCCTTGATTCTCTGCGTCGAGATAGCTCTTAGCATGAATCGTGTAGAGGACCCCGGATTTCACGCCAGGCAATGAGTTGGCATTTTTGCGGAGCAAGCGCAGAGTTAGGCGCAGTTTGCCTTGCTCTGTGGTTCTTAACCTATTAACCCTAACGCTGGCTGGCGCAGAGGCGCGGGACTGCGAGGGCGGCGAGCCAGGGCACTCCACGAAAGCCCGTCTCTCGGCGGGGCTAAAGCCCCGCCCTTCCTGTGGGCTGATGAAGAAAGTTCGCGTGGTGAGAAATGCGGACTAGACACGAATCTGGCGCACGGAATAGCCGCAGAGTTTCAAAAAGTGAAACTCCGCGCTACCAGTTCTTTGAAGCCGTCACCTCTCAGCCATCAGCTCTCTGTGAGAGTGCTGATAGCTGAGAGCTGACGGCTGAAAGCGTGCGCTGGCAGGGGCAGAAGGAAGACGCGCCCCTCTCACCGCAGCAAACTGCGCGCCAGAAACAGCTCGACCCGGTTGGGCCGAACGCTTCAGAGCATTGATCCAATCGAAGTTGGTCATCGATTGGGCCACTTCGGAATCAGGAGTCGCTTATTACTTATCCTCACCGGGAAAGGGCCAGTCCGTATTGAGCAGCAGTTCCTTCTCTCTCGCCTCGCGTGAGCGCGTGTTCACCTTCAGATTCTCCAGCCAATGAACCCCGGTCTTACCCGCCACGAGGACGTCGAGGTCGCCGTCGCCGTCGATGTCGGTTACCACAAACTGTGTGCCACCGCCCGCCGTGCCGTTGTAGCTGGCAGTATAGCGAGTAAAGGTTGCATTACGGCGATTGATCTTGTAGTAGTAGATGGCAAGAGGCTCATAGGAGCCGGGATCGCCGCCGTTGTGCCCGCGGTAACGCTTCCCAACGAGCAGTTCCTGTTCGCCGTCGCCGTCGATGTCCGCCATAGCCAGGACGTGGAGCTGCGAGTACGAATCGTCAATCAGATGAGGGGTCCAGGCGCGCTTCCCACCCCGGGTGGTTTGCTCCAGCCAGTAAAGGCCGTAATTGTGGCCGTGCCCGTAGATCAGGTCCATCTTTCCATCGTTGTTGACGTCGAATCCGATAATCGGAAAACCACAATCACCCAAGTCCCACTCGGGATGCCACTCCCACTTGTCGTGGGTGGCATCGATGTTCTGGAACCAGCCGTGGACCGAGAGCACGTCCGGCTTGCCGTCGCCGTCAATGTCAGCAATGCCGCAGCCGTGGCCATCCTCATCATGCCCCCCAATGTTGTGCACTGCCGGCTCGGGCCCGGCGAAGCTGATCCAAAGCATGCCCTGACGGCCGTAGTGGGCGGCGAGCAACTCCGGTTGGCCATCGCCGTCCAAGTCATTGAAGGCGAATCCCTCGGTTTGCACGGAGTGGCAGATGAAGTGGGGTTCCCACATCTCGCCCGTTTTCTTTGGATTTTCGAACCACCAGATGCCGTCATTCTGCCAAGAAGAAGTCACCAGGTCGACGGCGCCGTCGTGATTGACGTCAACCGCGAACTCGCCGTTGTCCGCCACGAACTCCTCCCAGAAAGGCTTGTTCTCCGCAGCCGAAGGTCCTGAGGGTACGTTGGGTGCGAGTTGGCGAAACTTGTGCCGCTTCCATTCGCCACCGGCGGGGCCGGGATTCTCATACCAATAGGCTCCGCTGGTAATGTCCAAAAGGCCGTCGCCGTTCATGTCGATGGCGGCGAGGCCCTCGGCATGATCCGTGCCCAGGCGATGCACGTAGAAAGTTACCGGGTCTCGATGGTAGGGCGAGTGGCCCAGTCCGCCAAGCGTTGCCTGCTCCTTCTCGCCAGGCTCCCTTGCTTCGGCGGGTGCATGCGAGCCTACCAGCGCGGCGGCCGGAAGCCCTGTGCCTGCCATTTGAAGCAAAGTACGACGTGAAAAGTCAGTCATGAGTTCCTCCACGAACAGCACAATAAGATAGCAAGTCCCTAAAGTCTACTAGATTGTAGGTGCCGGTGTCATTTGGAGCGCCGCCATTCCCGCCAAAGCGGGAATCCACTCGGCGAGTGGATGGGCATTGAATGCAAACTTGAGTTAACGGGAAGGCCCTTCACACCGGGATTCCCACGTCAAGGTCTCTAGCCACCCAGCAAGCGGGCGGCCTCTTTGGCGTAGTAGGTGAGGATGATATCCGCGCCGGCCCTTCGGATTGAGGTGAGGGTTTCCATCATCATCCGTTCGCGGTCAATCCATCCCGCCCTGGCCGCGGCCTCGATGAGAGAGAATTCGCCGCTTACCTGGTAGGCGGCGATGGGGACATCAAATTCGCAGCGGGCGAGTGCGATAATATCGAGGTAAGGAAGCGCGGGTTTCACCATGATGATGTCCGCACCTTCCTCCACATCCAGGGCAATCTCGCGCAGGGCTTCGCGTTGGTTGGCGGGATCCATTTGGTAGGCCTTGCGGTCACCAAACTTCGGCGCCGAATCTGCGGCCTCCCTAAAAGGTCCGTAGAACGCCGAAGCGTATTTGGCGGAATAAGCCAAAATAGGTGTCTGGGTAAGGCCGCGGGCGTCCAACTCCTGGCGAATGCACCCCACGCGGCCGTCCATCATATCGGAGGGCGCTACGATGTCGGCCCCGGCCTCGACCTGGGTGACGGCGGTCTTTGCCAGGAGTGGAAGCGTCGAGTCGTTGTCCACTTCGCCGTTCTTGATCAGGCCGCAGTGACCGTGACTTGTGTACTCGTCCAGACACACGTCGCAGATTACCAGCAAGTCCGGCAATTCTCTCTTGATCGCCCGCACCGCCCGTTGCACGATCCCGTTGGGGTCGTAGGCGCCTGAGCCCACTTCGTCCTTGCTCTCCGGGATGCCGAACAGGATTACGGCCGGGATGCCCAGGTCATGCGCCGACTTGCATTCCTCCACCAAAAGATCGACCGACCAGCGGTAGTTTCCCGGCATGGACTTGATTTCGTCCTTGACCTTCGATCCAGGACAAACAAAGAGCGGATACACAAGAGACCGGGCGTTGAGTTGGTTCTCGCGCACTAGGCGGCGAAGCGTCTCGGTCCGCCGCAACCTGCGGGGTCGATGGGTTGGGAACGACATGGCAATCTCCTTCGTCCGTGGCCTGGAATCTGTTGCCCGAAGTTACTCAGTTCGGCTCCCCACAATCCTTCCATTCGCCAAGGTCCTGCAGGCCATAGACGGTTAATACAATCTGTCGCGCGGTTTAAAGTCCCCGAACGTCCCGATGTTGGCTAGCGAGATTGCCACTCGGTAGACATTTTCTTGCCTCAGAGTCCCTAGCGAAAACCGCTGATACTCAACATTTATGCCGAAGCAGCCAAAATTATAACTGAGTTGGCCGACATCGCTGACGGCAACCTTCTGAACAAGATTGTAGTCCACGCCGAACGCGCCACTCAACCCCTTGCGGTTAAAGTCCCCATAGGTCGCGAGGAGGTTCAAAAGATGATAGGAAGAAGTGGCAGTCGGTGTAGTGGAGGGGGCACTGGTGGACCCATTCAGGAGGTTAATATAGCTATTCTTATTGATGTAGAAGTCAGTAAAGGCCAGCCCATAAACGCCGTGCCTGACATGGGAGGTAATGCCAGCGTCAAGCATGCCTTCACCGTTCGGGCTTAAATCAACTTTCAACTCAGTATCATAAAACGAGAAGGGAGCCAACTTCAGGTCGGAGACGACCGGTGACAAACGCCTGCCGGGAATGAAGTGAAATCCTGTGAGTGAGAGCGTTGGCTCCCAAATAATGGGGTTGTTCGGTCCCAGGACACCGCCGAACGTGGGGTCAAAATAATATTTCTGCGAGATGCGCCACGAAATCAGTTCCCGAGCCTGGGGTGTGTCCGCAGTCCCTGCCGGAACGTCTTTGCGAGCGAGGATAACATTCGTCAGCGAGTACTCAATTTCATTGGTTTGGGAGAGGATGTCCAGATCATCGTACCGAACAACGTTGGCGAGCTCTTCCGGATTCCTGGCTTTGACCAGGCGATAAACGATGTCCGGCTGAATAACATGCTTAAGTCTCCGGCCCCATAGTGGCCGCGCAAAGACTTTTTCCAAGGAAGGCGGCCGAAAATCGAGCGAAAACTCGCCCAGGAGCCTGGCAAGCGGGTCGTTGGTTGGTTCCAGGCTGGTGCCGTAGCGGGCCGCGTCCATTCCTGCCGAAGGAGTGAGGTGGAAACCCCAGAATTCCGGGAGACGGAGGGTGACCTCCGGGTGAAAGTCCAGCCGCTCAGCCAGTGACGGTAGGTAAAGTCCTGGTTCGCTGCGCCCCATCTCGCCGCCCGAAGTCTCGAAGGAAAAGTAGAAGGGGCTCTCACGCACCTGCTTGTCCATCCCCAAGAACGAGAATTCGGGAGTTTGGCGGATGATGATGGAGTTTCCCGGCACCAGTTGCGCGGAGAGAAAGTCCTGATAACGGGAGGCATAGACGTTGAGGCTGTAGGCGTCGAAATCCTTGGTTGCGAACCCGACTTGGTGGGCTTCGGAATTGACCGCTTCGGTGAAAGTCGGCGAATAGACTTCGCGGAAAGCCAGTGACGAAACGTAGTCCACGTCCGCGACGCCGCGAAATCCGTAGAAAAAATCCTCAGTGTCCCCGACCGCCTTGACGCTCTTGCCGGGGGCGCGATTTGCCAGAATCTTGTCCTTGTCATTTACCTCGAAAAAGTCCACCCTGAGCTTCGTTTTATCGCTGGGTGTCGCCCGGAACTGTGCTCTCGGGGCCAGCCCTCGAAGGCTGTAATTCTCCAGACCCAGCAACAGGTCCATGCTGGGACTTATAGCCCAGAAGAACCCTGCGCCGACGACGGTCCCCTTCTGCGAAGAAGTCCCAATGTGTGGAAGCAAGAAGCCGGTATGGCGAGGCTTGCGGGCGATGGAAGTACCTATGACGGGGACGTAGAAAAGAGGGACGTCCAGGAAGCGGATGACCGAACCACGCGCTAAGACCTTGTCGTCCAACACCACCTTCGCCTCACTGGCGGAAAAGGACCAACCCTTTGCTTCGCAATCGCAAGTCGTAAACCTGCCATTTTTCACCGTGTACGTATTCTCATCCAGGCGCGAAATTTCCTCTCCCTGGATGTAAAAGGGGTTCGCCGTGTAAAGCACCTTAGACCGGTCAGTCTGGATGTAATAGGGATTCTCCGTTTCAAGCACCTTACGCGGTGGGCGCACATTGGAGTGGACGAAGCCGTGACCGTTTGAAAACCAGCCCTTCTGGGTTCGGATGTTGTAGTGGACGTCGTCGGCTGCAATATGGGCACGAGGATCGATGAAAAGCGCATGCCCCGTACCCACGATATCTGCTGACGCTTCATCGTAGGTAACCTCGTCTGCCGTCAGCTTCATGCCGCGGTAGGTCACCTCCACGTGCCCGCGAAGATGGTAAATGCCCTTGTCTTTCTCCTGGGAATCGGCTCGGACGCTGAGGATTTTGTCGGGACTCTGGAAATTCAGCGGCACGGAGTGTTGCTGTTGCCCCGATGAGATCAAGGCCGTGCCCAGCGCGAAGAACAACCCTAAAGCAACACGCACGCTATTCTTCCGGAAGGAAAAGGAAACGCTCACAATGTTCATGGGCAAGCACAGAGGCCTTATTTTACCCGAAGCAGCTTTGCTCGAACGAATCAATTTGCTAAGATGCGTTAGAGAGCGTATAACGCTGCCCGGAGGATTTTGAGCGCCCGGTGAAATGCCCTAAATGCGGCTTTGTCAGCTACCCTGGACTTGCACAATGTAAGAAGTGCGGCGCCAGTCTTGTGCCCGCCTCGCGCCCGCCATCTTTCGCCGCTAAAATGCCGCCCCTCGCCCAGTCCGGGCCTGTGAGGCCACACGAGGAAGAAGCTATGGGTCAGCCTCCCCCCGATACGGATCCAACTCAGAGCAAATCCACCAGCGCAACCCCGCAAGACAGGGAATCTCAGTCTATGTTAGATGATGTCGAACTTGAAGGCGTGCCCGATCTTCGCGAACCCCCGGCAACCACCACAACCTCCCCCCTGGAGCAAGAGCCTGTGCCCTGGAGGCAGGAGCTTTCCGAGCGCGTCCAGACCTTTCGGCAGCGCCGCGCCCGACTCCGAAACGAGCCTCTCCGGGAGGAGAACCTCGACTTGGAATTTGAATGGAGAGAAACCAGCGAGCCTACGGAGCCGGGCGAAGAGAAGATCCTCGAATTCCCGCCGAACGCTTATAGCATTGACGCTGAATTTGCCCCTCCTTCAGCGCTTGAAGATGACGTGCAACATTTGGACGCGGAAACGCAGGAACGGGATGACGAGGGACTGGAACTTCTCGAGGTTGCGGAGCCTCAAGCAGACGAATTCGGCATCGAACCGGCTTCGCCGGCAGACAATCGTCTGGAGATCTTTGTCGGGCCGTCGGAGGTTGGAGCTTCAGCGGCTGCCTCTGAACTTGAACTACCGGCCCTTTTCGTGGCGCCTCTGGGTCGCAGGTTCCTGGCGGGCTTGGTAGATGGACTAGTCCTCTTGCTTGGGGGGGACTATTCGCACTCATCTTTTGGAGGGCCGGCGGCCGCCTGACTCCAGTCCCTCCAAACCTCGTCGTTGTCGCGCTCATCGCCATCATTTTCGTTTATGCATATTTTGGCTTGTTCACGGCACTTACGTTCTCCACGCCCGGCCTGGCCTGGATGGGCATTGCAGTTCGAAATATGGAAGGTTGCCCTCCGGCGCCCCGGGAGTCCCTCTTGCGCGCTTTTGGTTACCTAGTGTCGCTCTCGGCTTTCATGATGGGTTTCTTTTGGGCACTGGTGGATAATGACTGCCTGACCTGGCATGATCGGATATCGGGGACTTTCTTAACACCCTTGAATCAGGAGGCTGCGGTGGCGGGTGTGGAATCCAAGGGCTAGCAATTCCGTCGATTCGCACCTTCGCGCATCATTATCATGAACAAAGGACGCTTCCTAAACCAAAAACTCGGCAAGCGGGCCAGCCGCAATATCGCCCTTCTCAAATCTAGCCTTGCGACTCGCCGCCTGCCTGGGCGGTCGGAAGCCTCTGCCCCAGGCTTTCCCAAGAAGGGCGCCTCCCGGGAAAAGGGCCTAAATCCGAAGTTTGGTGGTAAGGGCTAGGGCATTTCTGACTTATGAACTGTGAATTGGCGGCTGCCTGCCGTTCTTCCCGGTCCCCGGCAGACAAAAGACAAGTGGTCCGCAATAAGCAGGGGTCAGCCTGCGGTGCGGGAAGTCTCGAAGGCAATTGATAATTCAGAATTGTCCGCAGTGACTTTAGACCAGCCGGGTGCATCCAATTTACTGCTGTGCTATACTTTAAGCAGGGAGGGCCTCTCGGGCCGCCGCTGAAGGAGACTTCCAGGTAATGACTACTCGCATACGGGTGACGTTGATCTCGGTTTCCAGTCTTCTGGTGTTTTGTATTGTCCTGGGAGGATTGCTCGGGAAGAGCGAGTCGACCTCGGAGAAGACGTACCGCGACCTGGGAGTTTATAGCGAAGTATTGAACCGCATCCGCATGGATTATGTGATCGAGCCCAACCTCAAGAAGGTAACGGATGGGGCAATCCGCGGCATGCTCGAGGCCCTGGACCCTTACAGCACGTACTTTACTCCCACAGAGTATCAAGACTACCTGAAGCACCCTGACCCGGGCCCGGCGGACGTCGGCATATTTCTCTCCAAGAGGATGGGCTTAGCCACCGTGATTTCCGTGCTTCCAGGAAGTCCGGCGGAGAAGCTCGGCGTGAGGGCTGGCGACTTAATCGATCGCGTGGAGACCTTGGCCACACGGGAGCTTTCCGTGCTGCAACTCCAGCGCCTGCTGGCTGGGGCGCCCGAGACCACGGTAAAACTCTATGTGGTGAAGGAAGCACGGGGCGAGCCGGAGCCCATCACCTTGACTCGCACTATTCTGAATTATCCTCCGGTTGTGGCAAAGATAGTGGACGAGGGGGACGGGTATCTGCGCGTTTCAACCTTTGAGAAGGGCAAAGCTCGGCAGATTGCAGCCAAGCTCAAAGAGCTTGAGGCGAGCGGGGCTCATAAGATCATTCTGGATCTGAGAAACTGCGCCGGCGGCGATGTGCAGGAAGCCATTGAGACAACCGACCTTTTCTTGGACAAGGGATTGATCACATACCTTTCCGGCCAGCGTTATCCCAGGCAGGACATCACGGCCCATCCCACTCAAGGTGTAAGCAATCTACCGTTGGCGGTGCTCATCAACCAATCCACCGCCGGGCCTGCGGAGATCGTCGCCTCTGCCGTCTTGGGCAACAAGCGCGGTGAGGTGGTCGGTGTGCGCAGTTTTGGGGTTGGAGTACTTCAGAGGACCGTCCCGGTCGGGGACGGCTCAGCGCTGCTGCTGTCCGTAGCGAAATATTACGGGTTCGACGGCAAGGCGATCAATGATAACGGCGTTACGCCCAGCGTGGTCCAAGGCGTGGGAAGCACCTCCGCTGATATGGAGAGCGAAGAGGAGATGCAGAACCCCGAACACTTCGGTGGCAAGGATGATTTGCAGCTTCGCAAGGCAATTGAAATCCTGACGCATTCATCCGCACCTGCCAAGGCTGCCTGAGCGGTGCAGCACCCCCATTGTCAAGGAGATTCGAAGATTCAACCTTGGGCTCGCTCCTGCATATAGTTCTTCCCTTGACTCCCACTCGGCACTGCACGCAAGCCTCCACCCTACGGCTCGTTTTCCTTCTGACTCTCGCCGTTTGTGCCGGCAACTGTAAGCGGCATGTCCTCGCGCCCGTGCGCGAAGAGGATCGTCAGGAACTGGCGCAAAAGCTGGAGAATGCCGTCGCAGCTACCGGGCGATCCCAAGTCTGGATCAAGTCACCCCTGGGTCGCTCCTCCGCAAAGCCTGAGACTCCCGTTGAGGCGCGAGTCGGCGCCGAGGTCTATTCGCCGGTCGTTGCCGCCCTTCAGCGCGAGGCGAAGGGAAGCCGCCTGGAATGTGTCATCAATGAATCCCGGACCAAGGAGGGATGGCGGGTCGCTGATATCCGCTTGCTACGTTATGGAAAGCAGGTGTCTCGATGGAAGCTCCGTGAGGTCAGGCGCATCCTTCACGCCGCCATTATCATTGACGATCTCGGAGCGAAGCTCGAGGTCGCGCGCCAACTGCTTAGATTGCCGTATCCCCTCACATTCTCTGTTCTCCCTCATCTTCGCGACTCTATGGAAACCGCCGCAGAGGCTCGCCGCGGCGGACACGAGGTAATACTTCACCTCCCCATGGAGCCGGAAGCGAGTTCCCACGCCTCGCCGGGGGCGGGAGAAATCCGTGTCGGAATGACCGGATTCGAGGTCGAACGTATCCTGCAATCAGACTTGACTTCAGTTCCTCAGGCGGTCGGCGCAAACAACCACATGGGGTCACGCGCCACTGCCGATCCCCGCTTGATGGCTGCGGTAATGAGATCGCTTGCCGAACACCACCTCTATTTCGTGGATAGCCGTACCACCGCAGCCAGCGTGGCGCTCGAGGCGGCTCGCCGGCAAGGCCTTCCCGCATTTTATCGTTCCGTGTTCTTGGACGACATCGAGACCGTGCCCTATACGCTTGGGCAGCTCCGCCAGTTCCGGCGCGTATTGGAAGAGCAGGGCACGGCCCTGGCCATCGGCCACCCCTACCCGACCACGATCGCCGCACTGGCCAGGTTTTTGCCGGAGCTCGAAAGGGATGACGTGGAATTGGCGCCCGCCTCGCGACTCTTGCGGCTTCCGGAAATCGCGCGTCTGAGACCCCCTCCCTATCGCACCACGACGCCATGAGCCTGCTTTGTCCAGCATTGGACATGAAGTCTCCTCACCGGTGTCAGTTGCGCGACACGGGCGTAGCAGGTCGCAGTAGCAATCGGCAGTAAGCAGAAGGCAGTAGGCAGAAAGCAGGAAGCAGGAAGCGGAAAGCAGAAAGCGGGAGGCAGAAAGCAGAAAGCAGATGCTCTTCATACTCTCCCCTGAATCCCGAATCCTGAATCCGGAATCCTGGCTTGGCCCCTGGCCCCCGGCGCCTGACACCTGCTCCTCCCCGCCTACCTCCTTTATTTTCAATAACATTCCCGCTTAAAACGACTAACTACCTTTGTTTTCTATGACATTCCCGGATTGCCCCTGCCCGTTGAAATCCGATCCTTTGTTTTCATAGACATTCCCGCGTCATTCCCTTCACTTTTAAGTCTTCGACTGCCTCCACACTCTGTGAGTCATCGGACATAATGTCGCCTCCGAGGGCCTCCTCGATGTTCTCCATCCTCGCGCCATCGTCCTGACCGCCAGGAGCGGTCGGAAGGTTGGTAGGTTCCTTCCGCAGCCTAATCTTGGCGGCGGCGCTGCGCGGTCCGGTGGAATGCCCGGCATCCTGGCGCGTGGCGGCGGGGAGTTCGAGCGTAAGTTGGGTTGTTTTGCGTAAGGACATGGTTCCTCCTGGGACGGGGTGTTCGATGAGCGGGGAAAGGACTCCCCCGCGAGTTGGGCTATTCACATGAGTAGGCTAGCACAGCGGAGGCGCGTTGTCAAGAGGTAATGTCTCCACCCGTAAGCCGATGTCCCTGGCCCAGAACTTCTTCAATTGACTCATTGGATCATTGATCCATTGACTTATTGAAGGGCCCTTGGCTCGTCTTCTTGATTGAATCAACGGCCCAATGCACCAATGGGTCAATCGCTCGAGATGGGCTCTCTTGGTGCCTTCGTGTCTTGGTGGTTTATCACGGGCAATTGACTTATTGAAGGGCCCTTGGCTCGTTCTTTTGAATGAATCAATGATCCAATGGACGAATGGCTCAATCGCTTGAGATGGGCTCTCCTGGTGCCTTGGTGCCTTGGTGTCTTGGTGGTTCATCACGGGCAATTGACTTATTGAAGGGCCGTTGGCTCGTTCTTTTGAATGAATCAATGATCCAATAGACCAATGGGTCAATCGCTTGCGATGGGCTCTCTTGGTGTCTTGGTGGTTCATCACGGGCAAGTGACTTATCGAAGGGCCGTTGGCTCGTTCTTTTGAATGAATCAATGATCCAATGGACCAATGGGTCAATCGCTTGCGATGGGCTCTGTTGGTGTCTTGGTGGTTTATCACGGGCAAGTGACTTATTGGAGGCCCCTTGGCTCGTTTTTTTGAATGAATCAATGATCCAATGGACCAATGGGTCAATCGCTTGAGATAGGCTCTCCTGGTGCCTTGGTGTCTTGGTGGTTCATCACGGGCAAGCGCTGGCAGGCGGCAAAAGCCGCAGACATCAAAAGGAAGCTGTGAAAAAATCGAGTTGTAGGGGCGGTCCTTGTGGCCCTCCCGCCAGGGCGGGAGCAACCATCCCGCGCCTGCGGGACCACGGCGCAAAGAAACGCAAAGGACAACAGCTTCGTTTTCTTTGCGCCTCCTTCGCCTTTGCGCCTTTGCGTGAAATGCATTTGCTTGTGAAGAAATTATTTCACAGCTTCAAGGCGGTAGCTGCTGCTGCCGCACTCCCAAGGCGCTTCGCGCAAGTTCTAAGGGGAGTACGGCAACGCCTGCATTTCGCTTTCAGCGGCGCGCAGCTTCTCGGCCCTACTGAACAGCGCAGCAATTTCCATTACGGTCCCGCGGTCGGAGATGGGCGGCGCCTTGAGTATTTCGGGAATCTGGAACTGAGCCACTCCATAGTCGATGTACTTCTCCGGAATATCACTGAGCACTTGGTGCGCCCGGCGCCTGGCGCCTGACACCTGGCACCTGACACCTGACACCTGTTCTTAGTGTCCCTGACTCCTGAATCCTGAATCCAGAATCCTGGTTCAGCCCCCGGCACCTGACACCTGCTCTTCCGGCTCTTCCGCTTGTCACTCGTCACTGCCAGGTGTACACTCCGGCATACGCGATATTCGGGGCGTAAGTACCAGCCTGGATATCGTCTCGCTAATCGCGCACTCGTGAGCCCCGGCGTAAGCGCTCGAAGGCTCCGGGGCCGAGAGGGGGATCTGTGAAGGTCCCAGCATTTTACGCACACACTCTCGAAGGCGAACCACCCACTAAATGGCAGCAATTAGAGGAGCATCTTGAGGGCGTAGCGAAGCTTGCTGCGCAATTCGCGGAGGTTTCACGAATATGAGCACATCTTACGAAGTCTCTCTTGAGGTCTCCGGGCATCTGGCCATGTTTACGCGGCCGGACACTGGGGCAACACCAACGTCGTACCCGGTCCCGACTTGGTCCGCTTGCAAAGGAATCTTCGAATCGATTGCCCGACTGGCGCGAGGCGAGGCATGGATCAACCCATTTAAGGTGGAGGTCTGTCGCAGGGTCGGCGAGGCGGGCGGACAAATTCGATTCCAGCGCTATACGACGAATTATGGTGGACCGCTTCGAAAATCCGACCAGCTTCGAGAGGGAAGTTCGTTCCAGTTTTTCGCGACTGTCCTGTCAAACGTCTGTTACCGCCTGTACGGCACCGCAGAGACGGGATCGCCGGGAGTGCAGGAAGGCCGTAACCCGCGCCATCATCTCTGCGACCTTTTTAAGCGCCGCCTGCGGCAGGGCAGGTGTCACAGGACGCCTTGCCTAGGTTGGAGCGAGTTCACCGCATCGTATTGGGGGCCGTTCCGGGACGGGAGGGATGGGCGTAGACAAGATACAGAGGTGGATACCGCTCTGAACATACGAATTCCATCCCTATTGCATAGCGTATTTGACCGTCCGATAGACGGAAATTACGGGCCGAGGTTTATATACGACCAGCAAGAACACCCCCTAGAAGTCAAGAACGGGGTGCTGACCTTCAAGCATCCGGAGGACAAACGTGCTAACTGAGTTCTTCGAAATTGAGCGCGGAATGGTGGCGGCGGGGGTCCTTTTTTCCACGCGGCACCCTGACATTCACCAACTTGCCAAGCGAGCGGTAATGCGAGCGAGGGTCGAACACACTCGGAAAAGTGGCGCGCGTGGAAGTCATCTCCGCGAAGGACGCTCCCAAATTCTGGACGCTCCGCGACGGCAACCACAACAGTTTTCCGCGTGTCCCAATTGGCAGCAGCGATAAGCCGCTCCCACTGCGAGCAGGCGGCGATAAAGGATTGCTCGAAGTACTTGGAAAGAAGCAAGCCGACGACAAGGAGCAGCTCGACGCTTTCCGGAAGCTGTATAAGACCTCCGCACTTGAACTTAAGGGGCTCGTTCCTTGGCCAAGTTATCGTGACCGCTTACAAAAGCGATTGCATGATTTAGAACAGCTTCGCGAGACCGACGCTAAGGCAGTTCTATTCCTTCTGGACCGCGTGCTCTCGACCGACGGGGCCGAGCTTCTGAAAACGCTCGATTCAGCCCTAGAGCGCGCGATCCAAGAAACGCCGGACGTCACTCTCGTCACCTTGGCCGCGCAGGTCCTCTTCATTGGTGCGGGCGAAGTCCTCTTGGACATTGGAGTCGACGCAGACTTCCCAAGGACCTCCTGCGACCCTCGAAACATGGGCGAGATCACTGACGTTTTAAACCAGTCCGCACAGGGAGGGGCAGTAGGCCGATGCGCGCTCACTGGTCAGCTCGTGCGGGTCGAGGATGATAAGTTTCCACAACCCACCCTGCCCGTTATCGGTCCGACATACCTCTACTCCAAAAATACGGACATTCCGTGTGCGTCACGTTACAAGAGAGCAGGCCCGGAGGGATTTCCTGTATCACGCGACCTGCTTAGCCGCCTTCAGGCGACCGCGGAAACGCTGGCCGCAGAAGAACGAAAAGGAAGAACGTGGTCGCGCGTCCCATCTGAGAAGCCAAAACAATATGACCTTTTGCTCGCGTTTATCCCTCTGCTGAATGACCTGCAGGCTGCCGCAGGCATGGCCGAGGATGAGGCGGCCTTTGAGGAGCTTGCATCCCGGCTGATTGAGATTGCCCAGGGGCAGTACGTGGGATTCAGCGAACAGGCAAGAATCGTGGTCTTGCGCAGAGTCGATCCCGGAAACCGTAAGGTCATCTTCTCCACCACGAGCGCAGTCAAGGACCTGGCGGCGGCGGCAAGTCGATGGACAGAGGGCTGCCGCAACACACCGGATATTCGATTGCTTGTGCCCCACGGCAAGAGCAAACCCGCGGAAGATCGAGGCCCAGGCCGGATCGCGCCGGGTAACTTGGTAGCACTTGGGCGCGAGGTCTTCACCAGGGACGGCAAGGAGCGGCAGGAGGCCCCGGGCCCGACCTTCACCGATGCGATGCGCCTGTTCCTTGGCAGGGAGTTTGTCAGGGGATCCATTGCGCGGCGGCTTCTGCCGCTCTACCTTACTAGGCGCGGGCCATTGGTTGCGGGCATGGCACATTCCTCCCGGCGGGGCGATCGCAAGGACTTCGATGCAAAGGGCACGCTCGACACCATTTCGGTTCTTGGCCTGCTTTTAAACGAGCTGGCACGGAAGAAGGAGGGTTATATGAATGACGTAGCGTTTCAACTCGGCCAATTGCTCGCTGGTGCTGATGTCCTGCACCGAGGGTTTTGCGAGCACCAACGTGGAGGGTCAATCCCCTCCGCGTTGCTTGGGAATCAAGCCTTGGCGCTGGCACAGCGCTCGCCTGTAGCCGCGCTTAACATGTTGTGCAATCGTTGGCGTGTATACGCAGGCTGGGCGGAGAAGAACCGAGCCTCCGCTGAGATTCCCAGCCCTGAATTGCCGAGAGAGGAGAAGGATCGGGCCTGGGCCGTCTACCAAGGAGTGACGATTAGCCGGAAACTCCGTCCGCTTGCGCAATCACTGCACGGGTGCGCCCTACCAGACCGGGCGGACAACCGCTTTCGCGCTGAGATGCTCTTGGGCTATATAGCCGGTTCGCCGACATCGATCACCGCTCCCAAAGACTCGTCGACTTCACTGACAATCATTGCAGAGGAGGACTGATTTATGACCAACACTAAATCGTCTGCGCCCTTCAACCGCGTAACCGGCCTTGTGATATTGGAGGTCCGTTGCTCGAATCCGAATGGTGACCCGGACATGGAAAGCGATCCCAGAACACTTGAAGCGGATGGACGAGGCATAATCTCGCCTGTTTCCTTCAAACGAAAGCTTCGTGATCTCGTCGAGGAAAAACAAGGGCCCGTTTGGCAGGAATGGGCCTCGTCAGTCCAGTGGAAGGATCCAGCTAACTGGACCGACGCAGACGGATACGGCTACGAGATCCTCGAAACGCGTGGCCGAGATCGAGATGAGATCTTCGCGCTGTCAGCGGATGAGTTCAAAGGGCGGTACTGGGACGCGCGAGTTTTTGGGAACACGTTCCTCGAATCAATGAAGGACCGAAAGGTACCAAAGGAGCGGGACGTGTCCCACTTCATCAGCACCGGATCAGTGCAGGTGGGCCTGGGTCTCTCGTCCGCAGGGGTCGAAATAGACCGAATGACCCAGACCAACAAGGCTAGCGTGGAAAAGGACAAGTCTCGCGGGATGGCCCCCTTGTCCTTTCGCACCGTCCGCCACGGGGTCTATGCAATTCCATTTTTCGTCAACCCCACAAGGGCCGTCCACACCGGTATGAGAACGCCAGACCTCGACCTGTTGCGCTTCCTGCTACCTCATTCCTATTCCGACACCGCGTCAGCAATTCGACCCTTCGTCAACGTGCTCCACGCTTGGTGGATTAAACACAAAACACCGCTCGGCTCCTGTCCGGATTATATGTTGATCGACGCTCTTACGCCGCATCGCAAAGACGGCGGAATCGACCCTTCGACTTCAATAAACGACTACGCAATCCCGAATCCGGGCGACGTCCCGAAGGAGCTTCAGGACCGCGTCGAGTCGATTGACGACGCCTGTTTGTCGGCGGCAGAATGAGCGAGTACTTTCTTGCCCATTCGGCTCCTCGCGACGATCCACACCGTCCGCAACCTTACGCGGAGCATGTCCGCAACGTGCGGACGGGCGCATGCGAAAGAGCCCGGGCCATGCTAATATACGCTCAACAGCCGCTCCCGGGTCTCATAGAGGCAATCGAGGCCGCCGCGGCTTTTCACGACCTCGGAAAAATCGGCAAGAAAAATCAGCAAGCCCTCTGCAAAGGCAGAGGAGAGCGGCTGCCCACCGACCACATTGATGTAGGTGTGGCGCACATGATGGCCTGTAGCAACGAGATGGCAGCCTGGCTCGTCCGCGCCCATCACGGTCCCGGTCTCCCCAGCCGGGTCGCCGAATTTGCCCCAATCCCTGGTGCCCCACCGCCGCTTAGGGGTAGGCGCCACCGTTCAAAAGAACCTGGGTTTCACGATCACCTCATCCGATTGACCGACCACAATCTGGCGACTTACCTTGCCCGACATTGCAGTGTGTCAGCAGATTCCATTGTCCCTTCCGCCGGCGCGATCCACGGCCTAGCCATGCGCCTCGCCCTGTCGTGCCTCGTAGACGCTGACCACGAGGACTCTGCGCGTCACGACACGCTACGCAAGCCGCCGGACCCGCCCCCCACGCGCTGGGAAGAACGAGTGGATGCCTTGGACAAGTACGTCGCCTCGCTGAAGGGGCGGGATCGGCTTCGCGACGCACAGCGCCGAGAGTTGTATTCCGCCAGCCGGACCAGTGACTTCATGGATCCAATAGTCTCTTGCCAGGCGGCGGTCGGCTTGGGGAAGACCACCGCGGTCACGCGATATCTTTTGGCTCAGGCTGACAAGCATCGCCTGCGCCGGCTTTTTGTCGTCGCGCCCTTCACCAACATTATTACCCAAACAGCCCAACGACTCCGGGATGCAGTCGTACTTCCGGGAGAGGACCCGACCTCTGTTGTCGCTGAGCATCATCACAGGGCCGACTTCGCTAACCTAGACCTCCGCGATCTGGCCACGCTCTGGCGGTCGCCCGTCGTTGTGACAACGGCTGTCCAGTTCTTTGAGACCCTGTCAGCTTCCAACCCCGGACGCCTCCGCAAGCTTCATGAATTGCCCGGCTCCGGGGTCTTCATCGACGAGGCGCACGCTGCAATCCCGCCTCACCTCTGGCCCCAAAATTGGCGATGGTTGCGTGAATTAGCGGAGTGTTGGTCCTGCCGTTTTGTACTCGCCTCGGGTTCGCTTGTGAAATTCTGGGAGGAGGACCAAATCATTAAACCGCCCTGCAGTCTCCGGGAATTGACGCCGCCGAGCCTCTTGCTCGCGTCCGTAGCTCACGAGCGAGCCCGAATAAGCCCGTTGCGTCTGGGCGATCGAGCCCTGACCCGCGCCGAACTTGTCGAGCAAGTTGCTAAACAGGTCAAGGACGCCGGGCCTGTCTTACTAATCCTCAATACCGTGCAGTCTGCTGCTGCAGTCGCACGCGACATGGCCGAGCGACTGGACGGCTTGCCACTTGAGAGTCACCCCTCGAAGCGCCCGCTCGAAACGCGAAAGGTTCTGCACCTGTCAACATCGCTGTGCCCAAGGGATCGTGACCGCATCCTGCATGAGATCGAACGGCGCCAAACGGTCAAGAAAGGGCCGACCGACTGGATACTGGTTGCGACTTCTTGCGTGGAAGCAGGGGTTGATCTTGATTTTCGGACAGGCTTCCGCGAGCGCTGCAGCGTCGCCAGCTTCATCCAAACCGGGGGGCGCATCAATCGGCACGGCGCCCCCACGCCAGGTAAATTGTACGACTTCACCCTTGACACCATGGGCGACCCGCTGCTCACCAGCCACCCGGCGTTCCAAACGTCGCGCCAAGTGTTCCAAAACCTTTGGGAGTCCGTGTCCGCTGGTGAGCCGACCAGTGCACTCGCAAGCCGGGCCATTGCGATGGAGATCGCTGATCGAGGCGGTCTTGTCGAAGGCCTGAGCAGGGCGGAACGCTTCGCAGATTACCCCGAGGTTGCACAAAAAGGACGCGTGATCGACGCCGACACGCGCACGGTTATCGTGGATGCGCGGCTGCTGAAATTGCTGGAGGTCTATCGCAGGCCGAACCCCCGCCTTATCCAGCGGCTTTCCGTGCAACTTTGGGCGAAGAAGATTGATAAGCTCGGAATCAGACCAGTGCATCCGCGAAGCGAGCTCTTCGCGTGGGATGGTCCCTACGACCCCTTGTTCCTCGGCCTCATGTGTAGCTTGCTGCGAACTCAAGAAATCATGAGCGGGGGCGGTGTAATTTAGGCTTGCTACCGGGGAATTTCCCGGTTGGAGTCACCGTGCACGAGATGCTGTGAGGCTTTGGCCATGTATGACGAAGCGGACTTGCTGCCGATCTCGGCGCTCCAGCACCTTGCCTTTTGCGAGCGCCAATGGGCCCTGATTCATTTGGAAGGGCTGTGGGCGGAAAACCGCCTGACGGTCGAGGGCCGCCATCTGCACGATCGGACGCACCAGCCCGAGACCGAGTCACGCGGCGATCTTCGCATAGCGCGAGGGTTGCGTCTGCGCTCGCTCAGGCTGGGACTTACCGGGATTGCCGATGTGGTGGAATTTCACCGTGTCCCTGACGTAGCGCAGGGCCCGCCTTCCGGCCCCTTCGACAGGCTCAGGGCAGGCTCTGCGGCTTTGACCGCGGAGGGACTGGAGCCCCGCCGCGTGCCCGAGCACAATGCGGGCACGGTGGGCCAAGCCAATGGTTTGCCGGGCGGCGTTCCCCTGCCGGGCGTGCGGGGCCTATGGAAGCCAGCGCCCGTCGAATACAAGCGAGGGAGGCCGAAGCTGGGTCCTTACGATGAGATACAGCTTTGCGCGCAGGCCCTGTGCCTGGAAGAGATGCTCGGGGTGGCCATTTCCGCCGCTGCTCTGTACTACGGCGAACCACACCAGCGGAAAGAGGTGGCGCTTAGCGTCGAATTGCGCGAGCAAACAGAAAAGCTGGCAGCGCGCCTGCACGAGCTGACCCGTATCTGCAGGACGCCGCTCGCCATCTATGAGAAGAAATGCGAAAGTTGCTCGCTCCTGTCTTTGTGCATGCCCAAATCCACCGGCGGCCGCAAAAGTGTTGAGCGGTACCTGGCCGGCATCTTGGAGTCAGATGCCGGGTAGCGCAGACCTGCGTCTTCTGCAGGTCTGCGGCTCTTCGGGGTTCATCGGGAAAAGCCGCAGACTTCGAGAGGCACGAAGTCTGCGCTACCCAGAATTCACTATTCACCATACTCGGAACTGAAACATGCGACACCTACTGAACACGCTGTACGTCACCACGCAGGGTGCATACCTGTCGCGCGAAGGGGAGACAGTCCTCCTTCGTGTCGAGCATGAAACCAAATTGCGCGTGCCCATCCACACGCTGGGGGGCATTGTCTGCTTCGGGCAGGTCTCCTGTAGTCCGCCGCTGATGGAGCTGTGCGGCGAGCGCAACGTGGCCATCTCTTTCCTGAGCGAACGCGGGAAGTTTTATGCGCGGGTGCAGGGGCCGGTGTCCGGCAACGTTCTGCTGCGGCGCGAGCAGTACCGCCGCGCCGATAGCGAGGAATTCTCCGCCAAGATCGCTCAGTCGGTGGTCGTGGCCAAGATTGCCAACTGCCGCACTGTGCTGCTGCGCGCAATTCGCGATCATGCCGATCCCGCAAGGCAGGACCAGGACTCCGCGCTGGAGGCGGCCGCGCTTCGCCTGGCTCGGCAGCTCGACGATCTTCGTCAGCCCGCCCCTCTCGATGCCGTGCGCGGAGTGGAAGGAGACGCTGCCCGGACGTACTTCGAGGTCTTCGACCATCTCATCACCGCGCAGAAGGAAGACTTTTTCTTCCACGAGCGCAGCCGCCGCCCGCCGCTCGACAACCTCAATGCCTTGCTCTCGTTCTTTTACACGCTCCTCGCCCACGACGTGACCGCAGCGCTCGAAACCGTGGGTCTCGATCCCGCCGTGGGTTACCTCCACCGCGACCGGCCCGGCCGCCCCAGCCTGGCCCTCGACCTCATGGAGGAGTTCCGGCCCGTCCTCGCTGACCGCCTGGCGCTTTCACTTGTCAACCGGCAGCAGATCAGAGGAAAGGGCTTTAAGAAGACCGAAACAGGGGCCGTGTTGATGGACGACGCAACGCGTAAGGAAGTGCTGGTGGCTTACCAGAAAAGAAAACAGGAAGAAATCCAACACCCGTTCCTGGGCGAAACAGTGGAAGTGGGGCTTCTGCCCTTCGTGCAGGCTATGCTGTTGGCCCGCTATTTGAGGGGAGACTTGGACGGCTACCCTCCGTTCTTCTGGAAATGAGGCGGGGCAGCACGGGCATCCCGCCCGTCCCTTGAGCTTGGGCGTTACGAAAGTATGTCATTCCGAGCGCAGCGAGGAATCTCGCTCTGGGCTGAGGGGTCGCGCACCGAAGCTGCCGGAGAGGGTGCGTGAAGTGAGGCGGCAATGCTTGTCGTTGTAACCTACGACGTGAACACGGAAACTCCTGAGAGCAGGAAAAGGCTTCGGCATGTTGCAAAGAAGTGCCGAAACCTCGGCCAGCGCGTGCAGAAGTCTGTCTTCGAGTGCCTGGTAGATCCTGCCCAATGGGCGCAGCTCCGGCAGGGTTTGATTGACGAAATCAACCCCGAACAAGACAGCCTGCGGTTTTACTTCCTGGGCAAAAACTGGAGAAACAGGGTCGAACAGGTAGGCGCCAAGCAATCGTACGATCCGGAGGGACCGCTGATTGCGTAGCACGGGCTGCCTGCCACGGCACGCCGGGGTCCCGCCCGTCGAGCATGGGAGGATTCAGGATTACGAACCGGAAGGCCCGCTAATTGCCTGCGATCGCGTTCCGCGAACCTCCGGCAACCAGGTTTTCCCTGGGGGATTCGCGGGCGTCTCGAAGCCCCGCTGCGTCAATCAGTTGCAGCGACCCTGCGCCAAAAACGTGATAGCAGATCAAGCGGAATGTCGAGGCTTCGCGCTGCAAAGCAATCTGACCCTTTTTCTTTAGGAAGTTAGCTGTAGGCAGTTCGCCCCCGCGCGGGGGCGTGGATTGAAACATTGACGGTTCGGGTGCGGAGTGGGAGGGAGGCGTTCGCCCCCGCGCGGGGGCGTGGATTGAAACACACCAACTGGTGCGAGAATATTTGGTCGCTTTTGTTCGCCCCCGCGCGGGGGCGTGGATTGAAACAAGCCGTGGCAGAGGCGCTGGGGCCGTGGACGGGTTCGCCCCCGCGCGGGGGCGTGGATTGAAACCCCGACGTGGATCGCCTGCATTGCGCCGCTCGGGTTCGCCCCCGCGCGGGGGCGTGGATTGAAACTGCGACGAGTTGCGCACACGAGCATGGCTATTTGGGTTCGCCCCCGCGCGGGGGCGTGGATTGAAACACGGCTCGCGAGACCGATAAGGTGGCTGCCGCCGTTCGCCCCCGCGCGGGGGCGTGGATTGAAACAAGAGAGCGAGATACCGAGCATTTGCGGCAGCGTTTGTTCGCCCCCGCGCGGGGGCGTGGATTGAAACATTGGTGCTGCGAATCCGCTGCGGCGCGCCGTTCTCCGTTCGCCCCCGCGCGGGGGCGTGGATTGAAACCTCAACACCGGACATGCGTAATGAACAGCTAATGTTCGCCCCCGCGCGGGGGCGTGGATTGAAACGCGGAGGTGATGGCGACCTGGTCAGGCGCGCGGTTCGCCCCCGCGCGGGGGCGTGGATTGAAACCTGCAGAGTCGACGCGGAATGACTTCCCAGCTCAGTTCGCCCCCGCGCGGGGGCGTGGATTGAAACCTCCGACACACGGCGAGAGAAATGCGCGCCACGTTCGCCCCCGCGCGGGGGCGTGGATTGAAACGTCAGCAGACCCGAGTCGGATGAACGCTACTTTCGGTTCGCCCCCGCGCGGGGGCGTGGATTGAAACGCTCGACGTCGAGCTAAGGCCGATACGGCCCAAGTTCGCCCCCGCGCGGGGGCGTGGATTGAAACGGTGGACAGATGCGCGTGCCGCGTCGCTGCGAGGGCGTTCGCCCCCGCGCGGGGGCGTGGATTGAAACCTACGGATGAGGACCGCGAATTATCGGCTATATCGTTCGCCCCCGCGCGGGGGCGTGGATTGAAACCCGCTCAAGATCGACGCTCAACGATGATCACGGATGTTCGCCCCCGCGCGGGGGCGTGGATTGAAACACGACTTCATTGCCGCACGCCTCGCGGAGCCGCGTTCGCCCCCGCGCGGGGGCGTGGATTGAAACTCTGAATCGGATGAATCAAGGAGCGGAAGTCGTAGTTCGCCCCCGCGCGGGGGCGTGGATTGAAACTCTGCGAGGATGCAGGATCAGCCGGTCCCACGTTCGCCCCCGCGCGGGGGCGTGGATTGAAACACGGATTCAGCGACATCGCCTCAATGTGCCGCCGTTCGCCCCCGCGCGGGGGCGTGGATTGAAACGCAGTTGTAGGCGGCCGACGCGGCACGGATGGGTTCGCCCCCGCGCGGGGGCGTGGATTGAAACGAATTCGATGTCGCCTCCTAGCGGTCGGCCGTTCGCCCCCGCGCGGGGGCGTGGATTGAAACAGATGATGGCACAGGTGACGCACAAGCGTGACGATGTTCGCCCCCGCGCGGGGGCGTGGATTGAAACAAATTGCCCGTGCGGCTGCTGCGCGAGGCCTGGTTCGCCCCCGCGCGGGGGCGTGGATTGAAACCCGCCTGGGAGTCAAGGAGCGGCTTCGGCGGCCGCGTTCGCCCCCGCGCGGGGGCGTGGATTGAAACCTTGTCTGGCTGTGACCATAAGATACACGGTAGGTTCGCCCCCGCGCGGGGGCGTGGATTGAAACTACAACGGCGACGCGATACGGCGCAACCTGGGGCGTTCGCCCCCGCGCGGGGGCGTGGATTGAAACAGAGGCCGTTTCGCTGGTCTTTATTCCCGTTTGTTCGCCCCCGCGCGGGGGCGTGGATTGAAACCCGAAACTGCCCTGGCTGACGCGGCCCGGCAAAGGTTCGCCCCCGCGCGGGGGCGTGGATTGAAACCTGGCGCCAGGCATATCACAGCGCCTGCCGGTTTGGTTCGCCCCCGCGCGGGGGCGTGGATTGAAACACTCCGGCAGGACGATCTTGAGCTGGCCTCGATGTTCGCCCCCGCGCGGGGGCGTGGATTGAAACTGCGCCAGGGAATATCGGCGAGGTGAGGGATGCAGTTCGCCCCCGCGCGGGGGCGTGGATTGAAACTTTGTGTGTCGGATTTTGCACCTTTACCGTCTGTTCGCCCCCGCGCGGGGGCGTGGATTGAAACACTGATCCTGGCGGGCGATAACCTCGCCGGAAAGTTCGCCCCCGCGCGGGGGCGTGGATTGAAACGGCTCTTTAGCTGTTCCGCGCCAGGAGGCCGCGGTTCGCCCCCGCGCGGGGGCGTGGATTGAAACTCGGGTCTGAGCAGCGTAACCAGAACTGGCTGCGTTCGCCCCCGCGCGGGGGCGTGGATTGAAACGCCGTTGACGTGCTCGATCACGTCGTCAGCCCGCGTTCGCCCCCGCGCGGGGGCGTGGATTGAAACTTCGCCTCCGTCGAGCACAGGATAAAACTCCTGGGCGTTCGCCCCCGCGCGGGGGCGTGGATTGAAACATGTCCGGGCATGGAGCAGCTGTTGGATTCCGCTGTTCGCCCCCGCGCGGGGGCGTGGATTGAAACCGACGCCGCCACGTAGGCCGTCGCTTCCGCAGGACGTTCGCCCCCGCGCGGGGGCGTGGATTGAAACGGCCACAGCGGCGCATCAAGATATTTCCCGCGGTTCGCCCCCGCGCGGGGGCGTGGATTGAAACTCAAGACCGCGTCAACGGGACGGGTCGTCCGCTGCGTTCGCCCCCGCGCGGGGGCGTGGATTGAAACATCCTCGGGCGATCCGGACACCAGCATGGCGCTGGTTCGCCCCCGCGCGGGGGCGTGGATTGAAACCCCTATGCCTGGCCTGCGTACCAGATCAAGCTCGTTCGCCCCCGCGCGGGGGCGTGGATTGAAACCCGGCGCCCCGGCGATGCGTTACCTCCGCCTGGAGTTCGCCCCCGCGCGGGGGCGTGGATTGAAACCGCTGCAACAGCATAAGCGGCACCCGGTCGCGCACGTTCGCCCCCGCGCGGGGGCGTGGATTGAAACCGATTTGTCGGTCCCTATCTGGCCAGCCCCGAGTTCGCCCCCGCGCGGGGGCGTGGATTGAAACCATATCCCGCGGCGGACGCGGACAGTTCGCGCCGTTCGCCCCCGCGCGGGGGCGTGGATTGAAACTCGTATGCCCGACTCGAGATCGAGTTCCGCGCGTTCGCCCCCGCGCGGGGGCGTGGATTGAAACCCGGATGCATCAGAGATCTTGGCGCCAACCTCCGGTTCGCCCCCGCGCGGGGGCGTGGATTGAAACGTCAAGCTGTCGACAAATGGGCCGTATTCGCCTGTTCGCCCCCGCGCGGGGGCGTGGATTGAAACTTGTAAGAGCGCCAGCTATGGCCAGGCAGCCTGCTCAGTTCGCCCCCGCGCGGGGGCGTGGATTGAAACACCGGCACGCGTCTACATCGAACGACGCGAAGTTCGCCCCCGCGCGGGGGCGTGGATTGAAACTGTGACGTCCGATCGATGCGTAAGCGGTGCCGTGCAGTTCGCCCCCGCGCGGGGGCGTGGATTGAAACTGTGACGCCGGTCGATGGGCGACCGTCGCCGTGGTTCGCCCCCGCGCGGGGGCGTGGATTGAAACAACGATGGCTTGTCGCCTTCAGCTCTGGGACCGTTCGCCCCCGCGCGGGGGCGTGGATTGAAACGACATTATCTGGGTTGCAATCCCATCAGGATAGTTCGCCCCCGCGCGGGGGCGTGGATTGAAACCGCGCCAGGAGGCCGCGATGCTCGCTGCTGTCTTGTTCGCCCCCGCGCGGGGGCGTGGATTGAAACCGACGTTTCGAGGGACATGGTAGCGCCGCCATATTGGTTCGCCCCCGCGCGGGGGCGTGGATTGAAACCACGCAACAGGGCACCGGCACTAGTCCAGCAGGCGTTCGCCCCCGCGCGGGGGCGTGGATTGAAACCAGTCGCCCTCGTTACACGCGCGGCAATTACGCGTCGCCCCCGCGCGGGGGCGTGGATTGAAACATCCATCGGCGCTGATACGATGCCCTGGGCGATGGTCGCCCCCGCGCGGGGGCGTGGATTGAAACGACGTCGGGCCGGCAACCTAGCGTGCCGACGAGTCGCCCCCGCGCGGGGGCGTGGATTGAAACCATCTTTCGAGCGTTGTCCTCTTGCCCTGCAAGGTTCGCCCCCGCGCGGGGGCATAGATTGAAACTCCGTTGGTTTGAACGCACGAGCAACAACATTCGCCCCCGCGCGGGGGCGTGGATTGAAACATATCAGCCGACTTGGCCCGGGAGCGTGGCCCGTCGCCCCCGCGCGGGGGCGTGGATTAAAACGTCCGGCCTGGGTACCGCCGCAGCAGGGGGCGTTCGCCCCCGCGCGGGGGCATGGAATGAAACTTAACGCTAGACCTGCAATATTCCGGTCACTCGGTCGCCCCCGCGCGGGGGCGTGGATTGAAACCATGTCGTCGAACTACGCCGATGCACCCTCCAATTGTTCGCCCCCGCGCGGGGGCGTGGATTGAAACCCGCACCGCCTGCACCAAGCCGAGTTTTCAGGTTCGCCCCCGCGCGGGGGCGTGGATTGAAACACGCTAGTAGAGCGCGAGCGGTGGCGGCCAGGGTCGCCCCCGCGCGGGGGCGTGGATTGAAACTCGCTTGGGCAACGCGGACCTTGGTGGATCCCGCCGTTCGCCCCCGCGCGGGGGCGTGGATTGAAACAAAAAGCTCTGGATTGAGGTTGCCGCCGGCTTGGTCGCCCCCGCGCGGGGGCGTGGATTGAAACTTCTCTCTGAGGTCAGAGCCTGGGCGCCAGGAGGTTCGCCCCCGCGCGGGGGCGTGGATTGAAACATTGTGCGGCGGGCCGGCCGAGCAGCTGGCGTTCGCCCCCGCGCGGGGGCGTGGATTGAAACAGGACCATCGCCGAAGGTCAGCAAGGATAGCCGAGTTCGCCCCCGCGCGGGGGCGTGGATTGAAACAAACGGCTGCCATCCGCAAGCGCTAGCATGGTTCGCCCCCGCGCGGGGGCGTGGATTGAAACCGGCAGAGCAACGCAGCAACCTCGAAATCAGCGTTCGCCCCCGCGCGGGGGCGTGGATTGAAACCGGAATCCCTCCCTCGCCAAATACGGACTCGCCAGTTCGCCCCCGCGCGGGGGCGTGGATTGAAACGAAATCATCGCACACCATCGGCGGGTTGCCGTCGGTTCGCCCCCGCGCGGGGGCGTGGATTGAAACATACGTCCCCCTTGCAATTGATGGATTTGCAAGTTCGCCCCCGCGCGGGGGCGTGGATTGAAACTTCACTCCGGCATCGGCCAAGAGCGCCGACAATGTTCGCCCCCGCGCGGGGGCGTGGATTGAAACATCCCGCCCAACAGCCGCGCCTGCGCCCCGGTTCGCCCCGCGCGGGGGCGTGGATTGAAACGGAGGGGAGTGCAGCTGACAAATCGGCGAGTTGTTCGCCCCGCGCGGGGGCGTGGATTGAAACGCAATCGCGGCGCAGGTGAGAACCGTTGCCGTGTTCGCCCCCGCGCGGGGGCGTGGATTGAAACGCTCCGTACAGACGCTCATCGCAGCACTGGTTCGACCCCGCGCGGGGGCGTGGATTGAAACCCGCCATCGGTAGCCTGGACCCAGCCCTGCGGGGTTCGCCCCCGCGCGGGGGCGTGGATTGAAACCCCCGGCGGCTGGGACATCAACGATCTAACGGGTGTTCGCCCCCGCGCGGGGGCGTGGATTGAAACACTTCGGTGACCCGGTGGCAATGAACGTAGATGTCGCCCCCGCGCGGGGGCGTGGATTGAAACTCAATCCGGATGGAGTCGATCTAGGCAGCATGACGCTCGCCCCGCGCGGGGGCGTGGATTGAAACCGAAGGCGGATAACACCACCTTGGTCCTGACGTTCGCCCCCGCGCGGGGGCGTGGATTGAAACGATTGACCGCCGACCAGACGAAGACGGCTGTTCGCCCCCGCGCGGGGCGTGGATTGAAACATCCAGATTCACAATTACAGAGGGTCGAGACGTTCGCCCCCGCGCGGGGGCGTGGATTGAAACAACTAAAGTCCCGGCCTACCATCGCGCCGCGTGTTCGCCCCCGCGCGGGGGCGTGGATTGAAACACCCGTATGGCTGGATAGCTGGTGCTATAGGTGTTCGCCCCCGCGCGGGGGCGTGGATTGAAACATAGCGCGCAAGCGCCGCGCCTTGCCGCCTGCGGTTCGCCCCCGCGCGGGGGCGTGGATTGAAACGCATCGGGACTACGCATCGAATGCCATCTCAGGTTCGCCCCCGCGCGGGGGCGTGGATTGAAACACATGGCACGGTCAAGCGGCTTCTGCCCCGTTCGCCCCCGCGCGGGGGCGTGGATTGAAACCAGACCAGACAGCTCGCTTTTGAACCTTGTCGTATGTTCGCCCCCGCGCGGGGGCGTGGATTGAAACGGCTGAATTCCTGCGCCAGCAGATTACGTTCGCCCCCGCGCGGGGGCGTGGATTGAAACGCTCCGCCAGGATGACAGCAAACATCAGCTGTTCGCCCCCGCGCGGGGGCGTGGATTGAAACCGCCTGGCGCAAGGTCCAGCTGTCCGCCAGTTCGCCCCCGCGCGGGGGCGTGGATTGAAACACGATCGACTCCAAGGACTCGCAGGCCAGTCACGTTCGCCCCCGCGCGGGGGCGTGGATTGAAACAGCTCTGGCGCGCCATTCCTGGCTGCGCGGCAGTTCGCCCCCGCGCGGGGGCGTGGATTGAAACAAAAACTCATCCTGGATCCACTTTGGCTGGTTCGCCCCCGCGCGGGGGCGTGGATTGAAACCAGCGGATAATCCGTGCAAGGGCATCATCGAGAGTTCGCCCCCGCGCGGGGGCGTGGATTGAAACACAATGAGGCCCTGCGCAATGGACCGGCTTCTCCTGTTCGCCCCCGCGCGGGGGCGTGGATTGAAACAAAATCGACAGTGGAGACTGGCAATCGGCGATCCGGTTCGCCCCCGCGCAGGGGCGTGGATTGAAACCATAGACTCAAAAACGTTCAATGAACGGTTCAGCGCGTTCGCCCCCGCGCGGGGGGCGTGGATTGAAACGTAGATGTACGAGCAGCCTTTTACCGACGTCATGTTCGCCCCCGCGCGGGGGCGTGGATTGAAACGTATTCGGACTTGTGGCATGGATCCATTCAAAGGTTCGCCCCCGCGCGGGGGCGTGGATTGAAACATTTCAGGCTCCTCTCGATTGCGCCATTAAGGTTTGTTCGCCCCCGCGCGGGGGGATGGTCCGAGTATTGTTTGCGGCAGAGTGAGATGAAGGGCGTTCTCCCCACGCGCGTGGGGATGGTCCGCAGCCGCTGTGGGCGCGGGCCGTGGCGCTGAAGTTCTCCCCACGCGCGTGGGGATGGTCCGTCAGCGGGATTTTCGTTAATGGCCCAGGGTCAGTTCTCCCCACGCGCGTGGGGATGGTCCGCAATCCGGCTGGCGGCGCGCCACGCAAGCAGCGTTCTCCCCACGCGCGTGGGGATGGTCCGCAATCCGGCTGGCGGCGCGCCACGCAAGCAGCGTTCTCCCCACGCGCGTGGGGATGGTCCGCAACTGCGCCGCCAGAAGCAGGGCGCGAGTCTGTTCTCCCCACGCGCGTGGGGATGGTGGACGATCCCGCCGATTCGGGCGGCCTGACGAACTGTTCTCCCCACGCGCGTGGGGATGGTCCGGCCGGCGGGACGCCGGCGCCACAGGGCGGGAAGTTCTGCCCACGCGCGTGGGGCGTGCATTGAAACCCAACCTGGGCATTGGAGATTGGAGATTTCAGACGTTCGCCGCTGTGCGGGAATTTGAAATTCCAGAGTTCGGCTTGGCGACGCACAAGATGTGGTTGGGGATAGAGGTCGAGCCAAGTTAAGTTGGAGAGTTTATTTTGCGTCCGAGGCGAGGCTGAACGAAACGTCCCGGTCAAGCCGCATTCCGATCAACGAGCCGGCGGACAAGGCGGCTTGCTTGCCATGAGGGAGAAGGAGCGCCAAGGCCAAACCCGCGCCGGCCCCCACGATCGCCGTGCCCCACCCTCCCGCCGCGCCAAGCGCCGTGGTGCTGGCGATAATGGCTGCTTGCTTCTTTCGTGAGGCCCCGCCGCCTTTCAAATCACCCTCTGGTCCGACGTTGGGATCACCCCCACCCTCACTTGAGAAAACTTCGGTGAGTGATCCGAGGATAGCCAGCTTCTGGCCATTCGGCAGTTCAACTGTATCAAAGACGAGAGACAGGTCCCCGCCCTTTCCGCGGCGGCCGGCGACCTTCACTTCAGCAATGTGCCCGTCAATCCGGGTGCCTTTGGTTAGAATATCCCGGTCCTCGACGGCCACGGGATCAAGCAATGTCGTGAGAATCCTGTCACCCGGATGCGAAGTCTTTGAGCTTATCGTGGAGTGCAACTGGAGTTTGAACTCCGTCCCTTCCGGAATCGTAATCTCATTCTCATTCGCGTTCTCGTTTGTGCTTTCAGTCTCTTGTTGGGCCCATAGTGGCAGCGCCAGCAGCGCAAAGGCACATCCTGCTGCCAGCAGCCTTCTGAATCTTCGGTCCATCATTAAACTCCCGATTACGAATCCTTCGGTCTTCCAAGCGATGGTCAAATCCTGCCCCGTACTTATTTCACCACCAAACCTCTAATCCAGTCAAAGGGAAAATCGGCGCCACTACCGCGCGCCTCCTCTAAGGCTTTGATGCAGGTTCCACCCGGAGGTTGGATGGAGGGGATTCCGGGGCCATCATCGTTTGGCCGAGGATAGCTGGAATTGCCGATTTCCGATTACTGACTGCCGATTGACAGGAGAGGAAGCTGCCGCATCACTCTTTCAATCGACCTGCCGCGGCGGGTCAATCGGCAATCGTTGCCAGTCTACTCGCGCGCCTCCGCGTGATGACGTACTTCCACACCCTCCACCAGGAACAGAACGTCCTCGGCAATGTTGGTGGCGTGATCGGCGAGGCGCTCCAAGGCGCGGGCTACGAACATCAGGTTGATGCTTTGCCGGACCGTGGTGGGATCTTGCTCCATCAGGCTGATCAACTCTTCATACACGGAGTCACGGAGTTGGTCGATAACATCATCGGAGGTAAGGATATTACGCGCGAGTTCGGCATCTTTTCGCACGAATGCATCCAGGCTATTGCGTATCATCGACTGGGCGAGGGTCGCCATATGAGGAATATCGATCAACTCTTTCGGCATGGGTTCACGCATCAGGGCCAGAGTCCTGCGGACGATGTTGACCGAAATATCCCCCATGCGCTCCAGGTCGTTGTTGATCTTGATGGCGGCGGTAATAAACCTCAAGTCGGTCGCCATGGGCTGAACCCGGGCCAAAAGGCTGGTGGCCAACTCGTCGATTTCAATCTCCATGCGGTTGATTCTGGATTCGTTCTGCAGGACTTGCTGCGCCGACACCTCATCCTTTTCAATGAGTGACTGGATGCTTCGGTAGACGGAGTCCTCCACCAACCCGCTCATTTCAAGCAGTCGGTTTCTGAGGTTATCAAGCTCTTCTTCAAAGTGGCGCATGGTCGGGTAGGTGGCAGGCCGTAAGCGGCAGGCAGGGAAAATTTCCCCGCCGCCCCTTCCAACTCTTGTCTGCCCATTTCCTCCTCGTCAAGTTGGGTCTAAAAAGATGCCTTGCAACTTCCCGGTGGCGTGTGCCTTGCTTCTCTCCTCGGACTCTTTCCTCCCACCGGACTGCTTTTCCCGAGAAGTAGCTTACCACCTATTACCTGCCGGCTCTAACCAAACCGGCCGGTGATGTAGTCTTCGGTTTCCCGCATGGCAGGTGTCTTGAAGATGATTTCCGTCCTGTTGTACTCGATCAGTTTCCCCAAAAGAAAGAAGCCCGTGAAATCCGCCACCCGAGCGGCCTGCTGCATGTTGTGGGTCACAATGATCAGGGTGCACTGGTCCTGGAGGGAAAAGAGCAACTCCTCTATTTTCGCAGTGGCGATGGGATCAAGGGCGGAGCAGGGCTCGTCGAGGAGGAGCACTTCCGGGTCAACAGCCAAGGCTCTGGCAATGCACAATCGCTGCTGTTGGCCCCCGGAAAGAGCGTAGGCCGATTTGTAGAGTTGATCCTTCACTTCATCCCACAGTGCCGCGCGTCGCAGACTCTTCTCCACTTTTTCCTTCAGGGCGGCCCCACTGTGGGTCCCGTTCACCCTGAGCCCATAGGCAATATTGTCAAAAATGGACTTAGGAAAGGGATTCGGCCTCTGAAAGACCATTCCCACGCGGCGCCGCAGAGCAACCGGGTCCATAGTAAGGAGATCTTCATTGTCGAACAAGATCTCGCCCTCGGCCCTGGCATGCGGCACCGTCTCGTACATGCGGTTCAAAGTGCGCAAGAAAGTGGACTTGCCACAACCCGAAGGACCAATGAGGGCGGTGATGCGATTGGTGAGGAACTGAAGGCTGATACCAAAGAGGGATTGCTTGGGACCGTAGTAGAAGTCCAATCCGGAAACCCGCAATTTAATGTCGTCTGCGGCCACTGTCGCTCCTACAGATTGAGTGGGGCGGCTTTCTTGCTTGACCATTGTCGCACCACTGACATCCGAAATCGCCATGGCAGTTCCCACCTAATGGGCAGACCGCCCGGAAACGAATAATCTGGCGGCAACGTTCGCCACCAGCACTAGAGTCAAGAGAACCAATCCGGCAGCCCAGGCCTGCTTGTGCCAATCTTCATAGGGCGAGATGGCGTAAGTATAGACCATGACCGGCAGCGAGGCCGTAGGCTGATTCCACCCCGGGCTCCAAAACTGATTGCTAAAGGCGGTGAACAACAGCGGCGCGGTTTCGCCAGCGACGCGGGCCATGTCGAGAATTATCCCCGTGACAATCCCCTTGCGAGCCGCCGGCACGACCACGGTGGCGATAGTTCTCCATTTGCTCGCCCCCAACGCCAGGCCGCCTTCCCGCAGCATCAGCGGGACCGTGCGCAGGGCTTCTTCCGTGCTGCGTACGGCGATGGGGATCATCATCACGCCCAGCGCCAAACCTCCCGCTAAGGTTGAAAAATGCTTCATCGGTAAGACCACGATGGTGTAGGCAAAAATTCCCATGACAATCGAGGGCACACCGTTCAACAGATCAGCGGTATAGCGAACCACAAAGGGAAACAACCGGCCCCCGAATTCAGCCAGATAGACGCCGCCCAGGAAACCAATCGGTATGCCGAAGGCAGACGCCAGTAGAAGCAGCTTTGCGGTCCCCACGATGGCGTTGGCCATTCCACCACCGGCTTCGCCAACGGGGGTCGGCAAATGCGTTAGGAAGGCCCAATTGAGGGAGCTTCCCCCATGCCACACCAGGTATCCCAAGATGAAAAATAATACGCCAACCGTAGCCAAGGCACAAAGCCCCGTCATGCTGAACATGAAGTAGTTGACGAATTTCCGCCAGTTATTCCGCCAGAGCATTAATGCCCCGACCCCTTCTGAGTTGTAGAGATAATGACAATTCGCGCCAAGCCGTTAATCACAATAGTCAGCGCAAACAGCACCAGACCCAGCTCGATCAGCGCTTGCAGGTAGAGATTGCCGGTAGCTTCGGTGAATTCGTTGGCAATGACTGCGGCAATGGTATAGCCGGGCGCAAATAAGGAAGCACTGATTCTGGGGTCGTTGCCGATGACCATGGTGACCGCCATCGTCTCACCTAAAGCTCTCCCCAAGGCGAGGAAGATGGAGGCCATGATTCCGATGCGAGCGTAAGGGACCACGACCTGCCAGGTGGACTCCCACTTTGTGGCCCCGAGCCCCAAGGCCGCCTCACGTTGCTCCACCGGGACAGCCATAAGGATTTCGCGTGAGAGCGAAATGATAAATGGCACGACCATGATGGCCAGTATCAAACCACCCGCCAACATCCCCACGCCGTACATCGGCCCCTGAAAGAGCGGTAGGAACCCTAAAGTGCGCTTCAGGAAGGGCTCGCCATATTGACGCAGAAACGGCACCGTGATGAATATGCCCAGCAATCCGTAAATTACGCTGGGAACCGCAGCCAGGAGCTCAATGACAAAAGTCATGGCATTCGATAAGCGCGGAGGCGCCAGCTCAGAAAGGAAGATTGCCGCCCCTACTCCCAGCGGAACTGCCACCAGCAAGGCCAGCGCGGAGGTGACAAGCGTGCCATAAATAAATGGCAAAGCGCCGAACTCTCCGCTAACCGGATCCCAAGTGCGGCCGGTTAAGAATCGAAACCCAAACTTGTGAATTGGGCTCGTAGAATTGATAAAAAGCTGATGAACGAGAGCTACCGTCACCAGCAGGATGCTCGCCGCGCAGAGAAGTGTGACGACGTGGGCGAGCGTGTCACCACTTCGCAAGCCTTGGACAAAGGCATGCGCGCGACGGTTTGCCGCCGCGCGCCCTGTTGGAACCGATATGCCTGTCATAGCGATCTATTGGATCAGCGAAATCTGCTTCAATTCCTTCGCAACCACTTCTTTCGGTAGCGGGGCGTAGGACAAAGGCTCAGCTCCCTTTTGACCGTCGTTCAGCATCCAGATGAGAAAATCCTTGATGATATTTTTCTTATTGGCGTCTTCAATTTTCGTCGGAATCAGCAGGTAGGTAAAGCTGGCAATCGGATAAATATCGTTGCCAGGAGCGTTGGTGATGGAAATGCGGAAATCTTCGGGCATGGTCTTCGCATAGCCTGCCGCTGCGGCCGTCACGCTTGCAAGGTCCGCCTCGACAAAGGCGCCGGCAGCATTTCGAACACGGCCGTAGGGGAGCTTGTTTTGCACCGCGTAGATGAGCTCGACGTAACCTATCCCCCCGGGCGTCTCTTTAACCAGCCCGGTCACTCCTTCGTTACCTTTTCCGCCCAGGCCTACCGGCCAGTTTACGGAAGTGTTCTTGCCCACTTTGCTTTGCCACTCCGCAGAGACTTTCGAGAGGTAGTCGACCCAAACATACGTAGTTCCGCTGCCATCCGAGCGGTGCACAACGACGATATCTTGAGCAGGGAGACTTACTCCCTTATTGTATTTGGAAATTTCAGGGTCATTCCACTTGGTGATCTTGCCAAGGTAGATATCCGCCAGAGTCTGGCCCGTAAAGTTAAGCTCCTGAGATACGCCGGAAATATTGTAAGTGGGAACGACGGCGCCCAATACGGTTGGAAAATGAAGGATCTTGGTTTTTGACTGTCCAAGCTGTTCGTCATTCATGGGAGCGTCTGAAGCGCCGAAATCCACCGTCCCAGACAAGAGTTGGCGAATTCCTCCTCCTGAACCAATGGACTGATAGTTGATCTGAATGTCGGAATGGATCTTGTTGTAATCTGAGAACCACTTCGAGTAAATCGGGTATGGGAAAGTGGCCCCGGCGCCGTTGAGCATGACTGTATCCGGGGCAGGAACAGGTGCGGCATTCGAGGGTGAGGAGTGGACCGCCACAAGGCTTGCAAAAACAAGGGCGGCACTTACAATAATGATTCCCAGATGCGAAAGTGTTTTCATAGGTGTTGTCCTCCCTGCTTACTCTTATTCGTCAGTTTTACAAGAGCATTAAGGGGAAGTTAACAATTGGGTTCGGCAGTTTGTAGTCCCGAGTGTTCTCCGCGCTCCATCATCCCAAATCGCCCCCGACAGCATGCCAAAGGACCCGTGTTTGAGTTCCGTTCACCTCCCAGAACGTTGGGGCGAATCCCCATCGAACCCATCGGCGCAGGCCATAGGGGCGGACTTCCCGAGCACGCTCCCGGCCCGAAATGTCGGAACAGGAGTTGAGCAAAACCGTCCGGATCAAAAGCATCACGATCAAAATCATCACGACAGGTCGGGACAGGTCAGCCCTAGCATCAGAGACTTGACCTGGGCGAGCCGGGGCCACTGCAAAGAGCGCTGAACGGCCTTCAGTATCCTGCCACGAAAAGAGTGTCGTCCGAAGCTAGGAGTGACTCGACAAGCCGGACGGCCAATGTCCAGACGCTCCAAATCGATCGTTGCAAAGGTAAAACTCAGTGACTACCTCGTAAGTTCCCGCCCAATCAAGAGGCAGGCGTCTTCAGAAGGCATCGCGAGTTCACAATAGTATCAGGGAGGCAGGTTAATCTAAGGTGAAGCCATTGTTACAGGACGGTTACATTGCCCTTGACTCGGATTTGTAGCTAAACCCCTCTGACCCCGATGCGTAAGTTCCGCGATCCACTCCTTCGCGGACCAGACCCAAGGAGCGGCCGCTTCCAAAGGCGTCGCTACCCTTCGCGCAGGAGTTCAGGACCCTAACCCGATGTCTGCTCAAATGTTTGTCCTCATCTCTTCTCGAAAGCATTTCGTCAAAAGACTGAAACTCTAACGCGGATAGCTTCGTCTGAGCACATGTAGGTCAAGACGTTCATTTGGAAGGGAGTTGGGATGGGACTTAAGAACGTTGGATTGCAAGTGACAGCCCTCGTTGTGCTTTCGCTATGGTTATTTCCCCCGGGCCAGTTGCAGGCCCAAACCTCTTCCGGTACACTTCGTGGCCAAGTGTCGGATCCCTCCGGCGCCTCCGTGGCGGGCGCCAGCGTACAGGCGGTCTCTTCATCCGGGCAAACCAGCTCCGGGGTTGCGAAGGTCGATGGGAGCTATGAGATCCGGGGACTCGCGCCGGGAAAGTACGTGGTGCGAGCGCAGGCCAAGGGCTTCGCTGTTTTTGAACAGCAGAGCGTGGAGATTGTGGCTGGTCAGGGCATGAAGCTTGACATCGCCCTGCAAATCGCCGAGGAGAGAGAGCAAGTCACCGTTACGGACCAAACGACGAAGGTTAGCGTCGCCCCACAGGAGAGCGCCAGTACCCTCGTGATCAAGGGGGAGGACCTACAGGCTCTCTCGGATGACCCCGATGAATTGCAGTCCGAACTGGACGCGCTGGCGGGGCCCTCGGCGGGGCCCAATGGGGGCCAGATTTACATCGATGGCTTCACGGCCGGGCAACTTCCCCCCAAGGCGGATATTCTTGAAATCAGGATCAACCAGAATCCTTTCTCCGCGGAATATGACAGGTTGGGCTATGGCCGTATTGAAATCACCACCCGCCCGGGAGCGAGCAAGTTTCACGGCCAGATCCTGGGCAATCTGAATGACTCAGCTATCAATTCGCGGAACCCCTTCGCAACGCAGGAACCGGGCTATCACTCGGAGTTTTTCAACGGGAGCGTTGGGGGCCCGCTCAGCAAGAAAGCCTCGTTTTTCTTCACGTTTTTCCGCCGCGACATTGAAGATGACTCGATAGTCTCCGCCTTTATTCTCAGCCCCACACTCACCCAAACTCCTTTCAGTCAGGCGGTGTCAACTCCCAGCACCCGTACCAATCTTAGCCCGCGCTTTGACTACCAACTGAGTGCCAATAACGTCCTGACGGTTCGCTACCAGTTCTTTGACAACAACTCGCGCAATGGTGGAATCGGGCAAACCAACCTCCCTACGTTGGGCATCAACACCCATGGCCTCGAACATACCCTACAGGTGAGCGACACGCAGGTGTTCAGTGCCAAAACCCTGAACCAGTTTCGCTTCCAATACCTTCACAATGACAACAACACGACCCCCCAGAACCTCCAGTCCACCATTTCCGTATTTGGGGCGTTCACAGGGGGCGGTAACTCCAGCGGGCTCTCCTCCGATTCCCAGGACCATTACGAGTTTCAAAACCTGACATCATTCTTTCTTGGCAAGCACACCTTGGTTGTAGGAGGCCGCTTGCGGGATGTGCAGGATTCGAATACTTCCAACGCGGGCTTTAACGGCACGTTTACATTCCCAACGCTCGACGCGTATCAAATAACTGAGCAAAACCTCCAACAGGGCTTGCTACCTACGGCGAATGGGGGCGGGGCGACCCAGTTTTCGATTGTCGCCGGACGGCCGCTCGCCACCGTCAACCTGCTGGACGTGGGGCTCTTCGCGCAAGACGACTGGCAGCTCCATCCCAGCATGACGCTTAGCATGGGCCTGCGCTGGGAGACGCAGAATGACATCCACGATCACTCTGACTTTGCCCCGCGTGTGGGTTATGCCTGGGGGCTCCATCGGGGCCAAAAGGGACCGGCGAAGACCGTCTTGCGGGCCGGCTTTGGCATGTTCTACGACCGCTTTCCGTCCGGCCTCGTGATGCAAGCGGAAAGGTTAAGTCTCAACAACCCGCTACAACAACAGTTGATTATTCCGTCGCCAGACTTTTTCCCCGACATTCCGCCCATCAGCACCCTGGCGAGCCTCTCCAGCTCTATTCCCAACAGTTATCAAATCGCCCCCAATTTGCGGGCTCCTTATACCCTGCAAACGGCGCTAAGTCTCGAGCAACAGGTTACAAAGAGCGCGACGGTGTCAGTCACCTATCTACGTTCTCATGGAGTTCATCAGCTTCTAAGCGATGATTTAAACGCACCCCTTCCGGGGACGTTCCCGTTGGGGAACCCCGAGGTCGGTCTGCGGCCGTTGGGTGATAGCGTTGGGAATCTCTATCAGTACGATTCCGTCGGCCTCTTCACCCAGAACCAACTGATTACCAATTTCAACCTGCGCCTGAGCACCAAGCTCTCGCTGTTTGGTTATTACACGCTCAACTACGCTGATTCCGACACAACGGGGAACAGTGCCAGTGTTGCCATGAACCCGTACAACATTCTGGAGAGCTATGGGCGAGCGTCCTTCGACGTTCGAAACCGGTTCTTTCTGGCGGGCACCTGGAATCTGCCCCATCGCTTTAGCTTAAGTCCTTTTCTGGTTACCTCCTCCGGCGCGCCCTTTAACGTTACTTTGGGTCAAGATCAGTACGGGACAGGAGTTTACAACGGCCGGCCCGCCTTTGCCCCCGCCGGCGCCTCCGGTCCCAATATCGTGGCCACATCCCTTGGCACTTTCGATATTACGCCGCAAGCCGGCCAGGCCCTCATCCCAATCAACCACTTTCCCGGTCCGTCACAATTCACGATGAACCTGCGCCTCACCAAGAGCTTTACCTTTGGGAAAGAAGTCAGCAGACCGGCGTCCGCCGGCGGTGGCGGTGGGTTCGGAGGAGGCGGAGGCAGAGGTGGCGGGTTCGGCGGAGGTGGCGGCAGAGGTGGCGGTGGTGGCTTAGGTGGCCGCGGCATGGCTGGTGGAGGTGGCGGCGGTCTCTTTGGTCCAGGGAATACGGGGGCCAAGCGCTACACTCTCACGTTCAGCGCTTATGCGCGCAACCTTCTGAATAATGTAAATCTTGGGACACCCGGTGGTGTGATCGGTACGAACCTGTTCGACCGGTCGAACTCGCTGGGCGGCGTTTTCGGCGGCGGTGGCGGCTCGTCTGGGGCGAACCGTCGCATTGATCTTCAAGCGGTCTTCAGTTTTTAGTGCGTTTTCGCACATGCCTGGGCGCTGAACCCTCCTCTTCGGAAGCGCCCACCTACCATCCGGGCCTCTCCACGCGAGGTGTGGTCCAAACCGCGTAAAACAAGCAATTTACACCCCCTGCGCGCTTGCTGCCCAAGCGCCCACAGCGGCCTACGGTCCGCCGATCTCAATGGCGGGCTGGTTTTGTAACTCTGCGGCTCTTCACACAAAGGCGAGAAAGAGCCGCAGACTTAAAGGACAAGTCTGCGCTACCACTCTCCCTACTTGGTTCCTGCTGCTGGTGGTGTCGAGGCCAGGCGATTGAGCAATTCGCCGAGCTTCTTCACTTCCTCGCCGTACCCTGCCCAATCGCCTTGGCGTTGCAACTGCAAGGCGCGTTGGTAGTGTTGGTTGGCTTCGCGGATGAGCGCTTGGGTATCGGGCGCCGTGGCGCCGGGCGCCTTTCCGGGCGCCGGCGCGGACGCACCCGCAGGCGGAGGGGGGGCCGCGCTGGTGGTCACCGCGCCGCTGAAGATGTTGCTCAGCGCCGCGTCGAGCGTTTCCGCCATCACCACGTGGTCTGAGTAGGCCACGATCACACGCTTCAATTGCGGCAGACCGCCTCCGGCCTCAGCCGCGAGGTAGAGAGGCTCAACGTAGAGGACCGAATTCAAAACGGGGACGACGAGCAAGGTACCACGGATCACCGTCGAGCCGCCCTGCCCCCAGAGCGTGAGTTCCTGGGAGATGCCAGGGTCCTGATCGATGCGCGATTCGATCTGCTGCGGCCCGTACACGAGCTTCTGCTTGGGGAACGTGAAGACCAGCACCTTGCCGTAATCGGGGAAATCGCACCGGGCAGCCATCCAGGCAATCATGTTGTCTTTGCGGGCGGGAGTGAACGGCACCATCAAGATGAATTCTTCCCGCTCGCCCACTTCCGCCAGCTTCATGATCGTGAAGTAGGGGCTCATGGGCGCGGCCGCGCCACGCGCGGCGCTCTGCGCAACCCGCCACAGGTCTTCCTTATTGTAGAAGACTCTGGGATCCGTCATGTGGAAGAGCGCGTACTTGCCGGCCTGGATGGAAAAGAACTCCTCCGGATAGCGGATGTGCGCGCGCAGATCCTCGGGCATAGCCGAAAGCGGTTCGAAAACTCCCGGGAAAATATTGTTGTAAGCCTGGATGAGCGGGTCAGAGGCGTCGCTGATGTAAAAGCGCACTTGCCCGTCGTAAGCATTGATGGTCGCCTTGACGGAATTGCGCATGTAATTCCCTATTCCCTCCGCGGGGTCTGAGTAAGGATACATCTCGGAGGTGGTGTAGCCATCCAGAATCCAGTAAAGCGACCCGTCCTTGGCAACGACCATGTAGGGATCGTGGTCGTAGGTAATAAACTGCGTGAGCCGCTGGGCGCGGTCCAGAACCCGCCGGTAGATCATCAATCGGCTTGACGGCTGGATATCGCCTGAAAACAGGACGTTCTTTTCGCCAAAGGCCAGCGCGAACAGGAGCCTTCGCCAGAAGTTCTCAACCGGGATTCCACCCGCACCCTGGTAGTTGGTATAGACGTTCTGGTCTCCCTGGGGGTAATCGAACTCCTGCGCCCGAGTTTTCACGAAGCAGTAGTCGTTCCCGAGCTCGCCGTAATAGATCTCAGGACGGGTGATCCGGATGGACATGGTGGAGACCGGAGGGATGTTCTTGATGAACAGTACCGGCAGACCTTCATTGGTGAATTCGTTCACCGGCCCCAGGCAAAGGCCGTAGCCGTGGGTGTATGCCAGATGCTCGTTGATCCAGCTCTGGCCCGGCAGACTGGCGGCAGAAAGCTCGCGCGGCGAGAGCGAGACCTGGCGGTAAACTCCGTCAATCCGATAGCGGTCGTTATCAACGTGCTGGAAGTCGTAATAAGTACGGATCTCCTGGAGCTGGGCGAAGGTGGTCAACAGCGGCTTGTGGTCCCACATGCGGACGTTGCGGAAAGTCGCCTCGTTCTTCCGGATGTCATCCAAGCTCAAGTCTTCGACGGCGGAGAATTCGCGCTCCTCGAAGCGATCCAGCGCATACGCCTGGCGGGTGTATTTGATGGCGTTGGCGATGTAGTCGCGTTCCCGGTCAATTTCATTGGGGGAGACGATGAAGCGCTGGACGATCTCGGGGTAGATCGACCCGCCGAGCACTGCCACGGCCACCAGAAGACCCACGGAATAGAGCGCCGGCCGCACCCGCCCCCACTTCGCCCCGGCCAGGAACGCAACGGCCGTCAACAGGCAAAGGAAGAGTTCCACCCTGAGAACCGGCAGCGTGGCGTGCACGTCCGCGTACCCAGCGCCATAAATGAGGCCGCGCGGGGAATAAAGCAAGCCGTACATGGCAAGCCGGGCTCGATAGGCGAAGACCACAAAGAGCACCGCCGCCAGCACCATCAGGTGCGCGCGCGCCGCCCCCATCACTTTTGGCCCACGCGGCGTAACCCATACCCCGCCCTCCACGAGATAGAGGAACACGGCGCTCAAAAGACACACAATCACCGCAGCGAGCGCCAGGTAATAAAGGAACCAGATGAAGGGCAGGCGAAAGAGATAAAAGCCCAAATCGATGCCAAACAGCGGGTCCTGCTGGCCGAGGATTTGCGGGTGCTTAGCCATCAGGTACTCCAGCCAGTGGGACATGCCCCATTGGCCGACCAAGTATCCAATCAGCAGGACGCCAGCCCAGATGAGCCATTGGACAGCTATACCGAAGCGGTCGAGCGCCGCAAACTCGATGATTTCACCGTTAACCCGAAAGCCGTGCCGGCGGGCTAGCCCGCGGGCAATCAGGAGGTTCAATGCAGTCACCGCCATGAACCCCACTCCGACCAGCCCGCTCAGTCGAATTTGGGTTAGGAGGGTCGTCCGATAAATGATCCGAAAGCCTTCCTGCTTGAACCAGAGCCAATCCACCAACAGGTCAACACCGTTGGTGAAGAGGGGCAGGACAATCAGGAAAAACAAGACAAGCGCGAGGATTATTCGTGGTGTGCGATTTTTGGGCATGATGTGACTCCGGGAGGTATCTTTACACACCGCCCGAGGGTTGTCAAAAAGCTCCCGAGCTGGGGCTTACTGCACCGGAATGGTGTCGCCGTGCCAGGGGAAGGCGTAGGTTGGCTGGTTAGCGAACCGCTTCATTCTCATATCCAGCGTAAGCCCTGTTCCCGGCGCCAGGCGGACCGCGAAGAATTTCCGGTTGATATCCACAAAATGCTCCTCGAGGCGGAAGTCCGCGCGGGTGTAATGTTCCGGCTGCAAGGGCTCCGGGTCCGTGCGCACTTGGTATTTCACTCGCGTGAATTGGTGTTCGCCGAAACTGCCCGCCTGCACGATGACGTCTCGGGTGTCGAATGGACTGAGATTAATCAGTTGCACGATGGCCCGGTCCGCCTCGACCTTGGTCACCAATGCCGCCACATCCGGCGGAAGCCCGGGCCGCCCCCGCGCCGGGTCGAAATAGCGCAGGGTCGCATGGAGCAACCCGCCGTTGTACATGAGCTGCGGCGCTCCGAGTGTTAATTGCACCAGCGCCTCCGTGGTCACAGGATTGATCGTCTGCCAATGGTGCTCATGCACGTTAGTCAACATGGCTTCATGGGGATCGATTCTTTCGGTTCCCCGGGAGTCGTACTCCAGCAGCAGCACGTTGCGGCGGATTTCATCCATCTTCCAAGCGACTTGGCCGAAGCTTTCGGTCAGGATTTTTTCCGGGTAGTCCGGATTGGCTCCCGCCAGAAAGCGCAGCCAAGGGCCTTCGTGGCTGCGATCTTCCTTGTTGCGGATGTTGGCTACAACGTTCCAATCGGCCAAGCCTTCCACGTCGCAGTTCCAGCAATCTTCGCGCGGCTCGGGAAGCGATGCGTATCCCCGGTTCGGGTAGGGCGAGTGCGTCGCGGTGTGCCAGTCCACGCTGCTGGCCAAGCGCAGTTTCTCCAGGCGTTGCCAGTCCGAGGGGTCCTGGGAAAGGAACCATAAGGAGGCCGGCAGCGAACGGTCGATTGGCTGAAAGGCGTACCAGCCCCGGTCGCCTTTCTTGTAGGGCACCAGGAACGCGCCGTTCACGGTCTTGCCCATGGCCATGAGGTGATCCATGTTCGAGCGTGGGAGTTCCAGGTAACGGCGATCTCCGCCCGAGACTAGCATCGCCGAGGCCGCGCCGATCTGGAGCGCCATTCCTACACTGTAGTACCCGTGCGGCCAGTGCCAGCCATACAATCCACCCCACCATTTTCCATTCTGGTACTCGCCCGCAATCCCGTCGAGTCCCACGTTATCCGGCGTGATGCCGCCGTTCTGGCGGGTGCGCTCCAGCCAGGCTTCGACATACTCTTTCACCCAGTCGGCGTATTTCTGCTCGCCGGTGAAAAGATAGGCATTGGCCATCAGCGAGGTGGCGGCCAGGTCGATGGGCACGTCCCCGCGCTCCATCCGTTCGGCCATGGCGCGGCCCATGCGGCGGGCCTTTTCCGGATCCTTCAGGTCCTCCATGGTGGCGATGCCCGGCAGGTCTTCCAAAGGGAGGCCGTAGGTGGCCATGCCCTTTGACCAACCATAAGGAGCGGCTTTCTCTGAATCGCCAAACTCCGGGCCCAGGCTGCCGGTGTGCGGCGAGCGGATGAGTTTCCGTTTTGCATCGTAATTCGGGGCTTCCGGCTCCTCGTTCATGTACAGGCCGGCGAAGCGCCGGGCGCGCGCCACGGTCTCGTGATCGGTGGGGTCCACCAGCGCCAGTAAGTAGAAGAACTGCGTGCCCTCGCCGATATGAAACCAGTCACCGTGTTTGCCAAACTCGTTGTGGAGCACGTGAAAGTCATCAGTGAGCTGGCGCGCGGTCGCGTTCCATTCCCGAAACGAAATCTCGCGCAGCCGTTCATCGCCACCTAGGGCATACAGCAAAGGGATGTTGTAGAAACTTTCCGGCAGATCGTCGAGCGAAGCGCCTCCGCTGGTCTTCCAGATCAGAGTGCCTCCGCTGCGTGTATACCGCGCCACATACTGGACTGCGGCTTCACTGAGGACGTTGATCAAGCGCCTCTCAAGGACAGCCCACCCGGGAGGGGCCACCGGCACGTTGCATTCGATGCGCGAAATGCCCGGCACCTCGACGGCCTGGCCTTCGGCGGCCGATGCCGGGCAAGCGACCCGCAGCAGAACCACGCACGCGAATGATAATTTACATAGCCGCAGCAATCCAAGACTCCTCATGCGCGCAATACCTCCTATGGTCGATTGACGATTGTTGACTGTCGATTGAAGATTGTCCAGCGTCGATTTTCGATTGCCGATGGCAATTGACAGCGGGGCGATTCGCCAGGCGGCTTGTTCAATTCACAATCGTCAATCAAACCTAGCTCGCCCACCCCTTGGCCCGCTCTACCGCGCGTCGCCAACCCCTGCAAAGCTCCTCGCGACGAGACGTTTCCATGCAAGGTTCGAAGCGGCGTTCTATTCTCAATTGAGGTTGCAACTCCGCTTCGTTCCGCCAGAATCCCGTCGCCAGGCCGGCCAAGTACGCGGCCCCCAGCGCTGTCGTCTCGGTTATGGAAGGCCGCTCGACGGGAACGCCAAGAATGTCAGCCTGAAACTGGCAGAGGAAATCGTTGCGCGCGGCTCCGCCGTCCACGCGCAGCACTTCAGGGTTGATTCCCGAGTCCCGCGTCATGGCCTCCACTACCTCGCGAGTCTGATAGGCAATGGATTCAAGCGCCGCGCGAACCAGGTGCTTGCGGTTGGCGCCACGAGTCAGGCCCACGATGGCGCCCCGCGCATACGCATCCCAATAAGGCGCTCCTAACCCTACGAAAGCGGGGACAAAATAAATGCCATGCGTGTCCGGCACCGAGCGGGCGATTTCCTCCGTCTCCGAGGCCTCTCGAATCAGTCCCATTTCGTCACGAAGCCATTGCAGGGCCGCGCCGGCAATGAACACGCTCCCCTCCAGCGCGTAGGCTATCTGGCCGTTCCTTCCCCAACCGATGGTGGCCAGCAGCCCCGCCTGGGAGCGGGGAATAGCGGGGCCAGTGTTCATCAGCAGGAAGCAGCCGGTGCCGTAAGTGTTCTTGACGGCGCCAGGCTTGAAGCACTGGTGGCCGAACAGTGATGCCTGCTGGTCGCCGGCCACGCCGGCAATCGGAACCACGGATCCCAATAAGTCAGTCTCTCCGAAGATTTCGCTGGAAGATTTCACTGCGGGAAGCAATGACTGCGGAATGCGAAAGAAGCTGAGAATCTCCTTGTCCCAGGCGAGCGTTGCAATGTTGAAAAGCATGGTGCGCGAGGCATTGGAGACATCCGTCGAATGGCTCTTGCCGCCCGTGAGGCGCCAGATCAGCCAGGAATCAATGGTCCCGCAGGCGAGTTCTCCTCGCTCTGCCCGTGCACGAGCGGAGGGGACATTTTCCAGCAGCCAGGCAATCTTGGTCCCGGAAAAATAAGCGTCCGTCACCAAACCGGTTCTTTCTCGAATCACCTCGTCGAAGCCCTGTTGCCGGATGCGGTCGCACAGCTCAGCGGTACGGCGACACTGCCAGACGATGGCAGGATGAACGGGCTTACCGGTGTCCCGCTCCCAGAGAACCACGGTTTCGCGCTGGTTCGCAATGCCGATTGCGGCAAGGTCCTCCGCCCTTGCTTGCGCCTCCGCCAGAGCAGCTTTCGCGACCTCCAACTGCGATAGCCAGATTTCCTCGGCATCGTGCTCGACCCAGCCGGCACGCGGATAATACTGCTTGAATTCTCGACTGGCTGCGGCGCGCGCCGCGCCGTTGCGGTCAAACAATATGGCGCGCGAACTCGTCGTGCCCTGGTCGAGGGCTAAAACGTACTTTGGCATCGCAATCTTTCAGCGACCTCCCAGAATTCGCCTAGCTTACTTGATTCGAAAGCAGAAAGACAAATGGAGTTTGCCGCGGGAACGATTGGGCAACTGTAAGCCAAAGCGCTTGAACTATTTATCTAAGGATGCGATACTAAATCTGTTCACCTTTTAGCGAGCTGTTGTGGGACTGAAACCAAATCTTCACTTTTAGCGTTTTAGGAAGGGCAGGTTCACTGCTTTGGTGAGCGGCTTGATTCCTAGGCGAGATAGGAGTTTCTATGGCAGATAAGACTCCAGGCCCCGGGCACGCGATGTTCGGATTGAATGAGCCGACCCCGACTCCGACCCCGGCTACGGCCCCAGCTACCACACCCAGCGCCCCCCAAGTTGTGTATGTGCAGGCGGCGCCTCCCGTGCCAGCACCTTCGGCCGGCGGCAGCACCACCACCATGCGCTGGCTGGTGGGCGCACTGCTGGCGCTTTCGGTGATTAATCTCATTTTGGTGCTCAGTTCCCGAAGCGATTTTAAGACTATCGCCTCGAAGCAGTCCGACCAGTTGAATCTGCTCACCCGTCGCATGGACACCGGCGATGAGCGCTACGCACAGTTGCGCGGCCAGTTCCAGGTGACCACGGAAAAACTGGGTCTGACCGAGCAGGAGCTCGCTCGCGCGCACGCCCTGGCGGCGGATATCCAGAAGAAGCAGCAAGCTTCCGTCCAGGAACTGAATGCCGCCATCGCGAAGAAAGCCAGCGCCGATGAAGTGAATAAACTCCAGACGGACTCCAATACCAAGATCGGCGGGCTTTCCTCCGACTTGGCAGGCACGAGGAAGGACTTGGAAAGCACCAAGTCCGAATTCGCCAACGCTCTTTCGGGAACCAAGGGCGAACTGAGCGGCTCTATCGCGCGCACACATGATGAGCTGGTCGCACTGGCCCACAGGACTGACAGGGACTATTTTGAGTTTAATCTTGCTAAGAAACACTCCCAACAGAAAGTCGGGACCGTGGCAGTGCAATTGCAAAAGACGGACACCAAGCGGAACGTCTTCACAGTCAATCTTGTGTTTGACGACAAGCCTCACGTGCATAGGGATAAGGCCATGGACGAGCCGGTGTACTTTTACGTGCAAGGGGCTTCGAGCGCCCTCGAGCTGGTGGTGAATAAATTGGGTAAGGAGTCCATCGCTGGTTATATCAGCACGCCCAAGGGTTTCTTCCCCAGTGCGTCAAACGTGCTTGCTGCGCGCCCTGGAGCGTGAGCCGTGGTGAACGGGGTCGGTCTTCGACAGCCGGCCCTGATCCCCTCTCAATCTCGATCTTGGCCGGAGCGAGGCGCAAGCTCGAAATGCTCTGCTCCCGCAAACCTCCCCCATGCGGCCCAGCCCAACGCGGACCGTGCACGGACCACGCCTTCACTGCTAGAATGACACCTTGACCCGCGGCTCGCAGAACTCAATGATCCAAGGGGGCCTTATGTTTGCATTTCACGGCGTGGATTACATGGAGATTGACGCGCTCCTCAACGACCAGGAAAAGCTGGTGCGCCAGACGGTGCGCGAGTTCGTGGATAAGGAAATCATACCTGACATCGAGGAGTGGAACCGGGAGGGAAGATTTCCCAAGCACCTCGTACCCTTGATGGCGGAGCTGGGGTTTTACGGCGCAAACCTGGAAGGCTACGGCTGCGCGGGGATGTCCAACGTGGAGTACGGGCTGATCATGCAGGAACTCGAACGCGGAGACAGCGGCTTGCGGAGCTTCGTCTCCGTGCAGGGTGCCCTGGTGATGTACCCCATCAAGGAATATGGCTCCGAAGAGCAAAAACAGCGCTGGCTGCCGGCTCTCCAGCAGGGTAAAGCCATCGGATGCTTCGGCTTGACGGAGCCGGACTTCGGCTCGAACCCCGCCGGCATGAGGACACGGGCCATAAAGGATGCTGACCACTATATCCTGAATGGCGAGAAGACCTGGATTACCTCCGGCACGATTGCGGACTTGGCGGTGGTGTGGGCGCGCACGGACGAAGGCATCCGCGGCTTCCTCGTGGAGAAAGGAACGCCGGGCTATACCTCGAAAGATATTAAGGGGAAATGGTCGCTGCGCGCCTCGGTGACCTCCAGCCTTTCACTCCAGGACGTTCGTGTGCCTGCATGCAACATGCTTCCCAAAGCGCAAGGATTGAAAGCCCCGCTGAGCTGCTTGACTCAGGCGCGCTTCGGCATCGGATGGGGCGCGATCGGGGCGGCGATGGCCTGCTACAACGAAGCTCTGGAATACGCGAAGATAAGAAAGCAGTTTAACGACAGGCCCATTGCTTCTCACCAGCTCATTCAGGCGAAGTTCGCCGATATGATCACCGAAATCACCAAGGCGCAGTTACTGGCCTTGCAGGTGGCGCGGCTGAAAGACCAAGGGCGTGCTGATTTGGCGCACGTCTCCATGCTCAAGCGGAATAACGTCAAGATGGCGCTGGAAGTGGCCCGAGCGGGGCGCGACATCCTGGGCGCCAATGGCGTCGCCGATGAATATCCGATCTTCCGCCACATGTGCAACCTGGAATCGGTCTTCACTTATGAGGGCACGCATAATATCCACACGCTTATTATCGGGGAGCGGGTGACCGGCATCCCAGCCTACAAGTAGGGCGGGACTAGTCCCCGCCGGCGGATTCTCCGGTTGACTCGATTTTGGGCCTGGGGTAGCATTTTTGTAAAATGCGCTGGGAAAGTGGATTTCGTGGAGGGGCGTGATTCTATGAACTGGCAGGAACTAAGGTCGTCAGAAATTGGCGCGCTATCGCGGGACACGCTTGTGGTTATGCCGGTGGCAGCGCTCGAGCAGCACGGTCCTCACTTGCCCGTAGGAACCGACAGCCTCATTGCAGAAGGAATTACCTCAGCCCTTGATCGTGAATTTGAGGGGCAGCTTCTGATCCTGCCCGTGCAGCGTCTCGGTTGCAGCGAGCACCATATGGCATACGCCGGAACCCTCACGCTGGAACACGAAACGTTCAAAGACGTGGCCCTCGAGGTGCTTACCTCGATGGTCCGCCAGCAATTCCGGCGCTTCCTGATATTGAACTGCCACGGCGGAAATCAGTCCATCGGAGGAGTCATCGCCGAGACGGCCGGTCTAAGGTGGAGGGACGCCCAGGTGGTGTTCACGTCCTGGTGGCGGGTTGCGGCAGACCGGCTGAGAAAAGTCATGGAGGGCTCATTCCCCAGCGTTGGTCATGCTTGCGAATTTGAGACCAGCCTGATGCTCGCTTTTCATCCGAACTTGGTGAAGATGGCGCTGGCGGTGGACGACGGCTTGCCGTCACCGGCTAAGCTCCTTCAATTCGATTTACTGGGCGGACCAGCCGCTACGCTGACGCGTCCCATGGACCGCATTACCCAGCATGGCGTCTATGGCCGGCCAACGCTGGCCACTGCCGAAAAGGGACGCCGGATATTACAAGAAATCGTTGCCGCACTGCGCGAATTGATTGTGACCTGCTGGCCTTCGTGAACCACAGAGCCCTCCGCAGACCCGGGTCTTGGATCAACTTCGCCCCGTAAGCCCATTGTTCTTAGAAGGGCAAAGGGGCGCTTCTGGCTTTCCCGACCAGCTTCTAGGGCACATATTCCGTTAACTTGATTATCTGACCCTCACTCTATGAACCAGCGAGGCCACACCTCGCACGATCCCAACGCAGCTTCTATTGCCGGGCCGGGAGTCTCCAATGCGCGTCGTTGGTTGCTCGTCGGCCTCCTTTCGCTCGCTGCCCTGATCAACTATCTCGACCGCGCGACACTGTCGGTGGCTCTGCCGCTGATTGCCACGGACCTCTCCCTCGGCCCCACTGCCAAAGGTATGGTGCTTTCGGCCTTCTTCTGGTCCTACGCCCTGATGCAGGTTCCGGTAGGGCTGATGGCCGACCACTGGAATTTGCGTTGGCTTTATGCTGGCGCATTTGCGCTATGGTCAGTGGCCTGCGGACTGACGGGTGTTGTGGGCGGCCTGGCAACGCTGATCCTGGTTCGCATCATCCTCGGCGTGGGAGAATCTGTTTATCTTCCGATCAGCGCGAAACTCGTCAGCGCGCTTTTCCCTTCTCGCGACCGCGGGCTGCCTACCGGCCTTCTCGACTCCGGCACGCGTCTCGGACTGGCTCTCGGGGCGCCACTCGTAGCCTGGCTGACGGTGCGCTTCGGCTGGCGTACCATGTTTTTCCTCGTCGGTTTCTTGGCCCTCCTGTGGCTGCTTCCGTGGCTGCTGGCATTTCCCTCGCAGTACTCTCACTCCGCCGTTGCCTGGCAGGCGAAAGAAAGAACAATCCAAAGGCCCGGTCCCCGGTTGGTTGCTTTAGACCGCAACTTGGTGGGATGTTGCCTGGGTTTTTTCTGCTATGGATATTACCAATATCTCCTGGTTACCTGGCTTCCCGACTACTTCGTGCGTGTACGGCACTTCACTCTGTTAGCGGCCAGCGGGTGCGCATCTCTCACCTACTTGGTGTGGAGCATAAGCGCGCCCCTGGGAGGCTGGATCTCCGACCGGCTCGTCCGCCGGGGATGGAACGAGACGCGTGTGCGGAAAGGGGTTGTCACCGCTGCTTTCTCCACCGGACTCTTGCTGATTCCGGCGGCACTCGTCGCCAACTCGACGTCCGCAGTCCTCTTCGTAGCGGCAGCTTCGCTGGTGGGGCTATCTACCGCGAATCTCCTGGTGATGTTTCAATGTTGTGCACCGAGCGGGCAAGTGGGCGCATGGATGGGAGTGGGTAATTTCATTGGCAACATCGGCGGCGTCCTTTCTCCCCTCGTAACCGGGATTCTGATTAGCCGCACGGGGTCGTACTCCCCTGGGTTCGCGCTGGCTCCGGTGGTTCTCATGGCCGGTCTGCTTTCGTTCTGGTTCATCGTAGGGGAGTTGAAGCCGCTGGATAGATTGTTATAACGGTAACGGCGCTTGCCTTGTTCTGATCGTGTGGTAGCGGCGATTTTATCCGTCAATTGACGGGCCAAATGGTCTGTCAACTGACGGATAAAGCCGCCTTTGCATCGACCGACCCACCTCTTTCGCCGGGTGGTGGTGTCATTTGGAATGGGATCCCTTAAGAAACGCTGGTCATTCCCGTCCCGCAGGGCGGGACGGGAATGACTGCGGCTTCGAGCGGCCATGCCGGGCAGATAGCACCAGTACTTTCGCCTTTATTTGCTTGTTTCGCCTTGACGCGTTTACTTTGAAGATGGTAGTATCCTGCGCCATGAAGATATCCCGAAGAGAATTGTTGGCAAGCGCGGCGGGGAGCTGGCTCGCCCTGGTTCCGGGCAGATGGCTCGCCTCGACCGCACGCCCCAAGATCGCTCTGATCACAGGCATCATGTTCAAGTACGCGCATTCGCAGCACTTCGTGGACCGGTGTCTGGAGGGCTACGGCTGGAACGGCACGCACCACAAGCCTCCCATGGACCTCGTCGCGCTTTATGTGGACCAGGTCGGACCGGGCGACATCAGCCGCGAGCGCGCGGCCCGCTTCCCCTCCATGAAGATCTATCCCACCATCGCCGAGACGTTGACGCTGGGCGGCAGCAAACTGGCGGTGGACGGCGTACTGTTGATAGGCGAGCATGGCAACTATAAGAGGAATGAGAAGGGGCAAACGGAATATCCCCGCTACGAATTTTTCCAGCAGATCGTCAGCGTGTACCGCTCCAGCGGGCGATCGGCGCCGCTGTTCAGTGACAAGCACCTTTCCTGGAACTGGGATTGGGCTAAAGAGATGTTCGACACGTCCCGGAGCATGGGCTTTCCGTTCATGGCCGGCTCAAGCCTCCCGGTAACCTGGCGGACCCCCTCAGTGGATATGCCATTGGGGTCGCCGGTCCGTGAAGCTATGTGCGTGGGTTACGGGGGCGTGGACAGTTACGATTTCCACGGCCTGGAAACGATCCAGTGCATGGTGGAGCGGCGCCGGGGAGGCGAGAGCGGGGTGAAGTGGGTCCAGGCTTACCGGGGCGAGAACTTCTGGAAGGCGTACCAGGAGGGGGTTTGGTCGCGCGAGTTGTTCGATGCTGCACTCTGTCGCAGCCACACGCTCACCCCCTCGCGGGCGGGTTTCAGCGACATTTTCCCCACGCTGGACGACATGCGGCGATTGGTCAAGGACCCCTTTGCTTACCACTACGAACACGCCGACGGCCTGAAGTGCACCTTGGTAATGATGAATGGGCTGGTGCAAGATTTCAACTTCGCCGCGCGCCTCGAGGGCCGGCGGGAACCTTTCTCTACTCAGATGTACCTGCCCATGCCGCCGGACCGCACCACGCTGGCGAACTTCTTTAGCCCCCTGTTCAACAACGTGGAAAAGATGTTCCTCACCGGCAAGCCCACCTATCCGTTGGACCGTACGCTGCTGACCACCGGGCTCACGGCGGCGGGAGTGGAGAGCCTGTACCGCAACCAGGCCCGCTATGAGACCCCGCATCTTTCCATACGCTACCAGCCCACGCGGGAATCCACCTTCTGGAGAACGTAGCCGCTATGAAACGAATTGCTTTTATCGCCACCGTATACCGCTACCTCTCGCACGCCCAACACATGGGGGACCGTTTCCTGGTGGGATACCCGCACAATGGGGCATGGCATCGGCCCGATATGAAAGTGGTATCGCTGTATGTGGATCAGAAGCCGGAGGGGGATCAGAGCGCCGAGCGGGCGCAGGAATTTGGCTTTCAGGTCTATCCGACCATCGCTGAAGCCTTGCGTTGCGGTGGGGACAAACTGGCAGTGGACGCCGTCTTGACCATCGGCGAGCACGGCAACTATCCCCAGAACGAGAAGGGACAGATCCTCTACCCGCGCTACGAGTTCTTCAAGCAGGTGGTCGAGGTGTTCGAGAAGGATGGCCGGTCCGTTCCGGTTTACAATGACAAGAATCTCTCCTACAGCTTCGAGAAAGCGAAGTGGATGGTCGAAGCATCCAAACGTTTGAAGTTCCCCATGCTGGCAGGCTCTTCTCTACCGGTCACTTGGCGGCTGCCGGACCTCGAACTGCCCCTCGACTGCGAAATCGAAAGCGCGCTAATGGTGGGCGTTGGGAGGGGTTCGGACGCCATGGATTACCACGCCCTTGAAGCCATGCAGTGCATGGTCGAGCGGCGCAAGGGGGGCGAGACGGGCGTGAAGGCGGTCCAGATGATCGAAGGTGAGGCGGTCTGGAAAGCCGGAGAGGAAGGCCGATATCCGAAGGAGTTGCTGATCGCCGCCCTTTCGCGCAGTGACTCACCGCTAGGGTTGACGCTCGTCGACGGGCGAACCCAGGATCTGGTCGGCAGCGGCGAGCTGTATAAGCTGGTCAAGAATCCCGCCGCCTACTTCATTGAATACCGCGACGGTCTGCGTGCCACGCTGCTGATGCTCGACGGAGCGCTCCGGGATTACAACTTCGCCGCGCGCGTGCGGGGCATGGGCGTCGTCTCCAACCAGTTTCTCCTCACGCCCACTCCCAACGTGACCTATTCCGCCTGCCTGATGAGCAAGGCTGAAGAAATGTTCGAAACCGGACGAGCGCCCTACCCCGTGGAGCGTACGCTAACCGTGAGCGGGATTCTGGAAGCCTGCCTGACCTCGCGCATCCAAGATCATCAGCGCCTGGAAACACCGCAGATTGAGGTGCGCTATCGCGCTCCCAGCATCTCCCAGCGAGCCCACACCTGAGAAGTTACTCGATTACAGATTAACGACTTTCATTCCGGGCTCCGCGTAGCGTTCGCCGGCCGATGCTCCCTTGGGAGCAACCTCGTTGAGGCGCGCAAGGTCTCCGGGTGAGAGGGTTAACTCCAACGCCGCAACGTTTTCCTCCAAGTGCGCTCGCCGGGTCGTGCCGGGGATGGGCACGACATCCTCGCCCTGGGCCAGCACCCAAGCCAAAGCCAATTGCGACGCTTTGCAACCTTTTTCCGAGGCGATTTGTTCGACACGGCGGACAAGATCCAGATTGCGTTTGAAATTCTCGCCCTGGAAGCGCGGATGATTGCGACGCCAATCCTCGGGCGCCAGGTCTTCTACGCTCCTGAAACGGCCCGTTAAAAACCCACGGCCAAGCGGGCTGTAAGCAACAAAAGTGATTCCGAGTTCCCGGCATGTGGGAAGAATCTCGTCCTCGGGATCACGGCTCCAGAGTGAATACTCCGTTTGCAAAGCGGTGATGGGGTGGGTGCGGTGCGCGCGGCGAATGGTTGCCGGAGCGGCTTCGGAAAGCCCCAAGTCCCTTACCTTGCCCTCTTCGATCAGCCGCGCCATGGCCCCCACGGTTTCCTCGATAGGGACAGTGGCGTTGACGCGGTGCTGGTAATAGATGTCAATGGTTTCAACGTTCAGGCGCTTCAAGCTGGCGTCGCAGGCCCTGCGCACGTACTCTGGCCGGCCATTGATTCCCTTGAAGCTGCCGTCTGCTCCGCGCACGTTGCCGAACTTGGTGGCAAGAACAATATCATCCCGCCGGCCCTTGATGGCTTTCCCCACCAACTCCTCGTTGTGACCAGTGCCGTACGCGTCCGCGGTATCCAAAAAGTTCACACCCTGGTCAAGCGCGAGGTGGATGGTTGCAATAGACTCCTCTTCGTTTCGTGGCCCGTAGAATTCCGACATCCCCATGCATCCCAGACCGATGGCAGAGATGGTGCGGGAGTCGTTACCCAGTTTTAAGTGACGCATTCAAATGATCTCCAGGAGTAAATTCAAACTAAGCGACAAAAACTACAGTACCATCGAGAGCGGAACTTACTCAAGCGCTCTCTGAGACGCCGAGTTCGGCGAATCAAGACTCCTACACTTTTTAGCTTTGGGAACTTACCAGGGTGCGTTTGCGTATGCCTTGGTAGCGACAAATCGAGGAGTGTCCTATGAGTACAAGCCCCCAACCCATGCGTCCACCCATACCCCCGCAACCCCCACGGCCAAGCAGCAACATTGTGGCGATTGCACTGTTGGTCCTGGTACTGATTGTCCTAGTCAGTGGAATCGCTGTTTGGACCGGCTTGAAGTTCCTTTCCCACGACCTACGACTGCAAGTTAAGGGGACGGGGGACGGTCACAAGGAAGTTTCAATCAACACGCCGATCGGATCAATTGAAGTCCATCATGATGTCAACCAGGACAGCTTGGGGTTACCCATCTATCCCGGCGCAACGCAGGTGAAAGATAAGGACTCAGCCGCCGTTGACCTCGGTTTTGGAGGCGAACAAAGCGTGCGAGTATTGGCCGCGAAATTCGAAACTTCGGACTCCTTCGAGAGAGTCAAAGCCTTTTACAAGGAGCACTTGGGAAGTGAAGTCACTAAGTTCACCGACCAGGGTTCGGAAGGAAAAACTACGTTCGAGATCAAGACCCACAGCCTGGAAAAGGTTGTGGCCTTGGAAGGCTCGGGGAGTGGGACGCGAATCCAATTGGTCCGGGTGTCTTTCGGCAGGAACGAGAGCAACTAACAAAGGCAGTTCACGGTCGAGAAGACATTCAACAGTCGACAGCCTGCTGAATCTACGGTAGAGGCTCAGTTTGCCGTTGTAGCGGCGATCCCGCAAGGCGGGATCGCCAAGTGGCGGCGTCCCGGTCAGATCGGGACAGGTTCCGCCGCCTCTACATCAAACTGACCCACTACCCAAATCTGCGACCGCCACAAGAAAATCCATACAGTCTGATATAATCATAAAGTTACGCACCAAAACAGCCTGCGATATCACTCTTCAGGCGGCACATGCCGGCCGAGAGTGGCGCTTTTTCGGCCGAGGTGGGCGAGATGTACAAGTAACGCTTCTTGTCATTTGCGCGTCAAAGTCAAATGGCAATGAACCCGGAAACTCAGCAGGTAAGTTCCTGGCACAAGGCCCGGGGCTGGGAGATGATAAGCAACGATGATCAGCCGAAATCGGTGGGCGCCGACCTTTGTTCTTGTTGCGATGGTAATCGCTACGCTGTTATGGGCTTTCCCTTTGCTGGCGCAGCAGCAAAACCCGGCGTCTGCGGATACGTCTTCGCAAGGCCAGTCCAAGACGGGAGAGAAAAGTGCGGACAATAAGGACCCCGCGATCCAGGAACAGAAGAGCCCAAAGAATGGCCGCCTTTTCTACGTCTTGCCAAACTATCTGACGGTGGAGAATTCCAAACACATCCCGTCGCTCACTACCGGGCAGAAATTCAAGCTGGTGGCCCTGGGAACGTTCGACCCCGTCGAATACCCGTATGTAGGCGTTCTCGCCCTCATCGATCAGGCTGAAAATACTGACCCCAGCTTCAGACAGGGTTTTGTTGGCTATGCAAAGCGCTACGGGGCCGCTTACGCCGACACCACAATCGAGAACTTCGCGGTGGGCGCCGTCTTCCCATTGCTGCTCCACCAAGATCCTCGCTACTTCCAGTCGGGTGAAGGGGGTTTTTATCACGCGAACCGATTCCGGGAAAAGACAATTCAACTACTCCGAGTGGGCAGGCAGTGCACTTGCGGCAGCACTTTCCAACGCCTACCATCCGCCGCAAGACCGGAATGCCCTAAACGCCGCCAATATCTGGGTGACGCAGTTATGGGGAGATGCGGTGTCCTTTGAAGTGAAAGAATTCTGGCCCGATATTCGTCGCAAACTCCACAAGAAGTAGCTGGCTCACCCACCCGTGTGTAGTAGGTGATAGGTGGGCGGATTCTTTTTCCCACCTACCCTCTGCCACCTACCACGAAGGTAGGCAGTAAGCAGTAGGCAGAAGGCAGAACGAGGTGTTTTCACCACCTACCATCGACCTAAGGAGGCGTTATGGAATTTGAGCATCGCGTCGCGATTGTGACGGGTGGCACAGGCGCACTAGGAAGTTCCGTGGCTTTGGACCTGTTGCGGGCTGGCGCCCGCGTTGCGGTTACGTACCGTTCCGACAAGGAGTGGGCCGCACTGGAAAGCCGGGCAGGCGAACACCTTGGGAATCTCACCGGCGCGAAGGTGGATCTGATGCGGGCCCCCGAAGTCGAAGGCTTGGTGGCTGATGTCATGTTGAAGTGGCAGCACGTCGATCACCTCGTCGCCGTGGCGGGTGGCTTCGCGGCCGGCAAGAGCTTCGAGACCGATGACGAGACCTGGGACCACATGTTCAACCTGAACTTCCGCTCTCTCATTTTCTGTTTACGTTCCATTGTCCCGGTCATGATTCGTCAAAACTTCGGCAGAATCGTGACAGTATCGAGCGGGTCAATCCTGCGCGGGGGCGGGGCCGGCATTGCCGCCTATGCCGTTTCCAAAGGTGCGGTTCGCCAGCTTAGCGAAATCCTCGCAGATGAACTGAAGACTTACGACATCCGCGTGCACTGCATCCTGCCGGGGACAATGGACACTGAAGCCAACCGCCTCTCCATGCCCAAGGCAGACTTCTCTAAGTGGGTGAAGACCGACGAGGTGGCGCGCCTGGTCCATTTTCTCCTCAGCGACGACTCTCGCGCGGTGCGCTCCGCCGTTGTGCCCGTGCTCGGGTGAAATGCCGGGATTCAGGGGTCAGAATGAATAACTGCACGACGCCTGGATGTTCTCTGCCTATTGCTGCGCCGCCTCCGCGAATTCCCGTAAGCGCTCGGCGACACTCTTTACGTGCCGGGCCAGCGGCAGCTTCGATCCCTCCTCGAAAATGGGAATCAGCTTTTCAAGCTCCGGGCCGGAGACTGCACCCGTTATGGCGACGCGAATGGGATGGAACAGGTCCCTTCCCTTCCTTCCCGTCTCGTTTTGCACGTCCCGAGTGACCGCGCGGAATCGCCCGTAACTCAGGTCGCTTTGGGCCAGCACCTTCGGAATAAACGCGCCAAGTACCATGCGCGCGCCTGCCGTCGCCGAGAGTTCGAGCTCTTGGCCGGCTTTCTTGGCATCGTATTCAAAAATGATACGCACCGCGCCAGGCAGTTGGTTCAACGAGCTGAGGTTCTTGAGGACAGCATCCAGCACCCGTTCGAGCCAAGCAAGGACGTCGGGGCTTGGGTGGGCATCCAAGTAGCCCGCCTCCTCCAGGAATGGGACCGCAAGCTCGGCCAAGCGGCGGGGCGCGCATTCTTTCATATAGTGCCGATTCAACCAGTTGAGCTTTTCCTGGTCAAAAACTGCAGGACTCTTTGTGATGTGCTCCAGCGAAAACTGCTCCACCAGTTCCTGCGGGCTCAGGATTTCCGTCTTTCCATCCGCCGGCGACCAGCCGAGCAGCGCAAGGTAGTTCCTAAGTGACTCGGGCAGAATCCCCAGTTCGTGGAAACTCTGGAGCGAGGTGGCGCCGTGCCGCTTGGAAAGCCGCGTCCGGTCAGAACCCAGAATGGTGGAGAGGTGCGCGAATTGCGGCGGCTCCCAGCCCAGTGCGTGGTAGACCGCGAGCTGGCGTGGGGTGTTGGAAATGTGATCGTCGCCGCGGATGACGTGAGTAATCGCCATCAGGTGATCGTCAATCACCACCGCATAGTTGTAAGCTGGATCCCCGCCGGAGCGCAGCAGGATGGGGTCGCCAATGACTTCAGCCGAAAAACCGGTCGGTCCGTGAACGAGGTCATTCCAGGAAAACGCACTCTCCACGATCTTGAGCCGGATCGCGGCAGGCTCGCCGGACGCAACCTTGCGCGCCGCCTCTTCGCGCGGACGCTTCCGGCAGCGGCCGGAATAGCGGGGCTGAAGCCCAGCCTTCAAAGCCGCTTGGCGCTCCTGCTCAAGTTGTTCTGTGGTGCAGAAGCAGAAATAAGCGTGGCCCTGGTCAATCAACTGGGTGGCAAACCTGGAATAGGTCTCCTTGCGCTCGGATTGGCGATAGGGCGCAAACGCACCGCCTTTGTCCGGCCCTTCGTCCCAATCAATTCCGAACCAGCGCAGGTCCTCCAGCAACTTCTGCTCGTACTCTTCTTTGGAGCGCTCAACGTCCGTGTCTTCTATGCGCAAAACGAAAGCCCCGCCGCAGTGCCGCGCGAAAAGCCAATTGAATAGCGCTGTGCGCGCGTTGCCCACGTGGACGTAACCCGTGGGACTGGGCGCAAAACGAACTCGAACCTTGGACATAATTTGATCTCCACCCACCTGTTAACCATAGCACACCGGAGTCGTTTCCGAGGGGCTGGAGGAACTGACGTTGGGGCGGTGAAGAAGCATCAGGCCGCCTCCGCCTATTCTTAGTGGAATGGGCTGTATCCTGGGTCACGCGACGCAAGAAGTCGTATCGTTGGCGCTCGGAATTATCTGATAATAAACAGCTTATGTTGCAATTGGTGGCGACTACGGGCCGCACTATGGGAAAGGTCTCTGCACCCGTCGAGAAACCTGACACTTTTGCTCCGCAACTCCCTTTAACAGACGGCTGCTGTGGGGATGCAGATCGGCTAGTTTCTTGAGCGCATTTCCTGACAGGTTAGGCAGTACCGAGCCCAAGGGAGAGCTTTGAGGCGATGGGAGGAAATTTCCTCTTGGCATCCTTCGCACGCACCATACGTCCCGCGGACATAACGTCCAAGAGCGTGGTCAACTTCTCTTAATAGCTGACTCCGCATACTTGCGGTCACCGCTGTCACATCCTGCTCAGCAGTTTTAACTGCAAATTCAACAACATCCGGAGACTGAACACTTGTCGCCAGCGCTTCGGGCGCGCTCTTCGCCGATGCCAATAATTCGCTCCGCTTCTTCAACAACAATGTTCGAAATTGGTTCTTGGGAGACTTCACTGTTGCTCGCATAAGTAATCACCTCCTGGCCTCTGCTGGCCAAGCCTTTTAACCAAAAGCCCGCGATTATTGATGATTCAAACGGCCCTAAGGTTGCAAGGTTTTTGGAATTAATTTGTTCATTCTATCCGCAATTCTACCCTGGCTTGTTAACCAAAAAGGCCGCGACTATTGATGATTGAAGCAGCTCTAAGGTTGCACAATTTTTGGAATTATTTATTCCATCCATGTTTTTCCTCTTAAGTGTCCAGGCATTTGAGAGCCGTGATACAATCCCTGCGCTTACGTTCCGGCCGCTTGGCTGCGGGAGGTGTAACGATTGGTAGGACGCGAAGAGATAATACAACGGATTCGGAAAGCTCTGGGCCGTCCCCTGGATGGCTCCTCGGTGATTAGTGAAAGCGCCCTGCCGCCGGCCTCGCCGCTGGCCGGGATACTGCCGATCATCCCGCCAGATGAACTGCTGTCGAAGTTCGAGGCAGAATTGACAAAGGTGGCCGGCATTGTCCACCGCGCCGCAAATCGGCAAGGGTTGGAAGAAACTCTGCAGACCATCCTCTCCCAGGCTAATGCCGCAAGCGTGGTCCTCTCCCGCAATCCCCTTTTGGGAGAGTTGAACCTCGATTCGCTGCTCCGCGCGTGGGGCAAAGGCGTCTCGGTTTGGCCGGCCGCGGGGGCCGGGGACCCTTCCTTGAGGGCCTTTGCCGAGGCCAGCTTTGCGGCGACCGTGGGAATCACAGGTGTGGATTTTGCGCTGGCGGAAACAGGCAGCCTAGTGGTCACCAGCCGGACGGAAGGCGCCCAACTGGCATCGCTAGCCCCGCCCGTGCACGTAGCATTGTATCGGCGGAGTCAGTTGGTAGCGTCGCTCGATGAAGTCCTGGAAAGGCTTCACGTGGCGAGCCATCCTGACCTGGCTCTACCCGGCCGTTCAGTCGTTTTCATCACTGGGACCAGCCGCACGGCCGACATCGAACAGATCCTCATTCGCGGCGTCCACGGTCCGGGCGAAGTCCACGCCATCCTCGTCGAGGCGGCGTGCTTTTCGTAGGGCGCGAAGCCAGTGAAAACTCACCCAGAATCCTGTCAGAACTCTTCGCCCGGTGAAGTGCGGTCAGGATGGCAGGTTGATAAGTGCGACGTATCATTGAAGGTAATTAGCTGCCAACCATCTGGCCGGGTCTGGATAATGCTCAGTGCGGCATTGTCCACAATGAGCCGCCTTCTATACTCGGAGGGGGACATTCCCAGGGCGTAGCAGATCGCCAGGCGGCAAACGGTTTTGTGGAATGCCACCAGCACGGGGCCCTGCGGATGCTTGGCAGCCAGGAAATCCAGGAAGGACACGACTCGTTGCTGTGCTTCCAGGCCGCTTTCGCCCTCTGGTGGCGCGATCTGGCCGGGATCGGCTTCCCAGGCGCGAAGAGTCTCGGGGTGGTTCGTCACTATTTCCGCCAACGTCTTCCCTTCCCACTGGCCGTAGTCAAGCTCGACGAGTCTTTCGTCCAGGATGGGTTCGAGACCCATAGGTTCAGAGATCAAGCGGGCCGTCTCGAGGGCGCGCCTCAGCGGGCTTGAATAGAGCGCTTCAAAGGGGATGGACTTCAGGCGCTCGGCCAAGCGCTTGGCCTGCCGGCGACCGGTCTCCGAGAGCGGGACATCGGTTCGCCCACAAATCCGGTTCTCGGCATTCCATTCCGTCTCCCCGTGACGTGCCAAATAGAAAAGTCCCATAGAATTTGGATTTACCAGACGATCAATCGATCGGTTGGAAGGTCACGCAAAGTGGCGAGGGCACTTCCAGCACTTGGCCGGTTTGGGTCAGGCGGCCGTTGTTCGGGTCGATGCGGAACACTACGATATTGTCGGAGCCCGAGTTGGCAGCGAACAGGTACGAGCCAGTTGGGTCGATAGCAAAGTTGCGCGGCGACTTCCCGAGCGTAAGTACGTAGTCTACGGGTGTGAGGGTCCCTTTTCGAGTGTTGATCGCGAACACAGCGATAGAGTCGTACCCGCGGTTGGACCCATACAGAAACTTCCCCGAAGGGTGCGCTACCACTTCGGCGGCGTAACTCTCACCCTTGAAATCTGGAGGGAGGGCTGAGATAGTCTGGAGCGTGCGCAAAGCTCCGCTGGCCGGGTCGTACGAAAACACGGTGACCGTGGACTGTAATTCGTTGATCGCATATCCGAATTTTCCGCTCGGATGAAAGGCAAAGTGCCGCGGCCCTGAGCCGGGATTGACTTTGGCAAAGGGGGGATCGTCTGGCGCGAGCGTCCCTTTCTCCGCATCGAAACGATAAACGAACACCTCATCAAGCCCCAAGTCTGCGCTGACGGCGAAACGGTTGTCAGGTGACATGTAAACCGAGTGCACGTGTGGCCCCTCCTGGCGTTGAGGGTTGATGCTGGCGCCGTGGTGTTGCACAATAGCCGAGGCCTCCCCCAGGCGGCCGTCCTTCAGAATTGGGAACACAGCCAAGCTTCCGCCATCGTAGTTGGCGACCAACACGTATCTCCCAGTCTTGTCCACCGTCAAGTGGGTGGGCCCTGCGCCGCCTGAAGGCACCTCGTTCAAAAGTGTGAGCTTGCCGGTCCCAGGAGCGATGGCGAAGGCGCTGACTCCGCCGCTACTCCGCCCCCCGTACTGCGGAATCTCATTCACAGCGTAAAGCACTCGCCGGCCGGGACTTACTGCCAGAAACGATGGGTTGTCACATTCGGCGGCCCGTCCCAACGAGGTCAAGTGGCCTGTGGTCGCATCGAAGCGGTAGGTATAAATGCCTTTACTCTCCTTTTGGGCGCCAGTGCCGACGTAGACAAAATACTTGCCCTTGGTTGCAGCCGTTTCAGCGCCTAGAGCGTAACGGGTCAACAAGAACGGCGCCGACAGCACCGCAAGGGCCAAAGCGAAACATGGAAGGATTTTCATGCTGCTATATAACCTCACTCGACTCCTGAGCGCAAGCGCTAAATTCGGCCGCAGCCCCTGAACTGGCCCTCTTCTGGTTCTCAGTTGCGCGAGTGGCGAGTCCACTAAGCTGCCTGTCGATCAAGAGCGGGGGCACAAGCCTGGTTGTTTCTGTATTGCGTATTCGTCAGCCGGTGGTAAAATCGCATTCCAGCCTGTGTTTTGGCTTCAGGGCGGGATGGCATCGGCCGGGTGATGCATAATGTGCGCAGGGCGCCTTAGAGGATCGACGCGAGTCCCGAACGCAGCCCCTGACCGGCCAACGGGGGAATCGAGCGCGCGCCTCTACCGCCACGGGATGTTTCGCCCATGACTACCTTGATGGCAGAGATTGCTGAGCAGCCTGCGGTCCTTTCGGGCTTGCGGAAGTTCTATACAAGCCCCGGAGCGATTCCTTCCAAGGGGCTGCGCACGATGGTGAAGGACTGGCCGCCCACCGTGGTGTTCACCGGGATGGGGTCGTCAATGTACGCCGCCTACCCCGCGCAGGCCTACTTGGCTTCTCAGGGTATCCGCGCCCTGGTCTGGGAAACAGGCGACCTGGTGGACCATCACAGGAAATTCTTCGGTCCAGACACCCTCCTGGTGGTCGTCTCACAATCCGGTGAGACGGCGGAAGTCCTCCGGTTGCTCGGGGCCTTGCCGACGAAGGAGGGTATGGTTGCGGTCTGCAATATGGAGACAAGCCCGCTGGCCCGCCGAGCCAACCTGTTGCTGCCCATGATGGCCGGCCGCCCGGCGCCGGTTGGCACCAAGACTTACACCTGCGCCGTGGCTGTTCTGATGTACCTGGCAGTGGCGATTGCCCGAAAGCCGCCGCACCCCCTCACCCAGTCCTTGATGCACGCCATCGAGGCGCAGGAGAAAATCATCGACCGCCACGACGAACTGACCCCGCCCACCGTGGAGTTCTTTGATAATCCACACTACATCGCCTTGCTGTCCCGCGGAGCAGATCTCGCCTCGGCTTACCAGGGGGCGCTCTTGTTCAAAGAGGTGCCGAAAATGGGCGCGGAACCGATGAGTGCAGCTCAGTTCCGTCATGGTCCCATGGAGATCATCAACCCCGCCCATCGCTACATTATCTTCGCCCGGAAAGGCGAATCCAAGCTGAAGCGCGAAGCCGACAACGGCCTGCTCAGGCTGGCGGGGGATATCCGCAAGCACGGCGGGCGCGTCCTGCTTTACGCCGACCTGCCTTTTGCGGACCTCACCAACGTCCGGCTCGTCCCGGTTGAGTCGGTTCGGATGGGGCTGGGAACTCTTATTGATTCCGTCCATATCCAGTTGCTGGTGCACGACCTCGCCCTGCGCGCTGGTCTTGAGCCTGGCAGTTTCCGGTTCGCGGGGTAACTTCCGCGCCATGCATGCCGCCGGCCCTCCGGGGGATAATATTGTAGCGGCGAGTTTACCTCGCCACTTTCCGTGGGCAGTGGGTCAGTTGCGAGACATGGGTGTTGCAATTCGCAGTCATTCCCGCGAAAGCGGGAATCTACTCCGCAGTCCTTCCGAGGTGGGCTGTCTTCAGACTGGATTCCCGCTTTCGCGGGAATGACCAGTGTTTCGAAAAGGACCCCACTCCAAGGGACACCAGGTTCTTGAGGGTCTTGCGCTGGCCGCTGGGCCCGATGATTTCCACGCTCTCAGCCTGAGTGGCTTTTCCCAAGCCAGATGTCAGACATCCCCCGCAAATCGGGGTCACCTCGATGCCGCTCGCTTTCGGCCCGTCGGGTCGCCACCGCAACCCCGAAGAGGTTGAAATTGAGTAGCCGTGGGCAAGGGCACGGTTTTTGTGCCCGCCGCCGGCGCTCACTTCAACTGACGCGGGACGGGTGAGGGGGTCGCCATATCAGGCCCCTCCGATTGTGGCCGACCGGTTCCACAATCAGAACGTCGTTCGGGCGTAGCGTTGTTTCTGGTCTTACGGCAGTGACCTCCTGGCCCGGCCCTTCCTTCGATTAAATTGAACTTGACACGCGTGATACCTATATGTAGCATTCCAATGCATAATAACCCTGTTGTGACGGCTTTGCTTGTTGTGGCTTTCAGAGTGATTTGACACAGCTCAATACAGACCTGGGCGCGCTTGGTGATAGATGATGCATACAATTACTTCTGGCCTTCCTCTGCTATACGTCGAGAGCCTCCGAAAATCTTACGGGAAAGTGTTGGTGCTCAAGGACGTTCTCTTTTGAACTCGCTGAGGGCGAGATCGTCGGCTTTGTAGGGCCCAATGGCGCAGGCAAATCCACCACCATGAAGGTAATTACAGGATTAGTGTTCCCCGATTCGGGAATGACCAGGATTTGCGGCTTCACGCTGGCGAGCGCGCCGCGGGCGTATCGGGAACGGCTCGGCGTTCTCATTGAATCGCCCGCCTCCTATCCTGCCTTGACGGCGTGGGATCATCTGGCGTATTTAGCACGCATCCGGAAGTGCTACAGTCCCACGTTGATCAACTCCACTCTGGACCGGGTTGGCCTTCGCGACCACTCCCATAAGCGAGTGGAGAAGTTTTCCACGGGCATGAGACAACGGCTCGCACTTGCCATGGCAGTCCTTCATGGCCCGAGGCTCTTAATCCTGGACGAACCCACCAACGGCTTGGACCCCGCAGCCACAATTGAGATTCGGACATTGATCGGAGAGCTTGCGCGAGAACATGGCATAGCCGTGTTGATCTCGACACATGTGCTTCATGAAATCGAATTGATCTGCAATCGCGTTTTGTTCATTCGAGGTGGGATGCTTGTTTCCTCCCGCGTGCTGGCGGCCAATGAGCAGAAGGAGGTGGCGAGGGTTATTTTTGTCACGAATGACCCCGAAAGGACCGTGGCCGTCATTTCGGAATGCTCCAGCACAAGCTCGCCCGCGATCCGGGATTCACATGTAGAGTGTCAACTAACCAAGCCTGATGTCGCACGCGTGGTTGCACGCCTTGTAGAAGAAGCAATTGGTGTCTATGAAGTCAGAGAGAAACGAGAGAGTTTGGAAGAAATATACGTCCGAACTTTCGGGACCAGCCGCCATGTCGAATAACAAGTCGTCGTACCTGCTGCCGTTTATTCGTGCCGAAGTTGCAAAGCTTTGGGCCTTGCCGATTGTGCGACTCGCAGTGGCGATCAGCCCGATCGCTATGTATCTTTTTGTCGCGGAGGTTTATCACATCGACAAACTTCCACTTCACGCATCAGTGCGAAACCTCTTCGACTCGCTACCATGGATTCTGTTCGATGCGTGGAAGACTTGGTTCTTGCAGATGTTCATCGTCTCCCTTGCAGCCTATGCCGCTTCGGTCGAGAGCCAATATGGGATGATCCGCCTCCTGTGTGCGCAGCCACTGTCCCGTGCCGAGTATGTTCTCGGCAAGGGGGTGGCGATTTCGATTTATGTCACTGCGCTAACTCTGGTATTCCTTGGATCGGCTGTGGCATGGGCCGCTTTGTATTCAGGCATGCGCGGGGTGTCGTGGGCCGATCTGAATCACCTTGCACTGAGCACCCTGGCCTTTGTAATCTTTGCTCAAGCACTGGGATGGATCGCATATTCCCTAGGGCTGCTGCGCCGAACCATAGGCGAATCCCTTATAACCGCTTTTGGCTTCTTCATTTTGCTTACGTTCGCAGGAGCATTCTGCTCCGATCGGATGAAACCATATTTTCTCGTTCGGTATATCTTCTTCCCTTGGAAGTATTTTCCCCGGCTCAGTTCCGAACTCAGGTCAATGGCCAGTCTCTATAGCTCATCGACTTTTCTCGATCTGTTCTTGGTCGCACTGATAACTTCAGGCTTGGCGTTTGCGGCCGGTTACGTGTCGTTTGTGCGCCGGGACATCACTGAATAGCAGAAGGGCGGTATGCGTCTCGTGAAAGAGGGTGGGATCAACATCGGCACTCAAGTCAAACGGGGCAGCGCGGAGCTGGCCATACTCTCGGTGCTCGCGGAGGGGCCGCTGCACGGTTACCAAATCGCGAAGAGCATCGAGCGCCGGACGCGAGGCTTGCTGCGCTTCAATCTTGCATCTCTGTACCCGCTGCTTTATCGCATGGAGAAGCGTGGTTGGGTAAAGGGGACCTGGGAGGATCCTCCTGGAGGCCGCCGCCGGCGCTACTACCGCTTGGCGCCCGCAGGAAAACGACGCCTTGTTCCCCTTCGCGAGGAGTGGGCACAGTTTTTTCAAGCTCTGAATCGTCTGGCAGGAGTGACCCATGCTTGACTGGAGAGAGATTGTAAGGGATAAACTAACCCCGCTTAGGGTGGGGGAGAAGCGCCAGGAAGATATCGTCGCCGAACTTGCCGGCCACCTGGACGAACTTTACGAGGACTTGGTTCGGCAAGGCAGATCCGAGGTGGAGGCTGTCCGGTTCGCCTCGAGCAGCGTCACCGACTGGGATGAGCTTCGCCGCGAGATTCAACTCGCCGCAAATGAGGGGGGCATCATGAATCACCGTTTGGGGCCCGCAGGGAAACGCCGCCTTAAGACCCTGTGGTTACCTGGAGCTTGCACGATTGCGCTTTCCGGCATTCTTCTTCGATTACTCCAGACCCCGTCTGCGCCTTTGCCACACGTTTTCTGGCCACAGCACGACATGCCTTTTGTCATTTATTGGCAGTGGTTCGTCTGTCTGCCATTGGTTGGCGGAATCGGCGCGTACTGGTCCCGACATGCGGGTGGAAAGCTTCTCGATCGCGCGTTGGCAGCTTCGTTTCCTGCCTTGGCACTGATGTGTTTCCCAGGCCTTATTCTTCCCTTTGGGTTAGTTTTTCAATGGATAGTCCACCACAACTCCCCATTTGTGCCAACTGCACTCTTCTTGCTGGGCTGGGTTGTTTTTCCGGAGGCTGCGCTGCTGCTTGGAGCGATACCCTTTCTCAGGGGAGATGCCGCGGAATCTGGGCAGGTCGCAGCCTCGCAGTGAACTGCAAGGCAGGCGTTTGGGGCGTTAAGGCCGAACGCGTTCGGCCCTGTGCAGGCACTATATCTTCGGTTGGATACGAGAGGCAGAAGTCGGAAGCATAGCCCTCTCCCTTGGGGAGAGGGTGGCCCGCGCCCGGCGTTTTCACCAGCCGGCGCGGGACGGGTGAGGGGTTATCTGCTGGCCGGCCAAGAACGAACCGCGGACCTTAAAAACGGAGGTCCGCGCTACTTGCACTGCGTAAGTTGTGCCTTGACGCTAGAGGCGACGGGCGACGGCTCGGAGGGCGACGGTGAGCGCCGAGGAGATGGCGCCGAAGGTCTGGGCTTTATCTTCCAGGGCGCTCAGTTTGATAGGCGGGGCATTCTCTTTGTAGAGATGCTGGACGACCTTGCCTACGGTGGAAAGCATGAACTCCGGCGCACCCTTCGCGATCCCTCCTCCCAGCACAATCAAATCGGGATCGAGGATGGCGACAATATTTGCAATACCGACGCCCAGCATGGTGAAGATTCTCTCCAAAACTGAGCGGGCGTTTGGATCGCCCTGGCGGAAAGCCTCAAAAACGAAGTAAGCATCACGTGCCGCGGCCAGGTCAGAAGCTGCGGAGCCTTCCGGCGGAGGGAGAGCCTTTCGGCCTTCAGCGGCAATCCCCATGCCGGAGACATAGCTTTCAAAGTGGCCCGAATCGCCGAAGTCCTCGGCCCAGCGGGGCCAATCGATGTTCATATGGTAAACTTCGCCGGCGGAACCGGTGCGGCCGCGATAAAGCTTGCCATTCACAAACACTCCGGAGCCGGTTCCGGTTCCGATAGCAATGAACACGAAATTGTCAACGCCTTGAGCGACCCCACGCCAATGCTCGCCGATGGATGCCATGTTGGCGTCGTTCTCCAGGAAAATGGGCACGCGCAATTTTTCTTCAAGCTCGTGCACCAAGTGGATGTTCTTCCATCCTGGCAGGTTGTAGGCAAAAGCCACAATGCCGCGCTCGGCATCCACGGGGCTTGGGACGCCCATGGCGACGGCCCGAAGGCGTCCGCCGGCCTTTGCGGCCAGATGGCGCGCCCCCTCCACGATCTGGGCAATCAACTTTCGGGGTCCATCTTCGGGCCGAATCCGTTTATTGGAATCCTGGAGGATCTTCCCCCGGAAATCCGCCAGGGCGAAGTGGAGATGGCTGGCGCCCAAGTCGATCCCTACTACCTGGCCGAAGTCGGGATTGATCCCGACCTTCGCGCGTCCCTCGCTTAGGACCACGAGCCCTTTCTTGAGTAGCGGGCGGAGCTTACCTAGCAGCGACTGAGGCTGAATGCCAAGTTGCCGGGCAAGCAGGCGGATTGAAACTGCCTCGCGGGTTGCTATTTCCTGAAGAACTCGCTGCTCGGTGCTTTCCGGTTTGACCATTGAGAACCCTCCAGCGCCAGTCATTCCCGCGAAAGCGGGAATCCAGCCCGCCGCCATCGTATTACCGAAGGTTTACGGGGTAGATTCCCGCTTTCGCGGGAATGACTGCGGCTTGTGATTATCCTCGCGCCTTTCAGCGTTGGTTGCACGGGGGTCTGAAGTTGTGAAAGAACCTCTACGAACAACCTTTCTTTCCCGTTCCAGCGCTCTTCGCCAGGATCAAATCGGAATACGATTCCGCGATTATATCCTTGGCGGTGATTCCGAACAGTTCCTGAAACTGCCGCGCCTGGGACCGTATCTTCTTCACATCACCCGCGCGTGAAATGGCTTCCACCTCGAGGAACTTGCCCAACTGCCGGACGCGGTCCAGGTGAATTTTCACATTCTTGACGAAGTAAATTTCGCGCCGCTTGTCTACCACGGCCAGCGTCCCGAGGGCGCGCCCAAGGATCGCCCGGAGTGGGTTCCGCCGCGGCAGAAGCATCATTTCAACCGCTGACCGACGAGCCCGGCGGGCGGTACTGCGCCGGTAGAAAATCAAGGCGTTCTCGAGGCGGCCTTCCCGAACCTTCAACCGCCCGCAAGGGACGCGAAAATAGGTATCGATCTGGTGGTCCGTCCCCACAAAGCGGGCGTTCAATTTCTTGAGCGCTTCGCGAACGCGCGGCTCGCTGTCCAAACGTGCTTTAAACTCGAAGTTGAGAAGCTTCATGGCAAGACCGGAAGTGTAGCACAAAGCGTCCGTGGCGCGGCGCCTTTGCTATGGCGAGGCAGCGCGGCATCACCCGGGTTAGAATATGCGCATGGCGATGGAACTCCGGCTCGAAACTCGTTGGGACCTGACCCCCCGTGAAGCGATGCGGCTTCAGGAAAGCCTGCGTGAGCTCGTGGAATTGCAGGACCGGTTTGGAGAGATCCGCTACGTGGCGGGCGCGGACATGGCCTTTGATCCTGAGACCGAGGTCGCTTTTGCGGGCGTCATTGTTTATCGCTTCCCGGGTCTGGAGGAAGTGGAGCGGCGGATGGCGCGGCGCAAGCTGCGTTTTCCCTACGTCCCCGGCCTGCTTTCGTTCCGCGAGAGCCCCGTGCTGCTGGCGGCCTTTGCGCGGCTGCGGACCGAGCCGGACCTTATCCTGATTGATGGCCACGGGCGCGCGCATCCGCGCCGGTTCGGCATCGCCTGCCATATCGGAATCTTGTTTGACAAGCCTACTATCGGCTGCGCCAAGTCGCGCCTGGTGGGCGAGCACCAGGAACCCGGCGCGATAGCCGGCTCGACTTCCCCGCTGATGTTGGAAGGTGAGCGCATCGGCGAAGTCTTGCGGACGCGGGACCACGTGAGACCCATTTACGTTACTACGGGACATCGTGTTTCGCTCGATTCCGCAGTACGGCTGGTGAAGCAGTGCGTGGATGGATTCCGCATCCCCAAGCCCACGCGGGAGGCGGACCACTACGTGGGCGATTTGCGCAGAGCGTATCAAGATTCAATGTAGGCGTGGATGCTCGGAATAACAACGTTCGCGAGCAGAATGCTATAATCAGGCGTTGGTAGTGGGCCAGTTTGGCGGCCTGCTACCCGGGCGTTTGGGAGTTTGACATGGAAAGTGCTGGAAGCGTTCAACCCAAGAGTGCAGTGGTTCGTGAGAAGGCCCAATTGATGTCGGCCTCGGAGATTGACCGCACGCTGGTGCGTTTGGCGCACGAAATCCTGGAACGCAACAACGGCCTGGAAGGGCTGGTTCTGGTGGGCATCCGGCGCCGTGGAGTCCCGCTGGCTGAGCGACTGGCCAGGAAGATGACGGAGATCGAAAAAACTGTGCCACCGGTGGAAACGCTCGACATCACCCCGCACCGCGATGACCTCTCGAGTGCCGGTCAGAAGGCCGTCGTCCCGCCGGGGTTTTCCGTCGAGCGCAAGACGGTGATCCTTGTGGACAACGTCCTTTACACGGGGCGAACCACACGCGCCGCGCTGGATGCTCTTGTGGACCACGGACGGCCACGGCGGGTGGAACTTTGCGTTTTGATCGACCGCGGGCGCAGGGAGTTGCCCATCCAGGCGAACTACGTGGGCCGGGTCCTTCAGACATCGGACACCGATATGATTGCCGTCCGTCTCCGCGAAGTGGACAACCAGGACCGCGTGATGCTCTGCGAGCGCCTCTCCTAGAGGCAGGCTTCTCTGGAGCGGCTCGTCAAGCGAAATAACCGAGCGAGGGGTTGATATGAAACTTCCGGTTGGGCTTGAAGATGTAAAGCTGATTCAAGGGCGCAGCAAAGGGCTGCAGGTGCTCTGCGACTGTGGCTGCGTCAACTTCAACTACCTCGATCCTCAGGACCCAGTGTGGCGCTGCCGCAATTGCCAGCGCGTTTTGAGCTTCGATTTCCCCCGCCTGATGGAGAAGGTTCTGGCTCGCGAAGAGCGCAAGGTCCCCGTGTAACATGAGCGCCCCGCTTGTGAAGCTGTGAGATAACCCCGAGGCGGAAGGTTTTGCACGGCGCAAGTTACCGAAGTCCAAGTTGAAAACGCTGTCGGTGGTTTAGACTCATTGACCTTTTATTGCGGAACCTATCGGCTGGGATGGGGGTCGCGGAAGCCAGAGATTCCCAAAAAAATCTGGGGCAAGCCTGTTCTTCAAATGAAGTGATCGTGCAAGAAAGGCTTGCCCCACATGTCGGGCCGTCCAACGGCGCTTACTTCCCGCTCGCCATCACTGGGATGCGTTGGAGGAGCTGAGGCGCCTGAACGATCATCTGCTTCTCTCCATTAGGCGCTGGGTAATTGATGGTTATGCCCACGGGGGCCAGGCGCAGGGCGCGGATAGTGTAATTCCCTCCACTGCGGACAAGGATCAGTTCGCTCCGGTCGAAAGTCTGCTGGTCGGTGTAGCCTTGGGGCAGGACAGCGCCCTCGTTTTGGCTTGACGTCCCCTCGAAGCTGATGGTTAGGCGAGCAGACCCACTCGAGTCAACGCTGAACGAGTAGTCGCCGGGGGACAGAACCGCCTGTCCCCACCGGGCTTCAAACGGCAGGGTGAATGTTCCACGGACCATCTCCGCGCTAGCCAAAACAGCGCTAGAGCAGACGATCAATGCCGCAAGCCCCAGTATGCGGGGCAGCCCGTAAATTCGAATCGATTTCATGACTTACCTCCTGAGTAAAGTCACCACCTGCGGAGCAGCCTTTTACTGCTCTCGCTTGTCGTGGATCCCCCGGCGAATGCCGCCCCCTACTCTGATCGAGGCTCCTGCATTACCAGCAGGCATCCACAATCGCTATGATGCAGACTTGTTGCCGCGCCGATAGACTAGTGGTGAACATAGGTTGACCTGCAAATGAACAGCTAACTCACACAACACAAAGGGCGAATTCGGTCTTGAAACCCGGCGCCTGGCCGTTTTCGGATTGGAGGTTTTGCCAGTTCGCTGTCTCGTCTATTTCTTTACAATGTCTTCACCCCACCCCTCCTTACCAAGGAGGGGGAACAGCGCAGCAACTCCCTTCCTCGAAATAGCTCTTGGCCCCTGCCACCCGGAGGGTTCCACGGGACTTCTTGAGTTTAACCAAGCACATCATTACCATTCCCACGCCGGCACTGTCGATGAAGCCAAGGCTTGATTTATAATGGCAGTGCGCGAAAGTGGCGGAATTGGCAGACGCGCCAGACTTAGGATCTGGTCCCGCAAGGGGTGGGGGTTCGAGTCCCCCCTTTCGCACCAGCGTTCCGGACGCAATAAAGCAAAGCCCACAGCGCGGTGCGCGGTGAACAAGCCCGTAGGAGTGTCAAGGAATTTTGGGAAGGGAAGAATTCAGTGCCCGCGACAATGAATGGTAAACAACGCGTCCATGCAGCGTTGCGACGCGAACCGGTCGATCGTGTTCCCGTCTTTATGTGGTTTCATCCTCAGACCGCGCAGCGGCTGGCGCGACTCCTCGAGATACCGGCTTCGCATTTGGCGGAGGCTATGGGGGATGACGTTCGGCAAACCTGGGTCAATAACAACTGCGCGATGGAAGGTATCGTCCACGAGCGTGATGGCGAATCGCACTTGGATTTCTGGGGCGTGAAATGGACCAAACAGCTCGGTTTCAATCAGATCACGGGATTCCCCCTGGTCCAGGCGAGTCGTGAGGAAATTCTCCGATATCGCTTTCCGACCGATCACTTGCTCGGACTCCTGCGGCTAATGCTTCCCGTATTGGAGTTTGGGCAGGAGTACTTTATCGGCTGCGACGTCTCTCCTTGCGTCTTTGAAATGTACTGGCGGCTGCGAGGAATGGAAAACGCAATTCTTGATATAGCGACAGACCCCGAACTCGCGCATGAAATGTTCCGGCGCTGTGCGGACTTCGCCATCGAGCTGTCTCAGGCCGCCTGCGATCAATTTGCGTTGGATTGGCTCTGGACGGGAGACGATGTCGCTTCTCAGCTTTCGATGCTGATGAGCCCCCAGACCTGGCGCTCACTGATCAAATCCCATCTCGCTCGGGTGGCTGCGGTGGGGAAGCGGAAAGGTCTGTGGGTCGCTTACCACTGTTGCGGCGCGTTGAAGCCTATCATCCCTGACCTCATTGAAATAGGCATTGACGTGCTGAACCCCGTGCAATGCACTTGCCCCGGAATGGATCCGCTGGATCTCAAGGCGGAGTTTGGAAACCAGCTTTGCTTTATGGGAGGAGTTGATACGCAGGGCGTCTTGCCCTCCGGGACGGTCAAAGAGGTGCGCAGAGCCACCGCGCGCCTTATCGAGGGCATGACCAGCGATGGAGGCGGTTACATCCTGGCAGCTTCGCATACCATTCCTCCAGAGACCCCGGATGACAATATCTTCGCCATGTATGCCGAAGCCGGAATCAGCCGGGAAGAGATATTTGACCGCGCAGGGCATATCCGTGCGGGGATGGTTCGAGGAACAAATCTTGTCCGGAGCCCGGCGCAATGAACGAGACTCCAAACCCGTCTGCCCAGGGGCGGAGGGCCTTCCACGTCATGGCCAAGCCGGTGGGGCCAATTTGCAACCTTGACTGCAAATACTGCTTTTACCTTGAAAAAGAAAACCTCTATGGCAAAAAGTCCTCCTGGGCCATGCCCGAGGACGTTTTGGAATCCTATATCCGTCAATTTATTGAGGCGCAGGACAGCCCGGCGGTTTCCTTTGCCTGGCAAGGGGGTGAGCCCACCATTCTGGGAGTTGAGTATTTTCGACGAGTGATCGAACTTCAGAAGAAGTACGCCAACGGGAAAAAGATTGAAAACGCATTCCAAACCAACGGAATCCTCCTGGACGACTCATGGGGCGAGTTTCTGGCAGACAATCATTTCCTGGTGGGAATTTCCATTGATGGCCCGAGCGAACTCCACGACGCCTATCGCGTGGACAAAGGTGGCCAACCCACCTTCAATCGCGTTATGCGAGGCCTCGACTTCCTGAAGAAGCATGGGGTCGAATTCAACACGCTGACGGTCGTGCAGAGGAAGAATTCCTACCAGCCCTTGGGCGTCTATCGCTTTCTGAAAGAAATCGGAAGCGGCTTTATGCAGTTCATACCTATCGTGGAGAGGATCGCGCACAAGCCGGATCCCGACGGGCTGGTCCTCATATCTCCGAACTCCAAAGAAGGCGCCCGCGTCTCTGCGTGGTCCGTGGAACCGCGGCAGTATGGAAAGTTCCTCTGTGCGATTTTCGATGAGTGGGTTCGCAATGACGTGGGAAGGTATTTCGTGCAGTTGTTCGACGTCACGTTGGAAAGTTGGCTGGGTCTGGAACAGAGCCTCTGCGTCTTCAGACAGACATGCGGTCAAGCGATGGCACTGGAACACAATGGCGACCTCTACTCCTGCGACCATTACGTCTACCCGGAAAACAAGCTGGGCAACATCATGGAGAGGCCGTTGGAAGCGTTGGCGATTTCGGCCCAACAGACACACTTCGGTCTGGACAAAAGGGAAAGGCTGCCGCGCTACTGCCGCGAATGCGAAGTCCGTTTTGCCTGCAACGGTGAGTGCCCGAAGCACCGTTTCATCCGCACGCCGGATGGCGAAGAGGGGTTAAATTACCTCTGCGCAGGCTATAAGCTCTTCTTCAAGTACGTAGATCCTTACATGAAATTGATGGCGGAGGAACTTCGACATTTGCGGCCTGCCGCAAACGTCATGCAATCGATTCGTTTGCAGGACCTTCAGGCGGCGGGGAAGAAGCAGGTTGGCAGGAATGATCCGTGCAACTGCGGCAGCGGCAAAAAGTATAAGAAATGCTGCGGGATGGCGGCCTAGCCTTCCTCGAGCCTTCGTTTCCCAGCCTATGAGTAAGGGAAAAAGGGCTGGCTGATCTCGGCAGCCTTGTCTCCGGCTTCGGCCATGCGGGCCTTCAGTCGTTGCTGCAATTGCTCCGCAATTTCAAGAGTTCCCTCGCGCCCAGCCAAATTAACCAGTTGATGAGGATCCGCATAAAGATCATACAACTGGTATTCAGCATAATGCTCGCTGAAAGGCGCGGGCGTTGATCCGCCCGCAACATTGTGTGGAACATGCTGCGTATACCGTTCGTCCGGATTGGAAGGTTTCTGGCCTTGCTGCTTAGGAGCGCCAACCACATAGGTCCAGCGCGGCGTGCGTAGCACCCTCCCCACCATGAATTCAGATGTTTGGATAAAGACTTCGTTCCGCCATCCTTCCGCGTTCCCGTCCACCAACGGTAAGGTGCTCTTCCCCTGCATGGAGGCCGGGATCGAGGCTCCGACTGCATCGAGAAGCGTCGGGGCCAGGTCAACCATTCCCACCAACTCATGCACGACCCGAGGATGATTGAATTTAGGACCCTGGAGAATGAGCGGGACGTGGATCGAACTCTCGTGAGCACTCCTCTTGTATTCGGTGTTTCGAGTTCGGAAGTGGCAGCCGTGATCGCTGGTGAATAATACAATTGTGTTTTCATCCAACCTTGATTCCTTCAGGGTCTTAAGAATTGTGCCTACGGCTTCGTCGATCTTGGCGATACAGCCATAATAATCCGGAAGCTGGCTCGGCCAGTCCCCCGGGAAGAAGCGCAAGTCATTGGGCACAAAAGGATTGGCGTATCGCGTCGCATAGCCGTGAGGGGCAACGACGCGATTCAGCTCATTTTGGAAGTGTGGCTCGATGTAAGAAACGGCGAGGAAAAACGGCTCCTTGGCTCGGGTACGAAGAAAATTGACCACGCGCTCAGTCATGAAGTCTGCACGGTAAACGTCCGAGAAGTGAATGGGCATACCGTTCGCGTCGTATAAATCACCTTCGTAAGGATGCGAAGTGAACTCCAGCACATTGGAGGCTTCCCAGAGGTCCAGGAAACCTCCTCTGTCCTGGGCAGCCACTGGACCTGTAGTGCCGGGAGCCAGATGCCACTTGCCGATGTAATTCGTGGTGTACCCTTCCTCTCGAAGGACGGTGGCGATGGTCGTTGCATCACGGCCAAGGGGGATGGCATTTCTCCATACGCCGTGCTTTGCAGGATATTGGCCGGTCCAAAGGCAGGCTCGTGAAGGAGCACAGACCGGCTGATTGGTTATTGCCTGCGTAAAGAGCACACCCCTCCTGGCCATGGCATCGAGGTTAGGAGTGAGCCCCATCGGGTTAAGACCGTAGGCCCCGACCGTGTCCCACCGCATCTGGTCGGCATGAATTATAATCACGTTTGGGCGCTTCGCATGTTCATTGCTGGATTCAAGTCCTCTGCCGGCTGCTAAGGAGGGAACAGCCGGGAGCGCGGCCGCCGCCGCGGATCGTCTCAGGAACTCTCGTCTCGTTACATCAACGGGTTGGGATGAGGACTTCTTGAGATCAACCATATTGCCTCCCATGGGTCCGACGGCGCGACGCAAAGTGCCCGGCGCTGGCCAAATGTGGCGTGTATCGCAGAGAGAAGTGAAATGCAAGAGATATTTTAGATGGGGGAAGTCCTGCTCGAATATCTCTTGCCACAAGGAGTGAACTCACTGTATGTTGAAGACTTTGTAATGTGTCGAGAAGGGCGCTCAAAGGCCGGATAACCCGACGGCAGGTGTTCATCATCTGAGAGAAGAGGTGCGGGTGGACGGACCTGGGACGACGGTGAGATTCAGCTTAATAATCTGAGCGGTATGGAAAGTGCTGGGGTCGCCTTACAGGGGGCACAAGCGAGGGAGAGAGTCGAGACCGGATGCTCAAGCGGATTGCTATATTTGCGCAGATGGCTGTGCTGGCCGTCGCGTTTCTGACTTCCTGTGGAGGATCGAAACCCAAAACGACGACCCCAACGGGTTCGCTTACAACCCTGGTCGGTGATCTCCCCGGCCTTTGTGATGCCGTATCATTCCCATTCAATATCGCCGATCTCTCTCTCACCGGCCCTAACGGGACTGGAACTGTCCCCATCAACCAAAGTGCCGTTAACCCGCCCCTTATCAAAATAAACCTTGGCTGCTTGCGAGACTTTACGACGCCGCTCACCACCACTCCCGCGGATGTCGGGACGTACAACACCGCCTATTTCACGCTGAGCGAGACCCAAGTGTTTTTCTACGATCCAACTATCCTTCCGCCAAATCCTCCTATCAATAGCCCGCAGCTTACGCTGACCCCCCTGAAGAATATAGAGGTTCCGATCAATCCGCCTTTATACGTCTACAAGGGCGTGGCCAGCGTTATCCAGATCGATTTTGATATGCTCCACATGATTCAGAGCATCACTACGAATCCGGTGACCGGAAATCTCACGGCTACCGGGACACCCGAAATCACTGTTACGCCCCTCACGGCGGCAGGAAGCCAGGGCCAGGGCTTTGGCGAGCTTTACGACTTGGTGGGATTTGTGCGCTCGGTGACGATTCCTCCGCCAGGCAACACCGGCCTGTATGATGGTAGTTTCAACCTGCAATTACTCTCTACGTCCATTGTCGGGGCGCCCCTTATAACTGTCAATCTCACCAGTTCCTCCCAGCTTTATGGCTTTTCCAACCTCAACCAACTGGTGACTGATAGTGTTATGGAAGTGGATGCCTACATTGACGTGGACGGGAATTTCGTGGCGACTTCCGTGGAGGACGAGTTTGAGGCATCCATCCCCCAACTCGGAACCAATGCTGTACTGGCTATAATCGGGCCGGTCACCTCTGTGACTAGGGATTCGCATGGCAACGTGACCAGCTTTAACATCTGGGCGCGTAATGAGGTGCCAGACGACGAGCGCATTGTGGCGTCCGATACCATCGCCGTGGTTAATCTTTCGCCTTCAACCACTTATCAGTATTCTTCAAGAAGCGTCAACTTTGCGAACCTGCCTTTTGCTGCCAACAATATCACCGTGGGCCAGGAAGTGATTGTCCACGGGCTGGTTACACAGGCGACGCTAGTCAGCAGTTCGGGCGCGCCGGCTCTCCCCACCACCGTGACTGCGTATAAGGTCTACGATAAGCTGCAATCCATTCAGGGCAGTTTCTCTTCGTTCGTTCAGGTCGCGAATGACGATAAGACGGGGGCTTTCGCATTCAACCCCTGCTCCACCCTTTTTCAGGGGACGCCCACCATGGTCCTGACCAGCAACCAAACTGTCTTCCTCAATCTGACCGGCTTGTCCGCCCTCAGCGCGCCCGGCACACAACCCACCCTCATAGTCCAGGGTCTGCCTTTCTTCGAAACGCAAGCGCAAACGATCAACGGTGTGCTTGTCCCGGCGGGCACGTTTGTTATACTCGCCAAACAAGTCCACCAACTTTAGCAGGAGTTGAGCGTCGGCTTCCGGGCAGTTGCGGTTTCAATTGCCCGATGCTCACAGGGCCGGAATGCTCCCGGCGTTTTCTTTCTTCTTCCTCTCCTCCGGCAATTGGGTGAACTTCAGGTCCTTTCCGCGGAGTATTTTTGTGAGCAGGACGATCTGTCCGGCGTGGTGGGAAAAATGCTCGGCAACATGAAAAACAGCACGCAGGCCGGTGACACGGAATCCTTGGATGGAATAAGTCCGGTCGAGAGCCTCTCCGTTCAGCTTCTGCAACACGCGGTCCGCCTCACTGACCGCCTTGCGCAGCCGGGCATGGAGAGTACGGCGGGGGATTGGGCCAATTTCCGAAAACTCTCTGTCGCGCTGGCGGCGGTTGGGCGCACCACCCAGGCCTGAAACGATCCATTGCCTGACGTTTCCCTCCAGGTGCAACGCCAGATTGCCCACGCTGTTCGAGGCGGGATTGGCTCGCCACCAGATTTGTTCAGGGGAAAGAGAGCGCACACAGGCCTCAATGCGCGGCAAATAAACTTGCAGGAGTAGGCGGCTGGCCTGAGCCAGAAATGGCCGGGCCAGGTCGGCAGAGGTGGGTTTCATTGTGATTTCCTCTTCTTGCGGACGTGGATACTCTCAAGCAGGCTGGCCTTCCACGCCCTGTCTTCCCAGTAGGTCAGCCAGAGGTAGAAAGTGGCGTAACTTCGCCAACCGGCCCAGCGCTCGGCCAGTTTTTCCATTCGAGCGGCAGAGGGTTGTTTGCGAAGTCCGTAGAGGTCACGAATTACCCTCTGTAGGCCCACGTCTGCGGCGGGGAGGCAATCGGGGTGCCCCAGCGCGCGCAGGCCCACATACTGGGCCGTCCAGGGGCCCACGCCTTTTTGTTCCATGAGCCGGGTGTGAGCCAGCGCGGGGTCGAGATTGCGGAGGCCATCCAGGTCCAAGCTGCCGTCCAGCGCCGCCCGCGAAATGCCGATCAGGTAGCAGGCCTTGGGGCCGGAAATCTGCAGGTGCCGCAACTCGCTGGGCGTGGTGATGGCCAAGGCGGCAGGCTCGGGAAAGGCGTTATAGCAGCGACCTTGGAATTCCAGGCGTCCGCCATAGGTTTCAATCAAGGCCTTCTTCACTTGATGTGCAAAGCTGAGGTTTACCTGTTGCTCGAGTATTGCGGATATCAGAGTTTCAAACACCGTGGCCGCTTGCGGAATGCGCATGCCTCGAAAGTGCTCCGAGAGGTGGCTAAGCACTGGGTCGGCTTTCACAAGTTCGTAGAACGGGGCCAGGTCAAGGTGGGCGGAGAACTGGCGCGCCACCTGGGTTGCGACGACGCCCCGGATCGTATCATCCGACCGTCCACCTAGGATGCGGATTTGCAGCACGGGTCTCTTCCGCTCGATCTTCTCGCGAACTCCGTAGAGCACCAGTTGCCCGTCAACGTCCGCCACGCGCCGGTATTCTCCTTCCTCAAAATAATCGAGCAAAGGAGGGAATTGCCGCCCGTTCAAAAGCTCGGGCGGGCTGAGAATGAATCGCAGCGTGCGGGTAAAGTCGAAGGGTTCTCGAGGCTTTAGCAGCATCGGTGTTGAAGGGCTCACAGGCATGTTTGGGGGTAAGACGGACATTGCACTGGGTCGATCCACGACTTTCCCTCCTAAACGCGTGTCCAGGCTATTCTGCCTCAGACAACCCTCCGCTGCAAGGCCGGAGACGATGGAAATCTGCTTGCGAAACCCGGTTCGAGACTGTATCTTAAATAAGGCCTTGTGCATCCATAGAAGTAGGACAGTGTGCGGGATTGCTACGCTGATTACGCCTTCTTAAAGAAGAGCGGTGGGCGCGCAATCGACGCAGGCAGCCCGCGGATGTCTTACACATGAGCGCAGGCCAGGTGGGGCAGGACGTACCAATGGGTGAACTGCAGGCGGCCACACTGGCTGGAGGTGAGTCTGTCCTTGTGAGTGAGGCGAAGGCGGGGAACTACGCCGCCTTCGAGGAACTCGTCAACCGATACGAAAAGAAAATTTATCGGCTCGGCATGAACATCACGGGAAGCCCCGAAGATGCCGAAGACGTGCTCCAGGATACTTTCCTGAAGGCTTTTCAGCATCTCGCCGATTTCCGGGAGGATTCACGCTTCTACACATGGATTGTGCGCATCGCGGTTAATGAAGCGCGGATGAAACTGCGGAAGCGCCGCTCCAGCAAGGAAGTTCCTTTTGAAGAGACCGAGGACCAGGACGGCGAAGTTCTGGTTCGTGATTATGCGGACTGGAAGCCCAACCCTGAACAAACGCTGGCTAGGGAAGAGATGGAGCAAATACTCCGCAATGCTATTCAGTCCCTCCCCCCAGGTTTCCGCACTGTCTTTTATTTGCGGGACGTGGAGGGTCTTTCCGCCGACGAGACAGCGCAGTTACTTGACCTGACCATCGGCGCGGTGAAGGCCCGGCTTTTCCGGGCGCGCCTGTGGCTGCGGGAAGAGTTGAGTAAAGTTTTGAGGCGAGGATGAGCTTGTTGAACTGCCGGAAAGCGGTCAATCAACTTTCGAATTATCTCGATGATGAGCTGGACGCGGAATTGAAGAAAACACTCGAAGCTCACCTCGGCAAGTGCCATCACTGTCACGCGGTGTTTGACACGACGCGCAAAACCATCGAGCTTTATTGCGACGGTAAGCTCTTCCCCTTGCCGGACGATGTTCGCGCGCGGCTGCACGAAGCTCTCCGGCGTTGCGCGCAACGAGTCTGATTTTGTTCTCCTGCCCGCCCCCAATTTAACCTCGCGCAAAAGGCAGCAAGCTGTGGACAGTTTAGGCATTGAACCCTTGACCCGCCGACTCACCGGCCGAATCATGCCGCCCGACCTCCAAACCCGCTAGATGACCAGCTAGAAACAGGAAGACACGACTGCCCTTTTCTGATTTCCCTTAGCGAGCTTCACGGCGCCGCCTTGGCCCGCCACCGAGGGTCAAATTCTCATTGTCCGGCCGCAGCGGGCCGATTATCGAATGTCGATCGGAAAGCAGGGTGTTGCGAAATCGGTTGTGCCAGGAGAGAGTTTGTGTTAGTAATGGTTCGACTCACGGTAGAGAATTAAATCCCTGTTTTCGCTATCGACGCTGTTCAAAGCGCGTGGACGCAGTTTAGGGGAGCCTCGGCAAGGTGGGGTGGGCTCATACAATCTCAAAAAGGAGGAACGAACCAATGGCATTCTGTGCAAAATGTGGAGCTCAGTTGGCCGAAGGAACAAGTTTCTGTGCATCGTGCGGTACCCCTGTGGGTTCAGTCGCAGGTGGCCCCGGGGCGCCGGTCGCCGCGGGGACGCCAATGTCCTCCAACGTAGCTGGACTACTTGCTTACATCTTGGGCTTTATCTCCGGAATTATCTTTCTGGTGATCGAGCCTTACAAGAATGATCAGTTCGTGCGCTTCCACGCCTTCCAGTCCATATTCTTTAACGTGGCGCTTATCGTTTTCTGGATCGCGTACTCGATTGTGACTGGCCTTTTGGGTATCGTATCGCTCGGATTTCTCGCCGTGGCGATGGGTCTGGTCGGGCTTCTGGTCTCGCTGGCCGTCCTCGCGTACTGGATTTTCCTGATGTATAAGGCCTACAACCACGAGCTCTATAAGATCCCCTTTATTGGAGATCTGGCCGCCAAGCAAGCGGGTTAGATGACTCGGCCGGTGTGAATCCCGGGCTGCCGTCATTTCCGCACTCGTGGGTTGCGCGCTTTCCCCGCCTCGAGAGGTGCAACCCCTTCCCCTTTTTTCTTGACAATTCCGAGTTCTAAATGCATTTTAGCAAGTTTCACCATTGCGGATTGAGCACGCCCTGTAATTGAGGAAGCTCAGATCACAGTTTGGAGCTATGGGAGTCCTTGTTTGTTTCCACGATCGCTGCTTTGACGGCATAGGCTCAGCCGCCGTCTTCACGCGTTTTTATCGCCAGTGCGTCGACCCCAAGGCGGATTTCCGGTATCACGGGTTGGTGCACCGGGCAGGACAGCTATTTGATGGGGGGCTGTTCGACGATCAAGAAAACGTCATAGTGGATTTCAAATACTCCAGCTCTGAGCGGCTCACCTGGTGGTTCGACCACCACCAAAGCGCTTTCCTCAGCGAAGCCGACGCGGAACATTTTCGCCATGACCGGAGCGGGAAGAAATTCTACGGGCCTGATTATCGCTCTTGCACCAAGTTCATTGTCGAAACCTGCCAGAGGAAGTTCGGCTTCGAGGCCCCCGAGCTTGACGAGTTGGTTTATTGGGCAGACCTGATTGACGGCGCCCAGTACCCTGATACCCGGACAGCGGTGGAAATGCACGAACCGGCCACGCAGCTCACCCTGGTTATCGAAGGGACGAGTGACCCGCAGTTCTCGGTGCGGTTGATACCCAAACTGATGTCCATGTCGCTTCAGCAGATCATGGATATCCCCGAGGTACGGCAAACTTTTGACCGGCTTTATGCCCTTCACCTCAAGACTATTGATATCATCCGCTCCCGCGGTGAGCTAAAGGATGGGGTGGTATTCCTCAACGTCGCGGACCAGGACTTCGAAGGTTTTAACAAGTTCATTCCGTATTATTTGTTTCCAGGGGCGGTTTACAGCGTGGCTTTAAGCCGTTCTGCCGCGCGCATCAAGATTGGCGTGGGCAGCAACCCATGGAACGCCACACCCAAGACCGCCAATCTCGCCAGCATCTGCGAGCGCTACGGGGGTGGCGGCCACGCCAAGGTTGCGGCTATTTCACTGCCCCCCACGGATTTTGCCCACGCCAAGGAAGTTGCGGACGAAATCGCAAGCCACTTACGGTGCGGCTTGGCGTAGCTAGCGCAGATTCTCCTCCGCGCACCCTCAATTCCGCCAGGACATTATTTGCTTTAGACTGCCTAACCTCCGAAGTTTAAAGTGAGCGCCGCCGTCTGGATTGCAGGCCGCGCCTATATTGTACTGAGACCAAACAGCCCGTGATTTCAGCGGCTTGTGCAAGAGCTTGGCTCTTCATTTCGTGCCCCCATCCTGTCCGGTTGACAAACTAAGGGCGGGAAGGTATGGCGCTTGATACAGAAGCCGGTGTGTGGTAAGAAGGAGATTGGGTCCAAATGCCCAAAAGGTTTCTATTAGGTGATTATGTTACGCATGGCCGACGGTTGCGCCGGTTAGAGTCGCGGCGGCCTCTTAGCGGGTTGCTGGAGTATTGGTAGTTGCCTGACAGAGGGAGAGTGAGAACCTTGGGCGAGGCGACGGGGGTAAAGCAGCAGGCAGTCAATGTTAAGGTCTTTGGCATGTCGGATATGGGTCGCGTCCGCAAGAACAATGAAGACAACTTTGTGGTTTGCGATCTGACCACGGGTGAAGCGGGTCTTGCGCCCCCTTTCCGCGACTACACGCTGGGGAATCGCGGCTCGCTGTTTATGGTTGCGGACGGAATGGGAGGGGAGGCCAGCGGGGAAGTTGCCAGCCAGATTTGCGCCCTCACCGTCCCCAAACGCCTGTATGAAAACCTCAAGTCACCGGGTCAGGTCAGCGCGAAGAAATTTGTGCTCCTGCTTCGGGAATCCATCGAATATGCTAACCGGATCATCCACCAGAAAGCGCAAGGCAGCTCCATCTATCGTGGAATGGGAACCACCGCCACGGTGGCTGCTTTGTTCGGGCCTTATGTTTTTGTAGGGCAGGTTGGGGACTCTCGGGCCTACCTTATTCGCGATAGCGAGTTGACCCAGTTGACTCGCGATCAAACATTTTTGAACTATCTCAAGGAAATCGGTGTCGAAGTGCCAGCCGACCCGGAAATGGACAGCCGCAAAAGCATCCTGACCCAGGCGGTGGGGAGCAGCGAGAACGTGAATGTGAAGGTGACGTATACCAAAGTCCGTCAGGGCGATCGCCTCCTGCTTTGTAGCGATGGCCTTTATAATATGCTCCCCGCAAGTGATATTCTTGCGAGTGTGAAGGGGACTGAACCCCTTTCCAACAAGTGCAAGTCCTTGATCGATAAAGCCAACGCCAAAGGCGGGAACGACAACATCACGGTAGTCATGGCAGAGTTCAGCGGACCGGGGCTTCCCCCAGCCGCCCCCGCCGCGCGCGTGGAGTTTAAGGAATACAACGAGGAAGATTTCGCGGGGCGCTCCTGACGCCCTCTCAGAAGTCCTGCCAAGACTCACCCTGGTGAAGAGAGTATCCCGAGCGTCTCCGGCCGTGGCCATGGTGACGCGGTTGCACGGCTTCACAGGCCGCCGCCTCACATCCACCCATATTGACCGTGACCCAATGATGTATACGCTACCCTACGAATCCTGGTGATGCAGCGGCGATTTCATCCGGCGGCCGGCGGGCCATAACCCCAACGGTTTCCGCGTGGCCCGGGTCCGTCAACGGTGTTCCTTTTGGCGGAGGTAGTCGTCATTCCCGGTTAACCAATCGGTGCGCACCGGGCTGAACACATCCAGGGCCAGCGAATCTTCCAGCGCCACCACCCGATGGGGCATATTCGAGGGGATGAGAAGCACATCCCCCTTCCGTGCCACAATTTCCTCGCCCGCCAGTTCAAACCTGAGCGCTCCGGACAAGACGGAACTGATCTGTTCATTCTCGTGATGGTGGAGCGGCACCACACCATCCTTGGCGATGAAGATCTGCGCCATGGTCATCTTCTCGGCCGAAATGACTTTCCGCGCGACCTTGTCGTTCAGGACTTCCTTCTTTACACTCTCCCAGGAAAAAAGCTCCATGAACCCTCCTCCGTAGACCCCCAATGAATCTTCATATTGTACAGAGGATTCGGGAGTCAGGATTCAGGAAAAAACAAGCGTGCTTCCCCGTACCTTTTCTGTCTTGGAGGACTGGTTTTGACCTTCTGGCCGCGCCACGAAGATTTCTCGCCATGTGGTCAGCGCGCCCGTGCCCTTCGACTTTGACGGAAGCCTCGCGCGGCTTGCGGGGGCGGTGAGAATTTTTTGCTGGCAATTCTCCGCGTCTTGTTGTATCACGTTCTTGCGCTGCTTGGGGAGTGGGAGCTTCGCGAGCAGCATGGCCAACAAGGCGAGGCTTATGGGAGCTGTCCCGTAAGCTCTACCCCGCCTGCGGCGTAACACCGAAGCCCAGATTTTGCTTTGGACGGGAGGTCTCCATGCGCAAGATGTCCGTTTCCCTGGTTTTCTTGGGCTTGCTGCTTTTTGCGTGCCCACTCCAAGCCCAACAAGTGTGTCCCGGTCTGCCCTACGTGGCGAATACACCTGAAGATGCGCTCATGCAGGCCGTCAACGGCGCTGAGAAGCCCGAAGAGCAGATCGCGGCCCTGGACAAGTTCGCCCAGGAGCACGCCACTTCCAAGTTCATGCCTTGCGTTTATGAATATTATACGATTACATATCTAAAGCTCAACAATTATGACAAAGTTGTGGAATACGGTGAAAAAGGCCTGGCCTCAAATTACAAAGATGTGATGCTGATGCTCAACCTGCTGAAAGCTTACGTGGGCTCAGGCAAGGTTACCGATGCCGCCTTCGACGTCATCAATCAGGCCCCCGACGTGATCAAAGCGGAAAGCAAGCCTGCCAAGCCCCCCACCGTTAGCGATGCGGAATGGCAAAAGGCGCTGGAAGAAGACGCGGCGCTGGCCAAAGACGAGCTCGCCTATGTCGTCTATGCCTTCCTCCAGCTTGTCCCGCGGGAGGCCGATCCCAACAAACGCATCGAGCAATTGGACAGGTTTGCGAAGACTTTCCCGGATGATGCTGCCAAGAACGCGGCGCAGATCAATTACGTCTACTTCATCGCCTACAAGATGGCGAATAAACCTGATAAGGCCGTCGAGTACGGTGAGAAGACTATCGTTGCCGACCCCAACAATCTGGTGGCCTACAACCTTCTGGGGTATGACTACGCCCTCGGCCGCACCAACCCCGAAAAGGGCGCCGAATATGCGAAAAAGGCCATTGGACTGGCGCAGCAAATGAAGAAGCCCGAGGGTCTTTCCGATGCTCAGTTCAAACAGGAGCAGGATAACCAGCTCGGTATGGCTCACCTATCGCTGGGATACGTGGCTTTCACGCGGGCGGTCACGTCCAAGACAAAGAAAATGCTGCAGCCTGCGATCGATGAACTCAAGGTGGCGGCCGACCTGCTGGGAGCCAACCCGGAATTGCAGGGACAGGCCTTGTACTACCTGGCGTACGCGTATGAATCCGGGTACCCGGCCAACCACCGGGGGGCCGCGGAAGCTCTCAACAGGGCGGTGTTGCTCCAAAGTTCCTGGAGGACACAAGCCAACGATCTCCTCTCCAAGGTAAAGAAAGCCTCAAGTAAGGCAAGTGAGGAACAGTGAGCCAAGCGCAAGGGGCGGCCCGCCGGGCCGCCCACGAGCGACGCTTCCAAAGCCGGCAGGCGGGAATCCCCAGCGCCACGATGCCGCTGCCGATGCCTGCCTCAACCGGCCTCTCGAGGAGCGTATGCAGGATGAAACAGGCGGCAGCAATTAGGAAAGCCGCCGGAACAAAAGGGTAGCCGGAGACTCGATAGGGGCGCCGCAGGTCCGGCCTCATGCGACGCAAGACAGTAACCGCAAGTACCTAATCGGCGGCAAGGGCGCCATTGGTCCAACCATCGTAAGCCCAGAGCCCTGCGACCATAGCCACGCTAAAGGAAGATAGCCCCCCAGGCGAAGGCGGTTTCATACCGCGGATGCCTGATATTTCAACCTGCGACACGATAGTGTGATCGCGGAGTCCGCTCAATAGCGATCGATCTGGGAAGATCTGGCGCCTAGGCGGAGATTCCATGCCTGCGCGGGTCCGCGCACCATGTATAATCGAGAGGTGGGAACGATTGGGCGTAAAATGTGAAATAACCTCTGAAGTAGCTGCTTAGCATTCGACCCGGGGTTGCGTCGTGCCCTCGCAGCCTGACGATCCTGCGATGTGGATAGAACCCAATGTTAGCCGGAATCGGTGACCATAAGGAGTTACTGTGAGTAAAGACCTAAGCCCGCAGGATGTTCTGAACGCTCTGAAGACAGTCAACGATCCGCACCTGCATAAGGACATTGTCTCGCTCGGATTCGTGAAGGACGTTGAGGTGGGGGATCGCCGGGTGAGCATCTTGATGCAGACCTCCAGCCCTGCCAGGAACCAACTGGTGGCAAACATAAAACAAATCGTGCACGGACTGGGCGTGTCCGATGTTGAAGTGCGGGTAACGGATCCGCCGCCGCCCACCCCGCAGGGGACGTTCGAACCTGATACCCTTGGTCAAAAGCACCGTTGCCGTGGCGAGCGGTAAAGGCGGCGTGGGCAAATCGACGGTAGCGGCTAATTTGGCCATCGCCCTGCAACGGACTGGCGCCCGCGTGGGCCTGATGGACACCGACGTTTATGGCCCTAGCGTCCCCGTGCTGATGGGTGGGGACGAGCTGCCGCATGTCGTGGAGGGCAAGATTGAACCGCCCCTCGCCTATGGCGTCAAACTCATCTCCATGGCATATTTCTTGCCCAAGGACGAAGCCGTCATCTGGCGCGGCCCCATGCTCCATAAGACCATTCAGCAATTTCTGGGCGATGTGCGCTGGGGAGAACTGGATTATCTCATCATGGATTTGCCGCCGGGGACAGGAGACATTCAGTTGAGCCTGTCGCAAACTATCCCGTTGACAGGGGCCGTAATTGTTTCCACCCCCCAAGATTTGGCTTTGACAGTGGCGTCGAAAGCCATCGTGATGTTCCAAAAGCTCAATGTACCTGTGCTGGGGATTATCGAGAACATGAGCTACTACGTTTGCCCCCACTGCGGGCATCGGGAGGAGATTTTTGGGCATGGCGGCGCTCGCGAAGCGGCCAGGAAGCTTGGCTTGCCATTTCTTGGTGAGATCCCGCTCGACCCCGTAATTAGGGTGCAAAGTGACGCCGGCAAACCCGTGGCGCTGGACGGGGATTCAGTGCACGGGAAGGCCTTTCATGAAGTAGCGGCGGCCCTGGCGCAACAGGTGAGCGTGGCCCACCAGCAGACGATAAGTATTGAGTAGTCGGTTTTCCTTATGCATCCCGTCCCAACCAAGATCAAACTCGCAGCCGGGAACGACACGTTATCCATCCTCTGGGAGGATGGCCACGCCAGCGCTTATTCGTACCACTACCTTCGCGACCGCTGCCCGTGTGCTTCATGCAGGGAAGGAGGCGGGACACATCGAGAGCCACCGAATCTCCTGCCTATGCTCGGCCTCAAACCGTTGAAACCTGAGCGCGCAGAACTGGCAGGACGATATGCCCTCCAGGTGTTTTGGAGCGATGGCCATTCTTCCGGTATCTACTCCTTCGATTACTTGCGCAGCCTCTGCCCTTGTCCTCAGTGCGAGGTCTCTCGCCAAGCTGCCCGGACGCCGGATTGATGAGGTGTAGCGCCCTGCATTACCTTTTCGGAATTTCTTGAAGGCGCGCGGAGATTTCTTCTCGATCAAGTGATGCCTCGGTGTCCTTCGTGGCCGGAAGAGCCATGACACAGAGATCACTGAGATACTCCGTGCCCTCAGTGTTGAGATTCTGGAGGCTCGGAGAACACGGAGAATCTCGTTTTCCTTGCGGGCACCGGGCTGCGCTATGTTAGGATGTAGCGTAGTTGCTGCCGAAGAGGGCTGCAAGGAATTCAGAGAGCTTGGAGGGTACAGTGGAACGGCTTATTTTGAGGAGCCTTGTCTTAGTCGGCCTCGGTCTGCTCGTACCGTTGTGGGTGGCTGCGCAAACTGGCGCCTCGCCCTCTAATGGCCTGCTTCTGGTGGCTAACAAGGGCAACCAAACACTGGGGATTATCGATCCTGAGGGAGGCCGCGAAGTGGTGGAGATTCCCGAGGGGGGAATCACCGGACATGAAGTGGCGTCCTCACCCGAGGGGCAGACGGCTTATGTCCCGATTTACGGGAACTCCGGCGTGGGCAAGCCCGGCACAGACGGCCGCACCCTGGCGGTGATTGACCTGGCGAGTCATCGCGTGCTTAAGACACTGGATTTCGACAAACCTCTGCGTCCCCACTGCGCGGTCTTCGGACCTAAGAACGGCCTGCTCTATGTAACCACCGAGCTTGCCAATTCCATAACCGTCATCGACCCGAAAAGCTTGCGAATCGTCTCCTCCATTCCCACCGGTCAGCGGGAATCCCATATGCTGGCCATCACCCATGACGGTCAGCGCGGCTACACCGCCAACGTAGGGCCGGGAACGGTCTCCGCCATCGACCTGGTGGCGCAAAAGCCCCTTGCCATTATTCCCATTTCGCGCCAGACCCAACGGATTTCGATTTCCGTGGACGACCACTGGGTTTTTACGGCTGACCAGATGTCGCCGCGGCTCGCAGTGATTGACACCTCGACCAACAAAGTGAAGACCTGGGTCAAGCTCCCCACCCTGGCCTACGGCACGGCCCCGACCCTCGACGGGCGTTGGCTGTTGATCACACTTCCAGCCGCAAACAAAGTGGGTGTGCTTGACCTTGAGTCAATGAAAATGGCCAGAACCGTTGATGTTGATAAGCTGCCCCAGGAAATCGTGGTGCGTCCCGACGGAGAAGTAGCTTACGTTTCCTGCATGGCCAGCGGCAAGATTGCAGCCATCAACCTGAAGACCTGGAAGGTTGACAAGTTGATCAGCGCGGGACCGCAAGCCGACGGACTCGCTTGGGCGCCGCAGAACCCCTGATCGGCCACCGCAACGCGTGAGGCAACGCCTCTGGAATGTGGCGCGGGCGTCTCGCCCGTTGTCGCGTGGGCTCCCTGCCCACGCCCTCGTCCGTGGTTGCGGTGGACTTCTTTGGCCAAGGGGCCGTTAACTTTCCCACGTGCGGGGGCGGGACGCTCCCGGCACAGCGGGCGAGACGCCCGCGCTACCCCCTCCTAAATAATCTCCACCTGACAATTCTTTACCAGAGATTTGAATCTCTGCGCGTCGGCTTCCGTGCCCACGATTGCCGCGTAATGCATGGGCACGACGATTTTCGGCTTAATCGCCGCAGTAGCCTCCACTGCCTCTTCGACTGTCATAACATAAGTGCCTGAGACGGGGAGAAGCGCAATATCACATTGGATGGATTTCATTTCCGGTATGAAGTCAGCATCGCCGGCAAAATAGACGCGCGTCCCATCCATCTGAAATACGAACCCCAGCTTCTTGTCTTCCTTGGGGTGGAATACATGCCCCGGCGCCCGAAACTTGTTCAGGTTGTAAGCAGGAACCGCCTCGATTTCGACCTTCCCGATACTGCACTTGCCTCCATGCTCGAGAAACTTCGTTTCCTTCACCTTCACCTTTTTTAGCTCACCTTTGCAGCTCACGCTTGCCACAATGGTCGTCCTGGGGGAGATCACCTTTTGAAGGTCCTCCAGACTGAGGTGATCGAAATGCTCGTGGCTAATCAAAACGATGTCAGCCTCATCCGTCTTCGTCACCTTGAAGGGGTCAGTGTAAATGACCTTCGAGCCTTGGATGCGGAAGGTGTCATGCGCAATGCGGCTGAACTCCAGGTTCATCAGTTTCATCGCCAGGCCTCCAATCGATTCATCAAGCTATTCAAGGCGGCTGCCACTTGAGCGGCACGCCACTCGTAGGATATCACTAACCACCGCAGGGAGGGGCTACAGTCGGCGTGGCTTGTGGTCAACGGTAGGCGCTACACCACTTGCAATTCCCTCCGATGTCCTGAGTCAGAAGTTCGCTGACAAAGTCTTCTTCATCCGGGCGGTCCTTTCGCAGCCCCGTCAGGGGCGGAAGATTGTAGCCCAGGGCGCAAGCCCTGGGGTGGAGAGCCCTCACCCCGCCTTCGGCGCCCCTCTCCCGCCCGAGCGGGAGAGGGGACGGGGGTGAGGGAGGGCCCGCGGACCCACGGCTTACGCCGTGGGCTACATTCTTTCGCCCGCTCCGCGGGCTGACTTCTTCAACGAAATTTTAACTCAGAGCACCAGTTTAGGGTTCGTCATGAAAGGCGCTGGGTCATTGGCGGGCTGAAACCCACCGCAGGGCGGCGGAAGCCGCCTTAAAAACTCCCTTGCAGGCTCTCGTCAGATGTGAATTTGTCATTCTTATTCATTGGCGATGCTCCCGTGCACGAGACCTGCGCACCGTCAGATCCGGGCAGAGACTCGAGGTGCCTAACGACAAAGCTCAGCGACCGCCGACGGAAACGCCCGGCGACTGCAACCGTCGCGGCCAAATTCACCCGAACCGTCCAACTGTCCAGCGGGGCGGCAGTTCGCTGCAGCGGACTGGTTAGGCGTTCCGGTCATTGCGAAGGGACGTTTTCAGGAGAATCTCACACAGATCATAGTATTTTAGACGCCTTGCTCCAGCCGCGATTGCTCGTGTGTAGCAATCACACCAGTAGCGGGTTCGCTCAAAAACGTATTTGAAAGAATCGCTGGCCGATACTTGACTCCACTGTGAAGTTGGGTATCGCAGCGCGAACTGGAATTTCCAATCATCTTTGACAACGAACACTTTGCTGCATTCTTTGGGGGGTCCTAGACGATCCTGTATGTCTTGTTTCACTTGGCCGACAATACAACATACTAAGGCCGTCTTCGGGTCACCGGCAGGAAAGTCGAACTTTGGGTCTGCTGCCGCCATTATTTCTTGAAGTACCCGCGGATCTAACTTTGGGATCACTGGGCCTAGATCGCCGATGATGTTCAATGAATCCAACTCGGACTCTGTGTTGTTTTGCATGTTGGGCTCCAGTGCGGGTTAAATCCGCCTAACGACGAGAACTGAGCCACGCCGGAACGGTGATGTCAACCGCGAAAGCGGAACGGAAAGCGCCAACCGGCGTCGGCTCCAGTGACTCGTTAGGCGGCATCTTACTCACCTTAACGGCTAAAACGAATCAACAAACCGAGAACTGCGCCCAAACCGAGCCAGATAACCAGTCCCCATCCGAACCACGTCCAGCATTGTCTGGCTTTCCTGGTGTAACCTCTGCTCTTATAATACGAAGGTAAAAGCACCAGACCCAATATCCCGACACTTGACGCGCACAGAAGAAACATGACAACTTTGAGGACCCAACTCAAAGACTCATCCGCCTTCTGCTGCTCGCCCGTAAGCTTCTGCTGGATGGTGGCCTCAAGCTGCGCTGCTGTCTCTCGCGGGACGTTGCGCTTGCGTAGCTCCTCTTTCACCGCTTCGAGAGCTTCTGGAAGATAATCGTCCGAATGAGCGAGCACATCGTATAGCTGCTCATCTGTCCTCTCTGGCAAGTGCTTCGAATACTCTCGTGGTAATGACATAAGGTATGTGACCTTTCCTTGTTCCGCGGTGCCGCCTAACAATGATTAGATTGATCCGCATAACATCCAGAACACTGATTTCTGACCCTCATAACGCGCCGATGAATCGGCGCATTCTGCTGCGACAACCCCCCTATGGCTCCATCATTTGCGCCTTTTGGAACTTGTTATCTTGGCATCTTGCGGGTAGATATATCCATCTCACAGCAGGGGTAGCGCAGACCTCCGCCTTTGAGGTCTGCGGTTCTTCCTCAGATTCGCGCTTCCGAATCCAAGGGCAGGCTCACCCGGTCAATCGTTAACCCGCAGCGGCGCATTTGTTCCGCCTCAGTCACGCCGGAATACTCGTTCACACTGGACCACCGCCAGTCCTGAGCCCGACAGACCAGCCCCGCCTTCACTGGATTCAGGTGAATGTAGTCTACCTTTTCGTTGTATTCCTTCACGGTTCGCAGGGCACGATCAAAAAAACGGCCCTGCCACAACTCGCCCGACGCAGCCTGTCCACGGTTGATGAGTGTCGTCGAGCTGTTCTTGATGGATTTCATCACCTCGGAAATGGTCAGCGGATATTGCGGGGCGCAGATCGCATGCCAGTGATCGGGAAGGAACACCCAGGCCGTGAGGAAGAATAGATGAACCGCTCGCGCCCTGCGGATGGCCAGCGCCAGAGATTGGAAATCTGCGTCATCTGATTCGCGGCGCCGCTCGAGTAGGCGCACCGTGATGAAAAAGAACCGATCGGAGACAAACGGGCGACGCAGCCGCGACATGCCGCTAGAATACAGCACCGGCGCCGGGATGACCAGTCAAGCCGCAGACCTCAAAGGCGGAGGTCTGCGCTACGCCTGCTGTAGACGACGAAAAGCCGCGGACCTAGGGAACAGGTCCGCGCTACGTTTTCTACTGAGCCTCGATTTCCAGTAGCTTGAGGGACTCCCTGTTTAGCATCGCCTCGATCTTGGAATCGCTAAGGCGCGGCAAATGCGTTCCTTCCAGCATGCCATTGAGGTTCCTGATGCCGGCGATGCTGGCCGACACGGTAGTGAAGGGATAGTCGGTCCCAAACAACACTTTGTCCCACACCCCATATTCCTGAACCAGCATCAGAGAGTGGTAGAGCTGAAACGGCCTGTAATGGAGAGCGGAACAATCCGCGAACAGGTTCGGATGCTTTCGGATCACGGCCACGCATTCGCCCTCGTACGGGTGGGAGAGGTGCGCCAAAATGATCTTGACATCGGGGAACCGGGTCGCCAAGTCATCCAGATGCCGAGGGAGGGTGCACTCGATCGGCGCCCTGTCAATAAATGTCGTTCCGGTGTGGAGAAGCACTGGCAGGTTGTGTTGTCCGGCATACTCCCAAAGGTAATTCAGCTCAGGCTGGCTCGGCCTGAAACCTGCATACATGGGCAAGAGCTTGACGCCTTTGAGTCTCAAGTCCTGGTGGCCACGCCGCAGTTCCTCCTGCCACCCGGGCTGCGTTGGGTCCAGGGAGAGAAACCCCACGAGTTTATCCGGATGCTGGCTCACATACTCCGCCACCGCGTCGTCAGGCACCCAGACGCCCGAGAGCCGGGCTTTTCCGCCGAAAACAATCGCCTTGGCAAAGTTCTCCACACTTGCGATGTAATCTTCCCAGCGCACCGTCAAATCAATATCACCATTCCGGGCTCGACGCGCTTGATTGCGAAAGTCCTCGGAGAAATCGTCGGGCCGCCAAAAGTGGCTGTGAACATCCACTACCATGGGTAACCTCCCGCCATCAGCTCGGTTTGCTGTTCAAGGCTTTTTTGAAGAAGCGGATCCAATTTCCATGCATGACGGCTTCGATGTCGCTTTCCGCATAGCCCCGCTTGAGTAACAGGGTGGGGATCTTTTGCAGGTCCGCGATAGTATTGAGGTCGTGGGGGGTCTGCTCGGTCCCAAACCCTCCATCGAGATCGGTTCCTATGGCGGAGTGGCGAACGTTGCCAGCCAGTTGACAAACGTGGTCGATGTGGTCAACCACCGCCTCGAGACTGACAACGGTGTTGGGAGTCTGATCGGAGACCCAGCCCGGGTACAACATCCAAGCGTCAAAGGCCGCTCCGATCACCGCGTCGCGCTCAATCAAGAAACGGATTTGCTCGTCGGTCAGTTGGCGATCTCCGGGAACCAAGGCCCGGCAGTTGTGGTGGCTCGCCATCACGGGGCCATGATAGAGGTCAAGAGCTTCCCAGAAGGCTTCGTCCGCCAGGTGCGTGACGTCCAGGATCATTCCCACGCTTTCCAGGGCCTTCACCAGCTCCCGGCCTTTTGCGGTCAGTCCGCCGGGCGCACCCGTGCCGTGACCGTAGAAGCTCACACCGAAGTGCACGGGTTCGACGACGCGCAATCCGCGATCCCACCAGAGGTCAACCTGACTGGGGTCTAGGATGGGATCCGCCCCTTCCATAGCCAGAATGAAACCGAGGGGCATTCCCTTGCCGGCGGTGCGCTTCCATTCTGCCACATGCGCTTCCAGGGCCGCTGCGTTGCGGAGCATGCGCATATACCCTTTGGATTCCATGATGCGGTAGAACTCCACATGCCCGGCGCCCATCGCCGAGGCGACTTCGCGGCTGCGGTAGTCGAGCAAGGGGTCTTTCAGATTGCTGCAACGCGCCAGCACAGTCGCGAGGCAGACGGCGACCTCCGCTTTTCGCATCTCCGGAAACGACAACGTATTGTGGGCTCGGTTCAACTCCTTCATGCCCTGCTCCACGCGGCGCAAATCCGCCACCTCGAGCGTAAGATCGCGGTTCCAGTTCAACGCGTTCCAGGCAAGGTCAAGGTGGCTGTCAATGACCATCATAGCTGTTTCTCCTTTTCGCGCCCCGGCTTGAACGGCTACGTCGATCACCGGCAAATGGCGCTTTCCTATTTCACTTGGTACCGGCGCAATGCCTCTTCATCGAGGTCCACTCCCAGGCCCGGTCCTTGCGGGACCTCCACGTAGCCATCCACAATGCTCTTCATAAATGGCTTCGCGAGCAGATCGCTCTCACGAAGGAAGCATATCGTATCTGACGGGATGGTGCAGCTTCGCGTGGCGGCAGCAGCATGAATATATGCCATGTCACGTATTCCCAGCTCTGCCCCCGAGCCATGCCAGACGGGGATGCCGGCGACCTCGGCCAAGTAAGCTTGACGAACGAAAGAGTAGAATTGGGAGGGGCTAAGGTTAAAGCTGTCACACGCCCCCAACTTTACTGCTTGGATCATCTCGATGCCGCTCCCGTCAGGCTCGCCGTGAAACCACTTTTTTGCATAATACTGCTCTTCCACTTGCCCGCGCGGAATTGCCCATCCCGGGGTGAGCGCGAAATCGATAGCAATCCGCTGCCGTAGCTCGGCCCACCATTCCATGCGAGGTGGGAGCGGGTCCTCCACGCTCACAGGCAAACCCTCAAGCTGCTTACCAACAGGAAGGAAGCTGCCAGGATCCGAAAACGTTCGGTTGTAGTCAACTCCAAGCTTCAACTCCGGAGTGGCCTTGACAACAGCCCGCACAAGCTGGGGCACTTGGCTCCAGGGGCCGCGAGCCTTAAACTTGAGGTGCTTGAAGCCAAGCTCAGTCGCCTGCCTTGCAACAGCAACAAGATCGGCCTCATTGCGCTGGGCCGTCCAGTAGGTAACTGCAACCCTGTCCTGAAAACATCCCCCCAGCAAGAAGTGAATCGGAACCCCGAACGTCTTTCCGATCAAATCGTAAACAGCAATGTCGATTCCGGAGGAAGCCCCCGGCTCCGGCAAACCCAGCGCGGGAGCAATGAAGTCAAGGTCCAGAATATTGCGTCCGACCAAGAAACGTCCATTCTTGGAAACTGAGGCCTCTGGTACGCCACGCGACGTCTCACCGATTCCGATCAATCCGTTGTCCGCATAGAGCTTGATTATAATCTTGGGCGCCTCAGGATTGCCCTTCTGGTGATCGCGCCAAAAGGGCTCAAGGTCCGCTGCATCCTCGCTGTAAACAGCTCCAGGTTTGTACGGAACAACCACCTTGAACGTTTCCACACGTTCAACTCGAATGCTCTTTGGCGACGCTTGTGGAGGGGCAGCGACGGGCGACGATGACCGGGCACTCAGAAGCGCAGAACCCGGCAGATTGGAAAGTATTCCGGCGCCCACTGAACCCGTGACGACTTTGTGCAAAAAGGCTCGCCGGGGCGAAGATGAAGATCCCATCCGCTCGCTTGCCGCAGAGGAACTTCCTTCTTGTGTCCGATGAGGCCCAACGAATCTACGCAACATGCTATACCTCCCTGATCATAGGTATCAGATTCAAAATGACTGAAATAAAGCTCAAGCCCCACTCGCCTTACGCTTCATCCGGGTCGCTGCAAACGTTTTTGATATTATAACCGAAAAACGCGCTTGAGGTCGCTACGGCAAGTCGCGCCGACCCCGCAAGGGGGATGCGGCAGTTTGGTGTAGTCGCGGCGAGTTTATCCGTCAATGGACAGAGCAAATGGCGGCGTCCCGATCAGATCGAGAAGCTGCCACGTGGCGATCCCGCCTTGCGGGATCGCCGCTACAACCCTAAACTGAGACACTACCAAGGATTTGGTGCTGTCCTAATTTGAACGTAGCGCCGCCATCTTGGCGGCTCAATGCCGGCTGGAAGCCGGCGCTACGTCTGAAATCAGGACAGCACCGAGGATTTCGGAAATTTGACAGAAAAGTGAACACACTTGTATAATGAACGCGACGTGACAGTCTCAGAAAGGAAGATGCATGTACGCGATCTTGCGAACAGGTGGAAAGCAATATAAGGTCTCCCCGGGGGATGTAATCCGGGTGGAGCTCATCAAGGGGGAACCGGGTTCGACAATCGAGTTCAACCATGTTTTTGTGGTGCGGAAAGAGAATTTCGTCGTAGGATCGCCCTTGGTCGAGAACGTCAAGGTTCAGGGAACGATCCTCCGCAACGCGCGGGCCCCAAAGGTTCGAGTGCTCAAATACAAGCGCAAGAAGCAGTACCGGCGCACCATCGGTCACCGCCAAGGCTTCAGCGAAGTGCTGGTGAAGGACATCGTTACGAATTAAGCGCCCCAACCGGAAAAGGGAATCTCGATATGGCACACAAGAAGGGACAAGGAACTTCACGCAACGGGCGTGACTCGAATGCGCAGCGGCTAGGTGTCAAGCGGTTTGACGGCCAATTTGTTTCGGGCGGGTCAATACTGGTTCGCCAGCGTGGCACTCCGTTGAAGCCTGGGGACAATGTCGGCATCGGAAAGGACGACACCCTCTTTGCTAAGGTTTCAGGCATAGTCCGATTTGAGGATAAGGGCCATTCCGGCCGGTTTGTGAGTATTCTGGTTCCCTCAACGAATTGAGCCAAGAAGCGGTGAAGGTTGCGGCAGCGTTCGGGAACCTTATACCGCTTTTGCTGTTTATTGCCAGGCCTCCAGAGGTTTCTTGCGGAAGCTAACAAGCGCCCATTTCCCCACAAAACGGCCAAAGAGCTTTGGGATTGCGGTACCCTCTGTGGGTTGGCTGTTTGTCCTACCGATTGTGACTCAACGTGTTCATTGACGAAGCCAAGATTCATGTCGCCGGCGGCCAGGGCGGGAATGGTTGTGTTGCCTTCCGCCGTGAGAAGTTCGTCCCGCGTGGCGGGCCCAGCGGGGGGGACGGCGGGCGGGGCGGCGATGTCACCCTGGAAAGCTCCCACGGGATGAATACCCTGTTGAAGTTCCGGTACAACCGCCTTTTTCGCGCGGGGCGAGGAGGACACGGGGAAGGATCCAACCGGCACGGTCGGGATGGTGAAGATCTCACGGTGGTGGTGCCCGTCGGCACCATGGTGTACGACGCCGGCACTGGGGAAAAGCTCTGGGATTTCGATGCACCCGGCCAGCCCTTCCTGGTGGCAAAGGGAGGACGTGGCGGCCGTGGAAACGCCCAATTTGCCACTTCGACGCATCAGGCCCCCCGCAATGCAGAGCCCGGAAGATTGGGTGAGGAGCGGGATCTAAAGCTCGAGCTCAAGCTTCTGGCGGATGTTGGACTGGTGGGTTTCCCCAACGTGGGCAAATCCACCTTGATATCCAGGCTCAGCGCCGCCCGGCCGCGAATTGCTGATTATCCCTTCACCACCTTGGAGCCGTGCCTTGGGGTGGTGGCTATGGATGAAGAACGCTCCTTCGTCATGGCGGACATTCCCGGGCTGATCGCGGGGGCGCACCTGGGACGCGGGCTGGGTATAGGGTTCCTCAAACACGTGGAGCGAACCCGCTTGTTGCTTCACATGATTGACGCCGCCGAGCAGTCCGGCCGGGACCCCGTTGAAGATTACCGGGTGATCATGGAAGAGTTGAAGAGTTTCAGCCCGGTAGTTGCCGGCAAGCCGATGTTGCTCGTAGCATCGCGGATCGATGCCGCCGGCTCAGGAGAACGGCTCACCCCGCTGCGGGAGTTTTGCCGCGCCCAGGGCATGGTCCTTATTGAAATTTCCAGCGTAACTGGCGAAGGGTTAGAAGAACTGAAGCGACAAACCTGGGCGATGCTGGAGCAAATAGCCCGGCAAAGCCAGGCTCCGATCCCGGCCTCTGATCGGGTGACCGGATAATCGGGTGAGTAATGACAGTTCGCAGGTTTTTGTTCACCCGATCTTCAGATCTCCCGATCATCCGATCTACAGATCTCGACTTTTAGGGTTCTTAAAGCGTTGAATATCGCTCTTTTCGGCGGAACCTTCGATCCCATACATGCCGCGCACATGCAGGCGGCTCGCGCGGCGGTGCGCAAGTTCAGGTTGGACCGGGTCCTTTTTATTCCCGCCGGAAACCCGCCTCACAAGTACCACGATCGCCTGACCTTGTTCCCGCAACGCTATTGCATGGTGGCACTGGCGTGCGCCGGGGATCGGCGGTTGGTCCCGTCTCTGCTTGAAGCGCCGGCAGAGGCAGGGAAATCCTGCTACACAATAGATACTGTCCGCAAGGTACGCCGCTCACTTCATGTGAGTGACCGCCTTTTCTTCCTCATCGGGGTTGATGCTTTTCTGGAGTTGCCCTCTTGGAAAGAGTATCGCCGCCTGCTAGACTTGGTTGACTTCATCGTCGTCTCACGACCCGGGTTTGACGCCAATGAGATTCGGAAAGTGGTGCCGGAGGCGATGACTCCATCCGGTGGCGCGCCCGGCAAACCTGATACGATTCGATTGCGGCGCAGCACCCTTCACGTCCTGCGGGGTATCCACATGCCCGTCGCCTCGCACGATATAAGAAAGGCGATCGGCTCCGGACGGAGAGTGACTGGCCTTGTCCCCCCGCTTGTGGAAGAATACATTCTGAAGGAGGGTCTTTACCGTCCCCGTCGTGGCGGGAAGCAGCCAGGATGATGACACCGCAATTGCAGGAAGCCGTCCTCGCCGCTCAAGACCGGAAAGCCTTGGACCTGAGCGTCCTGGACCTTGAGAAGACTTGCTCGTTCACGAGTTATTTTCTGATTTGCAGCGGCACCTCCACGCGGCATGCCCAGGCGATCTGCGACGCGATTGCGGAAAAGCTCAAGAGGGAGGGAATTACTCCGGCGCACATCGAGGGTTATTCGCAGGCGGAGTGGATACTGATGGATTACTTCCAGTTTGTTGTCCACATCTTCCTGGAGCGTGCTAGACGATTTTATGATCTTGAACGCTTATGGAAGAATGCGCCGCGGCTACCCCTTCCGGAAGGCTGACCTGGGCATGCGAATTCGCGTCCTCTGGGAAGGAAAGACGAAAGACGCACACTTGCGAGCCTCTCCAGGCTGACATGGTCAGCCGCATCGAACACTTCACTGGACTGACGGTGGAGGAATTGACGGCTGTTCGCAAGGCGGGCCGGCAAAACAAGTCCGGGCTCTCCTCCAGCGAACGAAACCTGCTTGAAAAAACGCGTGGGTGCACCAAGGTTCTTTTGGACGAACGAGGCCGGGAGTGGACTTCCGCCGAATTCGCTGAATGGCTGGCGCAACAGGCCTTGCGAGGAACCCGGGAACTTGTCTTCCTGATTGGAGGGCCGGAAGGGTTTTCGGCAGCGTTCCGAAAAGAAGCGGATGTCCTTCTAGCCCTTTCAAGAATGACGCTGACGCACGATTGGGCGCGGGCGCTTTTGCTGGAGCAAATCTACCGGGGATTCACTATCCTGCGGGGATACCCGTACCCGCGCTAGCTCTGGGGTGCGGCAGCTTGCTGCCGCTTTGGTGCTGCGAGCTTGCTCGCGGCCGTGCACGGCCAGTATGTTGGTCCCACCCAGCGGGAGAAGGCGGGGAGCGGGAGAGAACGGCAGCGAGCTGCCGCACTCCAGAGATATAAATGAGGCGCGATTGCCGGACACTCGCAAGGGGTTAATAATCGTCAACACCGGACCCGGCAAGGGGAAGACGACCGCGGCCCTCGGGACTGCGTTGCGCTGCCTAGGGCAGGGACTGAAGGTATTGATGGTACAATTCATAAAGGGCTCCTGGCACTACGGGGAGCTCGAGGCGGCCCGGATGCTCGGCGAGGAGCGATTCAAGATACTGCCCATGGGTCGCGGCTTTGTGAAGGTGGGCGCGGAAAAGCCCGACCCCGAAGATATCCGATTGGCGCAAGAGGCTTGGCAGTTCGCCCGCGAAAGCATCCTGGGTGGTCAATATGATTTGGTCATTCTTGACGAAATCAATTACGTCATCAGCTACAAGATGCTCGATCCGGGTGTGGTGGTGGAGGCGCTGAAGAAGAAACCTGAAATGATCCACGTCATCCTGACCGGGCGCAATGCGCATCCTTCGATTGTGGAAATGGCTGACTTGGTCACCGAGATGCGGGAAGTGAAGCATCCGTACCAGAAGGGAATCTCGGCCCAAAGGGGAATCGAGTACTAAAAATTCATTCATCGAGCCATTGATTCATTGAATCATTTCTACTCGGGCTGGTTCTTCGCCGTTTTTCAATGAATCGATGACTCAATGAACCAATGGATCAATCCGATCATGGTTTGGTTTCGTAAAGAAAAGCGACCGATGAAATCGCCCAAGGAGAAGCGCATCCAGACCGAAGGGCTTTGGGTGAAGTGCGACGACTGCAAGCAGATTCTCTGGAAGAAGGACTTGGAGGCCAGCCTGCTCTGCTGTCCCAAGTGCAACCACCATTTCAAAATGGGTTCACGCGCCCGCCTGGAAATGCTCTTCGACGAGGGGCAGTACGAGGAGCACGATGCCGGGCTTGCAAGCACGGACCCTCTTCAATTCAGGGACAGCAAAGCGTACAGCGACCGGCTGAGGCAAGCGGAAAGAAACACGGGAATGAAGGATGCCCTCATCACCGGCGAGGGTCAACTGGAGGGCAAGCCGGTCATCATCTGTGCCATGGAGTTTCAGTTCATCGGCGGGAGCATGGGCGGTGTCGTGGGCGAGAAGGTGACAAGAGCCATAGACCGGTGCATCGCGAAGAAGCTGCCTCTGGTGGTGGTTTCCTGTTCCGGGGGCGCCCGCATGATGGAAGGGGTCATCAGTCTGATGCAGATGTCGAAGATCAGTGCGGCGCTGGCCCGGTTGGATGAAGTTCGAAAGCCCTACATCTCAGTTTTGACGGATCCAACTACCGGGGGTGTCACCGCCAGCTTCGCCATGCTGGGCGACCTGAATATTGCGGAACCTGGCGCCCTTATTGGGTTCGCAGGGCCCCGAGTCATCGAGCAGACGATCCGGCAGAAATTGCCGGACGGATTCCAGCGCGCCGAGTTCCTGCTCGCCCACGGCATGTTGGACGATATCGTTCCTCGCAAGGAGTTGAAAGGCTTCTTGGCGCGAGCCTTCCGCTTGTTACGGGCGTGGGAGGGCTGAACGCCGGCGGGAAGAACTCAGGAGCCAGAACGAAGGGTAAAGGATAAGGGCAATATTCACTTGTAACCTTTGCCCTTTAACCTTCACCCTTTGAACTTTATCCTTTAAACTTCATTCTGACTTCTGTCTCCTGACGTCTGACCCCTTAGATACATGAATTACGGCGACTGCTTAAAATATCTGGACAGCCTCGGCCAGGAATTGCATGGTCTGACATGGGGGCTGGAAACGATAACCAAGGTTCTTGCCCGCCTGGGGAATCCCCACCTGAAGTATTCCACCGCCATTGTCGCGGGCACGAATGGGAAAGGGTCTACGGCGGCCATGCTGTCCAGCATCCTAAGGCAGGCTGGCTACCGCACCGGCCTTTACACTTCCCCGCATCTGGTCAAGGTCAACGAACGGATCCGGGTGGACGGAGCGGACGTCGCCGATGATGATTTCGCTCGGTCCTTCACCGAAGTCCGCCGAGTTGTAGAAGGCTTGCTGGAAGAGAAGACTCTGGGGAAGTTGCCAAGCTTTTTCGAGTTTCTGACGGCCACCGGTTTTCATTATTTTGCCCAGGCAGGAGTAGATTTCGTGGTGCTGGAGGTGGGCATGGGAGGCCGGCTGGACGCCACCAACGTCACCCAACCCCGCGTGGCAGTGATCACCAATATCGGGCTCGACCACGTCGAGTTCCTCGGGTCCACCCTCGCCGCGATTGGGCGCGAGAAAGCAGGGGTGATTAAGCCTGGCACCCCGGTGGTGTGCGGTTGTAAACGAGGGGAAGCGGCGGAGGTGATCCGGCAGCGGTGCGCGGAACTGGGCGCGGAATTACTCGAGACCGGCTATTTTGGCGGACTTTCGGGCATGCAAAGCTTGCAGGGGCATTACCTGTTCAATCTCTCCCTGGATGCAGACTTCTTCGGCAGTCTTAGTTCTCCCTTGCTGGGAAAATTTCAAGTGGAGAATGCGGTGGCGGCGGTGACAGCGGCGTGGCGGCTGAGCCGGGATGGTTTCCGGATAACCCGTGCGGCTATCGTCAAGGGCTTGCAAGGCACATCCTGGCCGGGGCGGCTCGAGAAGGTCCTGGAACATCCGCTGGTTTTGCTCGACGGGGCGCATAATCCGGCGGCGGCTCGCGTGCTGGCGGAGTTCATTCAGGAGGAGTTGAGGGGGCGGCGGTTGCGACTCGTCTATGGATCGATGCGGGACAAGGCGATGGGTGAAATCAGCGAAATCCTGTTTCCCTTGGCGGAGGAAGTATATTTGACGCGTCCCCACGTGGCGCGTGCGGCCACTCCGCAAGAGATACTAGCGGCGTCTCGATTTCGTCCTCCGCGGCTGGTGATCGAACCGGAGCCCTCAGTGGCGGTGGAGCGGGCCTGCCGGGCGAGCGCCAACGAAGATGCGGTGATGATTGTTGGTTCGCTATTCCTGGTGGGCGCAGTCAAGAAAGCGCTTCTCGATGGTCAACTTCAGCTTGCGAACCCCGTCCGCCCCGCCACGGCCAAAGGACTCGTGTGATACGACCATGGGGACTGCTCAAAACACCCCAAGCGAAGAGGCCCGCAAACCGCAAGGCATCTCGTATTACTTCAGCTATCTGCGCTCCCTCCTCTTCACGAATCTCCTGATCTACTTCTACACGGCGGTTTGTGGAACATTTTCACTTCTCGCCTCCCTGTACGATAGCCGCGGGCGATGGCAGCACGCCTTCGCGCGACTCTGGTCCTGGTTGATTTTGACCACAAGTGGCATCCGGACTCGGGTGGAGGGCGTTGAAAACCTGGCTCCCCTTAAGACCGCCATTTATTGCGCGAATCACCAAAGCGCCATGGACATCCCCATCCTCTTCGTGAATTTGCCTGTCCAGTTCCGCTTTGTTGCCAAGCGCTCTTTGTTCAAGATGCCATTCCTGGGCTGGCACTTGAAGCGGTCGGGGCACATCCCCGTGGACAGGGAACGCCCCAGGGAGGCGTTGAGGAGCTTGGACGAGGCAGCAGAAAAGATCCGTGCTGGAAGCTCTGTCATACTGTTTCCTGAAGGTCACCGGAGCCGTAATGGAAAGATCGGGCAGTTCAAATCCGGCAGCTTTTACCTCGCTATCCAATCCGGCGTCCCCGTCGTGCCTATAACCTTGAATGGGACAAGGGCCGTGCTGAAACCGGACACTTACCACGTCAGGGCCGGCCAAACGGAAATGATCGTTCATCCCCCAATTCCCACCAGTGGGCTGACGCTCCGGGATGTTGACGCGCTTTCCGGCAAGGTCCGAGCCCGGATAATTTCACGCTTTGTGCCGTCTAATAAATAAGCGTCAGGCGACGGACAGTGGTTTATAGAAACGCGCCCGGCAGGAGGGCTCGCGGAGCAGGACCGTTATCAGGAAGTAGTAAACATCAGCTAGATAGCCTTCGTAGCCACAGGGCTTGCCATCCCAGGTTGTCCAATCTATGCCCTTGTAGCCGGCATTCTGCACGCCGTTCTGAAAGCCGCCGCTCTGTTGCCGGCCCAGCATCGCCCGCAGGACTTTATCCGCCTTCTCCCCCTCACCCACCAGGTAGCTCGCCACCAGGAAATGCAGGCTGTGTCCGGCTGAGATTCCTCCATTCTCGTACTGCTGGAATGTGTCTGTTCCGTCTTCGCGGCGTGGGCTGCCTAATCCATCAGGTTGGATGTAGTCCGCACGAAGAACCGGGTCCAAGGTGGGGGGAATCCCCAACTCGGGGCGATTGAAACCCACCGTCTGCATCTTGGCCCAGATTTTTTCCACAATTTTCTTGCCTTCCTTCAGGTCCACAAGGCCATACTCAATCGCAAGACCGTTGACGACGGGGCTTGCATAGTCGTGCAACTTTCCGTCCTGGCTTTTCCAGCCCCCGATCCAACCGGTCTCGGGGTTGTAAAGTGTGCGCGCGTAAGCCGCCTTTAACCGCTCCGCCAGTCTTGCGTAATGCGAACGTTGGTCCCCGCGGTGGAGCTTCGACTCAAGGTCCGCCAGACAACACCAAGACCGGTAGATCAATGCATTCGCGTAAGCGTCCTTATAGCCGTAATTCACCGCGTCAAACCAGTTGGACGACCGGTCCGGGTCGATTAGCGTGTTGGCATTGCCACTCTGGGTAGCTTCGACCAGGCCGTCCAGATCCTGGTCCCGATGGGCGTGAAAATTCGCCACGAATTCCAGGTGGCTGATCGTCTTCTCCAGCCAGGCGAGGTTACCGGTGGCTTCAACGTAATCCCACGCACAGATAGCCGGGGCCGCGTTCGCATCCAGGAAATTGACGTAGTCCCAATAACCCACTACCTCGCCGGTCATATGGGTGCGCTGCTCGAGCCAAAACTCGATGGAGTGCCGCACCAGTTCCGCCACGGAGATGCCTTCCGCCACCATAGGGGTCCACAACATGTGGTCGGCTTGGAAGATCAGTGAGAAGCTGCACGGATCGCTGAGGACGTTATTTGCCAGGATGCCGGAGGGAGCGCTGAAAGCCCGGTTCTGCTCACCCCAGCGAGCGCTTGGCTGAAAGCAATTGAACCATCCGCGCCGCGCCAGCCGCCACAGAGCTTCGTCCTCAAGGCCCTGCGGAGGGGCAAGCGTGACCGGGGTGAAGCTGAAACTGTACTTATGAGTCGCGTCGAGCTGGGGCAATTCCAAGACAAGGTCCACGACGTGGTTATCGCGGCTTCCCTCCAGCCGGCCTCTTATTTCACCGGAGGGTGTTATACGCAATAGCATCTGACCAAAGTCAGGGGCGCTGATTACCATCGGCGGTTCAAAGCTCCCGTCATCTCGCCATCGGCTGGGTAAGACAGTTGTGGGCGTGACCATGGGATCAAACGGAAAGACCAATTCGACGTTCTTCGGCGGGAGCGTGCCGGAGCCTTCCGCTGAAACGGTCATCACGAAACTGTCACCTGAGAGTGATATATCCCACTGCAACTTGCTTTGGGATGTCACCTGGAATAGGTACCTGGCGCCGCTGCCCAAGGGCTGGACGGTGGTGGGCAAGTCAGCTCCGTCGCGCCACTGGCCGCCGGTGCGCAGTCGCAATCCAAGCCCTGTACCCTTTCGGAGTAAGTTGGAGTGGAAGCGTTCTCCTCCTTCTGTATCCCAGCTCAGCACCGGGACCAGGCCTCGTTTGGGATCCGCTTCAAGGCGCAGGATGGGTGTGGAGGACGAGGCTGGCATTGAGGAGTCGCCTTGCGAGGGAAAGGCAACATTCAATCCCGTTGCGCTCAATCCCGTTGCGCAGGCCTGGAGGAAGGCGCGGCGCGTGGTTTCCTGCGTGACATTCATTTTCATGGAGCAACCTCTCGTTTGCAGCGGCCTTAGGAGCGCCTTTGCCCGCTTTCATTCAGCCGGACAACACTATTGCTTCACTCAGCCCATGTCAACCTTAGCGACCTTTTGGTAGTGGTAGAATGGTGGGATGCAGCAAGTGACAGACTTTCCTTTGCCCCCCGATCTACCTCGGCCAGTCGATGACGGCGCGGCAGACCACTTAAGGGACATGTCAATGCCCCAGATTTCTCTCCGCTCAACGGCGGGCAGGATGGTCGATCTTTCAGATCTGAGAACGCCTAGAACTGTAATCTACTGCTATCCAATGACCGGGGTGCCGGGAAAGCCGCTACCCGAAGGATGGGACATGATCCCCGGCGCTCGTGGCTGCACTCCCCAGACGTGTAGCTTCCGGGATCACCATCAGGACTTGTTGCAGCTCAAGGCCGGCGTGTTCGGCCTAAGCACTCAAACGATTGAATATCAACTTGAGATGGCCGAGCGTCTCCACCTTCCATTCGAAATCCTGAGCGACGCGGATTTCAAATTATGCGAGGCGCTGCGCCTGCCCACATTCGAGGCGGGCGGAATGCGGCTTGTGAAGCGCTTGACACTGATCGTCCGAGGCGGGCGAATCGAGCACGTCTTTTATCCGGTGTTTCCGCCCAACGAGAGCGCGGATCAAGTTCTTCGCTGGCTCAGATTGTTGAGCAAGCCAGGGCCTGATCGAGGTCCTGGATCAGATCCTCCGCTGCTTCAATCCCCGCCGAGAGCCGCACCAACCCGTCAGTAATGCCGATGGCCAACCGCTGCTCGCGTGGAACCGCCCGGTGACTCGTGGAAGCGGCATGAACAATTAACGACCGGGTGTCGCCGAGGCTGGCAGCGCGGGCAAAAATCTTTACGCCATCCATGACCTTCTTTCCGCCCTCATATCCTCCTTTCACTTCAAAGCTCATCATGGCCCCGAAATCCTTCATCTGCTTCTTGGCCACATCGTGGCCGGGATGGTTGGGCAAGCCCGGGTAATTCACCCGCTCAATCTGGGGATGGCGAGCCAGAAACTCCGCGATCTTGCGGGCATTGGAGCATTGAGCAGGCACGCGGAGGTGGAGTGTGCGCATGCCTCGCAGAATCAGCCAGGCATTGAATGGACTGAGGCATCCGCCGAAGTCGCGAATGATATCCTGGTTGAGATGGTGAATGTAATCTTTGGGGCCGATCGCCGCCCCACCCATGGCGTCGCCGTGACCGCACAGGTACTTCGTGGCCGCGTGAACGACGACCGTCACATCCATCTTCAGAGGTTGCTGGAGGGCCGGTGAAGCAAAGGTGTTGTCCATCATGGAGGGAATGTCTTGCGCGCGTGCGAGTTGCGCGAGAACTGCGATATCGAGGATTTCGAGGATCGGATTGCTGGGAGTTTCGAAGTAAATCAACTTGGTGTTGGGACGGATGGCTTTTTCAAACTCCTCGACACGCGTGGACTGAACAAAAGTAGTGGAGACGCCAAGGCTGGGGAGTTTCCTGGCGAGGAAATCGTAAGCGGCCCCGTAAAGCGAGCGCGCCGCCACTATGTGGTCGCCCGCTTGGACGTATCCCAGGATGGCCGACGAGATGGCGGCCATCCCCGAGGAAAAAACCTGGGCGGCTTCGCCGCATTCCAGAGCGGTTAGTTTTTCTTCCAGCGCGTGAAGGGTGGGATTACCGTAGCGCGTGTACATATATCCGGGCTTCTCTCCACCGTATACGGCGGCCATCTCATTCGCATCGGCGGAGGCAAAAGTCGTGGATTGGTAGATAGGCGTATCGAGAGCTCCGGTCACAGGGCACGGGGATTCCCCGGCGTGCACCGCCAAGGTCTCAAACTTATAACCTTTATTCATGGGGCACCTCTCAATTGCACAAGCACCCTCTTAGCGTAGCCTTCGCGCCACACAATGGAAAGAGCCAATTGGGCGATACTTCAAGAAGTCTATTCCAGGTGATTGTGCTTGGATTAGAATCGAATCTCCCCTCTCCCCTTTGGGGGAAAGAGACCTGCAGTGAGGGGATTCAACTGAATCGCTCTTGTAGCGAATTAAGTGTGGCATGACACTGGAACCGGATTCGCGAAGCGCTGGACATCGTTTTGGGAAATGAACTAGACTTTCCTTTTGCTTCTGAAGGCTGCGTTGTCAGGGGGTGAGGCATGGCCGTTTGTCCCGAATGCCGGACCGCCATTGATGTCGAAGATGATGTCGAAGAAGGGCAGACGTTGGACTGCCCCGAGTGCGGAGCTGAACTGCAAGTCGTGAACACGGATCCCGTGGAGTTGGAAGTATCCTCGAGCGAGGAAGAAGAAGAGGAGGCTTGGTAATTTGAGCGCTCGAACCCCTTCGATTCTAGCCCTCCCGTTGTTGCGAGGTCCGTCGAGCCGTTTCCCGCCGCGGCGGTTTTGTTGGGGCGTTTATATCTTATCCGGCGTGCTCGCTGCCACCTGGCTGTTCTGCGCACCTGGCTTGGCGGCGAAGCAGAAGGCCCCCACCACCAAGATGGTGAGTGGCGTGGTGATGGACAAGGCTGAGAACGGAATTAGCGGCGCTGAAGTAACACTCAAGAACCTCCAGACGGGAAAAACTCTGGCCATATATGCGAACGCCGATGGGCATTACAGTTTCTCAGATCTCGATCCGCATCTCGATTACGAGGTCCAGGCAAGCTTCAAAGGTGTGTCTTCGGAAGCCAGACAGGTCAGCTCTTTCGATACTCGCATGAAGGTGGTTATCGACCTGACCATCTCCCCGCCAGGCCCTTAAGGTCTTCTCAAAATGACAATACGCGTGGGTGGGAGCGGAAGTGGTGCACTTCGGGGCTGTGCCGGGCTAAAGGCCGGCGCTACAAAACCAAACTGCACCACTACCGTAGGAGCGGAAAGGTCGAAAAGACTGAAAGCTATGTCAAGCGCCGCAGATGAAAGTCCGGGATACCCTGCCTCCTGGTTCAATACGGCAAAGGGGCTTATGGCCCTAAACGACGCGCCGTACCGCCATGAGGGTCAGGTCATCCAAGAGCGGGGCTCCGGATCGGAATAGATCCAAATCCTCAATACACGCTGCCAAGAGGGCTTGCGCCGATCGCGTGCAGCTTGAAGCTACCAATTCCTTGAGCCGTTCTTCGCCGTACTCTTCTTCCTCTGCTGACCGCGCCTCGGAAACCCCATCCGTATAGAGAAGAAGCGCATCGCCGGACGCCATTTCCGCTTTCTGGGTCGGATAGGCTCCCTCGCAGAACAACCCCAGGGGCACTCCTGTGGCTCGAAGTTCTATTACCTTTCCGCCTTGCAGCAACAGGGCAGGGCAATGACCGGCATTGCAGACCTCAATATTACCCGACTGTTCCGCTCGAACCAGGACAAGCGTGGCGAACAAACTTGACAGTGTGCTCTGGCAAAAGACACGGCTCGCCCGTTCCACCATGGCTTGAACAGTCAAGCCGGAAGCGATAAGCGTGCGGAAAATGGCGTGCAGTTGGCTCATCAACATGGACGCGGCGACGCCTTTTCCAGAAACATCTCCCAGCGCGAAGAAGAAATCCTGGGACTCATCCTGGTGAGTCACCACATCACAGTAATCACCACTCACAAGTCCAAGGGGTTGATAGTGAGAACAGACCTCCCAGCCGGCAAAGGCCAGATTCTGATTGGGGAGCAATCCTCGCTGGAGTTGTGATGCAAGCTCCAAGTCCTGTTCCAACGCCCGCCGCTGGCTCGGGGTGAGATGATCCAGGCAATATCGGATCAAGGGGTCTGTGATCAATCGGTCTTCTTCGATGGTATCGTGACAAGTTTCACAGATGCCATAGGTCCCAGCCTTCATACGCTCCAGCGCGGAATCAACCTCATCCAAAAGCTGCAGCAGGCTCTCGCTCCCTTCGGAGTTCACCAAGGCGGTTTCGAGTTTTTGGCGCCGGTCTAGCAATTGTCCGTGAAGGAAAGATTCCTGAACGGCCATCGTTGTCCCCCTGTAACCGAACGATCGCGCCCCAAGGCGCAGCTTTACTTCCCACCCCTGCCAGGGTTTTCACTATTGGATTCAGCAGAGAGAATTATCGAGAACATCCGCCCCAAAGCTCTCGATGTGAAATTTGATGGCTGACTTGACATCCGCAACCGCCGCCTCGAAGGTATCGCCTTCTCCCATCACCACACCATGGACGCCGAGAGGGTAGGCCACATAACCGTCCGGGTGCTTCTCGACAATGATTTTGATTTGTCGCATCGCAAGGATCTCCCCAATTAGTTCAGCATGCTGGTAATCGGGAGCACCGTCGGAAAGATCAGCGGCTGAAAGCGGTCCCTTTGTGCCTCTAACCTCTGCACACCACTTTCACCGGCGGTCGCGTGCCAATGCGGAAGATCACCACGGGGTATTGATGGGGATCGAAATCCCAGGTCGGGTCGGTGAGCCGTTTCCAGTCGGGCTGCTTCGTGTCACCCACCGCCATGTAGACAGCGCCTTCCTTGATCTTTCGCTGGGCTTCGGAGTTTGAGGGGAGCAGTTTAATATCCACGAGTAAGCGAAAGAGCTTTCGCTTGGCCGCAACCTGAATGGAAATTTGCTCGATCACCGACGGAAGGCCTTTGTCTCTAAACTGGGCTTCGAAGTCTCGCTGAGCTTGGGATGCCGCCTCGGCGTCGTGGAAATCCGTGATGATGCGGCGAGCCAGAGATTTCTTGACCTCCAGCGGATGGAGGTTTCCCGAAGCAACTGCCTGGTTAAGCTCGTCGATCTGTGGCGCCGTCATATCCGTCAAGAGCAAATAGTAACGCCACATCATGTCATCGGAAATTGACATCAGCTTGCCGAACATTTCGGCGGGCGCCTCGTTGATGCCAACGTAATTGCCCAGTGACTTCGACATTTTTTGCACGCCGTCGAGTCCCTCGAGAATCGGCATGGTCATGATGACTTGCGATTCCTGTCCGTACTCCTGCTGGATGGTGCGCCCGACCAGCAGATTGAATTTCTGGTCGGTGCCGCCCAACTCCACATCTACCTCGAGCGCCACGGAGTCGTAAGCTTGCGCCAGGGGATAGAGAAGCTCGTGGATGGCGATGGGGCGCTGCTCCTTGAAGCGTTTTGAGAAGTCATCACGCTCCAGTATTCGCGCCACAGTGTACTTGGAACAAAGCGTGACCCAATCTCGCCCCGTGAGCCTGCCCAGCCAGCGGCTGTTGAAATCTACCACGGTCTTTTCGGCATGGAGAATCTTGAAGACCTGTTTCTTGTACGTCTCGGCGTTGGCCGCCACCTGCTCCGGCGTTATCGGCTTGCGCGTCACGTTCTGGCCGGTCGGGTCGCCAATCAGGCCGGTAAAGTCACCAATGAGAAAGATGACCGTGTGGCCGAGATCCTGGAAGTGTTTCATCTTGCGGATCACTACCGTGTGGCCGAGATGAATGTCCGGAGCTGTGGGGTCAAAACCCACTTTGACGCGCAGCGGCTTTCCCGTCCGGGCCGAGCGCTCGAGCTTGGCTCTGAGTTCTTCCACGCGGATAGTCTCCTCCGCGCCTTTGGTGAGGTAAGCAAGTTGTTCGTCGATGTTCACGGCGACAGTCGAAGTCCTCTCAAAACTGTGAGTCTCATAAAGAATGATACCCGCTGCACGATGCTTTGGGGAGAAAACTTGTTTGGAGTGCGGCAGCTTGCTGCCGCTTTGTTCCCAGCCAGCTTGCTGGCTACGAATTGCCCTCGCGATTGAAATTCCCGCGAGCAAGCTCGCGGGCTGGAAAGCGGCAGCAAGCTGCCGCACTCCAAAGAAGGATCGCTCCTCGCCGCGCTAGTGTGCTGTAAGGTCCAGTTCTTTACAATGGTCACGGGGCACTGCTTGGCTGTAGGGGTACGGCTTGCCGTACCCTCTTGGTTCGGTCGCGCGATAAGAATGAAGACAGGACATCACTCCGCCACAGAGAACTCCAGCTTGTTCTGCGACCGGTCGATGCGGACCAGGCGCACGCGGAGTCGTTCTCCAAGGTGAAAGGCGCGCTTCGAGTGCTGGCCGATGATGGCGCGCAGGCGTTCGCGGTAGACGTAAAGGTCGTCTTGGAGGTTGGAGAGCGGGACGAAGCCCTCCACAAATAGGTCCGTCAATTCCACGAAAAACCCTGGCTTGATCAAGCTGATGATGAGCGCCTCAAATTCGTCGCCGACGTGCTGCGCCATGAAGGAGACTTTCTTCCATTCGATCAACTCGCGCTCGGCGTCGGCGGCGCGGCGCTCCGATTCGGAGGTTTCAAGCCCCAAGGCATGCAATTCCTCGGGATGCACGAACGCCCCGCCAGGAAACTGTGGCGCGGGCGTCTCGCCCGCTGTGGCGCGAGCGCCCAGCTCGCGCACCGGGTTCGCGGGAGCGCGGAGTCCTTCCCCTCGAATCCTGTTGCCGATTCCCTGTTCCCTGATCGCGCGGACCCCGCCTTCCTCCTGTGCCAGCGCGGCCTTCAAAATCCGGTGCACGATCAAATCCGGATAACGGCGGATGGGCGAAGTGAAATGAGTATAGGTTGAGGTGGCCAGGGCGAAGTGGCCGACATTCTCTTCCGAGTAGCGCGCCTGCTTGAGCGAGCGCAGCATCAGGTAGGAAAGAATTCGTTCCTCGGGCTTGCCCTCGAGTCGCTTGGCGAGCCGCTGGTAATTATAAGGGCTGATCTTGAGTTCCCCTTCGATGGCTTCGTGAAAGCGCGGGGTGCGGTCGCGCTCGTCGCCAAGCCGCATTCGAGTGCGCCGTGCGGCGGGCAACTCAATGCCCAGCGAATAGCCGAAGGTGGCGGCGATCTCTTCAAACTCAATCACTTTCTTCGCGTCGGGCTTTTCGTGGATGCGGTAAAGCACGGGAATGCCTTTGCTCTCGAGGGTGGATGCCACGGCCTGGTTCGCCGCCAGCATGAACTCCTCGATGATGCGGTGGGCGAAGTTGCGCTCCGAGCGCGTAATGCCGGTCATGCGGCCATGCTCGTCGAATTCGATGAGGGGTTCGGGGAGGTCGAAGTCAATCGAGCCCCGGTCCTCGCGGCGGCGAGCCAGGAGGCGCGCCAACTCCTCCATGCGCTTGAAGTTCGGGACCAGGGCGGCGTAGCGCTGGCAGGCGGCGGGTTCGCCGGCCAGGATGTCGCGCACCGCCGTGTAGGTCATCCGCTCGGCGCTGCGGATGATTCCGGGCAGGAGTTCGTATTCCATCAAGCGTCCCTCGGGATCGAATTCCAGCAGTGCGGACATCACCAGCCGGTCCACGTGGGGGTTCAGACTACAGATGCCGTTCGAAAGCTCCAGGGGCAGCATAGGGACGGCGCGGTCCGGAAAATAGACGCTGGTGCCCCGCAGGCGGGCTTCACGGTCAAGCGCCGAGCCAGGCCGGACGTAGTGGGCCACGTCGGCGATGTGAACGTGGAGCAGGTAATTGCCCCAGGCCAGTCGCTCCACGTACACGGCGTCGTCAAAATCCTTGGCCGTCTCGCCGTCAATGGTGACGATGGGCAGAGCGCGAAAGTCACGGCGGTCGCGCAGGGCGGGATCGCGCTCGGGAATGTACTGGGGTGCGGCGTTTGCTTCCGCCAGCACTTCTGCGGGAAAACGATGCGGGAGATGGAACTTGCGGATCATGATTTCCACGTCAACGCAGAAATCTTCACGGCGGCCCAGGATCTCGATGACGCGCCCGCGCGGCAGGGCGGCGAGACGAGGGTAGGTGGTGATTTCAACGTCCACAATCATCTCGTCGAGGTCGCGGACACTCGGCCGGTCCCGCAGGCGCGAGACCGGCGCTAGGGCAGAGCGTTCCTCGGATTCCCCGCCGAATTGGCGGTGGCGGCTGAGCGTCCCCGGGGAAACTAGCCCCCCTCGCCCCCTTGGGGGAGAGGGGCCGGGGGTGAGGGGGTCCCGCGTAGCAGCCACTTGCGTTGGGCTGACTGGTTGCAGGGGCGGTTCGCGAACCGCCCCTGCTTCCGGGAATTCCTGGCCGCGCGGAATGACAATCTCGCAGGGAATTCGTTTGTCGAAGGGCATCACGTAGTTGTAACGCGGCCCCAAGTGGAATTGGCCCACCACGGTTTTCTGCGCGCGCTCCGTAACCTGAATAATGCGGCCTTCCATCCGGCCTGCGCCCTTAAAGCCCTTGGTGGACCGCTGCACATGCACTTCCACGCGGTCGCCGTGCAAGGCTGAACCCATGCCATCCGGCGGAATGAAGATGTCGAGATCGGTGCCCGCCAGCGGGACGTCAGGGACGACGAAGCCGTAGCCGTCGCGGTGCCCGATCAGGCGGCCACTCACCAGGTTGGGCGATTTCGGGGGGCGCAGCGGAGGAATGCTGCGTCCGGGAGTTTCCGGTGCCGCGTAGCGGCCTTTGTGGACCAACGCATAGTGGTTTTTCTTCAGGTAAACAAGTTTCTTGCTGCGGGCGAGATCTTTCAGAACGCTCTTCAACTCGCGCGCCTGGCTCGAGCGTAACCCCAACTCGAGCACCAGTTCGCGCAGCCGGAAAGTTCGTTGCGGGTCCTCCTCGAAGAGCTTGAGGATTTCATGCCGCGAAGGAAATTCGAGCATCGGGTCTCCTCACCTAGTTTACCACCCCATGCGCCGCTAGCCCGGGAGCGCTCGCCGCAACGCCAAACTAAGTGGTTGTGTTTTCAATGACATTCCCGCCTTGAAGGGCTAAGTGCCTTTGTTTTCATAAACATTCCCGCTTCTCACCCCAGTTTTCAACCGCGGTCATTTGTTTTCAATAACATTCCCGCGTCATTCCTTCAAAAAAGAATTCTTTTCGAGGGTTCCTCCGTGGAATTTGTGGGTGACCCGGGAGAGAGAAAAGGAATAGCGCATCCTGCTCCGAACCTGTTAAGGGATATGTGGACCAACACAGATCCCGGCGCAGGGGGGAGACAGGATGCGCGTCAAGAGTATTCTGAATCAAGTGGAGAAGTACAAGGATTTTGTGTATGAGCGGGTACGGTGGAAGGAGGAGGGGGGAGAACAGGTGCTGGCGGTGGAGGTGCGGCCACGAGCGCATCGTCCGGGTCGGTGTTCGGGGTGTGGGGAGCCGGGGCCGGGATATGACCGCTTGCCGGCGCGCGCCTTCGAATACGTGCCGCTGTGGGGGATGCGGGTGTACTTCGTCTATGCGCTGCGCCGGGTGCAGTGCGCGCGTTGCGGGGTGAAGGTAGAGATGGTGCCCTGGGGGCAGGGGAAGCAGACTCTGACGCGCAGCTATCTGCAATTTTTGGCCACCTGGGCGGGCCGGGTTTCCTGGCAGGAGGTGGCGAGATTTTTTCACACTTCCTGGGAGAAGGTTTTCCATGCCGTGAGCTGGCAGGTGGAGTGGGGGTTGGCGCATCGGGATCTGTCGGGCATCCAGGTTCTGGGCATCGATGAGACGGCCTGGCAACGTGGGCATCGCTATCTGACGGTGGTTTATCAATTGGACGGCCAGGCCCGGCGCCTGCTCTGGGTGGGGGAGCAGCGCAGCGCCCAGACGCTGTTGAACTTCTTCCACTTTTTCGGCCCCGAGCGCACCCGGCAGTTGCGTTTCATCTGCAGTGACCTGTGGCGGCCTTATCTGGAAGTGGTCGCCCAGAAGGCTGGGCAAGCGCTGCATGTCTTGGATCGGTTCCACGTGGCGATGAACCTGAACCAAGCCATAGACCAGGTACGCATCGAAGAGAGCCAAGAGTTGCGGCGGCAGGGGTTCCGCCCGCTCCTGAGCCGCAGCCGCTGGTGCCTGCTGAAGCGGCCTGAGCATCTCACCTCGCAGCAGGAAATCAAGCTGGCGCACTTGCTGCGCGCTAACCTGCGCACGGTGCGTGCCTATCTGCTCAAGGAAGACCTGGGGTTCTTTTGGACCTGTCAGGGGGTGCTGTGGGCGCGACGCTTCCTGAAGGGATGGTATCACCGGGTGCTGCGCTCTCGCATCGAACCCCTCAAGAAGGTGGCGCGCATGCTGCGGGCGCACGAACCTTTGCTGTTGAACTGGTTTCGGGCGCGTAAGCTGATCTCCAGTGGCCCTACCGAGGGCCTCAATAACCGTTTGCAATTGACGCTGCGAAAAGCCTATGGCTTTCGCACCTTTCGCGCCGCCGAAATCGCTCTCTACCATACTCTTGGTGCTCTGCCGGAACCGGAGGCCACCCACAAATTCTGCTGAAGAACCATTTCGAGTTGCATCCCACTGCCAAAAATCGATGATTGGCAGAATAGGCTTGCCGGCAAATCATCTTTCCCTGAGTGCGGGGTCTCTTCGTCGCCAGGGTCGGCGGAGGCACTGAGGCGGGTGTGGTTCTTGCGAGTGTTGCCGGTCGCATTCATACGCTACAATACTAGCTTACAGATTGGAGCCTGTCAAGCATTCTAATCGCCGGGCGATTTGGTGTTGTAGCGGCGAGTTTACGTCGCCGCTCTCAAATGTAGTGGCGAATTTATCCGTCAACTGACGGACCACATGGCGGCGTTCCGATCAGATCGGGACAGGTTCCGCCGCCTCTACATCAAACTGACCCACTACCCAGCGGTTTGGCGTCATTTGGAATGGGACGCCTTCCGAAGCGGCGGTCGTTCCCGCGAAAACCCTGCCCTGGGCTCGCACAAGGGCGGGAATCCACTCCGATGGGATTTGCGGCTTCGTGAATTCACCGGTGCTGTAGCGGCTGCTTTCGAGAGAGATGGTGGGCCCACCAGGACTCGAACCTGGGACCAACGGATTATGAGTCCGCTGCTCTAACCAACTGAGCTATGGGCCCGTACATGTATTTTCAATAACTTAGGAATGGAATTTTTCCCATACTTCTCATTTTGTTGCCCAAAAAATCGCGATCACGCCTACGAGTCCTCACAGGTCACATCCAGTATCGTATTGATTTCACTTATTGGCAAGAGGTAGAAATCCGGGATTTCGTTATTGACATGCGGACTTAAAAAGCGCGGTCCGAAAAAGTCGCTGGCTCTGGCATCGCTGGCGCCGGCTCCCGAGATGCCGGCCTTGTGGGCAGGTCGGTTTAGCGTATCGGCGCACTGCCGTTTATCAGTTTCATGGAAGTGCGAGACCAAGCGGCCCATTTCTGTTCGAATAATCCAGCGGTATGATAGGTAATAGATGCTATAATTTCCGCCCGTAGTCCCTGTCGCAGGTTGAGGAAGCCCATCCGTTAGCCTGACGGCGGTTTTGCGTTTCCGCCGCGCTCGTGGATATGAGTTGGCATTACGCATACACCCCGTACCTCTGGCCCACGTTGGCGTCGGCGGGGTTCGTCGGGGCGCTGGCCATCTATGGCTGGCGTCACCGCTCGTTGCCCGGGGCGCTGCCGTTTGCCGCGATGATGTTGTCCGCTGTCGTTTGGGACGGCGGAGCCGCGTTGGAACAGGCGGCCCTGAATGCGCCAGTCAAGGTCTTTTGGGACAAGATCCAGTACTTTTCGGTGCTCCCCGGCCTGAGCGCTGGGGTGTGGTTCGCCCTGGAATACGCTGACCTGGGGCATTGGCTAAACCGGCGAACAGTGCCTCTGCTAGCCGCTCCCCCACTGGTGTTCGGTTTGCTGAATCTGACGAACGCCGCTCATCACTTGATGTGGGCCAGTGCCTCCGTGGGTGGGTCTGTCCACCTGGTGCGGAGCATCGGCGGCTGGATAGGGGCCGGCTATGCCTTCCTGCTGATGGTAACGATATCCCTGGTCTTTGTCTGGCTCTTCGTAACCGCACCGGTGCACCGCCGGGCTGTGGCACTCTGCCTCTGCGGGCAGCTCGTCGTCCGCGGCGCGGCTGCGCTGACCGCCGCCGACGTGAATCCGGTCGCGCCGGTCAACCTCATCGTTCTCGCCACCGCATTCGCTTCAGCCATGTATGTCTCTTAGGGCCGTTGGCCCGCGAAACCCCATGAAAATGGACTTGAGGGTAAGATGGTCGCGGCGGCGAGCGGTAAGGTCGATGGCGCATTGGAGAAGTTGAGGCCGTATGTATGTCTGATCCGGAGCGTGCGTGTTGAGCGAATAATTGGGCGTCGTGGTCTCCCGCGGAGGGAGCGGCGATAGCCCGTGACCCTGCTTAAGGAAATCGAAGGCACGCTCTCCGCTCCCGTCCGAAGGAGCGTGTGATGTCTTATAAGATAGCAGGAATTGACGTGCATAAGCGCATGTTGGCGGTGGTGGTGTCGGAAGTGGAAGTGCACGGCGAGTACGCGTTTGAGCGGAGGCCGTTTGGCACCAGCCCCGCGCAACTGCAGGCGCTGGCGGCTTGGCTGCTCGAACAACAGGTCGAGGAAGTGGTGATGGAGTCGACGGCGCAGTACTGGAGACCGGTCTGGGGAGCGCTGGAACGGTACTGGCAGCCGGGGTGCCGAAAGCGGGAAGGGACTGGTCCGACCTCGGGAGGTCTGCATCTGGCGCAGGCCCAGTCGGACCGCGGGCCGCGCGGACGCAAGAATGATTTTGCCGATGCCGAACGGCTGGTCAAGCGGCTGGTGGCTAACGAGCTGCGGCTGAGCTTTGTGCCTGACCCGGAACAGCGTTTGTGGCGGACGGTGATGCGCACCAAGTACCAGTTGCGGTGCAATCAGGTGCAACTCCACAACCGTTTGGAAGCGTTGCTGGAAGAGGCTCAGATTAAGCTCTCCAGCTTAGTCTCCGATCTGCTGGGCACGAGCGGGCGGCGCATGTTGCAGGCATTGGCGGAGGGCGAGAGTGACCCGGCCGCTCTGGTGGCCCTGGCCGATCGTCGCCTGCGGGCCACGCGGGAGCAACTGTGCGACGCCTTGGGAGCCTGCCGAGACCTCCATCCCCTCTACCGTAAGCTGCTGAAGGCCGCGCTGGAGGAGTGGCAACGGATCGAGACGCAGATCCGTCAACTGGAAGAAGAGATGGCCACGCTGCTCAGCAAGCACCAGGACCAAGTGCAACGGTTGGCGGAGGTCCCCGGCCTGGGAGTCGATTCCGCACAACAGATCATGGCCGAAGTGGGAGCCCAAGCCGCCGCGTTTCCTTCCGCCGGGGACCTGTCATCCTGGGTAGGGGCCTGCCCCGGCAAGAACCAGAGCGCCGGAGTCAACACCAGCAGTCGGTCTCCCAAAGGCAACCGCCATATGCGGCGCATTCTTAATCAAGCCGCCAATGCCGCCGCCAAACTCAAGGGCAGCATCTTCGCTCTTCTCTACCGCCGTTATGTCACGCGCTTGGGCCACAACCAAACCATCGGCATCCTTGCCCATCGCCTTTGTCGCCTGCTCTGGAAGATTCTGCACCAAGGTGTCCGTTACCAGGAACGGGGCCCCGCGGTCAGCCAAAAGTCCGCACAAAGCAGAGCGAAGAGAATGATCCGCGAACTGCGAAGCCTCGGCTACCACATTGAACTCGTCACTTCTCCCGCCGGGGCTGCACCGTGAACCGACGAATTTTCGACCCTGCGCTCGCGCTGTTCCGCTTTCGCATGTTCGATCTGATCCCGATCGCCCGCCGAACCGTGATCGAGCAGATGCGCGAAGGAATGCTGGTCTTGGACAGCCGGCAGCGGATCATGGATCTGAATCCCGCAGCCGAACGAATCTTGGGCATCGCCGCGAGGCGCGCCCGAGGGGCTGTGCTGGCTGAGGTGTTTCCGGCTTGCCGCATGGCGGAATCCGAGATCACCCTCGGCGCCGGTGATGGGGCCCGCCATTATGAGCTCTATCATTCGGCGTTAAAGGAGCGGCATGGCCTTCCCGTCGGCTCCCTGATCCTGCTCCACGATGTGACGGAGAAGATGCAGGCACAGGCGCTAGCCGGTGAAGAGCAGCGCGCCCTGGCGACGCTGCGGGAGCGCGACCGGGTGGCGCGTGAACTGCACGATAACCTCGGCCAGGTACTGGGTTTTGTGAAGATGCAAGCCCAGGCGGCGCGGGCAATGCTGGCACGCAGCCAAACCTCGGAGGCCGAGGCCTGTCTGAAGCAGTTGGCCGCTGTCGCGCAAGATGCGCATGGCGACGTGCGCGAGTATATCCTCGGGGCGCGGGCGGGGATGTCCACTAGCTCCGGTTTTTTTCCCGCACTTGAAGACTATCTCCAGCGCCTGCGTGAAAACTATGGCCTGGCTGCGAAACTGAATGTCGCGCCAGAACTGGCCGACGGAGCCTTCCCGCCCATGGTTGAGGCCCAATTACTGCGCATAATCCAGGAGGCGCTCACCAACGTGAGGAAACACGCGCGGGCGACCGGCGTTGACATCTGCATCAGCGTCCGCGATGGCCTCGCCGAGGCCATCATTCAGGACGACGGCGCCGGGTTCGACCCGGCGTCGCTCGAAGCCGCCGCCGGACAGAAATTCGGAGTGCGCTTTATGCGCGAACGCGCGGAGGAAGTGGGCGGCACCGTTCAGGTCCGTTCCGAGCCGGGCGCAGGTACACGGGTCGTGATCTCCGTCCCGCTGCGAAAGGGGCTGCCATGAAAGTGCTGCTAGTGGACGATCATCCCCTGTTTCTCGATGGCTTGCGCAATCTCCTGGTCTCGCGGGGCTTCCAAGTGCTGGGCACGGCGCGTGACGGGCTGGAGGCGCTCGAAAAGGCGCGCGCCCTGCGTCCCGACCTGATCCTGATGGACATCCAGATGCCGCAGCTCGACGGGCTGGCAGCCGTGCGTTTGATCAAGGCGGAACTACCCGAGATCAAAATCGTCATGCTGACGATGTCGGCGGAGGACGAAAACCTTTTCGAGGCGATCAAGAGCGGCGCCTGCGGCTATGTGCTGAAGACCCAGGCGAGCGACGAGTTTTTCGCGTTGTTGGGAGACGTGGCGCGGGGCGAGGCCGTGCTTTCGCCGGGGCTGAGCGCCAGGGTTCTCCGCGAGTTTGGCCGCCTGCCAGCCGCGGAAATAGAACGGCGCGGGCTCCTCTCCGAGCGTGAAAAGCAGGTCTTAACGCTGGTCGCGCAGGGGCTGACCTACAAAGAAGTTGGGGCGAAGTTATTTCTCAGCGAGCGCACCATCAAATACCACATGGGCGAAATCATCGCGCGCCTGCACATGGAAAACCGCGCGCAGGTGATCGAGTACGCCCGGCGCGCGGGGTTAGCCAGGTAATGTCGCATTGGCTTTGCCATGCCCCTTACCCAGTGGGGGGCGATAACTTCAATTCCATAGCATCCGAGTTCGGCAGCAGTCTTCATCGGGATCTCCTTTCAAGAGAGGCATGGGTATCGATGACATGCACGAGGTCGTCCGTGGTCAGGAGAGGAGACGACTGGCTCGAGAGCAATAGTGCCTGACCCGTGGTGAAATCAACGGCGATCAGCAGTCGGCCGGGGTTCGCTTTGCACAAGGTAATCGCTAGTTGCGGCGGGGTAGTCGCCAGATCGAACACCACCACATCTGCCCCGAGCGCGTTCAGGCGCTCCGCCGCGCCCGGCTGGGTGGTGTCCAGGGCGAACACTTGCAGGTCCGGACGCCCGTCGAGACTCGCGCCGATACTCGACAGCACCAGAGAATTGCCGTATAAGACCACCGTTTGCAGCATCGCGACCTTCCGCTACGACAATGCGTCCGGTTGCATGGTTCCTTGAGAAAGGGATGGCCAAACCTGCCCTTGATCCCAGGCAGGGCGCCGTTATGGCGCAACGCCACAGCGGTTGCCACCAGAGGGTCAAGTTCACCCCTAACCTGGAACTCATCACGCAGCCCTGAAAGCAGGCTGATATTGCCGACACGTTCAGCAAGCCCGCATTCAAACGCAAACCCGCGAAGCCGTTAGCTGTAAGCGCTTGGAGGTATCACATCTGCGCTCGGGTCGAGCTGCGCATAGGGATTTCCCTCTCCGCCAATATTATATTTAGGGGCCTCGAAGGTACCCGGGACTGCCTCGGTAATCGCAGTGGAAAGGGTAGCCCATGAGTAATCCGAGACCACGGCCCGGCGCACCCGAATGCGCGCCTTGGTTACATTCAAAACCATGAAATCCGAGGCCACCGTAACCTCACCCTTGGGGTACCAGGACCGAATTGCAGCAAAAGCTTCGCGGATGGTGTCGTCCGTGGCTGGGAAATGAGTACCCACCGCGAGCCGTGGGGGGACTGCGAGTTTGTGGAGAATATAGCCAAAAGCCTTTTCCGGCGTATGCGAGCTATTTATCACATTCTGCAGGGCTGTGACAGCGCTCGTATAATAGGCCCCGTCGGCCGGCGTAAGGCCAGTGAACTTTTCGGTCCATATCTGTGGCGAGGTTGTCATCTCATGGATCAGCACATCCACACCATTCGTCGCCTGCCGGACGACATAGTTAGCGGGCTTGGTATCCCCGGTGAAGATCATCGACAAGACAATCGGGTTTCCTGCACCGTCTTTCCCGACCTGCCATTCCAATTTGTAGCTGATCGATCCTTTCCTCGCATGAACTGCCGGAAAACTCGTGATTGTGACATTGTTGTAATGGTATGCAGGAAAACCCTCCACCGTCCAGTCGCACTCGAAAGGCACGAGATCATAAGCGTCTTTAAGCAGAGGTATGCCGCCTGGCACCGTCCAGGTGGGATAGATGTAGTCTACCAAGGCAGTGCTTTGAAAGCTGAAGCTTTCGGTATGCCAACGCAGCGCTTCCCGGAGTAGTGCGCAGTAAGCTTTCGTTCCGTCATCGTAGACTTCTGTCGTCACCGGGTCGGGTACCCCGGATTTGGTCGGGCCCCAAACGTACAGGGGTATCTTGCGATCGTATGCGGGTCCAAAGGAGTAGATGTGCGTCAGATCGCTCATATGATCGCCGTGCAAATGGGTCAGAAAGATCTTAGTCATTCTCGACAGGGGAACGCCCAGGGCATTGTACTTGGCCATTACGCCCGATCCGCAGTCAAAGACGAAGCTGTCGTCATTCCCCAATTCAACAAAAACACTGTTGCAGTCCTGGGCAAGACGGGGACAATACCACGTGCCCAGAAAGGTGATTCGCATTTCATCTGGGGCCAGTGTCTCGTGCTGTGGATGGCAAGGCTCCAATGAATCGAAGAGAGAGTTGCGGTTGGATGAGCCTCCACCGATATTGCCGGAAATGTCGCCTAGCGCCAGCTTATCTGCAAGCGCCAACCCGCCTACAGCCAGCCCGGAAGTTTTCAAAGCGTCTCGCCTAGTTACCTTCATACCGACCTCCCTATAAATGTAGTCAGGTAGTGCTCGTCCTAGCTAACGCCAGTACACGTGGTTTGACCATGTACTTGAGGGACAGTCGAGGGACAAAAAAGTGCAGGCGGGCACTGTACTTGGTACAGCCCAGTGCCTGTACCCTCCTTGTCCTCGCCGACGTGCTGGAAGGGGTGGAAATGGGTTCTGGGCTTTTGCTTTCCGGGGGCGTAACGGGCTACTCTGCGGGTCTGTATCCGAGTGTCGGCGGTTATCCGCGCAAGCCAGCGCGCTTTGGCATCGATGTGGCCCACACTCTCATCTCTTACGGTCTTGCTTAAATGGCAGGCGAGCGGCGGCGAGCGGCGTGAGGCTGGCGAACGTTTTCTTACGTCAGGGATTGTGACGGCAGGCCCGGACCAGAGCTATATATTTTATATGACAAAACCCCCTTGCAAAGGGGGTTTTGTGAAAATAAATATTGAAAGAGGTAGGCAAGTGTGATATTTTATTCATCAGAACCCCCTTTTTAAGGGGGTTTTGTGAGGAAGAATATCATGGATTCCAGCGTCCGAAGCTTATCGCCGCAGGAAAGCCGGGTCGTGCTTGCCCTTGCCGAACAGAAACGGCGTGAGGTGGGCCGGCCGGAGATTATCAAACTGCTGGGCGCCAGCGCCAAGGCGGCGGACAACGTTATCGAATCCCTGCGCCGGAAAGGCTGGCTGGAGCGGGCGAGCTGGGGCGAATATCTCGTCATCCCGCCCGACGAGGGACCCGATGCGACGGGTGAAACCAATCTGCTCGCGCTCGCGAGCCGTATCGCCGATCCCTACTATATCGGATACGGCAGCGCGGCTGGACATTACGGGATGACGACGCAACATCGCCGCGTGATCATCGTGGTCACGCCTGCGCATCTACGGGGCAGGCGGGTGGGGGAGGGGCGGGTTCGGGTTGTCAATCCCAAGCCTGGCAAATTCTTCGGATTCGCGCCTGTCGATGTATTCGGTTACAAGATCATGATGTCCGACCGCGAAAAGACGGCCATCGACTGCATCGACCGCCCGGCGCTGGCAGGCGGTGTGGGAGAAGCCACCTCCATCCTGGCAGCGGCGAGCGGCCGTTTCGATTGGTCTAAGGCGGCAGATTACCTCGAACGGATCGATTCGACGGCTCTGGTCCGCAGGTTCGGTTGGGTGATGGATCACGTCAAGGCGGAGATGCCCGCCGATATCCGCGAACGGCTGCTCCGGCTCGCGGCGCGCGGCCCCCGGACATGGATGGGACCGAACCCCGCGCACAAGGTCCATGGCGCCATCGGCTATGACAAGACGTGGAATCTGTTCGTGAACGTGTCGCGCGAAGAGCTGCGCGAGAGTGCCGGGCTCGGTCGGCGAAAAGCGCTGAAGAAGGACGCGTAGGGATGCTCACACTACCTGAGGTGCGGCGTTACTCCACTCAATCTGGCCTTCGTGACATGATGATCGCCGAAAAAGAAATCGTGCTGACCTTCCTGCTTCAGCTTCTCTCGGAGCGCAGCATTCTTGACCGGCTGGCCTTCAAGGGTGGCACCTGCCTGCGGAAAATGTTCATCGGAAGCCAGGGGCGGTTTTCGACTGACCTGGATTTCACCGCGCTTGAGGAGCACGATCACGAGGATGTCATCCTCGCCATGATGGGAGCCTTCGAGGAGGAATTTCACGGGATCAGGTTCCGTATTCCTGACAATAGCTACTACGAGACCTTGGACGGTCTATCATGGGGCGTGAATCCGACTTATTCGCATGAATGGAATAGGGCAGGGGACAGCGAAATTCGAGTCCAGATCAGTCGCCGCGAGACGCCGACGCTGGCGCCGGAGCGTCGGCCGCAATGCGAACAGAGTTATTTCAGACTCTTGCCTTTCGCTCCTTCCGAAATCATCTGCCTGGCACTGCCCGAAATCCTCGCTGAAAAAATACGCGCCTGTTATCAGCGCAACAAGGCGCGCGACATTTATGATCTGGGCATTTACGCCATCCGGCCGCTTAATCAGCCGCTCATCCGCAGGCTTGTGGTGCTGAAGCTCTGGCAGGCTGGCGATACATTCGAACCCGCGCTGTTCATGAGAAAATTCGAGGAAGGCAAAGAATTTGACTGGGAGGACTTGCGCGACCTGGTGCGACGCACCGAAGAGATTGACCGTGAGAGAATCTGCGCCGCTTGCGCCGGAGGCTTCCGGTTTCTCGCCGACCTGAACTCCGACGAGCGGATGCTCGCCAACGACGCTCATCAGCGCGAGCACGACCTATGGGACAGGCTGCGCACGGAACTTGCCGGTGGTTGAGGCTGAGCCCCGTGAACCCGTCATGGCCCAACTGCGCGCCACCTGCTCAAAAACTTGACATACTGATGTCGGTACGCCTTTCATGGTCGCGTGCAAGTCTCATGCGTCGAAACCCCTTTGCTCTATTCGAAAAAAGCAGAAAAAATGTGTTATACAGAGCGACATAAGTTTCTGCGCATTGCCCTGTAGCGGCGGTCTGTGACCGCCGGTCGGCGCCCCGCAATTCGCCGCGACCGGTTGAGGGGGTTGGCGACTGGCTAATAGAGATTTCTCGATTTGCTTTGGGTATAATGATCTCTCATGGTTTTCGTCAAGGAAGTGGATCTCACCGCACTCGGTCTTACGTTGCCGGTCAACCTCGTTGGAATGGTCTTCATGCAGCCGTACATCGAGTTGACGGAGGAGCCGTTCCGCTGCCTGCCACAGCGCAAAGCGTCTCAAATCGCTGCGCTCGAGCGTACTCTGGGAATCGCTAGAGCTGCCGATCATGGCGCTGGGAAAACGCACTTCACAGTAATCCCTGAATACAGCATCCCGGGGCCGGAGGGCATTGCCCGGGTCGAAACCATACTACGCCATCCGTCGTGGCCCTGCGGCACGGTAGTTATTGGCGGTACGGATGCATTGTGCAAGAATGAATATACTAGGTTATGCGATGAAGAGCACACGGCGGTCGATGACTCAAACGCGGCGACGCGAGTGGGGAATGACGAGTGGGTCAACTGTTGCATCACTTGGGTTAAGGCCGCGAATGGCGATTTGCCGCGCTGGCTGCAACCGAAAATTGCGCCGGCTTTGCCTGAACAGAATACACACAACCAAGGCATATTCAGGGGCGACTCCGTCTTCCATTTCCGTGCGGCATTTGAGAACGATGTGCCTTGCCGGTTTTTCTCTCTCGTCTGTTCTGATTGGACGGGTGCCCCGAGTGGCCAAACAATCCTGCAGCAGGTGCTCGACTCAATTAACAGGCAAAGACAAGGACAGGATACATTTATTTCATGGGTTTTCGTCCCGCAGCGCAATCCGAAACCTTGTCACACAAGCTTTCTCAGCCGCGCTGCTAATTTCTTCCAAAACCAATCGGAGTTGCCGCTTGTGCACCGTGAGAACTGCTGTGTGGTGTTTGCGAATACCGCTGGGCGGGACAAACCGGGGCGGGCAAATGATTATGGTTGCAGCAGCATTATTTTTTCGCCCCGTTCGCCCTTCGATTTGAAGGGTTGCCATCCGACATACAGCGGATGCCCAAAGGTGCTGCGAGGGAGCGATGCACTGGACCAATGTCGGGACGTCTTGTTCCGCGAGAGGGGTGCTTGCATCCACTCGTTTAGCCATTATCTGCCTGGGGCGGTAACTCTGGGAGCCGCTGGGCATAGCCCCCCTCTTCAGAAGGCGCTCGTCCACCCCATTACGCCTGAACTCAACAATCCACGCGCCCCTGGCGCCCCTGTTCCAGCCTCTGTGAAGTGGGTCAACGACTCGCTTGATGTCGTGCCTTGTCTCAGCCAGCAGATGCCTGGCGCGCCGTTAGCTGGTTCGATCGGCATTCCCCACGAAGCCAACATCGCGGACTTTCGTACGGTTGAAAGCGGTCATCTCGAAAATAACATAAACTGGGCGACATGGCGACTGCCGAAGCCCCACGAAGGGGATGGAGATAATTCGCCCGGCAAGGATATCCCCCCGACGGCCGATGAATGGGGCCATGATCAGGTTGCCGCATTAGAACACATTGTTCACACGCTCGACATTCTGCGAATGGGCGGCTCCGAACTTAATCTTGCGAATGCTCATGGACATGCAAAGGCTAACCTTAGAGGACAATCTGTGGAAGTACTTGCGGTTAATGGACCGTCACATGAAAAATGTGAGGAACACGCGCAACTCCGCTTTGTTCCGCCACTCCGCCGCCAGGTACTTCTTGTCACAAGGGATCCGCAGAACGCGCCGCGGCTGAAGAGAGACAAGAACATCCTTCGGACGAATCCTGAACCAACCATGGGGCAGGAGATAGCCATTACTGATGCGGGAACAGGCCAAATCCACATCGCTTTCCGAGAACTACTGGATATTTATATCGCGGCACCCAATGGGGTTGGTTTGGAGGGTTCACTCTATGCCCGGCTCACATCCTGACCCTGCGGCGAGCGAGGAGCGTCTCCGGCAGTTTCTAGTCGAGCATTTTCCTGAGCCGGAGGGAAGGGTGTCCTCTGCACCGGGTTCACCGCAGCCGCTTTTGCTGCTTCAACTCAAGCGTGAACTGGCTGGCTTTGCTCTCTCCAACGGCGACCCGTACCGCTGCTTCGAGCAATCGTACACGTTCTTTAAGAAGATTTACGCTGGTCACGAGCGCGAATGGGATGAGCTAAACCTCACATTCGTCCTTTGCCTTGCGCACCGCGACCGCGAGCTGGAGGCTTTTCGTGCCCAGATTGAGACCAATGTGTTCTTCTGCCGCAAATTCACAGTTGTTCTGGATGCCCCACTGGAGACAGAGCTGGCACGGCTTCCCTTCTTTCCGCTGCAGCGCAGGGAAGCCGGCTTCAAGAGGCCGCCGTCTGCACAGACGCTCCTGAAGAGCTGCGGAGTTTCGGCGCCCCTCGCCGCCTCAATTGTCGGACGCGTCGGCGAGCAAAGCATCGTGGAGGATTACCTTAAGGAACCCCTCGGAGAAGCCCGCCTCTCGGAGTCAAAACCTGAGGACGAGCACCGCGCGGGAGGCGATTTATCGCAAGTCATTCGAGTTCTACGGTTGGAGGTCGAAGATTTTCGTGCCTACCGACGTGCCCAGACGTTTGATCTTGATGCGGACATAATTTTTTTGTATGGGCCGAACGGTTTCGGCAAGACATCCTTCTTCGATGCAGTCGATTTTGTTGCCACTGGCGACATCGGGCGGCTGCGGATCGCGAAGCAGGAGTCCCGGTTCGCCAAAGCTGCGAGGCATCTCGATGCCACGTCCGAATCGGGTTCGGTTACCTTGTCGTTCCGAGGACAGGAAGGTGACCACAAGATCCACCGCACCGTTAAGCAGCGCACCAAACCGTGGCTTGATGGCGCAACGACTGACCGAAAGAGTGCCCTTCTGGGGCTTACAGGCATGGGCGAATCGCCTCGTTCTGATCATGTTGAACACCTGGCGCAACTCTTCCGAGCAACGCATCTTTTCGGCCAAGAGTTCCAGACACTCACAGATGACTTTCGTGAGCATTGCCGGCTTTCAACCGAAGTGGTTTCACGTATGCTGGCGTTTGAGGACTACGTGAACGGGGAGCGGAAAGCCAGCAAGGTGCTCGATTTGATGGGTAAGCGAGTAGCTCAGCGCGATGGGCATATACTAGAGCTTAATCAATCACTAAAAGAAAGACGTGCCGAGTTCGCCCAGCTTGAGCAGAGTGTGCGTCGCGCAGATAGTCCGCAAGGCGTCAACGCCTTGCGCGCGAGCGTGCGCGAAAGCCTCGCTTCAGCCGGCATCGATTTTCCGGCTGACCGTGATCCGATGGCTGAAGTACGGGGCTGGCGCGCCCTCCTGGAGGCGCGCATCGGTGATGCGCGTGCGCTCGGCATCCGCCTCTCACGGTTGGCTGAGCAGGCTCACGTTGTCGTTACGCAGAGTGCACAACTCCCCAGTCACCGAACGGAACACGCGGAAACAAAAGCCCGATTAGACGAAACCCTTAAGCAAGTGCACGACCTACGTGACGCCGTTAGGAAGATGGAGAGTGATCTTGCAGCGCTGACGGAACGGGAGGAAGGGCTTCGACAGAGGCTGGACGCGCTTAGTTGGTTGCGGGAAACGAAGCCAGCGTACGATACGCTCATTCTAAGAAATACCACACTCACCGGAGAGATTGGTGCGCTTACAAGGGCGCTGGCGGATCAGAGCCGGCCTTTGGAGAAGTTAGCAGGAGAAGTAGACGCGGCGGAGTCCCGCCTTACGGAAATCAAGAAAAGGTCAGAGACGAACGGGATTCGTCTGGCCGCGATCACAAACCTCGCAGAGCGGTATCGGTATTGGCAACAGCAGGTCGCGCGACAGCACGAGTTGGAGCAAGATGTTACGCAAAAAAGGGATCTCATCGCCAAACTGGAGCATGACCTTCCGGAAGCGACCACCGGCATCGGAGATGCCGAAATCGAAGAACATCGGGCCGCTGACGAGATGAACAGGATAGAGCGTACTCAGAGCGACTTACAAAACCTACTTACGGCGCTCGAGAGGCACGTGGTCGATGCCCATTGCCCGGCGTGTGGCCACCCACATAAATCGAAGGATGAAATCCTGCGGCGTCTTCGGGAGCGAAGGAATGTGAATGCTCTTTCGGGGGAAGCGACGGCACGTTTGCAGCAGGCACGTTCCCGCCTAGCAACGTTGAAAGCAAGCGTCGAGGAATCCACGACGCGCCTCAAGAGCGCGCAGCAAAGCGTGAAGGCTTCAACGATTGAATTGCAGTCGATCGCGGCCGAGATAGCGCGGTTTGAGGGGCTCGTCCATGGACTCGGGCTTGACCCGACTGACGTGGGGCTGCTTGAGCGCATTCGAGAACAGCAGACTGCTGCGGAAGCAGCAGCAAATGAACTCGTCCAGGCACTGCATTCGCATGTGCAATCTGCCCAGGCTGCAAGAGATGCATTGAAAGCAGGTCGCGCTGAGGTGCAGACGCGCCAGCGGGATCTTACAGCCAAAGAGCATGCGCTGGAGGAAGTTGTCAGCCGGGCGACACGCATTCGCTCTGAAGCTGCACGGCGGCAAGTGACACTCGATAGCGACGTCCGCATGATTGCCGAAGGCGAGTCCGCCGCTCGCACCGAAGCCAAAGAGAAAAGCTCAGAAATATCAGGAAAACAGACAGGGCTCAGTGACCAGCGGAAATCTCTCGCTGAACAGGATCGTCGAGCCGAGACCCTCAAGCGCGACCTTGCCACTCAAGATGCTACGATTCGTTCAATTCAACTCGCCATTGAAAGGTACGAAGCTGATCTTGAAGCTCTGGGTTTTACTCGCCGAGCCCAGCAAGCACAGATTCATGCAAGAACTGAGGAGGAGCTGCGGCGAGTCCACGTTTTGGAGGAACTAAAACAAAACGTCACCAGCCTCGAAATGGCCCTGGATGCAGCGGCCACCTCAGCAGCGGCCGGACAGGTCACCACACATATTCGGGCAGCGGAGAATGAACTCGCAACGCGGAATGAACAGCAATCTGATGACAAGGCGTGGATCAAGTTTTTCGAGGTCATTCGAGCAAAGCTACAAGAAACTCAGGAACTGTCAGTCAAAAACTATACAGAAGAGTACGGGCCGATTACTTCGGTCATCCAACGTCGGCTACGCACAGTATCTGGATTCGAAGACATTTCATTGCACCCCGAGGGGGGCGCCATCAACGTGCGGGTGACTCGCAACGGGGAGCTTCTGCCACCGACTGACTTCTTCAGCCAATCACAGCAGCAGATTCTCGTCCTGAGTCTCTTCCTGACTGCCTGTACGACCCAGACGTGGTCTGCTTTCTCCCCAATTCTGCTCGACGACCCGGTAGCGCACTTCGACGATCTTAATGTTTACTCCTTCCTGGATCTCATCGGCGGGTTCTTGGAGAGCGGGTTTCCCGGACGACAGTTTATTTTCTCCACATGCGACGAAAGGTTTTTTCAACTCGCGCAGCAGCGCTTCCAATATCTTGGTGACCGTGGGAAATTTTATCGGTTCGTTTCATGTGGTTTGGACGGTCCAGTCATCGAAGACTGTCTTGGTTTGGCGTGAAATGGAGAGTCGTCGTTTTTCGCGGGCGGCGCATCCATCGCGCTTCCTGCGTTGCGTACGGTTGGGCGAGGGTCACTGCATACTCAGACCCAAAGGATCTTGAGGGCAGTCCCCACGCGCTCGAAGTCCTTGTCACTCGTGGGCCTGCAAACCCGTTCGTTGTGTGCCCCCGGCCTCGCGGAATTAGATTACTCCAAAGCCGGTGCATTGGTGACTGGCCCAGAGCGCAGAGAAATCCTTGCCCATTTCCTTGCCCAAAAGTCTGCCGACTACGCCCGAACGATGCCGTTTTACCCTACGGATGCCGCCGTAAATCGCTGAAAACGCTCGAACCCGACAACTGACAAAAGGATTATGAGTCCGCTGCTCTAACCAACTGAGCTTTGGGCCCGTGCTGTAAGTATAGGAGAAAACTAAATCTATTGCACGCTCGCGCAGCGGGCTTTTGTGCGTCAAGTTTTGGTGCTTGGCGGGTGTCGCTTTGGGAGTCCGGGTAAGAAGCCACCATGCGTTGCATTGGCGTGAGCCTGTTGCAGTGCGCAAATTTGGGCAGGAAGGGCTCGGGCAAGTCCACGGCATTGCGCAAGATCGTCTTTCCGGCGCCGCATCGGGGCCGGGTTTCGTCGATTGGCGGCCGGAGTGGCACGGCGTTTATGAACAGATTTACTTCGAGGCGGTGAGGGGAGGGGCGCCCACGCGCGAAGCGGCCGAGCGCCTCTCCCGCAAATTGCGGGATATTCTGTAGCGAAGGTTGACATTGATCTCTTTCAAATGGCCGAATAGGTTGACTGTGATCTGTGCTAAACCGTCTTTGCGACCTTGTCCGAGGCGAACGATGTCATGTTTGAGGTCGCCGCGAATGATTTGGCTTGCGTGTCTATCAACCAGGAGAACCCCTCGTAACTGGGGAGACTTCTTAAGGCCTGCCAACAGCTTCTGAAGCGTCTCGTTGTATTCGTCACCACGCGTGAGTGCGTGCTTCGCCTGGATTTCAATGGGCAGGCCTTCCTCCGTGATGAGGCGAATGTCATCTCCCGGTCCGCTTGTCTCAGCAAGCCAAGCTGCCGGGATATCGTTGAAGCCATCAAACCACGTAAGGGGCTGGCCGGCCAAGCCGTGTGCAGCAACGTAGGCGATTGCATCCGCCTGATAGTCATAACCCACGTCACCACCAATGCCGGTCATCGGTACGGATTATACATGCGGTCTGCTCACGAAACGGGAACAATCGTGCGCTAAGTCTCGTCGGGCATCCTTAACGGCCGGAGTTTACCCTGTTCGATCTAGGCCCTGCTGCCTTACGTAATCGCCGGCCAGAGTGATGTGCTCCCGGTTCAGTGGCGACAGGTGTGGCACTAGCATGCCGTCCACGTCCTTCCAATCCATGTCGACCATCCGCAGAAAAAGCTAATGTTTGCTCGACACAATAAGCTAATAATGGTACAACGTAATAAGCTAATTGGTGCACGACACGAAAAGCTAACCTGAGGAACCGCCGATGGCCACACCGCCGGAAAAACTCGCACAGTCTCTTGAAATTCTGGAGAAGCTCCAGACTTCCAGCGGCGCAGCCGCCGTCCCAGCAGGGGACCTGTCGCGCACGCACCGGGAGCGCCTCCTGGCCAATGGCTTTCTCCAGGAGGTGATAAAAGGCTGGTATATCCCGAGCCACCCGGACGAGGTGAAGGGAGAGAGTACGGCCTGGTATGCATCGTTCTGGCGCTTTTGCGCTGCCTATCTGGAAGAGCGTTTTGGCACGGAGTGGTGCCTCTCGCCCGAACAGTCTCTGTCTCTGCACGCAGGTAACCGGACGGTGCCCCGACAGCTCATGGTGAGGTCGCCGCGAGCGCGCAACAAAGTCACCGAGCTTCCGCACGGCACATCCCTGCTGGATCTTCGCGCCGCACTGCCTGCCGCCGGAGACCGGGAGGAAAAAGAAGGCTTGCGTATTTTCTCGTTGGAATCCGCGTTGATTGCGTGCTCTCCTAATTATTTTCCCAGCCATTCGACAGATGTCCGTGCCGTGCTGCCGATGATCCGCGATGCCTCGGGTCTTCTTGCCCGGCTCCTGGAGGGCGGCCATAGCAAGATCGCCGGTCGTCTGGCCGGCGCATTCCGCAACATCGGACGCGATCGCATAGCGGACGATATTGCGAAGGCAATGTCCTCTGCCGGGTACGATGTGCGTGAAAACGATCCCTTCACGGACAAGCGATCTCTGGTCATCCCGGCCCGCGAAACTTCACCCTATGTGAATAGGATACGATTGCTGTGGCAGAAGATGCGGGGGCCGGTCATTGACCGCTTTCCGAAAGCGCCCGGTCTGCCGCGCAATATCGCGGCATACATGAAGCGCGTCAATGACGCATATGTCACGGATGCCTATCATTCGCTGTCGATCGAGGGCTATCGTGTCACCCGAGAGCTGATTGAACGTGTCCGCAGCGGCATATGGAATCCGGAGAGGAATGAAGGCGACCGGGAGAAGCGAAACGCCATGGCGGCGCGGGGCTATTGGCTGGCTTATCAGGCCGTGCAGGGCAGCGTCCGCAGGGTTCTGGAGCGCGAGAATCCCGGTTTGGTCGCAGACGAAGATCACGGGACGTGGTATCGGGAACTTTTCGCGCCGAGTGTCACAGCCGGTCTCCTGAAACCCGCCGACCTTGCTGGTTATCGCAACAGCCAGGTTTATATTCGGAAGTCCATGCACGTGCCGCTGAACCGCGAGGCGGTGAGGGATGCGATGCCGGCTTTTTTCGATCTCTTGCGGGAAGAGACCCACCCGGCCGTGCGTGTGGTTCTCGGGCATTTTGTGTTTGTCTACATCCATCCTTACATGGATGGAAATGGCCGCGTCGCGCGTTTCCTGGTGAACGTGATGATGGCGTCTGGCGGATACCCCTGGACAGTCATACCCGTCGGAAATCGCAACGCGTATCTAGATGGCCTCGAAAAGGCGAGTGTAGGCGAAGATATTGCACCGTTTGCGGAGTACCTCGCCGGGCTTGTGCGGAAACGTCTGGCGGGCGAGCCGTTGCCGCCCGTGCCGAAAGCTCGTCCATGAGAGCCGTGGGTAAAAAAGGGGATGTCATCGGATGGCTGCCATACGAAAATTAGACGAAGCAAACTTACAGGCGATATGCGATATCCTGGGCGCTACCGATACAGGGTTGACCGGGTCGGAGATCGGGCGATATTTGCGCGAATGTAGTTGCCCTGACCCGATCCCGCAGATGACCAAGAGCACCGGCTTTATGCTGCGCTTCTTGAGAAACAGAACTCAGACAGGTGCGCAAACAATTGTTATATCAGTACATACGGCAGCACCTCGTTCGCAATCGCAATTCTGCACTCCAAACGGTGGTGGGCCAGTTTGGCGTAGCGCCGACCCTGCCTTGCGTGGTCGGCATTTTGGGGCTGTGCCGGGCTAAAGTCCGGCGCTCCAAAACCAAACTGACCCACTACTCTCCAGACGCCAACGCGCCATCTGCCAGCTCGGTGTGCGCCTTTGGGATGGAGTCAACCGGCGGCTTTACCCGTTTGCCGCACGACTTCTCGGGCACGTCGCCATCCCCCGGCTTGCCTCCCCGGTTGGGTGGGTGGGGCGCTGGGCGTTGTAGCCACGAGCCGCTCATCACTTGTCTTAACCCCGATCATAGATCCGCACCATTTCTCTCAGTCGCTCGCTGATTTCAGGGGTTAGTTGGGCTGCCGTAAATCGCCACTGCCAGTTGCCGCTGGGCCTGGCTGGCAAGTTCATTCGCGCTTCGCTGCCCAAACCCAGAATGTCCTGGAGGGGAACGATCGCCACATCGGCTACCGAAGCCAAGATTGTGCGGATAAGGACCCAGTTTATTTCCCGGCCGTCCGTTCGCAGATACTGGCGCGCGAGATCTCTTTCTGCCCGGATGTTCTCCTTTGTCCGCGTGCTGTCTCCGGCGCCGCGCGACGTCCACCAGCCCACCGTCGTATCGTTGTCGTGCGTCCCGGTATAAACCACAAAGTGCCGGCGGTAGTTGTGGGGCTTGAATTCGGGTGCTTGAGCATCGCTGCCAAAGGCAAACTGCAAAATCCCCATTCCCGGGAAACCGAACCGGTCTCGAAGCGCCCTGACCTCAGCCGTGATCACCCCAAGCGTTTCGGCCACGATGGGCAAATCGCCTAACGTCTTCTGAACGGCTTCGAACAGCTCGGCTCCGGGACCTTTCACCCAGGCGCCCTTGATCGCAGTCTTCTCGCCGGCGGGGATCTCCCAGCAAGCTTCAAATCCTCGGAAATGATCAAGGCGAATGATGTCCACCAGGCTTAGCGCCGATCGAAAGCGCTCTATCCACCAGGAATAGCCCCTCTCGGCCATGACGTTCCAGCGATATAGCGGGTTGCCCCACAGTTGTCCGGTGGCGCTGAAGTAGTCGGGTGGCACGCCGGCCTGTACGGAGGGGTTGCCGTCAGAGTCGAGGTGGAACAGTTCCGGGTAGGCCCAGACATCGGCGCTGTCATGGGCGACGAAAATGGGGATGTCACCCATCATGTGAATTCCCCGCTCGTGACAATAGGCCTTCAGCTCCGACCACTGTCTGAAAAACTGGTACTGCGCGTATTTCTGAACCGCAACTTCGGCAGACAAGCGTTCCTGCCAGCGGGCGAGCGCGTCGGGTTGGCGCGTGGCGATGTCACGGGCCCACTTGTTCCACACCATCGCGCCGCCGTGTGCTTCCTTCAGGGCAATGAACAGAGCATAGTTATCGAGCCAGGAAGCGTTCTGCCGGCAGAAATCTTCATAATCCTCCCGGCGCGCCGGCGAGGCGCGAAGGCGAAAAGTCTCCGCTGCCTTTTTGAGGAGGGGGAGCTTATATTGGATCACCCAGCCAAAGTCCACCTGGCGCTCAGGAAACGGCGGGAGATCCTCTGCCACATCACCGGATGATAGGTCCCCCAATTCAACCAGTCTCTCAAGGCTCACCAACAGCGGGTTCCCGGCAAACGCCGAGAAACACTGATAAGGCGAGTCCCCGTATCCCGTCGGACCCAAGGGGAGCACCTGCCAGATCCCCTGTTTGGTGTCAGCCAGAAAATCTGCAAAGCGATAGGCTTCGGGGCCGAGTTCGCCGATCCCGAATCTTCCGGGCAACGATGTTGGATGGAGCAAGATGCCGCTACAGCGGTGGAATTTCATAGTCTAATTCCTACCATGTTCGTTAACGCCCACAGCATAGCCGATTCCAAAATGCCGGGCATCCAGAGAGTTCCCCTCAACCCATTTAACCGCTTATACGTAGATGGGTCTGTCGCACTAATTGTTGCATCAGCGCAGAACGTAAGCCCACGTAGATATTACACGCCTTACTTGGTTATGTTGGCCATCCGACTCCTTTCCTCCGAGCAAGTGACCCCCCACCCGGCCCGCGTCCCGATGAAGTGCATCGGGATCGCGGTCCACCCTTTCCCCTTGGGAGAGGGCAAGTCACGCATCGCCAGAAAATTTCAGCAAATATGTGGAAGCTCCAATGCCAGGTTAAAGGGTCTGTGTGAAAACTCGTGGATTCCCGCTTTCGCGGGAATGACAGGTCGGGATACAGCCCCTAAATCCAGCGCTGTCACCCCCGCGGAAGCGGGGGTCCAGCCTGGGCAATACCAGACACGAGTTTTCACACAGACTCTAAAGCGCGGCGTTACAAAACCAAAATGAGTCACTACCTCTGATACAAATGCCGGTAGCGTCTCAGTTAGGCTACTCCAAACTGAGACACTACCCAAATGTCAGCAATGTTTTCTCAGGTTGATATAAAATAAGAACTGTTAAGGGCTTTTCGGACATACAAGCAGTATATGAATCTGACCTTGGGAGCGACCTATCTCGAAGGGAGCCGTTGCCAATTCGTCGTGTGGGCGCCTCGGGCAGAGCGTGTTGAGCTAAGGATTCTCGACGATCGAGACTCCAGTTCGGTGATCGGGGCAGTCGCCAGGTGCAGCAACAGTGGAGGCCGGTTAATGCGGTTGCAGAGAACGGACCGCGGTTATCACGAAGGGGTCGCCGAAGGGATTCGACCGGGAACGCGGTACGTTTATTGCCTCGATCAGATCAAGGATCGGCCCGACCCGGCCTCTGCGTTTCAACCGGCAGGTGTTCACGGACCGTCCCAAGTCGTGGATCCTCGGGCATTTCGATGGAAGGATGCAAGCTGGCACGGGCTCTCCCTGGAGGACTACATCATCTATGAAGTTCATGTCGGGACCTATAGTGCCGAGGGAACGTTCGATGCGATTGTTCCTTATCTGGATGAAATAAAGAAACTAGGAGTGACTGCGCTCGAGTTGATGCCCGTGGCCCAGTTTCCAGGCGGTCGCAATTGGGGTTACGATGGGGTTTATCCCTTTGCCGTGCAGAATAGTTACGGTGGCCCCGAGTGCTTGAGGAGGCTGGTCGAAGCCTGCCACGAGCACGAACTGGCGGTCGTGCTCGATGTGGTTTACAACCACTTGGGTCCGGAAGGGAATTACCTCGGTGATTTTGGACCCTATTTCACGGATCAATACCGATCGCTCTGGGGACAAGCCATTAACTTCGACGGCCCGGACAGCGACGAGGTGGTTCGTTTCTTCATCGAGAATGCTCTCCGCTGGCTGGGGGATTTTCACATTGATGCTCTGCGCCTTGACGCTATCCACGGGATTGTGGATTGCAACGCTCAACCCTTCCTCCAATTACTGGCCCAGGCAGTGCACGAGTTCGCCAGGCAAGCGGGCCGGAAGATCTACCTGATCGCGGAAAGCGACCTCAACGACGTGCACTACATCCAGCCCGCAGAATCCGGCGGGTTCGGGTTAGACGCCCAATGGAGTGATGACTTTCACCATGCTGTACATGCGCTGCTCACGGGAGAGCGGTCTGGCTACTACCTGGATTTTGGCGGGATCGAGCACCTGCGAAAGGCCCTCGAAGAAGGCTTCGTGTATTCCGGTCAGTTTTCCGCTTATCGGCGCCGGCGCCATGGTAGCTCCTCGCGTCAGATTCCGGCACGACAGTTCGTGGTCTGTGCCCAAAATCACGATCAGATTGGAAACCGGCTGTTCGGCGACCGGCTAAGCACTCTGGTGTCTTTCGAGGCGTCGAAACTCGCGGCGGGAATGGTGATTCTCTCCCCTTACATTCCCCTGCTATTCATGGGGGAGGAATGGGGTGAGCCGGCCCCGTTTCAGTATTTTACCAGCCACTCGGACGCCGCCTTGATCGAGGCCGTGCGACGTGGCCGCCGGGAGGAGTTTGCCGCTTTTCGCTGGGACGGCGAGCCTTTTGACCCGCAAGATGAGGCGACCTTCTTGCATAGCAAACTGGACCACACCCTGAAGCGCACCGAACCCCATCAAACGCTTTGGGAGTTTTATCAGGAACTGATCAAGCTGCGGAGGACGCTGCCGGCCTTTGCCCGGCTGAGCAAGGAGCATCTGGAAGTTCGCGGCATTGAGAAGGAGAAAACATTACAGATTCGCCGTTGGAGCGAAGGCGATGAAGCGCTCCTCGTGGCGAACTTCAGCGACGAACCCAGGGCCGTCCAGCCGGCTGCTTCAGCCGGCGGGTGGCGCAAGAGGCTCGATTCGGCGGACCGCCGATGGGCGGGGCCAGGCAGCTCTGTTCCATCAAGCTTCAATTTCACCGGAGAAGTCCGTTTAGATTTGTGCCCAAAATCCTTTTCGGCATTTCAAAGGGTGGAGTAGCCTCAAAAATATGGGATACATTTGCATTCACGGGCACTTCTACCAGCCACCGCGCGAAAACCCCTGGATCGAGGCCATCGAGCTTCAGGAATCGGCACATCCCTATCACGACTGGAATGAACGGATCAATGCTGAATGCTACGCGCCCAACGCCACCGCTCGCATTCTGGACGAGGAAAAGCGCATCGTCAGCATCGTGAACAACTATTCCAAGATCAGCTTCAATTTCGGTCCCACTTTGCTTTCCTGGATGGAGGCGAAGGATCCGGCCGTCTATGGGGCGATACTGGAGGCCGATGCGGAGAGCGCCAAAACCTTCTCCGGGCATGGTTCCGCGCTTGCGCAGCCCTACAACCACATGATCATGCCTCTGGCTAACGAACGAGACAAGTACACACAAGCGTTTTGGGGGATGCGCGACTTCAAACATCGGTATGGACGCCAACCGGAAGGGATGTGGCTCCCCGAGACGGCCGTGGACCTCGCGACCCTGGAGGTCCTGGCTGAGCTGGGCATCAAGTTCACGATTCTTGCCCCGCACCAGGCACGCCGCATAAGGAAGGTGGGCGGCCGCAATTGGAAGGATCTCGGCAACGGTTCCATTGACCCGACCATGGTTTACCGTCTTCGCTTGCCCTCGGGTAAGGCCATTAACGTTTTCTTCTACGACGGCCCGATCTCCCGCGCCGTGGCTTTTGAGGGTGTGCTGGACAACGGGCAGCAGTTTGCCGAGCGCCTTCTGGGGGCCTTTTCCGAGGACACTCGACCCTGGCCGGAACTCGTGCACATCGCCACGGATGGCGAAACCTACGGTCACCATCACCGGTACGGTGAAATGGCCTTGGCCTATGCCTTGAACTACATCGAATCCAAGGGCCTGGCCGAACTTATTAATTACGGTCTGTATCAGGAACGGCATCCCCCCACCCATTGGGTCGAGATTCTCGAAAACAGCTCCTGGAGTTGCGTTCACGGAGTCGAACGCTGGCGCAGCAACTGCGGCTGCAACACCGGAGGCCATCCGGGTTGGAACCAGGAGTGGCGCACCCCCTTGCGCGCGGCCCTGGATTGGCTTCGCGACACCCTGGCCCCTCTTTTTGAGGAGAAAGGCAAGAGGTTGGTGAAGGATCCCTGGGCGGCGCGAAATGATTACATTGATGTCGTCCTCGACCGCTCAGGGGCGAGCCTTGGGGCGTTTCTCACCAAGCACGCCGTCCGGCAGCTCGAGGAGAGCGAGAAAACGACCCTCTGGAAGCTCATGGAGCTTCAGCGACACTGCATGTTGATGTACACGAGTTGCGGTTGGTTCTTCGATGAATTATCGGGTATTGAAACCGTCCAGGTGATTCAATACGCCGGCCGCGCCGCCCAACTGGCAGAGGACCTTTTCGGCAATAGCCTGCAAAGCCCCTTCATCGAGAGGCTGAGCCAGGCCAAGAGCAATGTTCCCGAGCATGGAGATGGCGGCCGCATCTACCAAAAATTCGTCCAGCCCGTCTTTGTTGATTTGCGAAAGGTCGGTGCTCACTACGCCATCAGGTCTCTCTTCGAGCCCTACGAAACCGACACACATATCTATTGTTACAAAGTGGAACGCCAAGCCATCATCAACCTCGCCCAAGGGGACAAGCAGGAGCAGAAGCTCGCGGCAGGCCTGGCGAGATTCACCTCTGAGATTACCCAAGAGTCGGCCATCCTGGGCTTCGCCGCAATTGACCGTGGCGACTACAACGCGGTGGGCGGTGTTCTGAAGGCCACCAGCGCTGAGGCCTACGAGGCCGTGAGCGGGACGCTGAGGGAGCCTTTTTCGCGGGGTGACCTGGACGAGGCCAGCCGGCTCCTGCAACAAAACCTCGACGGCGAGGCCTACACTCTCAAGGTGATCTTCCGTGACGAGCAACAGAGAATCCTGAACCGCATCATTGAGTCAGAATGGGGCGAGGCGGAGGCGGCATTCAGCAATCTCTACCCTCACCTGATGTCGATGATGCGAATATTGGTGAAAATTGGAGGATCCCTGATGATTCCCCGAGCGGTCTATGCCGCTGCCGAATTTGTATTGAACACTCGGCTCCGGCATGCATTGGGGAGCGAACCATTTGATTTCAATGGCATCCAAAATCTTATGGGCGATGCGGAAGGCGCCAAGGTAGCCCTCGACGTGCCGACTCTGGAATATGCGCTCCGGATGAGACTCGAAAAGATAGCCGAGGGTTTCCGGGCTGACCCTGCCAATGTGGAACTTCTCAAGGGACTCGATGCGGCGGTGGGCGTGGCTCGTTCACTGCCTCTGGAAGTGAACCTCAGAAAGATTCAGAACATCTGTTACGAGTTGCTGCAAACCGCGTACCATGACTTTCAGCAAAAAGGTAAGGAGGAAGGCCAAAACGCAAACGCGTGGATCGATCACTTTCGTGCCCTAGCTGAAAAACTCTCCCTGCGTATTGCGGAGTAGCGCCGCCCTTTAGGGCGGCAGGCGCCGGGATATAGCCCGGCGCGACGTCCGTCTCGGTAAATGGCGATGGCCAAACTGCGGATTCCTTTGGCGACTTACCGGCTCCAGTTCAACGCGCAGTTTCGCTTCGAGCACGCGCGGGCGCTGGCGGGTTATTTGGACCGTCTCGGCGCGACGGATATCTATGCTTCACCACTGCTTCAAGCGCGGCGCGGCAGCCCTCACGGCTACGACGTCACGGATCCCTCGCACCTCAACGGTGAAATTGGCAGCGAGCAGGAGTTGGAGGCCTTGGCGGCTGAGCTTCAGAAACATCGCATGGGTCTTCTCCTGGACATCGTCCCTAACCACATGGCCGCCGGCAGCGAAAACCCCTGGTGGATGGATGTGCTTGAAGACGGTCCCGGCTCTGCGTACGCTCCGTTCTTTGATATCGACTGGCACCCTCCCCGCGTGATGCTCCAGAACAAGGTCCTTTTGCCGATCCTCAACCACCCCTACGCCCAGGCGCTCGAAAACCAGGAACTCAAATTGGGTTTCGACGACGGCGGGTTTTTCATCCGGTGTTTCGATGCCAAGCTGCCCGTCGCGCCCAAAACCTACCATCTCGTTTTGCAGCATCGGCTTGGCGAGTTGCAGCGCAAGTTGGGTCCCGACCACCCGGCGTTTCGGGAATTGGGAGGCATATGCGCCGCCGCGACGAACCTTCCCGAGCGCGGCGCTCTTTCGAGCGAGATGGCTGGGGAGAGACGCATGCAACGGGAAGCCCTCAAGGAAAGGCTCTGGAAACTGTATCAAGGCTCGCCCGAATTGCGGAGCTTCGTCGATGAAAATGTACGCATCTTCAATGGCCGCAAGAGGCAACCCGCCAGCTTTCTGTTGCTCGACCGGTTGCAGGCCGATCAGGCTTACGTGCTTTCGTACTGGCTCTCCGTCAATGACGAAATCAACTACCGACGGTTTTTTGCCATCAATAATCTGGTAGGGGTCCGGGTCGAAGACCCCTTGGTCTTCGAAGCCACCCACGCGGTGATCCTGCGGCTAATTGAGAGAGGGTTGGTGACGGGTTTGAGGATCGACCACGTGGACGGCCTCCGAGACCCTCACGGCTACCTTCGAAGACTCCAGGAACGCGTCGGGGGCAGCTCAGGAAACGATACTCATCCGCCGTTTTATGTTCTCGTGGAAAAGGTTCTCGCGAATGGTGAAATGCTGCCTCGCGAATGGCCGATCTGCGGGGCCACCGGCTATGCCTTTCTCAACGCTCTGAATGGGCTTTTCCTCGACGCAGAGGGGTGTAATAAATTGCGCCGGATCTACGAATCGTTCATCGGCGTCACGGTCCGGTACGCGGACCTGGTGTATGAAAAAAAGAAAGAGGTGATGGCGCGCCTCCTCGCTGTGGAAATGCGCTCCCTGGGTCACTACCTCGCGATTCTGGCTGAACAGGACCGGTACGCACGCGATCTGCCGCGGGGCGACCTGGCACGCGCCCTCATCGAGACGACAGCTTGTTTTCCGGTTTACCGGACCTACATTCGGAGTTTCTCCTTAAGCCCTGACGAACGCCGGTACGTTGAGGAGGCCCTCGAAACCGCTCGACAGCGGAATCCCCGTCTAGGTTCGGATTGCTTTGATTTCGTCGGCGATGTCCTTTTGTTGCGTGAAAGAGGGCACGTAACCCCCGAGCAGCGGGAAGCCAGACTGGCCTTTATTTTGCGCTGGCAGCAGTTTACCGGTCCAATCATGGCCAAGGGGTTGGAGGACTCTGCCCTCTACGTGTACAACCCACTGATTTCACTCAACGAGGTTGGCGGCTCCCCCGATTCTATAGGAGCGCCCATTGCCGCATTCCACGAATTCTGCCGTAACCGGCAGAAGCACGGCCACACCATTAATGCCACTTCCACCCATGACACCAAGCGAGCTGAGGATGTGCGCGCGCGGATTAACGTACTTTCCGAAGCTCCCGTCAGGTGGGAAAAGAAGCTCCTGCGGTGGGCACACTGGAACAAGCCGAAGATGAAGCTGGTCAACGGGCGAGGAGTCCCCGACCCTAACCAGGAAATCCTCTTGTACCAGACCATGCTGGGAGCCTGGCCGTTGCAAGAGGACGACGTCCCCGGGTTCAGAAAACGCCTGCAAGGTTTCATGGTGAAAGCGGCGCGGGAAGCGAGGGTCCATACGAAATGGACTCGCCCCAACCTCCGCCACGAGCAGGCGCTCATCCACTTTGTTAAAGCCATCACTCAGGAATCGGAAGACAACGCATTTTTGCCCGACTTCCTAAGCCTGCATCGTGAGGTTGCCTATTACGGGGCGCTCAACTCCCTCGCCCAACTCTTGCTTAAAATCACGGCTCCGGGAGTCCCGGACTTTTACCAAGGGTCTGAGCTTTGGGACTTCAGACTGGTTGATCCCGATAACCGGGGTCCGGTCGACTTTGAGAAACGTGTGCGCCTGCTGGCCGAACTCCAGCAGCAGGAGGTTCAAGGTGATCGTTTGGACCTCATCCAGGACCTCCTTGACCGCTGGCAGGACGGACGCATCAAACTTTTTGTGACTTCCAGAGCCCTCAACTTTCGCCGGGGACACGATGCCCTGTTCGTTGAAGGTGCTTACGAACCGTTGCCGGCGACGGGCGCAAAGAAGGAGAACGTCTTCGCGTTTATGAGGCAACGAGGGGACGCTTGGGCGGTTGCGGCCGTGCCGAGATTGGTCACCAAGCTGGCGCCCGCCAGACGGCCCCCCACTGGAAAAAGCGTATGGGCAGCCGGCACACTGCTTCTACCCAGGAGAGCGCCGACGAATTGGGTGAATGTCCTGACAGGGGAAAGGCTGCAGGCTTGCGCTGCGAAGCAAAGACGCTGCTTGCTGCTGGCCGACGTATTTAGCAAGTTTCCTGTCGCCCTGCTTGCAGCCTGTTGAATATGAAGACACCAGAACCAAGCACCTACAAGCCGCCGGATGATCCGCTTTGGTATAAGGACGCGGTCTTCTATGAGGTCCATGTGCGCGCCTTTTGCGACAGCGATGGCGACGGGACGGGAGACTTCCGCGGGCTCGCTCAAAAGCTGGATTACTTGGAAGACTTAGGCATTAACACCCTTTGGCTTCTTCCCTTTTATCCATCGCCGTTGAAGGACGACGGCTACGATACCGCCGACTATACGAACGTTCACCCTTCCTACGGCACCTTGCAGGATTTCCAGTTGGTTTTGGATCAGGCGCACCAGAGGGGAATGAGAGTCCTCACGGAACTTGTACTTAATCACACTTCCGACCAGCATCCGTGGTTTCAGGATGCAAGGCGATCAAAGGGCAGCCCGCGCCGTGATTGGTACGTGTGGAGCGATACTCCGGATCCCTATCGCCAAGCCCGCATCATCTTTATCGACACGGAACTTTCAAACTGGGCCTGGGATCCGATTTCCAAGTCGTATTACTGGCACCGGTTCTTCAGCCACCAACCCGATCTGAACTTTGACAATCCCATGGTTCGGGAAGAGATGTGGAACGTCATGAAATTCTGGCTGGAAATGGGCGTCAACGGATTCAGATTGGACGCGGTACCGTATCTGGTCGAGCGGGAAAACACCAACTGCGAAAACCTGCCGGAGACTCACCAGGTCCTCAAAGACCTTCGGAGCCGGCTGGCACAGAACTACCCCAATAGATTTCTATTGGCCGAGGCCAACCAGTGGCCGGAGGACGCCATTGCGTATTTCGGGACAGGCGACGAGTGCCACATGGCCTTTCACTTTCCCCTCATGCCACGCATGTTCATGGCCATCCGGCTCGAAGACCGCAAGCCTATCATTGACATCATGCAGCGCACCCCGGCCATTCCTGGGTCCTGCCAGTGGGGCTTATTTCTACGCAACCACGATGAGCTGACTCTGGAAATGGTGACTGCCGACGAGCGGGATTATTTGTATGACGAATACGCCAAGGACAAGACTGCCCGGCTCAACCTCGGAATCCGGCGGCGCCTGGCGTCTTTGCTCGAAAATGACCGCAGGCGCATCGAACTTATGAATGGCTTGCTGATGTCGCTGCCGGGAACACCCATCATCTACTACGGAGATGAAATCGGGATGGGAGACAACATTTACCTGGGGGATCGTAACGGTGTTCGTACGCCCATGCAATGGAACGCCGGCTGGAACGCCGGGTTTTCCGCCGCCGATCCGGAACAGCTCTATTCCCCCCTCCTGTCGAATCCGCTGTACGGCTATCAAAAGGTCAACGTGGAAGCCCAGCGAAGGTCCCCGCACTCTCTCCTGTCCTGGATGAAGCAGATTATTCGAGTGCGGAAGTCCACCCAGGCGTTCGGACGGGGGACACTGGAGTTTCTTGGCTCGCCAAATCACCGGGTCCTGGCTTACGTCCGGGAGTTGGGAAAGGATAAAATACTGGTCGTCAATAACCTGTCGGGGTCCGCGCAGGCAGCAGAATTCGATCTTCGCCGGTTCAAAGGGGCGATCCCGATTGAGATGTTTGGCGGCAATCCATTTCCTCGGGTGGGCGATCTGCCCTATCTCTTGACTTTAGGGCCTTATCAATTCTTTTGGTTCCGGCTACGCCGGTTCTGAGGCATTGGTGATTGGAGATTGGCGATTGAAGAGCTGCTCGGCTAGCCCATGCAGGGGCCGCCATTAGGAGGGCAGCATTTTGTAGCGTTCGTGTACAGCGGGCAATTTGAGAGAGAATGAACTGCCGCTGTGAAGGGCGCCTCTGTAAAAACCTTCGCGCTGGAGTTGCCCAATCGTCAATCACCAATCGCCAATCATCAATAATTATGGCCGTGCCTGACGTAACCCTTCTTACCGACGATTTCTTGCGGCAGATCACCGCCACGGGCGAAGTGGACATCCTTGTCGGCGTTCCCACCTTGAACAATCACGACACCATCGCGCGTGTCATCAGCGCCATTCGAGTTGGTTTCGTCAAATACTTCCCCAGGGAAAGGGCTGCTCTGGTCAATGTGGATGGAGGTTCCAGGGATGGGACGCCAGACATTGTAAAGGGGGCGGCCGTCCCTGATTTCCGGGCTTTCCTGGCCTCCAGCCCGCTCCGCACCATGCATACGCTGACCACGTCCTACGACGCGATGCAGGGAAAAGGGGGAGCCCTGCATGTGATCTTGGCAACCGCTGAGTTGTTGCGTGCCAAAGTATGCGCCATCGTTTCTCCGGACTTGGAAAGTCTGACGCCGGAGTGGATCGAAGCCCTGACTCGGCCGATTTACCGGGAGGGATTCGATCTTCTCGCCCCCATTTACCAGCGGCATAGGTTCGATGGCTTATTGGTCAGTCATGTCCTCTCTCCCCTCGTGGCCGCGGCGTATGGCTGCGAAATCGAGGAGCCCTTGGGAGGGGAGTTGGCGTTCTCGGGCCGGCTGGCTTCCCATTATTTAAGCCAGGATGCGTGGCAGGAGGACCTGATGCGATCCGTACCCGAAATTTGGATGGTCACCACGGCTCTAGTGGGGGATTACCGGCTGTGCCAAGCCTTTCTCGGCCCGAAAGTGCATTCGGCAAATCCGGCAAGTCCGGACCTTGCCGTTACTATGCAACAAGTCGTAGGGGCGCTCTTCAGTTGCCTCGAAGCCCACCAGTCGTACTGGATGACTCACGAAGGGATCCGGACCGTCCCGGCATTTGGCTTCCAGTATGACCTCGGCCTTCCACCCATCCGCGTCAACCGCAAGCGGATGCTCAACACGTTTCTGAAGGGAGTAGCAGAACTCGCCTCGATCCTGGAACCGGCCCTTTCTCCGCCGACCTTGCAGCAAATTCGAGATATCGCGAAACTCGGCGGCGAGGGTTCCTGGTTTCCCGACGACCTCTGGGTCAGGACCGTCTATGAATTCGCCTGCGCCTTTCACCACTCGGTGATCAATCGCGATCATTTGCTACAAGCCTTGACCCCGCTCTACCTCGGCCGAATCAACTCCTTTCTATCCGAAAATCACAAGTCAAGCGCCACCGGAGCACGGGAAAGGATCCAGAAGCTCCGTAGCCAGTTCGAGAATTTGAAGTCCTATTTGGCGGAACGCTGGAACGTTCAGACGTGAGGTGATCCATGGGAGACTTCATTGCCAAGAGCCTGATTCAAACGCTGCATACCTTCTCGCAGATGGTCACACAATTTCTGCCGCGGCTGCTGGCGATGGTCATCATCGTTGTCGTCGGGTGGGTGGTGGCTTGGTTGGTGAAGGCCATCACGCCGCGGATCTTAAACCTGGTCAGATTCAACTCGCTGTTCGTTAAGGCCGGGGTCACGCAAGTCCTTACCAAAGCAGCATGGCCAACTCCCAGCGAAATGCTGGCGCGCCTGGTCTTTTGGGTCCTCTGGATCACCTTCATTCTCTTTGGGCTCGAGGCGTTGCAGATTCCGACTTTGCAAGAAGAGATCTCGGGGTTGTTCCGCGTTCTTCCCCAGATCTTCGTAGCTTTGCTGATCCTTTTCGTCGGGGTATTGATCGCGAATTTCGTTTCGCGGGCCACCCTGCTTGCCGCCGTTAATGCCAATTCCCCGTCACCCCGGCTCATCAGCGCCGTGGTCCGGTTCGTGATTATCGCCTTGACGTTCACCATGGCCCTCGAGAGGGTCGGGCTTGGACGGGGGGTCGTGCTGATCGCCTTTTCAACTTTCTTCGGCGCCATCATGCTCGGCCTGGCACTGGCTTTCGGCCTCGGAGGTCGAGACCTGGCCAGACGACTTCTGGAACGGCGCTTTTTGGAGGAGAAAAAGGAGGAAGACCAGGGGATTTCCCATCTCTAGATCTTATCGTCCCTCAAAAACTCCGCCTTGGTCTTGGTTGCCAGCAGGCAAATGCGAATCGGCCGGATTTCTCATCACCCCGGGACTTTTTTGAGGCGTTGTCGGGAGGGTGGGGCTTCACAGGCTGCCGAAAAATGCTTCCCCACTTATACAAGGAGCGAAGCTTTGGAGTGCAGTCTGCCGCGGCGGACCGCCGCTTTGTTCCCAGCCAGCTTGCTGGCTGCGAATTGCGCTCGCGGCTGAAATCCCGGCGACCTAGCTGGCGGGCAGGAAGGCAGCAAGCTGCCGCACTCCAAAGCTAGTAGGGCGGACCTCTTTTTGAGATCCGCGGCTTTTCTCACCGGGCACGCCCAAGGGCCGCAGATCCACTACAAGAGAGCGAACGTATGTCCGCCCGTGGGGGAGTACCTCGCCAATGTGTGGCGCAAAGCTGCTGCCTCCCGAGGGGGGGCCACCGCGCCTCCAATTAGAATCTCCTTGGCGGTGACCCTGCGCCCGTAAAGGTCTCTGTTATCGCCTTTGTCCTGCTTAACTATGGCCCCTTCGAGCGACACCCCTGCAAACAAGCCCCGCGTCCGCGAGTAGCTGAGAATCTCGGCATGAAGTTGAGCGTCCGTCGCGCCTTCCGCGGAACGGCCCACAGGTCCGGCCGCTACAGATATATCCCCGCCCAGCTTGACGCTGTCTTGGATGAGCTTTCTTGCTCCTTCGGGGTTCATCACGATGAAAACCACGTCGGTAGCCTCACCGCCGATTTGAAATCCAAAGCTGCCGGCCCCCAGGGTGAACATGGAAGGCGCCCCCCACGGACCGTCCCCGTGCCGGCGGCACACCAGCACCCCGCGTCCATAAGAGCCGCCGAAAATAAAGGCGCCCTTCAACTCTGAAGGAACGATACCGACACATACAGCTTTTTCGAACAAATCATGCGGTATGGCTTTGTCTGGGGTCCTCATAATCTCATTGAGGACGTTGGTTGCCTTTATCCAATTGGCTTTCCTTTGCGGCAAGCTGCCATCGAGAATGTCAGAATCAGAAAAACCACAGTCATAAGCTTTTTCATCTTTTCCCTCCTTGATTCGTTTGCTTCCCCATGGCCCGATGGGCTGCCCAACTACACCTTGGAATCAGGCAGTGGGTCAGTTCGGTGTAGAGGCGGTTTAGCTGCCACCCGGCGATCCGGCCTGCGGGACCGCTGCCACAATCCCCAATTGACCCACTACCCAGAAGGCTTGCAGCTTGACTTCCAATTTTTCGAATTTTCAAGTAAATGAATTCAATTCAATCTGTTACGGCTGACCGGATAAAGTTGCCCCGCGAGACCGGGTCGGTAAGAATTTCCAAGACCTGGCAAAAATGACCGATTCCTTCAGGAAAGTCATGCATTGTCTTAGCACCTACATACACGATAAAATCTTGTAAAAGAAAGAAGTGAGCAAGAGCGACATGCGAAAAAGGGCGACTTCAATGAACAGACTTGTTTGTGCCATGGCCATGTCTTTGTTGTTGTGGCCTGCATGCAGCGTCGAGCAAAAGCCGGCCAGCAAGAACGAGAATAAAGAGGCTGAGGCTGCGAGGCACGAAAGAAAGATGGATGAAGACAAAATCGGGACGCAGCTCCGCGACCTCGACCAGGAAATCGACGCCCTCAGGGCAAAGATGGGGAAGCAAAACAAGGTGGACCGCAAACAGCTCAAACAACAGTTGGCCGAATTGGATCGGAAACGCGAGGCCGCTCAGAAAGAGTTCGAAAAGCTTACGAACTCCAGTCAAGAAGCTTGGCGGGATATGAAGGCTGGGATTGACGCGGCGATGGAAGATCTCGAAGGCGCTTACAAACAGGCGGCTTCGCGTTTCAAATAACCTAAGGAGGAGCGACCATGGGGATCTTTGCATTTCTTTTTGTGGGGCTTGTCGCCGGTTGGCTGGCCGGGTTGATTACCGGCGGGAGGGGCTTTGGGATGATCGGGGACATTATTGTTGGCATCCTTGGAGCCTTGGTCGGTGGCCACGTCCTGGGGTGGTTCGGCGTCTTCACTTACGGCATGATCGGCTCCATCGTCGCGGCCGTCGTGGGCGCCGTGATTCTCCTCTCGCTTATCCGACTGATTAAGAGAGCTTGAGGCACAGGCGGGGTGTCCATGGTCCAATCTGCGGACGGCAATGTACCCCCGCACGAATATATCGATCAGCGCAGACCGGGCAGAGTAAGGCAAAATGCGCCTGACTGTGCGCTACCAGCTTTTCCTGCTCATCCAATCGGCGCTCCAAGTATCGCCTGCACGTCGCCGAGAGTGACCATCAGCGTCATGGGATCGAGCGGGGATGGCTCGAAGCCGAGGGCCAAATAGAAGGCTTTGGCTTGCTCTGATATGGCGTGAACGACGATTCCTCGAATGCCGATGCTGTCGGCAGCGTGGGTAACTCGTGCGGCGCAGTCGCGAAACAGCGCCCGTCCCAACCCACGTCCTTGCCAGGCGCTATCTACAGCGAGACGGGCGAGCAGCGCGACGGGGATAGGGTCGGGCATATTGCGCCGGAACCGGCCAAGCGTGCCACCCAGGATAACCGCGCCCGAGGCGACGGCGTAATAGGCGATGACGCGGCGGCCTTCTGCTACGACGAAAGTGCGAGTCGTACCGCTGGCCTGGTTGCTACGTGCGCGGCGCTTCAGCCAATCGTCGAGCGAAGGAACTCCAGAGGAGAATTTCGCCAGCTCGTGCGCATCGGGAAGCGGCTCTGGTTCGGAGAGCGGCACGCCTACTCCCAAGGGGCGGCGGTCTGGAGCGCGCGCTTAGGGCAAGTCTGCCAATCGTCGCCCAAGTCTAATGTCAAGTATTCTCGCGACAAAACTTGACATAGTGAGATCGATCTGCCCTGGCGAGATTTTATTTTCTAAAGCATGTTGGAATTTCGGAACCCTGCTCAACAGAAGAGCTAATGCCGTTCAGGGGGAGCAGCATCCTTACGAATAAAGTAGTGTTCTTTATCCACGCTCGCCGGCACCGCAACGTCGAAGAATCCAACCATCATTTCATCGTAGGTTTGATCGCCCCACCGCACTGTGGCATTCGGATCGGGGTTGTGCGGATTATTTTTCGAGTTGTCAAACCACGCGATGGCTTGGAGCTTGGTGCCCGCCTTCAGGTGCAGCGGTTCGGCGAGGCGATAGCTCAACTGCCAGTAGAAGTCGTAGTTCACGCGCAGCAGCGGCTCGACGCTGCCGTCAGGATGCAGGATGTTGTACTCAAACCGCTTGCCGCGCAGGTGCATATGCGGGAAAAAGCTGAGCAGTACCGCGTCGTTGGGCAGCGAGCCGTACACTTCCACGCGGAAATCCGGAACACCGGGTGGGATCACGAAATGATCGTTCGTCAACTGGAGCGTTAGCACGCGCTGTTGGGGAGGCTGTTTTGCAAAGATGAGCCCGATACTGGTCCGATCGGTGGCCCGATGGCCGTGCGTCGTATAGTGCATCTGAAAGACAAGATCGGAACCGGCGGGCACGAACTTGGCCATTCCGACGGGCCAGTTGTCCGGCGAGCTGCCCGGCGCGTATACGAGCAGAATGTCAGTCGTCGTCATCTCCGATGCCGTGAAGGGCACGCCGATGGGTTTGCCCTGAAGCCAGCCCGAACCGGGCGGGCGCACGTACACGACCGCGTGATGCACATTTTCGCGGCTGGAGGGCCGAATTTCGGACATGCGCACCCATTTATCCTCGGTGAAGCCGGTGTGAACGATCTCAAACGTGTAATCCACGTCGCCGCGGGCGGGAATCGCGACCGGCGCCGGCATCTGCACCACGAGGTCCGGGTGCGGAATGATCCAGCCTTGCGCAAATTGGCGCGGGGCAGGGGCGTCATGCGGATCGCCGGCCGCCGCACCCAAATTTGCCCACGAAACGAGCGTGTTGATTTGTCGCGGCGCGAGCGAGGGATCGTTCGAGAAGCGCCCAACCCGCGGATCGGCAAACCAGGGAGGCATTTTTCGCCGAGTTACGGAATCGGCGATGGCCGGCGCGTAGGGGCGCACTTGATTGTAGGTGACGAGAGGCATCGGGCCAATTTCGCCCGCGCGGTGACAAACTTGGCAATGCTCTTGCAAAATCGGCAGCACATCGCGATAAAACGAGGGGGAGCCGGGCGGGAAGGCTGATGCCGGAGCATGATGCGGCGCGAGCCAAGGCATCGAGATAATGAGCGAGATGAAGGTGGCGGAGACGAGAAAGATCCTCATCGAGATCTCATTGGCACACCAACTGACCTATGGGCCCTCGCAGTAATTATAGGAGAAAAGTAAATTCATTGCATGGTCATGCGGATGGCGCCGATCCCGCGCCTGCGGGATCGGCGACCCCTGCCGGCGCACACATACAAACCAATGCGTGCGCCACCCGCGTAGCAACCAACCTTCCTGCGCCACTGTTCAGCCTGCTGGAGCGGGCTGTGCGAAGTTTTTGGGGTAATGCGGGGGAAAGTCCACTCGGCGAGAAAACCGTGCTAGAATCCCTTGGCCGAGGGCGCATGTCCGTGTCGGAGCCCATTGTCGAGTTCAGCAAAGTCGTTTTTAGCTACGACCGCGTCGAAGTCCTGCACGAAATTTCCTTCCAACTCAACCGGGGCGAGGTGATCGGGCTGTTAGGTCCCAACGGAGCGGGGAAAACCACCACCCTCAAAATCATCGCCGGTCTCCTGGCCCCGGGCGGGGGAGCAGTTTCCGTCGCTGGTCTCCCCTTGCCGGAAAGAGCCATCGATGTGAAAGGACGCATCGGCTATGTGCCCGAGACCGCGCTCCTGTTCGAAAGTCTTAACGGGCAGGAATTCCTGGAACTCTCAGGCCGCCTGCACGACGTTGAAGAAGACACGCTTCAGGCGAGAATCCGCAGCCTTCTTGAAACTTTTGACCTCTCTTCCAATCGGTTGAGACGCCTGGAAGGTTATTCCAAAGGCATGCGGCAGAAGATTTTGATTGCCGCCGCACTGCTGCATAACCCTGAACTGATTCTGCTGGACGAGCCGCTTTCGGGGCTCGACGTGAATGCCGCCATCATGATCAAGGATCTAATCGCGGCCTTGGCGGCCGAGGGCAAGACCATCATTTACAGTTCCCACGTGTTGGACGTGGTGGAAAAAGTCTGCCACCGCGTATTGGTCATTCACCACGGAAATCTCATCGCTGACGCTTCAGCGGAGAACTTGAAGGCCGCCACGAACCAGCCCACTTTGGAAGACGCCTTCCGGAAGGTCACGGATTCCGCCGATGTGGACCCGGCCGTGGCCCGCATCATCAGCGCTCTGAAAGGCAGTGATGAGTGACGAGTGGCAAGTGACAAGACCTGAAACCTGTACGTTTGCTTGTCAGTCACCACGGGTCATTGTATTTTCGCCACTCGTCAATGTACTTCTGCAGCCCGGTTTGCGGAAGGCGGCGGCAAGCGACAAAACCTGAGACCTGCTTTTATGCTCATCACTCGTCACTCGCCACTCATCACTGTAATTTTGCGCGGGCCTCGGGTGTCCGGACTTCTCAAGGCCTGCGGAGTCAATCCGCGGCATTACTGGCTGCTGGTCGATCTGTTTGGACAGCTCAGCGAGCGCCACGAGTTCATGACCCAGTTGGGCCACTCCGGGTACGCACTGAAATCGATCGCTTGGTGGTACCTCGTATTCTCCTCACTTTTCAGCCTCGTGTTTCTATTTACCCAACCACCTGTGGCTCAATACCTTTCCATCTTCCTGGTGATGACGGCGGTGCTTCTGCTGGGCCTACTTATTTCTGAGACCAACAACAGCCTGGTGAACCCTGTGGAGGGTCTGGTGCTGGCGCATCAGCCCATTGATGGCGCCACGTATACTGCGGCCAAGCTCACGCATCTGGGGCGCATCCTTTTTTACGTGGTTCCGGCGTTAAATGGCGTTCCGGCGTTTGCCGGTCTGGCGTTGCGGCGAACTCCCTGGTTCTATCCGTTTCTACACATGCTCGCGGCATTTGCACTGGGTTTGGTGATCGCCTTGTCCTGCTGCGCGGTGTTTGGATGGCTTATCCGGTTTGTGCCGGCGTCGAGATTGAAAGCCGTCGGAAATTGGACGGAGTTGATCGCCTGGATGGCTTGCATTTGTTTTCCGCAAGCTTCGCTTTTTCTCATCCGTGTCCATTTTTCTAATTGGTTGCCGCCGCCCGGCGTCCCGCGCCTGGCCCTCGCCGCTGCGGCGGGTGTGCTAATCGTGGGCAGCGTGGTGTTTGGTGTTCGCTCTCTTTCGGTCGATTACATGCTTCGCGTTTCGAGCATCGTGCATGGAGGTTCGAGCGCCAAGCGTCAGGACCGCAGATTGGATAAGACCAGCGCCATGTCCGGATGGTTCGGAGGCCAACTGGGCCGCGCCGGCTTCGAGTTTGTTTCGCAGATGATGACGCGTGACTGGCAATTTCTGCGGCAAGTCGTGCCGGTGGTACCCATGCTTGTCATTGGAGGCGTGGCGATGGCCCCGGGCTTGCGGGTCACGCCGTTCTCCGGCCGCTTCACAAGCCTGCACGTCCTCCCCCATGCCTTCGGGCTCATGCTCCTCATAATCTGCAACGTCCTCGAATATGGCAACGATTACAAAGGCGCGTGGGTTTTTCTTCTCGTCCCCGCGGGCGCATGGGAGCGATTTGCGCGCGGGGTCTTTGCCGTGTTGTGGCTGAAGTTCATTATGGTCCCACACCTGTTTCTTCTTGCGCTCCTCACCTGGTTTTGGGGATTCCGGGTTGCGGCGCTGTTCCTCTCCTACAGCCTGGCCGTCGCCTCGTTCTATCTTGGCCTGGAATTGAGGCTGATTGAAGGCGTGCCGTTCAGCAAGCAACCCCAGGTGTCACGGGGCGCTATGATGATCCCTATCATGTTCATAGGCGGGCTGGGCGCAGCCTTGGCAGTAGCCTTGCAGCATTTCTTCATATTCCATTCCCAGCCGCGCGCCCTAACCGCAACGGCCATCGTTGCGGTGGGCGCTTACTTCCTGACCGGCAGTTCCCTGCGCAGCCTCAATTCCTCGATGCGCTTTAGCCTCGGGCTGGTTTCCGGAGAGTCGTCGTTTGTCTACAAGGAAGTTAATGGTTAGGAGATTTTTCGTCGCCTGCGGGAGATCAGCATGACCGGCTGTGCGGGATTTCCCTTCCTCAATAAAACGCTTGACGTGTACGGTATAACCGTACACACTGAAAGGGTGAAAGGATAACATGCAACTTGTCCGCTTTCGCCACAAAGGGCTAAGGCAGCTCCATGAGGACGGAAACGTCAAAGGGGTGACATCCGCGATGGTCGACAAGCTGCGCAAGCTTCTGTTTGCCCTCGAAACCGCCGGAACGCTGGAGCAGCCTGACCCGGTTTCCCGGCTGGAAGCTGCGCCCTCTTAAAGGCGACCTGAAAGGATTATGGAGCCTGACGGTCACGGGAAACTGGCGGTTGATTTTCCAATACGATGAACCGACCAACACCGCCAGCGATATTGACCTGATCGACTACCACTAGGAGGCCGAAATGCCTATGAAGAACCCGCCCTATCCGGGCGACCTGATCAAAACCGAAGTCATCGAACCCCTCGGCCTCAGCGTGTCGAAGGCGGCGGAGATTTTGAAAGTACGCCGCGCCACGCTCTCCGATCTTCTGCACGGCAAGGCCGCGCTGACGCCGGAAATGGCGCTGCGCATCGAAAAGGCGTTCGGCCCGGACATGGATCACCTTCTCCGTATGCAACTTGCATATGACGTGGCGAAAACGCGGGAGCACGCACGGGGCATCTCGATCAAGCGATATGCCCCGGCCTGAAGACGCGCATCAGCTCTACGAGAAGGCCGAATTTCATAGTCTGGCGTTCGATCATTAAGATTTGCTATGATGCGCGTCGATGGGAGGGATGCCATGCGCATTGACCTTTACACGAAAATTGTTCTCACGCTCATCGTTCTGATGCTTGCGGTAATCGCACTGAGCCCAATCTTTCAACCCCGGCCCGCCATAGCGCAGGGAAACCTGAATGGCGTTCAATTCAGCGCCACTGCGAATGGATTTTATGCGCTCGATACTCGCACTGGCGACATTTGGATATATGTCACGAATATCGCGTCGCCACTTAATGGCCAGCTTGTGGGCCACTACAAACTCAATCAACTGGGAGCGCCTCTTACCACAAGGTAGGAGAAAGTGGTTGGCGCCGACGTCGCTATTTATGCCGGCGACCCCTGCCGGCGCACACATACAAACCAATGTTTGCGCCACCCGCGCTTGCCCAGGACCGTCAGGGCCGACAGATTGTGGCCCACGGCGGGAGAAGCTGTGAAAAAATCGGAATGGCCATTTGTAGCGGCGCTCTATGAGCGCCGAACTCATTGATTGTAAAATGCGGGGGGTCATAGACCGCCGCTACAGCGCGATTGTTTCACAGCTTCTGCCGCCATGGGCCACATTCTACCGCCGCTACGCGGCTTGCCTCCGCTCGCTTTACTTCCGCGTGGTGTGCTTTGGCCAGCCGAACGAGAGCCCGAGGATTTGAAGATGAAAGCCGCGGACCTGCAACACAGGTGCGCACTACGCTTGCTGGCAAGCAGGTGCGGCGCCCTCAGCGAAGTTCGGCTCTCGGCGGCTCGTCCGACTTGCGAACGAAGTAGAACAGGTAGAATATGGCTGCCCGGACTGCTCTCAGCAAACGGAGGGTGCTCTCATACAGGTCATTGTCGGTCAATCCGGCAGTCGGTATGTCGTAGGTCCGACCATCCACACTGGCGCTCGAGCCGTTCTCTTTTATTGAATTCTCGGCCCTTCGTACTGTCACGCATCTGTGTTCAAGCTTGCGCCGAAGATCCCTAAGAGGGTAAAGCGGCTGGTCTTTGGAAAATTCGCGGGCTAAGTCAAACAGAACGGCTAACTGCGGGCCATCGTACTGGGCTAGTTCAGGTCTGAGGACCGCGTCCGCAACGAAGAGGCCCTCCCGGAAGTAAACCCTGTTTTCCTCTTGGCCCATCCTGCACTTTTTGTTCAGGAAGAATGCAATTTTGTCCAGGATAGAGTATGCGGCCCGAAATGAGAGGATCAATAGCTGGAGGTATATTTGGCCGTTGCCTTGTTGGACTGCGGGAAGGTAGGTTCCACGGTCTACGAAAGACAAGTCTGGTTGCTTAGACCGGTAGCAGAAGAGGAGAAAGCGCGCAGCGATGTGCTCCTGCTTGATCAGCGCCAAGCGGTCCGACCGCAACTCGAAGAACTCGCCCTTGACGGACGTGGGGAAGCGCACCGATAAGGGGTCCTGGTACGCTTCGTGAGCATGGACCGGGCATGGATGCAAATAGAGGCGGTTCTCCACGCAGAATCTGATGTAAGTCGCTTCGACGTCTGAATGCGCGATGTGCTTGGTATGCTTGTGGGCGGGCACCTTGGGCTCCTTCAAAATCCGCTCTAGCTCCGCCAACTCTTTCCTGGCTTTAGCCTCGTGTGTGGGTTCAAGCCCAGCCTCCAAGCTCGTCTTCAGTAGGTGCCACGCTTCCAGCAGCGCCGACCGCTTGGTGGGGCGTTCTACAAGCCTCGAGTACCAGCCTAAGCCTTTTGCTTTGTGCCAAAGGGCCATCGCAAAGTTCGGCACTGCCTTTAGTGCCTCATCGTATGCCTCGATTTCCTCGACATGCCTGCCTACGGTCCTGAGCAGAATGCCGTAATTGGTGTAGAGACAGGCTGTTGAATGTGGCGAACTCGCACCGAGTGACATAGCCTTACGGTAACATTGCTTTGCTCGGCTGAAGTCTTCATCCAGGGCTCTCCGAAGACCTGAAGGAACCTTCTTGATGTTATAAAGCGCACCGTAGCCGTTTCCCAGATTGTACCAATGCTTCGATGCTGCCGACTCGGGTAGCAATGCTACGTCAACGTCCTTGAGGAGTGAAATCCCCCTTGCGGCGCTGTCCGAATCATCTAAATCACTGGCGATGTCGATCAGGAGCACCCATTTTGTCAATTTGACGGATGTTGCGTAGTCATGCCCGAATTCGTCCAGTTCCGCCACACAAGGTAGAGCCTCTTCGGCACGCCCGGTCGAGATCAGGTCCCTTATCTTCAAAACGACAGGCTTCGCTGCCACCGGCAAAACGGGATGACAGGGGCCAGGAGTGCGGTTGTTCATGCTAAGACCTCCTTTCCGGGAAACCGGTTCTGTCGCGCGGCCACTAGATCCTTGTGCAATCTGCCAAGGTCCAAACCAGTGGGTTCAAGAAATACAAACCCTACACTCTTGTTTGAAAGCCAGCTTGGAGCGGGTGGCCACGGCCCACTGCGGGAGCTAAAACAAGTCCTCCTGCGCGTGCTTGGTCTTCCTCTCTGCTTTCGCGAAGGTCTCGACTCGGTGGGTCGGGTATTCGAGTTTCTTTCCCGCCAGCAATTCGGCGATGGTGAGGATTTGCAGGCGGGGGTAGCGGCCCGGAAAATCTTTTGACTCGTAGAAGCCCGTGGCGGCGGCTTCTGTGAGCATGGGTTTGGTGGGCTCGCGCAATGTGATGAGCGCGCCGATGGCTGCTTTTTCCCGCTCAAGCACACCCTTTAGGTCGCGCACGTGGTTCACGCCGATGTAGCCGCTTTTGACCTGTACGATGACTTGCTTCGCCTTCCCGCTCTTGTCGTCAAAGAAGTTGATGTACCCGTCGATGCCGGTGTCCGCGCCCTTCTTGTGGTCCCTGGCGGGCCGCGCGTTCACCAGGTCCACCGCCCACCACTCGAACTGGAACGGATTGATTTCTTTCAAGGCTTCCGCGCCCTGCACGTCCGTGGGTGCACCGACGATTTCGTAAGGGCTCAGTTGGTCCCCGAAGCTGTCCCGTAGGCGACGCTGCACAAGATTGATGGCGAGATACGTGATGTCAATTCCGATCCAGCCACGCTTGAGCTTTTCCGCCACTGCAACAGCAGTGCCGCAACCGCAGAATGGGTCGAGAACCGTGTCGCCTTCGTTGCTGCTGGCTTTGATGATGCGTTCAAGCAGGGCTTCCGGCTTCTGCGTCGGGTAGCCGAGGCGTTCTTCCGCTTGCGAGTTAATCTCGGGGATGTCTGTCCAAAGGTTTTGGATGGGCATACCTTTCAATTCGTCGGCGTAACTCTTCCTTCGTAACCGCCCCTTTTTATCCTTGGGAAAGTATAGCTTCCCCTCTCTGTCCCACTGCTCCATCTTCTCCTTCGTGATCATCCACCCGTTCTTCGGCGGTTTGTAGCCCTTATATTCATAGATAAGGTTTGGCCGATAGGCTGGGTTCACTAGGCTGGTAGCTTGGAATCGACGCCCGTCGGGATCGACCATGGTAAAGCGTTGCACGATGTATTCCCTGTACTCTGGGCTGTCCCTGTTGTACTGCGGGCAAAACCGCGCCTGCTCTGTCTTTGCATAAAAAAGAAGAATATCTGTGCAAATACCGAAGCGGTTTGACTCGTGCACCGCGCTGCTCATCCCCACTCTGCGCTTCCAAGTAATCTCGTTGCGATAGTTCTGCGGCCCAAATGTCGCGTCCATTACCATCTTGAGATAATGGCTCGCCGTCGGGTCGCAGTGCAGATAAATGCTGCCTGTAGGCTTGATCACGCGATGCATCTCGACCAGCCGAACCGCCATCATAACGAGATAAGCCATCATGTCGTTACGGCCCAGGAAGGCCAGCAGCGGCTGCATCAGGTCGGCGAGCTTGCGCGGGCCGCTGGTGACGATTTCCTTGTATACCGCCTCTGCCTCCATGCTCCACTGCCAAGTGTCTTCAAAGGCCGTGATCTGCGCGGCGGATTCCTCCCCACTCTTTTCCTTGAAGAGCACGTTGTAAGTGGCGTTGGAGTTGAATGGCGGGTCGAGGTAGATCAGGTCAACGCTGGCGTCCGGCACCTCGCGGCGCAGGATATCAAGATTGTCGCCAAAGTAGAGTCGGTTATTCCAGTCCATTGCCAGTGAGCATACCACAAATCAACGCAGGCGATGCGGGGGGTGGCGCAGACATGTATGATTTCTGCATGTCGGCGATCTCCCGAAGGGATGGTTCCGCGGATCTGCTCCGTCGGCTGAGCTGGAAACGAAGCAACTCGACTCGCAATTGGGATTGCCGATCGCAGACATCAGAAGCCAGATGCGCTACCCGATTGTGCCGGGCATGTTCGACGGCGGGCACCTAAGGTCAGGGATTTCCTGACCACCGGTTTTTCCTGCGTTTATGAACCCACGGCTAATTTAAAACCACGAAGTAACCGTGGCTAACTCGGACCACCCCATACCCCCTCCTGAACCAGGAGGGGAGCGGGTAAATAGCCCTAACAGTTCGGACTTGACAAACTCCAACTCATCGGCTAGGTTTGTAGCGTATGACCGGAGACACGGCAGGTGGTAGGCGGCGGGTGGGGAATCAAAAACAGGTGCCAGGGGCCGGGGGACGAAGTCCTGCCCACCGGTGGCGCGTTCCAGCGTCGCTCGCTCAACTTGTCCTGCGACTCCAGAAAGCCTGCCAATCTTCAAGAGGAATTCTATTTTTGAATGAACAACGCGGGAATGTATATGAAAACAAAGGGTCGAATTTCAACAGCCCGGCGCGAAGCGGGAATGTCTATGAAAAAAAATAACTTAGCCCGAGGTGGCGGGAATGTTGTTGAAAAGGCATGGGGTTAAGCCTCGAAGAGCGAGCGGGGAACGACCAATAGAGAAAATGTGTCTAGTGCAGCGCGCGTGCGGGTGATCGTTTGGGGTCATTCAGAAACCTGCGAACGCATCGTTGACAATGCCCTCGGTCAAGGTCACTTCCTCATCGCGCAGTTTCATAAACTCGCCCTCGCGGCGCTTCTTGGATAGAGTTCCATTGTTCTGTCTGATGAACATCACCAGGGTTTCAGCAACCCGGTCCGGCATTTCGACCGCATCCATGATGCGACGGATCGCTTCGTCGTGACGGCGCAGATAGTCGATCCCGCGCGGGAGATCCTGCTCAACCGTGCGTCTAATGCATGCATACAGAAACTCCGCCTCCTCCGTGCAATCGAAATAGCGGTAGAGATCGGCGGTCTCGTTGACTACCTCAACGTTGCGCTCGGGTGTGGGCCGCCACTCGATGAAGGGCATTAGCGGACCGGAATGGGCCCGCAAAGTTGTGCGGTAATCATCCATGCGGTCCAGCATCACAGACGAGACCGGGAAGACCATGCCTGGCGGCGTAAACTTTCGTTCGGCGAGGACGTGATGGATCAGAAAGCGGTGCATACGGCCGTTCCCGTCCTGGAACGGATGGACATAGACAAACCCGAAAGCAGTTGCTGCTGCCTTCAGCACCGGGTCGACGCCGTCGTCGCGCATGCGGTCGTTCGCCTCCAGCAAGCCGTCCATGAGATCGTCCAGATTATCAGGGCGCGCCCCAATGAATTCCGGGAGCGGATCGCCATGGTGGTCTCGTTCGCCCAAAAAGACCCCGTCGGGACGCAGGCCTGGGCGTACGAATCGCGTGTCCTCAATGAGGACGCGCTGAAGGCGGATGATTTCATCAAGCGTGAGCCGGTTCTTGCCAGCTTGCAGGACCGCGCGTCCCCACCTCTCCAGCCGGTTGCGCGGCGGACGCTCTCCCTCGATCTCGAAGCTGGCCCAACTGTCGGCCAGAAGCATGAAGCTGGCGGCGCGCGCAACCAGATGAGCTCCTGTGCGCCCCACGGTTTCCCGTGCCATGGCAGCAAGGTCGAGTGCCAGGAATTCCGTGAGCGCTTTGGTGCGCCGGATGACCGGGCAAAAACGGCCGGTACCCAAGAGGTTGTCGCGCACGCGATGGCGTTTGGAAAGGCGCGGTTTGCCGGTGAAGTACGCCTCGGAGTCGAGAAGGTCGACGGCTGCCGCGCCGGGCGCGTCATCCACGTCAAGAGTACGGCCGGTCAGGATTTCGTAGAGATACCACGCGCGCCGCGCCGGAATGCCCGTGGGGGCGGCCCGGACGATGGCCTCGACCTCGGCTTGGGGCACGGCCTCAAAGAGCTGCTTCAGGATCAGAAGATCGATGCCTTCATGGCGGAGCGCAAACGTCAGGTGATCGGCAAATGCATCGCCGGGCCAGTAGCGTTTGTCAAAAACGGTCCAGGCTCCCTCTTCCCGATGGCTGCCGCGAACATGCTGCTCCGAGGCGCAACTCGGTCGCCGGACCGGTGCCCGAAGGGCGAAGGCTTGAACAAGCGCCGCCCAGCCGGCCAGTTTGGCGCCCTCTGGGACGGTCTTCTCATGGAAGACGACGATAGGTGCTGGTGCAAGTCTCATGTGTCGAAACCCCCTTGATCTAGTCGAAAACAACCTCAATAAACTGTTCGTAGTCGAAAAATACTATACCATAGCCGAACATCTAAAAATCATTGATCTATGTCGAAAAATGCTTGAATAGTACATATTATGTCGAAATATATTCAGAGTTCGATGCTGCGAACCTAAAGCAATATTTGCCGGGCCCCGGCTTACACGTGGCGAAACGGGAAAAACGGAACTCGCTGCACGCTTGCGGCAGTTGCTCTATCATCTTGACAGGGCTCCTTCTAAAGTGATAAGAACCCACAGGGCGGGATGTCTCGTCCTGGTATTACACTCGCAGAAGGAGCGGCATAATGGACAAACTGGCTATCGAAGGCGGCCCAAAGGCGGTTACCAACCAATTGGTAGGCTGGCCGCACTTCGATGAGAAGGCGATTTCAGCAGTCACGGAAGTGCTGAGGTCGGGAAAAGTCAACTATTGGACGGGCAAGAAAGGGATGGAATTCGAGAAGAGGTTCGCGGAGTGGCAAGGAAGCAAATACGCCATTAGTGTGGCTACCGGTACCGCGGCTCTTCATGTGGCCTTGAGTGCTTTGGGAATCGGACCAGGGGACGAGGTCATCATCCCGAGCTACACTTTCATCGCCACGAGTTTCTCTGTGGTTCAGGCGGGAGCCATTCCACGTTTTGCTGATGTGAACTTGGAGGATCACTGCCTGAGTGTGGAGTCGGCGGAGAAGCTCGTGACCAAGCGCACGAAGGCCATTATTCCCGTGCACTTATACGGAAATGTCTGCGACATGGACAAGATCATGGCCTTCGCGAAGCGTCATAATCTTTACGTGATCGAGGACAATGCCGAAGCTTTTGGCGGGGTGTATAAGGGTAAGAAGACGGGGACGCTGGGGCACATTGCGGCTTGCAGCTTTTGCCAAAACAAGACTTTCACGACGGGTGGAGAGGGAGGAATGGTTACCACCGATGACGAGGAGCTGACGTGGAACGCACGGAGCTTTCGTGACCATGGTTACAACGTCAAAGAGCGCCTTCATCTTATGGAGATGGAGCAGAAATTACCTTACATCCACAACATGGTGGGATGGAACTATCGGATGACGGAGATGCAATCCGCGATTGGTTTGGCGGAGTTGGAGCGCATGGACAACTGGAACATGCCGCGCCGGCGCCGGAACGCGCAAATTTTGGTTGAGGCCTTGCGTGGGCGCCCGGAGGTCAAATACGGGCCCATCGATACCGAGGAGCGCCAGAATGGCTGGTACACGATGGCGTTCTCGCTGGATATCGAGAACATGCGTTGTGACATTCAGCAGTTCGTCAAGGCGGCGGGGGCCGAAGGGGCTCCCTGCTGGAAAGTCTTCTGGCCGCAATGTCACACCGAGCGGGCTTTCCGAGAGTTCAACTCCTTTGGCAAATCGGGGTTTCCTTTCCGGTCGAAGGAATACACGGACCCGGCCAGCGTGGACTACGCCCGGGTAGAAGTTCCCAACGCGGTCTGGCACGAGGCGCATACGTTCACGGTTTTTGCGTATCCCACCTTCAGCGAAGAAGACATGCAACAAATAGCGCACGCCTTGGTGAAAGTAATCGACGCCTACTCCGGGAAGGGGTAGAAGATGAGCAAAGCAGGGAGTGCGGAGGGCCATCAGTGATGGGAGACAAAGTTGGTTGGGGAGTCGTGGGGTCGTGTGGAATTGCTCGACGGCGGACCATTCCGGAAGGGATCGTTCCTGCTGCCAACGCAAAGCTAGTGGGTGTGTACGACTGCAATCGGGAAGGGAATGCGGAGGTCGGCAAGGCCTTTGGGGTCCGGCCGTTTGAAAGCCTGGAAGAACTGCTCGCAGCAGAAATTGATGCGGTCTATATTGCCACGCCTGTGAACGTGCATTGCGAACAGGTGACACGGTGTGTGAATGCGGGGAAGCACGTACTTTGTGAGAAGCCTCTGGCCCTGAGCGTGGCTGAGGGGCAAGAAGTGGTGACGCTGGCCAAGCAATGTATGGTTCAGCTCGGGGTGGGGTTAATGATGCGCTTTCACTCCCAGCACCAGGAGGCTCTAAAGATCATTCAGTCGGGGAAGGTGGGGAGACCAGTCTACGGTCGGGCTCAGCTTTCCTGCTGGTATCCACCCTTGCAGGGTGCCTGGAGGCAGGATCCGAGCCAAGGTGGAGGTGGGTCGCTGGCGGACATGGGGGTACATTGTATTGACTTGCTTGAGATGTTCTTCGGCCCGGTGGTCTCAGTCAGTTGCTGGATTGGCAATTTAGTGCACTCCTACCGATCGGAAGACAGCGCGGTGGCCACGTTGGTTTTTGAAAACGGCGCTTTGGGGACAGTTGACACGTTCTTTTGCATACCGGACCAGAGTAGCCAGAACGTTTTGGAGCTGTACGGTTCAGAGGGCAGTATTCTGGCGAAAGGGACCATAGGTCAGGGCAGCCAAGGGGAAATGGTGTTCCAATCCCGGTCGCCGGGCACGGGATATGACGCCCAACAGGACCGCGATACGGGCCGGGGGATTGAACTGCATCCGCCACCGGTCAACACATACCGGGCCGAGATTGAGGAGTTCAGCCAGGCAATTTTAGAGGGCAGGGAATCGGGGCTTGGTGGCGATGCGGGTTTGAAGTGCCAGAAGATTCTGGAAGCATGTTACGAGTCGGCAAAAACCAGCAGGGCGGTAAGGGTTCGCTAGGAGGTGTGCGTTGCCCTGCCGGTTAAACATACGCCGTCGCCAATTCCTCCAAACGGCGGCGGCAAGCTGCGGACTTTCGCTCTCCGCTTTCGGGCAAGTCATCCCACCAAAGGCGGGTACAGTCCGCGATAAGCTGTGGTTATTCAGCAACCCCACCAACGCTGATTATGGGCTTCTCCGCAAGCGCTCAGTGATGTCGCCCTTCGAGGCGGCGGTTTACATGGGGATTCCGAATATTTTTATGGTCCAGCAGTATCCGCGGAAGGGCGAGGAGTCCCGGTATAAACCGTTTGAGCCTCCCTTCGAACAGTACACCTTGCCCCTAAGCATGTTGAAGCGCGTCGCGTGGTCCATTGTAGACGCGGGCGGTGTCACCAAAGACTGGGAGATAAAGCAAGTCATCAGGATGGCCCACAAGATTCCCAACTTCGTTGGGGTCTATATGGACGACTTTTTCAAAGAAGAGAAGGTGGCGAATCCCGCAAGCTTCACGATGGAGGAACTTCGCGCTGTCCAGCAGCAGCTCAATGGTCCGAAGAAGAAACTGGATTCGTATGTCACTTTCTACGCGCAATTCTTGGATCGACCGTTTGGTGAATACTTAAAGCTAATCGATGTAATCACGCTCTGGACCGGCAAGCCTGCGGATTTGGTAAACCTCGATACGAATCTGGCCAGGCTGGAAAAGCTGGTTCCGAAGTCTCGGAAGATGCTGGGCCTCTATACGGTGGATTATGATGAAAAGAGGACGCCGGCGTGGATCGGCATGGCGGTCCCGACCATGCGACAACAGTGCGAGCAGGCGCTGAAGTTTCTTCGCAGAGGCCAAATCGAAGGGATCATCATCTACGGTGGCACAACGCTGGATCTGGGCTTTGAGTCGGTGGACTGGACTCGCAAGTGGATCCAGGAAGTTGGGGAAACGAAGCTCTGATTGCACGTTGAGGGTTGCAGCAGTTTGCTGTAGCAGCGCTCTCCGAGCGCCGGAACTTCTTGAGAATTCAGCGATGGCGGTCAGAGACCGCCACTACAAAAAAATCAAATGGAACCCATGCCGACTAGAGGAGACGCTTGCATGACGGCCAATCAGACGGGCGCGAAGATACACCGTCGCCAATTCCTCCAAACGGCGGCGGCGGCAAGCTGTGGACTTTCGCTCTCCGCTTTCGGGCAAGTCATCCCACCAAAGGCGGGTACAGTCCGCGATAAGCTGTGGTTATTTAGCAACCCCACCAACGCCGATTATGGGCTTCTCCGCAAGCGCTCGGTGATGTCGCCCTTCGAGGCGGCGGTTTACATGGGGATTCCGAATATTTTTATGGTCCAGCAGTATCCGGGGAAAGGCGAGGAGACCTGGTATAAACCCTGGGAGCCGCCCTTCGAGCCGTACACCTTGCCGCTAAGTATGTTGAAGCGTGTCGCGTGGTCCATAGTGGGCGCGAGCGGTGTTACCAAAGACTGGGAGAGAAAGCAAGTCTTGAGCATGGCCCACAGGACTCCCAACTTCGTTGGGGTCTACATGGACGATTTCTTCCATGACAAACCGGGCCCGGAGGTGGCGAGCCTGACCCTGGATCAGCTTCGCGACATCCAGCGGCAGATCAAAGGCCCCGACAAGAAAATGGATTTGTATGTCACCTTTTACGCCCACCAGTTGGACTTGCCTATCGCGGAGCATCTCAAGCTCATCGACGTGGTTACGCTTTGGATTTGGAAACCCGAAGAACTGGCAGACCTGGATTCGCATTTGGCCAGGCTGGACAAACTGGCTCCTCATTCCCGCAAAATGTTGGGGCTGTATACGGTGGCCCTGAACGAAAAGAAAACCCCGGGGTGGACGGGCATGCCCATCCCGCTTATGCAAAAGCAGTGCGAGCAGGCCCTGGGGTGGCTTCGCAGCGGCCGGATCGAGGGGATCATCATCTACGGTGGCACAACGTTCGATCTGGGGTTTGAGGCAGTGGACTGGACTCGCGAGTGGATTCGAAAGGTCGGGCAGACTAAACTCTGATCGGGGGCTGCCAGGTTGACAAGTCTGTGCTGTTGAAAGGGACAGATTGGTCGGAGGAGGGCTTGCGCATGTTGTTGAAATGCAACCGTCGCCACTTTCTCGAGGCGTCGGCAGCGACGCTGGCGGGCGTGCCAGCGCTTGCACCACTTCACGCACAGAGCGGAAAGGGCAAATTGCGAACCGGCATGTACGTAAACCTGGGGAGGAACGTGGACGATGTAATTGGACAAGTTCACGAACTCGGGTTCTCTGACTGCGAGGTCTACACGGATGATCTGGAAATAGAATTGGCGGATCGTCTTCGGCACGCGCTTGACCATTACGGAATTAAGGCATCGGCAGTGTTCTCCATGGGTCCCGGGCCGATGGTCTGGGACTTTTACCAGGGGCCGCTCACTATCGGCCTGGTTCCCCGCGAGTGGCGAAGGAAAAGGATTGAGCACCTGAAGCGCGCTTCGGACTATGCCAAACGCGCTACAATCCCCGCCGTCGAGACGCACTGTGGGTGTATTCCCGAGAATCCGAATGATCCCTTGTACAAAGAATCCGTCGAGGCCATTCGGGAGGTAGCAAGCTATTGCCGGTCCAATGGCCAGACGTTTCTCTATCATGCCGGGCAAGAGACACCCATCACCTTGGTCCGCGCCATTCAGGACGTAGGTCTGGATAATCAAGGCGTAGGCCTCGATACCGCCAATCCGATCTTGTATGACACGGGGCATCCCGTAGACGCCCTGGACGTATATGGACAGTACCTGCGAGCGGTGAATCCCAAGGACGGGTTGTACCCAACGAACCCCAAGGACCTGGGCAAGGAGGTGCCGATCGGCCAGGGCAAAGTGGGGTTCCCACGGCTGGTTCAGCGGCTCAAAGAACTGGGCTATGACGGCCCAATGAATATCGAACGGGAGATTTCCGGACCGGAGCAAATTTCAGACATTAAGAAGGCGAAGATATATTTGGAGCAATTGATTGGTTGACGTAGGGGTCCCGCAGACGCGGGATGGTTACCCCAGGGCGGCCGCAAGGGCCGCCCCTACAGAGGGAGGGAAGAGCATGACAAACGACCCAAAAGGGGTTGGGCGCAGGGAGTTCATGAGCACGGCGGCGGCAGCGGGGTTGATGATCATCAAGCCCCAACTCGTGCGCGGCACGGCTGCAAATTCGTCACTTCGCGTGGGATTGTTGGGTTGCGGCGGACGCGGTACGCACGTGGCGACGGCGCTTTCGCAACACCCTAACGCTCGTTACGTCGCACTGGCCGACCTTTTCAGCGACCAGCTCGACAAGGCCAAACAGCACTTCGACGGCATCGCGGCCAAGAAAGGCTATGCGGGCATTGATCCCAAGCTCATATTCAAAGGGCCGAAGGCCTACCAGGCCCTTATCGAGTCGGACCAGATCGACGCAGTTCACATCGCCACTCCGGATTTCTTCCACCCGGAGCATCTGGCCGCGGTTATCGCAGGGGATAAGCACTGCTATTGCGAAAAGCCGACAGGCGTGGATGTGCGCGGCGCGAAGCGTATCCTGGAGTTGGGCAGGAAGGTCGAGGGGCATTTGAGCCTCGATATCGGCTTTCAGATCCGCTATGCCCCACCCTATGTGGAGATGGTGAAACGGATCCATGCCGGGGCGATCGGGAAGATTGCTCAAGGCTCGGTCTATTACCACGCGACGGCTCTCAACTATCCGCCGCGGCGGCCCGACATAACGCCTCTCGAGCTGCGAATTCGGAATTTCTATTGGGACCGCGTCATCTCCGGCGATATTATCGTGGACCAAAGTCTGCACGTGATCGACATCTGCAACTGGGTGCTCAAGAATCATCCTCTTAAGGCCGTGGGCGCGGGTGGGCGCAAAGTGCGCGATGATTGGGGCAATATTTGGGACCACTTCGACGTCATCTTCACCTATCCGGATAATGTGCGCGTCAGTTTGAATCACGTGCAGCTCGGAAACTCGTTGTGGGATGTGGCGGAGCGCTTTTTCGGTTCGAAGGGCGTTTCGGAGTCACACTATTCAGGCGTGGTTGGTATTTATGGTGACGAGCCCTGGAGCTGGGACGGCGGCGGCAGAGCCATCTCGCCCAGCACCAATCTCTATGCACTCGGGACAGGGGGCACTGCCGAACAGGCGGCGGGCGCATTTCATGGCGCGCTGGATGAGGCGGACCCAGAGAAGACCAGGGCTTTTGTGGACAGCATCCTTACCGGCAAGTACCACAACCAGGCCGCCCAGGGTGTTGAGTCCACATTGAGCGCAATTCTGGGACGGACGGCTGCCTATAGTGGGCGGGAAGTCACTTGGGACGAGTTGCTGGCGTCGGACCAATACTACGACCCAAGGTTAGAAGGTCTCGATCTCAGCGAGTTTGAAGCAGCGTAAGATCGCTCTGTCAGATTTTATGAACACACAAGCCAACCCGCCTCAACTGCGCCGTGTCTTGAACATTTGGGATTTGGTCTTCTACGGGATAGTCCTCATTCAGCCGATCGCCCCCGTGGGAATCTTTGGCATCGCCCAGAAGATGTCGCGGGGCCATGTCTCAACTGCGGTTCTGGCTGCCATGGCGGCCATGATGCTAACGGCTTTCAGCTATGGCCGGATGGCTGGCATCTACCCTTCCGCCGGCTCTGCCTACACCTACGTCAGCCGTGGACTTAATCCTCATGTCGGTTCGCTGATTGGTTGGGCGATGCTCTTGGATTATCTGGTCATACCTATTGTGAACGTTGTCTACCCGGCTCTGACGTTCAAAAGGCTGTTCCCGGCAGTGCCGTACGCGGCTTGGGCAGTGCTGATTGTGGGCATAATCATTTTCCTGAATCTGCTTGGAATTCGTTTCACCGCTCGCGCCAATGAGGTTCTGCTCGCCGTAGTGTCTGTCGTGGTGGTAGCGTTTTTCTACAGCGCGGTCCGCTATCTTTTTCACCTGCAAGGGTGGGGCGGACTGATTTCGCTGCAACCATTTTATAACCCGAAGACTTTCGATTTTGGGGCTCTGCGGACTGCCACCTCGCTTGCCGCCCTTACTTACATTGGGTTCGATGGGGTGACGACGTTGGCCGAAGAGGTGGAGAACCCCAAGCGCACGGTTCCAATTGCTACTGTCCTGGTGTGTCTCATTTGTGGAATTCTCAGCACTCTTGAAGTGTACCTGGGGAGCAGGGTTTGGCCCAACTACAGCACTTTTCCAAATCTTGAGACAGCTTTCATTGATGTTTGCCTCCGTGTGGGAGGGATGGCGCTCTTTCAGGCAATGGCAGTGATATTGATTGTCGCTTGCCTTGGGACGGGCTTGGCGGGAGTGGCCGGAGCGGCTCGGCTGCTTTACGGGATGGGGCGAGACAACGTCCTCCCACGTAAGTTTTTCGGCCAGGTGGATTCGAAGCATAATGTACCGAGGTTCAACGTCATCGCAATCGGGCTGCTGGCGCTGATCGGCGCATTGGCCATCAGCTACGAACGGGCCGCAGAACTGCTCAACTTCGGTGCGTTCCTGGCCTTTATGGGTGTCAATTTGACCTGTATTCAACAGTTTTGCATTCGTCCTCAAGTTGGCCGGAAGCGGAAGCTGTTTACGGACCTATTTGTACCCGGCCTGGGGTTTGTATTTTGTTTTGGAATTTGGTGGAGTTTGCCCATGCCTGCTAAATGGGCGGGCGGGATTTGGTTTCTAGCTGGTTTCGCTTATGCAGCGATCAGGACCCGAGGGTTCCGGTTGGAACCACCCAAAATGGATTTCTCCGATTTGTAACTGTTTCGGATTTCGTGTGTGGCTGCTTCGGGCGATGCTGTCGTAAGTAATCATAACGGCTGCTGACAAACGGCATTGCGGTGGCCTCCCCGCATGGTATACTAGCGGCTCACCCCACAAGCGACGGTGTTGCAATATTATATTGGAATCGCTCTGCTAGTTTGGAGGCACGCGAAGCTCGGAGGGAGCATACTTTGGTGCGCCACACAAAAGTCCTTGCCGCGATCCGATGGGCTCCCTTGTTAAGCCTCTGCCTCACAGTTCCCGCGGCGCCTCAGTCGCCAAGACAAGAAAAAGAGATCAATTCGCAGTCGGAATCGACCTTGAAGGTTTCGACCGTGGTAGTCAACGTCTACGCGACGGTCAAGGACAAGAAAGGCCGTTTGATCACGGATCTCAATAAGGAAGATTTCAAAGTTACCGAGGATGGCGTCCCCCAACAGATTCGTTATTTTTCTCGCGAGACAGACAGCCGGCTGACCCTGGGCATCATGATCGACACCAGTCCCAGCCAGGAGCATCTGCTGGCCGCTGAGCAGGAACAAGCCCGGGCATTCATCCATGAAGTGCTGCGCCCCAAGGATGAGGGTTTTGTCTTGCGCTTCGACGTGGAGGTTGAACTGCTTCAGGACATGACCAGTGAACAGAGCCTTTTGGCGCGCGCCATCAACAACACAGTTATTAACAAAAGCTGGTACAGGCTTCTGTCGGACCCGTCGGCGGGCAAGAATGTGGGCGGCACTCACCTTCACGACGCGGTGTACTTGGCCTCTAATGAGCTGATGAAGAGTGCGGCGGGACGCAAGGTGCTCATCCTGCTCACGGACGGTGAAGATCAGGGCAGCAAGGTGACGTTGAGGGGGGCGCTGGAAGCGGCGGAGAAAGCCGATGTCATCATTTATTCCGTGGCCCTGACGGACAGCTCATTTTATTGGGCGCAAGATCGGGGTTTTAAGGGCATTCCGGTATTGAAGAAGATGTCCGCGGAGACCGGGGGCCGGATGGTGCAGGTGACCGAGGTGCGCGACACGGGTGCGGCCTTTCGGGAAATTGCCGACGAGCTGCACGCTCAATACTTCCTTGGGTACTCATCCACGAATAAGCTGCGGGACGGATCTTTTCGCAAGATTTGTGTGCGCGTGCCCAACCAGAGTTACAGAGTCCGGGTTCGCCGCGGCTACTACGCTCAAGCCGAATAGGTGGAGTGGGGTTAATTCGACTTCCGGCGCTCGACGGACTCAAGGCGGGCCACGACTTCGTGCTGCGTCCGCTCAGAGTGGCCGAATGTGCGGCCAATCCAGCTCGAACCCTTGCGCGACGAGACTGCCCTGAAAGTCTTCCAGGAGCCTACGATTGTTGCGAATGGCGCGGGGCGGCTGGCCCAGCTTCACGGCGTGGGCTGCCAACGCGCCGGCGGCCTCTCCGATATTCCATTCCGTTGGGTGCAACCGGTAGCAACCGTTCGTGATGTGAGTGGTTCCGATGTTCTTTGCGGCCGCTAACAGGTTCTCAACGCGTTGGGGCAGCAGCGCTCCGAGAGGAATCTGGAAAGGCAGGGAGCTGATGTCGATGTAGTTGGTGCCTCCTGCCGAAGGATGCAGGTCAATCCGGTACGCACCCACCCCCACGGAGTCCGGGAATTTCTCCGCCGTGACCTCTTCCAAAGATCTCCCGGTTTGCTTCATCCGCATTACCGTTCCCACATGCTGCTCCAGTACGGTGAATTCAGCCCGGATCCTCCGCGACTCGCGAATATAGGGAGAGGCGGCGAGACCGTCATCCGTTCCCACCACGTCTTTGCGCAGCCGAAGCCCTTTCCACCCGTAGCCACCCTTGGGCAGCGGGGCCTCCGTTTGCATCCAATACAGAAAGGAAAGGCTGAGCTGCTTCGCTCTCCTGAGCAATTCGTTCTGCTGCTCCAGCGAGGCAGTCAAGAGATCGCCACCCCAATAATCGTTCTGAGGCCAGTTCACCAGCGTAATATCACTTTGGTACGTGCCCGGGATGAAGTTGGCGCGGTCCGCGATGCGCCGATAAATCCACAGATTGTGCTCCTCGGGGGCCGACGGCTCCGGATTGGGAACGAGGCAATTCTTGGTGGGCTGCAAGGTGATCGGCTGACAGGTCGTCCAGCTCAGCAAAAGTCCGGGCCAAGGGGGGGCCAGGTTGGGCACGTACCCGCGCCAGAAGTCGTAGTCGCGGGGCCGCTCGATGGTGTGATCCTCGCCGTCGACGTGGTCCATGGCGAAGCAGTAGGTGAAAGACTGGCTGTTGGCAGGCTGGGCTTTTGCTGCGGCGTGCAGTTCCCCCCCTTCCGCCTGAGATTCCGCCCCCGTGACGAACTCCATCTTCGTCAGGGGTAGCAAATCGCCCAGTTCCGTAGCGTCCAGAAAGTACTTTGCGGTGATCGTGCGGGTGAGTCCGCTGCGCGTGTCGCGGAGGGTAACGCTCCTCACGAAATCCCGATCCGTAGTGGCGCTCTCCGGAACGTGTTCCAGAAGAACCAGCAGTTGGCCACTGCTCACGTAAGGCGCCAGGGCCGCTTCCAGCACCGCGACTGAGACACGAAATTCGTGGGTCAGTCGGGACACCGACCCGTTTCCCGGATTCAGGTAGGCGCGCGCGCAGGCCTGTTCGGTCAAGGGATAGTTCCGCCGGTAGTATTCACGAACCGACTCCCGATAAGCACGATAGCTGCGGGTACAACCGAATTGCTCAATCCAAGCGTGCTCATCAGGCGGAACGGCCTGGGCGGTCAACTGTCCCCCAATCCACCGGGTTTGTTCCGTTAAGACGACGCGCCTGCCGTTTCGCAAGGCAGCGAGGGCGCCCGCAAAGCCACCCACACCCCCTCCGATCACAGCTACTTCGCACGTCAGTTCTCGGGCCTTCACATACAGGCTTGGAATCGCCAGGAGAGAGGACGAATATTGAAGGAATTTGCGGCGGTTCATAATCTAGACTCGACTTCATTCTAACACCTTTGCCTTGGTCGCCAAGGCGCCTGTTTTGACACAACGCAGACCGCCCGCTTGACCACCGCGCCTGCGCGGGGTACACTTCTCCTCAGCGTGCGCCTGTAGCTCAGATGGATAGAGCGGTTGCCTCCGGAGCAACAGGTCGCAGGTTCGAGTCCTGCCAGGCGTACCATTTGCTCTTTTGCGATCTGTAACTCTCGCTAAAGCACATCCTGGCCGTTGCGGCCCTCCAACGACGCGGCATTGTCAAGCGAGAGCTTCTTTGAGCCGGGCAAGTATCTTCCGTTTGGAGGATTCGTCCCCATCGTAACCTCTGGAATTTGAAGTCTGAAATGCTGACCGAGTTGACCCCGCGTCTGAAGTTCGTTTTCGCCCTCCGTTTCAGCGCATGGTATTATTAATACGTTTATGCGGCCTGGCGCCCGGAGGTCGCAACGATCACATCGCAGGCTAGGGAGACTCCGTGAGCCCCAACAGTGCCAGGGTGAGACTGTATCGGTTCTCCTATGGGTGCCGCCGACTGGCTCGCTTATTGTTCTGGTGGACGTGGCTGGTCGCTGCCTTGGCCTTCATCGAGTTCTGCAAACTCAACTCCGCTTTTGCCGGACTTCCGAAACCCCTCCTATATCTCGTGAACCTTGTCCCTCCTTTTGCGGTAAGGCAAGTATGGCTCCTCTTCCGGATGGAGATTGGCTGGCTGGCAGGCTTCGCCATCCTCTGGCTTGTCTCCGCCTGGTTCAGTGTGTGGTTCCGCTATGCCGCGTGGTGGATCGCGGGCTACTGGCGCGCCGCGCTCGTGATCGCGGCGGCAGTCAGCCTGGTTATCTGGAGGCCCTCGCTGTCGAACGACCAATGGGCCCATGTCAAAACGTTTTTCACCGCCGGTGTCTTCCTTGAGGTGGCGGCCGGAATCGTGTTTCTCCTGCTTTTCTATGAGGTCTACCGTGCCCACCGGCGGCTGGTGATTCTAGCCTTTGTCAATTACGCCGGCGACGACAATTTGAAATCCTGTGTGGAGGGACTCGCCCCGCTGCTGCTGAATCGACTCGGGGGCTTGGCGGAACTCTACACCGTGGTGGACGAAGCCAAGCCGATAGGAAAGAGCGCGGCGGGTGTGGAGAATGCTGTTGAGGCTAAGGTCAGCGTCGAGGACGTGGGCGAGGTCCTGCAAGGCGCGGTGAGCCCGGAATCGAAGATCAAGTTCTGGGGCATCGAGATTCCCGTCGGCGCCCTCCTGCGCGTCTTCGGACGCATGGCGCGCGGGCCCCGGCTCAGCGGCAGCCTTCACAAGGACGGCGCGCGGCTGGTTTTGATTGCCCGCATTGACCGCGGACGGCGGCCGGGGACAAGCTGGCGCATCGGTCCTGAGGACTTGCCGGACGGGCCTGACGGCGCCGGGTCAGACGTTGTCGTCAAAATGCATGAGCAGCTCGCTTTCCGTGTTTTCGCGGACCTCGTCCCGGCTATTTCGCAGCGCTGGCAGGCAGTGCGGTGCTACACCGACGGACTGCGCTCTCTGAGCATCACAACGCGGACCAGGACGGATAAAGAGGTGAATCTGCGCAAGGCAGAGAGAGCCTTCTTGCAGGCGCTCGCGATTGACAATAAATTCGCCCGCAATCACTACAACCTGGGCATCGTTTATATCTCGCTCGAGCAATCCGCCGCTGCTCGCGCGGCTTTCCGCAACGCCGTCAAGGAAGATCCCACCTTGGCCCAAGCCTATTACGCGCTCGCCAACGACGCCTGGAGCCAAGGCGACAACAGCGGCGCTATTGGCTTTTGTGAGCAGGTCATCGCGCTGCAGCCCGGAGAGGCGCGCGCTTGGGACTTGAAAGGCTTGGCGGAGCGAAAGCTCCAGGAACAACAACTGCGCGAGCCGCTTAAGGCCGGCCAACATCCGGAAGTCTGGCAGGAGTCCCTCGTGAGCCGCGAGATTGGTGCGGCGCTTGCCGGGCGAGCCTTATGCAAAGCTCTGCTGCTGGGCCGGGCTGTGAATGCCGCGAGGGAGATAGCCCGGGGTTGCGTGCGCAGCGCGGGCGTGGCCCACGCTATGCTTCAGGATGGTCAGGGCAAGACCATTTTGCAGCAGGCGCTTTACTTGGCGCCTGTCACCGCGGACCTCCATTTCGAGCTGGGCAAGGTCCTGTCCGATGCGCCTGAGAACGACTGGGGGACGGCAGAATCCCATTTCAGGACCGCAGCGCATATCGAGCCCACGCGAAGTTTGTACTGGGCTTACGTGGCCAGCGCCTGCGGAAAGCTGTTCCAAAGCACAACCAAAGAAGAGTACCGGCGGAATGCGCTGGCAGCTTGCCGGCGGGCCATGGACAATGCATCCGGCATTGACCCGGAGATACAGGGTCAGGTTCAGACGGCGCTGACGGCCATTGCTGACCCTGACGAAGCTCGGCGATTCCTCTATATTGTGAATTGCCTCAACCTGCTCCAGAAGTTGGAGAGGAGATCCCCCCCCGTCCGGCGCATCAGCGGTCTGGAACGGGTGGAAAGATGGTGGCACAACAACCTGACCCCGGAGTGGGATTGGCCATACGCCCAGGTGGCCATCAAGCTGGCAAAGTCGTGCCTCAATACAGACCCCGAGCGGGCCCAGACACTTCTGGAAAACGCCATTGCCAGGTTGAAGGAGCGGCACCAAGCAGAGATCCGCGAGCAGGGCCTCCATGCCCTCCTGGCACAGGCATACCAGAATCAACAAAAGCCGGAACTGCTGGGCCCGGCCCTGCTCTGCGCTGAGCGCGCCGTAGAGTTCAATCCCCAGAGGGCGGGGGAACGTTCAATCCTGGCTGGAATTTTCTGGGCGCTGGGCGAACAGGAGCGCGCGGAAACAGAATGGCAAACCTGCCTGGACTTGAGCCCCGAGCACGGATTCTTGACCAATATCGCTTCAACCTACTGGGAGCGGGGAACTGCTCTGCGAAATCCGGCGGAACGGGAGAAGGCTTTTCGGCGCGTCATCGAGTTCTACGGTCGGGCGCTTAGATCCATTGAAAGCAAAACCCTCAGCGACCAGAATCTGGAGCAACAGACTACGGATCATGGCTACGTTCATTACTGGACCGGCAGGTTCCATCAGGAATTGCTCGAGTTTGACGAGGCTGTCTCTCACATCCAGACGGCCAAGAGATTGAATTACAAGCCCCTGGAATCCACCATCTACCTGGGTTGGATTTATACCGAAGCCAGAGCTTACGATGCGGCGGAAGCGAGTTTTAGGGAGGCCGTAGCCAGGATCCGCGAGCAACAGAAGAAGCATGGTAAACGGCTGGCGGACATTGACTCGGGCCGGGGCGAGGATACGCCCGTCAACGAATTGTTAACCATATGCTACCTCCTCTGGTCGTTCTCCTACTCTGATCGGGGAGTCAGACTGGAGAAGGCAGTGCACCTGGCGCAGAATGCACGCTGGCTGATTCAGCAACTTGACCAGCCAAAGGTCCAACCGTACGAAGCGACTTATTTCGATTGCCTGGGCTACGCCCACTTGAAAATGGGACAGATTGAGGAAGCAGCGCGGGAATTGAAGCACTCCGTGACACTCAGTGTCGACGCCGGAGCCTATACACGCTTGGCGGAAGCTTGCCTGGCGCGCGCCACAGCAAGCCCGACCGTTCGCGATTCGTGCATCGCCGAGGCTCGCCAATGCTGCGCTAAGGCCCGAGGCGCCGACTTGCGGCGGCAATACAGCCAAATCATCAAGGACCTCGAAGACCGCCTGGATGTCCTTGCCAAACCCGCTAAATAGCTCTCAATGCGCTCAAACCACAAACAACGCAACGCTGTCCCCAGGTTTCTCGAGAAGGTGCTGGAACGTCGCGTGATCGTTGCCCAATGCTTTTAGCGGCGCGACGTGAACTGCAAACCGACGGGCGCAGGTCGCAACCCCCTCACCCGCCTGCGGGCCGAAGCCGATGTTGTTCACGGCGCGCCGCTTCTCCTTCGGCAGGCGTAGGCCCGGCCCGCCCCGGCTGGTGAAAGCGCCGGTTGCGGTCCACCCTCTCCCCCAAGGGGGTATAAGCGCTAGGATAACGATAAAGGGCACTCGAAAGCCCGCCTTGGCGGGCGGCATATTGTGGCCCACGGCGAGCCAGCCGTGGGATGCTGACGGCACACGAGATTCGTCAGCCCCGGTAGGGGCGGCATCAGGCGGTCCTCAGGCAAAAAACATGGCGTGCGTGCCTACGACCCGATGTCGCCCCTTGCGGGGCTCAGCACCCCTTTTGCTACGTCCTTTCCCACGGCTGGCTCGCCGTGGCCATCCCGCCCTGCGGGATCGCCACTGCCGTGGCTCAGACTTCGCCCAGTGCGCTTATCCTAGCGCCTATGCCCCCAAGGGGGAGAGGGCAAGTTTCGCAAGGCCAGAAAATCCCAGCAAAAATGTGGAAACTCCAGGCTGACCCCGCCAGGCGGGGTCACCGTTACTGTGGCCCGGGAAATCTATGCTCCGCGCCTTATGTGCGTTCGCGGGGATGGGAAGCGGAAGAGCCCACGTCACAGCATCCGTGCCGCGGCCCCGTGGTCAGGCGAGTTGGTCCTTTGAATGTCCCCTCTGGGAGTGTTCGTTGATGTGGTCCGCGACTTCCTGCGGCCGGTCGATGTTGACAATGGCCTCCCAGCTCGACTTGCCTGCTGTCTCAATCGAAAGATCGCCCACTCCGAAAATCCTCTGGCCGGGCCGCTGATGCACGCTTACGTCCTGCACTTTCGAGAGCTGGACGGTGCGCGTGGTCCTGCTCAGAATGCCCGTTTCGTAATGCAACCTGTCATCGAGGATGGTCATCTTGGTAAAGCGGTTGCGGAGATGGCGTTTCAGCGGCCAGAGCAGAAGGAGCACGGGCAACCAGGGAATCCAGGTTTGCCAAGGCGACGGAACCCAGGGCGGCCATTGCATGCGCATCATCCCAACGACCAAAGCCACTACGATCACAACCACCACCACATACCCGAGGCGTACGAATTTCATCGTCGGTCGGATGATCATTTCTGACATGCGCACCTCCTCTGACCCGTATGCACTATTGTACCGCGTCGGCGAACGCGGGGTGAGTGCCGGGCGCCTGATCGCCACTCCAAATGCGTTTGGATCCGAATTCCGTGTTCGGTTTGAGGGCCGACCGCCATGCGCTTCACAACCCCCGGACCCTCTTTCGCATGAAATCCAGCAGCTTCTGGTTATGCTCATCCCCTCCGTCCAAATTTGCACTAACAAAGACCGGAAGCGCCGCCTTTCTGATGAGCAGTTCTTCGGCTGCCATAGCAGCAATGCAGTTAGCGATGAAGACTCCAGCCAAGGTAGAGGTCGGGCACATTCGAATGGACTCCTCGGGTCCGATTCCCAAGGCCGTGTCACCAAGAACGCCACAGTTATCAACGACCACGTCGCAAATCTCGAAAAGACGTTCGCCGCTTACGGAGCGGGACCCTACCGCCCGCGAGTATGCTAAGGAAGTGATGCCAATGGTAGTGATTTTTCGCCGCTTTGCTTCCAGGGCCATTTCCACCGGCAACTCATTGCGTCCAGAGTTTGAGATAATGATTAACAGATCGTTGGAATTGATTGGATAGCCTTCCAGAAGGGCTTTCGCGTAACCCGGCAGCCGCTCCGCGCGGCCGAAAGTCTTGTCCTGGATCACGTCGAAATTCGCTAAGCCTCCTGCCCTAAAATAGAATTCCGCCGCAATGGTGGACGAGTGGCCGCTAGCCAGTGCATAAATGAGACCGTCTCTCTGGATGGTGTTGGCTACCAGAGTCGCCGCCCGATTCAGATGAGGCATTTGGGTTTCAACAATCTGTCCGAGGATCTCCTGCGTCTTCTTGAAGTATCGTTCTGCACCACTCATGGGAGCACCTCTTTTGTTTATTCTGGGGAGCACTTCAGGCGTAACAGGGCAGCGCCTACCGCGCCCGCATTCTCCTGAAAATCCGACACCACGACCCTTGTCAGACCGAGTAAGAACGTAGGCGTGCGCAGGCGAAGTTCGGATTCAAACGTATCCTGAATAATAGGCCAGCACCGGCTCACGCCGCCTGCGATAATAGCCGTATCCGGGTTCAGTAATGCCAGGGCTCCGGCGAGCGCCCGCGCCATCAGGATTGCGGCTCGTTGAAGCATCCCCTTTGCCAGGGGGTCGTGCATCTCAGCGGCCCAGGCAATCCGCTCCGGGGTGATTGGGAATGGCTGCTTGCGAAGGATGGAGTCCGCGCCCGAGGCCAGTTGTCGGGACACTTCATCGCTCATACCCTTCCCTCCAGCTTCGATTTCCAAGCAGCCGCGACAGCCACAGTAGCAAAGCTTCTCGCTGGAAGGGTCGGCGAGCATGTGTCCGAGGTTGCACGTGGCGCCACCCAAGCTGTGATACACCTTGCGCGAAACCACCAGCGAGGCGCCGATACCTGTCCCCCAAGCAATGTACAGCACGTCAGAGGATTCTCGAGCGCAGCCTAGATAAAGTTCGGCAAGCACGCCGGCATTCACATCCATATCCACTGAGACCTCACACCCCAACACCGTCCGCGCCATCTGCCCTAGATTTACATCTCTCCAGCCGTGGGGACCGGAGAATGCCAGCCAGCCTTTCTTGTGGTCTACCACTCCGGGAGTCCCAATACCACAGCCGTTGGGAGGAGGATAGGCAAGTCCGGTTTCCTCTGCGATTTTCTTCAGTTCCGCGTGCGCTTCTGCCAAGGCAGCCTCGGGCGGGCGACCCACCGCGCCGGGCAACTTCCGGAAGGCCAGGATGTCGCCCTGTTCAGACACCAAAGCTATCTTTGTGTGGGTTCCCCCAAGATCGATGCCGGCGCTGTATGAGGCTAACATTTGTCAAAGGCCTTCCTCGAGGAGCCTTACGTTCTGCATAGTGTCCGACCTACTCACACGCCGAAAACGAGACTTTTAAAAGAGGGAACTTCTTCGTCGATCGCGAACATTAAAGGTATCGACATGAAAACGCTGAGAAGGGTACCCGGTGGAAAAGGCCACCAGATTAAAACCCATGGGATTACTCCCTTATGCCGAAATAAGGTTCTCACTCTCACTGCCGACAACCTGGCGCGGCAGGTTATCCCCCGCGCTCTGAGCGGCTCTCCACTCAAGATGGAAATTTGCGCAAGCGCTTGTCCAGCCCTTTATCGCACCGGACTGCACCGATGTCAAGGAAGAAATTAACGAAAACATTGCGCCCCTCGCCTCTTCTTTAGCCAGAATTGGGATATGGGGAATTCGACCTTCTGCTCTGCACGACCAACTACGATCCCGAACGCACCCGGGCATTCGCAGGATGGTGAAGAACAAGGTCCCCAGTTGTTATCCCCCCTCTGCTGGCTGAGATACTCGACAGCGTTTGCGCAAGATTCTAGCGCAAGACCGGTTCGATGGCGGCTAAGCCGATCGAGGGATTGGCTACATGCTCCCGCGCCGGGCCCGTGGACTCGCGGATGACCAGTTCGGTGTCGATGGTCCGCTCGATGCCGGAGTGGCGGTTGGAGGCGAGCATCTCTTCGAGAGTTCTGAAGGCGAGCCGGCCCAACTGTTCCATTGGCATCCGGATCGTGGTAAGCGGGGGACGGGTCAGGCGGGCAAACCGGATGTCGTCCGCCCCCACAACCGACACATCTTCCGGCACGCGCAGGCCTGCCTTCGCCAGTTCGTTCATAGCGCCGATGGCTGTCAGATCGTTGCTGCACAGAATGGCGGAAAGCAAGGGCTTCGCGCTCAGGAGACGGCGGGTCTGCAAGGTGCCGCTCTCCTCCGTGTTTTCCCCTTCCGCACCTCGGTACGGGATGCCTCGCTCCTCCAGAGCACGCTCCACGGCCTTGCGGAGGGCCACATGGGACGGCCGGTTCTGAGGTCCGGCAATCAGGAAAAAATGCCGATGCCCAAAGTTACACAGATAGGCGATGGCCTCACACGCCCCTTTGGCGTAGTTCATCCGGATGTTGCTCTTGAATGCCTGGGGCGGTTCGGAGTCCAGGAAAACGGAGGCTATGCGGTTTGCGATCAGCACGCCGGCCAGGGACCGGTCGACACGGGAGGTCATCACCGCCACGCCGGGGACCTTGTTCTCCACCATCTTGCGGAACGCTGCCCGGGTGCGTTCGGGATCGTAGTTGGTCGTGCAGAGCAGAAGGTCGAAGCCCCGCTCCAAGGCGGCAGATTCAAAACCCTTGATCAATCCCGGAGAGGCAGGATTCTCAATGTCGGAGATGATGAGGCCGAGGAAATCACTGCGGCCTCGGGCCAGACGCCGGGCGTGTGCGTTCCCGTGGTAGTTCAGTTCGCGCATGGCCTGTAGCACCTTGCGGCGCGTCTCCGGCGCGACATAGCGGGTCTGATTCACCACGTGGGAGACGGTGGATTCGGAGACGTCGCAGCGCGCGGCCACATCCTTCATCCTGGACAGAGTCCACTTCCCCATAGCACGATTCTAGCTCAAAAAGAGGCGAGTTTTTCGCAAATTTTCGCCTTGACATCGATGCAGTCCGGTGCGATAAAGGGCTGGACAAGCGCTTGCGCAACTTTCCATCATGAGCGGGAAGCCACTCAGAGCGGGGGCGCTAAACTACAGAGCCAGGCTGTCGGGAATCAGAGTGAGAAGCTCTTTCGGCGGGTTGGTCGTCATTGCACATTTTTTAACGTTCGGCGCGGCTCAGAAAACTAAAGGAGAAACAGCGTGTCATCGACATACCACATGATCGAGTACATCCATGAAGGGCCAAGAGCACTGGCGCTTACACTCGAAGCGAACGAGGATCGGATACGGGAGATTGCCGGGCTGGTCAAAAATGGAAGTATCGACCGCATAATCCTGACCGGCATCGGCAGCTCCTATACGTCTTCCATGATGTCTGCACCTTTGTTCGTCTGCCACTCACCGGTGCCTGTGCAGGTTGTAGAATCGTCGGAATTTCAGAACCTTCCCCAGCGCCTGGTAGACAAAAGGACGATGGTCGTTGCCATATCGCGTTCGGGTGAGCGCGGGGCAGTCACTAACGCAGTAAAGCAAGCTGCACAAAACGGCGCTTGCGCCGTGGTGGTCACTGGCGTGGCCGACAGCTCGCTGGCCAAGCAGGCAAGGTTTCCCGTTATTACCAGAGAAGGTCCGGAGATAACGTTTCCGAAGACGAAAAGCGTGGTCGCATGCACAGGCGTGCTTATGAGGCTGGCGCTGGCGCTGGCGGAAGGGAATGACTCCACAGCCCCCAAGCGCCTTCTGGACCTGCAGAATCTGCCGGCGGTAATGGAGCGCACCTTCGATCACCTCGAGTCTGACCTAAGCAAGCTTATCCCAACGATAGAAAGCCGCGAGCTGGTTGCGATTGTCGGCACGGGCAGCAATTATGGCGTGGCTCTCGAAGCCGCGCTCAAACTGCAAGAGGCCTCACATGGGCCAACCTACGGCGACCGCACCAGCGCCCTTTTGAATGGACCCGTTGGCGCGATGAATGCAAAATGGCTCGTGGTGGCATTGGTCACAAACCAGGATAAAGACCTAAGTGAGAAGGTGCTCCATATTGCACGGAACTTGCAGGCTGGCACCCTGGGCGTAATCGAACCGGGTCTGAGCATTGCGGAAAAGCCTGATCACTGCCTGACCCTTCCTGCAAAGGTTGATGGCTTTCTGGCTGCGCTGGTTTACCTTCTCCCCATGCAACTTTTTGCCTATTTCCGAACCGTGGCCAGAGGCTTGAACCCGGATGCGCCGGCTTCAATGAACAGCATCCTGGAAGCAATCCTTCCGCCCGGGCGTGAGGAGCCTGAGTTGCGAAAGGGTTTGGTTTAGGGGCGAGCGTCCGTCAGCCGACGGAGCGCCCAGGGCCAGAATCCGTCAGTTGCCGGATTCGGCCCTACATGCATAATCTCGAGGTCGGAGGAATATGGAGACCAACGTCCATCGAATCCATCGCCTGAAGCGAATGTGCGTCGAAGTGCGGCGTGACATAGTGGAGATGATCCACCGCGCAAAGGGGGGCCATCCGGGAGGCGCTCTCTCGGCGGTTGAAATAATCACCGTCCTCTTTTTTTACGTCATGCGCCTTCGCCCGGAGGAGGCTGATTGGCCCGACCGGGATCGCTTTATCCTCTCCAAAGGTCATGTGACCCCGGTCCTCTACTCAGCCATGGCCCGCAGAGGCTTTTTTCCGGTCGAAGAACTCACCACCTTCGGTGTCCCGGGCACGCGTCTTCAAAAGCATGTCGACAAGCACTTCTTGCCATGTGTGGAAGTTTCCAGCGGCTCGCTGGGTCAGGGTCTCTCGATTGGAGTAGGGATGGCCTTGGCCGACAGAGTCGATCGCCGGACGCGGAATATCTTCGTTCTAAACAGTGACGGCGAGAACCAAGAAGGCCAAACATGGGAAGCAGCGATGGCCGCTGCGCACTTTAAACTGGAAAAGATTATCGCCTTTCTGGACTACAACGGCTTACAAACCGACGGCGCGGTTGGGGACATCATGAAGATCGAGCCGCTCGAGGACAAATGGCGGAGCTTTGGATGGCATGTGCAGCGAGTGGACGGACACGATGTTGAACAAATAATCTCTGCGATCGATCTCGCCAAAGGCACTAAAGATCAACCGCACATCGTCATCGCCGACACGGTCAAGGGCAAAGGGGTGTCCTATATCGAAGGCAAGTATGAATGGCACTCGCATAGCATTAGCGATGAGGAGTACCGAATAGCCCTGAGCGAACTGGATGCTGCGGAGCGAGAACTTGAGAAGCAGGAGCAAGCAGCATGGCGGAGTTAAATATCGATAAACCATTCGGCAAGACGCTGGCTAAGCTCGGCGATCGCTATACGAATTTAGTCGTGGTCGATGCTGACCTTCAGCGGGCGACGGAGACATCTTTCTTCCAGGCCAGGTTTCCGGACCGTTACTTCAACGTTGGTGTTGCTGAAGCCAACATGGTGGGTATCTCCATAGGGCTCGCCCTATCGGGGAAGACCGTTTTTTGTGGCACGTTTGCGTGTTTTGCAAGTCAGCGCGTTTGTGATCAAGTCGCAATCATGGCTCATGTTAATGCCAATGTGAAACTCATCGGAATCGAACCTGCCCTTAGCTCAGGCAACAACGGTGCTACCCACCAAGGCATGGCAGACCTTGCCATGATGAGGGCGATGCCCAACCTGACGGTTTGTGACCCCGGGGATGCAACCGAAACAATCGGTATTATGGAGTACATGCTCGAGCATCAGGGACCGGCTTATATCCGGGTGCCTCGCGGGAAAGCTCCCGTGGTCATTGACCCGGAATCATACGAATTCCAGGCAGGCAAGGCGAAAAGGGTTCGCGAAGGGCGCGACGTAGCGATCATCGCCTGTGGAATTATGCTGCCTCGAGCGATGACTGCTGCCGATCAGCTCGCCCTGGAAGGGATCTCGGCTCGAGTAGTAAGCATGGCGAGCATTAAACCCATCGACGAGAACGAAATCATCTCAGCGGCTCAAGATGTCGGATGCATCGTGACGGCTGAAAACCATACGATCTTGGGAGGTCTGGGGAGTGCGGTGGCCGAAATCGTAACTCAGGATTGTCCGGTTCCCGTAATTCGGGTCGGGGTAGCTGATTGTTTTGGTGAGATCGGACCCGTGGAATGGCTGGCTCAGAAATTTGGGATCAGTTCATCTCACATTGTGGCAGCTTCCAGGAAAGCTGTGGAAGCAAAGAGCAGATTCCATTATTCGTCCCGGTAACACGGCGATACAGGTTGCAAAGCGCGGCCCATCGCCGCAACCCAAAAGGAGGCTCACCACAGAGGTCACAGAGTTCACGGAGAAGAGCCGGATGATTTCTCTCTGTGGTCTCCGTGCGCTCTGCGGTGGATCTTTTCTTCGATGAAGCATTTGGAGACCCCGAAATCGCGGTTGTATTTCATGATGCTGATACGGGCATTCGAGCTCCGCATTTCAGAGGCCTTCGCTAATGGCAAGCTTGCCGGAACGATGTTTCATCTCTCGGTAGGACAAGAGGCGACTGCGGTCGGCGCCATCGCAGCTCTTCGAGAAGGCGACTTCATTCAAAGCCATCACCGGGGTCACGGTCACATGATCGCCCTGAATGCAGACATTAAAAGAATGATGGCAGAAATGTTCGGCAGAGTTGGCGGGTACTGCAAAGGTAAAGGCGGATCAATGCATATAGCCGACATTAAATTGGGAAACCTCGGCGCGAATGGGATAGTAGGAGCCGGCATCCCGATCGCCACTGGGGCCGCGCTGGGAATAAAATACATGGGTACAAACCAGGTTGTAATGTGTTTTTTGGGTGAGGGGGGCGCGTTAGAGGGCGAATTCCATGAGTCCCTCAACTTTGCCGGCCTGCACAAGCTGCCTATTATTTACGTAATTGAAAACAACCAGTACTCTCTCTCCACTTCAATTAAGCGCGCTTCGGCGGTGGAGGATTTATCCAGCCGGGCTTCCGCATACAATATGCCTGGGAAACGGGTTGACGGAATGAACGTGGAAGCTGTATTCGACGCAGCTACTGAGGCAATTAATCACGTTCGCAAAGGTGACGGTCCCTACCTTCTCGAGTGTCTTACGTACAGATACTACGGTCATTCTCGCAGTGATGCTGCTCCCTATCGCACAAAAGAGGAAGAAAAAGCGTGGAAGAAACGGGACCCGATTGTCAACTTTCAGGGACTGCTGGCAGAACGTGGCACATTGGCTTCCGATGACTGCGAAAAGATGCAGAAGGAAATCGATTTGAGCTTGGACGAAGCAGTGGCTTTCGCAGATTCGAGCGCTTTCCCTTCGGTGAATGAAATTTTTGCCGACATATACGCGGATTAGAGGTGCAAGAGCATGGGCAGAGTTATCACCTATCGGGAAGCATTGGGAGAAGCCATCAAGGAAGAGATGCTCCGTGATGAGCGAGTTTTTCTGCTGGGCGAAGATATTGGAATCTATGGGGGTGCTTACAAGGTAACGGCAGGATTATTGGGCCTTTTTGGCGAAAGAAGGGTGATCGATGCTCCCCTTTCAGAATCCCTGATTGTGGGCGCCGGCATCGGGGCTGCCATTGTCGGACTGCGGCCGATTGTGGAAATCATGTACATCGATTTCGCAACCCTTGCCTCGGACCAAATTATCAATCAGGCCGCTAAGTTTCATTTTATGACAGGCGGTAACGTCAATGTGCCTATGGTTATTCGTACCCAGGAAGGAAGCGGGAGATCCGCTGCAGCGCAGCATTCTCAGTGTCTGGAAGCCTGGTATGCCCATATTCCTGGCTTGAAGGTGGTGCTGCCGGCCACGCCGTTTGATGCCAAAGGTCTGCTCAAGTCTGCCGTCCGGGACAACAACCCGGTTATGGTCATCGAGCATAAAGGACTCTACACGTTCAAGGGAGAAGTTCCTGCGGAAGAATACACGATTGGGATTGGGAAAGCAGACATAAAAAGGCCGGGGAAAGACTTGAGCGTTTTAACCTACTCCAAGATGGTGCATTTTTGTGTGCAGGCGGCTGAGGAGGCTCTCGAAATCGGAGGGTATTGCTGCCGAAGTTGTCGATCTGCGAAGCATCAGGCCCATAGATGAAGAGGCAATTCAGAAGACGGCAGAGAAGACAAAACACGTACTCATTGTTACAGAGGCAAATAAAACTTGCGGCGTGAGTGCAGAACTGTTTGCAAAAGTTCATGAGCTCGTTCCCGGCGTCAAGAAGGTTGTAAGGCTGGCAGGGAAAGACGTCATACTTGCCTGCTCGCCGGTATTAGAGAAGTTCTCAGTGCCTTCTGTTGACGAAATTAAGCTAGGAATGATGAACACAATGGGCTTAACGGAGAAAGAACTATCATATGATTAGAAAAGTCATAATGCCTGTACTGGGCGAGACCATGGAAGAAGGAACGATTTTTAAGTGGCGGAAACAGGTAGGGGATCATGTCGAGAAGGGAGCGGTGCTCTTAGAGGTCGAAACAGATAAGGCAATACTAGAAGTCGAGTCCTTCTTGCGTGGGTATTTAAGAAAAATCCTCGTCCAGGAGGGAGAGACGGCAAAGATTGGAGAGACGATCGCCCTTGTTGCCGGCACGATGGAAGAACAAGCAGAAGAATAAAGTCGAACGCGCCATTCAAGCAACGCCGCAGCACTTCTTGAACTTCTTACCGCTACCGCACGGGCAGTAATCGTCGGGACCCAGCTTTGGGGCTGAGAAGCACGAACCTCTTTTTCGAAACCACTCCGTCAATTCAGGACAATACCCGCGCCCGCAATCGCAAGGGTGTGAGTTGAAATCTGTGGTGTAGGACAGAACGCCTATTACTTGGTTTTCTGCTCGCTTGCAGTCTCCACTTGCTGCTCTTCAGCCTTTTGCCAACTGGGATCGGGGTTATATTCCTTCATAGCTTTGGCAAGAACGTCGGTCTCCTTACCGAGATCCTTCTGATACACTGCCCCATCCTGGTTAACGATGAATGTCATCACGCCGGACAACCTGTATTTCGCCGGATAGGCCACGAAAGCGAAACCCTCCACCATTTTGCCGTTTACGATGTAATCCTTGGCGCCGCCTGGGGCATTTTCCCCCTGGCGCGTCAGGATGTGGTAATAGTACCCGCGGTAAGGAGTCGGAGCGCCACTTCGGCTTGGGGCATAGCCCTCAGCGACGGCCGCCGCCACTAACGGCCCGACAGGGCTCCGGGGTTCACCAGTAGCAGATTTCCAATAAAGGCCATTGTGCTGACCTTCATCGCTGAGGATTTTCTGCGGGTACTCGTTGTGCTGTGAAGAGTAGTATTCCTTGCCCGCCGCCACGAGCTCCTGGCAAACGCTAATGGCCGATAATTCATTTCGGCCCACCCGCCTGTACAAAATTTCATTCTTGCCCGCCTCGGTGTCGAAATACCACGAATGACCATTGTTCACGAGCGGTATGGGCGTTGGCCAATTCTCCGCGCCGATATACAGGACAGTGGTTCCGTCCGGTTCTTTCACCAGGCGGTGCATTTGCTGATATCTCTGTACGAAATTAGCGCGGCTTTGGGCGTCCTCGGTTTCGTCTCCCGACGAGACGATGTGCTTTCCTTCGGGTCCGAGGATATCGAGCATCACTTTTTCGTCATTACTCTGCACTGCCGTGAAGAATGCGTTGCTTGCGTCTTCCGGCGATGAGAATGTTTTCTGGCCCGGTTGCTGCGCCACGGAACGGATGGGAATGCACGCCGTCAAAAGGACAGCGGCCAATATAGGAAGACTGGCCCATTGAAATTTGTCCACGTTAAGCTTCATTCGCCGCATATGGCTTCTCTCCATCTCCAAATTTTGCGAGCAACTAGTACATCGTCCAGTTAGTTATTTATACTATTGCGATCTCGGTTGTGTTTCCTTGGTTTCCGAGGGTGCATCGCTTGATATTCTTTGGTCACCTCGATAATGCGCTGAAGTTTCTCCGGCCCCTTGGTCCATACGAACGGTCTGGGATTCTCATTGTTGCGAGCAATGTAGTCCAACAGGAATTCCTTCAATTGGTGTTTCGAGGTGTGAACGCTTTGCGACAAAGCTTGCTTGCCCAGGATGCTGAAGAAGCATTCCACCATGTTGACCCAGGAAGCGTGGGTGGGCGTGTAATGAAAGTGCACACGCGGATGCCGCTTCAACCAGCGCTGCGCCGCTTCGTTCTTGTGAATGTTGAGATTGTCGAGAACCATGTGCAGTTCGCGCTCCGGGAAAGTTCGGACGACATCCTTGAGAAAGCGCAGGAAGTTCACGGAAGTGCGACGTTGCTTGACCTGTGCCACGACTTGGCCGCTGGCAATCTCCAGAGCCGCCAGCAAGGTCTGGGTGCCATGACGAACATATTCATTGGTCCAACTACGTGGCTGACGGGCGCTCAGGGGCAGCAGCGGCTGGGTGCGGTCCAGTGCCTGGATGCCGGTCTTTTCATCCACACACAACACCAGCGCGTTTTCCGGCGGGTTCAAATAAAGACCGACGATGTCCAGCAGTTTGGCTTCAAAATCAGGGTCTGGGCTAAAAGTAAAGGTACGAATCCGATGGGGCTGCAGATGCGAATTCACCAGAATCTGATGCACCGTGCTGGGCGGCAGCCGCAAGTCCTTGGCCAGCGTTCGTACACTCCAGCGGCTATAGTGTTCCGGTTGTTGGCAGGCTCGGCTCTGCACCCGCTGGACGGTTTCTGGACCGTGTTTTACCGGTCGGCCGGAACGCGGTGCGTCCTGGAGACCTTCCAGCCCTTGGCGGGCAAAACCCCGGCGCCACTTACTTATGGTCACCTCGGGCAACTGAAGGTCGCCAGCGATTTGCTGATTGCTCCTGCCGCCAGCGGCCGCCAAGACAATCCGGCTTCGCTGCACCAGAGCTTGCGGTGTGGACGGCGACCGCACCAGCTGATCCAGCGTAGCTTTCATCGTCGGGTTAAGCAAAATAGCGGCAGCGACTCTTGCCATGCCCCCACTATATTCGAAGACCAACATAATGTAAAGAACTATCTAGACGATGTACTAGTGTGATGTCCAGGAAATGGCTGGACAACTCGCCTTCTCGCATCGCCAACATCCTGCCGGCCCCACGCGGCGGGACCTGCAGGATGCCGACGCGACATGGTCCACACACTTAGTGGACGCTACACTTGGAATCTAACGAAACTCCGATTACCGACGCCCACCGCCCCCGTGCCCTCCTCCTCCGCCGCCGCCGCCGTGAAATCCCCCTCCGCCACGCGATCCTCCGCCACCGAAGCTGGAGCTTCCGCGTGACGAATAGCTCTTTGTCTGTCCGCCCTTATCGATGCCGCTGAGGGCGCCTGAGCGGACGCCGCTCTGACCGCGGGGTGCAGCGTATCCTCGCGCCGCCTGCCTGTTTCCATTGAACGCTCTGGCCGTTGCGCCGGGACGGTTGTAAGCTCCGCCGCGCGCCGCTCCACCTCGGTTGAAGCTGCCACGGTTGTAAGCTCCACCGCGCGCCGCTCCACCTCGGTTGAAGCTGCTCCGGTTATAAAACGTGTTGCTCCGGGAGTAGTACCTGCCGCCGCCAAAAGTTGCGAAATGGCCACCCCAATTGAATCCCCAATGAGGCCAGCCCCATCCAAAACCTCCGAAGAAACCGATTCCGAAGCCCATTCCGAACGAGAGGTACGGGCCGCCAAACCAAATTCCGGGATACGGGTACCATCCTGGCCATGCCATAATGGGACCTCCGTAAACCACCCACGGATCATACGCGGGGACGTAAACGACCTCGGGGTTAGCAGGTTGAACGACGACCGTCGAGCCTTGCGCCGTCACGGTTTGCTGCGGCGTGCTCTTAAGATTGCCGGCTGCTTCCGCCCGCCGGCGCATCACCTGTATGGCATCCATCACGTCCGGTTGCTGGTTGTAGTAGGCGTCGCCTAGAGAAGACGTCCAGGAGAGGTTCTTATCCATATTTCCAAGGACGGATGGAAATGCAGCGAGCGCCTTGACGCTCGGGTCCCAGGGTTGTTGGTCCACAGCTCGACCCAGAGCCTCGCCTTGCAAACCCTGATGCTCTTGCACCCATCGGTCGGCCTCGACGACTTGCTCGGGATACGTGGACGCCGCCAGGATCTGTGCCACCAGCGAATCCGGATACAGCGCAATGGGCGCTACCAACTGCTGCAACTGCTCGGGACTCTGCTGCGCGTAGGGCGGCGCTGGCGCGGCCTGGGGCGGGGCTTGCGTGTCTTGATAGGCCGACAGGCTCGGAGGCCAAGTCGCGAACAGCAGACCCAACGTCACCAGGGAAACCAAAATCTGTTTGCCCAATCGAGGCCTTGAAAACCTTGTGCTACGTCCAAAAATGTTCATGTTCTTGAACCTCCTCTGCACCTTCATCGCTTGAAGCCTCCGAGAAATAGGGACGACCCGGAAGCAGTTTAAGCGCGAAGTCGCGAGACCGCTCGTTCTTCACCCGTTTCTATACAACCTCCCAGGTGCTCTGACAAATAAGACCTGACGCTACAGCACAACAACCCCTTTTCTCGGTCTGCCAAGGTAAGAGCGCCACCATCAGGGACACAACGAATCGGATCTCCTTGGGCACGGCCATGGTCACAATTTAAGCTGGCAAAGGGAGCCTGTCTGTTCAATATTGACCACCCTCCGGCCTAATATTGACCACGCTCCTTAAGATGCCTAATGGGGTCGGAGCGTTGGATTGGGGGCGATGATGGAGGCTAGGGGGCGGCAACCGCCTTTTCACGAAGCCGCCGGCCGTTTTTCCAGGTGAACTTTGCCCGCCTCGTCGCGGCTCAGAACGAAGTCAAATGACTGGCCGTGCAACTTGACGTCCTTGATGGTGACGCTCTTCCACGCGGACGGCAGGACCGGCGCGTAAACGGGTGTCAAGCCCTGATCGGTAAAGCGAAGGCCGGTGAAGCCGTAGAGGAAGTTCTCCAGAAAACCGGCGGAGATAGAGAGATTGTAGATGGCATTGTTTCTTGCGGTCTCGCTCCTCATGTTGAAAGGGGGTTTCAGGAATCCCCCCATACTGAATTTCAGCCATTTGTACGATTCCGCCTCATCCCCAAGTTCCGACGCCTCGATACCGAGCATGACGGGAACCATATCGTTGGCATCGGGAGTAAGTTCACTTAAGGATTTCACGGCGAAATTAAAGTCGTTCCGCCGAACTTCATTGTTCATTGCAAGATCGAGGGGCGGATAGGATAGCCAGGAAATCGAGCTGCCCATCCAGGTTTTCTTGGTGTGGGGAACCGTCTCATCGAAATCCAGGTGACGCTGCTCTTTCTCCGAAAAGGGGATGTACATCTTCCGGGCGATCTCTGTCCACTGCGGGTCCGGGGCTTGCCCGACTACGCCTGCAGCCGCGACGGCGGCCTGCAACGTTTTTTGGGCCACGGCATTCGTGAACGAGTCGTTGGGGACATCGTTGTAAGCCTCATCGGGCGAAGTGACGTGCAGGATTTCGTAGCGGTCCTTTTCGCGGTTGTAAGTGGCGCGGCTCGCCCAGAACTCCGCCGTCTCACGAATGACCCGGTACCCGTAATCGCGCAACCAGGCCGCATCGCCGGTCACCAGATAATACTGCCACTGGGCGATGGCAATATCCGCGTTGACGTGGATCTCGCGTTCGGAAAACGCAATCGCAGTGTAGGGTGTGACGTCGACGCCCTTCTGCGCGTCGGACTCCCAAGGGTACATTGCTCCGCCGTAGCCGCGCGCCTTGGCGCGCGCTTCGGCGCCGGGCAGAGTGCGGTAGCGGAACATCTCCAGCGACCTTGCCCTATCCGGCTGGAGCAAGACCAGAACGGGGAAATCCCAGGAGTCGTTGTCCCAAAAAACGTGATCAGAGTAACAAGGGCTCAAACCGCAACCGCCCATCCCCCAGCCAGTATTCACGGTTGAATTCTCGAGCAGGCTGAAGAGGTCAGAGTGAATCACCCGCTGCACTTCAGGGTCGCCTTCCACGAGGATGTCGGATTTCCAAAGCCCGTGCCACACCGACTGGTGTTTGGCGAGCAGCGAGTCCAAACCTTCCCTGCGTGCTCCCTCCGCCCAGTCGATCACCGCGCTTTTCAATCCTCCCCAATTTTCCTGCGAGGCTGCCACATATTTGGTGAAGGTGTACGTCCGGCCGCGCTCGACCGTTAAGGTGATATCCAAGGAGACTAGCTGAGGAGATTCCTGCAGCTTGACCTCCGTCGGTGCGACGCCGGGGGGCAACGCGATGGCAGCCGCCTCAGCAATGCGTGGGCCGCCGACGGCACGGCCAGTAATCCAGATAAGGCGCTCAGCTTCGCTTCCCCCGAGCGATTGGGTCTTGATGTTGCCGGGGTACCACATCGCCGCACGGTCAGCCGCCGTGGGATCGGTGGGGCGGAGACTCTCGCCGGCCTCGGCAATGGCTTTTTCCAATTCCTCGCCCGTGAGCCGGGCCAGAGGAAAGCGATGGGTGGGCGCCGGGTGGGGCCGCAAGGTGAACCGCAGACGCACGGTCCCAGCAAACTCGGGCGTCAGGCTCAGGCTCGTCAAGCCCACGTGTGTCGCGTCTTCGCTCACCAAGGTGGTCACCGCAACACGGGTCGAATGACTGCCGCTCACAAAGACGTACTGCGTGCTGAGGACGCCGTCGTACATGTGCAGGGTTTGGCGATAATCCCGCAAGGTGCTAGCCGTGACCGGGGTGGCATTCAGCCACGCAGCGCCGTCGAAATAATCCATCTCCGCCCAGCTCGGGAGCGCCGCGGGACGCGAAATGTCGCCCGGCGTGTAGTCCATTACGCCCACCATGATGCTCAACGCCGCGTCGGTGCCGCGCAATGAACTGCTCGTGGTGAAGAAGCCGTTGGCAAGGTAGGCGGGGAAGTAGAGGCCGAAATCCTTTTCAGTCGCCGTTAGATCGAAGCTGGGCCCGGCGCCGGCCAGGGTGCATGAAAGGAGAAAAAGAAGGAACGACGAAACGAAAAGTGGAGTTCTCATATGTGTAAGGGGACCTTGTTTCAGTTCTGGAATCCCGTCGGGAAATTAACACGCGCGGGCGGACCTGTCAAACGCAAGTAGGCCGCAAATAAGCCATGATTCACGCCTTCTTGAGATTGTGGGAGGATCGCAGGCGGTTGCCTTCGTCCTATGCGCCGCCTCTAGGGACGAGAACCGCCTTCCTCCATCGGGATACACGTCTCCTCCTGTATCCGTCTCGTCTAGTGCCGTGGAGTCAACGCGCAGCGTCGGGAAACTGACGAGCCACGGCCTCTTGCTGCCGGCCCATTCCGCGCGTTCTTCGCCAAATTTGCTAAACTGGTGGGTGGCGCTCAGCCTCCGATGCAACGTTTCTCCCTTAGCACGACTGGCCATCGGGGGACGCCAAATCCCACGCCGAATCCCGGCGCCAGGGGTACGGCGCGTGAGGCGCCCAAACCGATATGATCCAACTTTCTTCGGCCGGAAAGCGTTTCGGCCCCAAGTTGTTGTTTGAGAATCTCGATTGGCTCATCACGCCGCGCGATCGCGTGGGTCTGGTGGGCGCGAACGGCACGGGGAAGACTACCCTGCTCAAGGTGCTGGCGCGCCTCGAGCCGCTCGATTACGGCGAAATCAGCTTTGCCAAGGGGACCACCTCCAGTTACCTGCCGCAGGACGGTCTGACACTTTCGGGACGCACGGTCCTGGCCGAGTGCATGTCGGTGTTCGGCGATCTGCTCTCCATGGAGCAGGAGATGGAGCAGCTCATGGAGAAGATTGCCGAGCTGGATCCGGAAGGCGACGAGTACGAGCGGGTGAGCGAGCGCTTCCATGCCCTCGACACCGAGTTCCAGCACCGCGACGGGTATTCGCTCGAAGCACAAGCCGGGATGGTGCTGGCCGGCCTGGGATTCCCGCAATCCGACTGGCGCCGCCGCACGGAGGAATTCTCGGGCGGCTGGCAGATGCGGATTGCACTGGCCAAGCTGTTGCTGGAAAAGCCCAATCTGCTGCTGCTCGACGAGCCCACCAATCACCTTGACCTCGAAGCCCGCAACTGGCTGGAAGAGTACCTGAACGATTATCCGCACGCTTACGTGCTGATTTCGCACGACCGGTTTTTCCTTGACGTCACGGTCGATAAGATGGCCGAGATCTGGAACCAGCGCGTCCACTTTTACAGCGGCAATTACGAGAAGTACCTGGCGGAGAAGACCGCGCGGCGAGCCCAGATTGAAGCAGCTTACAAGAACCAGCGGGATCGTATCCAGCAGCTCGAAGTGTTCATTAACCGCTTTCGCTACACGGCCACCAAGGCCAAGCAGGTGCAGAGCCGCATCAAGGAACTCGACCGCATGGAGCGCCTCGAGATTCCGCTGGAAGAGAAGGCCATCCACTTCAGCTTTCCCCAGCCCAAGCCCAGCGGCCGGACGGTGGCGGAGTTCAAGCAGGTGGCCAAGAGCTACGGCGACAAGCGGGTGTTCGGCGAGGTGAGCTTCACCATCCAGCGAGGCGAGCGCGTGGCCCTGGTGGGCGTGAACGGCGCGGGGAAGTCAACCCTGATCAAGCTGCTGGCCGGCATCGAGCCGTTGAACGGGGGAGAGTACAAGCAGGGCCACCAGGTGGAGGTGGATTATTTCGCCCAGGACCAGTACAAGGCACTGGATGTGGAGGCCCGTCTGCTCGAGGACTTGGCGCGCGCGGCGCCCATGTCGCTCAGCGGCCAGACGGAGTTGCGCAGTCTCCTGGGCTGCTTCTTGTTCAGCGAGGATGATGTGTTCAAGCGCATCGGCGTGCTTTCGGGCGGCGAGCGCAATCGCTATGCGCTGGCACGAATGCTGGTGCGCCCCTCAAATTTCCTGCTGCTCGACGAGCCGACCAACCACCTTGACCTGCGCGCCAAGGACGTGCTGCTGGAAGCGCTGGCGAAGTATACGGGCACGGTGGTGTTCGTCTCCCATGACCGCTACTTCATCGACAAGCTGGCCACGCGGGTTTTCGAGATCGCCGGCGGCGAAGTGAACGTTTTCCCCGGCAACTACGAAGATTACTTGTGGCGCAAAGAGGGGAAGGAAATCGATCTCACCCTGCCAGGGCTGCCGGATTTGGTGGGAGAGCGTGCCCCAGCGCACCAAAAACACGACCCTGGCCCGCTGCCAAAGGCGCCGACAACTCCCTCCCCCGTCAAATCGAAGCGGCTCAATCCGATTCGCCTCCAACAGATGAAGGATCGCTGCCGCGAGATCGAAGAGCAAGTGGCGCGCCTGGAGGCTGAGATCGAGGGTTACACCCAGGAACTGGCGCATTTCCGGAGCGCGGCGGATTCCGTGCGGCTGGCCAAGTCAATCGAACAGGGGCGCCAGGAGATTGCCCGGGTGATGCGCGAGTGGGAAGAGACGGCGATGGTGGTCGAGGAGCAGGAAGCGGAAGTGCGGGAATAGCCAGGGCTTCTAACCACGCTCTGCCGGTTTGAGTCGGAGGAGTGGAAGGGCGGGGCGAACGAGTCTGTGTGAAAACTCGTGTCTGGCATTGGCCAGGCTGGACCTCCGCTTCCGCGGGGGTGACAGCGCTGGATTTAGGGGTTGTATTCCGACCTGTCATTCCCGCGGAAGCGGGAATCCACGAGTTTTCAAACAGACTCTAAGGGTCCGCCCTTCCGGTCCAGGTTAAAAATCGATGACTTCTATGGCCACGATTCGTTGCATCGGCCTATGGATTACTGTGGCGGCGGCGCTTTCGTTTTCCGTGCCGGGCCAAGTGCTCCTTCCGCACGCGAAGCCCATCCCGCACCTGCAGGCAGTGCCGATGCCCTACTATCAAGTCTCCTTCCAGCGTGATGAGAAGGAGATCGCCCGTTACTATTTCGATCCCAGGTTCAACCGCCCCTTCATCTTCCCGGTCATCGGACCTTCCGGGCGGACCTTGACACGCATGGGCCACCCGGGCGACCCCGATACGCACAGCCATCACAACTCGATCTGGATCGCGTACGGCAATGTGAACGGCATCGACTTCTGGAGTGACCTCCCCGGGCCGAACCACGGACGCATTATCCACCGGCGCATCGTCGATCTGGAAGACAGCGACAGCCGCGCCGGCGCGACCACGCAAGCCGATTGGACGACGGACGGTGGGACGGTCCTGCTGCACGAAGCGCGCGAAACTTGGGTGTACGCACTGCCGAAAGACGAATGGCTCCTCATTTTGGATCTGACGCTCGATCCGGCAGTGGACAGCGTGACTTTCGATCGCGCCGGATTCGGCCCCATGAGCGTGCGCGTGGCCAAATCGATTGCAGTCCATTTCGGCGGGGGGCGGTTACGCAACTCTGAGCGGGGCGAAGGCGAAGCGGAAATCTTCCGCAAGCCGGCTCGCTGGGTGGATTATTCGGGATTGGTTGCCCCTGGAATCGTGGAAGGACTCACTCTAATGGACCACCCGCTCAACCCAGGTCACCCTTCGCCATTTCATGTGCGCGAGGACGGCTGGATGGGCGCCATGCTATCAACCCGAGAACCCGTCGTCGTTCGACGTGGCAAGCCTTTGCACTTGCGCTATGGCGTTTACGTGCATGCGGGCCTGCCTTCGACCAGTGATCTTGATGCGCGCTGGAAGGAATTTACGAAGCTCGATTTGCACCCACCATCCGGCCCCCCGAAGACCGAGAGTGACTGTCTCCACGGCGGCCACCGCAGGTTCAACGTACCGCAGCGGTTCGAGACTGCCCAAGCGTGTTTGGAGTTCGTAAAAAGCTCGATTTAACCAAGGAGGGGAATTACCTGGAGCATTTTCATGCAAGGTGGTGTGCCGAAGGTCCATGATGTCTCCCCCCATCAATTCGGGTTCAACGGCTTTTTGTTTCGGGCCTTGGGGAACTTTGATTTATAATCCCGCAGACCTGATGGACTCTGGCCAAGAGGAGGGCCCCTATGCAAGAAGAAAACTCTAAACCGCCCGCGTGGTCGCGCAGGGCTTTTCTACAGACGATGAGCGTTCAGGTCCCCACACTCAGCCTGGTTATGGAGGTGCTACCTGGTTGCGGCGAAGAGGCGGCGAGCGCGCCGCCGGCGGTCGATTCTGCGAAATTCACGCCGCTGGATTTACGGCCATATTTTACAGGGTCGCCAGCAGATTTCGGCCCGCGCGAAAAGGCTCGAAGCTTGGGTGGCGACTCCGCCAAAGACGCACTTGTCCGCATGCCCGCGGGCAATCAGAATTTTCGCGGCATTCCGTTCCAGCTTGGGCCTGGGGATGTGGCCGCCAAGCGTTGGATTGTGTTGAGCACTCATACCGACGGGTCATCAACGGCTAACCTGGAGGTTCCGATCCATAAGCCCGCTACCTACGTTTGCGTGGCCGCCTTTTGTGATTGGGATAATAACGACCCGCCAACTCCGGGAAAAGACTATAGCGAGGAAATCGGCAAACTGTTGGGTGATTTACAAATGGTTTATGAGGATGGAAGCACGAAAAGCCCTCCTATGCGGCGACGATTCGAGGTCAACACTCCCAGGGTTCCCTGGGGCCACTTGGCTTTCACGTCGCTCCCGCACCAATTGGATGGTCCGCGACAGCTCACGGACTCGCTGCCCAATGCAACAGAATGGGGAAACCTCCAGACCACTGCCCGGGACAATAGTTACAGTGCGGGAGCGCCATTCGGTACTCTCTGGGTGTGCGCCCTGGCAAACCCCGAGCCCGCCCGGACGCTCCAAGCCTTGCGGCTGCGCGCGGCGGGCGAGGATCCTCTAGTGCTTTGCGGGATCACGCTTTTCCATGGGCGCGAGAATCCTCTGCGTCTGGAGCGTTTGTCCCTTTACCGATTCACGCTGCCTGAAACCACTGACCGACTGGCAGAGCGGTGGAAGGTGGAAGTCGATCTCGGCATTGTGGCGCGCACTTATACGGTGGCGGATTTCAATCCTGACGCTTGGCTGGCCGCATCGCGAGTAGCCATCGGCGAACGAGCCGAGGCGGCGCGAGGAGGACGCTTCTTGTACGCAGAAATCACTGCGAGCCGGGCTGCAACTCTGGTCCTGGCGGATACCAAGACCGGGATACGCTACCCATTCGATCTCGCTCAGGTTGAGCCCGAGAAGGAACTGGAAGGGAAGCCTGGCGGCGCGCAAGTCGAAATCCTCGAACACCAAAAGGCCTGGCTACACGCGCGAGTGGTGGACGCTGCCACGCATCGCCCCACACCTGTCCGGCTGGCCTTTCGTTCCAAGGAAGGCCGGTATATTCCTCCTTATGGTCATCGCACGGAGATCAACGACGCTTGGTTCCAGGACTATGGCGCTGATGTGAAGGCGCTGGACTCCTCCTATGCTTATGTGGATGGCGCCCTTCAGGTTGAGTTACCGGCGGGGGATGTGTACGTGGAAATCAGCAAAGGGTTCGAGTACCAGCCGGTCCGCAAGCGGCTGAAGATCGAACCGGGCCAGCGGGAGCTGGAGCTGGAAATATCCCGCTTCGCGGACTTGCGCGCCCGCGGCTGGGTGACTGCCGACACCCACGTGCATTTCCTTTCGCCCACAACGGCTGTGCTGGAAGGGCAGGCCGAGGGTGTAAATCTGATTAGCCTGCTTGCCGCGCAGTGGGGCGACCTCTTCACCAACGTCGGTGACCTTCCCTACGGACCCCTCACCTCGCGCGACGGCGAGACAATGATTCAGGTGAACAGCGAGAACCGGCAGCATATGCTTGGCCACCTGGGCTTGGTCGGCGGCCGCGGCGAACCGGTTTTCCCGATGTCAGCGGGTGGGGTGAGCGAGAGCTACTTAGGTGATCCTCTGTGGCTCAGCCTCGCCGAGTGGGCGGACGTTCAGCACCGGCGCGAAGGCCTGGTGGTGGCTGTACATTTTCCTAATCCACAGGCTGAGCTTGCCGCGGACATCGCCTTGGGGAAGATCGATGCGGTGGAGCTTTATCCCTATAGCCAGCACTTCAACACCTTGCCTTACCTCGAATGGTACCGTTACTTGAATTGCGGGTTTCGACTGCCTGCCGTCGGCGGCACTGATAAGATGGGAGCTTATATGCCCGTTGGGGCCAATCGCACCTATGCCTTCCTGGGGAAGCGAGAATTCACGTTCGCGAGCTGGATGAAAGCGATTCGAAGCGGCAACACGTTCTCCACCACGGGGCCGCTGCTGCTTTTCCAAGTGGATGGACATTCGCCCGGCGAGGAAATCGGGTTGGGTGCGGGAGGGGGAACCCTCGAAGTGCAGGTGCAGGCGAAGAGCTTTGTACCCTTTCATCGCGTTGAAGTCGTCTTGAATGGCGCGGTGGTGGCCTCCCGTGAAGCAGAAACCGGGACACGCGAAATGACCTTGCAGGACAAGGTGCGAGTGCCCGGCTCCGGCTGGTTGGCCGCCCGTTGCGCGGCGCGGCAGGATCCAATCGTTTGGGGCCTTTCGGTTGCGGCGCACACTTCTCCGGTTTACGTCCGCGTGCCCGGACAGGAGCTGTTCTCTCCCTCCGCGGCGGCTTACTTCCTAAAGCTCATCGACGGCACTGAGGCTTGGGTAGAGGGAGTTGCCACCCGGCCGGACGCAAAACGCTTCGAGCGCATCCGCAAAATGCTCAGCGACGCCCGCGAACAATGGCACAAACGGCTGCACAAAGCCTGAGCACCACACTGAGGTCGCTGACACAAACAGGTTATTTCAGCTTGGGCTTCTGCCGGCTGCGCAAGGCGCCGTAAGCAGAGTGATCCGCCGGTCGTATTCATGCGACTGTGAGGACCACCTCCAGGCGGGGAAAAAGCCTCGAGACAATTCCAGAGGCTCGACGGTAGCTGGACATGCGAAATCTGGTCCTGGCGTCGGATCGCTCCCTTCACGATGGAATCCCTGTCAAGAGTATTCTCCGTATGTTTGACGTGGCGCGGAAGCACGGGGTTTATTTAGCCCAAGGGGTCGCCACCCGAGACCGGCGACCTTGTTGGCCTTGCTCTCTCGCGAGGCGTCAGCTCATCTCGGCGTCTTTCGATCAAACAGTCGAAACGTGAGCTCGACCGTCACGCGAACCGGCACGGGCACGCCGCCACGTATTGCGGGCTTGAACTTCCACGTCTTGATGGTTTCGATTGCCTCTTGGTCGAGCCCGTCTCCCAGGGCATTCGCGACCTCTCGAGCCTCAGTGACGTTGCCCTGCGCGTTGACAACGATCATTAGCGTGACTGTGCCTTGGATTTTGTGGTGGCGGGCTTTGGGGGTATATGGAGGTTCGGGGTTGTAAGTAGGGAAGGGAGGGGAGACGTAATCGGACCTCAAGCAAAAGTCCTGAACAAAGCCATCGGTTAAGCCTGCGATAAGGACTTTATCAATACCGATTCTGCCTGAATCCTTCTCCAAGATTGTGATCCGGTCTCCGCACTCCAGGTGTGCGGCAACCGTAGGCATATCGCTGGGGCTGGAGAAAACTGGGATGGCGGACACGGAGGGAGAACAGTTGGCGCGCGCCTCCGTCAACCCGCCAGCTCCGTTCACCCCCGTCAAGCCGGGCGACATCGGGTCTGAGAGGCTCGGCAACTGTTTGAGCGCTGGCTCGACGCGCTTGGCGTCGCGAATGGCTTGCAGGAGAGATTCCGAGGCACCAACGGCGCGCAGCCTGCTGAGGTCGTCCTCGGAGGGATCGAAGTCGATACCTCGCTCTTGGATTCCTTTACCGATTTGACCGGCGTCTTCTCCGCTGGCGGACAATTGCAATAGCTGGCCCTTCGTGAAAGGCTTTGTCGCGGAAGTTCGCAGGGCCCTGACGAGTTCATCTTTTACCCCACTCCACCAGAGTTCGTTGAAGTACCCGGCGGTAGGCTGAAATCCGATTCCGCATTTCTGGACCATGTTAACTATTGTATTACTCGGCACATGTGCTGCCAGCACCAGGATGTCCTTGTCGCTCAACGGCGCTGGGCACTCCGGATGCCAGGAAACGCGCATGGCCGCAATGACGGCATCGTTGGCTCCCGCCTTGCGAAATTCGTCGAGCACCGGCTCGCTCGGCTCAAAAGTGATGCCGTCCCGCTGCACGATCCTGGTAATAACCGTGCTTGGCGCTTTTTGGCTCAACAACTCAAGAAGTTCGGACTTTGTCGATGGCCCCCGCGGAGCTAGAGGAGCCGCAATTGCGATAAGGCTCGCAGCGGCCAAAAGAACCGTGCAAAAAATGGACTTCATGGTGCTCACCACCGAGATAGAAAAGCTATGACCAATTACGCGATACGATACCACTCGAGAAGCTTGGGGTCTAGTGGATGGCGCCCACAAGGGCGCTTTGGAGTGCGGCAGCTTGCTGCCGTTTCTCTTAGTCGAGCTTGCTCGACCCGGCGCCGTAGCGCTGACCCCGCAAGGCGGGGTCAGCACGATGGGAAAGCAAGAAAATGCCGACCTAAAAGTCGGCGCTACAATGCCGCTGCAAAGCAGCAGTCCGTCAATTGACAGGCTGCGCTCCAAAGCTCCCGACACAAAGCTCCCGGAAATCGCCAGTGCGGCCCAACAGTGATAATATCCGGCCATGGAGACGTTCACCTCCCCCATCACGGTCGAACGCGAAGACCGTAAGTGCTACGCCTATAGCGAGGATTTTCCAGGAGTATACGGGCTTGGGGATTCCATCGAAGAAGCCAAGGATAGCATCCTCGAAGCTATGCGGCTCTATATTCAGGAGTGTGGCGCCGAGTCAAGCTAGGTCAAGAATGTTGTTGCCGAGAGCGGAGGCCCTTTCACAAGGGAGTGAAATCGCAGTCATCGATTTCCCGATTGATCTTCTCGACCAAGTGATGGACGCGACCGCCGATGAAAGATCCAGCTCCATTCCGGCGTCCCAAGCCTGTTCTTCAAACTGCTCAATCCAGTCTGCCAATTCCCGTCGCTCTGGCTCTTTGAGCTGCTCGATTGCGACTTTGATTGCTTCCACGGTCATATTGCAAGCTTAACCTCGCCCACTAGCTAATGCAGGTCCGAACCTGGAAGGCTGGTTTTCTTAGGCGTCAAAAGCCGCAGGTTTACAGCGCAGCCTGGGTCCGCAACGAAAACAAGACTCCGGAGTCCTCCCCCCTCTCAAGCCTTAACGCTGAGCACACGGGGTCCCGCACCGGACGGTGAAGGGCGGGGCGAGTCAGTGACCTCTGTGTTCAGGCTCTTCTGACCACGCAGCACAAAGGGAAATCTTCGCGTCGTGACAAGAAGATGAAAACTATTGTTGCAGAACTGATCCGCCGGCGCCAATTCTCTGCTCTGCCGCCCGGCGCTGGAAGATCTCGATGTACACGTTCACCAGGGACACCGCGGCGGGGGTGATACCGGGGATGCGGGAGGCTTGGCCGAGGGTGAGCGGCCGGACGCGTGTGAGCTTTTCCACCACCTCGCGGGAGAGGCCGGAGACTCTCTTATAATCGAACCAATCCGGGATGCGACGAGTCTCCGACCGCTTCATTCGCTCCATCTGCTTTTCCTGCTGCTGGAGATAGCCTGCATATTTGAAATCGGTTTCGATGCGGCGGGCTTCCTCCCGGGAAAGCAGCGGCGATTTTATATCGCCATTCGTGGCTTGTCGGGCTAAACCCGCCGCTACATCGGGCGACGGGGTCCGGCAGTCACAGGCCACCGCGGTCGAACGCAGCCCTCCACCGACCCATTCCATCAAATCCTCGATGGTGACTTCGCTGCGCTTTAGGAGTTGGGCGCCGGTAAGCGGCGACGGTCCGGTGAATATACCGTTATTCATGAGACCCAGTTTCCGGTAAACCTCGCGGCCGACCGGCGAATCGATGTCGAGTCGCGTCTCAAGCAGGAATCGGGTGGCGGAGGAGATTCGCGCCTGCTTTTCCAGGAACGCTTGGTAATCCTCTCGCCGGATGGTTCCCACCTGGAAGCCGAGCGGCGTCAGGCGCTCGTCGGCGTTGTCGATGCGCAGGTGCAGCCGGAATTCGGCGCGCGAGGTGAACATGCGGTAGGGCTCATCCACGCCCTTGCTCACTAGGTCGTCAATCAGGATGCCTGTGTATCCTCGTGTGCGCTCGATCGTCACGGGGCTTTTGCCCTGCACGCGCAGCCCGGCGTTAATTCCCGCCATGATCCCCTGGCACCCGGCTTCCTCGTACCCCGTGGTGCCGTTGATCTGGCCCGCCAGGAAGAGGTTCCCGATCCTCTTGCACTCGAGCCACGGGTAAAGCTCCGTTGGCTGCACCATGTCGTATTCGATGGCGTAGCCGGGGCGGATCATCTCTGCCTTCTCGAGGCCCGGGATGGACTTCACCATGGCCACCTGGACATCAATGGGCATCGACGTGGACATGCCGTTGACGTAAATCTCGTTTGTGTCCATTCCCTCCGGTTCGAGGAAAATCTGGTGCTGCGGCTTGTCCGGGAACTTGACGATCTTATCTTCAATGGAAGGACAGTAGCGCGGGCCGATGCCCTTGATTTGCCCGGAATAGAGCGGGGCACGGTGGACGTTCTCACGGATGATGCGGTGTGTCTCGGCGCTGGTGTAGCCGATCCAGCAGACGGTCTGCGGTTGCGTGATGGCCTTGGTGCGGAAGCTGAAGGGCGTGGGAATGGGGTCGCCCGCCTGCACCTGGAACCTGGAAAAGTCGATGGTGCGCGCGTCGAGACGCGGAGGCGTGCCCGTCTTGAGGCGGCCGATTTCAAAGCCCAGTTGGCGTAACGCTTCGCTCAGCATGACGGAGGGAGCCTCGCCCGAACGCCCGGCAGGATACTTGTTTTCCCCGCAGTGGATAAGGCCGTTCAGGAAGGTGCCCGTGGTGACGATCACTGCGCCCGCTTCCACCATGCGCCCGTCCAGCAGCCGGATGCCACGCACCCGGTGGTCCGTCCCGTGTAGGGGCGATTCGCCCTGCGGCCCACAGCCTTCGGGCGACGGATCGCGAATCGCCCCTACGGAGTCTTCCAAGATTAAATCCACCACTTCAGCCTGCTTGATGCCCAGGTTCGGCTCGGATTCAAGCACCTGGCGCATCTTGGCGCGGTATTGCTTCTTGTCTGCCTGGGCGCGCGGCGACCAGACGGCCGGACCGCGGCTGGTGTTGAGCAAGCGGAACTGGATGCCGACGGCGTCAATCACCTCGCCCATGATGCCGCCCAAGGCGTCGATCTCGCGCACCAAGTGGCCCTTGGCGATGCCGCCTACGGCAGGGTTGCAGCTCATCTGCGCGATCAGGTCGAGGTTGATCGTGTAGAGAGCGGCCTTCAGGCCCATGCGCGCCGCCGCCGTCGCGGCCTCGCACCCCGCGTGCCCTGCGCCTACCACCACCACATCGTATTTTTCAGTAAACCCCGAAGCCATCGTTGGGAACCCCGCCCTGACGGCAAGAGACTATTCTAGCAGGGCGCGGCTCCTCGTGCATCTCCACAGTGGCGGAATAGAGGGTGTTTATGGGCCCTGGATGCGCGGAGGAATGAGATGTGTCCGGAATGCCGAATCGCGCTAGAACCGTCCGCGGAAATCGAAGAGGTCACGAAGGGGCAATTGCCAGCCGGCAAAGAGGTTGGAAGTTAGGACCTGATCGCCCGCGAGAGTTGCGTCCACGAAGTACTTCTTCCCTTGGAGTTTCAGAACCTCCACAGTCCTGGCTTGTGAGTCAATGAGCCAGAACTCCGGCACGCCCGCCTCCGCATAGATAGGCAGCTTGGTGACACGATCGTACGCTGCGGTGGAAGGTGACAAGACTTCGACGACCAAGTCGGGAGCGCCTGCAATCCAGTCTTCCTGAATGATTCTGGCGCGTGCATTGGAAACGAAGATGAGATCCGGCTGTAATGCCGTATCGCTGCCCAGACGCACATCCAGAGGCGCTGTGCACACTTCGCCCAAATTGTTCTTAACGACGTGAGGCCACAAACTTCCTGCGAGGTTCTGAAGCGTGAACTGATGTCGCGTTGCCGGAGCTGGAGTCACACGCACCTCTCCACGCACGAGTTCGTAGCGCTTGCCGTCGATTGGGAGTTGACGAAATTCTTCGAAGCTTAGCTTGGGAATGACTTCGGTGCCCATAAAGGGATTATACACCTCAACCAAACCCTTTGCAGCCAGCGCAGATCCAGTATTCAGCATCGTAGAGATGGTGAATGCGGGGAATGCGCGGGTAAGCAACTGTCCCTTCCGGCTGGCTGTAGTTTTGGACGGTGATTTCTGTGATTGACAAAAACCCAACTTCTCGTTAGTGTACGCCACTCTATGAATATACTGGTGATTGGTTCCGGAGGACGAGAGCACGCGCTGACCTGGAAGCTGCGCGAGAGCGCGCTCATGGATGAAATCTACTGCGCGCCGGGTAACGCCGGCATTGCCCAGGAGGCGGAGTGCCGGCCCGTGGATGTTTCGAATCCCGCGCAGATCCTCGAACTGGCGAACGAGATCAAAGCTGACATCACGGTTGTCGGGCCGGAGGCTCCGCTGGTGGCAGGGGTGGTGGACGAGTTCAAGCGGGCAGGCCGAGTGATTGTCGGCCCCACGCAGGCGGCAGCCCGGCTCGAGGGCAGCAAGATTTTTTCCAAGCAGTTCATGCAGAGGCAATGCATCCCGACCGCGAGATTCAGGGTTGCCGAGAGTTTCGAACAGGCGGTCAAGGCTCTCGCGGAGTTTAGCTTCCCGGTGGTGATTAAAGCGGATGGTTTAGCAGCGGGGAAAGGGGTGGTGATCGCGCACACGCCCGAAGAAGCGGAAAAGACTCTGGACGAGTTCATGCGCCAGCAAACCTTGGGTTCGGCCGGCGAGAAGGTAATCCTGGAAGAAACGCTGGTAGGCGAAGAACTCTCCTTTATTGTTTTGACCGACGGCCACGCGATTTTGCCTCTAGTCCCGACGCAAGACCACAAGGCCGTCTTTGACAACGACCAGGGCCCCAACACCGGGGGCATGGGCGCCTATAGTGAGGATTCGATTTTGGAAGAATCCCTGCGCACCGAAATCATCCGGAACATTGTTGCTCCCACCCTCGTCGGAATGGCGGCAGAGGGGACGCCTTACCAAGGCTTCCTTTATTGTGGCTTGATGCTCACCGCAGAAGGTCCAAAGCTCCTCGAGTACAACGTGCGTATGGGCGATCCTGAGGCCCAGCCCATCGTCATGCGCCTACGTTCTGACTTGGTGGAACTGCTTGTGGCCTTGGGCGAGGATCGTCTCGTGACCCTTGAACCCCACTGGAGCCCGAACCCTTCCGTGTGTGTGGTGCTTGCCTCCGAAGGTTACCCTGGTAAGCCGAAGGTCGGAAGAGTCATCAGCGGTATCGCTACGGCTGAAACTCACGGCGGCGTCAAGGTGTTTCACGCGGGGACGAAGTTCGAAAACCCGCAATTGCTTTCGACGGGTGGGCGGGTATTGGGGGTGACGGCGACGGCCGAAGATCTGCCTTCCGCCATCGCCTGCGCGTATACGGCGGTCAGCAAGATTGATTTCGCGGGAATGCACTTCCGGCACGACATCGGCGCGAAAGGTCTGAAGCGACTTTCCCGTGACTCACGAACTAGAGTCTCCGGCGGGCGGGCAGGAAAGGCGCCGGTCCCGCGCGACGCAAGCTAACCTGAATTCTCCAACCCTCAAGAGTTGGGAAGGAACGGGAGGACGTTGATGTCTGAAAAGCCATTGGTGGGTATCGTCATGGGCAGCGACACGGATTTGCCGACTATGACGGAGACCGCGCGCATGCTGAAGCGGTTCGGCGTGCCCTTCGAGATTGAGATCACCTCCGCGCATCGCTCGCCAGTGCGCACCTCGGAGTACGCTCGGACGGCCATCGAGCGCGGCCTCAAGGTTATCATCGTGGGGGCCGGAGGAGCATCCCATCTGGCGGGCGTGATCGCGGCTGAGACCACGCTGCCCGTCATCGGAGTTCCCATGGCCACGACCACACTCGCAGGACTCGACGCGCTGCTCTCTACGGTGCAGATGCCCGGCGGAGTGCCAGTCGCTTGCACGGCCATCGGCAAACCCGGCGCCATCAACGCCGCCATTTACGCCACTGAGATCATCGCCACGTCGGATGCCGAGCTCGCCCGGAAGCTCTGCGCCTACAAGGAAGAACTGGCGCGCTCGGTCGCCGAGAAATCGGAGAAAGTGAAGCGCGAGTTCCAGGTTTAGCCTCAGCGGTTCATTTCGGAATTACGCTAATCAAGTGTCCAGCAATTAGGTGGACAGTTTAGCGCCGCCGCCCCGGCGGTAGGGGTTGACCAAGCGAGCGCTTCTTAGAGTTTTTTCGCGTGCGCGCGAGCAGAAGTTGGCCGCCACCGCTTCCCTTGAAAAGTTCGAGGAATTCCGCCGGTATTCCTACCTCGCGGGCGGGCTGCTCAAAGTCAGGCAGCTCCACTTCGGCCTCGGCGAATCCTGCCTTTCGCGCCAGATCTTCCAGTTCTTGGTCCTCATAAAAATGTAAGCGCGACGCCATCGGCTCCGGCGCTGCCGGGGTCCCTCGCAGCTCTTTTGAGCCGGTAAAGAGTACAAGTCGCCCTCCACCCGCGAGCACTCGTCGGATCTCGGAGAGCGCCTTCACGGGATCCTGTATGAAACCAAAAACGCCGGTCATCACCGCGCAGGTGAATGTCTCATCGGAGAATGGGAGTGAATTGGCCTCTCCCTGGCGAATTTCAAGCCGGTTCTGGTTGATGGCATCGCGGTTAACCTCACGAGCCAGTCTGACCATGTCCCGACTATGATCGATGGCCGCCGCTTTGCAGCCACTTTTCAGTGCATCCTCAAGGAACGCCCCGCCTCCGCAACCGACTTCGAGTAAATAGTCGTCCTGCCTTAACCCAAGCACCTTCAGAATTACCTTGAAATTAGGGCGGTGGTAGAGAGGATCGCGATAAAATGCGCGCGCCTGCGCCCCTGACGGACGCCGGGCCCCGCGATCGGTGAGCCAATCGCCCAAGCGCCTTGGCGCCATCGCTTGCAGGAGGGGGGCGGCAACCTCGCTGGCAAACCAGCCCGCAAGTTCATCCCCTTGGTCTCCCAGCACGCTGCCCCAGTTCGGATGCTCCAGCGTCACACGAACTCCACTCTCAATAGGTTCGAGTCGGAGCTCAACCGTAGTTGCTTCAGCCGGAAGCCAATCAGTCTCATGCCACTCCAGTGCGATCTTCTCGGGCGGCTGCCAGCAAGTTACACGCCCCACTTCCTTCGCGCCGTCCATGACTCGGCCATGGACTCCTGCTTCAAACTGCATCCCGAGTTCTGCCAGAGCTGTGGATAATTCCACAACCATCGCGTCGAAGGCAGAGGGCAAGTCAAGCTTCAGATCGATGCTGGTTCGAATGCCCATGGTTCTCCTTATCCCCTATAGAAAGCCTTTCTCCCCTCGCTAAACTCTAATACCAAGTGTAGCACTGACCTGCTTCCCAATATCTGCGGTTCTTGGGCGATAGAAACCAAAAAACCGCAGACCCTTAAACCCACGTCGGCGCTCCCGGCTCCGACTAAGGTTTGAAGGACAACCCTTGTGTGACGGGTCCTGAAACAAGCCACATCCGTGTTATCCTGAGCAAGCTGACGGGTGGACGGAACGCGAATTCGAGGTAATAAGAAATGTCGGACCGCTATGACTTTGACGCAATCGTGATTGGCTCCGGCATGGGCGCACTCGCATTTGCCAGCATTATGGCAAGGCTGAGCAAGTGGCGTGTGCTCGTGCTCGAGCGCCATTTCAAGATCGGCGGCTTCACGCACACATTCACCCGCCCGGGTGGCTGGTCGTGGGATGTCGGCCTTCACTATGTTGGCCAAATGGGCGAAGGCATGACGGAACGCCGGCTTTTTGATTTCATCACCAATGGTGGCGTCAAGTGGAATTCGATGCCGGAGGTCTACGACCAATTCGTCTACCCAGACCTCCTTTTCCGCGTGCCCAAAGGTGAAACAACATTCCGAGAGGCTTTGAGCCAGGCATTTCCGAGCGAGCGCGCCGCCGTCAAACAGTATTTCCGCGATCTGAACTCAGCCATGAGCTGGTACACCCGTCACATCATGACGAGCGCTTTGCCCACGCCACTAAGCTGGATGATGCGGGCCGTGGACCGGCTCACAGCCGGGCTGCCTTTAGCGGCCATGCGGCAATATCTGGAAAGGCGTTTCCGAGATCCGAAGCTCCGGGCCGTGGTTGCGTCGCAATGGGCAGACTACGGCTTGCCTCCGGGTCAAAGCGCCTTCGTCACTCATGCAATCATTGCCACCCATTACTTCGATGGAGCGTGGTATCCAGATGGGGGTGCGGGCGAAATCGCCAAGGCGGCTGGCGCGGTGATCCGCCAAGCTGGCGGCGAACTGCTGCCCAACCACGAGGTCACCCGCATACTTCTGGAAGGCAACCGTGCCGTGGGCGTGGAAGTGAACGTCAAGAAAGGCAAGCAGTGGAGCCGCGCAGAATTTCGAGCGCCGGTCGTCGTCTCTGATGCGGGGGCGTGGAATACCTTCACCCATCTGCTCCCATCTTCGACCCCTCTCCCTTTCCAAGAAGAGCTAAAATCTCCGCCCGAGGGCTTTGAGGTGGTCGAGTTATTCCTTGGCTTGCGGCGCGACCCCCGCGAACTTGGCTTCCAGGGCGAGAACCACTGGATCTTTTCCTCCTTTGACCACGACGAGATGTACGCGCGGCGGAACGATCTGCTCGACGGCCGGGCGATGTTTGCCTATCTCTCCTTTCCCTCCCTCAAGGACTCGCGTGCCCAACGGCACACGGCGGAGATCATAGCTCCCCTGGATTACCGCTCCCTTGAGGCTTACCGTGAAGAACCCTGGCGCCGCCGCTCCGCAGATTACGAGGCCGCCAAAAGCCGCATCACCCAGGCTTTGATTGATATTGTGGAGCAGCATTATCCGGGATTCCGTGATCTGGTCGAGTACTCCGAACTGGGCACTCCCTTGACGTTCGAATACTTCACTGGGGCGCCGTCGGGTTGCATTTACAACTATCCTGGCACGCCGAATCGCTATCGGATGAAATGGCTTGGCGTCAACACACCGGTACGTAACCTGTATTTAACGGGCACCGATGCGGCTGCGCTCGGCATCATGGGCGCTTTAATGGGTGGCGTCCTGACGGCAAGCCGTCTCCTGGGCCCCTTCGGATTCTTCCGGGTCATGGGCGCGGCGAGCAGGTAAGAACAACTTTCCGTGTCTCGATGCGCTGCCAATCAGTCCTGGAGCGCTTATTCAAAGTCTTCACGCTCATGTTTCTTTGCCTTCCTAAGTGAAATAACCCGCCTGATGTCATGCTGCCGTTGGATGTATTACTCCGGCTTTGCGTTGTTGGGAACTCTGTGTACAATCAGAAGTTCAGGGTCTACCGGGGCGGAAATGTTCATTGGGCACATCGCAGTGGCGTTGGCGGCGAAAAGGGCAGCTCCCAGGACTTCATTAGGCACCTTGGCCGTGGCCGTCGAATTCAACGATCTATTGTGGCCCATCTTTTTGCTTCTGGGGTGGGAACAAGTCCGGATCGCGCCGCGGATTACGGTGGTCACACCCCTGGATTTTGTTTCCTACCCTATTTCGCACAGTCTCCTGGATGATTTTGGGTGGGCGTCACTGTTGGCAGGCCTCTACTTGATTCTCAAGCGCTACCCGAAAGGCGCTTTCGTGGTCTGGGCTTGTGTGATGAGCCATTGGATTCTCGACGTTATTTCCCACCGGCCTGACATGCCGCTCTACCCCGGTGGGCGGGTCTTTTTCGGCTTGGGTTTATGGAATTCGCTCCCTGCCACGCTGCTTATTGAAGGAGCGATGTTGGTTGCAGGTGTGGCGATCTACCTCAGGAGCACGCGTGCCAAGGACATGACCGGAGTCATCGCTTTTTGGGCTTTGATAGTTGTTTTCGTCATTTTCTACCTTGCGAACATCTTTGGTCCTCCCCCACCCGGCCTGACGGCGCTGAAGATCATGGCTCTTTGTGGTTGGCTGTTCGTCCCCTGGCTTTACTGGATTGACCGCCACCGGCCAGCCATCTCTATTGTGGAATCTGGTAGTGGGTCAATTTGATGTTGTAGCGGCGATCCCGCAAGGCGGGATCGCCAAATAGCGGTGTCCCGATAAGATCGGGACACGTTCCGCCGCCTCTACATCAAATTGATCCACTACCCGGAATCTCGTACAGACGCAGACCGGTAAGACGTGAGATGTGGCAAAGTTCTTATCGAGAGAGAAGACTTAGAAAATCAATCCAGACCGAACCGTCGACCAGAGTCAAACGCGGTTCCTGCGCGCCGCCTTCAAGCCGCCTTCCCAAATGCCGCTGCCGTAATAGCGGAGCATTCCTTTCCGGCTCTCGGTTCGCACCAGGAGCTCCAGCGCCCGGTCCACAATGGCTCGCTTGGTCCTGAGTCTTGTGAGTTTCCGGGTCTTCTGGATCAGCACGTCGTTGATTTCAATGTTGGTTCGGCTCACAAGCTGAAAATACACCAAGAACTGAATTCTCGGTGTATCGGCATGCTGGGCTGAGAAGCCTGCCTCTAACGCCGTGCGCGGGCTTTGGACTGAGTGGCCCAATACGAGTATTATGGTTAGCGTATTTCGATTTTATATTGAAGTCATTTAGTCATACAGGAGATTTACTTAATGAAGCCACCTAAGATACCGACATTCGAATCTGCCCACGACATCCTGCATCGCCGCAAGCACCCGCTGGACGTTTTCTTTGCGCCGGAAGTGGTTGCGGTGATTGGGGCCACGGAGAACCCTGGCAGCGTGGGCCGTACCACGTTTTGGAATTTGATCAGTAATCCTTTCGGAGGAACCGTCTTTCCGGTGAACCCCAAGCGGGCACAGGTCCTGGGAGTGAAAGCCTATCCCAATTTGCTCGAGATCCCAGAGCCGGTCGATCTGGCGGTGATCATCACTCCCGCCTCCACCGTTTCGAGAGTCATGGACGATTGCGTTGCGGTGGGCGTAAAGGGCGTCATCATCATCTCCGCGGGGTTCAAGGAATTGGGCCCGGAAGGCGCGAAACTGGAAAGTGAAATTGTTGCTAAGGCCCGGGCGGCCAAGATCCGCATCGTCGGCCCCAACTGTTTGGGCATCATGAGTCCCAACACCGGCCTCAATGCCACTTTTGCGAGCGGCATGGCTCGCCCCGGAAGCATTGGCTTCCTCAGCCAAAGCGGCGCCCTTTGCACCGCGGTTCTGGACTGGAGCTTCCGCGAAATGGTGGGCTTCAGTATTTTCAGCTCCATCGGCTCGATGGCGGATGTTGGCTGGGGCGACTTGATTGATTATCTCGGCGATGACCCGCGCACACGGAGCATCATCATCTACATGGAGAGCATCGGCGACGCGCGTGCTTTCCTTTCGGCGGCGCGGGAAGTGGGGCTTTCCAAACCCATCATTGTGATCAAGGCGGGTCGCAGTGCGGCAGCCGCCAAGGCCGCCGCCTCTCACACCGGTTCTCTGGCCGGAAGCGACGACGTGCTGGATGCGGCATTCCGGCGCACGGGCGTGTTGCGCGTGCAGAGTATCGGGGACCTTTTCCACATGGCGGATGTGCTGGCCAAGCAGCCCCACCCCACGGGTCCGAGCCTTGCTATCCTCACCAACGCCGGGGGACCTGGAGTGTTGGCCACCGACTCGCTGATCGCAGAGGGCGGAGAGTTGGCGCAGTTGGCTCCGCAAACGACGGATTCCCTGAACGGCTTCCTTCCCAAGGAGTGGAGCCACAACAACCCCATCGACATTCTGGGGGATGCCACCCCGGAGCGATACGCTCGGGCGGTGGAGATTGTCGCGAAAGATCCCAACACGAACGGCCTGCTCGCGATTCTTACCCCGCAGTCTATGACTGACCCGACGCGGATTGCCGAGCAACTCAAGCCTTACGCAAAGCTGGAAGGGAAGCCCCTGCTAGCCAGTTGGATGGGCGGCGCGGAGGTGTCGGCCGGGATTGACATCCTGAATCGTGCTGGAATCCCCACTTTCGCATATCCCGACACTGCCGCCAAGATTTTCCACTACATGTGGCAGTACAGTTACAACTTGCAGGGTCTGTACCAAACCCCGGTGCTGCCCGGTAAGGATAATGGCCTCGGCTCCGGCGCGGCGGAAGCTGCAAAAATTATTGAGAAAGTCCGCAACTCAGGACGGACCATCCTCACGGAGGTGGAATCCAAGCGGCTTCTCGGCGCCTACGGAATACCCACCGTCCCCACGGAGGTGGCCACGACAGCCGAAGAGGCTGTCGAACTTGCAGAAAAATTCGGCTATCCGGTAGTCCTCAAACTCTACTCCGAGACCATCACTCACAAAACTGACGTAGGTGGGGTGCAGTTGAACCTGGGTGCCCCCCAAGCCGTGCAGGATGCCTTTACCAAGATTCAGGCCGCGGTGACGGAGAAGGCCGGCGCACAGCACTTTCAGGGCGTGGCGGTCCAGCCCATGGTCCGCTTGGATGGCTACGAGTTGATCATCGGCAGCAGTCTGGATTCGCAGTTTGGCCCGGTACTGCTATTTGGGACCGGCGGGCAGTTGGTGGAAGTTTTCAATGACAGCGCGCTGGCGCTTCCTCCGCTGAACACCACACTGGCGCGCCGCATGATAGAACAGACGCGCATTTACAAAGCTCTCCAAGGGGTTCGGGGGCGCCCGCCGGTGGATATCGCCGCCCTCGAAATGCTCATGGTTCAGTTTAGCTACCTGGTCGTGGAGCAACCATGGATCAAGGAGATTGATATTAACCCGCTCCTGGCTTCCGCCGAGCGGCTGGTGGCTCTGGACGCGCGAGTGGTCCTGCACGGGCCGGAGGTTACGGAAGACAAACTTCCCAAGCTCGCCATACGTCCGTACCCGTCGCAATACGTGGCGCCTTTCACGATGAAGGATGGCACGACGGCCATCATCCGGCCCATTCGGCCCGAAGACGAGCCGCTCATGGTCAAGCTCCACAGCATGCTCTCCGAGCGTAGCGTGGTGATGCGCTACGCGCACCAGATTGCGCTCAGCGAGCGCGTCGCGCATGAGCGCCTGGTTCGTATCTGCTTCAATGATTACGACCGCGAGTTGGCCCTGGTTGCGGAACACGCGGACCCTTACAGCGGCGAGCCGGAAATCATGGCTGTAGGCAGAATGACCAGGGTTCCCGGCACCGATGACGCGCAGTTTGCCATCCTGGTCGCGGACCCATTCCAGCGACACGGTCTCGGCGCAGAATTGGTACACCGCCTGATGCGTGTCGCAAAGGAGGAAAAAATTCAACGCTTGAAGGTCGAATTCCTTTTTGATAACTCTGTTACCCGGCGCATGTGCGAAAAACTGGGTTTCCGCCTTGAGAAGATTCCCGGTGAGGGCGTCGTGAAAGCGGAGATTGCCGTTTCATAGCTCTGTTGCAGGGGATTACGGCGGGAGCTGGCTTTACCGGCTCCCCTTTCCCCTTTTTCAGTACGGCTACGATTTTCCTGCCGACCGTTCTTCTTCTGCTTACCTGCTATAATCACACCGTTTGGCTTTCATCGGAAAGGGCTTGGGAAAATGTTCAAAACCATTGAGTGGACTGACGAGGGCGTGCGCATGATTGACCAAACGCGGCTGCCCACGGAGGAAATCTACCGCACGTATGGCGATTATGATGAAGTGGCGGAAGCCATTCGCTCCATGGTGATCCGCGGGGCGCCGGCCATAGGTGTGGCGGCGGCGATGGGCGTTGCCCTGGGGATTAAGAATTCCGGCGCCCGGACCATCCCTGCGCTGCGCTCCGATTTTGACCGGATTGCGGAGACGCTTTCCAGCACGCGGCCCACCGCGGTCAATCTCTCTTGGGCCATCGAGAGAATGCGCAGGGTGTTTGAAACGTCCCTCTCTTGTCACAATACCGACGCTGCGGCGGTCCAAACGGTCAGGATCAACCTCGTGCAGGAAGCGAAGCGGATACTGGCCGAAGATATCGCCGTCAACGAGGCGATGGGACGTCACGGCGCTGCCCTCTTGCCCGATTCGGGAACGGTCCTCACGCACTGCAACGCGGGCGCATTGGCCACAGGAGGATACGGCACGGCCCTGGGCGTCATCCGCGCCGCCGTGTCACAAGGGAAGAACATCCAGGTGTTTGCCGATGAGACCCGGCCCTTCCTTCAGGGAGCACGCCTGACGGCTTGGGAACTCGCCAAGGACGGTATCCCCGTGACTCTCATCACCGACAACATGGCGGGATATTTCATGCAGCAGGGCCAGATTAAGGCCGTGATTGTGGGCGCGGACCGCATCGCGGCAAACGGCGACACCGCGAATAAGATCGGGACGTACAGCGTGGCCGTTCTCGCCCATGAGAACCACATCCCCTTTTATGTTGCAGCTCCGCTTTCGACCATTGACAGAAGCCTGCCCAGCGGAGAGGGGATTCCGATCGAGGAACGGTCCTCGGCGGAGGTCACCCAGCTTGGCGGAGTGCAAATCGCCCCCGCATCCGTGCCCGCACGTCATCCGGCTTTTGACGTCACACCGCACCGCTACATTACCGCCATCATCACGGAACGTGGGGTTGCCCGCGCCCCCTACTCGGAGAGCTTAAGCGCTCTGTTCGAGTAGGGAATTTACAGGGTGTGCAGATAAACGCCCCCCTGCTGTCATTCTGAACGGAGCGGAGAATCTCGCTCAGCGCGTTTTATACACCGGCGGGACCCCGACAGGTCGGGGCAGGCTGCCGGTGTTACGGAGTTGCCTTCCTCACGATTTCCCGCAACATGTCAGGGATCTCAAACACTGCTTGGTTGTTCATTGCCGCGGCGTTGCTACGGTAGCGGGCGAAATTGGCGGGTTCAAGAAGCGCTTCGACCGTTGGGGTGATTTGGCGAAAACTGCGCAAGACTAATCCTACCTGTTTCTCCAGGACCCACGCCGCGTTGTAGCGTTCCTGGGGCAGGGTCCTGGCATTGCGCTCCACGATTACGGGCAGTTTCATGGCCAGGGCTTCGCTGATGCTGCCGGGACCAGGCTTGCCAATGAAGAAGTCAGAGAGGTGCATGTAGTAGGGAACTTCCGTCGTGAATCCTTCAACGTATTTTCGTCCCTGGATTCCTCGTAGTTCCGCGGCCAGCCGTTCATTGTGGCCGCAAATGAAAATCAATTGAAGGTTTAGCTTGGACGCTTCGAGCTTCCTGGCGATTTTCACCATGACCCTGGAGCCTTGCCCGCCAAACATGACCAGCCCGGTGGGCAAATCGGGATCGAGGCCAAGGCGCTGCCGTTCCGCAGAGCGGTCCACAGCGGTGGGCTGAAAGAATTTGGGGTGCAAGATCATTCCAGACGTTTTGCAAACCTGGTCCTCGCGAAGGCCCAGAGAGCGCGCTTGCGCGACGGCGCGGTCGGAGCCGCAGACAAAAATCTGCTCCTGTCGTTCGAGCCAGAAATGGGGAGGGTAATCGGCGAGGTCCGTCAGCACGGTGACGAACGGGGTCACGGGGGTTACACGCCGCAGGCTCTCAAAGAGGGCTCGGTTAAAGTGCGGGACAAGGGAGACCACCAGGGCTGGCTGGCTCTTCCGCCAGTACGCCTCCAGCAGGCGTACTTGATCTTGATGGTAGAACCGGATGACGGCTTGCAATACACGTAGACCAAATCCTGTCCCCCAAGTCCAGCCCTTTTTAAGCAGCCAATTGTAGAAGTCTTGTAGACGGAGACCGGTAAGCTTGAGAACGGGGTCGATGGAATCGAGTAGCTCCTGGAGGTTCATCAAGTGGATGTCCCATTGGAGCCGTTGCTCGGTGACGGTGCGCAGAGCGGTTGCTGCGGCGCGATGCCCTCCTCCAGCGTCAAAATAGACGAACTCAACTTTCCCCATCTGGATGCATTCTCGCATAGCCCAAAGAGAGTAAAGAAGCAAAAAGTATACCTTAACCAACTCTTCATGTCCGAGCTACTGATTTGTAACATATGAAACGCAATCTAAAATGTGCGATGTGACATGCACGTCCACACCGTTCACTCAGGCATGGCTACCATGCCGGTGCTGAAGCATTTTTGTCGGGAGTGCTATAACCCTCCCGAAGTCCTCTACGAGAAGCTCAAGCACCAGGGGTTGGATCTGGTCACTGTAACCGATCACGATTCGATCGATGCGGGGGAGAGTCTCCGGCGGCACTCAGACTTTTTCGTTAGCGAGGAGGTTACCTGTCAAGCGCCCAGTGGGAACGAAGTCCACGTAGGCGTTTACGACATTTCTGAGCCGCAGCATGTGGAAATTCAGCGCCGGAGAAATGATCTTCCGCGGCTGGTGGCTTATCTTGAGGAGCAGCGGGTGTTCTTCAGCGTTAACCACATCTTCTCGGCTCTGACCGGACGCCGAGCGGCGGACGACTTCGACTGGTTTGAAGCCTGTTTCCCTGCTGTCGAAGTCCTGAACGGGCACTTGCTGCCCCGCAACAATCACCTTGCCGCCCGGCTGGCTTCCCACGCTCGGAAGATCACGGTCGGCGGCAGCGACGCACATGCCTTGCGTTCGGCGGGCAGCGTCTGGACGGAAGTTCGGGGAGCGCGCAACAAGGCTGAGTTCCTGGAGGGGCTGCGCGAAGGCCGCGCTCGAGTGCTCGGGGAATCGGGGAATTACTGGAAACTGACGCTCGATGTTTTGACGATCAGCTCCGAGATGTTTCGGGCACGCCCCTTCACACTCCTCCTTGCCCCACTCTTGCCCGTCATCCCCGCTCTCACATTCGTCAATCACCTTCTGGAGAAGCGGTTCGCCCACAGGTGGGGACAGACGTGGGCTCGCATGCGTGGTCTGGATGGCGGCGCGGCAGCCCGGCCCATCCGCCCCGCAGCAGGGGAGGCAACAGCATGACCTTCCCAGCCACCATGTTGACCATCATTTCCAGCGGTGATCACCGCCTGATGCGGCGCGTGAACCGCTGGAAACCGCCGCGCTGGATCAGGCTTTGGATGATCCTGGCAACGCGGGCCGGCAACGGTTGGCTATGGTACCTTCTGGCGACGTTGATTTTGTTCTTCGGCGGCCCGTCGCGTTTTGCTGCCGTGACGGCTGCCGGAATCTCCTGTGGACTAGGGACGGTTCTCTTTCTTGCCCTCAAAAGGCTGACCGGACGCGAGCGGCCCTGCGCGGTTGCATCGCACTGCTGGGCCACGCTCTTGCCGCCCGATCAGTTTTCTTTTCCCTCCGGCCACTCGATCAGCGCTTTCGCCTTCGCCGTCTCGATCGGCCTGTTTGAGCCGTCACTGATGTGCGGCCTGCTCTTCTGCGCCCTCAGCGTGGCGATTTCTCGAATCATCCTGGGTCTGCACTTCCTCAGCGACGTGGTGGTTGGGTCCTTGATCGGCGCCGGCCTCGGCTACGCGTGCTACCTGTTGTTTGTCTAAAATGCATGAGCCCCGGTTGCGTCTCAGGGCCTACCTGAATTCCGCTGGTATAGTCTCTGCGGGGGTTGGGTGCAGAATCACTCATACCGCAGTGCCACAATGGGGTCGAGACGGGAGGCTTTTACGGCGGGCCAAAGGCCGAAGAAAAGGCCAATACTGACCGAGACGACCAAACCCACAATCACCGACCAGACAGGGACGGAAGCAAGCACGGACGGAAAGATAGCACGGATAAGGGGACTCAGGGCGTAGCCCGCCAGGATTCCCAATATTCCACCGGTTCCTGTAAGACTCATGGCCTCCAGCAAGAATTGCCAGGTGATATCGCTGCGGCGGGCGCCGACGGCCTTGCGTACGCCGATTTCGCGCGTGCGTTCGGTCACGGAAACCAGCATAATGTTCATCACGCCGATGCCGCCTACCATTAAGCCGATGGAAGAGATGATGAAGGTGACCAGGACGACCGTGCTCATCATCTCACGAAACTCCCTGATGAACGTATCGGCGGTTGCCACGCCGAAGCTGTCGGGGTCGGCGGGCTTGTCGTTCCTTAACCGCCTCAACAAGCCTGTTATTTCGTCGATCGCCTGATTCACCTTCCCCGGATAGGCCAAGGCGGTGATGAAGTTATCCTTGATGTTGGGATATGCCTTCGTGTAGGTGAAATAGGGGACGCATATGACTTTATCGTCTCCGTTTTCACCCATAAACCCCTTGCGCTTTGCGAGAGTGCCGACCACTTCGTAGGTATGACCATCCACATTGATCTCTTTCCCAATGGGATCTTCATTGAGGAAGAGCCTCTGGACCACATCGTCGCCGATCACGGCCACTTCGCGGCGGTGTAAGTCGTCAATATCCGTGAACAAGCGGCCATCCTTAACAACCGAGTTAGTGGTGCGGAAGTCTTCAGCCGTATTGCCCTGTAACATGCCGTCCAGCATTTCCAAGCCCTTGTACTTTGCCGTCACGCCAAACTCCGAGGGAATGATCTCCAGTCCCACGGATTCTACCGCGGGGCAATGTTCTTTGATGGCCATGCCCTGTTCGTACTTAAGCGGCTTGCGCATCCGTTCTTCGCGCGTAAGGCTGAAATGGATCCCCGGCTGAAACTTGTAAACGTACAAAGTGCGAGTGCCGTAGTCTTGTGCCATTTCCACAAGTTCCTGGTCGAGTCCCTTGAAGATAGACGCCACGCCGATCACCGTGGCTGTTCCGATCAGCACGCCCAAAATGGTCAGGAAAGCGCGGAACTTGTGGCTACGGAGCGTGTCCAGCGCTAGAAGGAGGTTTTCGCGAATAGGTTGTCGCCGCCGGGTCATGCCTAGGCCTCCGTATGCAGGGCCTCAATGGGTTCGAGGTTGGCGGCCTTGCTGGCAGGGTAGATTCCGAAGAACAATCCCACCGCCGTGGAGAGCAGCAGCCCGAGCAAAACTGCATTCAAAGGCACGGAGGAGGCGAAATACACATTTACAATTCTGCTGACAATGAGGGCCAGCACGACGCCCATGGCTCCTCCTAAACCCGCCATCGCCGCTGATTCGATCACGAACTGCATCAGAATATCGCGCCTCCGCGCTCCCAGGGATTTACGGATGCCGATCTCGTGGGTGCGCTCCGTCACACTAGCCAGCATGATGTTCATAATCACGATGCCACCGACCACCATGAACACCGCCACGATGCCGATGGTCACACCAAAGATTGTTCCCGTCAACTGATGCCACGATTCCATCAACGTCGATGAGGCATTAATGCCAAAAGTGTCATCCTCGCTGTAAGGGATGTGTCGCCGGGCTCGCAAGAGGGCCCTGACCTCGTCCTCAAGCACTGCCATCTGAATGGAATTCGTGGCTTGGATGCTCACCGCCAGAGAGGGGCGAGATCGGAATTCCTTGCGGAAGGTCGTGAGTGGGATGTAAACGAAATTATCCTGGCTCTGGCCAAACCTCGATCCGAGTTTCTCGGCAGTCCCGATGACCCGGAAAGGAATGCCATCAATTTGGATTTCTTTGTCCAGGGGATCGACACTGGGGAAGAACTCATTGACCAAATCCTGCCCCACGAAACACACCATCGCCTCGTGAGTGTAGTCGGTCTCATTGATGTAACGGCCTAATTGAACCTTCGTTTGTCCAATATCGATCATGTTGGGCGTCTCGCCCTCAACCCGAACCTCATAAACCGTGCGCATTTTGTAGCGCGCCTGATCGTCGGTAGTGTCCATCCAGGCTTCGGCGCCAATGTTCTTATAACCCTTCAGGTTGTCTCTCAGAAATTCGAATTCTTCAATACGAATGGGCTGGTTACGGCGCCGCGCCCTCAGCCACGCCTCGTATCCCGTGGCCCACTTAAACTGGTGGACGAAAAAGACGTTGGCTCCAAGCCTGGCGATGCGATCGACGATGTAGAAGTTCATGCCATTGATGATTGACATCACGACGATCAGCGTTCCGGTGGCAATCACCACGCCCAGCAAAGTGAGGAAGGTACGGAGCTTGTGCGCGCGTAGCGCCTCCAGCGCAATCCAAAAGGCCTCGCTGGATGTGGTCCACACACCCCTCCTCCGACCCGCTTGGGGCCTCAGCTTGCGGGGAAGGGCTTGCGCTTGGCTGAGTGCAGCCACGAGACTTCCTCCTACCTGCTACCATCTGGACGCAATTTACTTGACGGTTTCGTCGCGTTCGATCTTTCCGTCGCGGACATGGATGATACGATGAGCGTGAGCGGCGATGTCGTGCTCGTGTGTCACCAGGACGATGGTGTTTCCACTCTCATAAAGTCGCTCGAACACGCCCATGATTTCCTCGCCGGTGGCCGAGTCCAGATTCCCTGTGGGTTCGTCGGCCAGGATGATGGAAGGGTCGTTCACCAGGGCGCGGGCAATCGCCACACGCTGGCGCTGCCCCCCGGACAGTTCGTTGGGCTTGTGGTGCATGCGTTCAACCAAGTCCACCTTGCGCAGGGCCTCCTGGGCTTTTTCCAGACGCTCTTTGGCGGGGACCCCGCTGTATACAAGAGGCAGTTCCACATTGTGCAAGGCGCTGGCGCGGGATAGAAGGTTGAAGGTCTGGAAGACGAACCCGATTTCCTTGTTGCGAATGTAAGCCAGTTCGTCGTCGGAGAGTTCACTCACCAGCCGGCCGTTCAACCAGTATTCGCCGTTGGTGGGGGTATCCAGGCAGCCGATCAAATTCATCAGAGTGGATTTGCCGGAGCCCGAGGGGCCCATGATCGCCACATACTCGCCGCGTTCCAGTTCGAACGTCACTCCGCTGAGCGCGTGCACCGCTATGGCTTCGCCCATGTCGTAAGTTTTCCAGAGGTTTTCCGTCCGGATCATTACCCCCACGGGTGGAGCCACGGTTCTATGAGTCAAAGACGACACCACTTGTGTTCCCATCGCGACGCCTGTTTCCTTTCCACTCACCTCCGGCCCCCGGCCATTACGGCCCATGGCCAGCCGGGAAGCGGGGCTGATTCGGTTTCTCTTTCCGAGGTAGCGCTGTTTCTCCCCGAAGGAAGGCTAGGAAGTTGATCCAGCGGGCTTCAGGGGGCTATTGTCCACCTTTATCTTGGTGTGGTTCTTCAGCGTGCGGAGCACACTGAAAGGACCGGAAACGATCTCGTCATCGGGCTGAACGCCTTTGAGCACCTCGACATCGGATTGGCCCATAACGCCGGATTCGACGGGGAAGAAGACCGCCCGGCCGTCTTTAAGCAGGAAGACTCCCTGAATTTCTTCCTTCCCTTTATCTTTGGCCGAATCGGGGGGCTGCGATGTGGCAGCCTGCACCTTGCCTTTGCTGCTCTCGTCTTCTTCTAATTGACGCCGCGTCCGGAAAGTAAGCGCCTGGATGGGGACAGTCACAGCGCTCTGGCGCGTCGCGGTGGTGATCTTGGCGGTCGTGGAAAGCCCCGGGCGGAGACCAAGTGGAGGGTCCTCCAACGTCACAATGACCTTGAAGTCCTTGGCTTCTTCCGCCGTCAATGTACTCGTTCCTGTGGCAGTGCCGGAGGTGCGGCCCACGGCACTCTGGCCGATCTCCGTGACTTTGCCCTTGAACGTCTTATTCGGGATGGCGTCAATCGTCACGTCCGCTGGTTGCCCGAGTCTCACGTTGACGATGTCGGTCTCATCCACCTTGACCTCGGCGGTAACCACTTGCAAATCGGAAATCTGATAGAGCAAGCTTCCGACCGCGTTTTGAACTCCCGGCACCACGTTCTCGCCCACGTGTACCGGCAATGACGTTACGATGCCAT
>CAWHWE010000055.1:0-15394 GCA_963832915.1 uncultured Acidobacteriota bacterium
TGTGTTTTCAATTACTTACAGGGTGGATTCGTTGAAGGCTCTGACTCTGCAATTTGCACTCTGAAACTTGCATTGCGGCCGAAGACCGCGCTGTGATCTTTGCGGGGAGACCAGTCCTCAAACTGGGAATCTTCCCAAAACCGTGGGTCTCTGGCCGGGTGCAACGAACCATTGAACGGGGGATTCAAGCAGCCTGGGGGATTCGACGAGCCGGAAGAAGTGGCACTCGTCGATCAAAATGTCGAACTCTGAGAGGCTATACCCGCCGTAGTTCTGGTCGTTGAAGTCTACCCAAAGCCAGATACACTGCTTCCGGTCATAGACGTAAACCGCTCCGGAGTCGTGGGACTCAGGGTGGGCGGCAAATACTATCAGTGCCGTGGGGAACTGGAACCAGCGAAGGATCTTGGGGTATTCGGCAAACTCCAATAACCTGCTAACCGCTTCGTCCAGTGTTTGCTGTTTACCTAATTGAAATAGCGCATTGACCCGCATTTGGCCAAACATCGTGCTTCTCCTCCTTTGATGAAAGTGAGTTTGAAAAATGTATGAACTTTGTAGGTTTTCAGAATTAGTGAATTCTCGTGCCACAGATCTGGAAAAAACGTCTCACGGATCGTGAAAAGATCCCATCGTCGCGGTAGCTCAGCCTGTTCTGCAAGCGTATACGGGGCGTACCACGCCTCGCTTTGCGTCCGCTCCAAGCCGAAGGGCCGGGCACGGATCGTTTCCGTATAGCGCGTGAATCCGAGAGTTGGAGTGCACCGGTCTACACTACGGCGTTGATCGCGGGCAATCCCGGCAAGTGCTGTGCCAGCGCAAACTTCCTCGAAGCGGACACTTCGGGGGAGCCAGCGGTTGCACTTCGCGGGAGCCGCAGCTACCCGCCGAGCAGATTGACCACGCACGAAAGCTGATCGAAGACGTCGAATCCCGCCTGTGCGTGGCGCACCTCCTGAACGTGGGCCGCGTGACCCCTTACAGGGAGGTGGGTTCGTAGACGGCACCATACTTTATCGTCTAGCAAAAGACGCTCGAAATTTTGGCCCCCGGCCAGTGTCCCAAAAAGGATCCTTTGTGCAACGACGCCGCGCGGATGTCAGAGACGAGCAGTGTTATACTTGCTGGAACGCTTCTCGGCAGGATGGGCAATGAACGAGACGGCCATACGCGACAGGCTGGTTGAGAAGGGCCGGAGTTTGTTCGAAGCTCCAAAGGAAAAATTGATTGAGTTCACAGGCGATCCCGCGGCTGATGCCCTCCTCAATGACTTCGGCACACACCCCCACGCCTTCGTTCTTGCCTGCTTAATGGACCGCCAGATGAGGTACAAGAAAGCTTGGCTGGTCCCCCATAAGATTTCACAGCAACTCGGTGAGTTCTCAATCGAAGCTCTCTCCCAACTGTCCCGCGACGTGATGGCGAAAATGATGTCCGGGCTGCACCGCTTTCCTGAGAAGATGAGCGGCGTGTTCTGTTTCGCAGTTCAACACATTAAAAATGAATATGGAGGCGATGCCTCCCGCATCTGGGCCGATGAGCCGTCCAGTGCCGAAGCAGTCTATCGCTTTCTTCAATTTCACGGTGCAGGTCCGAAAATCGCAACGATGGCCGTCAACATTCTTGCACGTGACTTCAAGATAAAATTCGCCGATTTCTACTCTATTGACATCTCGGCGGACGTGCAGGTCTGCCGAGTGTTTGCCCGCCTCGGTCTCTCCCCATCTGAAGAACCGACGCAGGTGGTGTACAAGGCCAGAGCCCTTCACCCGGAGTTCCCCGGCGTGATCGACTCACCGTGTTGGGAGGTCGGAGAGGAGTGGTGCAGGCCGCATAACCCGCAGTGCACCGCCTGCTACATGAAAGACTTATGCCCAACAGCCAACGCTAGTCCGCCCCCAGTGCCGAGCCGCGAGGGATGAAACGAATTTACTAGCCTCCGCGTGTTTCACAAAGGGTAAGTTTTGCAACATTGCGGGAAGCCCCGTAAATCGCGGGGTTGACGTGTGTCAAATGTCTGTTTCAGAAAATCTGGTTATCGCCACGGCTGGAATCCGGGATCGGGCCTTGTCTGTTTCCTCCCGGACGGCAAGACTACCGAGAAGGCCATTGTTTCAGTGAAGGGCGGAGAAATGGGTGTATACTAGAACACTTATGGCTTCGCCAGGTGTTTATCTTTTCACGCGCAAGGGCCATCCGGTTTACGTCGGTCGCTCTGACACTGACGTTGAGTTTCGCATGGGCCAATCATTTCGCCAGGGCCGTTACGACCTCACAATGACCTGGTACGAAACAACGTCTGCCCGACAAGCTTACCTCAAGGAATGCCGGTTATTTCACCGGCACGCCCCCTGCGACAACACAAATCACCCTGCCGTCCCCTCAGGAACCAACTGGCGCTGCCCAATCAGCGGATGTCCTTGGTCGTAGCCCTCAAATCCCCTTACTGTCCGCACCCCGATATGCAATAACCCAAACCAACATTTACACTTGCCATAAGCTGAGTGTGCCAGGCGTCGGCGGCGTGCTCAATGCATCTTCAGTAGCCCGCGTTGCCCCGTCGTAATCAGGAAACATTGTTGCTCCTGTCACCCCATAGAGATAGCACAGCTTCAGTGCGGCTGGAGCCTCGGTAATCGGCAATGTGACTTTCTTTAATGGAGGCGGGAGCGCCTGCGCAATGAAGTACAAATCCAATGCCATTTCTCCCTCGAACGGCCTCGCTCTGCCCCCCTTCTGCGCCAATAGAGTAAACCGGCCCGATTGCGCAGCAAGGTTCGCATTATTACCGCCCGGCACCGTGACCACCTTCAGTTCCGGAAACAGGGCTTTTCTTTCGATATCCAGAATCCAAACTGCCAGCCGGTCAGCCGACTCGTCCGTCTTCATCACGCAGATTTTGCCGTCGCCACCGTGATAGCATCCGCCGCAGATAAGCGCAGCGTCCGGTTTCACCCATGCGTTCAGCCCGCAATTAGGGCAGGTGTATTTGGTCTTGCTAGCCTTCTGTGCGAGTGCATCCGAGATTGCAAAATAGGCTGCGACATAGGATCGGGTTGACCAATCAAGTAGGCGTGTTGGGAGGCCATGATTCTGTCCCAAGGCAAGCACGGCGTGCATCTCTGGAGGCGGCCATGCGGATGTCTTTATCCAAGCCCCGCCCGGCCCCGCCGGACTATTTTGGTTCAGAAACTTCTCTCGAAAAGTCGGTGAGTCATTCGGAATCGCAAGCCCAATCGAATCACACTGACGAACAAAAGTTTCGAGGTATGCCCATTCTTTAAAAACCTGCATATCCGAAGCTGCGGAAATGCCTTTTCGCAGAATGGAGGGCGTTAGATTCCAGCCCTGGTCAGCTTGGCCCCGGTACAGCAGGTTACAGGGATTTGGGAAAAGCGGTCTTTCGGGGGAGAGTAAGCTCCAAAATTCGGCTGCGGTACTGGCGGGTATAACTTCAATGGAAGCTGTCAAATTAAATCCCCACCTTACTGTACTCATCAAGGGAGGCGGTATCGCCGCGCCGGTCGTATAGCTGCGTAGTCCGCGTGTCGGCATGGTTCGCCATTTTCCGGGCTTCCGACAGCGAGCCGTCGCTTTTCAGATAGTCGGTGATGTCGGTGCCCCGCATGGAGTGATTGCCGATGCGGTTTTTGATGCCCGCCTGCGCTGCCCGCCGCGTGTTTGTGTTGCGGAGGTTCGTGGTGAAGAAGCCGAAGAAGCGCTCCGCCGTTTTTTCGTTCGGCAGAAAGACGGATGGGGCGTTCGCGGCAATCCCCCTCAGACCGCGCGGCACGCTCAGGGGTATGATTTCGGTTTCACCCGTCATCACTGAACCCTAGATGTACCCCGCACAAGATGCGGGTCCGGCGTAAAGCGCTTGTGGCGGCACCGGCCTGCTCCTTGGTCGCAAGTGCAGTGAACGTACGCTCCGTCATGGGGCGGTTGATGCACGGCGCATGATCCATCGTGTGCGCAGCAATATACCGTCCTCGGCATAAGATTGTTGCGATCCCCGATTCCCTTGCCTTCTTCCATTTTGGATTCTCCCCCTACGTATGATAATGTTCCTTATCATACGCTCCAAACAAAAAGCTAAGGGAGTGTTTTCTGGTGCCCCCGCCCCGTGGTATCGTTTCCCCGATGGCTAAGCCCGTTCATCACGGTCCCAGAAACGACCATGGACTCGTACTCGACGATTATTTGAATGCAGTCGCGGACGTGCGACGGCGTTTCCAGTTGACGCTGCCAACGATTGACCTTGAGCAAATGAAGTTGATGCCAGCCGCGAGGAAGACCATCGAGGCAGTTATCAACGAGACAATTGACCGCCACGGCTCCGAAATCTATTCAAACCCTCATCTGCTGCTTGCCGAGTCCGGTAATGAGATTTACGCAGAACCGATCAAAACAGAGGTTTATTCAGGCAACAAAATCCGCCAAGACTGTATTAGCCAAACGCTGCAAAAGGCTATCGAAGTGGGGCTTCAAACCATCGTTCAATTGCCATCTCGGGAGGCAAAGCCGGCTTCAGTTCCCAAACGACTCAAGTCCGTCGCCTCCAGTTTGAGCCGATTGGCTGGAAAGCTCAACGTGGTGCTCTGCAAGGCCGAGGTTCGCAACCATATTAACCTTTGGGAAGACCAGGAAACCAGGGCCAGGCTTTTGAGAGTATCGGCCGAAATGCAGTGGGGCGGCGAGGCACTGGACGCCATCGCGAGACTCAGGGTAACCAAAATCAGGATGAACAGCCCCAACCCACAGATTAGCTTCACTATGTATTTCATTCGCTGGATCGAAACGGGCACCGGAAGGCAACACTACGAAGATGTCGCGACACTTGTTCAGGCAGCTTTCTCTGCCGCTCGGAAATCCCCGCCGAGATGGACTGATCGATTAGCGATCGAGAGCCATTTTCAGGGCAAGTGGAGAAAGAAGTGGATTGAGAGGATTTCTTCCTAGGGCTGCGCTCAGCCTGCCCCCGCCAAACCATATATACCCAGATGGGCTTCTCCCACCTCACACATTAAAAAATCCGGCTCAGGTAGGGATCCGGTTCTTTAATCGACATAGAAGTTAGGCTGATTTACCTTGGAAAAGTGATGGATAAGTTTCCATGCTTTCGGATCAAACGCCGGCATCCTAACGGGCAGGCCTGCGAAATTGAAATTCGTCCGAGCTTACTCAGGTGGCTGCTTATCTTTGTCTTAGTCATCGTATTGCTCGTTCGTGGAGGCGATCCTGCCCAGCTTTTTCGTGACCTTCTACATCTGCTGCCCTGACTTCCTTTTATTCCTGCCATCGCTCCGCCTGCAAGCAATGTGGTCCACGCTGCGCGGATGCCGCTTCGATTAGCCAAACATAACGTCCTTTATGTTGTGGAACCGTGTCGCCACCTGGTCGTTCTAGTCGCCAAACCGTTGAAGTGCCGCACTCATTCAAACTCCCGAGATACGGGGTTCGAGGAAATAGCTCCCCGTTACTCGCCCAGCGATTGCTGATCGATTCGGTCTGGACGGTTCTGATGGCGCACCCGCAAGAACCACGAGGGCGGAGCATTGATGAGGGTTGGAGCGCCGGCACCAATGCAGTCACATGCCGGCACTCCAGCGTGGGGTGGTAATTGGGGCGGAGGTAAGAAGCAAGATTAGCGTACGGAGGAAGGGAGCTTTCCGTCAGCGGGATGTGGCGTGGAGGGCAGACGCGATGAGTTCAGTGGCGGCCCGCAGCTTCGGGACGTCCGCTTCGGTCATACGGCCAACGTCACCGTACCTGAATGCGCCGCCGCTCGCCCATTCGACCACTTCAGCGATGGCTTGCTTCTTGGTTGTGGCCACACGGCGTGCTACTGTCAGGAACTCGTTGCGGAGCTGGTTGAATCCGGAAGCTGTCGCTGACCCGTTACCATTGTTGTGCGCAGAAGGCGAGGCGGCACCCTCGGCGGGTGGCGTGGTAGATTTATTCCCACCATTCGGGGTCGCGTTGTTTGTAGGGAACGAAGGCTTCGCCATCAGCTTTGACGCCGTGCCCCCTATCACCGGTGGCTCGCCCGATCCGTTTCCCCCCCTCGGGGCAGTGCTGTTCTCAGGCGGCGAAGGCTTCGGCGTTGGCTGCGGCGCGGTAGCGGCGAGGGGTGTATCCGAAGGAGAGCCTGCCGCGGCGCCTTCTGCAGTCACAGAACCATTCGCCGACGCCGGATAGAACTCCGTTGCGACTTCCGGCGCCTGCTCTTGCTCGTCCTCAACGACCTCAAAGACCTTGCCACCAGACCCGAGCAACTTCCGGGTCTCGGCGAACAGCCGGGCATTCTCGGTGAGGTTGGCGCAGAGCGAGATTCTTCGCTCCGCTCAGAATGACAGCAGGGAAGCGTTTTCCGCACGCTTCGAGACTCAGCGCCCAGATGGAGGAAGTTTTCTTCCTCTTCTCTTTGCGGTCGAAGTACGTGGCCTCCTCCGGGCGAACCGTCAGCTTGGCCGTGATGCCCGCCAAGCGGCCACCCATGAAGGTCTGGATCTCCTGCAAGGCAGAGTGGATCTGGCGGATGGATCGGTATGAGCAGGTGTGGATGCGGCAGACGCTGCCCAGCCGCGGGAAGTCCGCCAACACGAAGCGCAGATCTCCACCCGGTTTGCACTGCCCGCTCGAAAGCTCCGGGCATCCGCTGCCGCACTGGGTCCAAGGCTGGCCGCCAGGTTTCTCAGGCGTGCGCCGGGTAGCCGAAACGCCGTCACCCCAGCACTTCCGCTCGGTGGCCGTCCACCATGCGTAAGAACTGGGGAAGACGTTCTCGATGTCATCGTCGATCAACATAATGTGAAGATCCCGGCACTGCTCACCGTAGTGCTTGGTCAGTTCCGGGTCAATCTCCCACTCGACCCTGTTGGCCGTCTTGGTTTTGCGCAGGAAGACGAAGTGGTCGAGCTTAGTGGGATGGTTGCGATCTCCATTGGGTGGCAGCCCGATAGAGACCTTTGTGGATACGGACAGCCGCTGTACAACACGGCCGTCATTGTCGTGCGTGACACCAACGATCATAAGGATTCTCCTTTTGAAATAGATTTTGGCCAGCATGCCGTACCGGTGGGTCAGAAACGATGGCAGGACAATGCCAAGTCCGAACACCCCCAATCAGCCATCTACCCAAAGCGAGCTCTGCCTGAATGGCTTGGTCTGCTTGGAAGGTAGCCATGATTAACTCGATTGAATTGCGGTAGAATAGGAGTGTCGGTTGCGTATGAGCCAGGTCACGTTTAACATACCGGACGAGATCCGCCTCGCCTTGAAGGCGACGCCGGATGACCTTGCCTCTAAGATTCGGTTTGCTGCCTCCGTGAAATTGTATGAGATGGGCCAGCTTTCGTCCGGAGCTGCCGCTCAACTTGCGGGCGTGCCGAAGCCATACTTCCTCAGCCGCTTAGCCGATTACGGCGTGACCACTTTCGACCTCGGCGAAGAGGAGCTAAGCCACGATCTCAAGAACGCGTGAGGCTGTCTCGAACACTTCGCCAATTCAGTATCTGCACCAGACCGGTTACCTGCATTTATTGGACGAGTTCTACACCCGCACGCTCATTCCCCCTGCCGTCGCTCGTGAGTTGGAGCAAGGCAGGGCAATCGGTATCGATTTGCCGGACATCGGTATGCTTCCCTGGATAAAGATCCAGGCTCCAGAAGGACTGGATAAGGTGCCCACCGCAACGGATCTGGGAGCAGGGGAGAAAGAAGTGCTGGCGTTAGGGCTGCAGGTTCCAAACGCCGTGTTGATCCTCGATGAACGAATTGGGCGGCTGCACGCCGAGGTACTGAGGTTGACTTTCACTGGCACGCTGGGAATCCTCTTGCGCGCGAAAGTCGAAGGCCGGATTCCCCAGCTTGAGCCTGTCCTGACACATCTCGATCATTTAGGATTTCGCTTATCGGTAAAAACGCGAGGCGCCGTCCTCAAGTTGGCTGGAGAGTAAGGTTGACGTATTTTATCGGGTAGGGGTGGCTCGCTTTCGGATTCTACGGTTGACCGTTGCCTCACGTATCACCGGCCAGCACCTCGGCGTGCAGCCTCGGTTCTGCCTCGGATGGCAGCGCGGCTTACTGGCGGCAGCCACATCCAGTGATGGGACACCGCAACGACTCGCCAATCCCCGTCGACAACAACGCTGCACACAGGAATCGATAAGCAACGGCGTTAAGTCGTGTCGCTGATCCGCAGGGTTTCAGCAAGCACTCCACTCACAGGAACGCAGAGCACACACCTTGCACAGCACCATACGCACAACTTACCAATCCCAGCCATCGTATCTTCGAACCTATCACAGCACGCTGACAGCATCGCCGCTTCCAAAAAACCCACCATTACAGCGACCAAACCTCGCGCGCCACAACCATGTGCAGCCTGTCACATGGGGACCTGTCGATCGCAACACGAAAACGGCTGATTTCGGTATATAGTCAGAAAGCAACACCCTGGGGCTCAGTGGGTTGGCGGGCCTCCGGAATAGTCAAAGAGGGGCAACAAATAATCAACGAGTAGGCAAAAGGTTTAAGAGAGGACGCCCGTGGAACCCTCGGTAGGGTCGGTGCTGCCCATTAAGGCGGTGCGGAACGGACGGTATTGATGACATGTCCAGTCGAAGACTTCAGTGTCGAGAAGGCGGCGATACCAGTCTGCCAGGAGTCCGAAGCAAACGTTGCGCTTGCTGTTCCTGAACTGCCAGGACACAAACTTCAGCACGTCTTCGGTGGACGCAAGGTACAGGAAGTGGTCGAGGTCTTGCTCGGCCTCGAACTTATTGCGAACCTCGGCGTACAGTCCCTCGCTCTTGGCCGTCCGTTCATACTCGAGCGCGAATGTTGCGTCACGCTCGTCGAGTCGGACCGTCACAATTGAGTCGTAGACCTTTCCTTTAACGACACCCAGCATCGCATTCCTTGACCGCACCCGTATCGTGCCTAAACAAGAGAAGCCCTGCGCCGTTGCTTTTCGCGGCGCTTGGCGGCCAGCGACGGGAACGCCTACGACAGGGGGACAACCCAGACCTTCAGTTTCTCTGAGCGGAGGAAGGCACTCGCTAGGCTCTTAGCCTGAATCTTATTTTGTACCAATAGCCGAACTCGATATAGCGTTTTGCCGCGCGCCTCAACTGGAGCAACCAGCGTCTGAAGTCCGTACTGTTCGGAGAGTCGGGAAGCTAGAGCTTCGGCGTTTGCTCGCTGGTTGAAAGCCCCGACCTGAACAGCAAAGCGCGGTCCACCGAGGCCGGACTGAGGGGGGGCGGGCGCCTCAACCGGCGCAGGCGCCGCTGCGGGTTGTTGCGAACGCGCGTCCTTTTCCGAGGGCCGGGATGGCGGTGCAGGCGCATGCTTACAACCGGCCACCGCCAGGAGCGCGAGCAGGGCCACGGCTAATGCAGGTTGAGCGTATGGCTGTCCGGGTTGTGTTTGTGGCGTTCCGGCCCTTTTCATACGTGTTGTCCTTACGTTGTCGGCAGGCTTACCGGGATTCCCACAAGAATTTCCACTGCAATCGGCTTGTTGGACCGTTGCGCAGGCCGGAACTTCCAGCGGCTGAAGGCAGCCAGGGCGGCTTGATCGACGGTCTCCTGAAGACCTTGCAAGACTTTCAGTTCACTAACTGACCCATCCTCCCCGATTATGCCTTGCAGGATGATCGTCCCTTGCCGGTTTGCATCCGCCTTCGACACAGGAGGACGATGAAAGTCGAATTGTTCCACTGCTGAGGGTGGGATGATGCCGGGGTCAAGCCTGATCTCTACGCTGCTTGATTGCCGGACTTGGCCGGGGGACGAGCTGTTGTGGGCGCAGTATTGGAGGATCCAATTCTTGCTTGGCATCGGAAGGTAGATCGTATATATTCTCCCGCCCTTCAAGACCCCGTAAACCTGGAGACCGCCTCCACCGGCAGGTCCGGCAGTGACAATCATACCTGGCCGCCGAGGGCCGGGAGGTGTGACGGGGTAGACCATGGTCGCGGCATAGAAAGCGGGTAAGACCCCGTCCTTGTTTCCGTTGCGCCCTCCGCTGATACTGACACTCTCACCGGCAACTGAGGTGGCTGCTGCGCCGCTGCCTCCACCACCGCCCTTGTCCCCGGGACCAAGACCCGTACTCGCATCACCGCCCGCACCGTTCCCGCCACTCCCACCTCCTCGCGCATCGCCAGCGGGGACGCCACCGGGCGAGCCCTCCTTGCCGCCTGCCGGGGAAATGGAAAAGGCTCCCTGACGATTGCCTGGTGGAAGGGCCACGGACTCAGCAGAAGACGAGGGAGCAACGCTGAGGCTAAGCAGTCCAGCAGCTCCGGAGGGAGTGGCCTGTGCGTCTTGTTTCCCGAGGGTCGCCGCTTCCGTCGCCTTTGAAGACTGGGTTGGCGGAGTTGGCGGAGTTGGCGGCGGGGGAGGGGGGACCGGTAGTGCAGGGTTAGGCAAAGGGCTAGGAAGAGGGACAAGAGCTAGTGCCGGAGCAGATGGCGGCGTAGCAACCTTGGTCGGCGGTGCAACAGGACTCTCACTCGCCTTTGGCGCCGGGGCCATGGGTGGGGCGGGCCGCTGAGCGGGAGGTGGGGGAACCGTTGTGATACCAACCAGGACGTTGGGCAGCCGAGGCTCGTACGGAATCTTCAGTTCAGGCGGCGAAGACGGCTGCCTGATTGTCTGGCGGCTGTTGTCGGGGTGCGGCGGGTTAGAGATGATGGTGAGTTTCGGGTGAAAAATCGTGCCGCCGCGCGCTGGCGACCGCTCTGGCTGACTCCCTTGCCCCGGCTTTCCGCCGGGGCCGCTGGGTTTCAACACGGGGAAATAGTCCGCTAAATTCAGGGGATGAAGCACATATACCATCTGCTCGGTGTGATGCTCTCTCTCCTTGCTTGGTTGAACCAAATAGATCGAGACGGGGAGACGAGCCAGCAAAAGGACCACGGAGAAATGCACGAGGAAGGATGAGAAAAACCCAGGGATAGAGCTGTGGTTCTTCGGCCAAGCGCGCGTGTGTTGGAGACCAATCGATTGGACTGGAGGATCCGTCTCCCAAATGGCCGCCAGTGCTTGACCGATGGAGCGGTGACTGCGGCCCTTGCGGACCAGGAATTGTGGTGCCCGCTGCTCCACGGTCCTTCGAACCTCTCTCGTCGCAATTGCGAAGTTCCACCCCTCGCCTGGTCAGAAGAAGCTCCTACCAGCGAGGAAACCGAAATACGAACCCCGTCGAGACCCGGATGTTATCCTGCCGCAAGCCTAGAAAACGAGTAGGCTGGTAATCAGCCTGGACCACTCGGAACGCCACCCTGTCGGTTATCCTGACGTTTATTTCACCGCCCACTGCGAGGGTTAAACGAGTGTTTGGCTTGGAGATATCGTCAAAGCCTGCGCTTCCCCGTATGGCCCCGAACAAAGCGTGAGCAGATGGCGTCACCAACTTACTCTTCCGATAGGCGATGCGAGGTCCATACATAATGGATTGCGTGTTGACGTTAACGCCGGCCCGCGTTCCAAAATGGGTGCTGAAATCGAGGACGCCACCCAGCCAACTGTTCAAGTTCTCGGCTGCGGAGACATGGAATCCGTCCAGGTTGACGCTCGTACCGTTCAGGTCAGCCAAAAGGTACGAATAACCGCCAAAAAGCTCAACCTTGGGCGTCTGCTGGGCTGCCGCAGCGACAGAGCAGAACAGAACCAGGGCGAGCAAAGAACCAACCTTCTGCATCATCAATTCCTCCAAGTGCACATGACGGTCCGCTGGCGTCCCTTTACACCCAGTAGCAGTGCGCTCATCTTTCTGAAGTGCCGCTCCGTCCCTCCGAGGTTGCCACAAGGTTCACCGGCGCCGCCCGGTGACGGCTGCGGACGGCGCGCCATCCAGTCCCCGGGACGCAAGCTGTCACTGTACCGTCAGGCTTGCGCTAGTGTTGTGCGTTACGTTGCCGGATGTTCCGCTTAGCGTGAGCGAATAATTGCCCGCCGGCGTTCCGTTGGGGACGTCAACCTCAGTTCCACCAGCGCCGCAGGCCGCCCAGAGCAGCACCAGACCCGTGACCAGGGCGAGGCGCAACAGGGCCCGGCGCCGGCGCGCCATCGCTTGGCTTGCCATGAGGGTCAGGAGGAGCAGCAGCCACAAGAACCACGTGGGCCTGAATCGCGTAACGAGGCGGGGCAAGTTCGGGTTCGGCCCCGATCCCGGCGGTAGCATGGAGCGCACCGCTGTGGTCACAGTAACGGTAGCCGTGACGGAATTCGTGCCGTCAGGTGTCACCGCGGACGGAGACACTGAGCAGATTGCACCTCGCGGCGCACCGCCGCAGCCCAGAGTGACCCTGGCATTGAACCCAAAGAACGGCGTCACAGTTACAGTGTAGGTAATCGAGTTTCCTGCGATGACCGTTGCCGAAGTTGGGGTGACAGAAACCGCGAAGTCCGCTCCGCTCCCGCCCAGGTTCACCGCTTGTGGGCTGCTCGGCGCGTTGTCGGTAATGGTTAAAGAGCCGGTCCTGCTGCCCGCCGCCGTGGGAGTAAACGTGACGCTGATGGTGCAGTTCGCTCCCGCCGGCAAACTTGTTCCGCACGTGTTAATTTGCGCAAAGTCGCCTGTCGCTACGATGCTCGTGATTATTAAAGCGGCCGTGCCTGTATTGCCCAACGTGAGGGCTTGCGGGGCGCTCGTTGTTCCCAAAGGCTGGCTGGAGAAAGTCAGGCTGGTGACCGACAAGCTAACCACTGGAGCCGGCAGGCCGTCCCCGGCCAGTACGATCGTCTGCGGGCTGTCTGAAGCGTTGTCAGTGATGGTCACTGAACCATACCGATTTCCGGGTGCAGTAGGACCGAAGGCAACTGTTATAGTGCACGCGACTCCGACCGCGACGCTGGCCCCACAGGTGTTGGTCTGGGTGAAGTCCCCGCTGACCGTCACGTTCGTAATGTTCAAAACTGCGATGCCGGTGTTTGTCAAGGTCACAGTCTGCGGTGCGCTAATGCTTCCGACAAGCTGACCAGTGAAGGATAGACTCCTGGGGGCAAGCGTGACAACGGGGGCCAGCAGCCCGCTACCCGTCAACGGAACCTGGTGAGGGCTCCCTGGGGCATTATCCGTGACCGTGATCGTGCCAGCCCGCGGCCCCGGGATCGCAGGTGTGAAGGTCACACTGATAGTACAACTCGCTCCAGGCGCCAGGCCGCTACCGCAAGTGTTGAGTTCAGAGAATTCGCTGGTTGCCGACGCGATGCTTGTGATGCTCATCGCCGCGGCGCCGGTATTCGTGAGTGTCACCAGCAGAGGGGCACTCGTGGTATTGACGATCTGATTGGGAAAATTCAGGCTCGCCGGCGAAAATGCTACCGCTGGCGATGGCACACCACTGCCGGCCAGCGGGATGATCTGCGGTGAGTCAGCCGCGTTATCCGTGAGAACGACGGAGCCATAGCGGTTCCCAATCGCAGTGGGAGAGAAGGTCACACTGATCACGCAACTCGCACCCGCCGGAAGACTGGCGGGGCAACTGTTGGTCTGCCCGAAGTCGCCGGTAGTTGCCGCATTGGTGAATTCCAGAACCGTCTTGCCGATGTTCGTCAGCGTAACTGTCTGCGCAGCCGATGTGGTCCCCACGTTCTGGCCGGAAAAAGTCAAATTCGTGGGTGACAAGAACACAACCGGAGCTAGAACCCCGGCGCCGTTAAGCGGGAGAGTCTGAGGGCTCCCGGGAGCGTTGTCCGTGACCGTGACGGCGCCCGCGCGCGGCCCTGCCGCGGTGGGGGTAAAAGTGACGGCGATGGTACAGCTTGCTCCACTTGCCAGACTCGATCCACAACTGTTGGTTTCCGCAAAGTCACCGCTAGCTATGATGCTGGTGATATTCAAGACCGCACCGCCGGTGTTTGTCAGGATTACATTCTGCGGCGCGCTGGTTGTGCTGACGATCTGGTTGGCAAAGGTCAAGCTAGGTGGCAGGAACGCTACCGCCGGGGCAGAAGCCCCGTTACCGGCCAGCAGGATTGTCTCAGGTGAATCTGCCGCATTGTCAGTGAGCGTGACAGAGCCGAAGCGGTTGCCGGTGGCCGTCGGGGTAAAGGTAATGTTGATGACGCAGTTGGCCCCGGCCGCGACGCTGGCCCCACAGGTGTTGGTCTGGGCGAAGTCCCCGCTGGCAGCTACGTTGGTAATGTTCAAAGTGGCGCTGCCGGTGTTGGTCAGGGTTGCTGTCTGGGGTGAACTGGTGCTTCCGACGGCTTGGCCGGTGAAGGTCAGACTCGTGGGCACAAGCGCGACGACGGGCGCCAGCAGCCCGTTACCCGTCAAGGGAACCGTTTGAGGGCTTCCTGGGGCATTGTCCGTCACGATGATTGAGCCCGCTGTAGGTCCTCCCACCATGGGGGTAAAAGTAACACTAATCGTGCAACTGGCTCCGTTAGCCAGGCTCGTTCCGCAGGTGTTCTTTTGCGCAAAATTCCCGCTGGCGGTAATGCTGACGATGTTTAAAACGGCGCTGCCCGTGTTGCTTAGGGTAACATTCAGAGGCGCGCTGGTGGTGTTGACGATCTGGTTGGCAAAAGTCAAGCTAGTCGGTGAGAATGCCACCGCCGGGGTAGGAAGGCCGTAGCCCGCCAGTGGGATTGTCTGCGGCGAGTTTGCCGCGTTATCCGTGAGAACGACGGAACCATACCGATTTCCGGTCGCGGTGGGAGTGAAGGTCACACTGATCACGCAACTCGCACCCGCCGGAAGACTGGCAGGGCAATTGTTGGTCTGCCCGAAGTCGCCGGTAGTTGCCGCATTGGAGAATTCCAGAACCGCGCTGCCGATGTTCGTCAGCGTAACCGTCTGGGCAGCCGAGGTGGTCCCCACGGGCTGACCGGAAAAAGTCAAATTGGTTGGCGACAAAGCCACAACCGGAGCAAGAACTCCGGTGCCGTTCAGCGGAAGAGTCTGAGGGCTTCCGGGAGCGTTGTCCGTGACTGTGACGGCGCCCGCGCGCGGCCCTGACGCCGTGGGGGTAAAAGTGACGGCGATCGTACAGCTTGCTCCGCTCGCCAGACTCGTTCCACAACTGTTGGTTTCCGAAAAGTCACCGCTAGCTATGATGCTGGTGAGATTCAGGACCGACCCGCCAGTATTTGTCAGGACTGCATTCTGTGGCGCGCTCGTGGCGCCGACGGTCTGATTGGGAAAAGTCAGGCTACTAGGCAAGAACGCTACCGAAGGGGTGGCAAGGCCGCTGCCGGCCAGCAGAATTGTCTGCGGCGAGTTCGCCGCGTTGTCATTGATGGTGACTGAGCCGTAGCGGTTGCCGGTGGCCGTCGGGGTAAATGTAACGCTGATGATGCAGTTGGCCCCGGCCGCGACGCTGGCCCCACAGGTGTTGGTCTGGGCGAAGTCCCCACTGACGGCCACGCCGGTA
>CAWHWE010000056.1:0-13086 GCA_963832915.1 uncultured Acidobacteriota bacterium
CAGAAATGATGAAAAAGCACCCCCCAACGGAAACGAAAGGGACTATACTGGCTCGTGGCCTGGGAGGCAAAATGGAATCCTGGCTCAAACCAAATATACGGGAGGTGGGGCGTGCCGAAGTATCTTCAGCATGTTTCGTACACGGCGGAAGGTTTGAAGGGACTTCTGAAAGATGGCGGATCGAAGCGTCGGGCGGCTATCGCGGAGTTGGCCAAGTCGGCTGGCGGAAAGCTGGAGGCGTGCTATTTCGCATTTGGGGAATCCGATCTTTATTGCATCATCGAGGCGCCGGACAACACCAGTGCCGCCGCGGTGGCGCTCGCGGCAAACGCCGCCGGGGCGGTTCGGATCAAGACAACTGTGTTACTTACTCCCGAAGAAGTTGACCAGGCCACGAGGAAGTCTGTCACCTTCCATGTGCCTGGACAGTAGTGACCCTTGACCTCGGAAAAGTAATATCGCGTCGGGCGATGATAAGGAAGATTCAGAGTTCTCCGGCACGGCGCGGCGTTCCCCGCCATTGTTGCGGCGGCGCGCCAAGCCAGGCTGCCGATCTTCAGCTTTAGCTCGGGCCAAGCGGCCCAGGGAGCGGCGGTGGTCCTCTCCAACGACCATTTCGACGGAGGGCGTGAGTCGGCGCTGATCGCCGCTCGCGTCATGCGCGGGGAAAGCCCGGCCTCGTTTCGGTAACAGGGCATCACCAAGACCCGCCTGCTGGTGAATCGCCAGGCCGCCGAAGCCGTGGGGCTGCGCATACCGGAATCGGTGGCGCGCCGAGCCGAGCCATCGAGCCAGAATTGACCCTGCCGAGCCCCACCGTGGCTCATGCCGCGGTTCTGAAGCGCGCCACTTCGCCCTGGAGTCCTTGCACGGCACTGGTCAGTTGCCCGGTCGCTTTCTGGAATTCAATCAGAGTTGACTTGGTCAGATTGGCGGTCTCGGCCAGTTGCTTCATCGCTTCATTGATCTGCTGAGCCGCCTGATTTTGGGCGTTCATGCCCTGTTTCGCCGTTTCGAATTCCGGCCCCAGGGCCTGTACTTTGTCGATCATCCTTCCCAGCGCCGTAGCAATACGGTTGACTTCTTCGACGCGCCGCCGCACCTCTTCCGAGAACTTGTCCATCTCCATCACCCCGCTCGATACGGCGGATTGCATCTCCTTCACCACTCCTTCGATATCCTGCGTCGCCACCGCCGTCTGGTCAGCCAGGCGGCTGATCTCGCGCGCCACTACCGAGAATCCCTTCCCCAATTCGCCCGCCTTCTCCGCCTCGATTGCGGCATTGAGAGATAGCAGAGCGGTCTGGTCCGATATCTTATTGATGGTGGTCACCACGGTGGAGATCTTGTTGGCCCGGTCGCTGATCACCCCGAGCCGCGAAGAAATCGAGCCCGTGGCCTTGACAAGCTGGCGCATCGCCGTTTCCATCTCACTCAGCGCGGATTGTCCGGATTCCGCTTGGGTGGCGGCATCGCCCACCGCATCCCCCACACCGGACATCGTCCGTAGCAGGTCGCGCGAAGTCGCCGAGATCTCGGAACTGCTCGCCGACACCTGCTGCGTCGCCGCCGCCTGCTCCCCCACGGTGGATTCCAGTTGCCGGGCGGAGGCCGTGATCTCGGTCCCCGAGGTCGTCACCTGGATTCCCGAGCGTTGCACCTGCCCGACCAGCTTGTCGAGGCTCTCGGTCATGTCCCGGAAGGAAGCCATCATGTCCCCGGTCTCGTCCGGGAAGTCGAATCGCCGCCGTATCTTCTGATCTTTCTGAGTTTGAAGATTGAGAAAGTCGGTGCGCGCGCTGTGCAGGTCCCCCTTCGCAATTTTTCCCGCGAGGTTCGTCAGCAGTTCGATGGGCTTGCTCAAGCGGCCGCCCACCAGGAAGGCGACGCCGAGCACGACGAAGAGGGAGAGAAGGCCGGCCAGCGTCACACCCCAAAGCAGGCTGGCCGCCGACGAGCTTACTTGCTGGATCGGCGCCATATACTCGTCCTCGTAGGCGCCCACATTGATCAGCCAGTCCCAGGGCTCAAAATACACGAATGCCGACCACTTCACTCTCGCTTGCGGCTCGCCGGGACTCTGCCACGGGTACACGGCGTCAAAAACCTCTCCTTTGCCTGCCGAAAGGGCCTTTTGCACCTGAGTTTGGACGACCAGGTTGCCGGCGGCGTCCCGGGAGTCCCAGATGTTCTCGCCGTCGCGTTTGCCGTCCACAGAAATGATGTAGTGCCCGCGCAGATTACCCTTGCATCCCACCACCACAATGCGTCCGGTACGGCCAATCACCGTGTTCATGATGGTGCGCCGGACGGATTCGACGGAAGAGATACGCTCCCCGACGTATAGCATTCCAACGATCCGGCCGGCTCCGTCTCGCAGCGCTTCGTAGTTGGCCACATACATATCGTTCACGACGAAAGCCGTGCCCCGGTAAACCTCACGGCGCAGCACCGAGGCGATCACAGCACTGGGCACGCCGTCGGGACCTGTGGCGGGGATATACGTGCCGATGGCGCGGTTGCCGTCCGCCGCAGCCACACTGGTCGCAACCCGCAGCATATCGCCCTGCTCGTTCATCCGCTGGAAGATTGTAACCGTGCTGCTTATCACCCGGGTGATCTCGTCCACGACGGGCGAAGGCGTTTGGAAACTGCGCGACTGCGTTGCCGGCGTGCCTCCAATCAGCATGCGGGGCAAGGTGACCTCCGCCGTCCCCTGCGTGAGTTGATTCACGGCCTGCCATTGCACGCTACCCCCGCCGCTTGAAACCCCACCCCTCTCAGCCAGAATCCTCCGGGCCACGGCGAGGTTTATGTTTGTTCGCCGCTGCAACAGATCGTTCGCGGTTTCGCAGAGACCGTAGGTGTCCCTGGCCGTTTGCTCCACGTTGGCCGTGGCCAGTGCAGTCAATTCACGAGCCGCTCGCTGCGAAACGCTGTTGCGAAAATGCTGCATAAGCAGAAGCAACACCAGTACCGGCAGGATCGCCGCTACGAACGCCAACCCATAAATTTTGTGCCTAAGCGAGATTCTCACGCTGCCTCCTCGCACGTTCTGGGAGTTCAATCGCCGTTGCGGAGGGTAAGGCAACAGGCGGGACGCCAAAACCACCGGACTCTACAAATTCCTGTATCGGCTGTCCTGACGCGGCGCTTGACGAAGTCAAGGAGAATTGCGCGAGAGAACAGCCAGGAAAGTGCCAGTTCGAATCTTGGCGCCCATATGGTTTGAGGCCTCAATTCAACAGACACTTCACCCCTCCGTCCCATTGGTTCAACAGGGAGTGAGGAAAGATTGGCGAGCGAAACATCCCCAAAATAAGTTACTGCGGTTTTGGGGAAAAACAAAGCAATTTCGCTACCTACGAAGGTACTATGATAATGCTACCGGGATATGTTTCGATTCGATCATCATGGGAAAACGGAAAGGTCCGACCCAGGCATCGAGCCGTGGCTCGCTCGCGTTTCTCTCTTGGGATAGTGCTCATCCTTTTAGTTTGCGGCATTCTCCTGGTTTCCGACTATAAACGTGGCAACACGGCGAAACGCAAGATTCCCCGGGTCGTCTTGTTTAAGTTCCAAAGCCAGACCTCGATGGATGAAGGCTTGGGAGGGATTATCGAGGGACTGAAGGCGCGAGGCTTTGTTCCGGGCCGAACGATCTAGATGCAAGAATTCAACACGCAAAATGACTTCGCTGCCGCTTAAGAAGTGAAGGCCGTCACGAAGCCGGCTTGCGGCGACGTGATTTTTCTTCCACCGGTGACTTCCTGCGTTCCTTCACCCATCCCTGTTTGGTGACTTGAGGGCTCCGCGCGATGGCAAGCGAATCGGGCGGCACATCTTCGCTAATGGTCGAGCCCGCAGCGGTATACGACCCTTGGCCGATCCGCACCGGCGCCACCAGCATGTTGCCGCTCCCGATGAAGACGCCGTCTTCGATGACGGTGGGGTTTTTCTTCACGCCGTCGAAATTGCAGGTGACTGTTCCGGCACCGATGTTGGCGTTGGCGCCTAAGGTGGCGTCGCCGAGATACGTCAGATGAAGCGCCTTGGCGCCCCGCCCCAGGCGCGATTTCTTCACTTCCACGAAGTTGCCAATGCGCGCGCTCTCCTCGATTACCGCGCCGTCGCGCAGGTGCGCAAAGGGGCCGATGGTGACGCCGGAAGCAATCTCGGAGTTGGCAATCACCGAGCAGGGTCGCACTACGACGTGATCGGCGAGCCATGAGTCGGTGATGGTGCAATAGCCTTGGATGTGGCAGGCGCTGCCCAGGCGCGTCCGGCCCAGCAGGCTGGTGCCCGGCTCGATTACTGTGTCCTGGTCCGCTTCCACGTCCGGGTCGATGTAGGTCGCCTCGGGATTCACCACCGTCACGCCTTGGCGCATGAGCGCCTCTGCCTTGCGCAGCCGCAGCAGCTTTTCGATCTGCGCCAGCTCCACCCGGTCGTTTACCCCCAGCACCTCCCGCGAATCGGCTTCGGGGAACGCGGCCACCTTCAGACGATGGCGGTTGAAGATTTCGACAAGGTCCGTCAGCAAGTATTCTTTCTGGGCGTTCTCGGCCGACAATTCATCGAGATGCTCCAGCAGGTGGCTACGCGAGAAGCAAAGTATGCCTGAGTTGATTTCGCGGATTCTCTTCTGTGCCGGCGTCGCGACCTTCTCTTCCACAATGCTGCGTACGCGGCGGCCGGCGTGAACGATGCGTCCATAGCCCATAGGGTTCTCGAGGCGAGTCGTCAAAATGGTGCATGCCGCGCGCGCTTGCCGGTGGGCATCGACTAGTTTGAGGAGAGTTTCCGAGTGGAGTAGGGGAGCGTCGCCCACCAGCACCACCACCGTGGGGCTGGCGCACTTCTCAAGCTCCGGACGCGCCACCATCACCGCATGGCCTGTGCCCAGTTGCTCGTTTTGCGCGATGAAGGTCAGTCCAGGCCGTTCAAAGGCTTTCCGCACTTCTTCGCGCTTGTGCCCAATCACCATGTAGAGGCAGTCGGGTCCTGCTCCCTGCGCGGCTTGCACAATGTACTCACCCAAAAGCCGGCCCGCCAGCCGGTGCAGCATCTTCGAGTGCTCGGATTTGAAGCGCGTCGCTTTGCCCGCAGCAAGCATCAAGATAGAAAAGTTTTGCTCAGACATTTCACTCTCCGTTCGACACGTGCGCGTCGAGATTGCGAATTGGACCGCAACCCAAAACCGCGGCAGTTATTATACACGCTGCAATCAGTAGGGTAGGGGAGTTGCTCTGCTCGCGGATCTCTGCGTACGGGGCACGACCGTGCAATTTCTGGCGGCGCCCATCCTCTTTCTTGATCGTCATTTGCCGGACCCGGCGCCGGCAGACGGCCGAGAAGACGCAAAAGTCCTTATACACGGTGAGCACCGGTGCTCGAGATCGTATAGTTTTGCCCCTGGTAATGGACGTTCAGGAGCTTGGCTGCGGGATCGAAATCCGCCAGCCGCGATCTCACCCGGATGCCGACATGAAGCGTCAAATCGGCGCCAAAAATCGAGTCGATCACCAGATCGATGAAGCTGCCGCCCGAAACACAACACCAATCGTTCCCATAGGGTTGCTCGAGGGGGCACTTGAGCGCCCCGCCATTTTCGGGCGGAAAAACGGTCTCGGCAATGTGAGCCTGCCCGAACGGGCCCTGGTTGGCCGATTTCGCCAAGCCTTTGATCCATGCCGCCACCTTAGCAGGGGGATCAATCCTGTAAAGGCCCTTGGCGGTCATCGAGGGCCAGGCCGTATAAGCTCCCTGCCAACTGTGGTCGGCGCGGATGTTCCAGGTGGCGTCAACATCGCCGGGGGAGAGGGCGTGCATCCACAAAGGCGTGTGCAATTCGCTCCAGAAGAAGTGGCTCATCTCCTTTTTCTGTCTCTCGCTCAGGTCCGCGAACATGGTGTCGAGCACGGTGAGCAGGTCGTAGCAGTGCCGAACCTCGTTGAACGTGCCATCGGGCTGGCCGCATTTCCACCAGCCTTTACTTTCCACATACAGGGAGCGGTTGATTCGAGCCGCGAGCTCCGTTGCCTCCGACCGCAACTGAGCAGCCTGCGCGTCGCCATGTCGCTCGAGCAGCGAGGCAACGAGTCGCATCCCGTAGACATTGCCCGCGTTCATCGCCGGGACTTCGTGGATCCATGTGCTGACAACTTCCAGCAAGTTGTCGAGGTTGCCGTAGTCGGCCAGTCCGTGGCCGAGCGTATCGAGCTTTTTCCAGTACAAAGCATGGTCCACCAGGTGCTCAAGCGCCGTTTTGCCCTCGATAGTTTTTTCGAGCCAGGCGAAGTCTCCGGTCACGCGCAGGTAAGCGTGCGCACAGCGCAAGATGCCCATGTCATTGACGGCGTACCAGGGGCCTACGCCTTGACCCGTAAGATAATCCGTGGCCAGATGCTGATGCATGTCCTGTAGGAGCCAGTTTTCGAGCAGCCGGCGTAGCGCCTGGGGATCGAGCAGCGAAAGGCTGAGCGACGTCAACATGGCGTCCCAAATGAAGCTTAGGGTAGGGCAAACACGAGGGATGGTGACGTAAGTCGGACCATAGAGGGAGTTTTCTGACACTCGTCGATTGATCAGAATATTGGTAAGACCCACGTAGTAAATCCTCCAGAGCTCAGGGCTGCAAGTGATGAGTTCAGGGAGGTGTCCCGAGAATTCCGAGTTTCCCGGCGTGAAGGCTGACCGGAGGATTCCGGCGCATCGTTGTTCATTCTCGACGAGCAAGCGTTCAAAGTCGGCTTGCTGTCGATCGTAGGCGTCCAGGGTCGCGTCCTTGTCTTCCCCGATGAGGTTGAGGTAATGGAACATCCGCGTTTCTCCCGGATTCAGAGAGAATTCGTGGACCAACTTGCGCCCCTGCTCGATGCGGGCCGGGCGGGGAGAGACGCCCTGGACAGAGACCGCCCGGCTGTGCTGGGCCTCGAAGATCACGCAACCGTGGGACAGGCTGGGCGTGAGCTTGTTGTCCACCTCCGCCGAGGAGTTTATGAACCAGGGTTTTTCGCGTTTCACTGTCACGCCGGCCCGCAGATCGAAGCCCAGTGAAATGTCGCGTCGCACCTGACTCTCGTTTTTTACTGCGATCAATTCAGCGGCGGCTCGCTGCCTGGAAGGCAGGAAGGTCTGGGTTGTGAATCGGATGCCTTGAACTACGGTCTCTCGAACAATGTGGTGGGGATACCAGGTGAAGGAAATTTCTCCGGCGGGAGCGGGATATGAGGTCAAGATTTGTCCGTTCAAAAAAGTCTCACACGTCACGAGGTTGCCGGGGCTGAAGGGCGTCTCCGGAACACCGCAGCAGCCAAAAGGCGGAAAGCTGATGGCGGTGATTCCCGAGACCGACTTCGTAGCCTGAAGATAGCCCGACTCGTTTTGCGCAGCGGGGGGGTTGAACAGATCGCGAACATGGTGGACGAGCCGGTCGCTCGCCAGATCCGCAGGCTTGGGAATGGCAGGAAGCAATTCGCGTTGGGCCGCATCGGGCCGTTCTGCCCCCGACGACGGTGCGCCGCTGCCGACAGCAGCCCTGGGCGGCGTGGCGAGTGGCAGAGTCGTGCTGATTGCGCTGAGTTTCAAAAACGCCCTGCGATCCAAAGGTCCCGGTAGGGGATTAATGCGCTTTGAATTTATGTTCGACATGGCTTGTTCTTTCCTCGTTGCCTGGGATCTCCAGTTTATGGCTGATTTCCGCTTTCAATGTGTCGGACCGAGCCTAGCGGTTCTCGTGGTCTGGGTCAAGCGCCCGCAGCCGTCCAAGAAATCGATCCCGCGAAAGACACCGAAGGGCGCGGTGCCTGAAGAGTCCGGTTTCAGAAGCGGAGAGAACGGGTTTGCAGGACTTTGGGATGGGTAGTTCGGAGGCGATGGCGCCATGCGAAGAAAAAATTGGGCTGCCTTGGACGCGAATGAAAGTATACTTTCCTGTGGCGCGAGCCAAGAGGTCGATTCCGGTTTATCAAGATCGAGTGCGTGTCATCTTGACGGTCGTCCCTTCAACAGGAATGAACAATGAGCAGCCCAATAACCCCTGAAGTAGCGGCCACCAGTGAAAATACCCCACCCCCGCTCGTGCGCCCCAAAGAGCGGTTGCTCGCATTGGACATCTTTCGCGGCATGACGCTTGTCGCCATGACCCTGGTCAACATGCCCGGTGACCACAACTTTACCTACGCGCTGCTTACGCATGCCCGATGGGACGGCTGGTCGATTGCGGATCTGATCTTCCCATTCTTCATTTTCATTGTCGGCGTCGCGATGCCGTATTCCTTTGCAGGGCGGCTGGCTCGAGGGGATTCAAAAGGAAAGCTCGTAGCCCATATCCTGCAGCGGACGGTGATTCTGTTCGCCATCGGTGTCTTTATGAACGGGTATTACAATTACATGGACGGCCTTCCCCGGTACCATCTCGCGAATATCCGCATTTTCAACGCGCTGCAAAGAATTGCCCTGTGTTATTTCTTCGCCTCGATTCTGTATCTAAAGCTCAAGAACCGGGGGCTGGCGATTACCGCCGCGGCCATCCTGGTGCTTTATTTTATCCTCTTGAAGTTCGTTCCAGTCCCCGGCCACGGTGCGGGTGTGCTGGGAAGAGACGGTAACTGGGTGCAGTTCATTGACCTCCATGTCATGCCCAGGCATCTACAGAGCGCAATAGGGGAGTCGAAAGGTCTGTTGGGCACGTTTCCGGCGGTGGCCAACATGCTGATTGGTGTTCTGGCTGGAGTGTATCTCCGCTCGTCTCGCTCGGCGATGGAAAAAGTCCGCTCCTTTCTCCTGGTGGGAATTGTGGGACTCCTGTTGGGTTCGGTTTGGAGCGTGTGGTTTCCCATTAACCAGAGCCTATGGACCAGTTCGCTCGTGGTTTTCATGTGTGGGATGGCTCTGGTCATCCTGACGTGCTGCTACTATCTGGCGGACGTCCGGAAGATTACCTGGTGGACAAAGCCCTTCGTCATCGTCGGGGTCAATTCTCTTTTCCTCTGGGTAGTGGCTGGCACCACCACTTCCTTGATCAACCTGGAACTGATCAAGCTCACTCTGGCAGACGGCTCAAGGGTTACCTTGACCAGCTTGATTTACAAATTATTCGCTTCTTGGGTCGGCCCGGTTAATGGATCGGAGCTGTATGCGGTTGCTTGGACGGCACTGTGGCTGGGCATATTGACGGTCATGTACAAGAAGCGAATTATTTTCAAGGTTTGACCGAAATGGGCATTGAACAATAGGAAACGCAAGCCGGACTGGCGATGAATGAAAGGACAGAGGCAGTAAGGTCTTATTTTCCGCCGCGGCCCCGCCTCCAATCGCCGCATTGGGCGCCGTGATGGCGGTCCGGCCAAAGCGCTGGCACACCTCCTCGCCCAGGGCATCCACCTCCTCTTTCACGGATACGGCAGTTCCCCAGAAGATGATTCGGTCCCCGAGGGATGTTTGAGGATCGCGGACGTCGGCCGCCCCAACCTTTGCTCCGACGTGTTCCAGTTCGCCTGAAATGTGGCTTCCCAATCCTCGGGTCTAACCCTGCTGGGCGGTCTTCGCTTGCTTCGCTGCAATCCGATCGCGGATAGCTTTCATGCGTTCGCGGGCTTTTGCGGTTTGATTCCGGCCATCGGGTGTCGCGTCAATCAACTTCTCGAGGTTGACCGCGAATTGGGGTGCAAATGCACTGCGGATCTCGCCAAGCAACGGCTCGATTTTGGAGAACACGCCGACGTGCTCACCATTGGTGCTTGTAAAAAGGTCCAAGCGAATGGCTCCATCATTGACGAGCCCCGCGGCCATGTCCCAATAGCTCACCACCATCCGCAAATGAGCGCTGTGCTCACCAAACATCGCATCGGTGAAGTCCGCTATGGATTGCGGATTGAAATCCCGAAAATACCAGTCTCGCGCTTTGCGCATCGTGTCTTCCCTGCGCAGCTCATAAAGCTTCAGGATGAGACCGGCTTCGTCTTGTTTCGACATAGAAATGCATCCTCCGTCTTGGGTTTCGGCGCTATGGGTGCGCCGTTCGCATAGCTAATGTAGCAAACGCGAACGCCAATCGTCCAGCCAGGCCTTGACAGCTAGTGCCCCATCGCCACGCACGGTCCCGGCGTATTTCGAAATGTCGTAGCGTCAACTAATCCGCTGTGGCAAATCTCAACTTTCAGCTCCGGGCCATGACCCGGGAAAGTGTGCGTATGCGCGAGACCGCCGCAGCCCAAGCGGGGCACGCTTTACCAGGAGTGATGCTTCTTCTCAGGCATTCCAGAAGAGCGAGTCTTTGAAACAACGGTCAGCGGATATCAAAAGACCTCGCGCCTGTGGCCTCAACCTGGCCGTACATTTCCACCGAGCAAGCAAGGGCGGCGAGGAACATTAGGGCCAGCAGGTAGACCCGTCTCCTGTTCGCGCGACACCCCCTCCACTATTTTGCACGGATTTACGTCTTCATTTTCGAGCTGAGAGGCAGCCTACACCCGGCCTGCTGCGAATGCAAGGTCCAGTCGAGTTGTCAGTGCTGGGTGCCTCCACGGACCAGGGGAGGGTTCAGTTTTGCCTGGGCGGAGAATCCCAAGGCCGAAACTGGTGCTTTTCCGACCGATTTCTCCGACACTATTCCTCAGTACTGGGTCTAAATCCCTGATAGGTCAAACGCTTCCACCTCCGCCACGAACCTTGCCCAGCGCAGGCCTATTGCGGCGTCGATGGGCTGTTGGTGAACTGCTGTTGAACTGCAAATGAACAGGTAACCTAGGTATTCGCTGGGGCGTATGACACAAGTGAGAGCAGAAAAAAGGCTGCTCCACAAATCGCGACTTTACTCAGGAGGTGGATCATGAAATCGACTCGAATTTACGGGCTGCCCCGCATACTGGGGCTTGCGGCACTGGTGATCTGCTCCAGCGCTGCTTTGGCTAACGCAGAGGTGGTCAATGGAACATTCACTCTGCCGTTTGAGGCCCGATGGGGACAGGCGGTTCTGCCCCCCGGTAACTACTCGTTCAGCGTCGACTCGAGTGGGTCTGCGCGCCTGATCACGAGCTTCGAGGGGGAGACCAGCAAAAACGAGGGCGCTGTTCTGCCCCAAGGCTACACCGACCAGCAGACTCTGGACCGTAGCGAACTGCTCCTTGTCAACACTGGTGGAAACTACACCATCCGTGCCCTGCGGCTGGCCCCCGTGGGCATAACCATCAATTTCTCGGTGCCCAAGGCGGCGCGGCAAATGATCGTTCAGGCGCCTCAACGCCTCCCGGTGATGGAGAGCGGGAAGTAAGCACCGTTGGACGGCCCGACATGTGGGGGCAGGCCTGCTTGCACCATCACTTCCAGGACAGGCCTGCCCCAGATTTTGTTCTCGGAAATATTCTGCCCTGAGAGCCCCACAGGAGTCGATTGGTTCCTCAATGACAGGTCCAGCAGAGCGAGGGAGTTCAACGGAGATGGGTCAAGGTAGCGTCGCCTCGATACACATTGCTCCAGGAGCGGCAACTGCGATGTCAACTGTACAACAAGTGCGGGCCGTCGCCGCAAGGGGACTCGAAGGAGACCGGTACTTCTTTGGACTCGGCACCTTCTGGAAGCCCCAACCTGACTACGAGGTCACGCTCATCGAGATCGAGGCGCTGGAAGCGCTGGAACGTGATTACGGCGTTGCGCTCATGCCCGCCGAGGCACGTCGTAACATTGTGACACGCGGCGTCGCGCTCAACCATTTGGTGGGCCGCGAGTTTCAAGTAGGCGAGGCCATCCTGCGGGGTCTCAGGCTGTGCGAACCCTGCGCGCACCTTGAACGGCTGACGCACAGTGACGTGATCCGAGGACTCACCCACCGTGGTGGCTTGCGGGCTCAGATCCTCATCGGAGGCGCCATCAAGGTCGGTGACCGCGTGGTGCAAGTAGCCTCGCAAGCAACCTCAGAATGGTCGAACTCAGGATAAGGAAATCGTTTGCCGGGCGCCTTTACCTTCTTGTGGGCCGGCTCGACTGACGGTTTCCTTTACAACACGTAGTAAATCGAATTACTTCTTTGCCGGCGGAAGAGTGTCGATGCCCGCCAGACCTCCGATAACATTGACCAGTGAAGAACCTGTAGGCACAACGATTTTGGAATTGTTGGTGAGCGATGTTTCTACCGCCTGTAGTTGCCGAAGCAGTTGCGCATTACCTTTGAAATAAAGGTCGGCCGCTTCATTCACGAGCTTAATAGCCTGAGCTTCACCATCAGCTACCAGTACCTTGGCCTGCTTCTGACCTTCAGCTTGCAGGATTGCGGCCTGCCTTTGTCCCTCAGCCACCTTGATAGCAGCGCGTCTTTCGCCGTCTGCCTGAGTTTCACGAGCCGTCGCAAAGTCAATCGCAGCAATCTTTTCGTTACTGGCTTTAACCACTTTGTTCATTGTCTCTTGGACGTCAGTGGGAGGATTGATTTCCTTAAGTTCGGTGCGAACAATCTCAAGCCCCCAGCTCTTGGTCTCCGTGGAAAGGTTATTATACAGTGCGCTATTGATTTTACCGCGCTCGCTGTTGGCATCTTTTAATGTCATAGTGCCGATGATGTTTCTTAGTGTTGTTCGCGCCAGTGCCACGATCTGCAGCATATAGTTGAACACATTATATTGGGATGCTTTAACATCCTCTTCATCAGAACGTACCTTAAAGTAAACCTGGGCATCAACCTGGGCATTCAGACTATCGCTGGTGATAATCTCTTGCAGTCCGGCATCTATCATATTTTCTGTAATATTTACTCGAACCAGGTGCTCGATAAACGGAATCAGAAAGATAATACCCGGGTTAGCAAAACGGTTGTATTTGCCAAACCGTTCGATTAAACCTCGACTGGTCGGCCTTACGGTACGAACGGATTGCCCCAGCAGCCAGATTACAAGGAATACAGCTACGACTATAATAATGACAGCGGTACCTGGCATGGTGAAGTCCCTCCTATTGAAATATTTCTTTGGTCTCTATTGATCGCTGTTTATCAGGATTTCCATTTTGGCATCCTAAACGCCAGCAGTATACACCCACCGGCTCGTGCGCAACCGCAATTCCGCACTCCAGGCGCCAGCGCGCCGTCTGGCA
>CAWHWE010000057.1:0-41177 GCA_963832915.1 uncultured Acidobacteriota bacterium
GAGGGAGCCCCGAAAGATTCAGGGCGAGTTTGTTCGGCGTGAGATTGACGATGGGCACGGCAGCAGGATCGCGGCCGGAGAGCAAGTCCGCCGCCAACTCACCTTCCGCCCGTCCCACCTCGACATAATCTGCGCCCAAGCCCACCAGCGCGCCCACGTCCACGTGGCCCGGCGCGCACCCGATGACGGGAATGCGGCCCTCGCTAGCCACCTTCACGATGGTGCTCATCGCCATCTCAACGGTGTTGTCGCCACCGATGAAAATCGCCTCCACACCCCGAGTCAGCAGTGAACTTGTGGCTTCTCCGACCGCGGTCGAACTCTCCGCTTGCGCTTCCAAAAGCTCGACTCCCATTTCCTTGCAGGTGCTGCGGGCAACCCGCATGCAAGCCTCCGAGCAGGTTTCGGCCGGATTCCACACCGTCCCGATGCGTCGCAGGGCGGGGCAACTCCTCTTGGCGTAGAGCAGCGCGTCGCGCACGGGCTGGAAGGTCCCGATTCCCACCATGTATCTGGGGTGTTCCAAAGGCTTGTCGCGGTTCAGGCCGACGCCGGAAATGAACGGATCGGTGACAAGTCCGAAGACGTGCGTCACTTTCCCGGCGCGGTTCGCTGAAGCCATGGCCTGCAAGCACGGCGTGCTGACTGTAATCGCGAGGTCATAGCCACCATCCTCGATCGCCCGCGCGATGCTGTTGGCGGTGGGGAGATCATTCTGCGAATTGAATTCTTCAATCAGGATGGTTTGACCGCGAATGTAGCCTCGTGCCTTCAGGCCCTCGATAACACCGGCCACACCTTCATCCAGCAAAGGCCGGCTCGAGAACTGAAAAATGGCGACGCGGGGTATCTTGTGTTTCGCCGTGCTGCCACGTTTATAGTCGGAAACCAGGAGAATGCCAGAGACCAAAATGATGAGGCCGATCCCGAAAGATAAGTGCCGAATCGCGGTTCGCATACGAGTAGCTCCAGTGGCGGCATCGCTCATGAGAATGAGCGGATGCATTCGATGTGCTCAGCATACCACCGGATGAGGCAATCCGATTCTCCAAAATCTGGTTAGAATTTCGCAAGGCAGACATCTTGTGCGTATACAAGCGGCTTTAATAGGGAGAGGCAGCTTAAAACCCGGGTCGCATCGCCCCCGTTCGCCTGCAATGATCGCGTGAAGAGTCATCCCAATGGTATGGTCATAGTACTTTCGTGCCTAGCGAAATCGCTTTATTTTTCCCCAAAACCGCAGTAATTTATTTTGGGGATGTTTCGCTCGCCAATCTTTCCTCACTCCCTGTTGAACCAATGGGACGGAGGGGCGAAGTGTCTGTTGAATTGAGGCCTCGAATTATATGGGCGCTAAGATTCGAACTGGCACTTTCCTGGCTGTTCTCTCGCGCAATTCTTCTTGACTTCGTCAAGCGCCGCGCCAAGACAGCCGATACAGGAATTTGTAGAGTCCGGCAGTTTTAGCGTTCCCGCCTGTTGCCTTGCCCTCCGCAACGGCGATTGAACTCCCAGAGCGCGCAAGGAGGCAGCGTGAAAATCTCGCTTAGGCACAAAATTTATGGGTTGGCGTTCGTAGCGGCGATCCTGCCGGTACTGGTGTTGCTTCTGCTTATGCAGCATTTTCGCAGCAGCGTTTCGCAGCGAGCGGCTCGTGAATTGACCGCACTGGCCATGGCCAGCCTGGAGCAAACGGCCAAGGACACCTACGGTCTCTGCGAAACCGCGAACGATCTGTTGCTGCGCCGAACAAAGCCAAATCTCGCCGTGGCCAGGAGGATTCTGGCTGAGAAGGGTGGCATCGCCAGCGGCGGGGGTAGCGTGCAATGGCAGGCCGTGAATCAATTCACGCAGGGGACGGCGGAGGTCACCTTGCCCCGCATGCTGATTGGAGGCACGCCGGCAACGCAGTCGCGCAGCTTCCAAACGCCTTCGCCCGTCGTGGACGAGATCAGCCGGGTGACCGGCAGCTCAATATCAATCTACCAGCGGATGAACGAGCAGGGCGAAATGCTGCGCGTGGCGACCACCGTGGCTACGGCGGACGGCAACCGCGCGGTCGGCACGTACATCCCCGCCACAGGTCCCGACGGCGTGCCCAGTGCTGTGATCGCCTCGGTGCTGCGCGGTGAGGTTTACCAGGGCACGTCTTTCGTTGTGAACGGTTGGTATGTGGGCGCCTACGAAGGACTGCGCGACGGAACCGGCCGGATCAACGGAATGCTACGTGTCGGGGAGAGTATCTCTTCCGTCGAATCCGTCCGGCGCACCATCATGAACACGGTGATTGGCCGTAGCGGACGCATTGTGGTGGTGGGATGCAAGGGTGATCAGCGCGGGCGCTACATCATTTCCGTTGACGGCAAACGCGACGGCGAGAACATCTGGGACGCCCGGGACACCGCCGGCAACTTGATCGTCCAGCCATTGATCCAGAAGGCTCTCTCGTTAGGGAAAGGCGAGGTCTTCCACGCCGTGTACCCATGGCAGAATCCCGGTGACCCGAAGCCGAGGGTGAAGTGGTCGGCAATCGCGTATTTTGAGCCCTGGGACTGGATGATTGCTGTGGGCGCCTACGAGGACGAGTACATGGCGCCGGTCCAGCAAGTGAGCTCGTCGGCGGCCAGTCTGCTTTGGGGCGTGACGCTGGCCGGCCTTCTCTCCCTCTTCGTCGTGCTCGGCGTCGCCTTCCTGGTGGGCGGCCGCTTGAGCAAGCCCATCGAACTGCTGACGAACCTCGCGGGAAAAATTGCGAAGGGGGACCTGCACAGCGCGCGCACCGACTTTCTCAATCTTCAAACTCAGAAAGATCAGAAGATACGGCGGCGATTCGACTTCCCGGACGAGACCGGGGACATGATGGCTTCCTTCCGGGACATGACCGAGAGCCTCGACAAGCTGGTCGGGCAGGTGCAACGCTCGGGAATCCAGGTGACGACCTCGGGGACCGAGATCACGGCCTCCGCCCGGCAACTGGAATCCACCGTGGGGGAGCAGGCGGCGGCGACGCAGCAGGTGTCGGCGAGCAGTTCCGAGATCTCGGCGACTTCGCGCGACCTGCTACGGACGATGTCCGGTGTGGGGGATGCGGTGGGCGATGCCGCCACCCAGGCGGAATCCGGACAATCCGCGCTGAGTGAGATGGAAACGGCGATGCGCCAGCTTGTCAAGGCCACGGGCTCGATTTCTTCGCGGCTCGGGGTGATCAGCGACCGGGCCAACAAGATCTCCACCGTGGTGACCACCATCAATAAGATATCGGACCAGACCGCTCTGCTATCTCTCAATGCCGCAATCGAGGCGGAGAAGGCGGGCGAACTGGGGAAGGGATTCTCAGTAGTGGCGCGCGAGATCAGCCGGTTGGCTGACCAGACGGCGGTGGCGACGCAGGATATCGAAGGAGTGGTGAAGGAGATGCAATCCGCCGTATCGAGCGGGGTGATGGAGATGGACAAGTTCTCGGAAGAGGTGCGGCGGCGCGTCGAAGAAGTCAACCGTATTGCTACGGCGCTGGGAAGGATGATCGACAAAGTACAGGCCCTGGGGCCGGAATTCGAAACGGCGAAACAGGGCATGAACGCCCAAAATCAGGCGGCTCAGCAGATCAATGAAGCGATGAAGCAACTGGCCGAGACCGCCAATCTGACCAAGTCAACTCTGATTGAATTCCAGAAAGCGACCGGGCAACTGACCAGTGCCGTGCAAGGACTCCAGGGCGAGGTGTCGCACTTCCGGACCGCGGCGTAGCGGTGAATTCACTTCGTCAGGTGGCGATGTAGAATCGCCGCTACATCCCCAAGGACAGGGCGAGAGCCGTTCGGGCCTACAAGGAGGAAGGGTGGAGCGAATCAACAAGTGGCTGGCGCGGCTGAAGATCGCGCACAAGCTCATCCTCAGCAGCGTGGTCTTCGCGCTGCCCATCGCCATCTTACTCTATTACGTCACCGCACAGTACAACCGGGGAATTCGCACCTGTGAAAGGGAAGTCGCGGGCACCGCCCTGCTGGAGGTCTCCCCGCGCCTGCTGCGCGACCTTCGAGAGGTTCAATCGCGAGCCAGCTTGGCCAACGCGGGCGCAACGAGCTCGCCGACGGGCCTGGCGCAAACCCGTAAGCGCATCAATGATGCGGTCGCCATGTTACAGCGCGGCGAGGACGCGGGGACGAAGGACCTGACTGACCGGCTGAGCGGCTTCTGGAGGCAACTCGAGGCGAGCGGCTCGACGATGACCCTGGCCGAACAGGCTGCACTGGATCACCAGATGGTGGAAACCACGACGCAACTCGTTCTGGTGATTCTCGATGACTCTTCACTGATCCTGGATTCTGAACTGCACACCTACTACCTTATGAACGTCACGGGGCCGCTCCTGCTTCAGTCGCAGGCCGCGTTGGCCGAAGCGGGATCGGTGGCCCTCAAGGCGAAAGCGCAGGGCCGCCGGTTGGACGCACGCGACCTCTCCCAAATTCAAACCCAATGCGGAGCCCTGACAAATACGATCTTCCCGCGCCTGCGCTACTCCCTGGAAACAGCCCTGCGAGAAGACAAGCGACTTCACGGCGAGGACTCCTCTTTTCAGAAGAGCGTTCCTCCCCTGCTGGAGCGTTACATCGAATTGGCCACGCAGCTCTCCTTGGCGGCAGGCAACTCTTCCGAGCCGGCCAGCGCTGCTCTCGATCCGGACCGGTTTGTCCAGATGGCCTCGGCCGCTGAGGATGCGGGCGTGACCCTGGGCGAAACCTCCACCAAAGAATTGCGGACGCTCTTGTCAAAGCGCATCGACGAGGACCGGCGCTCTCGATCCGAAGCACTGCTGATGAGTCTGTTTTGCGTCGGGCTGGCGGCTGGCGTGGTAGTGATCGTCACGCGCAACATCACCCGCCCGCTCGACCGTGTCGTTAATCTGACCACGGATATTGCCACCGGGAAGGTAAAGCAGGCCTTCGACCGGCTGAAAGCCGGGGAGTTCCGGGAGTTCATCTGCGCCGGGGAGGGGGGCGGCCACGCCCGGACGAGGGACGAAATCTGTAAACTGATTGGTTCCGTTTCCGCAATGACGGAAAGTCTCAATAGTCTGTTGGTCAAAGTGATTCAGGCGTGCAACCAGGTGGCCGGGAGCGCAACGCAGATGGCGGCAGCCGTGCGCGAGGTGGAGGCGTCCGTCTCCGAGCAGGCGGCTTCCACCAACCAGGTGAGCGCCACCAGCAAGGAGATCTACGCCACTGTCCAGGATCTCACCCGGACGATGGATTCTGTCACAAAGATGGCCTCCGATGCCGCCGACACGGCGAGCGGGGGGGTGAACAACCTCAACGGAATCCGCTCCGCCATCGACGGGCTGATCAGCTCAAGCGCCGAGATGGCCCGCACCTTCGAATCCATCAACGAGAAGACCGCCAACATCGACAAGGTGATCACGACGATCACCAAGGTGGCGAACCGCACGAACCTGCTCTCCCTCAATGCCGCCATCGAAGCCGAAAAGGCGGGGGAAAAGGCAGGGGGGTTTTCGGTGGTGGCGCTGGAGATGCGGCGGATCGCCGACCAGACCGCTGTCGCTGCTCTGGACATCGAGAGGCAAATACACGAGATGCAGCAGGCAGTCCGCGAGGGTGTCTCGAGCGTCAACTCTCACGCCCAGCAGACGCAAGCCAGTTCCACGGCCGTCACCGAGCTGAGTTCCGGGCTGGGACAGGTCATCGAAGGTACCACGAAGCTCGGACCCCAATTCGAGGCTGTGAACTCTGCCATGCAAATGCAGTCGCAAGGCGCGGGCCAGATTGCAGACGCCATGGTCAACCTTCGCGAGGCGGCCAGCCAGACCAAGGCTTCATTGGCGGAGTTTCGCGAAGTGGCGGAGGATCTGCACAACGCCGTTGGTGAGTTGCAGGGGGAGGTGGGGCGCTTTTCGACGGCGTCCTGAGACCGATGTTGCTGCTTATTTTCCAAGCCGGCGGCCAAACCTACGGGCTCGACACCCGGAACGTCATTGAAGTGGCGCCCTATGCGGTGTGTACGCCGTTGCCCCATGCACCAGCATATGTTGCAGGACTTGCCACCTGGCGCGGGCGGACCGTTCCAGTCATCGACCTGTCCGCGTTGATCGATGGGACTCCCGCGCGACCGCTGCTCAGCACGCGGCTGCTTGTCGTGGAATACGCCATGCCGGATGGCCGCTCTCATCCTCTCGGACTGGTAGCGGAGAAAGCGGTTGAGACCATTGTGTTCGAGCAGGCCCTCCACGAGCCGCAGAAGGTGAAGATTCCGGACGCTCCCTATCTCAACGGAACAGCGCAGCACGCCGGGAGGCTGATCCAACGAATGGCTTTGGATGAGCTGTTACCCGCTTCGGTGCGGGATCTTCTGTTTCCCGAACCGGAGGCCGAATGAGCTTGACGGCTTCCGTCACGCGCCTGCTGTCCGAGCGCCTCGGCTTGTCGCCGGATCTGCTCGGCTTTGTCGTTGTGGAGCGCGCCTTGGACGCAGTGCTGGGAGGGGCGGGGTCGGAGGGTCGGGCGGAAAAGACGGCCCGACTCCTGCAAGGACAGGGTGAAGAGTGGGAAACGCTGGTGGACGAGATCATCGTTCCGGAAACGTGGTTTTTCCGCGGCAGGGAACCCTTCCAGCTTCTCGCCTCACATATCAAGGATAAATGGTGGGCATCCAATCCCACAGGGCCCTTCCGGGTCCTTTGTATTCCGTGCGCCTCTGGTGAAGAGCCGTATTCCGTGGCAATGACGCTTCTCGATGCCGGACTGGAAGCTGACCGGATCCGGATCGACGCGGGGGACGTCAGCGAGCGGGCTCTGGCCCGTGCCCGACAAGCGGTTTATGGAAAAAATTCGTTCCGGGAAAAGTCCAACCACTTGGGGGAGCCATACTTCCTGCCCCACGCGGAAGGGCAGCAAGTTCGCGAGGAAGTCACAGCTTTGGTGCACTTCGAGAAAACTAACCTGCTTGACCTCTCGGTCTACCGGCAACGCGCGCCGTATAACGCGGTGTTCTGCCGGAACGGCCTGATCTATTTCGAGGAACGCGCCAGAGGCGAGGTCATCGCAAGTTTGCGCGATCTGCTGCACGAAGACGGACTGCTTTTTGCAGGACACTCCGAGTTGATGTCGTTTCTCGATGCCGGTTATCGGCAGGTGGACCATCCGCAGAGCTTCGCGTGCCGCAAAGGAGGACCACCACAGGCAGGCATCGTAATCCCTCAGTCTCAGGTGGCAGCGCACGTAGCGCCGGTCCCGCGAGCGGGGGGACCGGCGCCTGCCGTCCCGCCCTGCGGGAGCGGTACAACACCACCCGAGACGGAGGAATTACAAAGTATCTTCGGGCGGCGCCAGATCGCGACCGAGGACGCGGCTACAATTCCCCGAGTGGGAAAGCGACGGCGGATATCGCCTGCAAGTACCAGTAAACCCGTGGGAATGCCCCACGTCAACCCACACCTTCCGGGCATAGAGGAGGCGGGTCAACTGGCGGATAGGGGCGAACTGGCAGCCGCGACCGCCATCTGCGAGCGTCTGCTTGCAGAGGGTGCCCAGGATCCCGCTGTTTATTCTTTGCTCGGCGTGATCAGCGAATCTGGGGGCAAGCTGGAAATCGCGGAGGAACTCTTCCGGAAAGCCTTGTTCCTCGATCCACACCATTACCAGTCGTTGGTGCACATGAGCCTGCTCTGCGAACGGCATGGGGACATCGACGGCTCGCGACTTTACCGTGTGCGCGCCGGCAGGGTTCTTCCCCAGCAGGGTGGGAATTAGGTACGAAGGAGCTTATGACGAACCGAAACATCGGTGCCGACCACTTGTGTTGGAGCGAAATTGGAATCGCGGGCGACCGCTCGTGTGAGGAACTGAAACGCTACGTGCACTGCCGAAACTGCCCGGAATACTCGAACCTTGGGCGCACTCTCTTCGACCGGGAGATGCCCCAGGATTACCGGCGCGAAGTTTCGGAGGAACTGGCCGCAGCCTTGACCGCATCTGCCGAAGATACGGTATCCGTCGTGGTCTTCCGCATCGGGTCGGAATGGTTTGCCTTGCGGATCGATGTTTTCCACGAGATTGCGGTTTCTCAAAAGGCTTACGTGCTGCCGTTCCGTTCCGGCGCCGTGTTGGCGGGCATGGTGAACGTCAACGGTGAATTACTTCTTTGCGTCTCTCTTCAGGCGGCCCTCGGGCTCCCTGCCGAGGAAAAAGCAGAGGTGGGCGGAAGGCCCCGGCTGTGCGTTGTGGGGACAGGGCGCGAAAGGTTCGTCTTCAGCGCAAACGAGATTCTCGGCGTCCGGCGCGTGTCACGCGCCACGATGCGGACGGTTCCGGTGACGCTCGCCAAGTCTCCTTCCGCGCAGTCCGCCTGGTGCTTCGAACTCGACGGCCGAAACGTGGGCTTGATTGACGAGAAGAAGTTCTTCAATTCCCTTGACAGGAGTTTGCGGTGGTAAGCGACCCCGGCGACAGCCTGTCCTTGATCGACCTGTTTCACGCGGAACTGGAGACCCACTCTCTCGCCTTGGAAAAGGGGCTGGCGAGCGTGGAAGGGTCTCCGGCGCGGGACCGCGTAGAACCCCTCGCGCGCGCCGCGCACTCCCTTAGAGGCGCAGCTCGCATCGTGGGGCTCGATCGCGCAGCGCGGCTGGCGCAGGCGATGGAAGAACTCCTGAGCGCGGCGCAGAACGGCACGCGACGGCTCAGCGCCACCGATCTCGACCACTTACGCACGGCCAACGACCTCTTTCGCCGGCTGGCGGCGTGCAGAGCCTCTGAAATCCAAGAAAGTCTTGAAGCCCGCAACAGCGACATCGAGGAGCTCGTCAAGCAGCTCCTATCGCCGCCGAGCGAGGTAGCGAAGCCTGATGCCGCCGTGGAGACTGCCGCTAAGCCTGCTGCCCCGGTGGTCGTGGACCTATTCCTGCTCGATTTGTTTCGCACCGAGCTGGAAACACATTCGCGGGCCCTCGAAGAAGGGCTGGTCGAAGCGGAGGCCCGCCATGACCCGGCAAAACTCCAAGGGTTGATGCGCGCCGCCCACTCACTCAAGGGAGCGGCCCGCATCGTGGGGCTGGATCCAGCGGTGCGCCTGGCCCACGCCATGGAGGACGTGCTTTCGGCGGCGCAACGTGGTGAGCGGCAGTTGACGGGGGCCGATTTCGACCTGCTGCTCCGCGGCGCCAACGTCTTCAGTGGTCTGGCGGCGCACGAGCCAGTCGGGATTCCAGCTGCGCTTGCCGAAGCGTCCGGCAGCATTGAGGAATTGGCGAAGCAGTTCGCCGCGCCTCCTCGCCCCGCGGCGCCCGCTGCCCCTCCTTCTGCACCTCCCCCGGCTTCTATTGCGCCCTCCGGTCCGGCGGCGACTCCCACTCCCGCTGCCGCGCCCATAGCAGAGACAGTTCCGAAAGCCCCTGCCGAGAAGACCGAGGATGCCTCGGTGCGGATTTCCGTGGAAAACCTGAACCGTCTGGCGGGATTCGCGGGTGAATGCTTGGTCGAAGTGAAGACCCTGCACCCGCTCACCCGGACGGTGCAGCGCATCAAGCAACGCCACGCGGTACTCAGCAATGCCGTCGAACAAGCGCTGGGGGCGATCGGCAAGGAGTCAATGCTTGAAGCTCAGGCCCGTTTGGAGGAGGCGCTGCAACAAGCCGGCTGGATTCACACGGCGATTCCCTCCTACATGACCGAATTGGAGCGTTTCTCGCGCAAGCTGGAGCACTTGGCCAATCGCATGTACGACGAGGCTGTGGCCAGTCGTATGCGCCCTTTCTCCGACGGCTTGCACGGTTTCTCGCGCATGATCCGCGACTTGGCAAAGTCACTGGGCAAAAGCATCCGCTTCGAGATTGAAGGCGAATCCACTCGGGTGGACCGCGACATTCTCGAAAAGCTCGAAGCGCCGCTGACCCACCTGTTGCGGAATGCAGTGGATCACGGCATCGAGGCGCCGGAGGCGCGGTCGCAGGCGGGCAAGATCCCCGAAGGAAGGTTGACTCTGAGTGCGCGCCACGTGGCCGGAGTTCTGGAGATCAACGTCGCAGATGACGGGGGCGGAATCGACCCGGAGCACGTGCGCCGACGGATCGTCGAGAAGGGCTACGCCATTTCCGATATGGCGGCGAAATTGAGCGAGAGCGAGGTGCTGGAGTTCCTGTTCCTGCCCGGCTTCTCCACCTCGCAAAACGTGACAGAGATCTCCGGGCGGGGAGTCGGGCTGGATGTTGTGCAGTCGATGGCGCGCCAGGTCGGCGGGAACGTGCGCATCTCATCGAAGCCAGGAGAGGGCACGCGGTTCGTGTTGCAACTGCCGCTCACGCTATCGGTGCTGCGCACTCTGATGTTCGAGGTGAAGGGCCAACCGTACGCATTGCCGCTTACACGCATCGATCGTGTCTTGGGCGTACGCCCCGGGGATGTGCTGGCCGTTGAGGACCGGCAGTACATCCGGGTAGACGACCAAAACGTCGGCCTGGTTGACGCCACACAGGTGCTGGATCTGGGAAGCTCGGAACGCCCGGCTGGGAATCTGCATGTGCTAACGCTCAGCGACCGGCTCAACCGTTATGGGCTCGTAGTTGATCGTCTTGTGGGGGAGCATGATCTGGTGGTAACCCCCCTTCCCTCCAGGCTGGGCAAAGTGCCGAACGTCAGCGCCGGGGCCATTCTGGAAAACGGCTCGCCCATCTGCATCCTCGACAGCGAGGACCTCGTGCGGTCCATCGATAACCTTCTGACTCGCGGCAGCTTAATGAAGCTCGGCCGGCAAGCCAAAGCGGAGAAAGCGGGCCGGAAGCGAATTCTAGTGGTGGACGACTCGCTTACGGTGCGGGAAGTGGAGCGGCGCTTGCTTGAGAACCACGGTTATGAAGTGACAGTCGCCGTAGACGGCATGGACGGATGGAACGCTGTGCAAAGCTCCCGCTTCGACCTTGTGGTAACGGATGTCGATATGCCACGCATGGACGGCATCGACCTGCTGAAGCGGATCAAGGGTATCGCGTCCACCAAGTCCATCCCGGTGATGATCGTTTCGTATAAGGACCAGGAAGAGTACAGGACCAAAGGGCTGGAGGCCGGCGCGAGCTACTACTTGACCAAGAGCAGCTTCCACGACGAGACGCTCATCAATGGGGTCCGGGATCTGATCGGCGAGGCAGAGAACTGATGCGCATTGCCATCGTCAATGACCTGACCCTGGCCGTGGAAGTGCTGCGGCGGCTCGTCCGCAGCGTGCCTGGGTACGAGGTTGCGTGGACAGCCGGGGATGGGGTCGAGGCGGTGGAGAAGTGCGCCCGCGACTGCCCGGACCTCATTCTGATGGACCTCATCATGCCCGTAATGGACGGCGCACAAGCCACTAAGATCATCATGAAGCAGTCGCCGTGCGCCATCCTGGTGGTGACCGCGACCGTTTCCGGCAACGCCGGTAAAGTATTCGAGGCCTTGAGCGGGGGCGCCCTGGACGCCGTTGCAACTCCGGTGTTCGGCATGAGTGGGGGGATTGAAGGCGGAGAAGAACTTCTGCGGAAGATTACGGTCCTGGGGCGGCTCATCGTCCACGCACAGCATCCGGCGTCAGCGGCGCAGTCGTACCCGGGGGTTACGCCTGACCGCGCCCCGCGAATGGTCGCGTTGGGAGCTTCGACGGGAGGGCCCAATGCGGTGGCCATCATCCTGCGCGGCTTGCCGGCGAATCTGGGGGCTACGGTGGTCGTAGTGCAGCATCTCGACGTGCAGTTCGCACCGGGACTCGTCGATTGGCTGGACGAACAGACGGGACTCACCGTTTCACTCGCCCGTGAAGGCATGAAACCGGAGGTGGGTGGCGTCTTTGTGGCGGGGACCAACGATCATCTCGTGATCGGCGCAGACCTCGCGTTCCACTACACAGCAAATCCTGTGGATTATGTGTACCGCCCGTCCGTGGATGAGTTTTTCCTCAGCTTATGCCGCCACTGGCCGCAGCCCGGCGTGGCGTGCCTGCTGACGGGAATGGGGCGGGACGGCGCCCAGGGCTTGCTCGCGCTGCGCAAGGCCGGCTGGCGGACGCTGGCGCAGGATGAGAAGACATCCATCGTTTATGGCATGCCTCGTGCTGCAGCGGAAATCGGCGCCGCGGAGGAATCACTGCCCGTGGAACTTATCCCGGCCGCCATCTTGCGTAAAGTAAAAACAGGGAGTTAAACACCATGTCAGTTGCTGAGAACAAGCCATTTTCACCCTCGTTGACCGAGTACCAAATCCGGGTGCTTCTGATCGACGATCAGGCTATGGTAGGGGAGACCGTTCGGCGCATGTTGGCGCCAGAAGCTGACATCGTATTTCAGTTCTGCCAGGATCCCACCAAGGCTATTCCCATCGCAGCGGAATGGTCGCCCACGGTGATTTTGCAGGATCTCGTGATGCCGGAGGTGGACGGATTGGCGCTAGTGCGCTTTTTCCGCGTCCATCCGAAGCTGAAGGACATCCCCCTGATTGTGCTCTCCAGCAAGGAAGAAGCGGTGACCAAGGCCGAAGCGTTCGCCCTCGGCGCCAACGACTACCTCGTGAAACTGCCGGACCGTATCGAGTTGATCGCTCGCATGCGCTATCACTCCAAGGGCTACATAAACTTGTTGCAGAGAAACGAGGCCTATCAGGCATTGCTCAAAAGTCAGCAGGAATTAGCGAACAACGTCGCGCGGGCGGCCGAATACGTCATTTCCCTGCTCCCCAAACCGATTTCCGATGGAGACGTCACTGCCGCGTGGCGGTACGTACCTTCCACCACGCTGGGGGGCGACTCTTTCGGCTACCACTGGATCGACGAGGACCACTTCGCGCTTTACCTACTCGACGTTTGCGGGCACGGCGTGGGCCCGGCGCTGCTGTCAGTCTCCGCGCTTAACGTCCTTCGTTCGCAGTCACTGCCCGGCGTGGACTTCCGTGACCCGACCGCGGTACTCGGCGGGATGAACGCGGGCTTCCAGATGGAAAGACAAGACGGCCTTTACTTTACGCTCTGGTACGGCGTCTACTGCCGGCCCACAAGGCGGTTACGTTATGCAAGCGGCGGGCACCCACCCGCGCTGCTGCTCGGCGACTGCCATCCTCCCGCGCAACTGATGACCCGGAATTTCTTCATCGGGGGGTTCCCAAAAGTGGAGTTCTCTGCCGCCGAAATCGACATCCCGGCAAACTCGCGGCTCTACGTTTTCTCCGACGGTGTCTACGAAGTCGATTCGCCAGACGGTACTATGTGGAGCATCGAAGAACTTCAGGACTATTTGGGCCGGCCCGTGGCGAAACCCGGCTCGGAGATTGACGCGCTATACAAAACCCTCCAGGAAATGCACGCCCGAGATGTTCTGGATGACGACTTTTCCCTGGTGCGAGTTGACTTTCGATAGAGGACGTTGCGAATGACTCTCAACCCCGGCTCTTCGACGGAGGAGCATATTCGGGTGAATGCAGACGTGGCAGAGCTGGAGCGGTTAATGGTTTGGTTGGATGAGTTTTGCGAGCGCCACGAGATCCCCGACGAAGCTCACTACCACTTGAACATCGCGGTGGAGGAGATCGTGCTCAACGCTATCATGCACGGGCACTGCTCCCCTGCCGAAGGCGCGATTGGAGTGGGTCTACGGCTCTCCGGCGAGGAGCTGAACATTACGATTGCCGATACGGGCGCCCCGTTTAACCCACTCAGCGCGCTTCCTCCGGACCTCACGAGCACCCTCGAAGATCGGCCCATCGGCGGGCTGGGCATCCATCTGGTGCGCAGCCTCATGAACTCCGTCGAATACGAACGCCAGGGAGGAGAAAACCGGTTGCGCCTGAGAAAGGACTTGACAGGAGCTTCGCATGCAGGTTAGGCAATGAAGAATGCCGCCGGGACGCCGGCGTGACAAGGAGATAGGACATGGCAGGCGGAATGGAAATAGTTCGAGAGCAACGGACCAACGAAGTGGTGTTGAAAATCTCCGGCCGTCTGGATGGTTACTGGGCGAACCACCTCGCCGAAGCCGTCCACGACGTGCTGCGGGAAGGCGTGCACGACCTGCGTCTCGACCTTTCGCAAACTTTTTACGTCAGTTCGGGGGGAATTCGTATTCTGGTCGATGCCTACAAGGAGTTTGTGGGTGTCGGGGGGAGTTTCGCCATCGTGTACCCCTCGCCGGGTGTGAAGCAGGTCATTGAGCTCTCCGGTCTGGGTCCGCTGCTCCTTGGGGGGAGTGCCCCCGTGACAACCGCGACGGCGGAAGCGCAGGCGGAAAGAATCGAGATTGATGGTTGCGTTTTCGAAACCTACTGCCACGACCCTTCCGCAAGTCTGGCGTGCCGCTCCGCCGGGCGCCCGCAACTGCTTCCCCAGGCGGGGTTTGGCGAGCCGGAGTGCGAAGTCTTGACTCTGCCGAAAGATGTATTCGCCCTCGGCTTGGGCGCGTTAGGCGAGGGATTTGCGGCGTGCCGCGACCGCTTCGGCGAATTCCTCGCCGTCGCCGGCAACGCCGCGTGCCAACCGACTGACGGCACCAACTATCCGGATTACCTGATGGCCTCAGGTACCCTCGTGCCGAAAGTGACCGCGTTGTACAGCATCGCCTGCCGTGGGGGATTTCGCAAGCTGATGAGATTTGAATGCCCGCCCGAGGGCGTACCGGTGCCATTCAGCGCCGTTCTGGCACAGGCACGGCGGCAGTTTCCAGGAACTACAGTGGGTCTGACGATGGTGGCGGAATCGGCAGGACTGCTCGGCGCTGCTCTCAAGCGTCCGCCGGTTGCGGCGTCTGTCGGTGCGCAACGAGTATTCGAGCATCCTGAAGTCCGCCGCTGGCTCTCTTTTTCGCCGGAGCGCAGCTATACGCGTTCCGTGGCGGTGATCGCGGGTGTCGTCTCGGACGATCCGCCTCCACAGTTGGCGCCCCTGCTCCGTCCCATAAGTCCCGGTGGGACTGTTAAAGGACACTTCCACGCCGGGGCGTTCGGTTATCACCCGCTACAGAAAGGCCGTGTCGAACTGCATGCCACTATCACCAAGCTATTCGACACGGGCGGGCTGCACGGAGTTATGCACCTGCTCGCCGACGACCGGCCATCCGGCGGTGGAGAGAGCGTGCTGCTCCGCGGCGCCTGCTGGTTCGGTCCCATTGATCACTTCGTTTCTCAGGAGGAAACTCTATGAGTTTGTTGGTAGGGTCTTTGACCATCGGTTTCATCTTGGCTCTGCTCGCGCTCGGCGTGCATATCAGCTTCTACATCTTTGACTTTCCGGACATCACGGCGGAAGGATCCATCACCCTGGGTGCGGCTGTCACGGCTGTGATGCTGATGAAGGGCTGGCACCCGCTACTCGCCACGCCGCTGGCTTTCTTCGCGGGGGCGCTGGCGGGAGCCGTCACCGCCATCCTGGCCATGAAGTTCAGTATCAACAAACTCCTCGCAGGCATCATGACCATGACGGCGCTCTACTCCGTTAACCTGCGGATCATGGGGCGCAGCAACATTCCGCTGATGAACGAAAAAACATTGGTTACCGGAGTCGAAAGCCTCAGCCAGAAGGTGCTGGGCGCTTCCAGCGTCACGTTCTTGCGCTGGGAAGTGAGCGCACGGGACATTGGCCAGCTCGTACTTTGTCCGGTTCTGATCGCGCTCGTGGCGCTTCTTCTTTATTTCTTCTTCCGGACCAATCTTGGGACCGCCATGCGCGCCACCGGCGACAATGCACAGATGATACGAGCGCAGGGGGTGGATGACGGAAAGATGATCATCCTCGGCCTTGCGATCTCCAACGGGCTCATCGCCCTCTCGGGCGCTCTCCTGGCTCAATATCAGGGGTTCGCCGATGTGCAAATGGGCATCGGCATGGTTGTTTGGGGCTTGGCGAGCGTCATCATCGGTGAGGCGATGGTGGGAACTCGCGATCTTGGCTATACCATCACAGGCGCCGTGATGGGTTCAGTGCTATTCCGGCTACTGGTCGCCATCGCCCTGCGCTGGGGCATAAACCCCAACGACCTGAAGCTGATCACTGCGGCGTTTGTCTTCCTCGCTCTGGTCACCCCCAAACTGATTCCCTATTTGAAATCTCGCAAAAGGAGGTTCGCCCATGCTTGAGATTAATGGCGTGCGCAAGACTTTCCACGCAGGCAGTGTGAACGAAGTGCGAGCCCTCCAGGGAGTGACGCTCAACATCCAGGACGGGTCTTTCACGGTCGTCATCGGCACCAACGGTTCAGGCAAATCCACGTTGTTGAACGCCGTCGCGGGCTCTTTCATGGTGGACGAAGGGACGCTGCACCTTGCCGGACAGGACATCACACGCTGGCCCGAATACCGGCGAGCAGCCCTGTTTGGGCGCGTGTTCCAGAATCCATTCAGCGGCACTTGTCCTCAGCTTAGCATCGCGGAGAATTTTGCCCTGGCGGCGCAAAGGGGCTTTCAGCGGGGATTGGGCTGGGCTGTGAATGGCGGGCTGCGGCGCCAGGTCCGGGAGGTGGTGGCTCGATTGGACATGGCACTCGAGGACCGCCTGGACACTCCGATCGGCACGCTCTCGGGAGGACAGCGGCAGGCCCTCACTCTGCTCATGGCCACGTGGCAGAAACCCCAGTTGCTCCTCCTCGACGAGCACACTGCCGCACTCGATCCCAAGAGCGCTGACCAAATCGTCACGCTTACGGAGAAGATCATCGCGAGCGAACGGCTGACGGCGTTGATGGTTACGCATTCCATGCAGCAGGCGGCCCGCTTTGGAGATCGGCTGGTGATGATGCACCGCGGACAGTTGATTGAGGATTTTGCGGGCGAGCGCAAGAAGCACGTGCGCGCCGAGGAACTGCTGGAACGTTTCCAGGAACTAAGACGCTCAGATCTGTTGGACGAAAGCGCCGCCGAAATGCTGGAGCGCTGTTACGTCTGAACAGAAAGTGGGAAGCGATTGAATCTGGGCTTTGAAATCTGCAATTTGAAATCTTGAATCCTTCTATGTCTGAACAGAAAGTGGGGAGCGAATGAGTGCTTCGAGGGTCGCTTTAACACTGCGGCGGCGGCTGGGCCTGGGGTTGTCGATCATTGCGCTCACCTCGATTGCGCTCCTGCTCTCAGATTGGAGGCATCACTCTCCCCACGCCGCGATGCCGCGCCTGGCCGTATTCCAGTACAACTCCAACCCCAACCTCGATCTCGGCGTGCGCGGGCTAATGGACTCGCTACGCGACCACGGTTGGGTGGACGGCCGGACCATGGAACTGCGCTCCTTTAACCCTGAGGGCGATGTGGGCACATTGAACTCGACCGCGCAGGAGTTGGTTTCCGGGAAGTACACCCACGTCGTCACCATAAGCACCCCCTGCCTCCAGGCGGTGGCGAGAGCCAACCAGGATGGAAAGGTGAAGCACATTTTCGGGGTTGTGGCAGACCCGCTGGCGGCCCGCGTCGGCATCAATCCCACAAACCCTTACGATCATCCGAAGTGGATGGTTGGCATCGGCACCTTCATGCCGGTCGGCGAGTTGCTGGAGATGGCGCGGCGGCTCAATCCGCGCCTGCGCTCCGTGGGGCTGCCGTGGAACCCGGCGGAGGCCAACTCGCAGTCCTATACCCGCGCAGCCCGTGAATCCGCCCACCGCCTTGGCATCAACCTGCTGGAAGGTAATGTCGAGAACTCGACCGTAGTAGGCGAAGTCACCGACTCCCTGGTCGCTCGCGGCGCGGAAGCTATTTTGATGACCGGCGATAACACGGTAAGCATCGCCGCTGACACGGTGATTGCCTCTGCGCGCAAGGCACGGATTCCGGCCATGGCCACCTTGCCTCCGGCGGTGGGCCACGGCGCCTTGTTCGCCATAGGCGCGGATTATTACCAAGTCGGCCGCCAGATCGGAGACCTCGCCGCCCGTGTCCTATCCGGTGAAGATACCGCCACCTTGCCGATCCTCTACCAGATTCCGAAGATCTTTCTCATCGATCGCCGAGTCCCTGCGCAATTAAAAGACACTTGGTTGTTTCCTGCGGATGTCCTCGCCCAGGCAAAGGACGTCAGTGCCACCTCACCAACTGGCCAGCACAAGGAAGCGACGAGGTGAAGGTCAAAAGGGCGAACTTCCTCCCTGCCGGGGGAATCAGCCCTGGTGTAAGTCGCACCCCTACGCGCCAAGGAATACCGCGCATTCAAGCCGCTTTTGGCGCAGGCTGAGAAGCATTTACTTCTCTCTTATATCCGGACGGAAAGTGAGAAGCTAATGAACGCGTCGAGAACCGCTTTCACGCTGGTGCGGCGATTGGGCCTGGGGTTGTCGATTATCGCGCTTGCCTCGCTTGCACTGCTGCTCTCGGACTGGAGGCATCGCTCTGCCAGCATCGCGATGCCGCGCCTGGCCGTATTCCAGTACAACTCCAACTTCATCCTCGATCTCAGCGTGCGAGGGCTAATGGACTCGCTGCGCGACCACGGTTGGGCGGACGGCCGAAGCATGGAGGTGCGCTTCTTTAATGCCGAGAGCGATGTGGGCACGATGAACTCGATCGCGCAGGAGATGATTTCCGGGAAGTACACCCACGTCATCACCATAAGTACCCCTTGCCTCCAGGCGGTGGCGAGAGCGAACCGCGACGGCAAGGTGAAACATATTTTTGGCGCTGTTGCAGACCCGCTGGCGGCCCGCGTCGGCATTAATCCGACAAACCCTTATGATCATCCGAAGTGGATGGTGGGCATCGGCAGCTTCATGCCGGTCGGCGAATTGCTGGAGATGGCGCGACGACTGAATCCGCGCCTGCAGTCCGTGGGGCTGCCGTGGAACCCGGCGGAGGCAAACTCGCAGTCTTTCACCCACGCGACCCGTGCAGCTGCCGGCCGCCTCGGTATCAAGTTGCTGGAAGGTAATGTCGAGAACTCGACAGTAGTAGGTGAAGTCACTGACTCCTTGGTCGCTCGCGGCGCGGAAGCCATTTTGATCACCGGCGATAACACCGTAGCTATCGGCGCCGACACGCTGCTAGCCTCCGCCCGCAAGGCTCGGATTCCCGTCATGTCCGCACTCCCTTCGGTGGTGGGCCGCGGAGCCCTGTTCGCCATCGGCGCGGATTTTTACCAAGTCGGCCGCCAGGTCGGCGACCTCACCGCCCGTGTCCTTGCCGGCGAAAATACTGCCACCCTGCCGATCCTCTACCAGATCCCGAAGATCTTTCTCATCGATCGCCGTGCCCCTGCGCAATTAAGAGACACCTGGGTGTTTCCTCCGGATGTCCTGGCCCAGGCCAAGGACGTCAGTGCCGCCCCTTCTGCTGGCCACGCCACCGTCGTAAAGAAATAATAATCGGGTTAGACCTCTGAACTCGCGTTGAGGAAATGCTCGATCTCGCCAATTTCTTCGGAACTTAGGTGAAATTCTGCCGCGCCAATGATTCCCGATACCTGCTCTGGGCGTCGAAGCCCGACAATGGCTGCGGTCACGGCGGGATGGCGTAACGTCCAAGCAATAGCCACCTCACCGGGAGTCCTTCCATGTCGCTCGCCAATCGACCGCAGCAAATCAACAAGCTGAAGGTTGCGAGATAATTTCGGCTCCTGAAAGTCCGGGGCTTGGTGGCGCCAATCGTTGTCGGGGAGAGCGGCGGCCCGCTCCCGAGTCATCGCTCCACTCAGGAGCCCAGACCTCATGGGAGCGTAAACAATCACCCCGATATTCTGCTCGGCGCAAAAAGGCAGAATTTCTTTTTCAACGTCGCGATAAAGCATCGAATACGGCGGTTGAAGTGAGGTTATAGGAGCTATGGCCTGGGCTCGCTTCATTTGATTAACATTGAAGTTCGACAGGCCGATGTAACGAACCTTGCCTTCTTCCTTTAGCTTGGTGAGGGTCGTCCAACCCTCCTCGATGTCCTGATCGGGTTGTCCCCAGTGAATCTGGTACAAGTCAATGGTATCAACTTTAAGCCGTCTCAGACTCGCTTCACACTCGCGCCGGAGGGATTCGGCTTTCAGGCTGCCGCTGAGTTCACGGCGCTCATCCCAAACCCGCGAACACTTGGTGAAGATATAAGGCCTGTTCGGGATACCCTCTAAGGCGCGCGCAACCACCTCTTCCGAGTGCCCCAACCCATAGACCGCAGCCGTGTCAATCCAGTTTATACCGGCTTCGAGAGCTTTGCGGATGACAGCGATGGAGTCCTTATCATCCTGCGGACCCCAGCTAAACTTATAACCTGGCCCGCCTATAGCCCATGCGCCCATGCCAAGCCTGGTAATTTGAAGATCACTATTCCCCAACCTTCGTTTATCCATGTGAACTCTCCTCTTAGAATATTCCTCCCTTGCGTGGCGTCAGGGACGCAGGCTTCCCCGTCGCCTTCCAAACCGCTCGCTCCGTCAGGCATGACCTCAAACCACTGCTGCCTTGCGGTAGTTTACCGCGAAACCCCTGAGAAAAGCTGTATGCTGGTGGATTCTCACTGAGTTGCGTTGACAAACGCAACTCCCCATTTCACTCTCGACCAACACTATGTTACTGCCGACGAGAGGCGGCGGGGAGGCAAGGCATGAGACGACGGGAGTTCCTTTACGGAGGCGTGGCCGGCCTCGCCTACGGCATGGCGCCTCAACCGAGGCAGTACGCGCCGCGCTCTTCGCTGGCTAGCAAACTTGTGGCCGTCCACACCATGGTGGACATGCCGGAATGGTGCGCCGACCTGGGCAAGAAGTGGGATGCCAAGGCCTTCGTGCAGGCGTGCAAGGAGGCCCACGTCGAGGTCATCGAACTGAAGACTAAAAACGCCATGGGGCACGCCGCATTCCCTTTCAAGAACCGGCCGTTCCACGGCGACTGGACTACGGAAACCCGCGAACTGGCACGCCGCGAGGGGTTGCAGTTCATTGCCTATTACAACGTGGGGCTGGATAACTGGATGGCCATGCAACACCCCGAATGGCGCTGCGTGGACCCGGCCGGCAAGGAGAAGATCGCCTTCGGCGCATTCAACTGGATGTGCCTGCGCTCGCCCTGGCGCCAGCTAGTGCTGGCGGAAATCCGGCAGGTGGCCGAAGCCGTGGATCCCGACGGCTTCTGGTTCGACCTGCTGGGCGCCCCCAACGCCTACGGCGTGGGTTCCTACGACCCCGCCGACGCCTGCTTTTGCCCGCACTGCCGGGAAGCGTACCGCAACGCCTTTGGGGTTGAGCAGGTTGCGTCCTCGACCGACCCGGAGATCCGCCTGCGTGCTAACCGCTTCGGACACTTGGCGCGCATCGTCATGCTGCGCGAGGCCGTAGACCTGTTGGTTTCCATCCATCCGAAAATGGTTCTGGGTTACAACGGCGCCGGATTCACAGACCACTTGAATGGCACCCCCAGGGACCTACAAGACCGCGTGGGCCTACACTCCTCAGAAGCCAAGTCCCACAGACTTATCAGCTTCAAGGCCAAATCCATGTGGGCTTTGGGAAAGCCCTATCAGGTGCACACCTACGGAGGCTGCATGCGCATGCAGCCGGGCAACGCCGTGGGCACGTGGTCGGCGTGGAACCTCATCCCCGCCTCCTATATGGAAGTAAGTGCGGCGATCGTCACGGCCCACGGGGGGCGCATTTCGGTGGGGGTTAACCCGCTGCCTGACGGCAGCTTCTACCCCGACGAGTTCCGCAACCTGGCGCATCCATTCGGAGCAGTACGTGAGCGGGGCCCTTGGCTTGAGGGGTTGGAGAGCGTGCCGAACGTAGCGGTGGTTTACGACTGGCAGTCGGAATTGAGCCTCCTGCCGCTGGCGGAGGGTGGCGCCTTGCGGGTGCAGCAGGAATCCACCGGGCTGCACAACGCCCTGCTTGATGCCGGCATACACTTCGACGTGGTCAATGCTGACCGCCTCTCTCCTTCTAATTACCGCGCGCTACTGCTTGGGGACGCAGTCTCACCCTCGCCTGCCCTGCTGGATGCGTTGCGTGCCTACGTCACCGGGGGAGGACTGCTGATCGCTACCAACGAAACTTCCCTCCGCGATGCCAACGGCAAGCGGCGCGACAATTTCGCCTGGGCGGACCTGCTGGGTGTGCGCTTTATCGGCGTCTCACCATACAAAGAGGCCAACTACTGCTGGCTTGGCGACGAGCTGCGCGGCGACGCTCCCGCCTACCCCGCCCTATTCCTCACGGAGGTTCTGGAAGTGCAGTGCACTTCGGCGAAATCGCTGGCCGAATTGGTTTACCCCGAAGGGCACCGCACGCCGAACCGCTTCACTGACGGTGAAACTCCTTATACCCACTTCAAGATTTTCACCGGCAAGCCGCTGGTCACGATCAACCGCGTTGGCGCGGGCGCCGTCATATACATTGCCGCCCCCATCGGACAGGAGATTGCCGCGCGTGAGGACCCATGGCTGAAACGCTTGGTGGCCTTCGCGGTGCGCAAATACGCTCTCAGGCTCGCCGTGGAGGTGCAGGCCCCACCGGGCATCCAGGTCGTCTTTGGCCGCAAGGACGGTGGCGCCACGCACGTGCTTTCATTGGTGAACCTTTACGCCGGTCTGGCCACCACCGGGGGCGCCCCCGTGCATCCGCAAGTGGGACCGATCAAGGTGACCATCCCGCTGCGAGTCTTCGCTTCGCGGCCAAAAACCGTGCAGTCCATCGATGCCCACGGCATGCAATGGAAGGTCGGAACGAATGAGTTGCAGGTGGAGATCGCCTGCATCGGCCATCATGCCCTGCTCGTCGTGGCATAAGGCACGGGTAGAAGACACAGCGCGGCCTGCTGGCCGCAACCCAAACGAGACTGTCCGTGTTTTCCGTGCCAGTAAAGCCGCGACACGGAGAGCACGGCGCGCCAGAGCCGCAACCAAATGTGTTTTGTGGGTCTGAATTCGGTGTGAGCGCCCTTCATGCCGGCGAAGCCGGCGGTAGAGTGCGGTAGCGGTAGCTACCGCCTTCTGCTTTCTGCCTTCTGCTTTCCACTGTCTGTCCGAGCTTGCATGACAGAAGCTGGTAGCGTCGAATTGTTGATTAACTCCGCGCGGACATGGCGCGCGTTTCACTCCGGGTGCGCAGTGCGGCCTTGTAGGAGGTCTATGGCGTGGGGCAGAAGCTCGATAATGCTCTCGAGCGACTCGCAGGCGCCGCGTGGACTGCCCGGCAGGTTCACGATAAGTTTATCCTTCCTGGCTCCCACAATCCCGCGGGAGAGCGCCGCCAGAGGGGTTTTCTTTACCCCTTCGGCGCGCATCACTTGGGCAAGACCCGGGATCTCCTTATCGACGACGGCGCGTGTGGCCTCCGGGGTGACATCGCGCGGTCCAAGTCCCGTGCCGCCGGAGGTGAAGATGGCGTTACAATCATCACCTTCAGCCCAGGCCAGAAGCGCGCCCCGAATGCGGTCCGCATCGTCAGGCAAGATCTCGATTGCGTTAACCAGCCATCCTCGCTTCTCAAGCAACTCGCGAATTGCCGGACCGGAACGGTCCTCCCGCCTGTCGGCCGCTGCGGCATCACTCAGGACGAGAATCTTGGCGCGAAGAGACATAAGAAGCTTTCAACCGTCAGCTATCAGCTTTCACGTATAGAATCTCGCGCTATTTTGGAAAAACAACCAGAGCGAGATTCCTCTCCCGCGACTGCGGGATCGGAGTGACACCGGGGAGCGGAGAGGGCTACGGGCTTAATCGGGCCACGAGGCTAACTGGTTAGCAACTATCAGCATGAACACCCGCGTCGTTGCTGAACGCTGATGGCTGATCGCTGACGGCTTGGTTACCGCCGTGCCCGGTACGTTCCGCTCTTCCCACCGCTTTTTTCCAGCAGCTTGACGTTTGTAATCTGGATTCCCCGGTCAACAGCCTTGCACATGTCATACACCGTGAGCGCAGCGACTGCCACTGCCGTGAGCGCTTCCATCTCGACCCCGGTCGCTCCCGTCGAGCACACCGTGGAAGAAAGCACCACCCCATCCTTGCAAAAACCCGCCTGGACATCAATATGGCTCAACAAAAGCGGGTGGCAAAGTGGGATCAATTCCGCAGTCCGCTTGGCGGCGGAGATGCCCGCAATCCGCGCGATCTCAAGTGGGTTCCCTTTGGGGTTTCGTTTCGCGGCGCGAAGAGCACCCGGACTCATTTTCACCAACGCGCTCGCGGAAGCTCGGCGCACCGTGACGGATTTGGCAGTGACATCCACCATGCGGATGCGACCTGATGACTCGTAATGTGTAAGATCCTTCGCCATTGAAATACCTGTCCGTTGTTCGTGGTCAGTTGCCAGTGGTCAGTTGCCGGTTATCAGTTGTTCTGCCCCCTGACCCCTCACTTCTGACTTCAGCCTCCTGACTCCTGGCTTCTGCTAGTCACACGTCCCGCCACAGCGGGTCACTTATCACTCGTCACTCGTCACTGCCCTTTCGTCATGACATCAACCCAATCGCCCGCGGCCAATTCAGCCTGGTCGGATTGAATCACCAGAAAACAGTTGGCAGCGGCAATGCCAACCAAGTCCCCGGAGCCCTGCCAGCCCACGAGTTCCACAACCGGATCGCGGTTCTGAACCCAAACTCGCGCCGGCATAAACATGGTCAGGCCGGTCCTTTGGGGGCAGGGCTTGGCCAAGCGGGCTCGAAGAAAAACCGCAGGCTCGAACGCCGCTCCCCCCAACATGGCGAGAGCCGGGCGGACAAATAACTCGAACGTGACGAAGGTGGAGACCGGATTACCCGGAAGACCAAAGAAAAACCGGTCGTGAACCCGGCCAAAGACCAATGGTTTTCCGGGACGGATCGCCACTCCCTGGAAGAAGAACTCCGCCCCCAACTCGCCCAGGACCTCTTCCACCAAATCAAATTTCCCCATCGACACGCCGCCGCTCAAGAGGAGCAAGTCCGAATCCAAGCCGCGCACGATCATTTCTTGGAGGACGTTCCTTCCGGTCTGGACCTATGCCGAGCTGTACGGGCACGCCACCCGCTGCGGCAACCTGGGCGGCCAAGGTCACGGCATTGCTGTTCCGAATCTGAAACCACTGCGGACGCTGCTCGACCGGCACGACTTCGTCGCCCGTAGGCAGGATGGCCACGCTTGGCTGCCGGTAAACCCCGACGGTTGCTTCCCCCACTGTGGCCAGCAACCCTATCTCCGCCGCCTGTAGCCGTCTCCCACGCGGCAGGACACGCGAGCCCCGTGCTGCTTCGCTGCCCTGAAGCACCACGTTCTCCCATCGCCGAACGCTGCGCTGAATTTCGATATCGTCACCCAAGGACCGAGTGTGCTCGACCATCACCACGGCGTCAGCGCCTACGGGCAAAGGAGCCCCGGTCATGATTGAGACGCACTGGCCGGACTTCACCTCCCCTTGAAAAGATTGGCCGGCAGGAATTTCGCCCACGCACCGAAGGATAGCAGGCAGTGCGGCCAGGTCGGCAGCCCGTAAGGCATATCCATCGCGAATGGCCCGGTGAAAAGGGGGCAGGTCGCGGTCCGCCAACACGTCTTCCGCCAAAACTCGTCCTCGGACCAGGTCCAAGAGGACAGCCTCCCTTGGGGGCACAGGATTTGTCCGGCCGATTCTCTCTTGGAGAATTGATAGGGCCTGTTGGTAAGTAACGACCATTGCTAATGCGTCCGTAAATGGCCTTCGTCAAGCCAAAGCGCATGGCCGCGCTCCGGCCCCGTCGAAACCATCGCAATCTCCACGCCCACCTGATCGGAAAGGAATCGCAAATAGTCTTTGGCCTTCTGCGGAAGCTTGGAGAAGTCTTGCATGCCAAAGGTGGGCTGCTGCCAGCCCGGCATGTTGCGGTAGTGGACTTGCACCTTCTCCAAGATATCGACGTCAGGCGGGAAGTCCATAAACCGCTTGCCCTGGTACTCGTATTCCACGCCCACCGGAATCTCGGAAAGGCTATCCAGGATGTCGAGCTTGGTAATGATGAACGAATCGAGATGGTTTACGCGGGCGGTGTAGCGGGCCACCGGCACATCAAACCAACCGCAGCGGCGCGGCCGCCCGGTGACCGCGCCATACTCTCCTCCGCGTTCACGAATCTTTTCACCTTCGGGACTCTTGGCCTCGGTGGGGAAAGGACCGCTCCCCACGCGCGTGGCATAGGCTTTTGAAACACCCACGACAGACTGAATGCGCGTTGGCCCCACGCCGGTGCCTGTGCAAGCGCCTCCCGCCGAAGCGCTGGACGAGGTCACAAAAGGATAGGTTCCGTGGTCCAGGTCCAGAAGCGTACCTTGCGCGCCTTCGAAAAGCACTCGTTTTCCCCGGTCCATCTCGGCGTTCAAATAGACAGAGAACGTCCGCAAGAAACGGCACTATGCGCTGGGCGACTTCCAGGCACTGGTCAGCCAGTGCCACCGGGTCGAGGGCGGCGCCCCCAAACAACGCCGAGGCAATACGGTTCTTCTCCGCAACGATTTCGCCGCATCGGCGGCGGAACAAATCCGGGTTGCGAAGATCGCCCGCTCGCAGCCCGCGGCGGCCGGCCTTGTCCTCATAGGCAGGACCTATCCCTTTAGCCGTAGTGCCGATTTTTCCTACTCCTCGCGCCTCTTCCGCGGCCACTTCGTGAGCTCGGTGGTAAGGCAAAATCAGATGCGCGCGATCGCTGATGAGCAGGCGGCCATCCACTTGCACACCGTTTGCCTCCACGGCTTTGATTTCGCGTAACAAGGCTTCCGGGTCAACCACAACTCCATTTCCGATAGCTGCAATCTTATCCGGCCGCACGATGCCTGTGGGGAGAAGCTGGAGAATGAATTTCTTCCCGTCGACATAAACGGTGTGGCCCGCATTGGCGCCTCCCTGGTAACGAGCCACGATGTCGAAGTGCTCCGCCAGAGTATCCACGACCTTACCCTTGCCTTCGTCGCCCCATTGGGCGCCCACGACAACCACATTTGCTGGCATGTTGATCCTGTCCACTTTCGGAGTGCGACCCGCCGCGGCGGGCTGCCGCTTTTGGGTCGCGAGCTTGCTCGAGGTGCTGGCGGAAGCACGCTTCCGTCGCAGAAAGCGGCAGCAAGCTGCCGCACTCCAAAGCCGCGCCCCGAACCCCTGGTTCTTCACCCACAGACTGGAATGGGTCCCTCTTATCTCTGGGGTATCTACTCTTTGCTCATGATTGTTTCCGGGAAATGAAAGTCCTCTCCCAGTCTCGTACCCTCAGGCATCCTGGAAAGTCAGAGGTGCTTATCGAGTAGCTTGCTGATGGCCTCTTTGGATGCGCTGCCCACGATCTGCTCCTGGACTTGACCGCCTTTAAAAAGAAGAAGAGTGGGAATGCCTCGGATTCCGTATTGGCTGGTGAGCGTGAGGTTTTCGTCCACGTTGATCTTTCCGACTTTGGCACGGCCGGCATACGCCTCTGCGATCGTGTCGACAGCAGGCGCCATCATCCGGCAGGGTGCGCACCACGTTGCCCAGAAATCGACTAGAACCGGCTTATCGGATTTCAAAACTTCCACTTCAAAATTCTGCTCGGAGAATTCCAGAGTTTGACCGCCCGCCATCGTTTCAAAACCTCCACAGAATAGTAATCGCTAAAATTTAGGAGTGGCCTTTGGCTTCCTGCAATGCTCGATAGATCTCCAAATACTGCTTTGCCGACCTTGCCCACGAGAAGTCTTTTTCCATGCCGTTGGAAACCAGTTGCTGCCATACCTCGGGCTGGTGATAGGCGGCGATAGCTTGCTCGATTGCGAGCAGCAACGCTGCGCCGGTATACTCGCTGAACTTAAAGCCTGTGCCCGACTGGCCGTCAAAAGCTTCGATGGTATCATCCAGACCACCGGTGGCCCTGACAATGGGCACCGTCCCATACTTCAGGCTATAAATCTGGTTTAGCCCACAGGGCTCGTAATGCGAGGGCATCAAGAACATATCTGACCCTGCTTCAATCTGGTGCGCCAAGGTGTTGTCATAAGCGACAGCCGCCAGGAACTTGTCGGGATATGTGGCGGCCATGGATCGGAAAAGTTCTTCGTACACAGGATCGCCCGTCCCCAACGCGACAATATAAAGGTCCAAGGCCGCAAGCTGCTCCGCGATTTCGGCGATGAGGTCGAAGCCTTTTTGAGCCGCAAAACGCGAAACGATGCCAATGACCGGCCGGTCGAGCACCGGCTGTTTCACTCCCATTCTTTCCAGCAGGACCTTCTTGCACGCTACCTTGCCCTCCATATCCTTCGCACTGTAGCCGGAGGGGATCAGCTTGTCCATCGCTGGATTCCAGGCGGTGTAGTCCACACCGTTCAAAATACCCTGGAGACGGTCGCGTCGAGACGTTAACACTCCCTCAAGGCCGAAGCCAAACTCGGGCGTCTGGATCTCTTCTGCGTACTTCCGACTCACCGTGGTAATGAAATCAGAAAAGACAATTCCCCCCTTCAGGAGGTTGACCTTTCCATAAAATTCCAGAAACTCCGTCGTGAATAAACTCGCAGACAAAGATATCTGTGGCAGAATCTGCGGAGGGAAAAGCCCCTGGTACCCGAGGTTATGGATGGTGAAGACGACGGATGTGTTGCGGAAATATTCGTCGTTCTGGTAGAGATTGCGTAAATAGATTGGAACCAGCGCCGTCTGCCAGTCGTGGCAGTGGATGATATCCGGCGGGGTCGCTGAGCGCTTGATCAGTTCCAGCGCAGCAAAGCTGAACGCCGCAAAACGCATGGCATTGTCAGGATAGTCCTCACCCTTCTCCTGGTACGGTCCCGCGCGGTCGAAGAAGTAGGGGCACTCGACCAACCAGGTCCGCACCTGGCTCGCGACACCACCGTTCTGAATGGATGCAAACTTGTAACCGTCGCCCAGCGGGAGAGTCAGGCTTTGCATCCCAGCCTCGGGCTCGGCCGGCTTGGTTAGCCGGTAGCGTGGCAGCACAACCTCGAGTTCATGACCCAGCTTTGCCAGAGCTGTGGGCAGCGCACCCACTACGTCCGCCAGTCCACCCGTCTTCGAGAAGGGCACACCTTCAGAAGCTACAAAAACAACACGCACAAAGTTATCCTTTTTAATGGCTTGAAGATTCCAGATCTTCCCGAGACTTCGCCGCCAAAAAGCAGGCGCTTGCAAGGCAGCACAGAGCCGACCTTCGCAAGGGTCCTGCTGACCGGGATGGTTACTCCGGGCAGGCGCCCACGGCGTCGGCCACCTCCCCGCATCCCGCGCACCGCTTGGCAGCTCCGACCCGCCATTATTCTTGGCCGGTCGCTGTTTCGCTACCAACGTCTCACACAGTTAAGTTAGAAGATGCTCACCAACCTTGTCAAGCGCGGGGGACCTTCACGCGGTCACGTTCTTAAGGTACAATCTCTTTCCGTGCCCCACCCTGCTCGTCCCAAGCTTGGCCAACATTTTCTCCGCGACCGGCGGTTTCAGCGCCGAATCGTCGAAAGCATGGCGATCCAGTCTACTGATCTGGTCTTGGAGATCGGCGCAGGGCGTGGGGCGATGACCGAGCTTCTGGCAGCGAGAGCACAGCAAATCGTCGCTATCGAGGTCAACCACGAGCTGGCGCGGATGCTTCAGCAAAAGTTCTCAAACAAGCTGGGAATTGAAGTTCTTGAAGCAGACATTCTCCTGAGCGACCTTTCCACCCTATGCCGGCGCTACCAACAGGAGCGGTGTTTTGTTTTCGGGAATCTGCCCTATTACATCACTTCGCCGATCATTCATCATCTCCTGGATTATGCCGGGTGGATCTGCGGCATGGGACTCGTTGTGCAGCGGGAGGTCGCCGAGCGCCTCAGCGCCCTGCCCGGCTCGCGCGATTATGGATACTTGACGGTCCTGACGCAGCTCGGCGCCAACCCGCACATTGAGTTCGGCATCCCACCCGGGGCATTTTCACCTCCACCCAAAGTCGATTCTACCCTGGTCACCTTTCAGATGAAGGAAATCCAGCTCCCGGCCGAGCCGCGCAAGACGCTGCTGGAGTTCGTAAAGTTGTGCTTCGCGCACAAGAGGAAGAGCCTGCTGAATAATCTTGCGCCAGTCTACCCGCGCCAGCGCGTGGAAACGGAGTTAAAAGCTCTCAAACTACCTCAAACCATTCGGGCTGAACAGTTGGGGGTTGAGCAGTTTCAAATTCTCCTGGCACGTTTGCGCTAGGCAGGGTTGGCGCGCCCACCTCGCAGTCGGGAGTCGTGACCCCACACGGCGCGGCCAGATAGCCGCAATCAAAACGAGCTTCTCCGTGTTCTCCCACCCCCACAGCCTCGACACAGAGGGCACGGAGGATCTCAGTGGCCTCTGTGTTAGGTTTTTTTCTGGCCACGGAGAACACGGAGGCGTCACCACTTCGATGCCTGTGCGAGGACGGCAGGGTTGGAGAAAAGTTGTGCGAGCTTCGGGTTCGCGTGGGCTGGCCTGCCCAGGGCATCGAGAAATGCCTGCCATTGTTTTGGAGAAGCGACAAACTCTCGTTTGTCTGCAAGGGTGTGCTCTGCCTGAATGCAGGTGCTCTTGAAAATGAAATCCATGACGCTGACACCTCTAATTTCCGCCCTCGTGCGAATCAGCCTTTCTGTCTCTGGGTCGCACGGGCAGTGAGCCTCTCCATCCGGTTCTTCTTATTCAAGTTCAATCTCCATCCCAGCGTCAATGTTGTGTCGATGCGTACGCAAGCGTATCGAGGTGACATGATTACCAAATGACCCCTCACCCGTCCCGCCCCGGCGGGTGAAAGCGCCGGTAGCGGGACACCCTCTCCTCACGGGAGAGGGCGAACATGCAATGTGGGATGGTCAGGGTTGGGGCGTGGCTAGGCTCGACAGGAATTGCCTGACCGCTATCTCATATTGTTCTGTCGCCTGATTAAAACCTTCGCCGTGGCGGCGGCCCGGCAGGACGATCAGAGCTTTCTTCGGGCTGGCTGCGTGGGAGTAAAGGTCTCGGGCGATGGAGGGAGGCATCCTGCGGTCATCCTGGAGGGCGACGAAGAGAATAGGGCGATCACCAATGTGAGTCACCGCGTTGACGAGGTCAAAGTCCGAAGGGCGGAAGCCTCCCCGCCAGGCTAGCAAATAGACAATTTCATTGGCTATGGGAAAGCTCGGAAGATGAAAGAACAGCTTCCAGTGGTGTTCGACAGTTGCCCGCAAAGAAAGGAAAGAGCTGTCGGAGATTACGGCTGCAACTTCCGGTGACTCCGCCGCTGCCATCAGAGCGGCCGTCGCACCCATCGAAACGCCCCACAAGATCACGGGCCGCGGCGCAGCTTGTTGGTAAAGGGCATAGCGAACGGCTGCTATCACATCCAAACGCTCATCGTACCCCAAGGTCGTCCGCGCGCCTCCACTCGCTCCCTGGTGCCTGAGGTCAAAAAGCAGGCCATCGTAGCCAAGCGCGTGGCCGAAGGCCACCATTGGCAACATCTCGATGCGGGTGCGGTTCAGCCCGTGGCAGTAAACAATGGTGCCGCGCGCTCGGCTCGTGGCGGGGACATACCAGCCCTTGAGTTGTACGCCATCACTCGAGGGGAACTCGACCCATTTGAAATTCATGCGATACGATATCGGTGTCTTCCCATCGTTTGGGTCGGGATAGTGATAGCGGCTCGTGGTGCCCATGTTTGCAATGAACCAGGGAACAAAAAGGAAGAAGAAACCGGCGACCAGCGCAGCCAGCGTCATGATCACGTTTCGGATGATTTGCCAGACCCTTCGTTTCGACACCATCAGACACGTTCCTGGATCGGCTGCGGTTCCACAATGTGAGTAAACAAGAGGAGAACCACCAGCCCCGTCATGACCGCGCAGAGTGTTGTCACCGCTCCGTAGCCGTGCCTTTCATAAAGCAATCCACCCAGGAAGGCGGCGATGCCGATGCCCGTCTGGGAAAATATGTTCCGGAGGGCAATGAAGGCGCCGCGCTGGGTGGAAGGAACGAGCTCGCTAATAAGCGCTGTCAAAGGACCCTGCCGAAAGGCGGCGCCCAAGCTGGCCACGGAAAAAGCCACCAGCAGCCAGTGCCCCCAGGAAAAGAATGGGATTAACGCCACCGCAAGCGCAAGGATAATGTTACTGACAATCGCCACCGAGCGTTTCCCGATGTGGTCAGAAATGATCCCGCCTAACGGAGCGCTCCCGACAGCCACCAGGCCGCCGAGCATAAAAACCCATCCTATCGTCCGGGTGGAGACGGCGAATTGGCTGTGCAGCCATTGGCCGACATAAGTAAGGAATCCGACCAGCCCACCTGACACCAAGAAGGCGATGCCCAAGGCGCCAGCCGTGTCACGCCGAACAATGAAAGACCGAAAAGCTCGACCGGCCGCCCTCAGCTTGTCTGAGGAGGGCTCGGGATTTAACCGATCTTTCGGCAGGCTGACGGAGAGCAGCGCTGTGGCTAAGGCCAAAACTGCGAACAACAGGAACGCTTGCCGCCAGCCGTAGCGGTCGGCTATTTGCGCGGCCAGCGGGACACCGAGGATGGGAGCGGCAAAATAGGCGCTGGAGATCAACCCCAGCGCTCTACCCCGTACGTTGTACTCAAACCAGTCCGCGGCATAGGTGATGGAACATGTGGAAAGCGTCCCAGCCGCAAAACCCGTCAGCCCTCGCGCGAGCATAAGCTCATGGAAAGTCCTGGTGCGGGAACTCGCCCAGGAGGCCAACGCAAACAGGAAAACACCAAAGAGCAGGAAACGCCTGCGACCATAATGGTCCGACAGAGTCCCGGAGACGAAAGAAGCCGAAGCCGCCGTGAGCGAGTAAACCGCAACCAGCAGGCCGGCAACTCCAACGCTGACATGCAGCGAACCCAGCAGCGAGGGAAGCAGCGCGGCTATCATCTGATTGTCAGCCAACCCGAGGAACAGCAAAACGAACAAGTCGGCGATTACAAGTGAGTCCAAGCGCGCCCCGAAAATAATGGTGAATGGTGAATAGTGACTTAAGATCACTATTCAAAATGGTGGAGGTCGAGTTTGATGGCAGCTTTATCGGCCATATCCACAACGCTCGCCGCTGCTATGCCGGCCGCAACCACAATCGCGTCGCTAATCTCTTGTTTCGTCGCCCCGACTTCCAGCGCTTTTTTGAAGTGCCCTTCCAAACAGCCTTCGCACTTGGCCAACAAGGAGCAACCAATAGCTATCAGTTCTTTAGTTTTCAGGTCAAGCGCGGTGGGCGTAAAGTAGGTCGCCTTGTAAAACGCCAAATAAATGTTGCGAAAGCGCGCCTCGATCATGCTCATCGACCTTGGAGGTGTCTTCACCTCTTCAGATCCATCGTTCGCCATAGCAGAATCCTCTCTTAATCAAGTTTAAGAACAGCACGTAGTATGGGGTACGTGGTAGGCGAGGAAAAACATCGTGCCCCACATGCCACACGCCGCCAACCGATTATGCGATTTGCTGCACATATTTCCAACTAGTTTACCTCTCACCTTCGACCCTCGACTCCCGACGCGCCACGCAACACCCAAAATTTCAGATATTTCCGGCTAGGGCGAGACTTGCGCCGTCTCGACGGAATCAAGCTGCCTGGTTGTAACCAGTTCGGGAATCTCAATGCGAATTACGGTTCCCTTCCCGGCCTGGCTCTTGATCGTCATGGAAGAATCCTGGCCGTAAAGGACCTTCAGCCTCTCGTGGACGTTGCTGATGCCAATGCCGGATTCGAGAATGCCGTGTCGGCGTTCCTCCGGAATCCCCACTCCATCGTCGATGACTTGGATGACCAAGCGCCCTTTGCTTTGTGTCGCACAAAGCGTTATCGTGCCTCCATCGATCTTGGGCCCGATTCCATGCCGGATGGCGTTCTCCAGAAGGGGTTGGAGGATCATGCTGGGAACCATGACGTCCAGTGTTTCAGCTTCGATCTCTTTGCGGATTTGAAGCTTATCTCGGCCGAACCGCACCACCTCAATATCCAAATAGTCGTCGATGAATTCCAGTTCCTGTTTCAAGGGCACAAAATGCATCTGGCTTTTCAGACGGCGGCGAAGGATGTTGGCCAACTTCAAAAGCACCGTCCGCGCCATGTCCGGGTCAAAGCGTATCAACGATGAAACGGTATTGAGCGTGTTAAACAGGAAATGGGGATTGATTTGGCTGATGAGCGCATCCATGCGAGCCTGCATGAGGGCTTTTTCCTGTTCGACGAGCTTGCGCTCAATCCGCGTGTTGTTCCATATGCGCACCGGAAGGCCGACTCCAATAAGCGTCGCCAAGCAAATCAAGGCCCTGGTCCAGAAATGCGGGGAAGCCATGTAGTAGAGTAGCTTCTGATGACTACCCATCCTGCCGAATGTCATGCGCGCTATTTCGAGCACGACACACAGAAGTGAAAACAGCACCTGCCAATCCGGCGCCGGGTGCTTGAATCGTTGCTTGATCGAACGGTAAAGGCTGAGGTCGATGAATCCGGAGAACTTCCAGATTTCTTCCTTGCTCGGCAAAGGCCTCCAGCCGCCTCTCAGTTTCGAGGGTTGCTCGGGCAAGGAAATTCCCGGACCTGGGCAAAGCCACCGGGCCGTCCCCGCAACCACCGCATAGAGCACCACCATGGGCCCCGCCAATATCTCGTGCCCAATCAAAACCGCCGGCAAGCTGACCATCATACCAACCACCAGGCCAGCGACGGTCCCACCCAGCAGGCCCGCCACGACCGTCACCTCTAAGCTGAGATCGGGCGGATAGCCGGCCAACAAGCGGGCCAGAACAGCCAACGTGAACGGTATCCCGAGGAATGCCGCGAATTCGAGCTTTTCGTTTAGAGAACGCTGCTCGATAAAGATCAATTGCCGGAATCTTCCGAACCGCGCGATGAAACCTGCAAGGAGTGCGATCACCGCCAGTTTGATGAGCAGGGCCACAAGAATTGCTGCGGGACTGTTCAGGTGAGGACTCATAGGCTTCTTATGCGGCCGCCCCTTGCGGGTGCCCAATGCCTGAGGGCAGGCATCCGTCGGCTGGCGGACCCGCCTCTACATGCCGCCACCCACCAAGTGTACCATTTCGAGCCGGTCACCAGCTCGGATGGGTGTCACATTCCAGCGAGCTCGGGGCACGATTTCGAGATTTCGTTCGACAGCTACGCGATCGCGAGGCAGTTTCAGCCACTCAACCAATTCCGCCAAGGTAAAGCCCTCGGGCACCTCGCGATGTTCGCCGTTTAATTGGACGGTCACGACCTGCTTCTCCGAACTATAACCGATTGGACATGGTAGACCACGCCGACGTTTCTGATTTTAGTGTCCTGTCACGCTTATTCGCTGACAGCCCAAGCTTGTCAGCCCCCCTCTTAGCCCCGGTGTCGGCGGACGAACAACGCACTACAGCAGCGACAATGGTAACGACTGTACGCATCGGCGAGCAAGAAAAAACTTGACACGTTGGTTAACGCTCCCTATAGTAAATTTTTGGGCGGGGTTCATCACATTCACTATAACTGATTGCAATGACAAGCCCTTATTTGCCTGTTCTGATCCATTTCCTGGTCGTGGTGGTAGTGGCGGCGGCCATCCTTGGCTTGTCCTCCTGGGTGGGAGTCAAACGCCCATCGAGGGTGAAATTAAGCCCTTACGAATGCGGGATTCCCCCGGTGGGTGATGCGCGCGACCGTTTTTCAGTGAGCTTTTATCTCGTGGCAATGCTCTTCATCCTCTTTGACGTGGAAGTGGTGTTCCTTTATCCATGGGCAATTATTTTCAAGAGCTTGAAGTGGTTTGGCTTCTTTGAAATGCTCCTTTATATGGCCATCTTGCTGGCAGGGTATGTCTACCTCTGGAAGAAAGGCGCCCTGGACTGGAAACTCTAGCGCCGCTGTCGCGGCGACCTTGGCCGGTCCTGCCGCGCAGGACCGCCCCTACGCTCGCGGACAGGCTGTTTACTTGGCGCCGGATATCGCAGCCGCATTGAGCCGCGACCAGGTCCCCTGAACTCAATATTCATCCGTCATGTCATCCGATCGCGAGACGAATCTTACTTTGACGAAGCTTCGGGAGTTCGCTCCGGAGGCCGTCGAAGACGCAAGGGAGTTTCGGGGCGAGGTCACGATCTACATCCGGCCCTATAGTCTGATAACAGTCTGCGAGTTCTTGCGAGACGAGCCCGGCCTTACTTTCAAATTCCTTTCGGACATAACAGCGGTAGATCTTTACCCCAACGAACCCCGATTTGAGGTGGTCTATCATCTGCTTTCACTTCAGACTGCAGCACGGCTTCGGCTCAAGGTGCGGACCAGCGGCGAAAATCCGCGTGTCGACTCCCTGGTCCCTGTCTATCCATGCGCCGACGCATTCGAGCGCGAAGTCTTCGATCTCTTTGGAATTCAGTTCGCGGGACATCCTTATTTGAGGAGAATCCTTCTGCCGGAAGATTGGGAAGGTCATCCGCTGCGCAAGGATTATCCCACTGAGGGATATCGCTAGATGCCGATCACGCTGGAAAGAATTCCGGGCCAGGAGGAACGGGTTATCCTGAGCATGGGGCCGCAGCACCCCTCTACCCACGGGGTATTGCGCATGGTGCTCGAGCTCGAGGGCGAGACGGTTATCCGCTCCCGTTATGACATCGGCTACCTCCATACAGGCTTCGAGAAGTCCTTCGAGGACAAGACTTACGCGCAAGGCATCACGCTCACAGACCGGATGGATTACCTCGCCCCGCTCTCCAACAATCTGGGCTTTTGCCTCGCGGTCGAGAAACTGCTGGATATCGAAATCCCCCCCGCGCCCAGTGGATACGGGTCCTGCTGACTGAGCTCACGCGCATCCAGAGCCACTTGGTTTGGCTGGGAAGCCACGCTATTGACCTGGGAGCCATGTCCGTCCTTCTCTATTGCTTCCGGGAGCGCGAAGATATCCTCCACATCTTCGAAATGGTGTCCGGCCAACGCATGATGACCAGTTATTTCCGCATTGGCGGCTTGGCCCTCGAGCCCCCCCTCGGCTGGCTCAAGGGAGTGGAGAAGTTCGTGAAGGCATTCCCCGGCCACTTGGCGGAATACGAGGGTTTGCTAACCAAGAACCCCATCTGGCTCCGCCGGACGGTCGGAGTCGGAAAGCTCACCGCCGACGAGGCCATTGCCTGGGGACTTTCAGGTCCGTCGCTCCGCGGCTCAGGAGTTGACTGGGATATCCGAAAAAAGCAGCCCTACTCGAGCTACGACAAGTTTGATTTCAACGTGCCGACCCGGCCGGAGGGTGATGTATATTCCCGGTACCTGGTCCGGCTGGATGAAATGCGCCAGTCGCTCCGCATCGTGCAGCAAGCGATGGAGGGCCTCCCCGAGGGTCCCATTAAGGCGAACGCGCCCCACATCGTTTTGCCCGACCGGGAGAGCATGAAAACGTCCATCGAGGCGCTCATTTACCACTTCAAGATCGTCACCGAGGGATTCCATCCCCCCATCGGCGAAGTGTATCAGGCCATCGAGTCTCCCCGCGGCGAACTGGGGTTTTACATGGTTAGCGACGGGTCACCTAAACCCTTCCGCTGTCACGTTCGCGCGCCCTCCTTCGCCAATTTGCAGGCTTTGCCCAAGATGATCGAGGGCCGCCTGATCGCAGACGTGGTCGCATGTATTGGCACCATCGATATTATCTTGGGTGAAGTGGACCGGTAAGGTGATTTTGGATTTTAGATTTTGGATTGTGGACCTTAGCGGGTCACCGAAAATTGACGATTCAGAGGGCATCCTGAGAATTTTGGATTTTGGATTACGAACCCGATTGCATTTGCGAGTTTCGATTTTCCATTTTCGATTTTCGAGTTTCTAATTTCTGGTTTCTGATTTCTAGTTTTCATCTGCCATGCTTTCTGACGCGCTGCTCAAAAAGTTCGATGAAGTGATCTCGCGCTACCCGCTGAAGCGATCGGCCATCGTCCCGTGTCTCCTCTTCGCTCAGGATGAGATCGGGTTTGTCAGCGACGAGGTCATCGAGGAAGTCGCCCGCCGGGTTGAGGTCCGGCCGATCGAGGTGATTGAGGACATCGGTTACTACTCGATGCTCCATCGCAAGCCGATGGGCAAGTACAACCTTCAGGTGTGCACCAACGTCTCCTGCATGGTTCGGGGCGGAGAGGAAATCCTCGAACACTGCAAGAAACGGCTCGGAATTGGCCATAAGGAGACGACGCCTGAGGGACTATTCTCCTTGGAGGAAGTCGAATGCCTTGGCGCTTGTTGTGGCGCGCCGGCCATGCAAGTGAATTACGACTTTTACGAAGACCTCACTCCGGAGAAGGTTGATACGCTTTTGGAGAAGTTGCGGAGGAACGGGAGCCAGTAAGCGGGGCCGGGATTTGAGGCGGGGGAGTCGGGAAAAGTAGGCGATAAGCAGTAGGTGAAGGGCAGTCGTCTCGAAATAACCAGTGCATTGGTCGCCGAACAACCCCCTCACCTGTCCCAATCAGATCGGGACACCCTCTCCCCCAAGGGGGAGAGGGTGGTTGAAATCGAATTATGTTTCCCCTCTCCCCCTTGGGGGAGAGGGGCTAGGGGTGAGGGGGTCTTGGTGCGAGACCGGAACGGTTCTTACGCGATAACGCTTTAGCACGGACCACGAATTCATGTCGGATTATCAAAATTACGCCAAAGGATCGCCGCTGGAGGTGAAGGTTCTCACCCAGCGGTTCGGCATCCCGAACTCGACCTCGATTGACGTGTATCTTCAGCACGACGGCTACAAAGCCCTGAAAAAGGCGTTCGAAATGGGACCGGACGCGGTCATCAATGAGATGAAGAACTCCGGGCTCCGAGGCCGCGGCGGGGCGGGCTTCAACACCGGCATGAAGTGGAGTTTCGTACCCAAACAATCCGCCAAGCCCAAGTACGTGGTCTGCAACGCGGATGAGAGCGAGCCGGGAACCTGCAAGGACCGGCCGTTATTGGAATACGATCCCCACCAATTGATCGAGGGGGTGAGCATAGCCGGTTTTGCCATCGGGTCCCACCAAGGCTATATCTACATCCGGGGAGAATACCGCTATTTGATGAACATCGTTGATCGTGCCCTGGAAGAGGCCTACGCGCGCGGGTGGCTGGGAAAGAACATCCTGGGAACGGGTTTTGATTTTGACCTTTGTACCCACACGGGTGCGGGCGCCTATGAGTGTGGCGAGGAAACGGCGCTCTTGAATTCGCTCGAAGGACTGCGAGGGTACCCACGCATCAAGCCTCCCTTCCCTGCTATCGTGGGACTCTACGGAGGCCCGACAATTATCAATAACGTCGAGACGCTGGCAAACGTCCCACACATCATCCTGAACGGCGCGGAATGGTACGCCAAGCTGGGAACGCCCAAGAACGGAGGCACTCGCCTCTTTTGCCTGAGCGGCCACATTGAAAGGCCGGGAGTCTATGAACTGCCTATGGGCTTTCCTCTCCGGCGCATGATTGAGGAGGTAGGCGGCGGAGTGTTGGGCGGCAAGAAGTTGAAAGCTGTGATCCCCGGCGGTTCTTCCTGCCCCGTGCTGACGGCTGACGAAATTGACGTCGCCATGGACTACGATGCTGTGGCCAAAATCGGCTCCATGCTGGGCTCCGGCGGAGTCGTAGTTCTGGACGAAGAAACCTGCATGGTGAAAGTCGCCCACCGCATCATGAAGTTTTACGCCCACGAATCTTGCGGTTGGTGCATCCCCTGCCGTGAGGGAACCGCATGGCTGAAGTCGCTCCTCGAACGGTTCCACGCTGGCGCCGGACTACCGGAAGATCCGGACACGGCTCTGGACGTTTCATACAACATGCTGGGCAAAACGCTCTGTCCCCTCGGAGACGCGGCGGCGATGCCCACCATCAGCATTCTGAAAAAGTTCCGGCCTGAATTCGAAGCGCACCTGCAACTGGGCTCGTGTCCATTCGAGAAGAAGGCGGTGGCGGTGGCATGAAGAATCCTGTAGGGGGACGGCTTGCCGTCCCCTGCGGCGGGGTAGGGCAAGCCCCACCCCTACAATCGGCCGGAAAGAGGCGGTGAGCGTAGCATGAAGGACCGGACGCAAGACCCGGGTTTCGAGATCGTGGACCACCCTCTGAAGGAAGAGAGCCGTCAGATTCCGGGTCCTTACACTCGTAGTTCGGCCTTGATGCCTGGTCTCACGACCAAGAAGGGAGCTGCGCCCGAGCCAGTCAAGTTCACCATCGATGGCAGGGCCGTGACGGCCCCCGCCGGCACTTTGCTGATTGAAGCCGCCAAGCAAGTGGGTATCGAGATACCCTCTTACTGCTATTACCCAAACCTGACCTTACAGGGCGCCTGCCGCATGTGCCTGGTCGCCATCGAGAGGATGCCCAAGCTGCAAACCGCCTGCACTACGGTGGTGACCAATGGGATGGTGGTCCACACCGACACCGAGGAAGTGAAGAATGCTCGGAAGGCCATGCTCGAGTTCCTGCTTACTAACCACCCCTTGGATTGTCCGGTTTGCGACAAGGGCGGAGAATGTGAGCTCCAGGACGCCGTCTTCCGGTACGGGGCTGCTGAAACCCGCTTCATGGAGTCCAAGCTCCACCACGATGAGAAGAAGTTCTCCAGCCTTGTCTATTATGATTGGCCGCGCTGCATCCTGTGCTACCGCTGCGTCCGAGTATGCGACGAGGGATTGGACGTCAACGCCTACGGTATCGGTTTCCGAGGCGCGCATAGCGAGATCATTCCCAATCGCGGAGAGCAACTGGAATGCGAAGAGTGCGGAATGTGCATTGATATTTGCCCGGTGGGCGCGCTCACCAGCGGGACCTACCGCTATCACACCCGGCCGTGGGAGATGACCTATACGGGGACGATCTGCAACCACTGCGGCGACGGCTGCAAGACGACCCTCTCCGTTCGGAACAATCAGATCATCCGAGCCAACAACCGCGACCATTCCGGGTTCAATGGCGAGTTCCTTTGCGTCAAGGGCCGTTTCGGATGGGACTTCGTCAATAGCGACAAACGGCTCACGGCTCCTCTGATCCGTCACAACGGCCGGCAGGTAGGCAGTACTTGGGATGAAACTCTTGGCGTGACGGTCGAGCGGCTCAAGGGCATCTTGGCGGAATATGGACCGGATGCAATCGCAGTCATCGGCTCCAATCGCACAACTAACGAGGAGAACTATCTCCTCGGGCGGTTCACGCGCACCATCTTGGGCACGAATAACCTGGACCACCATCGCACAGCCGATTACTCTTCCCTGGTGCGCGCCTTGACCGAATCGCAGGCCGCCGACCGGCATGCGGCGATGGAGGATATCCTGGACGCCTCCAGCATCCTGCTGGTTGGGAACG
>CAWHWE010000058.1:0-45203 GCA_963832915.1 uncultured Acidobacteriota bacterium
GGCGGGCTCTATGAAAGCCAGCAAAGCTCCTTCCGCGACCTCCTCTCCGTCCTTGGCCTGGCGTTGGCGGCGGTTTTCATCGTACTGGTGATCCAGTTTCGCGCTTTCGCCCCAGCCTTGATCATTATGTCGGCCGCCCCGCTTTCACTCCTCGGCGTCTTCGGCATGCTGCTCGCCACCGGGACGGCGCTCAATGTCTCGTCATTTATGGGCATCGTCTTGATGGTGGGGTTGGTCGTAAAGAACGGCATCATTCTTTTTGAGTACGTTCACAAGCTCTGGGAGGAGCAGGGCATGCCGCTTAGCGAAGCCCTGGTGCAGGCCGGCAAAATCCGTGTGCGTCCTATCCTGATGACCACCCTCTGTACGCTTTTTGGCTTGCTTCCGCTGGCGCTCGGTCTGGGGGCGGGAGCGGAATTGCAAAAACCCTTGGCCCTGGCCGTCATCGGCGGCCTCTCCATCTCAACTTTCATTACCTTGCTGGTGATGCCGGTGCTCTATTCCTTGCTTGAGCAGAAGAGGGCGTGACTCCGTCCTCCGTTGGAGAAAAGGGGCTTGGTGCCGGGGGCTGAGGCGATTTTGGATTTGGGATTTTAGATTTTGGAATGCCCTCTCGCTTGCGACGACTGCTTGTTGCCTTCTGCCTACTGCCTGCTGTCTTCTTTCCTGGACGCCGCCAGGGCTGACCGAGTTGAGCCCATGGTCATCTCGAGGGATTCTCTGGGAATGCTGGTTACGAAGGGCTTGATGAGCCAGCCCAATCCTGTGGGAATGTCGCGGGTGAGGGAAATTGACTCGCACTCGATGGAGACGCCGCTGTCTTTCTCCTCTAACTTCCAGTAGGAATTGATTCGCCAGAGGAATCCCTCGTCTTGGCCGACGGGCTTTTCATATTCATTCGGTGTATCGGCATTGGCCACTTCGGCGATTTTGGTGGAGTACGATCGGCTGTACCAACGCGTCGAATCTACTGGAAAGTAATGAACATCGTGATAGGTATTAAGCGTGACGGTGATGACTTTCTTTTTCCGCAGGCGATAGTAGATCTGGAAGTCATTCCCTGTGTGGTTGATCAGACGTGAGCGAACTACCTCCGGCTTATAAATGTCCTGGTGGCGATTGTAGTCTTGCAGGAGAGCAATCGTCTGTTGAAGATTTGCGCCCGGAACGAAAACTGCTCCCAGCCAATGATGGATGATTGCCTCCGGCGCCTCCATCGTGCGACCCGAAGCATCGGGCGTCTGAAGCCGTTCCATAAATACTTCACCGCGCTTGAGTGAGGCCAGGACTTGGGAGCGGCGCGGCTGAGGAAGCTCATCCACATACAAAAACGTTTCAGTTTGCGAGACTTCCCGATTGATGCGTGCCTCAGTCAACTGGACGTATCTGTCGAAAGCCTGAACTGTTTTCGGCCCCAGCTCGGCGCCCATTACTTCCGGCGTTTGCACTCCCAAAATCTGTATCGCCAGGAGAATTGTGAGCCACTTGATGGGTTTCGGTAGCGACATCATCCCCAACCATACCACATCCGGCCAAGCTTAGCAGGGCGTGGAAAAAACGCCTTGGTTTCCCGTTCTGGGCGCGGCGACGGAAGTAGGGGCGGACGGCGTCCGCCCCAGGGGGGCGAGCGCCGCTTGGCCCTACTCAGTATCTATCCCAGCAGGCGTGCGATCTCATCTCGAGCCGGGATCCGAAGCGGGCTTTGCCGTGCCTTCTCGACCACTTGGATGCCTTCGGCGGCTTCCCTCACCTCGCCGATGATGGCGGCTCTTACACCATGGCGGAGATAAGCGCGAAGCAGGTTCGAGGTTGACCTCGCGCTCGCGACCACCAGCAATGCACCCGACGAAATCAGCTCAAAGGGATCAAACCCCAGGATTTCGCTTAGACAGCGTGTCTCCTCGAGAACAGGGACCTTATCTTTCCAGATGCGCAACCCCACTCCGCCAGCCTTCGCGAGCTCGAACAACCCTGAGGCGAGTCCGCCTTCCGTCGGGTCGTGCATGGCGTGGATTTCACCATGGCGTTGTGCAAGCATGGCGTCCCGGACCACGCTAATCCCGGGACGGACGAGCAAGCGCTGGGCACGGCGCAGAATTGTTGCCGGCAGTTTGCGGGCAAGGGTAACACGCTTTTCTCTCGCCAGGAGGGCCGTACCCTCGATTGCGATGCCTCGAGTGAGCAGCACAAGGTCTCCCGGTTGCTGGCTTTCCTTTCGAACCAGCTTGGATTTGGCCACCTCGCCGAGCATTTGGCCTACCATGATTGGACGGTCGAGGCCGCGGGTAATCTCGGTATGACCGCCACAGAGCGTCACCCCCAACTCCCGGCAGGCCCCAAGGGTGTCCCGGAAGATATTCCGAACCAGTGACCACGAAGTGCCTTTTTCGGGAAGCAGTAAAGTGGCCAGGAACCAGAGGGGGCGCGCTCCCAGCGTGGCGATATCATTGCCATTGATGTTGACTGCGTACCACCCGATACGCTCCGAAGTGAACGTAATGGGGTCTGTTTTCGCCACAAGGTATTTTGCGCCCAGGTCGATTACGGCAGCATCCTCGCCGAAGCGCGGTCCCAGAACGACTCTGGAGCTTCTTGGCACTTGACACGCCGCCAATAGACGTTGGAGAATGCGCTGGGGTAGTTTCCCAACAGGAAATTCCTTCATAGTGTGGTGAGTATAACTCTCCTGGCTCGGAGGGACTACATATGAAGATCAAAAAGGCCACCAAGCGGTACGAAGCATGGCTGGCCGAGCGACTGACTCTCGTCCAGGAGGACCTGGCGTTGAAGCACTCCAGGATGGGGGAGGCCCCATTGCCCTTTTTGCGCGCCACATTCTATCGGTGGGCTCAAATGTGGCCGGAGAACCGTTTGGGCCTTGCGAAAGCGCCTCGAGTCCTGGCGGTGGGCGATCTTCACCTGGAGAATTTCGGGACGTGGCGCGACCTCGAAGGACGGCTGATCTGGGGCGTGAACGATTTTGACGAGGCCTTTCCCTTGGCCTATACCAATGACCTGGTCCGGCTCGCGGTGAGCGCACACTTGGCCATCGCTGCCAGCCATTTGGCGCTCACCACGCAAGCCGCATGCAAGGGTATCCTGGTGGGCTACCGTGAAGGCCTGGAAAAAGGGGGCAAGCCATTCGTTCTGGATGAGAATTACAAGTGGCTGCGGGAAGCTGTCACGGGCGAATTGCGCGACCCTGTCCATTTTTGGGGAAAGATGAACGCCTTGCCCACAGTCAGCGACGCAATTCCCAAAGGCGCCAGGAAAGCGCTCGAGGAGTTATTGCCGGAACGAGAATTGATGTATCGCGTTGCCCATCGGGTGGCGGGAATGGGCAGCCTGGGCAGGGAGCGTTACGTGGCAATCACAGACTGGGGAGGAGGAAGGGTGGCGCGCGAGGCGAAGGCGATTGTGCCTTCGGCGTGTGTTTGGGCAAATGAAGGTAAAGGCCCGCAGAAGATATTCTATGAGGACATCATCACCAACGCCGCGCGGGCTCTTGACCCCTTTGTGCATTTGCGCGGCAGATGGATCGTGCGCCGGCTATCCCCCCATTGCTCCCGCATCGAATTGGCCGCCTTGCCTGAGAAGCGTGATGAGGAACGGTTGCTCCACGCCATGGGTTTCGAGACCGCAAATATCCACCTGGGGAGCAAAGATGCAATCAAGGCCGTCCGGCGCGACTTGGGCAAACGAAAGCCGGATTGGCTGCACGAGGCGGCTCATGTAATGACCAAGGCTGTTTTGAAAGATTGGGAGGAATGGAGGAAGCCGTAGAGAAAAGCAGAAAGCAGAAACTAGAAATTAGAAACTGGACATTGGAAACCGGAATCCTATTATCTAGTTTCTGATTCCCATTTTCATCCTGTTACGCCAAGACGACAACGGACGCACTCTAACAAGGGTTTCTCACCAAGTTTGGCCGTTCTGAGCGGATTGCCGGAAGGGCGGGGCTGAAGCCCCGCCCTTCCAGACCCGTGGTGAGGAATTCACTCTAAGCAACCTGCGGGGTGAAGCAGGGAGCATACTCTCGGGGATAAGGCTTCTTCTCACGGTAGGATCGGGCGAGTTCGAGATAGATGCCCAAGTCGCGGTCGAGGTCGGACTGCGTGCCATCAAAATAGAAATTGCGAATGGGGATGCCACCGTAATCTCTGCTGAGCTTGGGATAGATGGCCTCGCTCACAATTCCGTTCATGCACGTAAAGGGACTGATATCGATGACGCCGTCGGCCCCGTGAAGGGCATGATAAGCCGCCTTCCCCACGCTCAAGACCATCTCACCCTGCGCTCCGCAGACCGGCAAATAGGGCCAGGCTAGTTCTATAACCTCCTCCACTTCCGGCTCCTCATAACCCACAAAATCCTCATGGAACGGGGCGATCATAGCGTGCTCGTCGGAATGCTGGATGTGCGAGCGCAAGCGCGCCTTCACCATATCCAGAGAAATGGCCCGTCCGCGTAGACGGAGCTTTCGTTCCTGCTCGGTGTTGGTGTAGGCCACCCATTCCGCAATGTGGCTCAGGCTGCACTCGGCCCCATAGCTCTCCAGCTTGCGTATCAAGTCTTCGTTGGAGAAGGTATTCAGGCGGCAGAATATCTCTCCCACTACGCCAATCAGCGGAGTTTCTGGATCGTAGTGGGCCGGGACGCGCCGGAACCGCTCTCTGGCCCGGATCATCGACTCAACCAGGGTCGAGAGTTGGCAGCCCATGTCCGCGCAACTTGTCTCCATCGTTTGGCACAGGTCTTGGAGGGACACTTGGTAGACGCGGTCCGAGGCGCCCGGGGTTTTCTCATAGGGACGGGTCTTAAGCAACGCGCGGTGGAGCGTGTCAGCGGCGACCAGCGCCCGCCAACCGGCCCGCAGGAAGGCGTTGGTAATCTCGCCCAGATCAGTGTAGCCATTCTGGCTTGTGGGCGACAGCAACTGGACGTCGCCGTAACCGGCCTCGCGCAGGACTTTCTTCAGGAAAGGGGCGTACTGGCCGAACCGGCACGGACCCTCGGCCGTAGGCATCAGGAACGCCGTGCGCGCAGGCTTGAAGCCCGGCATTTCGATAACTCGGAGGAAATCGCCCACCGTAACCTTGGCCGGGTAGCACTCATCGCCGGTCGTATGCTTGCTTCCCAGCTCGCGTGTGCGCTCGTTGGAGGGCGGGGTGGGCTGCGCTTCAATGCCCAGCCATCGGAACACGGCCGCGAATGCCTCGGAGCTGCCTTCCGCCATAGTGGGGATGTAAACCGTCTTGCCCGCCAGAGAATGCCCGGCGCCAATGCGGCGGCTTACATGACGGTGGTCGAAGAGGGACATCGCAGAAATCCTTTGCTATCCAGATAGGCTTCGCAGCGGGTGATAAACCCGGCGTCGTTCGAGTGGCCGTCGAACTGAAGCACCAGCGAGGGCTTGCCGGCGGCATCGTCGAGGAACGACTTGATATACGAGTCCGGGCCGCACTTGAAGTTCGAGATGTAGACCAGGTGCAGGTTGCGGCGGCGGCGAGTCAACTGCGCAGCCGCCAGAATCCGCCGCCCGGAGTTCCAGTACATATTCGGGTTGACCTCGGTGATGTCTTCGAGGTCCAGAGGGAGGAAATCCATGGGCAATACATTGACGCCATAAAGCGCGCGTAGCTTGCGCAGGATATCGCAGTTGACGCTGCGGTCGTAGAGGTTGTAAGGACGCCCCACCAGCACCAACGCCGGCTCGCCGCTCTCCTTGAGCTGGCCGAGGGCCTGAGCGCCAGCCTCCAGCACGGCGTCCGTAAAGGCTCCCTGTGCGGCGTAGCCCGCCGTCACCGCGCGATCGCTCAGCTTGCGGGAAATGCCGAGCGATCGAGCAAACTCCGCCAGTTCCTTCTCGACGTGCTTCCGCCCGAAGCGGAAATGCACCGTAGGAATCAGGAGCTTGGTGCGAGCGCTCTCCACTTGCGGCACGGCGCGCACCACAAAGGGGAGCGTCTGATTCCAGGGGCAAAGGTGCGAATCCACGCCGCTCGGCGGGGCTTCGGCGTTGATGGTGTTGGGCAGCAGTAGGTAGTCTACCCCTTTGTCCAGCAAGTCCATGATGTGTCCGTGCGCTACCTGCACCGGGAAGCACGGCTGCGCCATGGCCAACTCTTCACCCCGGGTGGAAATCTTCCGGTCGGTCGTGGCGGAGAGCACCACCTCGAATTTCAACTCCTGGAAGTAGGCGCACCAGAAGGGGAAGCGATCGTAGTAGAACATGGTGCGCGGGACGCCCACCGTAGGCCTCGAACCTTGGGACGGCAGCAGAACTTCTTCCAGCAGCTTCTCGCGGTAATCGAGCAGATCCTCGATGATGGGCCTGCGGTCGGAACGCGCCCGCTTGCGGAACTTGTCGGAACACTGGTCTCCCCAGTAGGTGCGTTCCCCCTCGATGGTGAACTCTTTCATGTCGCAGTAATTCGAGCAGGCGCGGCAGACAAAGTCCCGCGCCGTGAACTGCACCCGGTTGAGGTCGTAGCCCCGGAAACGGGTGGGGTGGCCGGCGCTCTTCATGAGGTCGCGCGCAATGAGCGCCATGCCGATGGCCCCGATCACGCCGTTATGCGGGGGGACAACGATTTGCTTGCCCAGGATTTGGGAGAATGCGGCCGCCACCGCGTCGTTGTAAGCGGTTCCCCCTTGGAAAAAGATGACCTTGCCGATCTTCCTTCCGCGCACCACGCGGTTCAGGTAGTTCAAGGCTACGGAATAAGCCAGGCCCGCCGCCAGATCCCCGACCTCCGCGCCTTTCAGCAGCATTCCCGTGACGTCACGCTCCATGAAGACCGTGCAACGTTCACCCAGGCGCGCGGGATTCGCGGAGGCAAGCGCCAGGCGCGCGAATTCCTCCTTAATGGAAATCCCCAGCTTCTCGGCTTGCTCTTCCAGGAACGAGCCGGTGCCCGCCGCGCAGGCTTCGTTCATGGTGAAGTCCACCACCACGCCCTTCTCGATACGAATGAACTTGGAGTCCTGCCCGCCGATCTCGAAGATGGTGTCCACCGGCTCCATGCCCATTTGCTGACAGACGTGCATCGCGCCGGTCTTGTGGGCAGTGATCTCGTCGTTTACCGTGTCGGCGCCCACCATCTCACCGATCAACTCGCGGCCGGAACCTGTCGTCCCCACACCACGAATGTCGAGCCAAGTCCCGAGTTCGGCCTCGATCTCCTTGAGCCCCCGGTCAACCACCTCGATGGGCCGCCCCTGCGTGGGCAGATAGATTTCTTTCAGAAGCCTGCCATCCACGTCGGTAACCACCAGGTTGGTGCTCACCGAGCCGATGTCGATTCCCAGGTACGCTTCGATCTCATTTGAAATTTGAGATTTCAAATCTGAAATCTGGGATTTCGAATTTGCCGTTTCCGCCCGCGGCAGCTCATCCGAAACGGGGTTGCGGGCATTATTAATTCCCGGGTCCGCTTCGATCCTATTTGAAATTTGAGATTTCGAATTTGAAATTTGAGATTTCAAATTTGCTATTTCCGCTTTCGGCTGGTGGCCCGGTAAGGGCTTGCACCCATCTCCGTTCGGCCCACCCACGGACGGCCTCACATCCTCCACCCGGTCCCGCAACAGGAGCACGTTCTTCATGCAGAGTGCTTCCGTGCAGGCAAAACTCTTTTTGGCGGCCTCATGCTGGCGCAGTTGATGAATGCGCTTGAACGACCGTTTGCGCCATTCCTCAGCCTCCAGCATGGCTGCGCCCAGCGCCCCCAACCAGGCGTGGAGGCTGGGAACCACAAGCTCGTTCTCGTCCAGCTTGAATGCCTCTCGCAGGGCGTTTGAGATGCCCGCATTCAGCGCTACGCCGCCGATAAAGGCCACCGGCGCAACCACGGCCCGGCCTTTGACGATGCTCGATTTGAAGTTCCGCGCTACGGCGTCGCACAGGCCCCGCAGAATCTGCTCCGTGCTGTAGCCCTTCTGCTGGGCGTGGATCATGTCCGTTTTGGCGAACACGGAGCATCGGCCGGCAATGCGGGCCGCGCAACTTGCCCCGCACGCCGCCGCGCCCACTTCCTCGATGCTGTAAAGCAAACGCTTGGCCTGCTGGTCAATGAAAGATCCGGTGCCCGCCGCGCATTCCCCGCTGGTCTGGTAATCCACGATTCCCAGGTGCTTGCCCATCGCTTCCGGGTCCAGCCGCAAGTATTTTGACGACTCACCACCAATTTCAAAAATCGTGCGCACTTCGGGGTTGAACGTCCGCACGCCTTTGGCAATGGCCCGGAACTCGTTCTCGAAGTAAATGCCCAGGATTTTCGCGATGAGCTGGCTGCCTGACCCGGTGACGCGAATCCCTTCCACGTTTTCTTCCGAGATGTCCGCGTAAAGTTCTTGCAGCAAGTCGAAGGTGGATTGGATGGGGCTCCCCTGAATGCGCCGGTACCTCGAGAGGATCAGCGGCCGCCCCGCGAAAGGGCTGGAAGCGGGAAACGTAGCCCCGTAAAATGTCTGGGATTTTTCACTAAGTTCGCGGAACAGCAACTCGTCTGCCGGTGCTCCGATGGCGGCCAGCTTGTAACTGACAGCGCCGATATCTAACCCAATGTTGATGCTCATAAAAGCCTGACCCTTTAAAGCCGGAGGCGGGGACGCTCACCGGAGAGACTTGCTCCGGGAACCTCGAGCCATCGATTTCTTGTCGTCAGCTTGGAATGGGCAATTCTACTCTTCTTCCTCCGACTTGTCTCTCGGTTTCCGCTATTGAGTTAGCTTGGGATTCGGAATCCCGCTTTCGGGTGAAATCACCCTAACTACCCACGCACGTTCCGTACACCGGCAATTCGCGTTCCCAGGAATGACACTCGCACTAATTGTCCAAGCAAATACCTGTTTTAGGACACAAATACCGTCTTTATAGGACATTATTACCTACGCAAAACGGCTTCCCAGAAAGATGGATGAATTTCTCAACATATCGTCCAGTACATCTGCCGCTTTGCACCCACGATCGGTGGCATCGTTCTGCTTTCTACTTTCTGCCTGCCACTTCTGGAATCCTCATCCCGCCTTCCATCCGTTAACTACCTGTATTTTCAATAACATTCCCGTTCTAAACGTTTAACCACCTGTGTTTTCTATAACATTCCCGCCTAGCTTCCACTTCTTCCACAGCGGCCCTTTGTTTTCATAGACATTCCCGCGTCGTTCGGTCAAAAAAAGAATTCTCTTCGCGCCTGAGGACCGTTCTTCCGGCTTGCATGGGCCTGTCGTCACGCCACAGGGGCCGGCCTGTGTTTCTCAGCACAGGTCTGAAAGGTCCGGGCTCCAGGCTACGGAAAAACTCGTCCCTGCCGTTATTCTGGGCGGGGCTTTGGAGTGCGGCAGCTTGCTGCCGCTTTGGCGTGAGCCAGCTTGCTGGCGGGCAATGATGCTCTCGGTTGCAATCCCCGCGAGCAAGCTCGCGGAGAGGAAGGCGGCAGCAAGCTGCCGCACTCCAAAGCGAGCTGCGCCCGCACAGGCTGTCGTGGCGCTACACTGTCCACCCCATGACTGGACACGACTCCAGCCGCCCAACCGGCTCTCGTCCCCGCGAATCTCCGGCGCCTTGCCATACGCTAGCACTGTAGCCGATTAATTGGCGTTCGTCAAGTGGAGCAGGCTGCCGGGCCCCGAAGGAGGCGAACCAGCCCAGCGCAGGACATCGGCCCTCAGCCTGGATTAAGAAGCCAATCCAATATAACGCCTGCGCCCTGAAGGGGCGATAAAGCGGCTCGCCTTTTCCGGGCTTGCGGTGCGGGAGTCTGCGCCCGGGGGAGGGCAAAAAACTCTTGACACGCCAACTGTACTAATGTATTACTACAGTATGTTGCTCCACATTAATCCATCCTCGGGCGTCCCAATTTACTTGCAAATCGAGAATCAGGTGAAGCACTACATCGCCTCCGGCGCCCTGCAGCCGGGGGACGCGTTGACTTCGGTGCGCCAGGTTGCGGCTGACTTACGCATTAATCCCAACACCGTGGCGCGGGCGTACCAGAACCTGGAGAGGGATGGAGTTTTGGCGACGGTTCCGGGTGGCCGCACCTACGTAGCGGAGAATCCTACGGGCCTGCTGAAATCGGAGAAAATCCGGCGTCTGCGGCCGCACGCCCGGCAGATTGCCGTGGAGGGCACGCAACTGCGGCTCGATCCGCAAGAAATCATCGATATCGTTTGGCAGGAGTTGAACGCCCTGGAGGAAGCCCATGAACGACATAGCGATCTGGACCGAAAAGCTCGTTAAGGTATATTCCCAAGTACGAGCTGTTGACGAACTCAGCTTGAATGTCCCGCGCGGCGGCATTTACGGTTTCCTGGGACGTAATGGCGCCGGCAAAACATCCACCATAAAGATATTACTAGGCTTGACGCGGCCTACGGCCGGCGAGGCCAGGGTCCTGGGATTTCACGTCGGTCGCGAACAAGTAGCGATTCTCGAGCGCACGGCATACGTGAGCGAGAACAAGTCTCTCTATGGCAACCTCACCGCTCGGGAGTTGGTGCGCTTTACGCGGGGGTTTTACCCAAACTGGTCGGACGAGGCTGCCACCAAGTACGCGCGCTCCTTTGAAATCCCCATGGACCCCCCTTTCAGCAAGCTTTCGCAAGGCAACCGCACCAGAGTCTTTCTGCTGCTGGCGCTCGCGCAAGGGGCGGATTTGCTGGTGTTCGATGAACCGGCGACGGGGCTCGATCCCGTGGGGGTGGACGAATTTCTGCGCATCCTGGCGCAGGATGTGGTGAGTGAGGGCCGCACCGTTCTGATCTCCTCTCATCAACTTTCCGACGTGGAACAGGTTGCCGACCACGTCGGCCTGATCGACCACGGAAGGCTGTTGCTGGAAGCGCGGCTGGATGACATCAAGAGCCAGTTTCGATTCGATCACCGCCGCCGGCAATGCCCTGCCCCAATCCAAGTCCAGGGAGGTCGTGTCCGTGACTCTCGACGGGGCCTTCTGCAGATACCTCGTCAAACAAAACGCCGACGCCTTTGCCGCCGAACTCCGCCGCCAGGGGGCAACCGTCACGGATGTTTCTCCCCTCGGTTTGCGGGAAATCTTTCTCGAACTGGTCCGAAAGGAGGAGGTATGTACTTCTGGAAATGTTGGCGGGATAGCCGCAGCCGTTTCATCTTCTTTTTGATCGTGGTCCCCGTGACCTGTGTCCTCTTCACAATCATACTCGCCACTCATGGAGCCTTCCCAGACTTTAAGAGGGGTGGGCCAGTATCTGGCGTGGCTCAATTATGGTCGCAGATAGCCACGTTAATGCTAGGAGGGGTTGTTTCCTTGATCATTCTACTTGCGGCCTTGACTCTGGCGGTTGCGAGCATTGGCGAAGAGTATAAAGAAAAGACTCTGGATTTTCTGCTCACGCGGCCGCGGCGCCGAAGGTACTGGGTTTGGACGTGCTGGTCGGTCGGCGCCGGCGAGATTTTGGGGCTGGTTGTTGCCGGTGTCGTTGGGACCTTCGGAGCACTCTCCTATGAATCAGGCTATGTTTACTCTTGGCGCTTGCTGGCCACGACTTTACCTTTGTTCGTCGGCGCCGTGGCGGTGTATAGCCTGACATATTTCTTGACGGTGCTCGCGCGCAAGGGCGAGCAGGGGATCAGTTATGGCCTGGGTATACTGCTCATCGACTTGTTTCTCCCCTTAGCCGGCCGCTACTGGCATGTCCACTTGCCCTCGGTCTTGAGTTTCACGTTTGCCGGCTGCGAATGGGCGACAAGTTCCACGGTGGCCTTTCCTCTCGGTAAGCTCATCATTTATGCCGTCGTTGCTCTGGCATTTCCCCTTGCCGCGCAGTTGGTCCTGGAACGCGCCGAGGTGTGAGGGAATCGGACCATCGGCCATCATTGCGTGACTGCTCATTGAGTTGGTAAGCGTGGAAGCGTGCCTGGGTCGCCGCGCGCTGCTGCTTATCGAGGGACTTAGGAAAGGCGAAGATGGGACGCTATATTGGAGACGGACTCAAGAATCATTCCACCGAAGGCAAGCCGCGTAGCGGCGGCAGAATGCGGCCCATGGCGACAGCCATGGGGAAAAGAAGCAGAACAAGAAACGAGCCCCGGGAGGGGCGACAGAAATGGCTCACACCTACACGAATCTCCTAACCCACGCCCTGTTCAGCACGAAGGATCGCCAGCCGCTTATTCGTACCGATATGAAATCCGACCTCTACGCGTACATGGGTGGCATCATCACAAACCTAAGGGGCAAGCCCGTGCTGATCAACGGCCCCAAGGACCACGTCCATTTGCTCTTTGTTCTTCCCGCAAGCCTTTCACTTGCAGACCTCATGGAGAAGCTCAAGGCCAACTCATCGAAGTGGGCCAACGAGCGCTCGCCGAGACGGGCGTTTTCGTGGCAGACAGGGTATACGGCGTTCAGTGTCAGCCAGTCCAAGCTGAGCGAAGTTAAGGCGTACATTGCGCATCAGGAAGAGCATCACCGCAAGTTGACGTATCAGGAAGAGGTCGTGGCGCTGCTGAAGAAACATGGAGTTGAATTTGATCCGCGCTTTGCAGTTTGACGAGAGGGGGCTTACGCCCCTGCCGGGGCTGAGAAATCAAGTGAGGCTGCTTCTCTTTCCCACGGCTGTCGCCGTGGGCCACAATCTATCGGCCCTGGCGGGCCTGAGCAAGTGCGGGTGCATGAGAGATTTAACGAGGCTGAATACACTGCGTACGAGGCCCTCCTCAAAACCTCTAAATTGAAGGCGGTTCTCAACGAGAAGCCCCCCAGAAAAACCAGATGGTTGAACTTCCGGACCCTCTGGGAGGGGTGCATTGTTCCTCACGACCTTATCGAAAGCCGCAAACATTCGGACGTGCGCATCGCTCGCCGGGCTGCAACCATATCAAACTTAGCTAAAGTCATCATTGAGCGCGATGTGTCTGGGTTAAGAAGCCAATCGACTTTAGCGCCTGAGTCCTGCTTGTATCTCCCCGCTTCGAGGAATTGGAGTAAGATACGGCGCTCAAACCGTTGCCGAATTCGAAAGGAGGATTGAACATGAAGGAGAGCGGAGAAGACCCGAAAGGAATACAACGCCGATCGTTGCTGAAAGGTTCGGCAGGCTTATTGGGGCTTAGTGCCACAGAGTATCTCAGTGCGCCAGCCGCGGCCCGGACCGCAGCACCAACTCTTCCAGCCACGCCCCAGATTCAGAAACAGCCGGGGGTTAAGGAAAGCATCAAAATCACCAAGGTCGAGACCATGCTTGTCAAACCGCGCTGGATCTTCTTAAAGATTCATACCAACGCTGGAATCACAGGGCTTGGCGAGCCGTTGCTGGAGGGACGGGCGCTGACCTGCGCTGAGGCCATCAAGGAAGTGGAATCGTACCTGGTGGGCAAAGACCCCCGAGCCGTGGCTCATCACTGGCAGGCCATTTACCGTCATGCCTTCTATCGCGGCGGCCCGATACTGACCAGCGCGTTGAGCGGCATCGACCAGGCGCTTTGGGATATTAAAGGAAAGGCATTGGGCGTTCCGGTATATGAACTGCTGGGCGGGCCCACCCGGCAGCGCGTCCGCGTTTACGCGCATGCCGGCACACCGGAAGCCATGGCGAAGGCCCGGGCGCAAGGGTTCACGGCGTTCAAGACAGGTCCGGCAAATCTGCGCCCGCCTCACATCATTGAGAGCAAGGCCTTCGTGGATAACGTGGCCGAGCATTTCGCCGCCCTGCGCGCTGCGGCCGGGCCGGACGTCGACATCGCCATAGACTTCCACGGCGCGGTTCCTCCACCCACCTCCAAGGTGCTCATCAAGGCGCTGGAACCCTACCAGCCCATGTTCATCGAAGAACCGGTCAACTGCCAGAACGTGGACGTGCTGGCTGACATTGCCCGCGGGACTTACTTGCCAATCGCCACCGGCGAACGTATTTTCACAAAATGGGGTTTCCGCGAGATTCTGGAGAAGAGAGCGGCCGTAATTCTTCAGCCGGACCTCTGCCACGCCGGTGGAATCACCGAGGTCCGCCTGATCGCGGGGATGGCGGAGGCCTACTACGCCGGAATTGCGCCCCACAACCCCATGGGGCCGATTTCGTTGGCTTGCGGGCTGCATTTGGCAGCTTCCATTCCGAATTTCTTGTGCGAGGAGCAGGTATCGCTGGGCGATGGATACATCAAGAACCCTTTCAAAGTTAAGAACGGGTACATCGACATTCCCACCGGCCCCGGACTTGGAATCGAGCTGGACGATGAGGCGTTGGCGGACAAGATCGGTCACGATTGGAGGAACCCCGAGAGTTACGACGTGGATGATGGCTCGGTCGTCGATTGGTAGAGCTCGTGTCGGGTGCCGGGTTTCAGGTGTCAGGGACAAAGGCAGTTCGGAATAGTGAATGGTAAATAGTAAATTATGAATTGTGAATTGACGAAGCGTAGAGCCCATAAGCTCTGGGCGCGGCGCACAATGCAAACAGCGAGCCCGCAATTTACTATTCACTATTCACTATTCATACCTTCGCTCATCACTGCTGCCCTGACACCCGGCACCCGGCACCTGACACCCGGCCCATGGCCCCTGCCATCACCGGTGCAGTTCGACCACGTCTTTATCGGCCAGGAGGTAATCGCGGTTGACCATCTGGCCCTCAAACTTCCCGTGTCCCCAGACTCGCGCGTACTTGAGTTGGGTGAGAAAATCGTGGTGCACGTGCGCCGCCAAGTCGAGCATGCGGGATCCGCGCTTCAAGATGTAGGGCGCGGCCAGTTCTACCTTTTTCCCGGGGGCCTTGGTGTAGACCCGGATTACCTCCAGCAAGTCAAAAGCGCAGCGGCGGAGTTCCTCCAGACCTTGCCCCGTTTCGGCAGAGACCGGCAGCGTCTCAAGCCGCGCGCCGTAGAGGTCTTTCAGGACATCCAAAGTTTCCAGGGCGCCGCTGACGTCGACCTTATTGGCGACGAGCAACGTCCTTTTGGCGAGCCATCCCGGGGTGATTGGCAACTCGCCGGCGCCGAGCTGCACCTTGGCTTTGGTGACCTGGGTGAAAGTGGTTTCGAGATCTTCGAGAAGATCCGGATCGCTCAGGTCCACCACCAGCATCGCGGCATCGGCGTTGCGGATGATTTGATAGAGCCATGACTCAGGGAAGTCGGGGTGGACGGGCGGCAGATCCACAAGCTGAATTTGAATGTCTTCGAACCTCATCATACCCGGGAGGGGAATTCGGGTGGTGAAAGGGTAGTCGGCCACCTCCGGCATAGCACGGGAGAGTTGCCGGACCAGCATGGACTTGCCGCCGTTCGGCGGGCCAACCAGCGCCACTTGGCCGGCGCCCTCCTTCTCGATGCGGTGGATGATGCCTGCGCGGCTGACTGGCTTCCTGGACTGTTCCGTCCGCAGCTTGGAAAGACGCCGCTTCAATTCGGCTTGCATCTTTTCCGTCCCTTTGTGGCGGGGGATGGTGGCAAGCATCTCTTCCAGCGCGGCCAGCTTTTCTTCCGTCTTGTCGGCGGCCTTGAACCGTCTTTCGGCTTCGAGATAATCCGGTGTGAGATTCGCAGGCATAGGTTCCCTGCTCAGGGGCAGACCTATTGTACTCGGGGCTGGGGCAGTTATGAATTGTGAATTCTGAATTATGAATTGAAGAAGCGCACCGGCCGGAGGGCCTGGGCACAGCGCGCAAAGCAAAGTCTTCGTGGGCAATTCATAATTCACCATTCACTATTCAGATTTGCCCTCTTTCCCTGGCGTCTGAAGCCTGCGCAAGCACACGTGATATGATCAGAGCTTAAAAGATTTTACACACTTGACGGAGGCGTTTCTTATGCGCAGCCTGGCATGGCGAGCGTTCGCGCTGGCTCTCACTTCTGTTTGGTTAAGCCCCCAGCACGCAGTGCTTCTGGCGCGTGAACCCGCTGGGCGGGGAAGGTTGGAACTTCAGGCGCCTGCCGGTGAGCGTCCGGTCAAAATCGACCTCTCCGGGGAGACAATTCTCCCCAACGGCCGCCTGATTACTCCGCTTGGCAGCCATGTTAAAGTCGCCCCTCACCCTTACGGGCTGGCGCTCAGTCCGGACGGAACGACTCTGGTCACCGCTAACAGCGGCACTCACCCGTTTTCCGCCTCCATCATCACTCAACTGGACAGCCCCGAACCCCAGGTCGTTCAAATCCCACCCGGCTTCAAACCGGCCGATGCCGACCCCGACAGTGTTTTCCTGGGCGTGGCCGTGGGTCCTGATAATCGAACCCTTTATCTTTCGGAGGGGAACAACGGCAGGGTCGGCATTTTCGATTTGGTTACGCATCAGCGCCTCTATTCGCTGAGCCTCGACGGGGCTTTCCAAGGTAAGACTTATGCCCACAGCCTTACTGCCGCACTACAGCTTTCGTCGGATGGTCGTCGCCTTTTCGTGCTCGACCTCGCCCACTTCCGGCTAGTCATCCTCGATACGGAATCGAAGCAGATTGTCTCCAGCATTCCTGTCGGGCGCTTGCCCTTCGGATTAGCCCTTTCGCCGGATGGCAGGTTTGCTTACGTCTCCAATGTGGGCATGTTCCGGTACTCTACGGTTCCCGGATACAACGCGGACCGGCCCAAGCAGACCGGGTTGGATTTTCCTCCCTACGGTTTTCCCTCCAAGGAAGCGGCGGAAGGCACGACCATTGAGGGAAAGCAGATTCCAGGCTTGGGTGACCCGAATGTGCCCGAGGCGAATTCTCTATGGGTGATCGACGTAGAAGACCCAGCCCAGCCTAACGTCACGGCGAAGATCAAAACAGGAATTCAGGTTGGAGACAAGTCCGTAGGCGGTTCAAGCCCTGGGGCTGTCGTGGCCGGCCGGGAAAGAGTTTTCGTCTCCAACGCCACGCAGGACAGCATCACCATCATTAATGCCCGCTCAAACCGAGTGGAGAAGACCATCTTATTGCAGCCCGCCACTGTTAAGGGATTGCGCGGTGTGCTTCCTTTCGGGATGGCGCTCAGCCTGGATGAGAAGCGCCTCTACGTGGCATGTTCCGGCATTAATGCCGTGGCAGTGCTCGACGCCCGAAAGGGGCAAGTATTGGGCTACTTCCCAACGGCTTGGTTCCCGGCCCGGCTTGCCTTGAGCCCCGACGGCAAGACGCTTTACGTGGCCAATGCGAAAGGATTCGGCGCCGGCCCCAACGGCGGACCGCATTTCCAGGAGGGACCGGAAGGGAATTACATTGGAGACATTACGCACGGGTATATTTCGATCATCTCCATCCCTGACGGGCGCGCGCTCGAGCAGATGGCCTCTCGCGTGCTGGCGAACAATGGCTTCATCTCTGCAACTCAGGCTGTCCCCCGCAGCGCCGCGTCTCCTGTCCCCCCGCCCGTACAGCCGAGCACGAAGATCCGCCACGTCGTTTTCATCGTGAGGGAAAACCGGACTTTTGATGAGGTCTTCGGTGACTTGCGAATCGCGGGTGCAACGGTGGAGGGCGAACCCAGCCTGGCCCGGTGGGGCGAGAACGCCTTGGTGAAGGAAAAGGGAGAAACTGCGGAGGTGGAGGGTGCGCACGTCACGCCCAACGCCCACGCCTTAGCGCGAAAGTTTGCCATCAGCGACAACTTCTACGTAGACTCGGACGTTTCAGTGGACGGACACCACTGGCTGGTGGGGAATTATCCCAACGAGGTCGTCGAATCGGCATGGCCGGCCGCGTATGGCGGCAAGCTCGATTTTGTGCCTGACGCTGACGTGCCCGGCCGCCTCGGCTTCCGCCCTGGGAACCCGTGGCCGGAGTCTTACCTCGAGGCCGGTTCACTTTGGGAGCACCTGGCAAGGCATCACATCAGCTTTCGAAACTACGGCGAGGGCGTGGAGGTGCCTGGTAGCAAGGACGGCCCCGGTCTTCTGCCCACCGGCCTCCGGCATGCTGTCAACATCCCCATGCCCGAGGTTCTGTTCGAAAACACTTCGCGAAGCTACGCAACCTTCAACACGAATATCTCCGACCAATACCGGTTCGGGCAGTTCCAACGCGAGTTTGAGCTGCGGTACGCAAGTGGGAAGGAGCCGCTTCCCCAATTCCTTTATATCTGGCTGCCCAACGATCATACGGCCAAGCCGCGTCCGGAAGATGGCTATCACTATCGCGCTTCATACGTCGCAGATAACGATCTGGCGCTAGGAAAACTGGTTGCGCTCTTTTCGCACAGTCCTTTCTGGAAGGACATGGCCATCTTCGTCACCGAGGATGACGCCCAGGACGGACGGGACCACGTGGATGCGCACCGGAGCCTCTTGCTGGTGATCAGTCCTTACGCCCGGCGCGGCGTCTCACACGTCCACAACAGCACAGCCGGCATCCTGAAGACATTTGACCTGGTTTTCGGCCTGCCCTATTTGAACCAGTACGACGCCGCAGACACCGATCTCTCCGGCATGTTCGCCGACGCGCCCGATTTCACCCCGTTTGAGGCGTTGCCTTCAGACACGCGCATCTTCGACCCGGCGAAAATCCACGAGCCGGGATTGGAGATGCAAGCGCGCCCCGGTGCGCCGCTTGACGACCCCGAAACCATTCGGAGAGAAATGCGCGACCGGGATGAGGAACACGAAGAGTAGGGTGGCAATAATATACCTAGCGGACCTAATCCTTTTTAGGTGTGGTATGGTGGGCTCTTCCCACCAAGTAGGTTTAAAGCACCTGTCATGGTATGGTAGACGGTTAGGTCTAATTGGTGCTCATCAGCGCAAACCCACCGGCGCGGCCAGCTAATGCTTGCTATGCATCCATCCGTGATCTATACCTGTGCTTCGAGGGCATCTTCTTATTACCAGGCGGAGCGCAGATAGTCTCTCCGTGCGGCCACAAAATTACCGTTTTTGACCATCACTTCTTTCATCTGGCCGGCATAAGTATACCGGGCAACAAGCGCCTATTCATGCGGGACGAAAAGAAGCGCATCCTGGAAACAACGGATGGCTTCGGGGATTTTGTCGTTGGACAGAATGGTTCGCGCGCAAGGCATCTTCCATCTGTCTATGAGACTTTATCTGCTCCAGATGAAGTTTGGGAAGACAATCCGAAAGCAAAAGCACGGTGGGTTTACCTGAAAGAATATGATAGCCTCCCCTATCCCTTCTCTGTCGTGTTAGTAACAGAAAGGCCAGAAGAATCACTCATTGTTCCGAAGACTGGGTTCCTCTGTAGAAAGACGGACATCAAGAAATGGAGGGCGGGCAGGAAAATCTACCCCTAAAAACACAGTCAGCCACCTTTCGGTGGCTGCTGTGGCTACACTGTGGGGATTACACCCACAAACTTTTTAGCACATCTTATATTCTACGCAGGAAGGGCGCGAAGTCAAGTGAAACTTACCCCTAACCCTTTGATTCTGCCTTCCGACGTTTGGCTCTTGCCAACTTTGCCTCAAGTGCCTTCTTTGGAACCCGCACTAGCTTGCTAAGCAGTACCCGAAAACGTGGGTTGTGCCTCGACCCCCTCACCCGTCCCGCGCCGGCTGATGAAAGCGCCGGCGCGCGCCACCCTCTCCCCCAAGGGAGTCTGTGTGACAACCTCTGATTTCGCGTTTTCGCCAACGGAGAATCAGTCACTTGCATTGTGGAAAAGGGCGAAAAATCGAGTTATCACACAGACTCCCACGGGGGAGAGGGCTAGCAATATTTGAGGCAAACTTCCGCCCGACCCTCTTTGAATCCACGGTAGTGTCTCAGTTTGACGTAGAGGCGGCGGAACCTGTCCCGATCTGATCGGGACGCCGCCACGTGGCGTGGTAAACTCGCCGCTACGCCAAACTGAGACACTACCAAATCCAGCCTTCAAAGGCCAAAAGGCGGCGCAATCGTGTACAATGGACATTCGAGTCGGAGGACGGCCAGATTCCACGAGCCGTGATTTTTGAAGTCGCACGAGGTTACGCCCTGGATCTATTTTGACCTTCGACTCTCAACTTTCAACTCGCCAGATTCCCAATGTCCAATCTTCTCGACCAACTCAATCTCCAACAGCGCGCCGCCGTAGAAGAGACTGAAGGGCCTCTGCTTATCCTGGCAGGAGCCGGCAGTGGCAAGACTCGCGTTATCGCCTACCGGATTGTCTATCTGATCGAAGCCCGGCAAGTGCCTCCCGAAAATATTCTCGCGGTGACGTTCACCAACAAAGCCGCCGCGCAAATGAAGGAACGTGTGGGAAAGCTGCTTTCCGGGCAGATGAAGACACAGCCGGGCGCCCCGCACGTTTCGACCTTTCATTCGTTTTGCGTCAGCGTGTTGCGCCGGCATATTGATCAGCTCGGTTACAGTCGTGATTTCACCATCTATGATGATGACGATCAGTTGCGGGTGTTGAAGGCTTGCGTCCAGGAGCTGGGTCTCAGCGAGCAGATCACATCCCCGCGAGGCACGCTGGCGAAAATCAGTTACACGAAGAATCAGGGACTTTCCCCCGTGGAGCTATACAACCAGGCTGCCAACCCGGAAATGGAGAAGTTAGCCTCCCTCTACGAGCGGTACGAAAGCAAGCTGCGGCGCGCCAACGCGCTCGACTTCGACGATTTGCTGCTCAAGACGGTAGACCTTCTCTATAATTCTTCCGAAGTATGCGAAAGGTATAACCAGCGTTTCCGCTATATTCAAGTGGATGAATACCAGGACACCAACCGCATCCAGTATCAGTTGATCCGCCAGTTGACGCTGCTGCGGCAGAATCTCTGCGTGGTCGGCGACGAAGACCAATCCATTTATCGCTGGCGCGGCGCCGACATCGGGAACATCCTCAACTTCGAAAAGGACTATCCCAAGGCGCAGGTTATTCGGCTGGAACAGAACTACCGCTCCACCCAGGTCATTCTTGATGCGGCGGGGGCGGTGGTGAGCCGGAACCTGGCGCGCAAAGGCAAGACCCTGTGGACGGAACGCAGCAGCGGTGAGAAGCTTGGATTATTCGAGGCCCGCAGCGCCGATGAGGAAGCGGAATTCGTGGCCGGCGAAGTGGCGCGGGCGCTTGCCGAGCCGGGGGACGGAAGCGTGGCTGTCCTCTACCGCACCAATGCACAATCGCGAGTGCTGGAGGAGGGCTTGCGTCGCCGGGGAATCAGTTACCGGTTGGTTGGGGGGTTCAGTTTCTACGCGCGGGCAGAAATCAAGGATGCTCTCGCGTACGCGCGGCTGGCTAATAACCTGCGTGACGACGCGGCGTTTGGGCGCATCGTCAACACCCCGCCGCGCGGGATTGGGGACACGACGCTGGGAGCAATCGCGGAGTCCGCGCGGCAGAACAAACTGACCTTGTGGGAAGGGCTCGAGCACGAACTGTTTCAAAGGCGGCTGCCGGCGCGAGCCCTGAGCGCACTGGAGGGCTTCCACGCGCTCATGAAAGAACTGGTGGGCGAGCGCCAAGGCCTGCTCCTGAATGAGTTCTTCAAAAGCATCCTGGAGCGAACCCGCTACCTTGAGCTTCTGAAACAGGAGAATCAGCCGGGCTCCGAGGACCGCATTGAGAACCTCCAGGAATTGGTGACTGCCGCGACCGAAGCTGAAGAGCAGGGCGTGACGTTGGCGGAATTCCTGGACCACGCCTCGCTGGTCTCCGACGCGGATAGCTACGACGAACATTCTCGAGTAACCTTGATGACCCTGCATAGCGCCAAAGGCCTGGAATTCGAAACCGTATTCCTGGTGGGCATGGAGGAAGGACTGTTTCCGCACCAGTTCTCCATCGACGATCCAGCGGGGATTGAAGAAGAACGGCGGCTCTGTTATGTGGGCATGACCCGAGCGAAGGATCGCTTGACCCTTTCCTGGGCCCGGCAACGACGCTCCTTTGCTCGCGAATCCTATGAGGAGACGAAGCCCTCCCGCTTCCTGCGGGAGGTCCCACGGGAACTTCTGGAGCCTTGCAGTTCCGCGGGCTTGAGTTGGAAGCCTCGAACAAGCTGGGACAACGCGGTCAATTCCGTCCCCAGCGTCGAGCGGTTTCTCGAGAGCCGCGGGAGGCGTGTGGCCCCAGCAGCCTCCGGAGCAGGCTCCCCCGCCCGCTCCCGCTGGCGGATTGGGTCGAAGGTGCGGCACGCCACCTTCGGTGTCGGAACTATCCTCGGCGCGGAAAGCGATGGTGAGGATATAAAGTTGACCGTGAGCTTTCCGGGTTACGGCCGGAAGAAGCTGATGGCACAGTACGCCAGGTTGGAAAAGGGGTAGCAGAGTGCCGAAAAAGGAGCGCTAACCACATTTATGAACACAAAGACCATTAAGGACAAAGCAGAACGTAAGAAGGTAAAGCGAGCGGCGCGCAATAAGCGTCCTCCCAAACCGAAGCGGACAGAGCCGCGCGGCTCCCGCAAGCCCAAGGTAAAGAAAAAGGGAGCCGGCGCACCACCACGTCGGTAGCTGAGAAGCAGCGACAAATTTCGAGCGGCGAGGCGAGGCTGCTAGTGTGGCGTAACAGCCAGTGCTTGACAATGGTCACGGGGCACTGCCTGGCTGCAGGGGTACGGCAAGCCGTACCCTTACGACCGACGTGGTGAGGGCGCGTGGCCTGTGACATCGTTAATTGGGACAAGACGCCACGGGGCGACCGTGCTCAAAATCCCATGGCTTGCTCGTGCGCACGATCATTGCGCGCCTGATTGATTCGTCGCTCAACCATACCCGGAAAAGGGAATCGCGTGGCCAGTCAGTTTTTTCGCAAAAAAAGCATCGACAAGCTCATTGTGGATGCCGACGCGCCCGGGCATCAACTCCGCAAGACACTGGGGCCATGGTCGCTGACGGCGCTGGGCATCGGTGCCATCATCGGCACGGGCATCTTCATCCTGACCGGCACTGCCGCCGCCGGTGAGGTTTTGGAGGTGCGATCCATCCTCAAGGCCCCGCTGCTGGACGCGCTGCTGCACGGGCAGAAGGCGCTGGGGATGGCAGGACGGCCTGGAGCGGGGCCGGGGATTGCCCTCTCTTTCCTGTTGGTGGCGATTGCCTGCGCCCTGGCGGGACTTTGCTACGCCGAGTTGGCCTCGATGATTCCCATCGCAGGGAGCGCCTACACTTTTTCGTACGCCACCCTGGGCGAAATCGTGGCCTGGATTATCGGATGGGATCTCATCCTGGAATATGCCGTCAGTAATATGGCGGTGGCGGTGGGATTCTCCGCCTATGCGGACAGCCTTCTGCGGGGTTTTGGGTTGGAATTGCCGCGCAAATTGATGCAGCCCATGATCGCGGGCGGAAAGATGACTGGGGCCTATTTTAACCTGCCGGGCTTCCTGATCGTGATAGCCCTCACGGTGATTCTGGTGATTGGAATCCGGGAGAGCGCCGGCGCCAACAATTTGATGGTGTGCGTGAAAATCGTTGCCATCCTCATCTTCCTTATTACGGCCTCGCGGTTTATACACGTCTCGAATTGGAAGCCCTTCATGCCCAACGGCTTTCAGGGCGTTTTAACCGGTGGCGCCATTGTCTTCTTCACCTACATTGGTTTTGACTCGGTATCAACCGCCGCCGAAGAGTGCCGGAATCCTCAGAAGGATGTACCTTTCGGAATCATCGCCTCGCTGGTGGTTTGTGCGGTGCTCTATGTGTCAGTGGCGCTGGTTTTGACGGGAATTCAGCACTGGCAGACCTTGCGGAACGCCGCGCCCGTGGCGAACGCCCTGATGGCCATCGGCCTTCCAAACGTTATGAAGTGGGTGACGATAGGCGCGCTGACAGGGATGCTCAGCTCCTTGCTGGTCTTCCAGTTGGGACAAGCGCGCGTGTGGTTCGCCATGTCGCGTGACGGCCTGCTGCCTCAGGTGTTCTCGAGAGTTCATACGCGCTTTCGCACCCCTCACGTCAGCACCTGGGTGGCGGGCTTTTTTGTGGCTATCCCTTCGGGCATCTTTGATATTGGCACGCTGGCCGACCTATCGAATATCGGAACGTTGTTTGCCTTCGCTCTGGTGTCGCTCGGCGTGCTCGTGCTCCGCCGCACCCAGCCTGAGCGCCGGCGTTCCTTTCGCACCCCCTGGGTCCCCGTCGTCCCAATTCTTTCCATCCTTTGTTGCCTTGTCTTGATGGCCAGTCTGCCGATCGAAACCTGGGTGCGTTTCCTGGTGTGGTTGATAATTGGCCTGGCCATCTATTTTGGTTACAGCAGGCACCGCAGCGAATTTGGAAGGAGTCCGCGGGGACCGGTTCCTGCGGCAACTACGCCCGCTGGGTGTTCGAACCTTGGGTAGTGCGCGGATTGGTTTTGTAGCGCCGGGCTTTAGAGTCTGTGTGAAAACTCGTGTCTGGCATTGGCCAGGCTGGACCCCCGCTTCCGCGGGGGTGACAGCGCTGGATAAAGGGGCTGTATTCCGACCTGTCATTCCCGCGAAAGTGGGAATCCGCGAGTTTTCACACAGACTCTTTAGCCCGGCACAGCCCCAAAATGCCCCGATATATCGGGGCGCTACACCAAACTGAGTCACTACCGAATTTTGGGTGCTGTCCTAATTTGAACGTAGCGCCGCCATCTTGGCGGCTCAATGCCGGCTGGAAGCCGGCGCTACGTCTGAAATCAGGACAGCACCGAATTTTGGCAGACAACGACAAACCTCTCTGAAATAGGGTAGAATCGGGCTGAGCGTTTTGCATTCTGAGGCCCCCGAACGAAGGGGGGGACGAGATAGTTACGTCCAAGGCGGGGCGCCATATGCAGTCGATAACCATTTGGTCCATTGGCCGTCTGGTCGCAATGCCGGCGCTCTGGCTGTTGATCGTTCATCCGCTGGCAGCTTGGGGTCCGGCTGGCCACGACATTGTGAATACCTGGGCGATCCAAACCCTTCCCTCCGAGATGCGCGGCTTTTTCGAGGCGAATCGTCGGTTCCTCGTCGAACACGCCAGTGATCCCGATGTCTGGATGGCCAAAGATCGTTACGAACGCAACCGGCACTATATCTACATGGATAAGTATGGGATGTTTCCCTTCGTGGGGTTGCCGCATCTGTTCCGACAGGCCGTGGAGAAATACGGGGCCGGACGCGTCAACCGCGACGGCGTGCTGCCCTGGCAGGTGGGAGAATACAGCCTCCGCTTGACGACCGCGTTCAAGTCTCATAACTGGGATCAGGTGAAGCTGGAGGCGGCTTTACTGGCCCACTACGTGGCGGATGCTCGCGATCCGCTGCATGTCACTCAAAATTTTGACGGCCAATTAACCGGCCAGAAAGGATTGGAGGATCGGTTTGAAATTCGCCTCTTGGACCGCTACTCGAAGTTCTTCATTCTCCATCCCGATGACGCGTCCAAGATCGATGATCCCACCGAATATGCATTCCAGACCTGCCTCGAGGCTTATACCGGGTTGGATTCCATCATCCTGGCGGATTTGCGCGCTCGGCGGAACCTGCCGGATTATACCGACGAGTACTTCGATCGCTTTTATTCGCAGATCGGCGCGACCGTGATGAGGGCTATCAACGAAGCAGCGCGCGACGCGGGGTCCTACTGGTATACGGCCTGGCTAAACGCGGGTAAGCCAGCGCTGCCCGGACGGTAGGGGGAAGGGTAGGGGAATAGGGAATTAGAAATAGCAATACGTGGATTACGGTTGGCGATGCAGGACGTGCACCGCGATGTCCGGCCAGAATTCGCGAAAGGCGTTCGTAAGCGCATCGCGCCCGATGGCGTACCCGAACTTGCTGGCGATCCCTGCAAAGGTCCGGGTCTGGCTAGGGTAATACGCCAGCGAAATGCCTTGCGAGATGCCCCTGCCCAATATTTCGGAAACATTGAAGCCAGGGTGGCCCTGATAGTCGGGGGTGACGATGACGCGAGAGGTGGAGTAGGCGATTCGTTTTAAGATACTGCCCCTGCCCAGGGCATAGTAACGCTCGTCCTGGTGGAAGACTGTGGGTAAGGCAAAGATGACCAGGTAGTTGCCATCCGTCTTATCGGCGAGCCCACGCCAATAATACCTCCCGAAGCCGGGCAAGCCTTTACCGAGCTGGGCGTGTGTATTTGTTCCTTCCGCCAACAAAGAGGTGATGCCCACGAAGAGAAACGCCGAGTAGTCAAAGCTGTTTTTGGCGGCGATGACGAAAGCCTGCTTTGCTGTAGGTGGCGGCGGGACCACCCCCGCGCTGACGGCGCGGAAATTAGGCATGACGCCGAGGATGCGCTGGGGCTGCGGGTTCGCCGGCGGAGTTTCCTGCTTCCCAGGCTTCGTAGCGGACTTCTTCTGATCACTCTCGGAGTTCGATGTCCCGGACTCTTGCGGCGGCTGATTCTGCCACGAACTTTGTTGATCAAGAGATGAAGGAGCGGGGAACTCCGTCAATGGCGGGGAGGTTGTACTTCGCTCTTGGGCAGATAGGCTGGAGACAAACAGGAGCAGCGATAACGGCACTAGGGAAAATAAGCGGTAGTTTGCACCCTCGCGGAGTTGGCGGCTCAAAATTCGCATGGTTTTTGTTTGCTCCCGGAACTGGGCTTCTCCAAAGCCGTCCCAACGACTGTAAACCGCAGCGGCCTTTCCCCGGCAAGAGCGCTCTCCACTTGCCCAAGCTCCGGCGCAGAGCGGCCATCAGCGAGACATAACTTAGATGCACCTCGTCACGCTGGAGTTTCCGACTTGACTGCCCCGTCGCACTGTTACGCCCCCCCCTCGCTAGTACACAAGGCAGCGCCTCTTGTGGCGCGCGAAGCCATGATTTGGCTACCATCCGCATTCCTTCCCTATTCCCTATTCCCTACTCCCTAGTCCCTGCTCCCTGGTATGCTGATGCTGACATGCAGGGACCCGCCACTGACCTTGAGTCATTCATTCTAGGCCTTCCGAAAGTAGAACTGCACCTCCATCTGGAGGGAAGCGTCCAGCCAGAAACTCTGCATGAACTCTCGCGTTCCAAGGGGCGTTTGGAGAAGGAGACGCGGGACTGGATCTCAGAACGCACCGGGCAGAGATTCAGGTATAGGAATTTTCAGGATTTTCTTCAGGCCTTCAAGCTGGTGACCTTGCTCTTGGAGACTCCGAGCGACTACGCCATGGCCACCACCCGGCTGATCGAGGGGCTGGCGAACCAAAATGTGAAGTATGCCGAAGTCATTTTCGCCGCCGGAGTTGTGTTGTGGAAGAAACAACCGCTCGAGGCCATTTTCGAGGCGGCGGCATCGGCAGCGCGCGCGGCGCAGCAAGTCTTCGGTGTGCGGGTGCAGTGGATTTTTGACGCCATCCGTCATTTCGGCGTCGAGCACACGCGCGAGGTGCTCCACTGGGCTGAGCGCTTGCGGCCGCAGGGCGTAGTGGCTTTGGGCATCGGCGGTGACGAGACTCGCGGTCCGGCAGAACTTTTCACGGAGGTGTTTCGAGAGGCAAGGGATATGGGCCTCCATGTTGTTGCCCATGCGGGCGAAGCCTGTGGGCCGGATAGCGTCCGCAACGCGGTCGAGTTGCTGGGAGCCGAGCGCATCGGACACGGACTCACCGCGGCGCGCGATCCGGCCGTCCTGGAGCTGCTCCGTGACCGCCAGATTCCATTGGAGGCCTGCCCCACCAGTAACGTCGCCACAGGCGTGCTGGCGCGCATTGAAGACCATCCCTTGCCGCGGTTCCTCGACGCCGGCCTTGTGGTGACGTTGAACACCGATGACCCTGCCATGTTCGGGACAGACTTGGTTAATGAATATTTGCTGGTGGCAAGAACTTTCGGCCTGAGGCGCGAGCAAATCCTCGAGCTGGGCCAAAACGCCATCCGCGCGGCATTCCTATCGGAAGAAGAGAAGTTGGATCTGCTGAGGTTGATGCCGGACGCCCCGCCTGCGTGACAGGCAACCCTTGTCTGTTGTCAGTGCTTGTGGGGATGGAGATGAGGGTGGGAGTGAACTTCGCCTGAGGGGTGGACGTGGTGATGGACATGGATAAGGTTGGTCCGCTCCAGCAAGGCCGTCTGGCGCAAGACGTCTGAAGGCGCCCCTTCTGCGACAACACGACCCGTCTGGAAAACATAGCAATAATCCGCGATGTCCTCCACAATATCCAGGTTGTGTGTGGCCGTGATCACTGTCTTGACTCCCCCGCGCCAACCTACCAGGAAATCGACCATCTGGCTTGCGCTCTTCGGGTCCAGCGCCGCCGTGGGCTCGTCGAGGAGGAGCACTTCGGGATCAAGCACCAGCACCGACGCCAGCGTCACCCGTTTCTTCTCGCCCGTCAACAAATGATGGGGGGAGCGATCTCTAAGGTGGGTTATCTTCATGAGGTCGAGCATTTGGCTAACCTGACTGCGGATCTCCTGCTTGGGCCAGCGAAGCTGCAACGGGCCAAAAGCCACTTCGTCAAAAACCGTGGGCGAAAAAAGCTGGACATCCGGATTCTGGAATACCAGTCCCACCCTGCGGTGAAACTGGAAGCCGAATTCCAGATCCTGCAAACGATCCTCGGTGAGTGGCTCGCCATCGAACCGAACGCTGCCTTTTACAGGAAACGCCAGCCCGTCCAGGATGCGCAGCAGGGTGGACTTGCCTGACCCATTGGCTCCCAGCAGTGCCACCCGCTTGCCGCGTTCGATGGCCAGGCTCAGGCCATCGAGCGCCGTCACCCTGTGATAGTGAAAAGCGACGTCTTGAACCTCGAAAACCGGAACTGACATTTCTCCCCTTATCGCCCGAAGTAGAATCCACCTGAAGCCAGCACCACAAAGACGGTCAGCATGATCCAATCGATCTTTGATGTTTGAAAGTCATCCAGGACATAGACTTCGCCGCGAAAACCTCTCGATAGCATGGCACTGTAAACATCGCCACTGAGTTGAAGGCTTTTGGACATCAGAACCCCCGCGCTCGAGGCGGCCACTCGACGGCGTTCGGGTCCCTCGAGCTTTCCCACCATCCGGCTGCGGCGCGACTCGAACATGTCGTGGGCGGATTGAAGCAGCAGGAGAATATAGCGGTATGTCATGCCCAGGATAACCACGAAGACCACAGGTACGCCCAGCACTCGAAGCGCCTTCAGCACGTGGCTCCAGGGTGTGCAGAGTATCAGCAAGACCGATAACGTCGCCGCAGTCTCCACCCGAGCCACGAGGCAACACGCGCTGGCGAGCCCTTGAGCTGTGACCAGCCAGTCGAGCCCCGGAAGGCGCCAGACCTCCCGGCCGGGGACAAGAAATGGAGCGGGCAGCGCGATGACCCCGGTAAACATGAGGATTGCAACCCAGACCCGCTTGGCCAGGATTCCAAAAGGGACACGAGACATCGCGGCCAAGGCCACCGCGACCGCGAAAATCGCGCCCATAACCCAGAGTCTGTGGGTCATCGCGGTGGCCACGACCAGGGTTAGAATGCCGATCACTTTGATACGTGGGTCAAGACGTTGGAGCAAGCCACGTTGCTTCGCGAGTTCTTCCGCATAGAGAGCTCGCTCCATCGCATTAACAAGACTCGAAAGGGTGCGTTCGACAAAATTCATCCGGCACCTACAAAAGGCTCTCAACCCTGAGTGGGGACGTCCCAATCCTCATGTCCCCCGCTGTCATTCTGAGCGCAGCGGAGCGGAGCGAAGAATCTCGCTCTGGGCTTTTCCGCCGACCAACAGCAGGGCGAGACGCTTCGCTGCTCAGCCCTCCCCCGTGTGAATCTCCATCGAGTCGGCTTCTCGTGGTCCGCCTCCGCGTACGAACAGCGAGCTGACGATCAGGAAAACCATGATGATGATGCCGGAACCGAACATGGCGGAAAGCAGGTAGCCAACAGCCGGCCGCCGGACGAACGCAGGAGCGTACAGGGGAAAGGGCGCGGTCCACACGGAGGAAAGACGCTCCAAACCTTGGGGCGCTTGGGGAGGCGGGGCCAGGTTCCTGGATGCTGCCGCGATTCTTCCCCGCGCCGCAGCCTGTGAGAAATCGCGGGCTCCCCACTCACCCCAAGCTGCGCCGCCCGCGAGGATGCCCAGAGGTGTCAAGGCCAGCAGCAAGCCCAGGGCAATCCAGAGGGGGCGCACGGCACTCCAAGCGCCTTGACTCAACATGGGACGGGGTTCTTCGTCGCTGCGAGTTGCGCCCGGGGCGGTGAACTCGAGCAAAGAGGGATTCGCGCGTTGGAAGTAGGCCACCATTCCACCTGACAAGACCAATTCGGCCAGTCCCGCAAAGCTCAAGTGTCCAATCATCATAGCCGGAATGGCAATGCTCAGGGGGTACGGGGCATACAAGGGCGCGCCGCTCGCGTCTTTGAAGAGCAGGGGCTGAATGCCGAACTCGACGGCCGCACAAAACGCGGATGCGTTGATGGCGGTGTAGCCTGCCAAAGCCGCCGCGACGATTCTGCGCGAAGAGGTGATGACCGCCCGCCCGGCCAGCAGGCGGTAAACGAAGTAGGCCACCATAGAACCCACAATCGCCATGTTAAAGCAGTTGGCCCCTAGTGTGGTGATGCCACCGTCCCCAAAGAAAAGAGCCTGGATCAGGAGGGCAATCGAAAGAGCGAGAATGGAAGCCCACGGCCCCAGGACAATAGTGGCGATGGCGACGCCCATGGCATGCCCGGTGGTGCCGCCGGGCAGCGGCAGATTGAACATCATCACCAGGAAGGAAAACGCGGCAAACACCGATAGCAACGGAATAAGTCTTGTGCTGAGCCGTCGCTTCAACCGGCGCAGTGCGACGTACCAGAAGGGCGCCGAACTTGCGTACAGCACCGCGCAGGTCGCCGGACTTAGATAGCCATCGGGAATATGCATAGGAACCAGCTCGTCAGCATAGCACACTCTTATTCTACTGTGTTATGTGTGTAGAATTCGTGTTACCTGCTCCCCGGGGGAAGAGATGAGTATGATCTCTGTCCTGAATAGAGAAGTCGGACGATAGACTCACCTGTTTCTGATTCGAGTGGATGGCGGAGCGTGGTCGCGGGACACGCAACACGGCCGTGAAAGCCCTTTGGTGACACCCCCATGAAGAACTAGTGTCCTGTAACTGAAGTTCATTGCATAAATGCCGTACTGTGAGAACGGCTCTACAGCCCCGATAAGGGCGGTAGAACTTAGCCCACGGCGTGAGCCTTGGGTAGGCGAGCCCTCCCTCACCCCCTTCCCCTCTCCCGCGCGGGCGGGAGAGGGGTGCCGAAGGCGGGGAGTGGGTCGTCTTTCCCAGGGCTTGCGCCCTGGGCTACAATCTTCCGCCCCTGACGGGGCTGGGAGCGAATCCCTCGCCGGGCAGACTTCATGAATGAACTCACGTTACATGACACTAGGTGGCGTCGAGGCGTCGATTTCTTAAGTTGACTTTCTTCATTACACCGATGCAAAACGGACCCGGTTTACTGTAGAATTCCAGGAGGAGCGTGTGGCCTTGACAAATTACCCGGCGGCCTCAAGATCTCGAGGATTAATGCGGCCACTATTTACCCGCTTCGGACCTCATTCCGTTCTCAGTTCCTTTGCGATACTCATCCTTCTTTTGTTCTTCACTGTCATTCCTGCCGCGCCGGTCCACGCGGAACAGTGGCAAAAGCTCAACGTACAGGGGTACGTCAACGATTTTGCCGGCGTGCTCGACCCGGCGACGGTGGAAGGACTCACGCGGCTGTGTACGGAAGTCGATCAAAAAGCCAGGGCCCAGTTGGCCGTGGTCACCATCAAGTCCTTGGAAGGTGACACGGTGGAGGACTTCGCCAATAACCTCTTTAAGAAGTGGGGCGTCGGATACAAGGGAACGGACCGCGGCGTGATGGTCCTGCTTGCAGTCGGTGACCACAAGTATTGGACCGAAGTCGGTTACGGCCTCGAGCCCATTCTTCCTGACGGCAAGGTGGGTGGTTTCGGACGCGATATGGTTCCGCTGTTGCACCAGGGCGACTACAACGGCGCCATCGCGCAAATGCTGAGCCAGATCGCAGAGGTGATTGCGCAGGACAGTCACGTTTCCCTGGGTAGCCTGGACCAATCCCTTGCCGCGACTCCCCCCGCCCGCGAAGGAGAGAGGCGAGAAGTGCACCTGACGACCGGGCAAATTCTTGTTCTGCTCGTCATTTTTATAATTGCGGCGCCCATCCTCATCAAGTTCCTGGGCCCTTTGTTTTTATTGTCCCTGCTATCTGGAGGAATGGGGCGTGGGGGATCGGCCGGCTGGGGTGGTGGCGGGTTTGGCGGAGGCGGCGGAGGCTTCGGGGGTTTTGGTGGAGGTTCCTCGGGCGGGGGTGGAGCCGGCGGAGGGTGGTAACAACAAACTTTGGAGTGCGGCCCACCGCGACGGGCCGCACTCCGGAGTCCGGGAGCGAGAAGCATGATAGCAGAACAAAACCTGACAGACCTGGTAACCAGATTGAAGGATGCCGCGGGAAGCAACCTGCTTTCCGTGATGCTTTACGGCTCCGCAGCAACGGAAGAGTTCCACCCCAAGCATTCCGACTTGAATGTTCTTTGCATAATGCGGGATCTTAGCCAGGAAGAACTAAACAAGTTGCGCTCCGCTTCCACCTGGTGGGTCAAAAAGGGACACCCTGCGCCGCTGTACTTTACGCTGAACGAACTTCACCATTCCGCTGATATTTTTGCTATCGAACTACTGGACATCAAAGTGGCGCGCCGAATTCTTTATGGCAAGGATGTAATTGCCTCACTCCATATTCCCATGGATCTTCACCGCCTGCACGTGGAAAGGGAGTTGCGAAACAACACCTTGCGCTTGCGCCAATACTACGTGATGCATGCCGGGGATTCCCGCAAGACGCTGGAGCTGATGACCTCATCCATTTCGACGTTTGCCGCGCTCTTCCGGCATGCCTTGATCGCTCTGGGAGAGGATCCGCCGCCCACTAAGAGGGCTACGGTGGACCGCCTGGGGTCTGTGCTGGGATTCGATTCCTCTCCTTTTCACACCGTACTCGATATTCGTGAAGCGCACAAACGTGAACGTGACGTGGAAATCCAAGCAACGTTCGACAAGTACCTGAACGCGATCGTCAAGGCCACCGAAGAGGTTGACCGCCGGCTGGCAGTTCGACCGGCAAATGAATAAAAAGGAAACTCTGCTGGGCGCCCTAATATTCCGGCGCCTGAATATTGAGGAGGAAGGACATGAAGGTTCTGCTGCTTGTGCTAGGGATACTGGTGGTGATCGCCCTCATCATGGGAGGGAGTTACGTCAGCAGCCGAAACGAAATGGTCCGCAAGAACGAAGCCATCAAACAAGCCTGGTCGCAGGTGGACGTGGTGATGCAACGGCGCGCGGACCTGATTCCGAATCTGGTGGCCACCGTCAAGGGTTATGCGCAGCAGGAGGTGACAGTGTTCGGAGATATCGCCAATGCCCGCGCCGGTTTGCTGAATGCCCGGACGCCGGGGGAAAAGATCGCCGCCAATGGCCAATTGGATGGCGCCCTCGGCAGACTGCTGGCCGTCGTGGAAAATTATCCCAACCTCAAATCCAATCAGAACTTTCTGGCCTTGCAGGACGAACTGGCCGGAACCGAAAACCGCATCGCCGTTGAACGCCGCCGGTATAACGAGTCCCTCCAGGACTACAACACCTACATCGGCCTGTTTCCAAATAACATCTTTGCCCGGTGGGCGGGGTTCCAGAGAAATAATGATTACTTCGCGGCTTCAGGTGCTGCGCGCGAAGCTCCCAAGGTGGATTTCGGCGCGCCCAAACAGTAAGCCACGACGGCGCAAAAAAGTTAGGGTATTTACACCGGCTCACTTTGCGGGAGCGCTCGCTTGATTCGGCGCTTGGGTGGGGGCAAACGCTTCCCCACCCCGAGGTGAATACTTGCCGAGTCCGGTGACCAGTGATTTTGCCTCGAGCGGAACATCGCCCTTGCCTTCGATGAGAATCTCCTTTGGGTCCACGACGTGGCCATACAAACGCGCGTTGGCCTCCGTATCCTGAGTAATGGCGGCTCCTTTGAGAGAGATGCCGGCAAACAAGCCCCGCGATCGGGAATAAGTCAGAATTTCAGCGGTGACCATCAAATCCGTGGAAGCAGAGGCCGTCCGTCCCACCGGCCCGGCCGCCGCCGAGACATCTGCACCAAGTTCCCCCTTGCTCCTAAGCAGCCTGCGCACCCCGCTCGGGTTCATCACAACAAAAACCAGGTCGGTCTCCTCTCCTCCCCACTGAAACCCAAAACTACCCGTGCGCAGGGCAATCATCGAAGGCGCGCCCCAAGGACCATCGCCGCCTCGCCTGCAGACCAGCACACCGCGCCCGTAGCTCGCCCCGACAAGGAAAGCCAGTTTCTTCTGCCCGGGAATAATGCCCACACAAACCGCCTTGTCGAGCAAGTCTCTGGGGATCGAGTTTTCAGGCGTCTGCATGATTTCGTACATTACCACGGCAGCACTCTCGATCCGGTCAGCGATCTTGGTTGACTTCGCCTGAAGAAATTCGACCGGCAGGCTGAACATCAGGGTGGCAACCATCAGGTATCTCATTAGCTCATCCTCCAGAGTAGTTGGTCTTGTAGCTGGCTACATATCCAGATGGGTTTCTCGGAAAAGTGCGGCACGGTCGGATTCCTTGAGCCGACCCTCTTCAGCCCTCATCTACCCGGTGTACCCGCATCTTGGCGGGGGACTTCCACCCGGAAAGGCGGTTGCACACAGGCAGATTCGCAGCACGTCCATCTGAAGGCTCAGCAATTGGCGTTCCGTTATACGTTCATAGTTGGGATGCTGAATCTTTTCAAAGGGTTGAGTAGCATTATTGAACTCCGAACATCTGTGTTCATGACGTTATATTCTACTCGAATAAGGCAAAATTTCCACTGAAGCTGGATTTGGGTAGTGGGTCAGTTTGGTTTTGCCGCGCCGGGCTTTAGAGTCTGTGTAAAAACTCGTGGATTCCCGCTTTCGCGGGAATGACAGGCCAGAATATAGCCCCTTAATCCAGCGCTGTCACCCCCGTGGAAGCGGGGGTCCAGCCTGGCCAATGCCAGACACGAGTATTCATCCAGACTCTTTAGCCCCCACGGTCCCAAAATGCCCCGATATATCGGGGCGCTACGCCAAACTGACCCACTACCTGGCTTCGCCAGCCTGCACGCTCCTAAACCACGCGAAATCGGGCGTCCTACTGATCGTCATCGTCCGATGATTTGGAGAGAAACGTGCTGTCTAAATGTCAATTGGGGAAGAGAGGAGGCACTCGTGAATGTCGGACTTATTTGGGTCATAGTGGCGCTTTTGGTACTCGGTATCGGGTATTTGCTGTTTCGAGGCCTGCGTTCCTATCTCAAACTCCGGGGAAAGAGGCTGGTCACTTGCCCCGAAACTCAGAAACCTGCCGCGGTCGATTTGGATGCCATACATCTGGCGAGGGAAGCGGCCTTTGGCACACCGTACCTTCGTCTGAGCGAGTGTTCCCGCTGGCCGGAACGGCAGGGATGCGGGCAGGAGTGTTTGAAACAGATCGAAGCGGCACCGGAAGGTTGCTTGGTTCGCCGCATGGTTGCCGACTGGTATGCAGGAAAGACCTGCGTCATTTGTGGCAAGCCCGTTGATGTAGCTGAGGAACGGGTGGGACACGTGCCAGCCTTGCTGAATTTGGAGAAGAAGACCGTTTATTGGGACAAGATCGCGCCGGAGAAATTGCCGGAAGTATTCCAAACTCACTCGCCCGTTTGCTGGTCCTGCCACATCGCCGAGACTTTCAGGTGTCAGCACCCTGATATGGTCATTGACCGCCCCGCAAGATGGTGATGGAAGAACGAAGACTGTGGAGAGAATCGCAAGTGCGCCTAACCGTCACAATTCTGCCGCGCAGCCACCGCGAGTGCTAAGATGTTTCTGGGAGGCCTTGTGCCGGTTGTGCTTGGGGACCGCTCCAGCCGTCCGGGCTCGGGCTTTCACGAGCGGTAGGCTTAATAAATTCGCGTGGTAGGTGTATGCTATTCGCTTACTACGTTTCACAGGGGTTTTAGCAATGGAGAACGAGCGAGACGTAACCCGCCGCGATTTCTTGAAGACAGCCGCCGCCGTGGCTGCGGCTTCCGCGCTCCCGAGTGTGGGAGCGCCCGCCATTCTGGCCAATCCTGGTCCCAGCAATGTTGTCAACTATGGAATGATCGGCACGGGAACTGAGGGGTGCACTTTGCTCAAGTTCCTCGCGACCATTCCGGAGGGCAGGTGCATTGCCACCTGCGACATTTATCCCCCCAATCTGAAGAAGGGGGTTGAAACCATCGGGTCGAATCCACAGACGTATGAAGACTACCGCAAGATGCTGGAGAGGAAAGATCTCGACGCGGTCATGGTGGTGACTCCGCTGAATCTCCATGCCCAAATGGTGACCGATGCCTTGAGTGCCGGCAAGCACGTCTTCGTTGAGAAGACCATGTACTTCAAGGAGGATGAAGAGGACAAGATTCGCAAGGCGTCGGAACAATATCCAAAACAAGCGCTGCAAGTCGGACTGCAACGCCGCTCCAGCCTCCTTTACCAGGTGGCCATCGAAATGATTCGCAAAGGCGCGCTAGGCAAAGTGCTGTTCGTGCGCGCCAACTGGCATCGCAACAGCAACTGGCGGCGGCCCGTGCCCGACCCCAAATTCGAGCGTCTTATTAACTGGCGAATGTACAAGGAATATTCGGGCGGATTATTTGCCGAATTGGCGTCCCACCAATTGGACGTGGCCAATTGGGCTTTCGGCGCGGATCCCATCTCCGTGGTTGCTACCGGTGGAGTCGACTATTGGAAGGACGGGCGCGAAGTCTGCGATAACATCCAGGCGATTTACGAATACTCCGGCGGCCGGAAATTCATGTGGAGCGGCGTGCTCTATAACGAGCACTTCCAGTTCGAGGAAGAAATCATGGGTGATCAGGGGACGCTGATTATCACCCTGGGGAAGGGACTCTTCTATCGTGAACCAGTGGCCAAGGTTTCGAAAGCCGGCTTGAAGGAAAACTGGTGGGCAGGCGCCACTGTGTCCAAGGTAGCAACCCAGGAAGGTATCCCCATTTTCCCCGAGCACACCGGTAACGGAGAGACGGGGTTCGTTGACCGCGAAATGCTCTATGCCAAGCGCTGGCTGGCCTCCATGGGGATTTACAAATACGAGGAACCGCATGACCCCTGGTGGAGCGAGATGTCGAATTTCATGGCCACCATCCGGGAAGGGAAGCCGGTCATCGCTCCTCTGGAAATTGGCGTGGCGGATGCGCAGGGTGTAATCTACGGCAATCGCGCGGTTGAAACGGGCCAAAAGGTCTTCTGGCTCAACAAAGCAAATAGTAAATCATAAATAGTGAATTATGAATTGTAAGTTAAAGGATGATGACGCGCGCGGCGCGCAAGAGAGATCCTGTGTCGGCAATTCATTGTTCACCATTTACTATTCACCATTCACTCCTCACCATTCATTATTCAGCATAATTCTGCTCGTCGCTTGTCACTTGTCACTCGTCACTGCCCTATCGGTTGCCACTGCTCTAGGCGGCCAGGGGGCGGAAAACGCGGTTCGCTATGAGGCCTCCCACGAGAGCATGGGCACTGTTTTCACGGTGGCTGTTTACGGCCGGGACCGGACTTTCCTCTCGGAGGTAGTGGAAGAGGCCTTTGAGGCAGTTGACCGGCTGGATGAGCAGATGAGCAACTACAAACCTCAAAGCGAACTTTCGGCCATTAACCGTACGGCCGCGAGTCATCCCGTCGTTGTTGAGCCTGAACTGTTTCATTTGCTCCAAATCTCTGTCGGTCGGAGCGAAGAGACGGACGGCGCATTTGACATCACCGTCGGCCCCCTGATGAAGTCCTGGGGTTTCTTCCGTGGCCGTGGCCGCCTGCCGACGCAGGCTGAAATCAGCCAGGTCCTCAAGGGAGTTGGATATCAGCATTTGAAATTGGATACCGCTCGGCGGACGATCCGATTTGACGTAGAGGGAGTCGAATTAGACCTGGGGGGAATCGCCAAGGGCTACGCGGTGGATCGCGCCGTGGATGTTCTTCGCTCCAATGGAATTACCTCGGCGCTCGTGTCCAGTGGCATGAGCAGCATTTACGCCCTGGGCTCGCCTCCCGGATCGCACGGGTGGAAGATCACCCTGCGCGATCCTTACGATGCGCATAAGGCTGGGGATGTCTTCCATCTCCAGAACTACTCGCTTTCCACTTCGGGCAGTTACGAGAAGTTTCTGAAGATCGCGGGCAAGAACTATTGCCATATTATGAATCCGCATACGGGTTGGCCGGTCGATAATATGCTCTCCGCCTTGGTCTTGGCGCCTACCGGCACCGACACGGACGGACGTTCGGCCGGTTTTTTTGTGATGGGGGTCGAGCGCACCCGGAAGTACCTCGCTGTCCACCCCAATCTCGCCGCTGTTTTCTATATCCCCAGCGGCGACCCACCCAAGTACAAACGCGTCCAGCTTCGCTCGGATACCTACAGCATCCCGCCCGATAGTATCGTGGAGATTGATCGTTAGCACTGCTCGCCTAGGGCCAATACGGTTCACTTAAGCTGGCCGTTCCCAATACGACCTCTTCACTCCCGGCCTCTGGCATCTGAGACCCGTTCTTCGGCTTGTCACTTGTCCCGCTACGGAGGGTCACGGCCTTAGCCCGCCGGCCTGCCCCCTGGAGTTGAGATTTCATCGACTCCAGGGTGGCAGTTCCGGGCACGCCCTGCTACGTGTTATCGATTCGCAAGTTGTTAGTCAGATTGAAATAAGTAGCCGCAAACTGCGCATCGTTCTCGGCCTTGACCCGGCCAAGCTTGTTGGCGACAATGCCTTCGAGGGTCACATCGCCGTTCTTCACGATGATGTGGATTGGCGGAAGGGCTTGGTTGCCGTAACCAGCAAAATTTGGGTCGTTGTAGATAGCTCGCGCGATGGCAAGGCGCAGCCTGTCGTCGCCTAGAGAAGTTGGGAGGACTTCCAGGTTGTTTTCAAGGTCGGCCACTCCCTTGACATGGGCCAGGAGATTGCCAATTTCTTGCTTCTTGAAGGGCTGAGTGACTTGGCCATTCACGATAAGCCGGGCACCCTGGACCTCCATCGAAACGTTATCGAAAATCGTGTACGGGTAGTACATCACGATATCTTTGCGTGCCTGCTCGCCGATCTGGCGAGGCGTCGCGTCCTCAGCAAGAATGTTGATGTTGTCGACGACCTCTTTGACGCCGTCCACCTTGTGTGCCGCACGCTCCGCATCCATCTTGACTCCCACGCTATCCACTGTCCCGGAGAGTGTGGCAGTTCCATTGTTCACGCTGACCTGAACGTTCCCGTGCTTGAACACCTGAGCGTGGTTAAGCTTGTCCTCAACCCTCGCAGTGGTTTGTGAGGTTGAGTCATCGTTCCCTTTAGCGAATGTCACCTGAACCGCGATTGCCAGCATCAATGGAGCCAAAAATAGTCTTGTCCTTCGCATGTTATCCTCCTGCTTCCTCTTGCCCCGCTGCTTTGACCGATCCGCGGCGGGTCATTGCTGTCCGGCTCCGCGGTTACCTTCCACCTGTCTTTCGCCGATCCCGAGCCCTGGCGGAACCAGCAGTCACCCCTATTGACGTGTCAGGTTGGGCGAAGGTTGCAGGTGGAAAACCGAGTCCTGGAAAAAGTCGTTATTTACGCGAATGGATAATATGTGGCAGGCAATTAACGCGCGGTCTCCTTGGTTTGGAAGAACCTCTCTGATCCGGGTTAAGAATATCGTCCAACCGCCGTTCCACCTTAATTCTGCCCAAAAACAGTCTTGACAGTGGGGTGGCAGCTCAGGGACTCTTGACTCTCGAAAAGCTTGTCAGCAACGCATGATAATGGTTCCGGGGTTTGGGTGGCACAATCCATGCGACCGGATGGTGTTCGATGCCGGGCGACTGATGACGCAGGTTTTTGGAGTCTACAAGAGCATCTTAAGCGAGAGCCTTAGGCTGGACGTGGGTAGTGATTGCGAGGTGAAAAGGTGAAGATATTCCGACGTGAATTCCTGAAAGCAGCCACCGTTTGCACCCTCGGTAGCGTCCCTCAGCGGGCTTTGGGTGCTCCCGAGTCGGTTGCGGGGCCGCCCGACCTGGGCCCGGCCCCTATCATGAAGTCCTTCACCGCCGAAGATCACCGCCGGCGGCTCCAGAACATCGACGCCTGTGAGCGCGGCATCCGGAAATGCATGAAGAAGCATCTCATCACCGGCTACATCCCGGGGCAGGTGGCCTACAATCTCGCTGAGTATCCTTGCCGCAAGCCATACGATCCAGACGAGTACGATGAGCGAGAACTTGACCGGTTGCGCGATGGGGGCATCCGTCTTATCCAGATCATGGAAGAGTGGAATGACTTGCTGCGGCTATTTGGTGGCAACAAGTTCACAGCCGTAAATCCGCCCGGTCTCCGGCGCTTCATCGACATGGCCCACAGGCGGGGAATGAAGGTTATCCTCTATGCATCCTCGGGCTTCATGCAAGAAGGGGATCCGGACCTACGCGAGGAATGGGTACGCGGTTTTCCGGGGTGGGTTATCGCGCTTGGCCATTGGAGGCTTGTTCACTGTTCCCCGGCGAGTGCGGGTTGGCGGGCGTATCTTCTTCCCCGGACTCTGCGCGTGTTAGACGACTATGGGGCCGACGGGCTTTACAATGACTGCGGGTACGTTCCACTCTACAACGGCCCGAACCCGCCTACCAAGGACGAAGTGCTCGCGTTCCATGAGGACCAGGATCACGACGCCGCGCTCGAGGATTTGGTTGCGCTGATCCACTCGGAGGTTAAGCGGCGCGGCGGCATCTACAAAATATACGTTGACGGCAACAAGCGGCCAATGTTTAAGGCGCAACTTTACGACTACCTGTGGGTGGGCGAGGGGGTGGGGCGCATCGACAAAACCCGCGAAGACACCAAGGACTACCCGCCCTATGTAGTCCCGTGCTTTGATTTCAATGCGGGGGGAATTGATAATGAGGACGAACCGTACCTGCAGACGGTGCCCTATATGCAGTTTCCTCTCTTGTTGGCTGGGCGGCCATTCACGGGTGAGCGAGCGTTGATCCCGGGTGTCCACTATCTCCCTGAGGAGCAGGACCCATACCTTCGCCGATGGCGCGCCATGTGGAAGTATTATCAGGAGCACCCGGAAGGGCCGTTTGCCTATGGTCCTTGGGACGCATTCCCGCCGCTGCCCAACGTTAAGGAGACCCATGCGCGGTGGCTGAAGCAATACCTACCGCTCGTGCAGGACGGAACGCGGGCATACCTGGAGGTCCGCGATTCCGATCTCTTCCCAGGTATTCTGCCTCCTGAGGTGATCGCTTCGGTATTCACAAACCTGGAAACATACCTTGTGCTTGCGAACTATGGTGCCAGCGAAGCTGCCATCGACACTGCGCGCGGCTATGTGCCAGCAGCAGCGCCCTTTGCGCCAGCGCGGAAGGAGTGGATTCTGAAAGGACGCTCATTCGTCATTTTGCGCCAGTCGGTGTAGGGTGCGAGGTGAAGCGTTTGCGTCGCAGATTTCGTCGCTCTCCACAGAAGGGGCCTGAAGTAGTTAACGATATCTTCAACACCTCCGCCTCACATGAGGTCAAGCGCCATGGCTGCCGCGCCGTATAGGGGAGAGTACGTCCCAAGCTCGGCGATAACAATCTCCGTCGAATAGCCAATCGTGGGCGAAGCGAGTTCCGCCAAGCACTGATGCAGGGGGCCGAGCAGAACCTGGCCCGCGAGAGTCAGTCCGCCGCCGAGGATAATCCTGTCCGGGTTAAGAATCCGGATGACCGTCAGCAAACCGCGCGCCAGCCAACGAGCAGCTTCTCGGACGATGTGGAGCGCAGCCGTGTCGCCCTCGGAGGCCGCTTGCGCAATTTCCTTTGCCGTGATTCGCCCGGCCAAATCATGACTCGAGTCACTGGTGAGGGTGATGTCATCCCTGCGGCGCCATCCCCGCTCCTTGCCCCGCTGCGCTATAGCTGAACCCGAACAGAAACTCTCCAGACATCCTACAGCTCCGCAGGAGCATGTGGTTCCTGAGTCGGAGATGGGAATATGTCCCAGTTCTCCGGCGAGCCCGTCTTTGCCTCGATAAGTCTTACCATTCAAGATCAGTCCCGCTCCGACTCCTGTACTGAGCGTGACATAGACCATCGATTCCGTCCCGCGGCCGCTGCCATAGCGGAACTCGCCCAATGCGCCCGCATTGGCGTCATTGTCAATCAGGCAGGGCAAATTCAAATTGGCGCTTATCCATTCGGCGAAGGAGAAGTCTCTCCAACCCGGGGAATGGACCGAGGTGACCCTTTGATGCTGGAAATCCACCGGCCCTCCAAAACTGATCCCGCATGCCCCAACGGAAGAGTGGGACTGGGCGAGGAGGGTTCGGCTCAGATCGCGGATTCGGTCAAGCATCCATTCGCGTCCGCCGGAACGCAACGTATCGCCCTCCGAAATCACCAGCCGGCTTCCCTCGTGATTGAAGAGGCCGGCGCGGAAACGCGTACCCCCAATGTCAATCGCTAGTGCGTTATTCCCCACCTACCCTTACTCCTTCCCGATTTCGCGATGCGAAACCTTGGTCTTATACCCCTCGCCGGCCAGGACGTGACCTACCTTTTCCGCCATGGCGACCGAGCGGTGACGCCCACCCGTGCAACCAATTGCAATGGTCAGATAGCTCTTGCCTTCCTGCATGTAATTGGGAAGAAGGTAGAAAAGCAAGCTCATCAAATGCTTTATGAACTCGCGGGTGGAAGGGAAAGAATCCATATAGCGTTGCACAACCGCGTCTTGCCCCGTTTTGCTCTTCAGCCCCGGGATATAGTTTGGATTGGGGAGGAAACGCGCGTCGAAAACCAGGTTCGCGTCGGCAGGTACGCCGAAACGAAATCCAAACGAAACCACGGAAACCAGGATGGCTCGGCGGGCGGACAATCCACCGAATTGCCTCTGGATGAGCTCTCGCAGTTCATGCGCGTTCATCCGGGTGGTTTCAATTGTGACATCAGCCAGTTGGCGCATGGGCTTCAGCAGAGCGCGTTCCAGGCGGATTCCCTCGCGCACCGGCAGTTCGCGTCCCAAAGGGTGAGGGCGGCGCGTTTCTTCGAAGCGGCGGATCAGTGCCTTGTCGGAGGTCTCCAAGAACACAAGTGACAAATTCGAGTAGCGGTTTTTGAGGTCCCGATAGAGGGTGGGGAGTTGGCTGAGCGCCGAGCCTTCGCGAATGTCCACAACCACCGCCGCGCGCTGCACCCGGCTCGCCCCGTGCTGGCACGTTTCCGCAAAGCGGGGAATCAAATCAATGGGCAGGTTGTCCACACAGTGATAACCGAGGTCCTCGAAGGCCTTGAGAACTGACCCCTTTCCGGACCCGCTCATCCCCGTGATCAGAACGAAATGTTTCCGACGCTTCGTAGCAGCCGCAGCCATAGAAATGCAAAAGGCAGAAGGCAGTCACCAGGATATTGCGTTGCCAGCTCCGCCGGCCGTTTGTGGTCACCCCTCGAGTTAGGTGGTGGTTATATTTTCGTGTGGTAATCCCTCAGTTTCGCGCGCCGGAGGGGTAGGCCTCGTGCCTGCCCATCGCAGGGCGCCCACAAGGGGCGCCCCCTGCATCGATTGCTGCACCCGGACCGGTACTAGGAGAACCAGGTTGAAGCCAGTTCAAACGCAACCACCATTTGAGGGTGTTTCTCACCCGCCGCTTCTTGCCTTCCGCCTTCTGCTTTCTGCCTACCGTCTTTTCAGGGTTCGGGTTCGATCAATCCCAGGTTGCCATCGGAGCGGTTGTAAATGACGTTGACACGCTCGGTCTCGGGATTCCGAAATACTACCGCGCCGGCGCGCGACTGGTCGAGAGCGGCGATCGCTTCTTCGATGCTCATGGGCTTGATCGGAACTCGCTCAGCCTGGATGGTGCGGCGTTCTTCGTGGTCAATTGGCTCCGGGGCTAGAACGTTCAGGACCACCGTGCTGGTGGGCTTGGGGCGGCGCTTGCGGCTGCGCTTTCTCTCCAGCAGGTGGACGGCCTGGCGTTCCAGCTTGTCCAGGGCGCCGTTTAGGGAGATCCGAGCGTCCCCTGACTCTTTGACGCCCACCAGGGTGTGATCGCGAAGTTTCAAGGTGACTTCTGCGAGGCGGCGGTGCTTTTCCGCGGTCAGGATGACGTGCATCTCGTAGGCATCACCCAAAAGGCGGGTAAACTTTCGCAACTTGCCCCGGGTGTACTCGCGCAAGTCGTCGCCGATCTCCATTTGTCGTCCGGTAAATTCAATGTTCATGAGTGGACCTCCTCGAGGCTTAAGGGGAGGAACAAGCGAGCGGCGCCGTTCTTCAAGCTTTTACCCTGCGTTGGTGGGTGCTGGGAATCCGCATGTCCTCGCGGTACTTTGCCACTGTCCGGCGGGTTACGCAATAGCCGACCTTCTGCAACTGCTGTGTAATTTGTTCGTCGGTGAGTGGCCTTGCGGGGTCCTCTTCCTCGATCATCTTCTTGACCAAACGTTTGAGGTTGATTAAGGAAGTCGCCGCTCCCGAGGGTCCTTGCACCGCTTCCGAAAAGAAATAGCGTAATTCGTAAACACCTTGCGGGGTGTACGCATACTTGCTCGCAACGGCACGGCTGACGGTGGAAGGGTGTACACCCACTTCCTCGGCAACGTCCTTGATCATCATCGGTCGAAGGTAATCAATTCCTCTGTCCAGGAATTCACTCTGGCGGCGAATTATCGCCTCACAAACCTTGACGATCGTCTGTTTGCGCTGCTCGATGTTCTTGATGAGTTGAATCGCCGAGGTGAACCGCTCTTTGACGTAATTGCGCACCTCCCGCGTCGTACTGTCCTCTCCCAGCAGGCGCCGGTAATGGTGGCTGAGCCGCAATTGCGGAAGGCCGTCCTCGTTCACTGCCACCTGGTAACTATCTCCCGACTTCACAAACGCCACGTCGGGTTCGATGAGCCGCGCTTGCGAATTGTTGTAACGTTGGCCGGGCCGCGGATCCAGCTTGCGGATAAGCTCCACGCAACGCTCCACGGTCTTAACGGGACGGTCAAGGGCCCGGGCGATCTCCCGGTACTGCTTGTTCTGGAGTTGCTTGAGGTACCCCGAAACGATCTGTTGCGCCAGTGTATTGTCAGGGGCAAGCGTGTGCAGTTGGATCAAAAGGCACTCACGCACGTCCCGAGCCGCCACACCCACCGGATCGAAAACCTGGATCAACCCCAAGGCTTCCTCAACATCGGCCAGCGAGTGCCCGCCGGTTTGCGCAATCTCTTCTAGTGGAGGGGTAACGTAGCCGTCTTCATTCAAATTGCCAATGATGGATTGCCCCGCCTCACGGACGGAATCCG
>CAWHWE010000059.1:0-25545 GCA_963832915.1 uncultured Acidobacteriota bacterium
CATGGATCCTTGGGGCCGGCCTTATATTTACAAGTTTCCCGGGGACCACGGTGACGAACCGGACATCATCAGTTATGGGGCCGACGGGCAACCCGGCGGCGACGGAGAGAATGCGGACATCTTTAGTTGGAAATGACCGGCGCCACCCCCGCGCGCAGGAAGCCGGCGTGACGCTGCTTGAACTGGTAATCGTCCTGGCTATTATCTCGTTGGCAGTGTCGCTGGTCGCTCCGCGTTTCGGCAACTGGAGCGATGAATGGACGCTGAGGAGCGCGGCAGAAAGGGTTGCGCAGACGGTCCGCTACGCCCGCGCCCGTGCGCTTTTTGAGCAGAGCTATTACGTGGTGGAAATCGAACCGGAAACGCGCTCGGTGCGGGTTTTCAATCCTACCTCCGGTTTTTTGCGAGGATTTGCGCTTCCCCGAGGCGTGAAGGTTGATGACGACGAAGATCCCTCGCCTCGGGTCGTACGACTCCTGCTCCCACCCTCCGGGGTGGTGGAAGAGCGGAACCTGTGGCTCAGTAACCGCCGCGGAAGCAAATTCAGGATTCATGTGGATTTTATGCTCGGCGCTCCGGCCGTGGAGGCCGTTAAACAAGGATCACGCTAAGTGCAAAGGGTTATGCAACGTCATCGTGGGCCGCGGGAGGCCGGTATGAGCCTCCTGGAAGTTCTAATAGCGGTCTCTCTTCTGGGAGTCAGCTTTGCCACCATTTTCTCGGGTCTTTCTGCGGCGCTTCGCGCCACCGACCGCCTGGATAGTTTCGATCGCGGCGACGAATTTGGTACCAGGAAGCTCAGCGAGCTGTTTTTGGACCCCTCGGTGGCGGCCGGGCAGGTGCGCTCCGGAGTCTCTCCTTCCGGTATCTCGTGGCAGGCGAGAACCCAGTTGGTTGAGGCGAGGCCGCTGTCCAATCCTAAGAGGCCGGCTCAACTGGTTCGAATCATACTGGAAGTTTCCTGGCGCACGCGTTCGGGTCAGCAGAGTCTGAATCTGGAGACTCTTAAACTCTGTATTCCGGAGCCGCTACCCAATGGGTAGGTTCGTGCAACCGCAAGAGCAGGATTCAGGAAAGGGGAAATTGGAGATTTGAAACAGGGAACTGGACATCGGAAACCGGAAACTGGGAACTTGTAGGCTCGGCCAGTTTCCGTTTTCTTCCCCGTCCAGTTTCCGATTTCTGGTTTCCAGATTCCACCCTCCTGAATCCTGCTGGGAGAATTTGTGGGAATTGATACAAAAGGATTCACGCTCTTCGAGATGCTGCTCAGCATATCGCTGACCGGGTTCGTGATGCTCGCCTTAATGATTGGGCTGCGAGTGGCAAGCCGGGCTTGGCGAAGCGGAGAAGCGCGGCTCCGCCAGACGCATGCGGCGGCGGAGCGGAATGCTCTCATCCTTCAGCAGATTTCGTCCCTGGTCCCTTATCAGGTGACGAGCACTGATCCACGTTTGCCGGAAACGTTCATTGTTATTCAGGGAAGCGCCACCTGTCTGCGTTTTGTCAGTTCTTATAGCAGCGCTTATCGAAGCCGTTCAGGGCTGGTGCTGGCGGAGTACGGCATCGTCGAAGCCTCTCCCGACTACGCTGAGGTGGCCCTGCGCGAAACTGCGGTTGGAGATGATGACGCCCTTTTCCATAGGCTCGTCCAGAATATCACGAACGATACTGAGACGGGGGCGACCTTGATTACCTACCAGCCGTTTTTATTAAGAGCGACAGACTTGGTGTTGATGACGGGTCTAAGAGCCGCTTGGTTTGAGTACCTGGACCTACACCCCGAGAAAGGCGGCGGTCCGGTTTGGCTGGAGAATTGGAAGGGCAGGGAAGGGTTGGCTTACCCGGAGGCGATCCGGCTCCGCTGGGAGCGTGCAAACCAGGCAGGGGAAGAGGTCATCCCCGTGCGGGCGAAGCCTGTGCCGCCTTCGCCCTTCGGGCAATGACGTAGGGTTCAGAATTCAGGAGCAAGGGTTCAGAGGTCGGAAATGCAAGGTTCAAGAGCCAGCATGCAGACGCCAGGGAGAAACCGCAAGTGCGCTTCCCTGAACCCTGAATTCAGGATCCTGAAACCTGCTTTTGCGGACGCTGGCGTGGCCTTGTTGGCGGTGATGTCTGCGGTCAGCGTGATGATCCTGGTGGCGCTGGTGTTTTCGGGTTCGGTTCAGATCGAGACTCGGACGGCTATTTATCGCAAGGAGGCCACTCAGGCTTATGCTCTGGCGGCAGGCGGAGTCAACGCCGCCATTCTGGAGATCGCCTACCCGCCTGCGGCTGACCAGCAAGATCAACCCCGGCTCTGGAAAGAAGGCCAGCGTTTGGTGCGGGTGCCTTACGAGCAGGGCCAGGCGCTGGTGCAAATTGTGAATGAGACCGGAAAGGTCAACCTGAACAACGCCGGGCGGGAACAACTGGCGCGTTTGTTTCAAGCGCGGGGCCTGAAAGCGGCGGAAGCCGCCCAGTTGGCAGCAGCCATTAATCACTGGCGGACCCCGGCGGGGGGTGATGACCAGGAGGCACAGGACTTGGAGGATTACTATCGGTACGCCGGATATCACGCCGCCCACCGTCCATTCGGCTCCGTGGAAGAAGTGCTGCGCGTTCGAGGGATGAGCCGGGACATCCTCTACGGTACGGCAGAGTTCAGCCGGGAAAATGGAATTCGCTACAAATACGGAATGGGCCAGGATTTGACGATTTATTCCGGAGCTCCCCAAGTCAATGTGAATTATGCGTCAGAGGAAGTGTTACTGAGCGTGCCGGGCGTGAGCGAGGGGTTGGCCGAGCCTATTGTCCGGGAGCGAGCCAACAAGCCCTTCAAGTCACTGGACGACCTGACGAAACGTTTGGGCGTATCGCTGCCGGACAAGGCGGTGCCATTCCTGACCACCGACACCTGCCAAACTTACGACATCGTCTCGGTGGGAGTGGTTAATGGCTCGCGGGTTCGCCGGACCGTCAAAGCGGTGGTCCGGGTTACGCCTCAGGGCACGAGCCGGCATCGCATCATTGCCTGGTACGACGACTTGACGGATTGAAGATATGTCTCACTCGTTTACTAAACTCGTTGTGGGTGTCGATTGCGGGGGCGGTGCGTACAAATTTACTGCGCTGGGCCGCCGATTCCGGCGCTTTACGCTGCTTGGCGAGTTGCGTTTACCGGAGCCGCTTCAGGAGGATGCGGCAGCTCAAGTGGCCGGCTTTCTGGACCGCCATGGGCTCCGCGATGCCCGCGTCACGGCTTGCTTGCCCCGAGAAGCGGTCTTGGTTCGTTTCCTGGACTTGCCGGCGGAAGCGGAGCCGCAGTTGGCTAAAGTCGTAGGCTATCAGTTGGGCTCGCTTCATCCCTTCAAAGACGATCAGATCTATTGGGATTGCGCGGTTGTGGACCGCGATGTAAAAGCCAAGCAGGTCAGCGTGCTGGTTGTGCTGGCGGAGAAGTCGCGGGTGAACCACTGCAAGCAGGCGCTTCAAGGGTTGGGCTTGCGGCTGAGTGGCTTGACGCTGGGAGCCGCAGCCCTGGCTGTCTTGGCGAAGCCCCTGCTGCCGCAGGCAGCGTTGATCGTCTGTGGCCGAAGCTCGGGGGTGGAACTGATATCCTTCCGCCAGGGGAATTTGTGCGCCACGCAAGAGATTCCTCTTGAACCGAGCGCCAGCGTCAGAGAGCGAGCCGACCGGGAGTGGCATCGCGCCCTGGCGGCTTTACCCGTGTCCGACCCCGCCACGGTTCCCATTTATGTCTGTGGGTCTATCCCCGCCGCCTTTTCGGAGCTCCTGCAAGGCGCGTCACCCTTGCCGGCTCCAAAGCTGAATCTGACCAAGCGCAATGAGTCCCTGGGCTTCGAGTGGTCCGCGCTGGCTGCGGCCTATGCGGGCTTGATGAGCGGCGCCTCGCCCCTGATCAACCTCCTCCCCCCGGAAGAGCGTTGGCAGCCGCAGGCTGGGGCGCGCCCGACAGTTTACGCGTTGGGCGGCGCGGCGGCGCTTCTGGCGCTCATCTTGGCGTCTCACGCCTGGATCGAAAGGGCCTTGTACGGCCGTGCCCTGGAGCGCGCACTGCGAGGCCTGGAGGCTCCTGCTGAGCAGATTCGCCGGCAGAATCAAGAGACCAGTAGCCTTGAAACCCGCGCGGCGGTTCTCGAGGGTGTGCGGGCGGGCAACTGGCAAATGCTCCGTTTGCTCGAGCAACTGACGAAGTTGCTCCCCGACGGTACCTGGCTCCAGCAATTGCAAATCAAAGGAGATACCGTCGAGATCTACGGCAATTCCAGCCGCGCGGCGGATTTAGTTCCACCCCTCGAGAATTCGCCTTACTTTACTCAGGTCGAGTTTACCTCCCCCATCACACGGGACAATCAGAACAAGGAGGTTTTTCGAATCCGCATGCGGCTGAAGCAGGCCGCGGCCAGAAAGGATTGACGATTGTCGGTTTTCGATTGCCGATTTAAGAGGATGCTGAACAGTTTTTGAGAACGGCGTCATTCCGAGCAAAGCGAGGAATTTCGCTCTGCCGTCGCCTGTGGCGCCTCGGAATGGCAGGCTAAGAGGTCTCTTTGGCGTTCTGCCGGGTTTTTCAATCGTCAATCGCAAATCGCTAATCGGCAATGGTCTGGGACTCCAATGTTTGAGAAGCTTAGTCGTCGAGATCGGATTGCTTTGGGCGCCGGCGCGGGTGCTGCGGCCTTGTTCTTGCTTTTGAACTTTGGCCTGTTTCCCTTGTTCGAGCGCCTGGACGCCCGCCCGGAAGCGGTCCAGCAGAAAGAAGTTGAAATGCGCCGGGAGAAACGCTTATTGGCTGAGGCGGAGCTCGAAAAGGCCCGTCTCTCGGCCGCACAAGAGCGTCTGAAAGGGCTCGAAGCGGGTCTTTTGGAGAGCCCCTCGCCTTCTCTGGCGAATGCCGAGTGGCAACGACTGGTGGGCCAGTTGGCCGATAGCAAGGGCCTCGAGCTGGGCAGTAGTGAGTTCCTTCGCGTCCAGGAGCTTGGCACAGGATATTCCCTGGTGACGGGACGGGTACAGCTCCGCTGCCGAATGGACCAGCTCGTCGATTTTCTGGTCGCTTTGGCTGAATATCCCAAGCTCTTGTCCGTTACGGGCCTCACGGTTTTCTCCTCCCAGGGGGACCCGCAAGGGAGATTGAATGTGCAGTTGACGATTGGGGCGGCCACCCGGACGGTGAAGCCGGCGAAGGACGAGGCAGCCGCAACCCACTGACGGAGGCAATGAATAATGCAGGAGATAGAGGGTTACCGATTGTCGATCGTAAGATTGAAAATCACAAATCGTCAATCGCAAATTGACAATCGGCAATCGGCCTTGAGGAGGCGCTCATGCTAGCGAGACGTCGGGAACAAATTCTCATGGTCGTCGGGCTCATCGGCCTGAATATGCTGCTGGGCTGGTTCCTGGGACGGCTCTGGAAGGACTATCGCAGCCGCATCCAGTGGCTCTACGTCGGTGCGCGGGCGCAGCGGCCTGCCACACCCGCCGCTGGTCCCGCTCAGCGTGGGCAGCCGCAAAGCGTCGTGGAGATCGTGGACCGAAACGTTTTCAGCCCCCTGCGCGGCGCTCCCCCGCCGCAGTCGCAAGAAGATGCTAAAGCTCCGAAGCTGCCGTACTTGTTCGGGACCATGAACCTGGGGGACGGTTGGTTTGCGTTGATGGCCGCTGGCGACCAGTCCCCACAAGCTTCCAAACGGGTCCTGCCCGGGGAGGAGGTCGGTGGTTACAAGTTGGTTTCTATTGGCGTCAGGAATGTGGTGATTGAGTGGCAGGAAAAGAAAATCACCTTGGACATTTCCGAGTCTGCCCACCGTGCGCCTGACAATGGCGAGAGGACTTCCAGCGCGGGCCCACGTCCCGCAGCCGTAACAACCGTGGGGAGCGCTTCTAACCCGGCCGCCAGCGCACGTCCTTTTACCGGGCCGTTCAACTCTGCCGCAAAGTCGTCGCCGAACCCTCTCTCTCCAAACGCCCCTGTGGGCACCGTCATTGGAGGGAAGCGAAAGGTTCTGGTCCCGACTCTTTTCGGCACCACCACGATTTGGCAGCCCGTCGGACAGCCCGACTCCGCGGCGCCCCAACAAACCGGCAACCCCAACAAGTAAAGGATGAGGCCGCGACATACAGGCACAGGCATTAGTCAGAAGTTAGAAGCCAGAAGGAAAGCCTCCCGTCCTCCTCTGACTCATGCCTTCTACGACACAGGCCGGGAGGCTGGAGTCAGACATCAGAGGACAAAATTCAGAGGGAAACGTTCCGCGCCCATTCTGACTTCTGACTCCTGGCTCCCACAAATAGGAGGAACAGATTGTTTTTACTCTCTAAACTCGACCGTCGTCAGTTGCGCACACAGCGGATGATTCGTATCATGGACTGCCTGTGCGCGCCAATCCTCTGGCGTGGAGCACTGTGGTTCTCGGTGGGTTTTGCCGCGCTTGCCCTCACCGCCGCAGCCTCCCGAACCCTGGGTGCGCCCGCGGCTCAGCAACCCGGGCCAGCCGCGCCCCAGGCAACACAGCCCACACTCCAGCCTTCATCGCCGCAAACTCCTCCGGCCCGTCAGGCCAAGACCGTGCAGGCCCTGCCGCCCCCGCCTCCGCAGACTCCTTCCGGCCCAAGCGCGCCGCCCGCGCCTGCACAGACTCCTCCAGTCGGCCCCACCCCGCCGGGCGCGAAGGCCCCGTCGTCCGCGCCTGGTACGGTTGCAGGTGGGGCGGGGGTCGGGTTCCGTCTCGATAATGCGGACCTCCTCCAATTCATCAACCTCGTGGCTGGCGAGTTGAAGCTTAACTATGTTGTGGATCCGGCCGTAAAAGGAGTGGTGACCATTTCCACGGCGGGCGACCTCAAACCTGAGGACCTGCTGCCCATTCTCGAGACCGTGCTGAAGATGAACGGCGCCACCGCCGTCAAGACCGGGAATTTCTATCGCATCGTCCTTCTCGCGGCAGCCCCCAAGAACCCCTTGGGCATTTCGACCAGCACGAATGCAGCGAATCTGCCTGAGGATGATCGCATGCTCATGCAGATCGTCCCTCTGAAATTCGTCTTTGCAGGGGACATGGCCAAGATGCTTTCGCCGTTTCTTTCCGAGGGGGGCACGTTGGCCGTGCTCGAGGCCGCCAACACCCTGATCCTGGTCGATGACAGCCTGAACGTCAAACGGCTGATGGAGATCCTCCAGCAGTTTGATAATCCCAGCTTTGCCGAGCAGCGGGTGCGGTTGATACCGGTGCACAACAACGTGGCCTCCGCTCTGGTTCCCGAGCTCGAAGCGATTTTTTCCACCTACGCGCTCTCCGACAAGGAAACGCCCCTGCACTTCGTGCCCCTCGATCACATCAATGGCATTCTGGTGGCGGCCGCTGATCCCACTGCTTTCGATGAAGTCGAGCGATGGATGGCAAAGCTCGACCAGCCGGCCGCCCCGACCGCAATTCAGACCTTTGTTTATAAGGTTCAAAACTCCGAAGCCGATCGCCTCGTCAGACTTCTGAACGCTCTCCGGGGCACTCCCGGAGGCGGAGGTGCCGGCGGGGCACTTGGGGATACCACTACCGGCGGCACGGGAGGTGGGGGGAGGGGATTCTCATCAACCAGGGGCGGCACGGCGTTTACGTCGGGGCAGGAACAAACTCTCCAGCCTCGGCCCAATGATTCAACGGCGGGCACGAGCCCTTTCAGTGCGGCGGGCGGCGGGGCAACCGCGACGGTCCCCGGAACGAGGTTGCGCATCGTACCTGACCCGGTCAGCAATTCGATCATCGTGCGGGCCACCGCGCAGGAGTACGCCGACATTGCCAAAACCCTCGAAAAGCTCGACGTGGTGCCTCGCCAGGTTATGATCGACGCCCGCGTTTACGAAGTGGACATCACCGGTGATCTTTCGTTCGGTCTCACCTACGCGCTCCAGCAGCACGCTGCCGGCTTGCAGTTCCTCGGTGACTACGGCATCACCTCCGCGGGCACCTTGACTGGCTCCACTGGATTCGTGATCGGCCAGACCCGCCAGTTGATGGCTTTTCTGACCGCCAACGAAAACCGCACGCGGGTGAAAACACTCTCGGCGCCCACCGTGCTCGCCACCGACAGCACCGAGGCGCGCATCCAGGTGGGCGCCTCCGTGCCGGTGCTCACCTCCCAGGGTCTCGCCGCGGGCGGACAAATTGCGGGTAACAGCCTGTATACTAGTACTGTAAATAATGTTGACACGGGAATTATACTTACGGTGACTCCGCGCATCACCAGTACGGGTCTGGTCTCCCTCACCATCGAACAGAACATCAGCAACGAGGTGCCGCCCGCAGCGAGCAGCGGCATCCAATCCCCCAGTTTCACGAAGCGTTCGGTGTCCACCCACGCCATAGCGCAGGACGGCCAGACCATTGCCTTGGGGGGGCTGATCTCGTACAACTACTCGAAAACCGTCAATCGTATCCCCCTGTTGGGCGACATTCCCTGGCTTGGCGCGCTTTTTGGGAGCACTTCCTACACCACGACGGAAGATGAAGTGATTGTGCTGCTGACCCCGCGTATCATCAGTACTCTACCCGGCGCCAACGACGCCACACGCGAGCTGCGGGACAAGATGAAGGACTTGAAGCGCGAATTCAGGAAAGACCGATTGATTAACCCGCAAGGGGGCCGTCAGGATTAGTGGGGCATAGCCGCAAGCAAGGACCGGGTTTTCTTTGGAGATCGTTGATTATCAATCGAATAAGTGCTGTGGCAGCCTCCTCCCGGTTCAATCAGCCCCGCCAAGCGGTGGCAATTACCAATCACCAAGCGCCAATCCTGTGGGGGCGGTTCGGGTTCCGCCCCCACGACAAGAGCCCCCCCTCCCCCCCAGAAAAAAGCCAAAAAAAATCTTGACAGCCCATCTTGTTGATGCTACGTTCTCAGTCATCATTAAAAGTATTGAGGTAGTTAACACGCATGAGGACGGCGCAACGCGGATGGGCCTAAAGGAGGACGCAGCAGGCGCGAGGCTTGCTTTATCCCATGCGCACGCAGTGCGGGAGGGCGACAAAGTAAGTTGTTGACTTGAAAGTTCAGCTATGGTAGTTTTGCCGGAGTTTCATGGTTCAACTTGGATTTTTGAGACAACCGGGGTTTGCGAATTCGGATACGCTTGCCCCTCAAAAAAAAGAGAGGAAAAAATGACGAAGAGAAACTTGTTGTTAGGAAGTGTGCTTTTGGTTTTCGGCGTTTTGGCATCGGTCCCATCTGCCATGGCAACAACGTGGGGTGCATTTGCCAATGTGCGGAAAGGCGTGGCGCGAGCGGAGGGATATGCTGAGGCGACGGGCCAAGTTGTTATGAATATCAACGCCAACGGATACGGTTTAGTCCCCGATTCCAGCAGCTTCACGATCACCTATACCGCGCCGGTCGTAAGTGGAACTGCTCTCGTGGAATGCACGGGAAGCGCCGCATCACCCTGGAACCTCGGTTGCGGCAACCTCCTCGCAGTATCTTACGGTGCCTACACGGTGACAATAACATTCCAGAACGGCGCGAATAGTGGCGCCACTAACTTTCCGGCGAACGATGGAAGTCAGGTCGCCGTCACGGTTCGTATTAATGCCACTCAGTCGGCCTGCACCCCCGTCACAGCTACCGTGGGGGCGTATTCCCCCGGCGCGATCAACCAGCTAAGCCTGGTCCCGAGTACGGTAAATGTGGGGACGGTCGTGAATGTGGATTGCGTGCCGTCGCTGGTACTGACCGGCTCGGCGGCTAGCGCCTTGAACTGTATCGGCGTTAAGGACGTTGGCAACTACGAAAATGAGTTTGTCCTTGGCGTCAATGAGAACAGCAGCGCCATTACCGCCGGTTATACACCCCCAGCGGTATATGCGTTGACGAGCATGTCCAACGAGCAGGCTTTGGATTGGGGTGGGGGTGTTGCGGCTTCTAATACTACGCCTCCTACTTCGGACGTTTCGAACGGGACCAGCTTTGTGGTCACCTTCTCGGGCGTGCCCTCAAATGTGGAGATAAAACAGATACACATAATGCAAGGCCCTGGTACGCTGAACGTTTCTCTTGCCAGCACATCTGGCCCCACCCCCGCTGCCGGCCAGATAACGTTCACGTATACGGTAAACTCGTGGGACAACGGATCTGTGGAAGGTGTGAATATAACCTACGCGTATTGGTCAACAGGTCCCTTGGCACCTGGATCGTATCAGATAACGGCCACCGTGGCACTTTCTCCAACCAATCCTATCGACATTCCGTACTTTACGGGAGTTGCTGAGGGAAACTCGCATGACCAACCGCTACCTGTGGTCAACTTCTACAATTGCACCACTAACCTGCTGTACCCATTTGTGACCAACTCTCTGGCCGGGGCGCCCTACGCGTTCAACAACCTTGGCACGGAGATCTTTGTGGCGAATACGACAGCGGATCCCCTTACGACTGCGGCGGCCAGCGCAATCAATCCCTCACTCGCGAGCGGGACTGCCACTCCACAATCGGGCACTTGCACATTCTGGCTATTCCCGACCGCGGCTAGCGCCTTTGCTGACGGCTCGGCGGGCTCAGTGGCTTCGTTCCTTTCGCCAACGATTTGGGCCGGTGGGACCTACGGGTTTGACATGGGCTCGGTCGCGGCATTTTCTGGCCAGACCGGGTACATTTACGCCATATGCGGGTTCCAGAATGCCCATGGGGTCGAGTACGTCACAGACAACTACGCTCTTGGCGAGCCGGGATATGCGGCGGCGTACGACGCCATCGTCATCCCGACGCCCGACCTCTACCATCGTACTCCGGCTGGTGACGGGCTCGGGGAGTCGGCAGTAGCGCCGATCGCCATTAACGACTTTATTCAACAATTGCTGTCCTTTGGCATCAGCAACGGCCCTGGGCACTAGTCGAAGTTATGTGTGACCGCTACTACTCGACGGTAAGTCGCTCACGATGAGTAGCGGAAGGCGAAACGGCAGTCCGCCCTCTACCGGGGGCGGGCTGCCCTCCTTCGTTTGTAGGGTTGGCCGAACCGCCAGTTCCACTAGCAGTCGAGCGTGGTCGGAAGTTTGAGTTGGCAGTAGACGAAGATGTATTTGTGGTCAAGGGGTGGTGCACTTGTGCAGCGCAAGGGAAGTCCGCTTCCAATTTATCTTTGGTGGGCGGCTAAGGCTTGAGAACCCTTGATCAGCGTCCTCTGCATGGCGTGTGGCGCGAGCGACAGAGCGAAGCGCAGGCGCGTACAGGCAGTTCACGACAATTTCTCTCGGGTCGGCTCGTACGGCAGAGGGTTGGTTGGCGTGGGATTCCTAACCAGGGGTCCCACGGGGGTGGTAGTAGTACTGAAAGGCATTTGGAAGCGTTGTTGTCCTGATTCCGTGCTGCGGGGGCGAACTTCGCTCTGGAAGCGAGGAACTTGCAACGTTTCTCGTGGTCCAATAGGGCGGGCATCCTCGGATTGGCAGGGCCGAAGGGTTTTTCTACATCCTGCTAGAACGTATCTTCTTCGGCTAGGCGACCGCAAAGATATTCGCGCGTTATACAGGGTCGAGTCGCCTGTGGCGACCGCCGGTTTCGGTCGATAAAGGCTCGGGCCCGATGTGACGCACTGAGTCGTCGGTGCGGTTTGCATCTGCGGCACACTCCGCGTGTAAACTGCCCCTGCGCCTTTCCTGCAGGCAGGTCTGAGCCTCCGATAGTCGCCTCACAGCTCCTGCCCAATCGCAAACTGCTTTTGCCTTGACATTACGGCCTCACCAGGTCCAGCATAGTAAACATGATGGGTAAGAAGGAAATAAGGGAGAGCAGTATACTGGCCACCGGGTTTTGCATACTATTTTGTTTGTTCGCAGCGGACGGCCAAGCCATGGGCCCGTCATCGGGCGAAGAGGCATTGCGGACTCGGGCGGAGAAGTTGTACAGCGCCATCCAGCAGGGCAATTGGACGGAAGCCGAGAAATACGTTGCGAAGGATTCGAAACAAACATTCCGCAGTCTACCAAGAAGGCCAGTGTTGGCATACCGGATCGGATCCATTAAGGTGGACTCGGACGGTGAGAAGGCCCTCGTGGTCACGCAGGTTCCAGTCCGTACCCCGTTTGCAGCCAAACCAATTATCACGTCTCAAACCACCGTTTGGCGGCTTGTGCACGGTGCCTGGTATCTCGATTTTCCCAGGCCGGACCCCCACGCCGCGGATGAGTTATTCAACCCACACCCCCGCCCCCCGCAAGCGGCGGCGTCCCCGCCCACGCGAGGCACGCCGGATCTCAAGTTTCAGTCCAAGTGGGCTGGACTAGGGTACATTCACTCGGGTGAAGTAAAGGTGGCCCGGTTTCCCTTCACCAACGTCAGCCAGCATGTGGTCAGGTTGGTCGAGGTGCAGACGGGCGGTGACTGTCTGCGGCTCAAGACTCAGCAGAAAGAGTTCAAGCCGGGTGAGGCCGGGGTGCTTGAGTTCGAGTTGGACCCCTCCGCCCTGGGAGGGAACACCGAGCAGGCACTGAGCTTGGGCGTTACACTGAAGACGGACCCCGGCGGCGTCTACACCACACTTGACCTGGGGGCTGTCTTCGAGCCGACGGCGGTGCCGCCTCCGACCCCCTCGGGGGCTTCGCGGCAGGGCCCATAAAACAATCAACGGATACATCCGCTCAACGGTGGCGTTGCAACAGTGTGTAGAAGCACGACCAGAGGTAGTCACGAGTTTCTACTTCTGATTTCAGAACATGCGAGGGAATTTTGAGGAGTCTACCAGCCAACTTGCTATCCGTACTCATTTTCCAGATCCCGCTCTGCGCCGGGATACAGGTCGCAGTATCTGCGCCCCAGGCTGCCTCGCCTCCGAAGACTCTAACCCTACCCGATAATCGCGTCGTGCTCACCGTGGGCGACCAAAAGATGTCCGCCGCCGACGTCGAGAAATTCGTCCAAGCGGTGTCTCCCCATCTCCGTGCATATTACGCTGGAGCGGGGAAAGATGCGCTGCCCCAGCACTTGGTCCGCATGAAGGTCCTCCTGGCGGAGGCTGCCAAGCAAAAACTCGAAGAGCAGCCCGACGTGGCGTATGCCCTCGAAGTAGACCGTGAGAGCATTCTGGCTGATGCGGCCCTCGTGCGCCTCGAGCAGAGCATCCCCATCACCGACCAGGAACTCCGGGAACTTTACGGGAAGGACAAAGCTCAGTTTGAAGAGGTTCGCATTCGGCGTCTTCTTATCCGGACGAATACTGCCGGGCTGAAAAACGGCGACCCGAACCATCCTCCGCTATCCGAGTCAGAGGCGCGCAAGAAGCTGGAGGACATCCGCAAGCAAATCCTGGCTGGCGCCGACTTTGCGCAGATGGCGAAGCAGTACTCGGAGGACACAGCTACTGCGGCATCCGGGGGTGACATGGGCTACATCGTGCATGACCGAGTCATGCCCCCCATTGGCGACGTGGCGAAGGCTCTTAAGCCCGGCGAAGTGAGTAATATTATGGGAACCCCCTATGGCTTGGAGATCTTCAAGGTTGAAGACAAGCGCGGCAAGCCGTTCGAGGAGGTCAAGCCGCGACTGGAGTCGGAACTTCGGCAGTCCAAGGCGAAGGATGCCATTGAACGTCTCGCGCAGCAGTACAAGGTGGTCATCGATCAGGGGTTCTTTTCCAGCCAGCAGCCGACAATGTCAGACGCGCCGCCCTCCACCCCAACTCATTAACCCCAATCTGGAACGTGTGAAAAAATGTATTTTGAGGAGCGCGGAGTGGGGACGATGGTCGGAGAGTACGTCACCTTCGTTGGGTGGTAAGCGCCCAGCGGCGGATCTTGTCTTCGACGACCGTCTTCCGCCTTATCTTTTTCGTTCTTCCCCCTTTATGTCTTCATTCTCTTCACTCTCCCTCTTCCCTCAAGCCGTCGCCAGAGCGGCATCAGTCAGGGTGGGTCGTCGTCGCAAGGCGAACCACCTTGTGAGGTTATAGCTCAGCGCTGCCCAGGTAGCTTCCAGGGTTGCTTTCAGGCGGCCGCGACAGCGGAACTGCCGCAGGCCGCATCGTTCCTTGATCCAGGCGTGGGGAAACTCCGCGATAGGCGAGCGTTGAGCGTAAATCTGTTGGGCTTCTTCCGTGCCCATCTTTGCCTTGAAGGCCAGGGTTGCGGCGGGTTCCTCGCGGCGCGAAATCGACCGCACCCAGGCGGGGCGCGCTTTCTGCGGAGCGCATGGGGGGCACAAGGCACAACTCCGGCAAGCTGCCTTCGGAGCGCGATAGACGTGGATGCGAACTCGCTGCTCGCGGTTCTGCGTCGCCTGGTGAGTCAGCGTTTCTCCCGCCGGACAAGTGAAGCAATCCCGCTCGGCATCGTAGGGGAAGGCGCTAGCCAGAAACGCGGCGCTACGGCCTTGGGCGTCGTGTTCGCCGGGCTTCCAACTCTCTTGCCACGATCCATAAAAGTCCACGCCGCAGTCCGCCGCGGCCTGCACCAAGGCATGATTGGTGTAGTCGCCATCGGCCACCACCTGCTGGGGGAGGCATCCCAGGGTTTGCTCGCAGCGCTCTAGAGCTGGTGCGAGCTGATGGTGATCGACGGCGTCGGTGGTCGCCTCCACATTCACGATCAGCCCGTGCGCGGTGTCGGTCAGCAATTGCACGTTGTAGCTCGGAACCGTGCCGCCCTCGCCGTTTCTCATCACGTGAGCTTCCGGATCGGTGCTCGAAGCGCGTGCCACAAACCGCTCGCGATCCTCTTTTTTCTCACTCTGCATTCTCTCCACTTCGCGTACCGCCTCCTCCAAACGGCTCTGGCGTTGCCGTGCGGCCCGCCGCCGCGCCGCCACCTGCCGCTTCGTCATCTGCTCCTCTTGGGCCGATTGTTCCTCCATCAGCCGCACTTGCTCGCGCGCCAGTCGCAGGTGAGCTTCCAGCTTCTCCTGGCGGCGGAAGGTGTTGCCGCCCGCGTTGGCTTTGATCTTCGTCCCGTCCAGCGTCACGCGCTCCAGGGTGATCAGACCCTCCGCGCTCAGCATCCCCAGCACCTGCACGAATAAGTTGTCCAACGCCGCCTTTTGATCGGAACGGAAATCCGACAGCGTGTGATAACTGATCGGCTCCAGCGCGCAGAGCCATTGAAAGGACGGTTCATATTCGCACCGCCGCGCCACCTCGCGGGCCGAGCTGATCCCGCGGCTGTAGGCATACAGCCAGAGACTGATCAAGACTTGCGGGTCGGTGTGATCTCGCCCCGCCCGGCCCTCCACCGAGCCGATCTCGGCATAATACCGGCTCAGATCCAGCCGCCCCACCAACTCCCAAATCGACCGCGCGGGGTGATCCTCCTCAATCAGTAACTCCACATCCATGGTCCGCATGACCAGTTGCCGCCGATTTACGGCAGCCAATCGTGGACGAGTAACCTGAGTGTTTTCGCTCATGCTTCCACTTTGCTTCACCCCAGTTACCACAGCTACGCATTGTTGTTAATTTCTTCACACGTTCCAGTCACCATAAATAGCTAACGGCGGGGTTAGAACCCCGCCGTTGCGTATGCTTCCAATTGTTCCTCCGCCTCTCGCCCCGCGTAGTCCGTTGTGCGCGGGGTGACAGACGGACAGTCCTTCACCTTATGCGAGACCCCGTCTGGAACTGCGAGGGAGTGCGAGCAGGGCAAGGACTCACCACCCTGCGCGGCCTCCCCAGACTCTACTTCTTCTCTTCGGCCTTTGTTTCCTTAGGTGCGGCTTTGCTTACCGCTGGCCCTCTCAAAAGCTCTTTCAAGTCCGCCGCTTTGTACGGGTAAAATTCAAGGGACTTCTTCCCAGTCGCGCTGAAAACAATATCAACCCGGCGATTGTTCGCCAGCACGAAAGTTGGGAGGCGGTGGTAAATCTTCCGGCGATCCTGGTCCGTAAGATCGGGAATTTGCTCGGCCAACTGCTTCACGCCTGCGGCGTCAAGGTTGTCGCCTTTTCCGTAACCCTTTGTCTCGAGGTTGGCGGCGTTGACCCCTTGTTCAACGAGATAGCTTCGGACGCGCTCGGCGCGCCGCTCGGAGAGCGCCATGTTGTAATCAACCGATCCGCGCTTATCCGCGTGGCCCTCCAGGGTCAGCTTCGCATCCGGGCTGGACTGGAGCAACTGCTTGAAGTTGTTCGCAAATTGATTGAGTATCTGCTCCTGGCTCGCCACCAGCCCGCCCTCGGGTTTTGCCTTCTTGGGGAGGTTGTATGGGAAGTAGATGCTGTTCCCGAGCGTAATTTCACGTTGTGGTTCCCGATCAATGGACCCCACAATGTGCAAGCTTGCGGTCTGTGTGCCAGAGCCCCCGCAGGCATTGGAACTGTGGAGTGTGTAGGTGATGGTTTCGTCAACCGGTCCAAGGTCGGTCTTGCTGGGCGTCGGTTGAACGGTGCGGCTGCCGGTGGGTGACACTGAACCCAACGGATCCAACGACGCGGTGTCAGCCCCGGGGGCGGACCAAGAGAGCGAAGCGCTCCCTTGCTCTTCAACCCGGTCACCGACCTTGTGGTAGCGAATCTCCGCCGGAGACACGCTCAGCGAGGCTTGAACGTTCGGATTCACATTGACCGTGGCGTCGGATTTAGCCACGCCGCCCGGCCCTGCGGCGGTTAATTTGTAATCGGTGTTCTGCTTGGGTTGGACCGTTTGCTCGCCGTTGGCGGCCACGACTCCAAGGCCGCTAATCTCGACTTGCGGGGCTTCGCTGGTGGACCACTTGAGCTGGGTCGAGCCTCCACATTCAACTTGGCCTGAGCCGGCCGAAAGCTGCGCAGTGGGCCTGGCCACGGCTATTGTGACGCTGGCGCCTGATGCCTGAAAGCGTGGCAAGGAACCCAGAGACTTGCCCGCTGACCAGTCGACTGCCCTTTTCTCTCCTGGTTTGTTCAGGTCGAGAACCAATCGCTGGTTTTCGGGGACGGAAATCTGCCCGGAATATATTTCCTCACCAATACAATCAAAGATAATGATCTGATGATCTCCCGGGGGCACCAGCAGTCGTTGCTTCCCGCCGCCGGCCTCACCCACGTGGGCGACCAAGAAGTCCGGGGAACCGCCATTCAGTAACACTGCGCCCTTCGGCGGACCTTTAATCTCTATCCGTCCCCAAGGGCCGGGTACGGCGCCTGGAATAGGCTCCAGCACCACTGCCAGATGGACGGTTTTTCCGCTCTCCGCCGTGAACTTCGTGGTGTACGGCTTGTAGCCGTAGTTGTAAACACCCAGCGTATGCTCGCCCGGCAAGGCCCAGAAAGAGCCGCTTCCCCATCCTAGCGGCACATCGTCAATATAGACAGTTGCCTGCTTTGGGGTTACATGTAACTTGAGGGTGCAGCATTTTGCCAGGAGAGGTGTGGCTCCCAGCAATAGAACCGCAAGGGACAATACGCAAACTGAAAGCACGTGACGCAATGTTCGCATAGGGTTTCCTCTCTTGAGAGTAAGGTACCAGCCCCGCTCCACGTAGTCAATTGTAATCTTAGCATTTTTACTATCGCATATTTTCTTCCTTAAAATCAACATCTTCTTTGCCGCAAGCGAGAGCCACTTGGGAGCACCGGGAACGCCGGCAGATTCGCACTCTTCGCCACCCGCACCGGTGCCCACCCGTTCATGCCAAGCTGTCGGACAGCCAAACTTACCCTCATCTCCGCTCAAATTGCTGTCCCATTCAAGGGCTGGGCGCATTTTGTTTTGCCGCCCTTGCTTCGACTCCTCATTCAGGGGTGTGACACCGGCGGGTCGGGGCGGGCGGACCGTGCCAAGTCACTTGCAGAAGCGAAAGCCTGCGCAATAATTCTCTGCGCTTCCTCCTGGATTTTCCGCAGATGATCTTCACCGAGAAAACTTTCCGCATAGAGTTTGTACACTTCCTCAGTGCCTGAAGGACGCGCGGCAAACCACCCGTGGGCCGCCACGACCTTGAGGCCGCCGATCGGGCCCCCGTTGCCGGGAGCCGTGGTGAGCATAGCCTCGATCTTCTCTCCCGCGAGTTCAGGGGCAATCACCTGCTGAGGCGTCAAACGTTCTAGAACAGCCTTCTGCTCCGCGCTGGCAGGAGCGTCGATGCGCTCGTACACAGGTTCGCCAAACTGCCGCGTCAGTTCGCGATAAAGTTCTCCCGGGTCGCGGCCGGCCCGCGCTGTCATTTCTGCGGCGAGCAGCCCCAGGATAATCCCGTCCTTGTCCGTCGTCCAGACGGCGCCGGGTCGGCGGAGGAACGAAGCGCCGGCACTCTCTTCGCCCGCGAATCCCAGCGACCCTGCCAGCAATCCCTCGACAAACCACTTGAAGCCCACGGGCACTTCGATCAGCCGCCGCCCCAGGCTTGCGGCGACGCGGTCGATCAGGCTGCTGCTGACGAGAGTCTTTCCTACTCCGGCCTCGGGTCGCCAGCCGTCGCGATGACGAAACAGGTAGTCAATCGCCACCGCCAAATAGTGGTTCGGATTCAGCAGTCCGGAGCTACGTGTCACGATACCGTGGCGGTCATGGTCCGTATCACACGCGAAGGCCACGTCAAACCGGTCTTTGAGCGCAATCAATCCCGCCATGGCGTCGGGGGAGGAGCAGTCCATGCGGATCTTGCCGTCCCAATCCAAGGTCATGAAGCGGAAGGTCGGATCAACGGAGGTGTTCAACACGGAGAGCGTGACGCGGTAACGCTCCGCGATGCGTCCCCAGTAGGCCACGCCTGCGCCGCCCAGGGGGTCCACGCCAATCGCCAGGTTCGCGGCTCGAATCGCGTCCATGTCCACCACGTTCCCAAGATCGTTTACATACTCCGAGATGTAATCGTGCTTGTGGGTAGTGGACGCCTTGAGGGCAGTCTCGTAAGGGATTCGAGAAACCTCGCGCAAACCGTCAGCCAATAAAGCATTGGCGCGGTCTTCAACCCAGCCGGTGGTGTCCGTATCCGCAGGACCAGCATGGGGAGGGTTGTACTTGAAGCCGCCGTCCTCCGGAGGATTGTGGGAAGGTGTAATCACAATGCCGTCCGCAAGCCCCGTCTCTCGCCCCCGGTTGTACGCCAGGATAGCGTGGGAAAGAGCAGGAGTGGGTGTGTACCCGCTGTCCTGGTCGATCATCACATCGACGCCATTCGCGGCCAGCACCTCCAGCGTGGAAACAAATGCGGGCTCCGAAAGCGCGTGTGTATCCATGGCCAGGAACAGCGGCCCGTTGATTCCCTGCTGCCGGCGATAACCGCAAATGGCCTGGGTGATCGCCAGGATGTGGTTCTCGTTGAATGAGTCTGAAAGGGAAGACCCGCGATGTCCCGACGTCCCAAAGGCCACGCGCTGGCTGAGCACGGCGGGATCCGGACGCCCCGTGTAATAGGCTACAACCAATCGCGGTATGTTAGCCAGGTCCGAAGGTTCAGCGGGCATTCCCGCACGAGGGTGTCGCTTAACGCCGTCCATGTCGCCCTCCAGTTAAAAGTGCCTCGCTGTGGAGCTGTGCCCCGAAGCAGAACTACTATTTTGCCAGAAACCCGAAGGGGCGGAAACGATGATTTTGCGGCGGTGACTGCGGGTTTACAGCCCCGCCCTTCCCTTTTCGTGGTGAGAAATTCAGAGTTGCCAATAATCAGAGGCGATAGGCGCGCACGCGATCCATCATGCGGTTTGCTGTGTCTGAGTCTGGGACGCCCAGCACCTTGTATAGGATGCCGCCGGGCAGGCGGTGGGCCTCGAGGGCGAGCAGAAAATCCGGGAAATTGACCTGCACCACCAGCGGCAGGTTCCCGGTGCGGAGCTTTATCTCAGGGAGTACCTCGAAGGCGGTGGGGAAGTCCTTGTCGTCGCCCAGGAAAATGGCCTTGAGGCCACGTAACGACGACACGGCTTCGAGCAGGTGCCGGCCGTTGCCGTGGATGTGTAATACGCCACCGTCGAATGCGGCCAGGATCCGCTCCGCCGGTTCCCGTCCCCAACTCTCGAAATACTTAACCGAAGTCATGTGGAAGGGATCGACGCTTTCGGAGACGATGCGCCCCGGAATCCATTGCACCATGTTGCTGCATGTGCCGCCGGCAAGCAGGGAGATTTTCTCGAAGAATGTCCGCTGGACATCCACGTTAAGCCGATAGGCGAAATCCACAGCCTCCCGGACGTGCTCGGGATTGTCGAGCAATTCAAGGTAAGTCCGTGAGCCTCCGAAGAGCTCGAAGACGAAATTGAGACTGTCGATGAGAATGAAATGACTGATGCCGAATTTGCCCTCGCCGCCGCGCCGGAAGAGCTCCAGTTCGAGAAGGTAGAACTGGTACAGATCGCCTTTGCGGTTGATGGAGAGGTTTGCCAGCTCGGACCACTCCTTGAAAATCGGTGGGACCATGGACGAGATCCAACCGTTCTCGGGATGGGCCATGAAGCGCACCTCACCGCCCACAATTCCACCGTAGAGGCCTTGATCGAGTTCGCTCAAATAGGCTGCTGGCACTGAGTCGTCGAGCACCGTGGCGCGCTCGGCGAGGTAAGCATCCCAAAAGGCAACGCGGTCATTCAGGTCGGGCCGCTGAGTTTGGCCGTGAGGATACCGTTCGGCGAATCGCCGCACAGCTTGCGTGGGCACTTCCATGCAGGCGAGGAACCGGTCCTGCAAACGCTTTTCGTAGAGTCCGCGCAACCGCTCCAGCCGCTGCCAGCCGTCCGAACAATAACGCAGAGGGAAATCCATCATGCACCTTCCAAGTCGCTTGTTGTGACCGCCAAGTATAAACAAGAGCTCTACCGGTTACAAGCCGACAAACGCACTGGTGATGTCAGAGCTGCTTGTGTGAAAAGCCGGAGGGTGCGATTTTTCCATTCCGGATTCTCATTGAGGCCATTGAAGATCGCATAGATGATGCGGTCGACACTGGCCACGTTGACGAAGCAGACCATCGGTCGCGTGCGGCGGCGGACTTCCACGAAGCAGCGCTCGATGACATTCGTGGTCCGCAGCTTTCGCCAGAGGTGCTTGGGAAAGTCGAAGAAGCTGAGCAATTCCGGCAAATCCTTCTCCAACTGCTTCACCATCGACGTGTAGATGCCCTGCCAGCGCGCTCGGAACCTTCGAAACGCCTGGTTGGCTTGCCGCTGACTGTCCGCGCCATAGATGGCCTGCGCACCGGCTTTGACCGCGTCATAGTCGCGCTTCCGCACCTTCTCCAAGATATTGCGCATCTTGTGCACCCAGCAGCGCTGATGCTTCACGCGCGGGTAGACCGTCTGCAGCGCCCCGGCCAGTCCCGCGCAACCGTCGGTGACGATCAGCAGCAGACGGTTCCCGGTCAGGCCGCGTGTATAGAGATGGTGGAGAAATCCCTCCCAGGCCGTCTGGCTTTCTCCCTGACTGCGTAGAAAGGCGAGCAACTGCCGCCGCCCATCGTGCTTCACGCCGTAGGCCACCAGCATCTGCACGCGCTTTCGCCCGCCCGGCCGCCGCACTCGCAGGCTCACTCCGTCCAGGAACAAGTAGGCCCACTCGTCCTTCAAGGGCGCCTGCTGGAAGGCCTTCACTGCGCGGTCCAGATGGCGGCTCAACTGCGAGACCGTTTGCGCGCTCACCGACTCTCCCGTCACCATTGCCACCACTCGTCCCACCTGCCGGGTCGAGACCCCGCGCAGAAACGCTTCCCGGATCAGCAGCATTACCTCTTCCGCCCGGCGTTGAAACCGCTCCAGGGCGCGCGGCAAAAAGCTCTGCGTCCGCGTCCGAGCAATGCGCAAGATCAGCGTCCCGAAAATCGTCACGAAGCTCCGCTCGTAGAACCCGTTGCGATACTCCCGCTCTCCCGCCCGCTCGTACTCGTCCACCTGCAGGTAGCGGTCCCGTTCTTCCCGCGACACTCCCTCTAAGAACTGCTTCCAAGCCAGCCTCGTCTTTCCACTCAGGTCTCCCCAAAAGCTCTCCTTGAGGTCTCTCACGAAGTGTTGAAACTGCTCTGTGATCGGGATTACTCTCGCCATAGGGTGTAAGTCTCCTTTTCAAAGGATCTGGTTTTAGGTGGTCAGCCCAAAACCAACTTACACCCTCCTTGCTTTTACACAGACAAATTTACGTCACCACGCACTGTGTTCACACAAACAGCTTGACATCACCTGTAGCTCTTGATATTTGACGTTCGGGAGGACCTATGCTTGGCGGGAAATCGGGAATGAGACTTGGGCAAATTTGCACCTTGGGGCTGACCCTCGCGGGGACCGTCGGTCGCCTTTCTGGCGGTGCTTCGGCAGACGCGGGGGTTGTTCCCGTGCTGTCTGGTCTTAAGTCTCCCCTAGCCATCGCGACAGATCCTCAGTCGTCGCCGTTTCTTGCGCTGGCAGATGGTCGGATCACGCAGCTAGTGGCGCGTGAAACCGCGGTCCCGCTGGTCGAGACGGGCGGCCGTCCGGCAGGGCTGGCCTTCGACGCGGCCGGGGACCTTTACGCGGCCGACACCCAACGGAAAGTCATCCTGCGGATTACCCCTTGGGGAGAGACGACTGTTGTGGCCGACCGGTACAACGGCCAGCCTTTTCGTGCTCCGCAAGGCGTCGCGGCCGCTCCGAACCGCGTCATTTACTTCACTGATCCCGAGGCTTCACGCGTCTACCGAATCGACTCGCAGGGCAAAGTCAGCATCGCGATTTCCGATCTGCACGGTCCCGTTAGCGTCCTCGTCGCGGCCGAGAGCGGCGAGCTGTTTGTTTCAGACAGAGAACGTAAGATTTGGAAATTCGCGCCAGATTATAAACGCCGTGAGCTTTTCGCCGATCTGCCGGACGAGGGGCAACTCGGCGGCATGGCCCGGGACGAGAAGGGCAACATCTATGTAGCACGCGACGGAGCTGGAAAGATTTCTGTCCTCAGCGCCGAAGGCAAACTGGTCCGCAGCTTACCGATCCCGGGGCGCCGGGTGTCAGATGTGGCCTTCGGCGGAGGCGATCTGAAAAGTCTGTACGTCACCGCCTCCGATACCGGAACCGTCTACAGGTTACGCGTGCCGTATCGCTCGCAGCGTCTGTTGTGGGAACCGGATGAACCGTTGCGCATTAATGACCCGGTTGACGGCGCAATCCTCAACCATAATGACGGCGAGACAACCGCGACCGGCCTGCGAATACTTGTACAAGGATCTAGCCGGTTGGCGGGCCCCGTCCGCATCAACAATATCAGTGTGCCAGTCCGCGACGGCCAATTTCAAGCCCCGATGACATTGACTGACCGGGAGACGAAGATTGTGGCAGAGGGCGGAGGTCACCGCCATCAGATCACCGTCTTCTGGGACCGCGATTCCTTCAAGCGATATCGAGTTTCTACGGACGACAATATCTGGTGCCTGAAAGACATTGCGCTGAATGCCGCCACTTACAAATCAATTTTCGATAACGCCTATCTTGGCTTCTGGCGGCAGATGCACCTGAAGTACGGCACCAAGGTGCACTTCAACATATACTATGAGACGCAAGGCTTTAACCTTTCCCAAATGCCCGACAAGTTTCGCCCTGAATGGCAGAAGAATGCTGACTGGATCCGACTAACAATTCATGCGCGCGCCAACGACCCTGATCGCCCGTATCTGCACGCCTCGCCGGAGCAGGTCCGGCAGGATTACCGCCTGGTCACTGGGGAGATCGCACGCTTTGCTGGAAAGGAACTGTTGAGCCCGTTCACCACGGTTCATTGGGGAACGATTCCGCGCGCTTCGGCTCAGGCGCTGCACGCTGAGGGAGTGCGCGGGCTGGTCGGTTACTTTGAGCTGCGCGACGACCTGCCATCAGTTTGCTACTATCTTCCGCTTGCCCAGTTGCGGTACCTGATGGGGCATGACTACTGGAAAGACATGCAGGAGGATTTGTTCTTTATCCGCCACGATATGGTCATTAACCTCTTCCCCGTCGCTGACATTGTGCCGCGCCTTGAGCAAGTGGCCGCCGACCCTCACCAGGCGGAGATTATTGAGTTGATGATTCATGAGCAATATTTCTATCCGGACTACGTCGCCTATGAGCCGGACTACCGGCAGCGCGTCGAGCGCGCCATCGATTGGGTTAGCGGGCACGGATACAAGCCGATGTTCTACGACGAAGGGTTTTTGGGGGCATCGCCGGGCAAATAGCTGGCTGGCTTTCAGCCATCAGCCGTCAGCTCTCCAATTACAACTCACGCCTGCGGCTCATCGCCCGTGGGCGGGTGCCCCTTGTAATTGCCGTAACTATGCAGCGCCGCGCGCTTAGGCTCGGGCACGAATTTGTCCCACTCGGTTACCGGTTTGATCTCTTCCACGGGAGACGCGGCATGGAAATGGAGGGTCGCGATCTGAAGTGGCCGCACCGGAAAACGATAAGTAGGGCCACTGCCCACCAGGGGCTTGGGATTCCTGCCCCGCAGGTCGGTCAGGGCCGCCCCTCGATGCGGCAAGTTCATGGTTACTTCCGCAGTTCCGGGCAAGCCCAGGCACTCCGCCATGCGCATCTCAATATCTTTGCCTTCCCGACGCACCACCTCGACTATGACGTTGCTCGAGGTGTGGACGAATGACTTCGCCGCCATCGCTTTTCTGCCTTCCGCCAGCACCGGAGGACAATTGTATTCCCAGGCCATCTGGGGAATCCTGGCTCGATCCCAGGGGCCTTCGTGCACAGCCAGAGCGTATTCCAGATGGTGTCGGCCTTTGCCACTCAGCCAAGCGTTCGGATATCCCAAATACTTATCCGTGGCGTTCAGCAGGTAAATGATGGGTGTCCTTTCGTTGAGCTCCCGGCCCGTGAGCCCCCGGTCGAGGATCGCCACTCCTCCTCCGCCCGCCAGGCTGTAATGACTCCAGCGCACGGCCGGCACAATGCCCGTCGTCCACCCCACCAAATTCGGATTCGGCTTCGCCCACGCCCCATGAGAGAAACCGCAAGGAATGCCTCGCCGCACTTCCTCGATGTCTTGAGCCAGCGGGAATTCGGCAACCACCACCGTGATATTCGGAATATCCTGGACCTCCGTTTCAAAATCGATACGCGGGAAGTCCTTGTAGAATCGCAGCACTCGCCGGCTCGGCGCTCCGCCGTAAAACTCGCTCGCCATCTCCACTGTGGTGGCCAGAGGTCCGCTGCTGACGGTTATCGTGGGTTTGAAATCGCTCGAGGAAGCCAGCCGAATACGGTCCGGGCGCCAAGTCATAAAGTTGCCGTAGTCATCTTCCTTTTGTCCCTTGGGCTTTTCGGCCACGATGACATTGGCCGGTCCGCCCAAAATTTCCCGACCCGAGGGTTTGAGCTTCAAACTCACCAAGGCCCCGGTTTTCCAGTCGAGCCGCGCCGTGTAGTGGCGTGTTTCTATGATGTCTGGGAGATCGATCTGTTTCGAGGTCTCCGGGCTCTTGGATTCGAGTCTTACCCCTGCCACTCCCACGGAGGGCAGGCGAAGACTGCACATCGTCTTGCCCTCGGGAGTCGTCTGGCAAACCGCTCCCTCAAGACCCTTCCCCTCCAGCAAATCCACGAACACGGGATCGTTCCGCTCCCAGTTGAGCGGGTTGAACAGCGTCACCGCTTCTGCTTCCGCACCGATCGAGTTCAACGCCGCCGCCTGAACTTTCTTGTTGCTCGTCT
>CAWHWE010000060.1:0-31582 GCA_963832915.1 uncultured Acidobacteriota bacterium
GACACTAGGATTTGATGTTTCATTAGAAACCGCTGAAGTAGTTACCACACTTTCAGCAAGGAATTACGACGGCCCCGACCGATATACCGAGGAATTTGGACGACTTTTGAAAGCATCTTTGCGCCGGGGTCAAAAGGATGGCAGGATCAAGGGGTTTTCTGATTCTGGTACAAAAGGGGAAAACGAGCTAGTTCGTCTCCTACTAGCTGGTTATTATGGCGGTAAACCTTTTATGTCCGGAACTACCCTTTATCACTAACATCAAAAGATTCAATCTCCGACACGCGAGTCAAGAATTTTAAGCTCTTCAAGTACACGGCTAGAGGTTTATGGTTCTAGAAAAGTCCAGGATTTGCTGCTGGACACCGACGATGATACATTTGCCGAGTATGGAACCGCAAGCTGGGCAAGAATGAGGAACCATGTGCCACTCTCGTCAGCAGATGGTGCGGATATGGCCCGTGCCTATATTGCCGCTTGTGCTAATTCAAAGGGTAGAAAGATAGACGTGGAATGCGCGGCTATTGGTGGTCGCGTCCACGTTGCCGAGATTACCCCTGATGGTTTCAAATGGATTGACCCGCCATAGCAGCTAGCGCGCCCCCGTTTTGCGAGTCCGCGTTTTGTTCAGGAATCCCGGGCAAAACGCCGCAGACGTACAGAGCGGGTCCGTGCGTGCCGCAGCCGTTCTAGGTGCTGCTGCCGGAAAACTGTGTAGTTACGCGCGTATTCGAGCATACTCGAATAATTATTCGACTATTTCCGACAAGCAGGCGCCGACCTATTTGGAAGTGCGAAGTGCACGGTTCGTTAAAGAACGCCGCACGCCTACAGAACAGGTCTGCGCTTGCCGGGGCCTTCGGCTTTCAATCTGGCCTTTGGATACTGTTTTCCTGTGGTGTCCTAATATGCGACGCAGGGTCTGGCCCTCCCCCCACAAGCGTCAACCTAACTGCCAAATGTGCCCGAAAGCCCGCCTGGGCGGGCGGCCCCGCAGAGCGGGATGGCCCACGGCGATAGCCGTGGGGAAATAGGGAACTCGAATTACTTTTCAAGCCCCAGCAGGGGCGGCATAGTCACCGCGGGCCGAGCGGGATTCTTATGTCGCCCGCCTCGGCGGGCTCACGCTCCAGTCTGTGCCGCGCGCTCCCACGGCTTGCGCCGTGGGCCACACATTATGACGCCGCTAACGCGGCTTCGGACGATGCCAGAGCCCATAAGGTAACGCCTATGGGGGCTTGCGCCGGCTTGTCCGCCCCGAGGGGCGGCCGTACTTTCTGACTCGGACACTACCTATTTTCCTCTTCCCTCGCCACTCAACAAAACACTTTTACTCGCCCGTGGTTTCTGGCAGACTGTCCGGCTGTGGTAGTGAGTCTGTTTGGGGTTGTAGCGGCGATCCCGCAAGGCGGGATCGCCAAATGGCGGCGTCCCGATAGGATCGGGACAGGTTCCGCCGCCGCGACATCAGATTGAGCCACTGCCGCGCCTTTAGATTTTGTAGGATTTGCAGTCTTCAATGGAGGTGTTGTTTTTCATGAAAAAATACTCGTTCACTCGGCGTGAATTCATGCAGTGGGGCGCGGGCGCCGCCGCGGCGGGGGTGGCCGCCAAAGTTACCCTTTTGGAGCCCAAACGGTTGTGGGCGTCGCTTGGTCCCGTGGCGCCTTCGGACACCGTGCGGTTCGGCATCATCGGCACGGGCACCGAGGGTTGTGGTCTTTTGGGAGCGAGCTTATCCGTACCTGGCATTGAATGCGTTGCCGCGGCGGACTTATACGACAGCCGGCACATCGCTGCCAGAGAAGCTCTGGGAGGAAAGAACATCGAAACCACGCGTGATTACCGGCGGATTCTGGATCGCAAGGATATTGACGCGGTCATTGTGGCCACTCCGGACCACTGGCATCGCAAGGCGGTGACGGAGGTGGTCGAATCAGGCAAGGACGTTTACTGCGAAAAACCCATGTCGCACAGTGTGGAGGACGGGCTGGCCATCATCGAGGCTGTGCAAAAGAACAACCGCATCTGTCAGGTGGGCAGCCAGCGCGTCAGCTCGATTCTCTACGCCAAGGCAAAGGAGATCTGGGATTCCGGCAAGCTGGGGGAAGTGGATACCATCGAGGCCGCGTGGGACCGGAACACGGACAGCGGCGCTTGGGTATATCCGATTCCTCCGGATGCCAGCGAGCAGACTATCGATTGGAACGCCTGGCTCGACGGCGCGCCCCAGCGCCCCTTCGATCCGACGCGCTTCTTCCGCTGGCGCTGCTACAAGGATTACGGGGCCGGCTTGGCAGGCGACCTGTTCGTTCATCTGCTCTCCGGCATCCACGTTGTGACCGGCACCAATACGCCTCCCCAGCGCGCCCAGTCCACCGGCGGGCTCTACTACTACAAAGATGGCCGCGAGTTCCCGGACCTTCTCTGGACCATGTACGATTATCCGCACTTCCAGGTGGTGCTGCGCTGCAACCATAACAACAGCTACCAGGGCGAGTTCTTCGGCTTCTATGGGAAGAAAGGCACCATGCTTATCAATGGGTCCACTCTCACATTCAGGCCACAAGCGCCCGCCGCTCAGGCAGAAGACTATTCGATCACTTCCTGGCCTGCGAAAATGCGTAAGGAGTACCTCGAGAACTGGCGGAGAGACCATCCCGGGCCGGCGCCGGGGCAATTCCAGATCGAAGACGAGGACGAGGTCTACACTCCGCCCCCCCATTACAGCGACATGGCAGACCACCAGGCGAACTTCTTCCGCGCCGTGAGGACACGCCAGCCGGTGGTCGAGAGCGAGGTGTTTGGAAACAACACCGCTCTCGGCTGCCACATGTCGAATTACTCCTATTTCAACAAGACGGCGGCCGTCTGGGATGCGAGTGCGAAGAGGATTACCTCGTAGCAGTGGTCCCTCTATCGTGGCGCCACAGAGCATGCTTGTGCCTAAGTTCTCCCTTGACCTTGTGTCCTGGCGCGCATAGCATAGGCGCCTGCGGGAATAGTATTGATTCAAATATCCAGGAGGTAATACTCCATGAGTGAGCAGCGGATTTCCAGGCGTAAATTCATGCAGACGACGGCGTGTGTGGCGGGCGCAACGCTGGCTGGCCGGTCATTTCTTTTGGATCCGGGGCTGTCCTACGCCTCTCCCCGGGCGGTTCCGGCCGGCGACACAGTGCGGATGGGCATCATCGGTGTGGGCATGCAAGGCTCCGGGCTGCTTCGCACCTCCATCCAGCTTCCGGGAGTTGAATGCGTGGCCGCTTGCGATTTGTATGACGGACGCCGCGAGTTGGCCAAAGAGATCGTCGGCAAGGAGATTCCCACCACCCGCCACTACAAGGAACTCCTCGACAACAAGGAGATAGACTGCATTGTGGCCGCGGTGCCGGACCACTGGCACAAGCGAATCGTCGTGGACTGTTGTAATGCCGGCAAGGACGTTTACTGCGAGAAACCCATGACCCATTTGGTGGCTGACGGCTTTGAGATGATTGCGGCGGAACAGAAGAACCAGCGCATCGTCCAAATCGGCAGCCAGCGGCGCAGTTCCATCGTGTATGCCAAAGCCAAGGAGCTCTGCGAAAGGGGTGTGATTGGTGATGTCTGCCTTGTCGAAGCCTCGATGGGCCGCAACGACCCCTGTGGCGCTTGGGAATACACGGTGCCGCCGGATTTGTCTCCGGAGACGCTCGACTGGGAGACATGGCTGGGCACGGCCCCCAGCAAGCCTTTCAATCCCTTGCATTTCACACGCTGGCGTTGCTGGCAGGACTACGGGGAAGGGATTCCTGGCGACCTTTACGTGCATCTCTTGACCGGGGTCCACCACGTGGCTGGAATCACGGCGCCGCCCAAACGCGCCTTTTCGATGGGCGGTCTTTTCCGCTGGAAGGACGGGCGGGATGTCCCCGACACGATGACGACCGTATATGAATACCCTACGTTCCGCGCCACTTTCAGAGTGACGTTGAACACGGAGACAGATGAGGCGACGCGATTCATGGGCACGCGGGGAATGCTCGAAATTCGCAACGGCGAGCTGACTATGACGCCCCAGCCAGGCATGGATTACGGACCCTGCACCCCGGGTTGGCCTGGCAAAATGACTACCGATTTTGCACACCAGTGGCACAAAGAACATGAGTCAAAACCCGCCTCCGCGACGACTGTGGAATCTACACGCTTTTATACGCCGCCAGGCTACGGAGAGGGCCGCGATCACCTTTGGAACTTCTTCGAGTCGGTGAGAACGCGAAAGCCTTCGGTCGAGGATGCGACCTTCGGAAACCATACGGCCATTGCCTGCCACATGGCCAATTACTCGTACTTTAACCACACGATAGCCAATTGGGATGCGGCGGAGAAGAGAATTTCAGGATAACTTGTAGCCTGTGGCGCTTTGGATACCTCAAAAAAATTCGGGCCCCCTGAGGGGGCCCGAAGTGAAGAAGAGGAAATTGGTCCCGCCACGGGCAAGTCGCGAAGCCCTGGGGGCAAGGTTATCGCAACTAAGCCCCGATGCTCCGGCGGAACCCACCTACCATTTGACGCCGGAGGGCTTGAGTAGTCCAATCGATTCTCTTTATGGTTATCATTAAAAACCCGCTGCGACGGAAGTGGTCACACAGATAGGACATTTTGCGATCTAATGGATACTAAGCCTGATTAGCCGCGGAGCAGGGAAAACTGAGGGCGATAATTCTCCGGAAAACAGATTGCTGATTTGAGTCGATTGAAATGTTATGCCTACTGAAGCCAATACGGCGTTCTTCAAATCAACGGGCGCGAACAAGGAATTGAGGACCGAGGAGCTTCTGGGCCGGGTTGCAGACCGTGATGTGGAAGCGCTGGAGAGCTTGTACGACGAGTTTGCCCCCAGGCTGATGGGACTGCTCCTAAGGATTTTGTCCTCGAGGCCCGAAGCCGAGAGCGCGTTGCAAGAGGTTTTTCTGCGACTGTGGAAGGAAGCGCCGGGTATTGCCCGAACCAAGGGGAGTGTGGCTGTCTGGCTTGTGCTCATGGCGCGGCACGCCGCCTTCCAGCGTCTGCGTGCCCAGCGGACAGTTGCGGCTCGACCTGCCCGCAGCCCCCTCGGGCGGGGTCGTACGAAAGAGGAGAAGTCTGCGCGCAAGCCAGCGGATTCAGGACGCCAAGAGCACAAAGCACAGGAGCGCCGTTCGACCAAGTCTGGCTCGGAGACCTTGTCATTCCTGTCCGCGTTTCCTCAGCTCTGGATGCCGCGGCCGGATGACATCGCCCTGGCGGACGCTCGATTGGGTCTGCTTCAAAGAGCTTTCAACCAAATGCCCAAGCCGCAGTACGTGGCGCTGGAGTTGGCGGTTTTCGACGGTTATACCGAATCGGAAATCGCTGCGCAGCTCGGCGAGCCCCTGGGCAAAGTGAGCGCAGGGTTGCGCGCCGCGTTTACCTTCCTGAGGCACCGCCAGCACGCGGTGTTGGGAACATGGACCGCCGACATCTAGAGGACGTTTACGAATTATTCCTGCTCGGGGCGCTCCCGGAAGAGGACTCGCGGGAAGTGCGCGAGCACCTCACTCAGGGTTGCGAGCATTGCCTGGAGCGAGCTAAGGAAGCCGCTCGGACGGTCTATCTGCTAAGCCTCACTCTTAAACCCTCCTCGCCCGGGCCGAAAGTCAAGGCTGACCTCCTGCGCCTGCTCCTCAAGAAGTAGGCGGGAAGAACAGGTGTCAGGTGCCACGTGGCAGGCGTCAGGTCTCAGGTGCTCGTTGCAAGGTGCCGGTATAAGTCGGTGCATTTATCCCTTGCAGTTTCGTGGAAGAAGATTCTGGTGTCGTGTAGCAGTGGGTGACCAATGGATCTCTGATGATTGACGACGGACCATGCGGAGTGGATTCCCGCTTTCGCGGGAATGACTGCGACTACAGACTACAGATCACGGACCACGGACAACTGACAACTGACTACTGACTACTGACAACTGACCGCTGACTACTGACCACTGACAACTTCTTTATGGAGTTTTCCAGCAAACCGGGTTTGCGTCGAGAACTAGGGCTGATCCAAGCCACCTCTCTAGCCATCACGGACATGGTGGGGATTGGTCCTTACATCACCATTCCCCTTTTCCTGGCTACCATGGGCGGTCCCCAGGCGATGCTGGGCTGGTTGGTGGGAGCGCTGCTGGCTTTCTGCGACGGCCTGGTCTGGGCGGAGTTGGGCGCGGCGATGCCTAAGGCGGGCGGGAGTTACAACTATCTTCGCGAGGCCTACGGACCGCGCAGCGCGGGGCGCTGGTTCTCGTTCCTGATGGTCTGGCAGATCATGTTTTCCGCCCCACTCTCGGTGGCCAGCGGCAGCATCGGCTTTGCGAACTATCTTCACTACCTCTTGCCCGGCCTTTCGCCGGGGGGCGTGCGAATAGTGGCTGCGGTTTTTCCGCTGCTGCTGGTGGCGCTGCTTTACCGGCGCATCGGCGCCCTGGGAAACGTTTCGGTGGTGCTGGTGGGTGGCGTGATCCTGGGTTGCTTTTGGATCATCATTTCCGGGCTGCCTCATTTGAGCGCTGCGCGCCTGCTGGATTTTCCTCCCGGCGCATTTCACCTGAGCTGGATCTTCTGGGTGGGGCTCGGCCATGCCACGCTTTATGCCCTCTACGATTACTTTGGCTATTACAACGTTTGTTACCTTGCGGAGGAAATCCGCGATCCGGGCCGCGTGATTCCGCGCGCCATCATGTTTTCCATCCTGGCGGTGGGAATCCTGTACGTGCTGATGACCGCCTCCTTCCTCAGTGTGATCCCCTGGCGGGACGCCATCCACACCCGCTTTATTGCGTCCCTCTATACCGAAACACTTCAGGGCGCAGCCGCAGGCAAAGTGATGACGGGCCTGCTGCTCTGGATTGCCTTTTCCTCGGTCTTTTCACTGCTCCTGGGATATTCGCGCGTCCCTTACGCGGCGGCGATGGACGGGAACTTCTTCCGCGTCTTCGCGCGGCTTCATCCCAAAGGCCAATTCCCCTATGTCTCGCTCATCACCTTGGGGATCGCGGCCTCCATTTTCAGCCTCGGCAATCTGAGCGAGGTCATCGGAAGCCTGATTGCCACACGCGTGCTGATCCAATATTTGCCCCAGACCGTGGGCTTTTTCCTGTTACGGTTCAAGTCTCCACAACTCCAGCGGCCTTTCCGCATGTGGTTCTATCCCGTGCCCGGAATCATCTCGCTTCTTGGTTGGCTCTACGTGTTGGGAACCGCAGCGAGGAAGTCGCTGCTCTTCGCGTTGGCGGTTTTCGTGGTGGGGAGCGCAGCGTATTTCATTCGTTCACGGAAGAGGGGCGAGTGGCCGTTCAATCAGGAGATGGTGGTGAGGTAGAGGCTCACCGCGTGAGCCGCGGGTGGCGTATACATTGCTTTCCAAGAGACCTAAAAGCCGCAGACCCTGAGGAACGGGTCTGCGCTACTTCGGTCGCCGCGCGGGAGGCTAGGACCGGGTGAGGGGATTCTTTCTCATCCCCCATTCAGGCTCGATCGTAAAGAACTGAGGCCGCTGTCTTATCCAAAGGATCGAGGCAGTTCGACGGCGGCGAAGGCGGCGCACGAATCTACGGGCGCGTGGTTGTGAGGGTAACCGCATACTTCTGCCGGACCAAGAAAACGTAAGCTGCGATGCCAATGATCAAGAACAACCAAATCACCTGCATTGGCGCCTTGTAGCTGCCCGTGGTTTGCATCAGCCATCCCGTCAACAGCGGCGCTACGATACCGGGAAGGTTTGCGGCGCAATTCTGGGTGCCAATGATGCGGCCGACAGCCGCCTTCGGAATCAGTGTCTGGGTCAAGGCCCAGTAATTGGCCGTGGTGAGACCGAGGCCGGCCAGCGAGAAGACAGCGAAAAACAGAGCCACGGAAGAAGAGACCGGCAGAGCTCCGATGACCTCCGTCGATGCCAGCACAAAGCCCGCCAGCGTGAATCCTTTTCGCACTTTCACCGGGTCGCCGCCGCGCTCAATCATCCTGTCCGCGACCCAACCTGCCAGTATGGCGACAATCGCCATGCCGGAGAAGCTGAACATTGTGTAGAGCCCCATCGCATTGAGCGAGAGATTACGACGTTCCATTAAGTAGGCGGGCATCCAGGTCATACAGAAGTACACGAAATACTGGTAACAGAAGCTCCCAATGATGGTGCCCCAGATTATGGGGCTCGCCATGACTTGGCCAAAAGGAATGGTGGCCTCCGCCGGTTCTTGAAGCGTGAATTTTGCCGGATTACGGTATTCATCCTTCACCATCACCATCCAGGGAATCAGCCAGACGAGCCCACCCAGGCCCATAATAAGAAACATGTTGCGCCAGCCCGAAATGATGACCAACCAGGCAGCGAGGGGGATACCCATTGCCGGGCCCACTTTAGCCGCCGCCATATACAGGCCGATGGCGAATCCTCGCTGGTTCTCGGCGCAATGAAACCGTATCCATCGCATACCTGCGGGAGTGACCACGGATTCGCCAACCCCGAGCACCAGGCGTAGAGCAAAGAGTTGCCTGATCGAGCGCGCACTCGAGGTTGCCGCCGAGATAAGGCCCCAAAACAGGAACCCGGCCGCGAGGGGGTATTTCACTCCATAGCGGTCCACAAACCATCCGGCGGGGATCTGCAAAACGGCGTAGGTCAAAAAGAAGGCGGAGTTCAGTACGCCTCGGTCGTAGTCGCTCAAACGAAAGAGCGCCTTGAATTCCTTCAAAGCCAGCACTACAGAAAGATTCCCACGGTCGAAATAGGCCACGACCATCCCCAGGCAGAGCAAGCCCACGATGGACCACCTCTGCAAGGAGGAGACGGAATCGTCAGGGGCCAGCTTCGCGACTTGGCGGCGGGGAAACATAACCTAATGTCAGGTCTCGCGCACTATCATGAATGCCATTCTCGTATTCATGATATCCAGCTTTCCCGGTGGGCGCCTACGCGGGTTCGGCAAAAAGGGCCGGCGCTTTGCCACCTCTGCGGATCATCCGTTCAATCGTCAGCAGAGTTAGCATAAGGTGTCTGGGATGATGGTAATTCTCCACCCGCGTGGCGTGCGGGTCGAAGGTCACTTTTCTATCCCCCGCGCTAATCCAAAGGGGATAACCATGGCGCTTGAGGGGGTATTTGTCCTGCACGTAGGTGAACACTTTCCCGAACATATCCTGAGCCCACGGGGAGCCCGTCTGCTCGGTAATAAACAACGCTCCGTTGAGAGCTTCTTCTTGCGCCCATAAGACCTTGTCCAGGCTCCAGAGGTTTTGGTCCACGTTATTCAGGCTGCGGAAGATTCCCCCATAGACCTCGTCCCAGGCCACCTCGACATGCCTGCGAAATCGCTGCGCAACGGTGTAGAAAATCGACTTGTTCTTGGTCCGCGCCGCTTCGTAAAGCAACATCCAACACATTTCGATGTAATGGCCGGTGTAAACGAACTGCGATAATTCACCGCCGGGGCGCGAAAAGTCATGGTTCAGCAATTCATTGTTGAGGGAGAATTCGGGGTTGTAGTGAGCGTGCAGCACCACCTCGACGCAGTGGGAGATGATCTTCTCCATCTCCTCGTCGGGGCGCATTTCCAACATTTGTGAGATAGTCCGGATGAGCAGCATCGAAACCCCCTGAATCCTGGCGCCGGGGAAGGGGAAAGGTTTCGGGCCGCCGTAGCTGGCGACGATATTGGGTTCGTAGTCAGGGCGATCGTAAATTCGCAAGCACTTGAGGATGATTCGTTTCGCCAGGTCCCAGTGCTTCCACTCACCGCTAGCCCGAGCGTACTCAGCCAGGCCTTCGGCAATAAAAAGATCCCCGTAGATGGCCGTCGCGGGAGGGGTGAGAGGTTTTCCCTCTCGAGTAAAACTCTCAGCCCACAACGTGTCCTCGCCGGAAGGGCTTAATCTCAAAATGAATTGGAGAGATTTGCGCGCGACCTCGAGATGTTTTTCGTTCCTGGCGAAGTTGTTGTACAGAAAAGAATAGACCCAGATGCCTCGGCCTTCGAACCACGCCAGCTTGTTACCACTAAGATTTGTCCCGTCGCGGTCGGTATTGCACATAAACCCGCCATACTGGTGGTCGATGACGTACTTTTCCATGAAGGGCAGGAAATCTTCGAAGAGGTAATACCGATACGAGTCTCGGAGTTGTTCGAGCGACAAACCCGCCAGTTTCCCTTGCTCCTCGTTCCGAGCCGGACCTTCCCCTTCGATCTTCACTGCACAATTCGAAAGCCCGAAAGCAGAACCCGCAAGCGAAGTCTTGATGAACTTCCTTCTCTCCATAGGACCTCCTCATGGCCCACGGCCTGTAGCGCCTCAAAGCGCATAATAGGCCCTCGCCACCCGACTTTCTCACCGTGCAGAATGCCGGCCCGTTACCGCCCTTCACTCCAATGCAAAAATTCAAGGCGGTAACGCGAAGCTCACTCGATTATGTTGAATACCCTTGGTACGGTGCGCTTGCCGGCATCGGCCAGGCTGAAAAAGGCGAACCTGGCTTCGGGCAAGGGACGGCCGGCTATGCTATGCGCTACAGAGCATCGTTTGCGGACGGGAGCATCGAAAATTTCATGACTTCAGCCGTCCTTCAATCACCGTTGCGGGAAGACCCTCGCTTCTATCAGTCGGGTACGCAGACGTCTCTGGCTCAGTCCACGACAAGATAGATTCCCGCTTTTGCGGGAATTACAGTGTGTGAGGTTCTCGACTCCGTCAACCGACCCCGCCGGCTGACGGGCTGGTTAAAACGCCGGACGCAGGCCACCCTCTCCCCCAAGGAGGAATGGACGCCCCCCGAGCACTCTACGAGCCATCTGCCGACTGCCGCGTTACCAAAAACATCCCCTCGTTGTGGATAATCTGGATGTCATCTCCATCGACTCGCGCGGAGAAGCCGGCTATGTCCCCAGGCATGGATTCTTCCATTTGTTTTCGCGTCTCCAAATAGCGCTTCTGCCCCGGCGCCAGTCCGGCGCGCCGCATCCATTGATTGAAAGATCGCTGCCGTCGCCGGACCGACTGCCGCAATACCTCGAGCCCATGCTCCTCGAACATGCTGAGGAAGGTGGTCAGGCGAAGAGAAGAGGTGTGGGAAGGGTCGCGGAGCCTTTCAATCTGATTGTAGAGCTCAAATTTCGAGTCGCTTTCCGGGCCCAGCGGGTCGAGGACCAGCAGCCGGCCCTGGGGTTTCGTTACGCGTATCATTTCCATGAGGACCGGTTCCGGCTTGGTGATGTGGTGAAAGGCATGTTGGCAACTGACCAGATCGAAGGAAGCGTCCGGGAAGGGGATGTGGTCGGCATCGGCGCAAGCGAAGACCGCATTGACGATTTGTTTTTCCGCCTGGAATTGACGCGCTTGCCGGAGCATCTCAGGTGTCAAGTCGATGCCGCTGGAGAAACGCACACGCGGGGCGATGGCCAGAACAAACGCCCCCGGCCCGCAGGCGACGTCGAGAACAAGTTCATGGGCTTGGGCCTTTGCAAATTCCACTTTTTCGGCCAGAACCTCGGGTGAATCACGCACTGCGAACTTGGCGAAGGCGTCCGCCGTCTTGGTGAATTGTTTTTGGACTGTTTCTGTATGCTTCCTGGACATGAGTATTATTAAACTCGCTCCTTGCCATTTGCGCAAGTCGCGAGTAGCATGAGTTGAATAACCCGCGAGTCGGTGGAGTTAGCTCAAGAATTGGAAGAGTTGGCGCAGTGCATTGTCGAACTTCGGGGCGTAAGCAAGCGTTACGGGCGACATACGGCGCTTGAGGGATTTTCGCTGGAGGTGCGGCGGGGAGAATTCCTCACGCTGCTTGGCCCCAGCGGAAGCGGGAAGACGACTATCCTGCGGCTGGTGGCGGGATTCGAGCAGCCCCAGAGCGGGCAAATCCTAATCAACGGACGGGACGCCTCTCCTCTACCGCCTTACCGCCGCAATGTGAACACCGTCTTCCAGCACTACGCGCTCTTCCCCCACCTGAATGTTTTCCGCAATGTGGCGTTCGGCCTGGAACAGAAGAAGTTGCCGTCTGCGGAAATCCGCCAGCGAGTTCGTTCCATCCTCGAGATGGTCGAGCTTCCCGGAAAAGAGGACCGCGATCCGCATCAACTGAGCGGGGGTGAGCGGCAACGCGTGGCGCTGGCGCGGGCTCTCGTGCTCGAGCCGGCAGTGCTCCTGTTGGACGAGCCGTTGGGCGCGCTCGACCAGAAGCTCCGCCAGCAAATGCAAGTGGAACTGAAGCGCCTGCGCGAGCGCCTGGGCATCACCTTTATTTTCGTCACGCACGACCAGCAGGAGGCGCTGGTGATGTCGGACCGAATTGCCGTCATCAACCATGGGCGTCTGGAGCAGGTGGGGCCGGCGGAGGAGACCTACGGAGCGCCTCGGACGCCCTTTGTCGCGGAGTTCATGGGCGTCGAGAATTTCTTCCCGGTGCGTTGCCTCAGCCATACCACCGAGGGCACTCGCTTCGAAACCACCACCGGATTGATCCTCTGGTCGAAGAATTCGCTGGACCTGGCCCCAGGCCTGGCTGGCAAACTGGGTGTGCGTTCGGAGGCCATGCGACTGACGCTGGGCCGCCCCCGACCCAGCAGCGAGGCCGTTAATATCGTGCCCGGCGAGGTTGTTGAGGCTATCTTCGAAGGTGGCAGCCGCCGCTGGACGGTTCAGATTCCGAGCGGCGAACGGCTGGTGGTCCGAGGGGCTATGGCGGCGAATGCCGTTCCCCTCGAGCGGACATCCCCAGGGGCCAAGGTTTACCTCTCCTGGGAGCCGGACCGAAGCTTGGTGTACGCTGTCAACGGCGCGAGTTCACCGCCATCTTCGTCTGTCGAAAACGCCTGATAGAAAAGATGGCGCATTTCCCACCTGTATATCCCTTTCCCGCCGCCTAGGCCGACTCGCTGTAACCAAATGCCCTTTGTCTCCATCTCTTGTAGTGTCAGGCGAAGGGCAGACAAAGGCACAAATGAGGGGTGGAGCGTTATGGCTGAGAAGGTCGTAAAGACAGACGAAGAATGGAAGCAGGTGCTCAATCCCGCGCAATTCGAAGTGGCTCGAAAGAAGGGAACCGAGCGGGCCTTCACCGGCGAGTATTGGAACAATCACGAAAAGGGCATCTACCGTTGCGTCTGTTGCGACAATGCGCTTTTCAGTTCGGATACGAAGTACGAATCAGGAACGGGATGGCCAAGCTTCTGGGAGCCGATTGCTCCGGAAAACATCCGTACCCAGGGTGATTTGACGCTCGGTATGGTCCGAAGCGAGGTCCAGTGCAAGAAGTGCGATGCTCATCTGGGGCACGTGTTTGACGACGGCCCACCTCCAACCCACCTCCGTTATTGCTTGAACTCTGCGGCTTTGAAATTCGTTAAGGCATAAAGAACTAATGTAATTGCCCGATCTGATAGCTGAGGACAGCGGACTGGATCTGGAAATCGTACTTGGCGCTGGTGTCGGCGATTTGGGCTTGGGTTAGATTCAATTGCGCTTGGGAGAGTTCGACGATCGAGCTGAGCCCAAGTTTGTAACGGGCCTGCGCGAGGTCGAGCGCCAAGGTGGCCTCCTTCAGCAACTGGGCGGTGACGGAGAGACGCTGATAGGCGCTACCGGCGTCGAGCCAGGCGGTGCGCACGTCGCGCGAGATGCGGTCGGCGAGGTCGCGCATGCTTTGGTCCGCGGCTTTGGCGCGCAGGTTCGCTTCCTGGTGGCGGGCGGAAAAGAGGAACCCGTTGAAAATCGGAATATTCGCATTGATGCCCGCCGCGGCGTAGCGGTCGCTGAGCGGAACTTGGTAAGCCGGCGTGAGACCTGCCGCGCCCACCGCGCTGATGGTGGGCATCCACAAATCGCGCTCGGCGCGGGCATAACGCAGCGCAGCCTCATGGCTGAAGCGCGCGCTGGAGAGATCCGGGCGATCTTGGAGCGCACGCACGATCAAGTCGGTTGGGTCAGCGAGTGGTGCGGGGGGCATCGGCTCCTCAGCGAGACCGAACGGTTGAGGATTGGCGAGTCCAAGGGCTTCGGCCAGTTCCGCGTAAGACGCCTTCTCGCCGTTTTGCGCTTGCACGAGCAGCAACTGCGCCTGCGCCAAGTCCACCTCTGCGAAGCTTACGTCCAAAAGAGACTTCAGCTTGTTTTTCTCGAGGGTGGTGATCTGATCGGCAAGAATCTGGCGCGCTTTCACCGTTTCCTCAGCAACCTTGAGTACGGCCTCGGCGCGCAGGACGCCGAAGTAGGCGCGATTGACGGCCAGCAGCACGTCCTGCGCGGTTTGCTGTGCGCTCTGAGTAGCGGCCTTTGCCCCCAAACGCGCCGAGGCCACCAGGTTGGAAGTGCGTCCGAAGTCCGTAATGAGCTGGTTGACTTGCAGTCCGTTCGCGTAACGGTTGTAGACGCTCGGGTTGTTAAGGAAGCCTGCGGTGATGCGGCTTTCGGGTATTGCCCCTGCTCCCGTGAGGCTTCCTATGGCGGTGGGGTAATAGGCCGATTTCTGTTCCCGGGTGACTTGGTTGGCCGCTTCCGCCTCGAAGCTGGCGGCCAGCAACAAGGGATGGTTGCGCAACGCCAGCGCCTCAGCGTCTTTCAAGGTGAGCTTTGGCGTTTGCTGCGGCGCAGCCAGAGTCGAACCTGTCACCACGAGACAGGCTGCGAAGACCAATACGCGGACGACGGAGCCTGGACGGGGATTACAGTTCCCGGTGCTCCACACAGCCTGTTTGGGCGGGCGACGCTTTGGAGTGCGGCAGCTTGCTGCCGCTTTTTCGCCAGCCAGCTTGCCGGCGGGGAATTTTGCGCGCGTTCGAAATCCGGCGAGCAAGCTCGCGGGGAGGAAAGCGGCAGCAAGCTGCCGCACTCCAAAGCGTCGCACCATATGCCAACAGGGAAGTGGCATTCCACAGCCTGGCTCGACTTGTCCGGGCAGGCCCTTCCGGCAGCTCCGTCCAAGCGTGGTGAGAGATACGGTTAATCTCATTCCCCTTCCTCCTTAGGTCCGCCATGCGTTTCTCTTACTGCCTACTGCTTTCTGCCCTCCTGCCGGCCATACACCAGCAGATACGCGGCTGGGACAATGAAAATCGTCAAGATCACTGATGAGGTCAGGCCGCCGATAATGGCGCGCGCCATGGGTGTGTACTGCTCGGCGCCCGTCCCCAATTTCATCGCCATGGGCGTCATACCGATGATCGTGGCGAGCGAAGTCATCAGGATGGGCCGCAGCCGCACGCGGCACGCCGTAATCACGGCATCGGCGGGCGCGAGCCCTTGCGTCTCCAGGTTATGCGCGAAATCCACAATCAGGATGCTGTTGGAATCGGCAATGCCGACCAGCATCAGCACTCCCATTAACGACATCACGTTCAGCGTGCTATGCGTGAGGGGCAGGATTATGAGTACCCCCACAAACCCCATGGGAATTGCCAGCATGATCAGGAAGGGATCGACAAAGGAACGAAACTGCGCCACCAGGATGAGATACAGCAGCATAAAAGAGAGCATGAAGCCCAGCCCGAAACTTTTGAAGGAGGCTTGCATGCCATTCACCATGCCGCGCAGATCGACCCGCACGTTGGATGGGGGAGGGGTCTTGCTTAGAATGCCGCGTATGGCACTGGCGAGTTTCCCCAGATCCTCGCCCTTCGGGGTCACATACACATCGGAGACCCTCTGAATTTGATAATGGTCCACTTCGGTGGGCGACTGCAGGCTGGTGAGTTTCACCACGCTGTCGAGCGTTGTGGGCTTGGCCAAGTTAGGCGCCCGCAGTGGGATGTTCTTCAGATCCGTTGGATTGTGAATCGCCGCCGGGCCGTTCTCGAAGTATTGGACGGTCAGGAAATAGTCATTTCCCGTTTCGCGATCCACCCAGTAGTTGGGGGCAATCATTAAGTTCGAATTCAGCGCCGTGATGACGTTGTCTACCACGTCCTTCTGACTCAGCCCCAACTCTCCAGCGTGCACCCGGTCCACATCCAACCGCAACGCCGGGTAGTTCATGTCTTGCGGAATGTAGACCTGACCGACGTCCCGCAACCCCCGTATCTGCCTGGCCAAGTCCTCCGCGATCCCGTAGCTCTGCTCCAGCTTCGAACTGCTCACCTGCACATCGATGGGCGCCGGCATCCCCATGTTCAAGATCGCGTCTACCATGGAGCCGCTGGAGAAGAACGTCCGAATCTCCGGATCCTGCTTGCTCAACTCATCCTGCACTTGCTGCATGTAATCGAAACTGCTGCGCCGGTGCTCATCCTGTAACTGCACTTGCACGGTGGCCGTGTATTCCCCGGCGTTGGTGGTGTACAGAGAGGAGAAATCAGGTACCACCCCAATGTTGGAGACCACCAGCTTGAAGTCCTTGGGGTCAATGGTCTGCCGGATCAGGTTCTCCACCTTAGCCACGTACTGCTCGGTCACTTCAATGCGCGTGCCGGTGGGCGCTTTGAGGTTGATGGTGAATTGCCCGGCGTCGGTGCGGGGGAAGAAGGCCAAGCCCAAAAAGGGGTAGATGGCCAGGCTGGCCAAAAACACCCCCGCCAAGAGCGCGACGGTGAGGCCCGGCCGCGCCAACGCTCTGCGCACCCAGTACTCATAGAAATCGAGCAGCTTGTTGAAGTGCCGGTTGAACCCGGCGTTAAACCTGTTCATCCAGGAGCGGTCGGTAGCCGCTTCCGGCTCGACTTCGTACTCCCCTTCTTTATGTCCGTGCCCTTCGGCATCATCCCCAGGCCGAGCGCCGCTCGGCCCTACACCGTGCCCTTCCGCGTGCGGTACCTGCTTGAGGAAACGCGAGCAGAACAGCGGAATCACCGTCATCGCCACCACAAAAGACGCCAGGAGGGAGAGGCAAAAAGCCAGGGCCAGGGCGGAGAAGAGGAATTTGCTCACGCCATAGAGAAACACCACGGGGAGAAAGTCCACGACGTCCACCAGGGTTGCGGCGAGGACGGCCAAATTAACTTCCGCCCCTCCCACTTCCGCGGCGATCTGGGGTAAGGCGCCCATCTCCAAGTGGCGATAGATGTTCTCGAGCGAGATCACCGAATTATCGATCACCCGCGAAAAGGCCAGCGCCAGCCCGCCCAGAATCATGGTGTTCACGGTGCCACCCATCAAATTCAGCACGACAAACATAGTCAGGGCGGAAAGCGGAATGGAAAGAAGAACCGCAGAAGTGGCGCGAAAGCTGCCGAGAAAGAGCAGAATCATGATACTGGTGAGAACGAGGCCGAGGAGACCCTCATGAAGCACCGTGTGGATGGCTTCCTTGACGTATACCGATTGATCGAACACCAAGCTAGCCGTCATCTGCTTGGGGATGTCAAACAGGTGGCCGATCAAGCTCCGCACCCCGTCGACCACTTCAATGGTGTTGGTATCGCCCCCTTGCTTCATGATGGGGATGTAACTCGATCGCTGGCCATCTACCCGCACCACGTTGTATTGAATTTGGTTGGCGTCTTCGGCCTTTCCCACGTCTCCCACCGTAACCCACGAGGTCCCCACCGTCTTGATCGGGATGCTGTTCAAGTCCTTCACTTGGTCCACCAGGCTATTGGAATAGACGTAGTAATCGTTGGGGCCTATCTTCACATCCCCGGCGGGCAGGATCAGATTCGATTGGTTCACCGCGTCAACCACTTCCATGGGGGTCATCTGACGCGAAAAGAGCTTGTAGGGGTCCACGTACACCATGGCCTGCCGGTATTTCCCGCCAAACGGCGGCGGTATCTCCGCCCCCTTCACCACCGCAATCTGGTTGCGAATGGCGAACTGAGCGTAGTCGTGAAGTTGCGTTTCGGTGAGCCCCTCTCCTTTCACGGTCACCAGGCAAACCGGCAGGCTGGAGGCGTCAAACTTCAGCACTACGGGCGGCAGAGTGCCGGGCGGCAAGCGCTTCAAGTCAGCCAGGGCGAGGTTGGAGAGTTCCGTCACATCCGCGTCGGCGTTCGTCCCCGGTTGGAAATAGACCTTGATAATGCTGACTCCCAACATCGAACGCGACTCCATGTGATCGATACCGCTGGCCAGGGTGAAGAAGCGTTCGAGCGGGTTGGTGATGTCGATTTCGATATCCTGGGGAGGCATCCCGGAGTAAAACGTCGCCACCACCACTTCCGGCAGATTAATGGGAGGGAAAAGGTCTACCGGCATGCGCGAAAAGCTGGTCACCCCAAGGAGCAGCAGCACCAGGCAGCAGACGATGATGAAGTACGGGTTGCGGATTGAAAAACGCGGCATATGACTCCACCTCTAAACCGGATTTCTCAGATAGCCCAGTAACCTTCTCCACGTCGGCGCCGACCCATAAGCGCTAACTAAACCGTAAGGTCGGCCCGAAAGCCCGCCTAGGCGGGCGTCATAATTTGGCCCACGGCGTAAGCCGTGGGGAAAGGAAGACGTGGAACCACTTCTCAAGCCCCGGCAGGGGCGACATCACCCTGAGGGGTCGCGCGGGAATCTTATGTCGCCCCTGCCGGGGCTTAGCTACTACTCTGTGTCGAGCGCGATCCCACGGCTTACGCCGTGGGCCACATTATTCCACCCCTACCGGGGCTAGGACCCTCTCAAGGGTCAGCCATGGGTTGTCATTGCTGACCCGCTCCGTGGTATTGCAGCATTTCGATGACTTGCGGACGCACTTCTTCTCCCGCCTTTAGACCGCTGCGGTCGCTTACGATCACCGATTCGCCTTCGGCGAGGCCCGAGACAACTTCGGCATCGGTGGCAGTTTCGAGGCCCACTGTTACCACCCGAAGCTCGACCTTGCCGGTGGGACTCGCGACATAAACGGTGGTTTGGTCGCCCTTATGGTCCAACGCCCCCAAAGGCACCGCCAGAACGTTATCTTTCGCTTCCAGGGTAAGCGTGGTCTCCGCATACATTCCCGGCATCAAAACCCGGTTGGGGTTGGGCACGTCAACCTCGGTGTGCATGGTGCGCGTGCCTTCCTGCACGTCCAGGGAAAAGCGGGCCACCTTGCCGGGAAAAGACCGGTTCAGAGCCGGCACCCGGACCGCGACGGGATCGCCAACTCGTATGTAGCGCACCGAGGACTCGGGAACCGGTATCACCAAACGATACAGATCGTCCTGGGATAGCTTGACGAGAGGCAGGGCCTGCGTGCTGGAGCTCGTGCCCGCCTGCATCAAGGTTCCCAGGTTGGCGTAACGTTGGGTCACCACGCCGGAGAACGGCGCCGTGATGCTTGCATAGGCGAACAGCGCTTGATCGTGAATAAGGCTGGACTTCGCCATCAGGAGCTGGCTTTGTGCGGCCTCGAGCGATGACTGGCTCGCGTCTACCTGAGACGCTGCCGCCAGGTCCTTGCCCTGTGCGTCATCAACTTCCTGCTGGGCCACCAAGCCGGGCTGGCTTTCGAAGACACCATTCAAGCGGGTATATTCGAGGTGGAGAGCCGTGTACATCGCCTGATAACGTTTCAATTGGTGCCCGGCGCGGGAAACTTCGTCCGTCGCGTTCTTGATGGCGGATTGATCCACCTGTAACTGCGCCTCGAGCTCCGGAATTTCCAGAGTGGCCATCAATTGACCCGTTTGCACGTGGCTGCCATAATCGACATACAACTTTTTGACAAAGCCCGACTCTTTCGCGTAGACGTTGATTTGTTGGAAGGGGACGAGCTCCGAGGAAAGCGTAATTTGCCGCTCAAGAGTTTTCCGGATCACTTTCGTCACCCCAACAGTTTCGACCGCCGGGGAGTCGCCCCTGGCTCTTACCTTTCCGCAGGAAGGAAGCAGCGCGATCAAGACGGCGGTAAGGCCGACCCCGGCCGCATTCGCAAGTAGATTCCTGCTGGATGTTTGCTTGTTCATCGTTTCCACTGTTTTGCTCCATCACGAAGGGAATTCGGGTTAAAGTCGAGTAAATCCCTGAGCCCCTGGCTGAATTCCGCATGGGTGGTTCCGGCCTTCCTGGACAAATCGATCAACTGCTGTTTCTTTTCCGCAATCACGCGCGCCGCCGCGGGGAGGAGTGGCACGAGATGCTGGGGAACGGTAATGATTCCGTGGCGGTCCCCATGAATTAAATCGCCGGGTTGAATGGTCAGGTTGCCCACCTCCACCGGCCCGCCATATTCGACCACATGGATATAGGCTCGCGAGATGCCGAGACGCCCCGCGAAAACCTGAAAGCCGCTCGCTTCGATTCCGGGCAACTCGCGCGCGGCTCCGTTGGTGACCGCTCCCACGCAGCCCAGGGCCATCAAGATGTTGGTGTGAACCTTGCCAAGAAACGCCCCGGTGCCGGGTAGGTTATCAATGTCCTGCATCACTAAAACGCGTGGAGCAGACATCCTGCCAATGTGCTTCCACCAGTCGGTGCGCTCCTCGTAGCGACTGCCCACAATCGGGGGATCTGCCGAACGAACTTTGCATGTGGCCGCGTAGCCCACCATGGGAGGAAAATTCTTGAAGAGACAGCGAAAGCCTGCGGTGGCAAACCCTTCATTGCGCAAACGGACACCAAAACTTTCAATCGCATCAGATATTACGCACGTGTCGAAGGACCGGAGCTGATTGATCTGCTCGGACGTTAATGGCGGGTGCAAGATGTATACCTCCTGCCTTGAGCTCTAGTGCAGCAAAGGAACGACAACTACAACGTCATGAGAAATTGAGCAATATCTGTATAGCGTCCCACCGAATGAGTGAGCCGAAACCGACCAATGCGAGAGATTTACTAGAGGACGGGAGGTGAACGGAGGCGATGTTTCTGGAAGATTATAGGAAGAGTTATGGGGAATGTTTCTGCGTGGGGAACATAACGCGAGGGTGAGGCTTTGGTCTCTGCCACAACGACCTCAGCGGATTCAGCCATATGGGCGACGGAACTCTCATGCTGCTCCGATACGCTCATGCGGCTGGCCTTGTAAGTGTGCCAAGGCCCGCTGCAGGCTCGAAGACACGGCATCCTGGTGGCGGTCGAAAGGCCAACTACGCCAACCAGCAGGAGCATGATGCCAGGCGCAAAAACCGCATGATAGCGGGCGATGATTCCCCTCATGCTTTCGTGGAAGTGTCCTAAAGTAGCCCTCAAAGTATCCAACGTAACTATAATGCCATCCGACTTGTCGTATGGCAAGTCGTTTTGGCATGAAATCCTGATGATTAGCCTCACGTGGAAGACGGTCTCTCACCTTCTGACCGCGCGGGGAGCCTGCAATTGCTTTCGAAGCAAATCAAACCGAAGAGGTTGCCTGAGAAGAGGCTACTGACGGGGGCTGGGCCCGCGCCCTGGATTTTCGGACGGGCTACGGCAGCCCGCAGAGTAGGTCGGCGTAAACCATACATGATCGTCGCCGTCAATCCATCCGGAAGGTCGTATACATCAGGCTTCCTTCGCGCTCGATCTGAAGGACGACTGGGCTGTCAGGCTTAATTCGGTCCAGTGCTGAACGGAGAAAATCCAGGCCGATGACGGACGCTCCATTGAGACTGTGGATCACGTCTCCTACGGCAAGTGAGTTTTCCGCACCGCTGAAGCCAGCCGTCTTGCCGGCCACGATCACTCCGGATGCTTCCCTGAGGCTGGGCAGCATCTGCGAGATTTTCTTGTCAACCTCAATGCCGAGAATCCCCAGTTTGCTGACCAGGTTTTTCTGGGGATCAATCAGATCCGTTATACGGTTAACGTTGTGCTGACGCTGCGTGACGGGGACTTGTATATCCAGTTGTTTGGCGCCGCGAAGAACCACGATTTTCACCCGGTCTCCTGCTTCAAGCATATAGAAATACATGCCAAATATTGGAAGACTTCCCACGGCCTTGTCGTCGACACTTAAGATGATGTCCTGAATCTTGAGGCCAGCCGTCTCTGCGGAACTGCCCGGCAGCACATCCGAAATAATTACCCCCTGTTCCTTCCCAAGTCCCAGCGCGGCGGCTAAGCTTGGAGTGATGGTTTGGACGCTGATGCCGATCTCCCCGCGATGGAAATGGCCGAATTTGCGGAGCTGGGGGTAAGCCACGGCGATAACGCCGCTAGGGAGGGCGAACCCTAAGCCCTCGTTTCCACCCGACTGGGTCAAGATGAAGGTGTTGACGCCCACCAATTCCACATCCACATCCACCAGCGGGCCGCCGCTATTTCCGGGGTTGATGGGAGCATCAGTCTGGATGTAAACCATCGGACTATCGGGATCGGGTTGACGCGCAACTGCGCTTACCACACCCATCGTTACGGAATTCTGCAAGCCCCCGGGGCTGCCAAACGCGAAGACCATCTCCCCTTGGCGAAGATTGCTGTATTTGCCTATCGGCAGGGCAGGCAACCCCTTCGCTTCAATCTTGAGGACGGCGAGGTCCGCTTCCCTGGATTGCCCCACGATGCGGGCGTCCATTGTGCGACCTTTGGCGTTGAGAGTAGAAAGATCAGGAGACGCGCCCACAACTGGAATAGGCAAGACTACCTGAACTCGTTCGGCGCCTTTGAGCACGTGAGCGTTGGTCAAGACGTAACCGTCAGGGTCGATGATGACCCCGGAACCGATGCTCCGAAGCCTCCCGATCACTAAAGCGGTTTCGCTGCTTTCCCCTTCTTGCATAGGGCCGAATCCAGTCGTAAGTACCTGGACAACACTTGGGGAGACTCGTTTTACTAGTTCCTCAACCGAACTGCTGAGCTGGTGTAAAGCGTCTGGAGACTGATTCCTTTGGACAGACTGCGCCTGCAAGTCCTTTGCAAAAAAACAGCACAGCGCCAACAGACCGCCCATCGCCAAGACTTTGGTACGCAGTTGCAACTGTTCGTAATCAATCCGACCTAGCATGTCGAACCTCCCTGTTCTGGCGCGAAACGTGAGGGCCTTGACAGTAATTTAGCATGATCTATTGACCTTTTCGAGTCCCTCTCGCTATGACCAGAGCCGCTTCAAAGTCTCCGAAGGTTAAGATCTCAAAGCGGCTCTGCCCGTCGGACGACGGATCACCCTTTTCTCAAGGGAAAGGGTCGATATCCGGTGTGTTTTCGTCGCCAGCCCTCTCCCCGGGGAGAGGGTGCCCGACGAAGGAGGGCGGGTGAGGGGTTACTTGGGAGGAGAGCGAAGCGAATGGGCTCAGCATGACAGCACAGCGTGTGGTGTTGAATCGGCGCTGCGCCCGATGAAGAACCGGGCATACTTCAGAAGGGTCTTGGGCATCTAATGGATAACCGATGGCCTCTTTTGACTACGATTTGGTCGTGATCGGCTCGGGTCCGGCAGGACAGCGCGCTGCTATCCAAGCTGCAAAACTGGGCAAGAAGACGGCCCTTGTTGAACATAGGGCTGTTTTGGGCGGCGTTTGCATAAACACCGGAACGATTCCCAGCAAGACCCTTCGTGAGGCTGTGCTCTACCTCACAGGATACCGGCTGCGTGGAATCTACGGTGAATCCTACGTGGTGAAGCAAAACATCACCATTGAGGATCTGCTGCTCCGCATTGAACATGTAATCCATCACGAGATCAACGTCACTCGGCACCAGTTGCTTCGTAACGGAGTGGAGGTCTTCAATGCCGAGGCCTCTTTTACAGACCCCCACACAGTTCGGCTCGCTGTGCTGGATGGACCGGGCGAAAAGGTTGTGACCGCTGACAAGTACGTAATTGCGACAGGCACGGAAGCCACCCGCGACCCGCATATACCCTTCGACGGCCAGAATATTTTTGTTTGCGACGATATCTTGGGCCTCAAGCGCCTGCCGCGGACCTTGGCCGTAGTCGGCGCTGGAGTCATCGGGTGTGAATACGCCAGCATCTTTGCCACTCTGGGGATCCGCGTGACTCTAGTAGACCGTCTACTTCGATTGCTCCCGTTCGTGGACAAGGAGGTAGTCGGAGCGCTGGATTACCATTTGCGTGAAAACCGCATGACGCTCTGGCTTGGGGAAAGCGTCAGCGCAATCGAGCGCGTGGGAAACGGATCGGCCTCCAAGGTAAGAATAGACCTTGCCAGTGGCAAGCAGATCGTTGCTGAGAAAGTTCTTTATAGCATCGGAAGGACAGGCGCGACGGCAAAGGTGAATCTCCAGGCGGCAGGCCTCAAACCCGACGACCGAGGCCGCCTCAAGGTAAATCCCAGCTATCAAACCGAGGTGCCTCATATCTATGCCGCCGGCGACATCATCGGCTTTCCCAGTCTCGCATCAACTTCCATGGAGCAGGGTCGTTTGGCCGCGTGCCACGCCTTTGGGATCGAAACCCAAAGCGCGCCGGCGCTGTTCCCCTACGGCATTTACACCATTCCGGAAATCTCGTTCGTGGGCCGGAACGAGGAAGAACTCACTCAACAAAATGTTCCCTACGAAGTCGGGAAGGCTAACTACCGTGAAATCGCTCGTGGACAGATCATCGGTGACGACATTGGAATGCTGAAGTTGCTATTCCACCGCGAAACGCGCGTGCTTCTCGGCGTGCACATCATCGGAGAGAGCGCCAGCGAACTTGTCCACATTGGGCAGGCAGTATTGACGTTCGGAGGGAAGATCGATTATTTCATTAGCAACGTTTTTAACTATCCTACGCTAGCCGAGGGTTATAAGAATGCGGCATTCGACGGGATCAACCGATTAGCGACCTGACTGAACTTCTTTCCTACGATCCCAGCCTCATCTCTCCGCAACCTACGTTCGGGACTACTTGCTGGAGCCCGAGCCGGGTCGGGCAGAGATATGCCGAGCGAGCCTCAAAATGGATGAGCCAAGCGCTCTCTATGACTTGCTGTGCTAATCAGTTGCAGCGTGGCACATGCAACCCAATTGCATCTAATAAAGTGTAAGAGGAGAGATAAACCATGATGGGAACATGGAGACGAATTTGGCAAGCGACGTTGATCCTCCTCGTCACGGCAGCGATCGGCGTGGCGGACACGTCGGGCACGTCGAACAACAACCCCCCGCCCGGGACATTGAATTACGTCGAAGGCCAGGTCTCGGTGCAGGGGCAAAAACAATCACCGAAGTCAGTGGGTTCAACGTACCTCGAACCCAACCAGGTGTTGGACACCCGCAACGGCAATGCTGAGATGCTGCTGACGCCGGGTATATTCATGCGGATCGGTCACAACAGTGAAGTGAAGATGATCTCGCCGGGTTTGGCGGATACCCAGGTGCAATTGACTAGCGGTTCCGCCATGCTGGAAGTGGATGAGCTGTTCAAGGAAAACAACATAAGCGTTGTGGTGGACGGCGCAACGACCAGAATTGAAAAGCAGGGATTGTACGATTTCAACGCCAACCCTCCTTCTGTGAAAGTCCTGGATGGCAAAGCCGTAACGTACGAAGGCGATCAGAAGGTCAACCTCAAGAAAGGGCACGAAACCCTGCTGGCGGAGGCGCAACCCCTGGTCCAGCAGAAATACAACAAGGACCAGATCGAGGACGATCCTCTGTACCGTTGGAGCAAGTTGAGAAGCGATTACGCGACTGAATCGAATATTGATGCCGGTAACGCGCTCATGGCGGACGGCGGATGGTGGGGGCCCGGTTGGTATTGGGACCCGTTCTATTGGGACTTCGCTTTCATGCCAGGATTCGGAATGGGGTGGGGGGCCTTCGGCTTTCCATTCTTCTCACCGTGGATGGCATGTTATGCGCCCTACTACGGTTTTGGCTACGGGGGCAGGTATGGCGGCTTCTACCACTATCCGGCCGCCGGAGCCCGCGGCCTTGGGGGCTTGCCGCCGCTCGCACATAAGCCCGCGGCGGGATCCGCTGGATTCCGCGCTCTACCGCGAAACATGGCGAGCAATCGCATGGGCGGTGGCTTCCGCGGCGCCGGTGGTGGCTTCCGCGGTGGTTCGATGGGCGGATTCCATGGTGGTGGCATGATGGGCGGCTTCCACGGCGGTGGTGGGGGCCGACGCTGAATTGGCGTTTGGACCCATGTGAGCCTCACGGCGCCGGTCTCAAGCGCGAGGGGGCTGGTGCCGCGACCGGCCCTGCGGTTCGAAGATTTGCCATGACAGGCATCGTAATACTTTGTGGTATGCCTGTCTGACGCCGTTATTTTGGCCCCGGGCAACTGCCGCTCGTCACAGCAGATGGCACCAGGTTGTTAGGCAAATCTGTGGCTCGAAATCTTCGATTTCCAGAAGAAGCCGCAGACTTCACGAAGTAGATAAGGAGAGGAAACGATCCCGCAAAGCGGACGACGCCCTCTCCCCTCCTCATACCGGACGTGCAGATTTCCCGTATCCCGCTATTACGGGAACTCGCGTCTCAAGCCTTCGCAGGCCGCTGCGCGGTGGAACAGCGCAGCAGCAACTAGCCCAGACACTGGAGATGCGCACCGTCCCTCACTCCTTCTGGAGTACCAAGGGGCCGCTGGCTGCGGCGATGGAGATGTAGTCCCATCTCCACGTAAGCGCGGATCGTCTCGAAAACGCGACTCGGATAGCATCCCCCTCTCGTTCAACTCTGAAGCGTCTGCCTCTCGATGCTGAGGGTTGCCACACGGAAAGGCAATTCAGTTGAAATGGACCATCTGCAGAAAGCAACTCCATCGCCTCTGGATAGAAATACGCGGGAACAAGGAAGGCTGCGTCCGCGCAGGGATACCTATGGCACTTTCATATATGGAAACTAAGCGGCTGCTCGATAACGCCGAATAAGATGGGGCATGAAAGTGTTCTTGGACTTCCGGGGATCGCAATAGTTCGCCAGTACAAGGGCTCAAACAACCATTCTGCTCTTTCCATCGGCCCCCATCGGGTTTAGTCTGTAAAGAGCCAATCCGGACACTGGCTCTAGCCGCCAGTGAAAATGCCGGTGGCTTCTCTCGCAGGTAGCCCACACTCGGGAGGAAGCGATGTCCGGTACCGACGCACGCGATTCAGATCGACTCCTGTTGAGTACCCGTGTTGCCCTGGGGGCCGGTTTTGGCGGACTTCTGGCCATCATGGCTCTCGCGGGAATCTACGGCATACGAGTTCTCCAGCGGATCAGACGGAACGAGAACCAGATTCGAGCGCAGTTCCTTTTGAAGAATCATGCGCTCAATGACGTGCGATCCCTGCTTTACCTTTCCGGAACCTACGTTCGTGACTATTTGCTGGAGCCCGAGCCCGGTCGCGCAGAAACATACCGAGCAAGCCTCGAAGAGGTACACCGTCAAATGGAGTCCGCACTGGAATCGTTCGGCCACCAACTCGAGCCCGACCAGACGAAATACTACACCGAGCTATCGGCGAATCTCTCCGATTATTGGCAGATCCTCGACCCCATCTTCAAATGGGACGCCAGCCAACGCCGACACGAGGGATACGCTTTCCTCCGGGATGAGGTCTTCCCTCGCCGCGCGGCGGTGCTTGCGATCGCGGGTCGAATCGAGTACATCAACGAGCAGCAGTTGAATACTGGCAACCACCGGGTGGACCACCTTTTATCGGAGTTCCAGAGCCGGCTGGCTATGATTCTCATGGCAACGCTTCTACTGGGGTCGGGGATGGCAGCATTCAGCACTTGGAAGATTCTGAGATTAGAAGCCCGAGCGCGCGCTCAGTATCAGGAGGTTGTGGAAGCGCGAGGGCAGCTCAAGGAGCTCTCCTCCCGGCTTGTGCATGCGCAAGAGAACGAGCGGCGTGTACTCGCACGCGAGCTACACGATGAAGTGGGCCAAGCCTTGTCGGCAGTTCTTGTGGAACTGCGTAATCTATCGGCAGAATCTGCGATACAAACCGATCAACAGTCACGCGATCATGTCGAAACAGTGAAGCGCCTGGTGGAAAACTCGGTGCGAGTGGTTCGAAATATGGCCCTTCTTCTTCGACCGTCCATGCTGGATGATCTTGGTCTTGTTCCGGCTCTGCAATGGCAGGCCCGTGAAGTATCCAAGCGCACCTCCATGGATGTGAGCGTCGCGACTGACCTTGCGTCGGATGATCTCCCAGACGAGTACAAGACCTGCATCTACCGTATAGTCCAGGAAGCGTTGCACAATTGTTCCCGTCACGCTCGCGCCACAAGGGTCCGTATCAGAGTTCAACAGAAGCCGGGCCGGTTGTCACTTTTCATCCAGGACGACGGTCAGGGTTTCGATGTAAGGCAGACGAAGGGACTGGGGCTGGTCGGAATTGAGGAGCGGGCGGCCAGGCTAGGAGGCAAATGCGAAATACATTCTGCGCTGGGAAGCGGAACGATTGTGGCGATAGAACTGCCGTTCAGTAATAACGAAGGGAGCATAGACGCCGGTGGAAAAGAAAAAGATTCGGATTCTATTAGCGGATGATCACAACATTATGCGCCGAGGTTTGCGGCTACTCCTGGAGAGGCAGCCGGGATTCGAGGTGGTCGGTGAAGCCGCAGATGGCCGCCAGGCAGTGGAACGGGCGGAGGCAACCAAACCCGATGTCGTCGTTCTGGATATCGCCATGCCCAACATGAGCGGCATCGAGGCCGCCCAACGAATCAGAGCTTCGCTCCCGCACGTGGCGATTGTAATCCTGAGTATGCACTCCGACGAGGGCTACGTCTTGCGGGCGCTCAAGGCAGGAGCCAAAGGCTATCTATTGAAGGACTCCGCGGAAAATGACCTCATCGAGGCAATCAAGGCTGTGAGTGGAGGGAAGGCGTGCTTCAGTCCTGAAATCAGCAAGATCCTGGTTGAAGATTATGTGCGGGAGATGAGAAAACGAGGAGCCGAAGACAGCTATGAGCTGCTCACCTCACGGGAGCGGGAGATCCTGCAACTGTTGGCGGAGGGCAAGTCGAACAAAGACATTGCAACCTCACTTAACCTCAGCCTTTACACGGTGGAGACGCACCGCAGGAACCTTCAAGACAAGCTCAATCTGCACAGTGTTGCAGAGCTGATCTTGTACGCCGTTCGTAAGGGCATAATTTCTTAGCTTTCCTGGAACAAATCCGCAATTGTTCTCATCTCGCTGTACCAGTACGTTGACGCCAGCCTGACCGCACGAACCACATCATCTTCCCGAAGTGGTTTGGATAACACATCGTACCCCCCAGTGCGCACCACCTCGTTCAATAAATAGGTGTCGACCACTTCGGAAACCAGAATGATACAAGCACGCTGGGGAGACGACGCCAAGTCTTCCACCGTCTCCCGCCATCCTCTGCCGGGCAGATCGCGATCACACAGGATCACCGGCGCCTTGAGTTTATCCAACGCGGTCCAGGCATCTTCGCACGTGTCCGTGAGAAGCAGATGCCACTGGTTTCGGCTGCATATCTCGGTCAGCAGTCTGCGGTCCTCATCGCTGATCACAAGCCCAACAACAGCAATGGGGCTCATCGATGCACAGCCCGCGGGCGACGACGACGGCCAGGTGGAACTGCTGTTCTTCCTGCGGAAAAAATCAGCAACCCTTGCGAAGTGTGAATGTATGGCCTGCCGCAGGATTACTATAAGGCGGCCACTTGCGGTTGGGTGAGTGACAGTGCCCACGGGAATGGTTCCGTTGTTCGATGGAAAGCACGGTGGCTGGTCCGTTAGCATTTGAAATCGCTCCTTCCGCAGACTGACCTTGTCGAGCGTATCTTCATCGAACTTCCCTACGCCGACCCTCATGAGCGTACCAGTAGAACCCCATTGGAAGAAATACCCGACAGATGGTATTGCGAGAGCAAAAAGCCGGTAGCTGTACCGATATCGCTGTCAACGTTGCCAGCAACATGCCGCGCATCAGCGCCGCACGTGCGCGGTGTAGCGCCGACCTTTAGGTCGGCAGGTGCCGGGCTAAAGCCCGCCGCTACGTGTGTGGCTTCCGGAAAGGTCGCGCAGGATGGGCAGGTTTCGCGATGTCCCGCTACCAAGGAGGCCGGACCAGAGCTACCAGGGTTCCCAGTTGAAATTAGCAATCAGTTGGTATGGTTTGAGTCTTTCCTTTGCATTAAGGTCAGAGTTGACGTTCGTGCTAGCTGATTTGAAAGCAAGTCACGTTCAGACGGCAGGCCGAACAATGGGTCCTAAAGGAGGAACCGAAGAAATGAACAAAGGTGTGGTGAACAAATCAATGCTTGTGGTGGCCGGGATTCTCGTTGCAGCCAGTATGGCATTCGCGAAGTTTCCGAGCCTCGATATCGGCCGTTCTTCAAAAAAGTCAGCAGACGTCGAGATTGACCAAGCGGCGCGAATTCCCGGCGGGCCAACTTTGCAGTCCGGGGAATACAAGGTGGTTTTAAACAATAACTCTACAACACCCGAAATCGGGTTCTATCAGAACGGTAAGCTTGTTGCCCAGGTCCCCGCAAAGCTGGTTGACCAGGGGAAGAAGATCAACGAAACCAAAGTTTACTACGATACCACGGGCGCCGACACCCAAGTGATAACCCAGATGGACTTAATTGGCTGGAGGAAAAAGGTCGTGTTCGGAAAGAATAACGGCGGGGCTCGCTCAACCAATTAAGCGACGGCTACACTACATTGAAAGAAAGAGACGGCTCGTGGACCCGGTCGCTGTGCGGGACACAACCTTGGAAATGGATAAAACCTATGAACAAAACGAACGTTAAAGGTTATAGGCGGATGCTCGAAGCAAAGCGACGTGAGCTCCTGTCAAGCCACCGCGATAGTGAGGGCATCGCGGTGGAGAGAGTTCCGGATTCGATGGACGAGTTCAGTTTGGAGGTTCAGCGGAGCATGGCAGTCGATGCGCTTAACCGCAGGGCAGCCCTCTTTCGCCAGGTGACAGAATCGTTGGAACGAATCGCGGGGGGAAAATATGGCATGTGCCTGGCGTGTCAGAAGGCGATCTCCCCCAAGCGCTTGGCCGCCTTGCCTTGGGCGGCTCTCTGTTTTGAGTGCCAACAAGCTACGGAGAACAGGTTGGGCACCGACGCCAGAGAAAGCGTGGGCCTGCGGCCGGGATACAGCGTGAGTAACAGTGGAGAACCGCCTGCCAACAGCTCCTCTGAGCACGACCACCGGTTGCGGAGATCAGTGGTGCCGAGGGCTCCCGCGAACGGGGGAGCAAGCAAGTCTGAGGCACGGCTTTGAAACGGAATGGCGGGGTGTATGTCAGGTGGCAACTGCACACGCCCCGACGGGCAAGCGCCGGGCAACCCCGGTCACCCCGCCGCCAATTCCCGCAGTGTCGGTTTTCGCCTCGCGCAGAGCTTGATAAGCGCTGTGAGGAGGTCGCACAGGTGGTTACGCCCGAGGAAGCGTTTTCCTCACCCTTTCGTTCGGCGGCAAGCCAGAACCAAGGACCTGGAAGACAGGTCCTAAAAAGCCAGAAATCATGCTGATGGAGGACAATCCTTTGAACGCAAATTCGGCAACACAGATTGCAGGCGATGTCATGCAATGCAGTATGGCTCAAGTGATTGTTGGCTCAGGCCCTCTATCCGGCCCACCGACCACTCCGCCCATAGTCTACAGGGAAGTAGGTGACGCGGTCCGTTCGGAGTTTCCCGGTGCGGGGGAAGGTTGGAACGCTCCAACCGACTGGCGCTCGGTAGTCGATCCGACCCCGCGCAATAGTCGAGCGTCAGTGGTTCGCACGGCAAACCCCAGAGACAGGGGAACGGCCGAGATCGAGATCAAGTGTCCTTCGCAACCGGCAAGGAAGCCTGCTCCCCAAGTGGACCGATTCACAAAACCGGGCCAATTGGGT
>CAWHWE010000061.1:0-28052 GCA_963832915.1 uncultured Acidobacteriota bacterium
CGAGGTTCTGCTCATCGAGTGACAAATAGCGCTGGTTCAGCACCAAGGCAGTGCATTCCACTCGCCAGGAGGCCTTCGAGCACGCAAAAATGCATTGACACTTTTCTCGGCTTTTTGTTAGCTTACAACATCCCTGGCCATATCCCGAAATGGAGTTTTCCAGGTCCGTCTTCGCCAGCGACGCCACTCGGCCACCGCCAAGGGCAGCGCCGACGAGAAGGTGGAGAGCCAAATGTTCGTAGCCAAGCGAATGTTTTTCACCAAAGGGGTGGGGAAACATCGCGAAAAGCTGACCAGCTTCGAATTAGCATTGAGAGCCGCCGGCATCGCTGCCTGTAACTTGGTGCGAGTCTCCAGCATTTTTCCGCCTCGGTGCAAGCTTGTTTCCAGGACCGAGGGCGTGAAGGAACTGCGAGCCGGGCAGGTGACTTTTGTGGTCATGAGTGAGAATTCGACGCGGGAGCCGCATCGTTTGATTGCCGCCTCGGTTGGCGTGGCGATTCCCTCTGACCGGAACGCTTTTGGATACCTTTCGGAACATCATTCTTTCGGCCAAACTGAAGAAGTCGCCGGTGAATACGCAGAAGAGCTGGCGGCGGAAATGCTCGCCACCACGCTGGGCGTGGAGTTCGACCCCGACCGGAGCTGGGACGAGAAGAAAGAGATTTATCGAATCTCCAATAAGATTGTCCGGACAATGAATGTCAGCCAATCCGCTATTGGCGATAAAAGAGGTCTCTGGACCACAGTATTGGCCGCGGCGATCTTGCTTGGAATCGACGAATGATGCGCAAACGCCAGATACTCTCCAGGCCCACCCATCCCCTGACCGTTACGATACGCTGGCGGACGAAGAAGAATTTCGGGAGGCGGACGAGATGATCGGCAAGTTCGCCGCCACTCTCGACCAGTCGCGGGCGCACTCAACCCGCGAGTTCCTGTATCTGCTCGGCAAGCAGTTGGCGAAAAAGGCGAAGGAAGACGGCATCGTCACCGCGGCGGCCAAAGCCCAAGTCCCGTTGTATTGTCCTGCCATTGAAGATTCCTCCGTCGGAATCGGTATCGCGGAGAACCGTTTCCTGGGCAAGAATCAATTCACGCTCGACGTGGTCGGCGATGTCCTCGAGACCGCGCATCTGGCGGCTGATTCCCCTGCCAGCGCCGTCATTTATTTTGGCGGGGGCACTCCCAAGAACTTTGTCAATCAGACCGAGGTGACGGCTACGTTCATGCGGCAGTCTCATAACGGTCATAAATATGCCGTACAGATCATCACTGACGCCGCACATTGGGGAGGTCTTTCCGGCTGCACGTTCGAAGAATCCCAGAGTTGGGGAAAGATCGCCCACGACGCCAGTATGGTGGACGTCCACTGCGACTCTACCATCGCGTTGCCGATGCTAGTCACGGCACTTTCGGAGAATATGGGCCTGATTCGAAAACGGAAGAAGCCCGCCTTCGAATTGGGCCGCGAGCTCAAGTTCACCTTTCCGAGTTGAGCACCGTAGCTGGTGGGGGAACTGGGCGTTGCAAGTAATGGTCATTCCCGCGAATGTGGGAATCCAGTCTGGCGACAGCGCATTTCCGAAGGTTAGGGGTAGATTCCCGCTTTCGCGGGAATGACCGGCGATCCGAAAGTGAGCCCATCCCGGATGACGCCAACACCCTCGCCAGCCAGCGCTTGACATGACCAACCCCCAATTCCGATAATGCTTGACGGTCCGGAGTGGGCTTGCCCTCAATGGACTCCCACTGGCGAATCTTGGACTGCTACTCTGGCTGCTAGATTTCTTGGGGAGGAAAATCCTCTTGCGCTTAATCTTCTTGGTATTGATACCAGCATCTCTCCTGGTCGCCGGCGACAAGCCGGTAAAATTTGTCCGGCATGGTGACCAGGTTGACGTGAGCATCGCAGGAAAACCTTTCTCAACTTACTATTTCGGAACTGAGGCTCCCAAGCCCTATCTCTACCCGTTGCGTTCGGCTGAAGGCATCATCGTCACGCGTGGGTTCCCGATGGTAACGAGCATCCCTGGGGAGAGCCGGGACCATCCCCATCACCGCGCCTTGTTCTTCGCTCACGGTGACATCAACGGAGTTGATTTCTGGGGAGAAGCGCAGTTCCAAGAGAAAGCGCCCGTGCACGTGCAGGGCAAGACCTACACCTCTGAGGATCTCCCCAAGGGCCGCACCGTGTTCACCAGACTGGAAGAATCCAAGGGCGGGCCTGATTCCGGGACGCTACGGGCAGTCTTCAGCTTGGTCGGCCCGGATGGTCAGGCGATGGGCAGCGAGACGCAGGAATACACTTTTCGAGGCGATGGAAGTTCCCGCACCGTCGACTGCTCGTTTACTATCGCGGCGGACCACGGAACGCCCCTGAAAATGGGCGATACGAAGGAGGGAACCTTCGCCATTCGGGTGATCAGGAACTTGCAAGAACCCGCCGTAAAGATGCTCAACTCTGAAGGCGGCGTGGGTGAAAAGAACATCTGGGGCAAGCGAGCTGATTGGGTTGACTACTCCGGGGTTGTAGGGGGAGAGAGGGTCGGAATTGCTATCCTCGATAATCCCCATAACATCAAGCATCCCACTTACTGGCACGCCCGTGGTTACGGTTTGTTCGCCGTGAATCCCTTCGGTGAGCACGACTTCTATAATGACCCCAGGCGCGACGGAAGCGTCACCATTGCAGCCGGAAGCTCGCTGACATTGCGCTACCGGGTGCTGATTCATGATGGCGACGCTGCCGAAGGCAAGGTCGCTGAGGCCTACGAGCGGTATGCCGGGGAGAAATAAACTGCCGGCCCTCCGACAGGATGCTGGAATGCGTTTGTGAGGCCTGTCATTCCGATCCCGCCTTGCGCTCCCGCTACGCCGGGATCGTCCTGGGGAAAAGGGGTTAGCGGGATTCCTTATGGTCTCTGTCAATTGAGGGGATCGAGTGGTCTTTCAGCATCCCTGTTATGAAACGCGCCATCATTCGAGATGCCTTATGAAACGACTGATCAAAGCTCGAGCGAAAAGGGGACTGCAACGAATCGTTCGGCCCGGAGTTTTGCGTTTTCTCGACTTTGCCCGCCTGAATCTGGTGAAGGGCCAGAAGCACTCGGCAAAGGCCCAGGGACGGGAATACGTTCTTGATATTTTTTCAGGGAGAGCGTCAATCAGCGTCCAGATGGCCGACGGGCAGAGGCAGGTCTTCTCGAATGCGGGCGCGCGTCCCGATGTCTTTTCCGGCCCGCCCGTTATGGTCTATTTACCGCCGGAGTCTTCCTACGAGATTACGGCAGAGTCGGGAATTTTCGACGCGGGCATCTTCTCGGCGCCTTCTACCGCAACCGCGCCCGCTGCGCTCTTGGAAGGAGCGGCTGTGGTCGCCAAGCAAGCAGGCCGTGATAACTGGCAACGCACGGTTTACTCGGCGCTGGCTGAGAACGTACCGGCGGAGCGTTTGTTGGCTGGTGAAACGCTCAACCCGCCGGGCAACTGGTCCAGCTACCCGCCCCATAAGCACGACCGCTCTAACCCGCCGCAAGAAGCCTTCCTGGAGGAGATTTATTTTTTCCGCATCAAACCCGCTCAAGGTTTTGGATTGATGTGGACCTACACCGCAGCCGATGACCCTGACGGTTTCTCCGATGCCTTGGTCGTGGAAGATGGTGATACCGTCCTCTTGCCCAAAGGTTACCATCCCGTTGTGGCGGCGCCGGGCTACGAACTTCACTACACCTGGGTCCTCGCCGGGGAGGAACGCCGCTACGGTGCCTGGGCTGACGACCCGCGGCACGCTTGGGTGAAAAATGCGTAGGTAAGCTTAGTACAGCCGTTTGTATCTGCGGTGACGTTTTTGGATTGGAGTTAATCGAACTTACGAAACGCCGTACCTAGGCTTGCTGCGATCCCCAAACCATGCCGAAACCTGCTCACTCTCCGGTCCAACTTACTCGCCCAGCTTCCGGGTTCAGCATTCCTCACCTGCGCTGGACCATTTGCGCGCTGTTGTTCTTTGCCTCCACGATCAACTACATTGACCGGCAGACGCTCTCCGTCCTGAAGCCGCATCTGCAAAACGTCTTGCACTGGTCGGAGAGCGATTACGGCTGGATTGTGTTCGCGTTTCAATTGGCCTATGCCCTCATGCTCACCCTCGCAGGTCTGGTCATGGATTGGCTGGGGACGAAGCTGGGATACGCGCTTTCCATAACTTGGTGGTCCATTGCCGCCATGGCTCACGCGCTGGCGCGCGGGGCGCTTTCCTTCGGCGCGGCACGCTTCCTTCTGGGGGCGGGTGAAGCGGGGAACTTCCCCGCCGCCATTAAAGCGGTTGCCGAATGGTTTCCAAAAAGGGAACGCGCGCTGGCTACGGGCATCTTCAATGCCGGGCCGACCATAGGCGCCGTCATCGCCCCTCCGCTGGTTGTCTGGGTGACGCTTCGCTGGGGTTGGCGGGAAGCATTTATATTGACCGGGGTTTTGGGATTCATCTGGTTGTTTTTCTGGGCGGCTATTTACCGCGTTCCGCGCCAGCATCCGTGGATTACCCCCGCCGAGCTGGAGTTCATCGAGAGCACGGAGGGTGAGGAAGAAACCGCATCGGCCACTCGAATCCCCTGGCAGAAAATCCTCCATTACCGGCAGGCGTGGGGTCTCATCCTGCCTAGATTCATGACCGACCCCATCTGGTGGTTTTACATCTTCTGGCTTCCATCCTACCTCAAGCAAGGACGCGGCTTTACCCTCCAGCAAATCGGCCTTTTCGCCTGGATTCCGTTTCTCGTCTCGGGAGTCGGGAGCGTGGCAGGCGGGTGGCTTTCAGGATTCTTCCTCAAGCGTGGCTGGCCTGTGGGCCGGGCGCGCAAGACGGCAATGGCCCTATGCGCGTTTTGCATGCCGGCCGGCACCGTGGCCGTCTTCGCGCCCAATATCCGGTGGGCGCTGGCCCTCATTTCCATTTCCCTTGCCGCGCACCAGGGATGGTCGGCGAATATTTTTACCCTTGCCTCCGATATGTTCCCCAAACGCGATGTGGGCTCGGTTACAGGCCTCTCCGGGACAGGCGGGGCCGCGGGCGGCATGATCCTGGCGCTGGTCGCGGGTTACACCCTCCAGTGGCTCCATACTTACGTGCCCCTCTTCATCATCGCCGGCGTCATGCACCCTCTGGCCATCGGGCTGCTGCATTGGCTGATTCCCCGGGTCGAACCCGTCCCGGCATCCCCGTAACCTGATCCGGGCCTGTCCCCAATTGTCAGTGAGGAGGGCCTTCGTCCCATCGAACTGGATCTCATCCATCGAGACTGCGGGGACGGTCTCCCGAACGTCCATTGAGATCCGGGCGGAGGCGCCCCCCCGAGCACTGCTTTCAGCGCATCAGGGCATGATATATTTGTTAATGGGTGGAGGAAAAAGGTCACAGGCGCCGTAAAAGCAGTGATGAGCGAAGTTTGGAATAGTGAATGGTGAATAGTAAATTGTGAATTGCGGACTCAGAGTTTGCTTTGCGCGCCACGCCCTGGGCCTCTGACTGCTGCACTTCCTCAATTTAGAATTCACTATTCAGAATTTACCATTTGATATTCAGGATCCACAATTCCTCCAGCATCCAGGACCTAACCCCTCGACCCGTTTTTTCAAGGCCTGAAAGCTGACGGCTGATAGCTGAGAGCTGATACGTGCCATGGCAAGCGAAACCCTGAAGGACGGCGACGGAAGGGCAACGGGGTGGGGAGTGCTGCTGCTCGCCCACGGCGCACCGGACAGACTCGAGGACATCCCTGCATTCCTGCTCAACGTGCGCGCGGGGCGGAAGCTGCCCGATGCGGTCGTCAATGAAATTGTTCGCCGCTACCGCCTGATCGGCGGCTCACCGCTACTGCCCCTGACGACTTTGCAGGCGGAGAGATTGGCGAAGCAGCTTGGCCGCCACGTCTATATGGGGATGCGGAACTGGAAGCCATTCATCTCCGAAGCGGTTCGACAGATCGAGGCGGATGAAGTCAAACGTGTGGTGGCGCTCTGCCTGGCGCCCCAGAATTCCCGCACCAGCATTGGCCTCTACAAGAAGTATCTGTACGAAGATGTCGAGCGGCTCGCGCCCAATGTGCAGGTGGACTTCATCGAAAACTGGCACAATCATCCTGGGCTCGTTGAGGCATTTCGCGAGAGAGTTGGGACGGCGCTGGCTCGCGTTCAGGCGGAGGCCGGCGGCCCGGTTCCCGTAATCTTTACGGCGCACAGCGTTCCGGAAAAGACCATTCAGGGCGGCGATCCTTACGAGCAGCAGGTGAGGGAAACCGCAGCGTTGGTGGCCAAGGCACTTCGCCTTAAGCAATACTGCGTGGCTTTTCAGAGCCAGGGCATGACTGCCGAGCCGTGGATCGGCCCTACGGTGGAATCTCTTATCGATCAGTCGGCCGCGCAGGGCCAGCGACATGTGTTGTTGGCGCCCGTGGGTTTTGTCTGCGACCATGTTGAGATCCTTTACGATATTGACGTAGCGTTCCGCGAATACGGAAAGACCAGGGGCGTAACCGTGCACCGCTCTGAGTCGCTAAACGACAGCCCGCTGCTCATTCAAGCGCTGGCTGCTATCGTCACGGAGCGTTTGGGCCAGTAGCATTTACTCTGGTAGAGAATCACGCTGATGACGACTCGACAACCATCGCGGAAGCGCGTGGCCGTACTGGGTGGAGGCATTGCGGGCCTTGCTGCGACCTACACTTTGGCTCGCGCTCGCCAAGCCGGTGCGCCGGTTGAAGAGATGGTCGTTGAGGGAAGGGACCGTCTGGGCGGAGTAATTCGCACCGAGCACGTGGAGGGTTTCCTCGTCGAAGCAGGGCCGGACAGTTTCCTTGCCGAAAAACCGGAAGCGGCGGCCTTGGCCCGGGAGTTGGGCCTGGGTGATTCGCTCCTGGGCTCGAACGACCGCCAGCGACGCACCTACATCCTTCACCGGGGCCATCTTGTCCCGCTTCCTGACGGGCTGATGTTCCTGGTTCCAACCCGCTTCTGGCCTATGGTGACCACTCCCTTGCTGCCCCTCAGCAGCAAGCTGGCGATGGCTGCCGAGTTGTTTGCCTCTCGCCCCTCCGGGAATTCAAACCCGGAAGCTGACGAATCCGTGGCCAGCTTCGTCCGCAGGCATTTCGGAAACGCCATGTTGGAGAACGTCGCGGATCCTCTGCTCGCCGGGGTCTACGGGGGGGATTCGGGGGCATTGAGCGTACGGTCGGTGCTGCCGCGCTTCTGGGAGATGGAGCGGAAGAGCGGAAGCCTGACACGCGCCACACTGCGAGCGATGCGGCAACGCCGGAAAGCCGCTGCCCATGCGGACGGGATTGGTCAGCCTGACTCCGCCGGCACGGGCGCCGCACCCCGCGGCGCCTTGCCGCTCTTCATGACACTGAGGGACGGGCTCGACCAGCTCCCAGGGAAGCTGGCGCAACATCTGGACAAGACTCGCATTTATCTCGGCCAGCGTGTTTCCAGCATCGAGCTTGCGCCGGGTGGACCGGGCGGAACGGCCGACTCATGCAGTCGCCGGTACCAGATCTTTTGCGAGGGAGGCGTGGCGTTCGACGCCGATGCAATCATCTTCGCCATGCCCGCCCACGAATGCAGCCGGCTGCTTTCCTCCCTCCGCCCCACGCTAGGCAGCTTGCTCGGCGAAATCCCCTACAGTTCCTCGATGACGGTCTCCCTGGGATATGCCGAGGGAACGAGAGAGCATCTGCTCCCCGGCTTTGGATACCTCGTCCCGCGCAAGGAAAACCGGAGAATGCTGGCCTGCACCTTCGTGCATCGCAAGTTCAACTGTCGCGCTCCGGAAGGGAAGGCGCTGCTTCGCTGCTTCCTGGGCGGCTCGCGCGACCCGGAAGTCCTCAACTTTCCTGACCAGGAGGTAGTTTCACTGGTTCGGCAGGAATTGAAGGAAATCCTGGATTTCTCATTCGCGCCCCTGTTCCATCGGGTTCACCGTTGGCCGGTTTCAATGGCGCAGTATCAGGTGGGGCATGCCGGGCGGATAAGAAGGATTCAAAGCCAGCTCGAGGACCTCCCGGGGATTTATCTTGCCGGGAACGCCTATTCGGGCATAGGAATTTCAGATTGTATCCGCACCGGCAGGGCTGCGGCGCAGCAGGCGATCCAAAGTATGAATTATGAATAGTGAATATTCAGAATTTTCTTAACGAGTTTTTTTGCTGGCGTTATCATAGAAACAGGGCTTGGAGGTGAAGCGTGACCGAGAAGAACAGGCAGGACGCGTTCGGGGCGCGTGCCGTATTGGATACGGGCAACGGCCTGGCCGTCATCTGCCGCCTGGAAAACCTGGAGAAGGCCGGGCTGGGCAGTATTTCGCGTCTTCCCCTCTCGATCAAGGTGTTGTTGGAATCGGTGCTGCGGAACTGCGACGGCGCGCTCGTTACAGAACAGGACGTTGCGGCTCTGGCCGGATGGCACGCAAAGAGCCCGGCGGCGCGGGAGGTGCCTTTCAAGCCGGCGCGAGTCATTCTCCAGGATTTCACCGGCGTGCCCGCCGTTGTGGACCTGGCAGCGATGCGCTCAGCCATGAAACGCCTGGGCGGCGACCCGGCGAAGATCAACCCGTTGGTGCCGGTGGACCTGGTGATTGACCACTCCGTGCAGGTGGATTTCTTCGGCAATCCTCAGGCCCTCGAGCGCAATGCCGAAATCGAATTCCAGCGCAACCGCGAGCGGTATGAATTTCTACGTTGGGGTCAGAAGGCCTTTGACAATTTTCGCGTAGTGCCGCCAGCCACAGGAATCGTGCACCAAGTGAACCTGGAATTCCTGGCCAAGGTTGTTCTGGAGCAGAAGCAAGGACCCGACTTGGTCTGGCTCCCCGACACGCTGGTGGGCACAGACTCTCACACCACCATGATCAACGGTCTGGGCGTACTCGGGTGGGGAGTGGGCGGCATCGAGGCTGAGGCCGCGATGCTAGGCCAGCCTTACTATTTCCTTACGCCGCAGGTGGTCGGTTTCAAATTGAAAGGCAGTTTGCGGGAGGGCGTTACGGCTACCGACCTCGTGCTCACCGTCACCGAGAAGTTGCGGAAGAAAGGCGTCGTAGACAAGTTTGTTGAGTTTTATGGCGACGGTCTCTCACAGATGACACTCGCTGACCGTGCCACGGTGGCAAACATGGCGCCCGAATACGGCGCAACGATGGGATTTTTTCCGGTGGATGCGGAAGCGTTGCGTTACCTGCGGCAGACGGGCCGCAGCGAAGAAGAAGTGCAGCGAGTCGAGCGCTACAGCAAGGAGCAGGGAATTTTCCGCACCGACCAGAGCCCGGACCCCGAGTACAGCGAGAGGCTTGAGTTGGACCTCGCGGCAGTGACTCCGAGTCTCGCCGGGCCGAAACGCCCCCAGGACCGCGTCCCGCTCTCGGCCATGAAGAGCGCCTTCCGGCAGGCGCTCGCCGCGCCGGTGAAAGAGCGGGGCTTCGGCCTCTCCCCGGAAGAGGCGGGACGGGTTGCGACGGTGGCCTTCAACGGAGACCGCGCCAGCCTCACCCACGGCTCGGTGGTGATCGCGGCCATCACATCCTGCACCAACACCTCGAACCCCTCAGTTATGCTGGCCGCAGGATTGCTGGCGAAGAAGGCCGTCGAGCGAGGGCTTCAAATTCCTCCTTATGTGAAAACCAGCCTGGCTCCGGGCTCGAAAGTCGTGACCGAATACTTGAAGGCAGCGGGACTGATCGAGCCGCTGGCCGCGCTCCATTTCAACCTGGTTGGCTACGGTTGTACAACCTGCATCGGGAATAGCGGCCCCCTTCCCCCCGAGGTGGCCAAGGCCGTAACGGAGAATCAGCTTGTGGCGGCTGCAGTTCTTTCCGGAAACCGCAACTTCGAAGGGCGGGTTCATCCGCAGGTGCGGGCCAACTACCTGGCTTCGCCGCCCCTGGTCGTCGCCTATGCGCTGGCGGGCACAGTGGATATCGACTTAGACAGCGAACCGCTTGGGAAGGGCCGTAACGGCAGGCCGGTTTACCTGCGCGACATCTGGCCTTCGCAAGAGGAGGTCGCCCAAGCCATGGAGCGGGCCGTCCGCCCGGAGATGTTTCGCGAGTCTTATGCGAACGTCTGGGACGGCAACCCCACCTGGAACGCCATCCCGGTGGCGGGCGGAGCGCTTTTTGAGTGGCGGCCGGATTCCACCTACATTCAGGAGCCACCGTTCTTCACCGAATTCGGCCCGGACCCGCAACCTGTTGCCGGGATTCGCGGGGCGCGCGTGCTCGCGGTGCTCGGCGACTCCATCACTACGGATCACATTTCGCCGGCCGGCAGCATTCCCGAGGAGAGCCCTGCGGGACGCTATCTGATCGAGCAAAGTGTGGCAAAGAAGGACTTCAACTCCTATGGCTCACGCCGGGGTAATGACCGCGTGATGGTCCGTGGGACCTTCGCCAACATCCGATTGAAAAACCAGCTTGTGGCGGGCGTGGAGGGCGGCGTCACAGTTCACTTTCCGGACGGAGAACGCATGTGGATTTACGATGCTGCCATGCGCTATAAGCAGGAAGGCGTGCCGCTGCTGGTCATCGCTGGAAAGGAATACGGCTCCGGCTCTTCCCGCGACTGGGCGGCAAAGGGAACACTGCTGCTGGGAGTCAGGGCCGCGCTGGCGGAGAGCTACGAGCGCATTCACCGCAGTAACCTGGTAGGCATGGGCGTGCTGCCGCTCCAGTTTAAGGAAGGCGAGAATGCGGCTTCACTGGGTCTGACCGGCCAGGAAGTGTTTGACGTCACCGGCCTGGACGACGGCATCAGCCCGCGCTCGGAGGTCACACTTACGGCCACCAGTCCGGATGGGCCGCGGCGAAGCTTCCGGGCCGTCGCGCGGCTCGATTCCGCTGTCGAGGTTAACTACTATCGTAACGGCGGCATTCTGCCCACCGTGTTGCGATCCCTTTTGAAACCGGCGTGAAGAATAGGGGTTGGGGAAATTCTGAATGGTGAATAGTAAATGGTAAATTGTGAAAAGTGAATTATAAACTGGGGGAGTGTGGCAGTCAGGAGCCCAGGATAAGGCGGGCAAAGAAAGCTCTGCTGCCGCAATTCACAATTTACTATTCACCATTCACTATCTATAATTCCGAGGGAGGGGCTCTTATTCAATGAGTTCATATAATGGCGTTCCCGTGCCAAGCGACGGGGCGCGGATTGACTTTATCAACGACAAGTTTGTAGTTCCCTACAACCCGATCATTCCTTACATAGAAGGCGACGGCACGGGCCGCGATATTTGGAAGGCGTCGCGGCGGGTGTTTGACGCGGCCGTCGAGAAAGCCTTTGGCGGCACGCGCCGGGTTGCGTGGTACGAGGTGTTTGCGGGTGAAAAGGCCTTCAAGCAGTTTGGTGAATGGCTCCCCCAAGGAACGCTCGATGCCATCACGGAGCTCCGTATTGCCATCAAAGGTCCGCTGACGACGCCGGTGGGTGGCGGCATCCGCAGCTTGAACGTCGCCCTGCGGCAACTCCTGGACCTTTACGCCTGCTGGCGGCCGGTGAAATACATTCCGGGCGTGCCGTCGCCGGTGAGATATCCGGAGCGCATGAACATCATTATCTTCCGCGAAAACACGGAAGACGTTTATGCGGGAATCGAGTGGCGCGAGGGGTCGGAGCAGGCGAAATTTGTTATCGAGTTTGTGAACACGCTGCTGCGCGGGAGTGGGGAGAAGAAGCAGATCCGCCTCGACTCCGGCGTGGGCATCAAACCCATTTCAATTACCGGCACCAAACGGTTGGTGCGCCGCGGCCTCCGTTACGCCATCGACCATGGCTTGAAGACTGCGACCCTGGTCCATAAGGGCAATATCATGAAGTTCACCGAAGGGTCGTTCCGCGACTGGGGCTACGAGCTGGCCAAGCAGGAATTCCGCCAACACATCGTTACGGAGCGCGAACGCTGGGCGCTCGAAGGCAAGGACAAGGACCCCGATGCCTCGATCGAAGCTCTGGCGGCCCTGGTCGAGCCCGGACTTGAAATGGCGACCGAGAGGTTCAAACAGCAGATTTGCGAGGAAGTGAAGGAATGCCTGGATTCCATCTATTCCAGTCATGGCAAAGGTCAGTGGAAAAACAAGCTGCTGGTGAACGACCGCATCGCCGATTCGATGCTGCAGCAGATCCTGACACGCGCGGATGAATACCAGTTGTTCTGCACGCCCAACTTGAATGGCGATTACCTTTCCGACGCCTGCGCGGCACAGATTGGAGGGCTGGGCCTGGCGCCCGGCGCGAACATTGGCGATGGGTTCGGAGTGTTTGAAGCCACGCACGGCACCGCGCCCAAATACGCGGACAAGGACGTGATCAATCCCGGCGCCGTCATTCGCTCCGGCGCGTTGATGTTTGAATTCATCGGCTGGCCGGAGGCCGGCAAGTTGATCGAGGACGCCCTGGCAGCGGCCATTGCGCAGCGCCGCGTCACCTACGACCTGGAGCGGCAGATGGCCATGGACGGCATCACCGGCGTTCAGAAGCTCAGCACGAGCGCTTTTGCCAGCGCCATCATTGAGAATATGGCCTCGGCCAGAGTCGATGCCACGGTGTAAAATGAGAGATTTCGGCGAGGTTTTGCGTTCCTACCAGATTGTTGGTCAGGAGGCTAACATATGCTTTTCCAGCTCCGTAAGGGCGATGTCGTACGGATCGAGCCGGATGACAGGCGAATTCGGGAAGAGGAAATTCACTCTCTGATCGAGAGGAACCTGAAGGAGTTCTTGGGGCTCACGTTCGTCTGTCACAAGCCACACATCGGTGGAAAGGAAATTGATACGCTCGCGTTCGATCCTGCGATGCGGGTTCCCGTAGTCGTCGAGTACAAGCGGGAGAAGGATCGACACGTTATCGATCAGGTTGTCGGGTACTGCGCGAAGGCGAAAGACGACAAGTTGGCCGTGATGCGGATGCTTCAAAAGGGGGGGATTACCGAGGATGCCGCCCCAATTGATCTCGACAGTCCGCAAGTTGTCATCGTGGCAAAGAATTTCACACCTGAACAGCAAAAAGGCCCAGCCATAGTTGGAAGATTCCTCCGTCTTTTCAGGTATCAGCTTTATGCCGGCGGTATCGTCAGTCTTGAGGAGGTCAGTGTGGAGGAGGGAGCCCACATCTCTGCCACCCCGTCTCGTCTAAAGAATGAGACGAGGGGAGGCCCGTACGACTTGGACCATTTCGGGATGAAGCCGGAAACCCGCGAGCTGTACGACCAGCTTGATAAAGGTATTGCCGAACTTGACTCGCGAGTCAAACGGGCCAAGGTTAATAAAGAGTTCATCGGTTACGGCGCGACTGGCTACTACTTTTGCACTGTAAACCCCGCTGCAAAAGCACTTAACGTGCACGTGAAATGCAGACGTGGTCCAGCGCAGGCTACGGGTCTGGAACTAAAGAAGCTCCCTCGGGACCGCTATGGAGCCATGACGCACACCTTCAAGATTTCCGAGAAAGGGCAGGTAAAGCCTGCCCTGCGAATCATAAGCGGTGCATTAAGGGATTCAATCTAATCCTGCGGAGAAACTCATGATACGCAAAAAAGTGACTGTGGTTGGTTCAGGCAATGTTGGCGCAACTCTGGCTCAGCGCCTGGCGGATAGGCGAATGGGGGATGTTGTTCTGATTGACATCATTGAGGGCGTCCCGCAGGGCAAGGGTTTGGACCTGCTTGAATCGGGGCCCATCGAGGGTAACGACATTAAGATTAGGGGAACGAATGATTACGCGGACACCGCGAACTCGGACTTGGTGGTGATGACGGCGGGCTTTCCGCGCAAGCCCGGCATGAGCCGCGACGACCTGCTGAAAGCGAACTATGACATCGTCAAGGGAGTTATCGAGAAGGTGGCGAAATACTCACCCGAGGCAATCCTGATCGTGGTGACCAACCCGTTGGATGCCATGGTGCAGACGGCGTTCAAGGTGAGCGGATTTCCAAAGAACCGCGTGATCGGCATGGCGGGAGTCCTGGATTCGGCCCGCTACCGGACCTTCATCGCGGAAGCCTTGAACGTCTCGACACGGGACGTGCAGGGGTTCGTCCTGGGCGGGCACGGAGACACCATGGTGCCCGTGCCGCGTTATACGACCGTGGCGGGAATTCCAGTGGAGGATTTGATGCCCCGGGAACAGCTCGACGCCATCATTAAGCGCACTCGCAACGGGGGAGCCGAAATTGTGAATCTCCTCAAGACCGGAAGCGCCTTTTACGCGCCTTCCGCGGCCGTGGTGGAGATGGTTGACGCCATCTTCAACGACCGCAAGAGAATTCTTCCTTGCGCCGCTTATCTTGAAGGCGAGTATGGGATCCACGGTTTGTTCGTAGGCGTGCCAGTGAAGCTGGGCGCGCTGGGGATCGAGCAGATTGTGGAAATCAAACTGACGCCGGAAGAACAAGCGGCGCTTCAAAAATCCGCCGCCGCGGTGAAGGAGTTGGTGGAAATTATCGGGGTTTGACGCGGGCGAAGGCAGAAGGCTAAAGGGTAAAGTGTAAAGGCAGAGGTACACCCAGCTCCGTATTATTCATATGCAGCATCAATAATACAGCAAGCTTTTCCCCTACGGCACATCTACGATCTTCACAGAATTCATCACCACCGGCGTTTTGGGCCGGTCGTTTCGGTCGCGTGCGACAGCGACGATTTTGGCGACGACGTCCTGGCCTTTCACGACTTGACCGAAGATGGTATGGCGGTTATTCAACCAAGTGGTGGGCGCGAGCGTAATGAAGAACTGGCTGCCGTTAGTGCCCGGGCCGGCGTTGGCCATGGCCAGCTTGCCTGGCGCATCAAACCCCACGCCCTTGACGAATTCATCTTTGAACTGATAACCGGGCCCGCCCGTGCCGGTCCCCAGCGGGCAACCTCCCTGGATCATGAATTCGGGTATGACGCGATGGAAGGTCAATCCATCATAGAAGGACCGCTTGGCGGACTGGCGAGTCTTGGGGTCAGTGAACTCTTTTGTTCCTGTCGCGAGACCCACAAAATTCTCCACAGTTTGCGGGGCGTGTTGCGGGAATAGCTCGCAGGTAATCTCGCCCAGGCTGGTCGCGAAAATTACGTATTTGCCAGGCTTCAGATCGGTCATGGGAAGCTCCTTATTGATGCAAGAGTCGAAAGTCAAAGGTTGAAGGTTAAGCTAGAAATTCGGAAATAGAAAATCAGAAACAGATAGAGCGTTACCGCGCGTGGGTTTTCAACTGCTCCAGCCCGAGAAAACTGGCCCTCCCTGACTGACCACGGAGCACTGACAACTGACTACTGTTGACTGACCACTGACTACTTGACGACGACGGCCGTCTTGATGCTGTCCAGCAGCGGAAAGCTCTTGTCGAGATAGGCCTTCCCCTCGTCTGTAACTTTGCTCTGCTCGGGACCGTTTCCTCCCGGCGCGCCCTCGCCATAGCCGCCATAGAACTTTTGGACAACATCCATGCCCTCGACCACTTTGCCGAAGGGCGAGAAGCCCATGCCGTCGAGGCTCTGGTTATTGGCGAGATTGATGAAAAGCTGCGTAGTGCGGGTGTTAGGGCCGGCGGTGGCGAAGGTCAGGTAGCCCTCCAGGTTGCTCTGCGTGACAGGGTCGTCCTTGAAGGTGGCGGAGGCCCAAGCCTTGGAAATTTCAGGCTTGGCGCTGAGGCCGAATTGCGCCACGAAGCCTGGCAGCACGCGGAAGAAGCTGGCGCCGTCAAAGAAATGGTACTTCACCAAATTGTAGAAGCGATCCGAACCCAGCGGTGCCCAGGCGCGTGTGACCTCCACTACGAAGTCTCCCTTGGTGGTTGCAAACTTCGCCTTGAAAGTCGCGGGAGCTTGCTCGTTAAGAGAGGAGGGTTTCAGCAACGAGGGTCTTGCCGCAGAGCGTTGCGACGCCGACTTTCCGGCGCTCGCCTGTGTCCGGGTCTGACCCCAGAGGATTCCGGCGGTAAACATAATCGCGAAAAATATGGTCAGCAGGTTTTTCATCATCATCTCCATGTCTGCGAAGTCCGAGTCAAAGATATTTCAACAACTCAGAATGACATGCCTATGCCTTTTTCAGCAACCGGATGGATTGGAACTGGTGATGTAGCGGCGAACCCTTATAGCACCAGCAGTGTCTTGGTGTCACGGCTACTATTTTTGAGAACGCATCTCGCGACCCACGCGTTCCACTTGTCGCATGACCCGAAGGAGGTTGCCGCCCAAAATTTTCTTCAAGTCCTGTTCGCCATATCCTCGCCGCGCCAGTTCGCGTACCAAGTCAGGAAGTTTTGAGACATCTTCCATGCCCTTCGGGGCCGCATCAATACCGTCGAAATCCGAGCCCAGGCCGACATGGTCGATGCCGCCAACCTGGACCGCGTGGTCAATTTGGTCGGCGATGGTAGTGTAACTCGGTGTGGGGAGCCGGGTCGCGTAGCGCGCCGAGATGTCCCGAAGTTCCTGGGCCAGCCGCTTGGGGTCGTTCGCGTACTGCTTTTCTGCGGCGGATTCATCCGCGTGGATTTGAGGGGAAACCTTCTTGTATGCAGCGTCGAAATCAGGGCTTAGAAAGCCGGGGTAAAAGTTGATGTCCATGACGCCACTGTTCTTGGCCAGGGCGCGGATCATATCGTCCGTCATGTTGCGGGGAACATCGCAAAGAGCGCGGCAAGAAGAGTGCGAGGCGATCACCGGCGCCTTAGTGACGGCGAGTGTATCGTAAAAGGTTTTGTCAGAAACATGGGAGATATCCACCATCATTCCCAAGCGGTTCATGCGCTCGACCACTTGCTTCCCAAAATCCGTCAAGCCGTTCCATTTGGGCTTGTCGCCGGAGGAATCCGCCCACCCGGTATTGGCGGTGTGGGTTAGCGTCATATAACGAACGCCCAGGCGATAGTAGATGTCCAGCGCGCGGAGGTCGTCCTGGATGATGTGGCCACCCTCGACTCCCATCAGGATGGCGAACTTTCCCTGGAGATGAAGGCGCACGATATCGTCTGCCGTCGTGGCCATGCCGAGGACGTCAGAGTGGCGTCCCACCTGCTCGTACACGGCGTCAATCAAATCGAGCGCGCGGTGAATCAGGTCCTGCTTCGGCCAGTCCACATCCACCCAAATGGAGAAGAACTCCGCGCCAAGATGCCCTTGCCGCATCTTCGGAATACTGACCATGAAAGGGCTGTCCGGCTGAGCGAGGTCGTAGCCCTCATCCAGCATCATCTGCGGTGTGTCCGCGTGTGTGTCGATGATGATGGCTTGCAGGAGGACCTTTTCAGCAGTTTTCTCGGCCTCTGCCGGCGGGCGCTGGGATGAAAATAAGGGGACTGCTGTCAGGCCACAAACCAACAAGATTTCAAGCATGCGCCGTGATTTTTGCATATTGGATGCCTTTGCGATTCCTAAGACTGCGATTATCAGAAGTCGTGATGGGGTTTGTCAAACGCAATCTGTTAGGGGTAGTGTCTCATTTTGACATAGAGGCGGCGGAACCTGTCCCGATCTGATCGGGACGCCGCCACGTGGCGATCCCGCCTTGCGGGGTCGCCGCTACAGCATCAAATTGACCCACTACTATTTCAGGCGGGGCTATGGCTGTTCGGGGTTCCTTGCTATAATTATCGCCGTCCGGTTCAGGCAGGTGGTACCTATGGCGAATACTCTTCCACGTCTCATCGTTCGTGACGCATTGGGGAACCAGCGCGAAGTCGAAATCGTTCACACACCTTTTACGCTGGGCAGGCAGAGCGACAGCGACTTGGTATTGCTGGACAGCAGAATCTCGCGCCGTCACGCTCAAATTGTCAAGGCCGATAGCGGCTACGTTATTGAAGATATGGGGAGCCGGCACGGAACTGCTGTGAACAATGACCGGATCACTTCCTGTCCCTTGAAATCAGGCGATCGCATCAATCTGGGTGTGGCGGATTCCTACACGCTATCGTTCGTGGAGGATCAAGCGGTGCTGCCGGAACTGCTGGAAAAGCTGGAGAAGGCTGCGACGGGTCCGGCGCCGCAGCTTCAACACCTCGGGCTGCTCCTCCGCATGGCCCAGATGATGCACCGGGCCCCGGCGCTCGAGGAAGTCCTGGTGGCTCTGGTGGATTCAGCATTGCAATTGACCAGCGCGGAGCGCGGGCTGCTGTTCCTGCTCGAGGCGGACGGGAACCTTCACCTGAAGCTTGCTCGGGGAGCAGGCGGCATATACCTGGGACGCGACCTCACAGATTACTCCCGAACCGTGGTAGAGCGAGTGGCGGCCTCAGGCCAGGAAGAAGTGGTACTGGAAGACCAGATGACCGGGCGCACTGCCCAGGAAACTAAGATCATCCGTGCCGAAGTGCGCGGCATCGTTGCAGTCCCTTTACAGAAACTGCCGGTTTCTGAGACCAAGGGTGAGACCATCCAAATCGCGGCGCCCGAATTGCTGGGCGTCATTTATCTTGATACGCGCTCGCACCCCACCGCGGTGACGGGGCTCGACCGCCAGGTGCTGCAAACGCTGGCTGTGGAAGGCGCCACCGTCATCGAGAACGCCCGCCTGTTGCGCATTGCCCGCGAGCAAGAACGCTTCCAGCACGAGATGTTCCTAGCCCGCAACATCCAGCAGGGGCTTTTGCCGCGCCGCTTCCCGACGTGCGACTACTTCCAGGTTTGCGCCACCACCATGCCTACGGAACATGTGGGCGGAGACTACTACGACATGGTGCACCTGCCCGACGACCGTTACGGATTCATCGTGGCGGATGTCTCGGGCAAGGGCCTGCCCGCCGCCATGTTGGCGGCTAACCTGCAAGGAGCCTTTGCCGCCGTGGCGGCCGGCGATCCGGACCTTGCTCTCTTGTTTCAACGCGTGAACGATTTCCTTTGCGAGCGGACACCTTCGGAAATGTTCGCCACGATACACTACGGCGTCCTGGACCGTTTGGGCAGGTTTGAGTTCGTCAACGCCGGGCACGTTCCGCCCCTGATCATCCGCGCCCGCGGCGGGGTTGACCGTTTGAGTGCCCCGAATTTCCCCGTGGGATTGTTTCCTGGCACGACGTTCGAAGTCTCCGGCGCACAAATGCTAACCGGCGACGTTTTGTTGATTTGCTCGGATGGCGTCACCGAGGCTCGCAGGGCGGATGGAGAGTTCCTCGGAGATACCGCGTTGCAGAACTTTCTGGAGGGTTGTTCAGGCCTGGCTGCGGATGAAATTTGCCGCCGCGTGGTGGCCATGGTGCAGGAATTTGTGGGTAATGCTCCACAAGCGGATGACCTTACGCTCACCGTAGTGCGGTTTGGACCTTAACGGGTAATCAGAAACTGGAAATTGGAAATCGGAAACTAGAAGCAGGAAACAACCGGGCTTCCAATAACAAGTGTGGGTTTATCAATCTGATTGTGCATGGCTTAGGAGAAGAGCTTGCGCAGCTTATGAAGGTTGAGCGCTTCAAGCGTTTGGACTACGAGGTCGGCTTGCGTATGGACGCGCAATTCTTGCGCCGGAAAAGTGGAAGCAACGGCCACGCATTTCATCCCGGCACGCTTGGCTGCTTCAATCCCCACGAACGAGTCCTCGATGACGACGCAGTCGGCGGGTACAAGGCCCAGCTTATGGGCGGCTTTTTCAAAGATTTCGGGATGCGGCTTGGCTTGCGTGACCTCGTCAGCGGTCAAGATAACGTGGAAATAGGCGCGTAGCTCGAGCGCGTCAACAATAAAATCCACGTTCTTACTTATGGCCGAGGACGCCACGGCCAGGCGGATTCCATTCTCTTGGCATTCAGCAATCAGCCCTTTGACTCCCGGGAGGGGTTTGGCGTGCGGAGCGAAAGCTCTTCGGAACCTCGCCTCGAGTTCTTCGCTAAGCCGTCGACGGTCCTCTGCAGTGGTCCCGTCTCCAAAGAAATGGCGGAGGATGGAATCATTGGGCGGTCCCAGCACCTGTCTCGGTAGCGCCGTGCGGTCAAACGAGATGCCATGTTCGGCCAAAAGCGCTTCCCACTTCTGAATGTGGAAGGTGTTGGTGTCCACAAGGACGCCGTCCATGTCGAAAATCACGGCGGCGGGAAGAAATGGGTTGGGGTTCATGTTCATCCAAAGGCAAGCATTGGAAGCCAGGAGTCAGTAGTCGGTTGTCCGTGGTGAGTTGCCGATTGGCGCGACTCAGCGCGCCCTTCGCCTGTCACTTCGCGCCTGCTCTTTTGTTTTCCTGCTCGTCACTTGTCACTCGTCCCGCCGAGGCGGGTCACTACTCTTTCGGCAATGGCCGCAGGCTTGCGAGAAGCTTTCCCGGTTGGAGTGATTGGGGCAAGCCCGAAAGAATTCTGGAAACGCTTCATCGAGCAGGCAAGCCGCCACTCTTTCAGATGAACAATGAAGAAGCGGTTCTCTAGTGTCCTGCCACAGTTGATTACTGACGCCGGTTGGGTCGGGGCTTGCCCCGCGTGAGTTTGTGCGTTCTCTACTCTCCCGGCGCAGTAATTACCGGAGCTGCGAGGGCCGGCCCTGGCCCTGGAAAAGCGGCTGACGAAAACCATGATGGAGGTAAGGTGAATGTTAAAGGAACGCAGATTATCGAATCCCGGCAGTTGGATACGAAGCCGACTCGTTGACACACGTGTCTTGCGCGGTGCCTCTCATTTCAGTGTTCTGCGGGACCCCAGCGAAGACCACGCCCGCCACTCGCCGGTCGTGGCCGCATCTGTGGAGGAGAAAGTCTCAGACTTAATTCGAAGTTTTCCCCACTTGGAAGCTTTTCTGAAGTCTCACTCGAACGACCAAAACGCCCGCATTCAGGATCTGGCGATTTCCACCAGAGAGCGCAACCAACTCCTCTACCAGCTCATTGCCGCGCGACGTCAGCAACTGCTCACATCGGGCAGGACTGAAGGAAGATCCCTAACGGCCCGTGGTTCGCGGCTGCGCCCCGGCTCCTACGGACCGCGATGCGGGTGAATGCCGCAATGATGGGCCAAAGATTGTGTAGCATCATCTCATTCTTCAACATCCGGGATGCGGCGTGGAGGGGTTTGACTCCTTTCCTTCGTAATCCCAAGTCTATGCAAAGGAGGAAGTATGCAGATTGATCAGGCCAAGCTCGAGAAATTCATGGCACAAGCTCTGGGGGAATTGGGCGCCGGCATGAACGCTGCGCTGGTGATTATTGGGGACAAGCTGGGGCTCTACAGGGCAATGGCAGACGCCGGTCCGATGACGTCCACCGAGTTGTCTGAGAAAACGGGCACCACCGAACGCTATGTGCGAGAGTGGCTGAATGCCCAAGCAGCCGGGGGATTTGTCACCTATGACGCGGGCACACAACGCTATTCCCTGCCGAACGAGCAAGCCTTTGCGCTGGCGGTCGAGGACAGTCCCGCCTACTTGCCTGGAGCCTATCAAATCGTCGCCTCCGTCCTCAAGGATGAACCCCGCATCACGGAGGCGTTCCGGACGGGGGCGGGGGTTGGTTGGCACGAACACTGCGCCGACTTGTTTCAGGGCACCGAGCGTTTCTTCCGGCCGAGTTATGCCGCCAATCTGGTGAGTTCGTGGATTCCCGCGCTGGAGGGCGTGGAGGCCAAGCTCAAAGCCGGAGCCAAGGTCGCTGACGTAGGTTGCGGGCACGGCGCCTCGACTGTGCTGATGGCGAAGGCTTATCCGAAATCGAGGTTTGTGGGCTTTGACTATCACCCACCGTCCATCGAACATGCTTGGAAAGCCGCTGCAGAGGCAGGACTGCACGACCAGGTGGGGTTCCAGGTGGCCTGGGCGAAGGAATTCCCAGGAAAGGGTTATGACCTGGTGGCTTTTTTCGACTGCCTGCATGACATGGGCGATCCCGCCGGGGCAGCGACGCATGTGCGGCAGACTCTGGCGCCGAATGGGACTTGGATGATCGTGGAGCCTTTCGCACACGATCGGGTGGAACAAAATCTGAATCCCGTGGGACGGGTGTACTATTCCGCCTCGACAATGATCTGCACGCCCGCATCACGCGCGCAGGAAGTGGGCTTGGCAATGGGCGCCCAGGCGGGCGAAGCCCGGCTGCGCGACGTGGTTATGCAAGCCGGGTTCAAAAGCTTCCGGCGCGCCGCAGAGACCCCTTTCAATATTGTCTTTGAGGCGCGACCCTAACGGCACGTGGACAAGGTAGTGTACCGGGGGCCCAAGCGCTTGGATGCGCGCTCGACGTTCCGCGCTCAGCTGATGTTTTCGCCAAGAGCTGAAACGGGAAAAACGAAATGTGACTTTCGATTCTGTCGTCTCACATGGCGACGGGGAGTGACAACCCGTGCTATTAGACCATCTTCAGGCGCGTCGTGCAGCCGTGGCCCTAGTCGCGTTGCTGGTGGCGTCAGCCGGTTCCGGTAGGGCGCAGAGTTTGCGGGAAACGTTTAAGCGCGTGACGTCCTCTGTCGCCGTTATCGAAACAAAAGAAGCCGGTACAGCAGCGGGAAGCAGTCAGGCCGCAGACTCGGAGGAGTTTATTGGATCTGGTTTTCTGATTTCCCCGGATGGCAAGCTTCTGACTGCCGCCCACCTCGTACAGGTAGCCGAGAAGGTATCCGTCAAGTTCCCGCAGAGTGAGGTTGTACAGGCTCGGGTGCTGGCCTCCGAACCCTCAGTGGATGTCGCGTTGCTGCAACTAGATCGCGTACCGCATGGCGCAACTGTGGCCAAGATGGGGGATTCGGCCCAAATGGAGGTGGGCGACGAGGTTTTCGTAGTCGGCGCTCCGCTGGGCATAAGCCCAACCATGAGCTATGGCCATATCAGTGGAATTCGAAAGCCACATCGAGTTTTCGGGGATTTATCCACAGGAGAGGAAGAACTCCTGCAAACCGACGCTTCCATTAACGGCGGGGATTCCGGCGCACCCCTGTTCAATCTGTCGGGTGAAGCGGTGGGAATCGTTAGTTTCGGCTTCGGGGAGTCCGAGGGTGCTAGGGGACTGAACTTCGTGGTCACATCGAACACGGCGCGAAAGCTGCTTTTAGAACAGAAGTCCTACTGGAGTGGATTTGAGGGATTTGAGCTCCGTAAGGAACTGGCAACCGCCTTCAATACTCCCCAGTCGGAAGGGATCCTTGTGCAGCGAGTGGCGGCGGGCTCGCCTGCTCAACGCCTCGGGTTACGACCGGGGAACATTGAGGCTACGATCGAAGGTGAACGGGTTCTCCTGGGCGGTGACATCATTCTGGAGATGGAAGGCATCCAGATTGGGGACAAGGACTTCACCGAAAAATTGCGCGAAGTTGTTGCGGGGCCGGACGCGGGACAGATGGGCGCAGTTACGGTGCTGAGAGGGGGCAAGAAGTTGCAATTGCACGCCACCGCGCCCTGCGAAACCCACCCCTGAGAGCGTGGCAAGGAACTCCGTGAATGGAGAGAATCGAGGCGAGCAGTCAATGATCAACGTCTTCCCCCAAATCTTTGTTCTTGGGATTCTGATTGGGTATCTGGCCTTACTGGTCGGATTCGTTTGGTGGGCGTGGCGCCCACGGATACGATCAGGAAGGCGATTATTGAGCTTTCTTGGGGTTTTGCGAGAGAACGGGGTTGTGCTGCGAAAGCACTGCTCCGAAAACGCGAATCGCGCCGCATCCCAATCTCGGTCGACAGGAGGAGATCAGCAACATGGCCCAATGCCCATGCCAGCGGCAGACGACGCTCGAACACATGAGATATATCCGGGTAAAACAAAGATAGAAACGCACCCGTGAGGCTCGAAAGGAGAACGGGTGGACATTTGAAACTGAGAAGGACATTTGACCTTACCCCTTACCACGGCAGATCATCGCCTTGACCGCAGCCCGCTACTCGAGTCAGGAGAGCACAAAGAGAGCCGGCATCAGCGAACCGACCGTCAGGCATCAAAGGCATACTTAATGCAAACGGGCAACATCCAACCCAACCGTGAGAGGAACGGGCGGTCACTGATTAGGAAGAAGGCCAGGGGTCAAATGACCGCTCAGGGAAAAGGGGGACGGAGGAAAAAAGAGTCTTCTTCTTTGCTCCGCTTTCAGGATTAGAAAGGTGGATCTGCTGAGTATCTTTTTCTTACTGCTTTCCATTCTTCTCACTGTTTTTAATCCGGTTGGCCACAAACCACTCAGGGTGCCTTCCCCTGTACAGGACATCCCTGCGTCTAAAGCTCGTGTTTTGAGATCGTATCGCGCACTGCCGATGAGTTTTGAGGTGAACCAAGGGCAGGCGGACCGCAGCCTCCGGTTTCTGGCGCGAGGCCAAGGCTACACTATCTTATTGAAACCGAGCGAAGCCACGCTGGCGCTCGAATCGCCGGGGCCGCGCGCTCGGTTGCCGCTAAAGGCGCAGGGCCAGCCAACGCCATCCACTCGCGTGTTGAGAATGAGAATTGAGGGAGCGAATCCCTTTGCACCCGCCACCGGTCTCGATCAGCTCCCCGGGCTTAGTAACTATTTTATCGGTAATGACCCCCGCCGCTGGCATACCAATATTCCGACTTACAAGAAGGTGCAGTTCAAGAACATTCGCCCCGGCGTAGACCTCGTTTACTACGGAAATTATGGTCAACTGGAATACGACTTCGTCCTGTCAGCGGGCGTGAAGCCGGAGTTCTTGGGGTTGAGTTTCGAGGGCAGCGACGCGGCTATCAATCCGCAGGGAGATTTGGTCTTGACGTTCGCCGATGGCCAGGTGACTTTTCACCGGCCCGTCGCCTACCAGTGCTACAAATCGGACCCGGCAAGGAAACATTTCCTTGCCGCGTCCTATGTTCTGAAAGGGCACAACAGGGTTGGCTTTGAGGTGCCCGATTATGACCCACACAGACCGCTGGTTATTGATCCGGTCCTAAATTACTCAACCTACTTGGGAGGCAACGGAGGTAACACAGGAAATGCGATTGCCTTGGATACCCTCAATGACGCCTATGTTACAGGGAGCACGAACGTCAACGAGTTTCCCCACCAGTGGCAGCCTCAAGGCGTATCAGGAGAGCAATGGGGGCGACGCGGATGCATTTGTGACCAAGCTGAGGTATGACGGCGAGGCGGTGATCTACTCGACCTATTTAGGGGGAAATAACTTCGATATCGGCAACGGGATTGCCGTGGACTCTTCGGGGGATGCTTTCATCGTGGGCACTACATACTCCGCGAATTTCCCGACCACTGCCAACGTCTTTCAACCCACTTTTGGCGGCAATACCGACGCCTTTGTGGCCAAATTGGATCCCACTGGTTCCAAGCTGCTATATTCGGCGTTCCTTGGCGGGAGCGGCGTCGATTACGGGCTGGCCCTAGCTGTGGATCAGTACGGGAATGCCTTTGTGACAGGCTCCACGCAATCCACCAATTTTCCCACGGCCAATCCGATTCAGTTCGGAAACAGTGGCAATGTGGATGCCTTTGTCGCCGAAGTCAATCCGAATTCGAAGGGCCTGTCGCAACTGGTTTATTCCACTTATCTGGGAGGGAGCAGCGCCGACTCGGGGCAGGGGATCGCAGTGGATTTCGGCGACGATGCATATGTGGTGGGCTTCACCTACTCCACCAACTTCCCCACCTATAATGCTTACCAGAGCGCCAACGCCGGAAGTGTGGATGCGTTCATCGCTAAGTTGACTGCCGGTGGTTCCAGCTTTGCGTTTTCGACCTACCTGGGCGGAAGTGATGATGACCGAGGCTGGGCAATCGCGATAGACAAACAACTCAACATTTACGTTGCCGGTAGCACCCGGACACCCTGTCTTCCCGCCAGCAAGGCAACAACCATGTGCACTCCCACGGACACTTTTCCCACTACTCCTGCCGCCTTTCAGAGCCTCAACACTTCTCAGTCTCCGGGATATTCCGACGTATTCGTCACCAAACTCAACTTTCCTGGTACCGCGCTACTCTATTCCACTCTCTTGGGCGGCAGCTTGACAGATTCGTCGGCGGGAATTGCGGTAGACAGTTCAGGGAACGCCTACGTTACCGGATACACTCAGTCGAGTGATTTTCCCACGGCTAACGCCTTGCTGGCGAGCTATGCAGGGGGCAACTGCGGACTGAACCCCTGCCATGAGGCCTTCGTTACCGAAGTGAATACACAGGGATCGTCTTTAGTGTACTCCACCTATCTAGGGGGTACCGCCGCAGACGCCGGAAATGCTATCGCAGTGGATAGCAACAACAACGCCTACGTTGTGGGCACAACGTTTTCTTCCGATTTCCCGGCCATCGCGCCCGCTTATCAAGGGCAGCCGCGGAACACCACTGGGCTTTCGAGCGCCTTCGTCTCCATGCTTTCTCACAACAATCTTGCGGGTGTTGGCTTGACCCCTCAGAATTTGGATTTCGGAAACGTAATCCAAAACACCACCAGCACGGTAACCTCTGCGAATGTTCCTGCTATTGTGACTCTTACGAACGCCGGCACGGTACCGCTCCAGGTCGCGAGCATTACTACAAGCGGGGATTTTGCTGAAACTGACAATTGTGTAGGAACCATCCCTGCGGGCGGTGGACGTTGTACGATCAACGTCACGTTTACTCCCGCATTGCTGGTCGCCGAAACTAATCAGCTACTCATCAACGACGATGCCGCCGGAAGTCCGCATCCGGTCACGCTCACTGGCACTGGTGTCACTGGCACGACGAGTGTGCAGTTTACGCCGGTCAGCTTGGTGTTCCCGTCTCAGACTTTGAACACGACCAGTCCGGCGCAGACCGTGATCATGACCAACAACGGCCAAACCCCTTTAACCGTGACCAACATTACGGTGAGTGGCGACTTCGCCGAAACTAACGGCTGCCCGTTTACACTTGCCGTGAACGCCAGTTGCGCTTTCCGGATCACTTTCACCCCCACCAACACGGGCAGCCGAACTGGAGTTCTAACGGTAACTGATAACACGACGAGCGGGGCATCGAGTATTACTTTGACGGGGGCTGGAAACCCTGTCTTTAACCTGAGTTCTCCCACCCTCACACAATCTCTGCCCATCGGCACAGCGACTACCACCTTTACGATATACCTCACCGCCGCCAGCACCTTCACGGACACCATTGCCCTCTCCTGCGCCTCCGACACCTGCTCTTTCAACCCAGCGAATATCGCTTTGGGTTCAACCACCGTAGCGTCGCGCAGCACATTGACGCTTTCAGGGCTCTCGGCGTCATCCACGAACCCCTACTTTGTTACGGTGAGCGGCGCTGACGCCACCACTGGCATCGGGACGGCGACGCTGACGTTGACGATATTCTTTCAGGATTTTTCGCTTTCTGCCTCGCCAGCCATTAATGCTGTAGTCTCAGGGGCCTCGACGATCTATACGGTCACGGTGTCACCCATCAATAGCTTTTGCCAACCAGTGACTCTAAATTGTCTCAGCAGTTCCTTGCCGCGGGGAGCGTCGTGTATTTTCGCGCCCGCGATCTTGACACCCTCTGGTCGAGCTGTGAGCTTCTCAACTTACGGTGAGGAGCACGGCGCAATCAACCTCAACCTCGGGCTTGGTCCCCTCCGCCCGCCCGCCGATTGCAGCAACCCCCCCCATGATTCTTGCATTGTGGGCGACATGCAATTTGCTGACGCTTGTAGTCCTCTTGGTTCGCCGAAAAATGAAGTTCCGTGGAACGGGGAAGCGCAGAAGACTCATTTACGCCCAGTTGGCTTTCGCCTCGCTTGCTCTAGCCACAGCGTCTTGGATGAGTTGTGATAGTTCTATCTACACAAATGTCATGCAGCCCTCACCGGTCAACGGGACTCCAACGGGCAATTACACGATAACTATTCAGGGCGCTTATACCGGGCCTACTGCGCCGGTCAATGGGACGACTACAACTGTAACCCACACAACGAGGGTCAACCTCACCGTGCAATGACAACTGTTAGGACGTATCTGCCAGCCCATTGTACTTGAACGAGTGCCATCACGGAGAGAGCGCAGGGGGTTGTTACTGCAAGGCTCTCGGAAACGAAACGGCGGCGAGCGGATGGTGCGGACCTCTTCCGGAGGTCGGTGGCTCTTGTAGGGCGTGGAATTGTCTGGGCCGAAAAAATCGTGAGGCGGCCGCAGCCTAGGAGCCTG
>CAWHWE010000062.1:0-101901 GCA_963832915.1 uncultured Acidobacteriota bacterium
TCCAGGAACAACTCTTCTTCAAGGACATCCCTTTCCTGCGAAAGCTGTTCCCTGAGGTTCGCGTCGCCCTGATGAAAGGGCGGCAGAACTACCTCTGCCGGCAGAAGCTTTACGACATTGAAAAACAGCCTGTACTGAACGGGCTGGACGAAGTCGCGCAGTATCCCCGGCTGCGAGAATGGGAAGCGAAGACTGAGGTGGGAGACCGCGCAGAGCTCTCCTGGCTGCCCGATTCGAGCGAACTCTGGGGGAAGGTTGACGCCCGGCGCGAGACCTGCACGGGGCAGAAGTGCGCCCAATTCGAACGCTGCTTCATCACCTTGATGCACCAACGCGCCGCCGCCTCGGACCTGATTATCGTGAACCACCATCTCTTCTTCGCCGACCTGGCCCTGCGGGGGACGGAGGCCGCGAGTCTGCTCCCTGATTACGAAGCCCTGGTGTTCGATGAAGCGCACGACATCGAAGACGTGGCCACCCGGTATTTCGGATTGCAGGTGAGCAGTTATCGCGTGGAAGAGCTGGCGCGCGACGCGGAAGCAACCTTGAAGGCGAAGGGACTGAAGAGCGCTGAGGTATTGCATGGCGTCGCCGAACTGCGGCGTCGCGCGGACCTCTTCTTTGAAACGTTTCCGAGCGCAGAAACCCGCTCCAATTTTGATAATCGGGAACCTTTCCTGAAAGTGCACGGGGGGGCTTATAGCAACATGCTCAATGCGCTGGTGCGCCTGGAGACCGAGTTGGGCCGCTTAAAGGACCGGCCGGAAGAAGTCAATAACTTGATGAGGCGCGCCGTCGAGCTTCGGCAGGCATTACAAGCAGTAATGGAAGGCCAGGACAAGAACGTGGTCTATTGGTGGGAGCGGCGCGGGCGGGGCGTCTTCCTGGAGGCCACGCCGATCGATGTTGCGCCCATCCTTCGGGAGCGGTTATTCGGGAGCGTGGACACCGTGATCCTGACTTCCGCCACACTGGCCGTGGGGGGCAACTTCGATTTCCTGAAGAGGCGGTTGGGAATTGAGAATGCCAAGGAGCGAATCCTGGAATCGCATTTCGATTACCCGCGGCAGGCATTGCTGTATACCCCCCTGCATTTGCCTGACCCGCGCGAGCCGAACTTCACGCGCCTGGCGGCGGAAGAGGTTGTCCAACTCTTGAAGGCCACTCAGGGGCGGGCGTTCGTCCTTTTTACGTCTCACCAGCAGATGCGCGAGGTCTTCGAGCTCGTGCGCACCAAGTTGCGCTATCCCATGCTGATTCAGGGCTCCATGCCCCGGACGGAGATGCTCGAGCGCTTCCGTAACACCCCCCACGCCGTGCTTTTTGGGACAAGTTCCTTCTGGCAGGGCGTGGACGTTCAAGGTGAGCAACTGAGCGCCGTGGTGATTGACCGGCTCCCCTTCGCTGTCCCCTCGGACCCGGTCATCGCCGCGAGGATCCGGCAGATCAATGAAGATGGGGGCAATGCATTCATGGATTACCAAGTGCCGCAGGCCGTGCTCGCATTGAAGCAGGGGTTTGGGCGGCTGATACGCAGCCAGGCAGACCGCGGAGTCCTCGCCATTCTCGACCCCCGCATGATGCGCAAACAATACGGGAAAACTTTCCTGGAGAGCCTGCCGCGCTACCGCATGACGAATCGGCTGGATGACGTGAAGGCTTTCATGCGAGAATCGCTGTAGGGAATAAAGAACAGGGAATAGGGAGAACGGACGAAGGAAACTCATGATATTTGAAATATCGGTTGAATACACCTTCGCAGCGGGCCATGCCCTGCGCAACTACAAAGGAAAGTGCGAAAACGTCCACGGACACAACTACAAGGTTCGGGTGACTTTGGCCGGGGATAAGCTCAACGCGGCGGGGCTGCTGATAGATTTTGTTGATTTGCGGGCCGAAATTAAGGCGCTGACCGAGAAACTCGACCACCGCTTCCTAAACGATATTCCGCCCTTCGACCAATTGAACCCTTCGGCCGAGAATCTCGCTAAATATATTTGCGAGGGAATCGAGGCCCAGGCGCGGAATCAAGGATTACAAGTGCACGGTGTTACGGTTTGGGAAACAGACACGACTTCTGCCACCTACCGTCCCTCGGCATGATCCCAGCGGATTTCCCATAGCCAACGAAGCCTACCAAGTCCAGAAGGCAACAGCAGGGTGCATCTCGGCTTGGTGCTGCTGGGAGCAGACGCCCTGCTTGCAAAAGTAGAACGTCTTCGCACCAGCGGCAGCGGGCTAAATGCTCCTTTTCACGGATGGTGCCGCAAATCGCGCAGCCCTCCAACAAGTCCGCGACAACATGGCGGGAATACTTCCGCCAAGTGTCTTCAGCTTCGTTCTCTTCGCGGATCTTTCCCAGGTCGTCGTGGGCCATCATAATCCGCTCCTCGCTCGTCTGCTCATTTAGGTGCAATCACCATGCCAATGCGTAAACTCATCCGAGGATAATGATTCCAGCAGAACCAAACGATGCCCCATCAACTGATTAGAAGAATATTCGCCCCACAACTGATTATGCCATGTTCTTCGTAAATTATCACCCGGTTCATTCCAGAGGTCTCAATTGGGTAAGGGTCTTCCCAATTTGGGAGGATTCCCACTTTGACGGAGTATCCTCGGGGCGGCGGGAAATCAGGTAAAATGGGTGAGATCAACGGAGCTCTTACCAAGGGCGCCAGCGGGGGATGGGATGGTCATCACCGAGATTTTCAAGTCGATCCAGGGCGAGTCCACCTACGCCGGCCTGCCTTGCCTTTTCGTGCGGCTTACGGGTTGCAATCTGCGTTGCCACTGGTGCGACACTGCTTATGCCTTCAACGGGGGGCAGAAGATGTCGGTTGCGGAGGTACTTGCCAAGATCCGCCAATTGGGCGGGAAATTAGTGGAGTTGACGGGCGGCGAGCCTCTTTTGCAGCAGGAGGTTTACCCCTTGACGGACCACCTGCTCGCCGACGGCTACCGCGTGTTGGTCGAAACCAGCGGTGAGCGCAACCTCGCTCAATTGCCACCTCAGGTCGTTAAAGTGGTTGACGTGAAATGTCCCGGAAGCGGGGAGGAGGGCAAGTTCTGTTTTGATAACCTGGCATGCCTGGACCGCAAAGACCAAATCAAGTTCGTCATTTTGAATGAGGATGACTACCGGTACGCCCGGGCTTTCCTGGCTGAGCACGCCCTGCATCGGTATGTTGATGAGGTGATTTTTTCGCCGGTCTTCACCCAGTTGGCGCCCCGCGATCTCGCTGCCTGGATCCTCCGCGACGGCCTGGACGTGCGGATGGGGCTGCAGCTCCACAAGTTCATTTGGGGGCCGGAGGCGCGGGGCGTCTGAGGAAAAGCAGGCAGTAAGCAGAACGTAGTAGGCAGCAGGAAGTGTGCTGATTGAGAGGAGTGGGTGCTGGAGGTCCAGCAGGACCACAGGGGTCTGAAGGAGCGACGACATGCGAATGACGACGGACCACGGACCACGGACCACGGACCAACCTCTCGCCGTCATTCTCGCCAGCGGCGGTATGGATAGCTGCGTCACTACGGCCATTGCAAACCTTGATTTCCGCCTGGCGATGTTGCACGTCGCCTACGGCCAGCGAACTGAAGCACGCGAGCTGCGGTCCTTCAACGCGCTGGCGGATTTTTACCATGCGGAACATCGCTTGGTGTGTCATCTGGACTTCCTAAGACAGATTGGCGGCTCGAGCTTGACTGACCCCGCCCTGGCGGTCGAGCCGGCCAATCTGGACCGCAAGGAGATTCCTTCCAGCTACGTGCCTTTTCGTAATGCGCACTTTCTCTCAATGGCTGTTTCCTGGGGGGAGGTTTTGGGCGCCCGCAAAATTTTCATTGGCGCGGTTGAGGAGGACAGTTCCGGGTACCCTGATTGCCGTCCTGAGTACTACGAGGCCTTCAACCGTGTGATTGCTGCGGGCACGAAACCGGAAACACAGCTTGAAATTGTTGCGCCGGTCATCGGGATGCGAAAGAGCGAAATCGTCCGGCGCGGAATGGACCTTGGCGCCCCGTTCGCGCACACTTGGTCCTGTTACCAGGCCGAGGAAGTGGCCTGTGGCGCATGCGACAGTTGTGCCTTGCGCCTGAGGGCCTTCGAAGAGGCAGGGATTGAAGATCCCATTCCCTATGCCCAGCGCCTACACTACGACCGGCGAGATCTCCCCACACCCTGACCTCCCTGCGCTGCAGGGGCTCATTTTGGTCCTGCAACGCCGGTCCCTCGCGGCGGGACCGGCACAGTCCCAAAATGTCGCCCCCGACTTGCGGGGTCGTGGCTACGTCAAATTGACCACGTTAGAGTTTTGCCTATTTTTCCGAATGGGGTTGAGCAGATTACCAAATGGCGCTAGAATGTGGTGCTTGAACATGAATCAAGGAGGGACTTATGCATAGTTTGTTGACGCGGAGACTGACAGGAGTGGCAGTTGTCTTCGCGGCTTTGGCGTTCACGGTTTCCGCATTTGCACAATACGGCGGACTGACAGGCAGGTGCACAGGTGAGAAAGGAGAACCACTGGCCGGCTATACGCTCCGGCTGGAGCGGATAGAACAGAAAAGGCTACTAACCGTTAAGACCGACAAGAAAGGCCAGTATACATACATCGGCCTTTACCCCGGGGAGTACAATATCACGCTCCTCGATCCCAGCGGCCAGCAAGTCTTTAACATCAATAATCAACATGTTCAATTGGGAGACCCGACAGAAGTCAACATCGACTTGGCCAAGGAAAGGGCCGATACCATGAAGCAACGGATGTCCAACCCTGAAACGGCGGCGAAAGCCGAAGAGGCGGCGAAGACGCAGAAGGAGTTTACCGGTCTCAAGGCGACATTCGATCAGGGCACGCTCCTTTTCAATCAAAAGCATTACGCCGAGGCAGCGGCGATGTTTGAGAAGGCCGTGCCGTTGGCAGATGCCAAGAACCTACCCGCTGTGCTGGCTCGGTTAGCAGATACTTACGGGAGCGCCGCAAGGCAGGAGCAGGCCAAGGACGCAAGAACGCAGGACGAGCAAAAGGCCGTCGAGACTTATCAGAAGGTTTTACAGTTAGTCCCTAATGATCCCGGACTTCACAATAACCTCGGCGGCGTTTACGCGGAAATGGGCAAGATCGATGACGCGCAAAAGGAGTTCCAGAAGGCCGCTGATATCAATCCCCCCGGGGCGTCCACCTATTACTACAATCTGGGCGTCGTTATGGTCAATCAAGGCAAGATGGACGAAGCCGCAGTGGCCCTCAAGAAGGCCACGGATCTCAATCCCACCAACGCCAACGCTTTTTACTGGTACGGTATGGCTCTGCTCGGCAAGGCGGAGACAAAGCCGGATGGCTCGGTTGTCGCGGTTCCCGGCACCGTTGAAGCATTCCAGAATTACTTAAAGCTGCAACCCAATGGCCCATGGGCGCAAGCCGCGCAAGCCAGCCTGGACCAGATCCAAGGCAAGGTGCAAACGGAGTTTAAAAAGACGAAGAAGAAGAGCTAGTCTCGACACGAGATGCTGGGGCCCCGCAGAGCGATCGTTGTCCTGTCGCGGCGGGGCCTGTTCGTTTGCAGGAGTGCCTGAATGAAAATTACCCTGCTCTTGCTCCCTTTGCTGGCCAGCCTCGCCTCGCCCTCGCGCGCGGATACCCTCTACCAGATGAATCCCCAAGGGAGGCAGGTGGTGGTGCAGCGTGACGCCATCGTGGTAAGTGAAGATTCCTCCTTCCTGGTTTACAAGCACTTCGAGTTGAAAGACCGGCGGGTGGAAATTGTTCGCTTGAACAAGGGGACCCTGCCCTACCAAGTTGAAACGGCCAGCCCTGACTCGCGGCGGCAGATCGTGGACATCTGGAAGCGCTTCGGCTTTAAGGCGACGGTGACGGATCTGGAAGGGAAAGCCACCCTCGTCTTCGACGTCTACCTGGATTTCTACCCGCCTGGCGGGCGCGGCTCTTTATTGGAGTCGATTCCTCCCGCCACCAGCTTCACCGTACTCATGGATAACGGGGGCGCAGATGAGGTCGAAATCCCCAAGATTGACCGCGTCCAAATCCAGGGCGACCACTTGAAGATGACCCTGCGCAATGGTCAAGTTGAAGAGGGCAAGTTCCTCATGCCTACCAACCAGCCCGCGGAGGTCCGATTCTTGGGTATCACCGACCAGTACAATCCGGCCAGCCAACAAGTGTTCGATTTCTCGCTGCCCCTCGCCAGGATCAAGGAAATAAGATTTGACTAGAGGGTGGGGGACTGGGGAAGGATCGAAGGCAGTCGGCAGGAAAAAACAGAGACCGGGAACCCCGGCAGCGGGCTCCCTATTCCCCAAGGCAAGAGGGCTGGGCCATGGCGCGACGCGAAGCAAAAGCCGTCCGCCGGCTGACGGAGTGAAACAGGCCATGGACCGGCGGCCACGCGATCAAGGCTTCTGAGCTTTCATTTCAATGCGTCGATAGCCTCCACGGGAACCTCGACTTCTTCCGCACGCCGCCAAGCCAGCTCGTAGCTTACCGCAATCTCATCACAACAGGAGAATTTGGGGCAACCCAGGCAGTCCTCATAGACCTTGACCGGAAATCTCTCTCGCGGCACTTCCTGGAAGCCCATTTTTTCAAAAAAGGTCGGGACGACCGTCAGGGCGAAAACCGTTTTCAGTCCGTAACGTTCGGCTTCATCCAACAACGCCTCCGTGAGCTTCCTCCCCGCGCCATTCGACTGGAGCTGTTCGTCAACGCATAGGGAGCGGATCTCAGCCAGTTCCTGGTTGTAGAATTTGAGTGCGCCACACCCGAGAAGCCTTCCATCCTGCTCCGCGACGGTGAATTCCCAAACGTCTTCGTAGAGATTGGTTAGTGGCCGCGGCAGCAGGACGCGTTCGAGCACGTAACGGCTGATCAGTTTGTAGAGCGCCGGGACATCCCGCAATTCAGCTTTTCGGATGTTCAATGTTCCTCTCCCTCCGCTTGGGCAGGGGCACTCGCCACTCGGGCCTACCGCTGCAAAAGTAAAATCAACAGGGCCTTTTGAACATGCAGCCGGTTTTCCGCCTGATCGAAAACCACCGACCGCCGAGAGTCAATGACCTCGTTGGTAACCTCATGACCTCGATGCGCGGGCAGGCAATGCATGAACACGGCAGCAGGATCAGCCGCCGCCATCAAGTCTTCCGTGACGCGAAAAGGCGCGAACACCTGCTCGCGGAGGTGCACGGCGTGCTCCTGGCCCATGCTCGCCCAAACATCTGTGTATATCGCCTGAGCGCCTGCCACGGCCTCGAGCGGGTTGTTGAAAAGCTCGACCGTCGCCCCCATCGCCGCGGCCAGCGCTCTCGCCTCGGCAATAATCTCGGGTTTGGGCTCATAGCCCGGAGGCGTGGCCACGCGCACCGAGACGCCAAGCTTCGCGCCGGTGATCATCAGTGAATGGCACACATTGTATCCGTCACCCACAAAGGCCAGTTTCAGCCCTGCCAGCGTCCCGAATTTTTCCCGCAGCGTGTAGAGGTCGGCCAAAGCCTGGCAGGGATGAAAGAGGTCGGTGAGCGCGTTCACCACTGGAATCGAGGCGTTGTTGGCCAATTCCAACACCGACTCATGCGAGAAGGTACGGGCCACAATTCCATCCACCCAGCGCTCGAGATTACGGGCCATGTCCCTGACGGTTTCACGTTCACCCAGCCGCGGTTTGGCGTGGTCCAGGTAAACCCCAAAACCTCCCATGCTCGTCATCCCGACTTCAAAAGTGACCCGGGTGCGCAGGGAGGGTTTCTCAAAAATGAGCGCCAGTTGCTTGCCCTGGAGCGCCTGGGCATAGTCCCTGGGCGAGGCCTTGAGGCGTTCCGCCAGTTCGAAGATCAGGCGCAGGTCGCGCGGCGAAAGGTCAGTATCCGCCAGCAGATCACTCACGCTTAGCTTCTCTTGTTTGTCGACCATGCTCAGGCCCGGCGTCATGCGTTCACTCCCTTGCTGGCCTCCGCTGACTGAAGGGCTGCCAGAATTGGTCTTAAGACTTTAATAATTTCATCGACGTGGCAGAGCTCGATGATAAGTGGCGGAAGGAAGCGCAGTACCTTCTCCTGCGTGCAGTTCATAATCACTCCCGCCTCGAGCGCCTTCCGGACCACGCTCTTGTCGGGAACGAAGAGTTCGGCCGCCAGCATCAAGCCGTCGCCGCGGACTTCCTGAATCACCGCGAATTCGTCCCGGAGTTCCTCAAGTTGCGCCCGGAAGTAAGCGCCGACTTCGCGGACGTGCTCGAGAAACCCGGGGCGTTCGAGGATCTCGAGAACTTTCAGAGCCAGGCGGCACTGGAGCGGCCCGCCGCCGAACGTGGTGCCGTGCATGCCGGGTGAGAAAGCCTGCGCCACTTCTTCGCGAGCCAGGATGGCTGCCAGGGGCAGGCCCGCCGCCAGGGGCTTTGCCACCACCACGATGTCCGGCCGAAGTCCGAATTTGGTGAACGCGAAGAAGCGCCCGGTGCGTCCCAGGCCGCACTGGATTTCGTCGCAAATCAGCAAGGCATGGTGGGTTCGGCAAAGCTCTTCCGCGGTCTTGAGGAATTCCTCGCTGAGTTCCACTACCCCGCCCTCACCCTGGATCACTTCCAGCAGCACCGCCCCCACTCGCGGTGTGAAGCTTTCCCGCAAGTGCCCGGCGTCATTCAGCCGGACGAACTGGACGCCCGGAATCAAGGGTTGAAACGGCTTGCGATACTTCTCAGGCCAAGTCACCGAGAGCGCCCCAAACGTTCTTCCATGGAAAGAGTTCTCCAGCGCCAGGATTTCGTCCTGCAGAAAGGGTCCCTGATGCTGGCGAGCGTAGGCGCGAACCAGTTTCAGCGCCCCTTCGATGGCTTCCGCGCCGGAGTTGGCGAAAAAGGCCCGATCAAGTCCCGCCAGCGAGGTGAGTTTCTTGGCCAGTGGTCCTTGGTAAGGGTGGTAGAGCAAATTGGAAGTGTGCAAGAGCGTCTCGGCTTCGTCCCGGAGAACGGCGAGGATTTCCGGGTGCGCGTAGCCGAGCGAATTCACGGCAAGCCCGCCCAGGAAATCGAGATACTTCCTGCCTTGATCGTCGTAGAGATAGCAGCCCTCTCCCCCCACCGCCAAGATCGGCATACGTTCGTACGTGGGGATAAGGAACTGTTTCTCGAGCTGTACAATCTCGTCGAATTTCATGCGTTTTTCACAATCCTGGTCCCACCATGCGGCCCGTTATCCAGGGCTCGGAGCAGAACACTTGACCCGCCCGCTGAGAGGATGTCAATTTCTCCAACCTTCTTGCGGAGCAGGCGCGAGCACGAGAGGAGTTTTGGAATCATGCCATCACGCACGATGCCCTTCCTGATCAGGCCGGGAATATCGCCCAGCTTCACCAGCGGCAGCAGGCGTCGCTCCGCGTCCCAGACCCCACCCGATTCGGTGAGGTAGAAGAGCCGGTCAGCCTGGAGAGCCACAGCGAGAGCCGCCGCCAAGTCATCCGCGTTGATGTTCAGGAATTCTCCCCTCGACCCGAGCCCCAGGCTGGCCACTACTGGAACGAGGCCTTCCCGTAAGGCCATCTCAAGGATGCCGGTCCGGATCTTGTGGGGCCGCCCGACGAAACCCAGGTCTTTCTTCCGGCCGTTGTGCCCCACGGAGATCTTCTTTGCGTAGACCAGCCCTGCGTCGCCGCCGCAAATGCCCAGAGCCGGCTGGCCGAGCGCTGCGAACTCCGCCACCCACTGCTTATTCACGATGCCCGCAAGAACCATCAGGGCAACATCGCGAGTGGCAGCGTCCGTCACGCGCAGTCCCTGGTGGAATTCCGTGGCGATGCCCAGGCGGTCGAGAGTCCGGGTGAGCGTTTTCCCGCCGCCGTGGACCACCACCACGGAGTGGCCGGCGCGCCGCAGATCGACTATTTGCCGGGCCAGCTTCCTCCGTCCCTTGGCATCCTCGGCCGCTTGGCCGCCGATTTTTACCACCACCTTCATACCAGCCCCAACTCCTGCGGGAATCCGAACATGATGTTCATATTCTGAACCGCTTGGCCCGCCGCGCCTTTGCCGAGGTTGTCCAAGGCAGAGACAATAATAAGGCGCCGGGTAGCCTCATCGAGCGCGAAACCAAGATCCGCAAACTGCGTACTGGCCACCGCCTGAATCTCGGGCAGCGACCCAGCTTCATAAACCCGGACCAGAGGAGAGGGCCTATAAAACTGCTTGAAAAGGGAGACCACTTGGTCAAGGGTCCGCCGCTCTTGGAGGCGGACGTAAACCGTGCTCAGAATGCCGCGCGTGATGGACAACAAGTGAGGAGTGAAGATGAAATCCTTCTCCTTGATATCCAGTGCCTGAAGCATCTCCGGGACGTGCCGATGACTGAAAATGCCGTAAGCCCGGCAATTCTCGTTGACCTCCGGGAAGTGAAGTTTCCCGCTAGGCGTCCGGCCGGCGCCACTGGCGCCGGATTTCGAATCAGAAATGATGCCGGCAGAGACATCGACCCACCCGGAGCGGAGGAGAGGGGTCAGAGCAAGAATTACGGAGGTGGCGTAACAGCCTGGGTTGGAGAGCAGTTGGGCCTGGGCAATGGCTCCCTGGTCAAGCTCCGGCAGACCATAGACTGCCTGGGCAAGAGCCTGCGAGGCGCGGTGCTGAAAACCGTACCAGCGGGGGTAGTCGCCAGTATCCTTGAGCCGGAAAGCCGCGCTTAAATCGATGACGCGCAATCCTGCGTCCAGCAGTATCGGCACGACGTCGTGCGAAGTCTCGTGCGGCGTGGCGAGAAAGACCACGTCCACCTCCGAGGCCGCGACGGCATCGAGCACCTCCGAGCCAGCCAAGCCCTCCAGGTTAAGGGGCAGGCAGGGAACTGACAACCGTCCGCGCAGCGCCGGATGGGCCTGCTCGATGGGGAAGGGGCCCTTCCCGTCCAGATGGGATGTGAGCAGCCGCACCACGCTGGCGTTAGGATGCCGCACCAGCAAGGTCAGTAGCTCGCGCCCTGCGTAACCAGTGGCGCCCAGCACGGTGGCGCGCACGGGTAGCGCCCGCCGCGGCGGGCTTTTTAGGTCTGCGGCTTTTCCCTTCGCCGCCGGCGATGCCCGCCCGGTAATTTCAGGTTTTGTCTCGCTGTCCAATGTCTTCCCGACCCCACAGTCCCGCAATAGAATATTTATGCATTCGATGCATAAATATACCTTTTATACCGCAAAGCTTCCTGACCTGTCAAGAAAAAACGCTTTCCCCAGGTGAGGCGGGACTCGTGGTTTGGACCCGCCATTTTTCCGGGGGCAGTGCCCCATAAGCGCTAACTTAAGGCAGAATCCCTGTGCGGCGGGACCGTTGCCCATCATCCGGGCGAAAATCAGCAAGCCTGACCTTAACTACCAACTTCCCAGATGGGGACTTCGGGGGAGCCAGTGGTTGCACTTCTATGAATAGGGACGCGCAATTTTTGAACAATGGACGACCGGACCCCTGTTACAACTGTCGAAATGAGTTGCGGTGCTGCGGTATGCGAGGAGATATGGCCGGGACTTGCGATGAAGCTAGTCGGCCCGCTTGCGGCTCGCTCGCCGGGGCTTCGGCTTGCCACGTACCGTCCGGTAGCGTGGCTGGCTCTTGCCCTGGAGATTGAGCGCCACGGCAGCGCGGATGAGATCCTTCAAGGCCGCCTCATCGACCTTGTCGCCTTCGTGGATGTCGATGGCGCGCCTGACATTCCCCTCGAGGCTGGAGTTGAATAGACCTGAAGGGTCCTCGAGCGCCGCTCCCTTGGCAAATGTCATCTTGACGACGTTCTTGTACGTCTCTCCCGTGCAGACGATGCCGCCGTGGGACCAGACCGGCGTTCCGGGGTTCGTGGGTTTCACCCACTTCCACTCTTCCACGATCTCAGGGTCTGCCTGGTGTACGATTTCGCGCACTTTCGCGAGCGTTTTCCCGCGCCAGTCCCCAAGTTCCTTGATCTTCTCGTCGATTGATGCCGAGGCAGTTTCCATCGCGACGGGCCTTTTCATGTACACCTCCAACTCTCGCACCTATTTTAGCTGCGCTCAGCGTAACCTGAAACCTCCGCAAGAGGAAGCCTCTTCTGCTTCGATAGCAGTTCGGAGAGTCGGAGAAACGGTACCTGGAACGTGTGAAGAAATTAACAACAATGCGTAGCTGTGGTAACTGGGGTGAAGCAAAGTGGAAGCATGAGCGAAAACACTCAGGTTACTCGTCCACGATTGGCTGCCGTAAATCGGCGGCAACTGGTCATGCGGACCATGGATGTGGAGTTACTGATTGAGGAGGATCACCCCGCGCGGTCGATTTGGGAGTTGGTGGGGCGGCTGGATCTGAGCCGGTATTATGCCGAGATCGGCTCGGTGGAGGGCCGGGCGGGGCGAGATCACACCGACCCGCAAGTCTTGATCAGTCTCTGGCTGTATGCCTACAGCCGCGGGATCAGCTCGGCCCGCGAGGTGGCGCGGCGGTGCGAATATGAACCGTCCTTTCAATGGCTCTGCGCGCTGGAGCCGATCAGTTATCACACGCTGTCGGATTTCCGTTCCGATCAAAAGGCGGCGTTGGACAACTTATTCGTGCAGGTGCTGGGGATGCTGAGCGCGGAGGGTCTGATCACCCTGGAGCGCGTGACGCTGGACGGGACGAAGATCAAAGCCAACGCGGGCGGCAACACCTTCCGCCGCCAGGAGAAGCTGGAAGCTCACCTGCGACTGGCGCGCGAGCAAGTGCGGCTGATGGAGGAACAATCGGCCCAAGAGGAGCAGATGACGAAGCGGCAGGTGGCGGCGCGGCGGCGGGCCGCACGGCAACGCCAGAGCCGTTTGGAGGAGGCGGTACGCGAAGTGGAGAGAATGCAGAGTGAGAAAAAAGAGGATCGCGAGCGGTTTGTGGCACGCGCTTCGAGCACCGATCCGGAAGCTCACGTGATGAGAAACGGCGAGGGCGGCACGGTTCCGAGCTACAACGTGCAATTGCTGACCGACACCGCGCACGGGCTGATCGTGAATGTGGAGGCGACCACCGACGCCGTCGATCACCATCAGCTCGCACCAGCTCTAGAGCGCTGCGAGCAAACCCTGGGATGCCTCCCCCAGCAGGTGGTGGCCGATGGCGACTACACCAATCATGCCTCGGTGCAGGCCGCGGCGGACTGCGGCGTGGACTTTTATGGATCGTGGCAAGAGAGTTGGAAGCCCGGCGAACACGACGCCCAAGGCCGTAGCGCCGCGTTTCTGGCTAGCGCCTTCCCCTACGATGCCGAGCGGGATTGCTTCACTTGTCCGGCGGGAGAAACGCTGACTCACCAGGCGACGCAGAACCGCGAGCAGCGAGTTCGCATCCACGTCTATCGCGCTCCGAAGGCAGCTTGCCGGAGTTGTGCCTTGTGCCCCCCATGCGCTCCGCAGAAAGCGCGCCCCGCCTGGGTGCGGTCGATTTCGCGCCGCGAGGAACCCGCCGCAACCCTGGCCTTCAAGGCAAAGATGGGCACGGAAGAAGCCCAACAGATTTACGCTCAACGCTCGCCTATCGCGGAGTTTCCCCACGCCTGGATCAAGGAACGATGCGGCCTGCGGCAGTTCCGCTGTCGAGGCCGCCTGAAAGCAACCCTGGAAGCTACCTGGGCAGCGCTGAGCTATAACCTCACAAGGTGGTTCGCCTTGCGACGACGACCCACCCTGACTGATGCCGCTCTGGCGACGGCTTGAGGGAAGAGGGAGAGTGAAGAGAATGAAGACATAAAGGGGGAAGAACGAAAAAGATAAGGCGGAAGACGGTCGTCGAAGACAAGATCCGCCGCTGGGCGCTTACCACCCAACGAAGGTGACGTACTCTCCGACCATCGTCCCCACTCCGCGCTCCTCAAAATACATTTTTTCACACGTTCCTGACACCTGTTCTTACTTCGCGACGCGGCTCAGGTAAAACTCGAAGAATTTCTTGGCATCGGTGTGCATTCCCACCGTCGCGTTCTCAGACTTGCCTTCGTCAACTCGAGTGAATCCCTGCGCATCAACTTGAATTGCCAAATGTTGAGTCTCGCACATGCTTGAGTCGATGAGCATCGCCACCGCCATGGGGTCAAACAAAGTCGGAGTCTCGCTGCCCCAGAGGTGATAGAGAATCGTCAGGGCGTTGGTGAGCGGGGTGAGATGGGTGAAGACGCGGCGGCGCCCTGCGGCATCGAGTTGCAGCATGCCCGTGACGTCGAGCGGGGCCATCAGCAGGGGCACGCCGGATGAAAACACCGTCTGTGCCGCTTCCGGGTTCGACTTGATGTTCCACTCCGCTTCGGGCTTCGAATCCGGGCCATAGCCGCGAGCCACCGACCCGCCCATCAAAGCGATCCCCTTGATCTTTTTCGCCATGGAAGGGTCGGATTTCAGCAAGGCGGCCACGTTGGTCAGTTCCCCGATGGCGATGAGCGTGATCCTTGCCGGCCGCCGGTTGATTTCAGTCTTCATAAAATCGACTGCTCCACTCCTATGCAAGGCGGAACTGGTGAAGCCATTCGCCCAGCGGGCCTGGTCCATCGGCTGGGGCTTTCCAGGCTCGCCTGCATAAACCGGAACGTTGCGCCAGGTTCCGCCCGCTTCCCAGAGCATCTTGGCCGCTATGCGTGCTCGCGCCTGGGTATCGCCAGACACGGTTGTCACGCCCAAGAGTTCCAACTCGGGGCTGTTGATAATGAGCGCCAACGCGAACGCATCGTCAATGTCCGAGCCAATGTCGGTGTCGAGGATGATGGGGACCTTCGATGCCGCCGCAGGAAGGGACGCCACCGCGAATGCGAAACCAAGCAACAACAGTCGGCTTAAATTGTGCATATGAACCTCACTTTACCACCGGCGCCAGCGCCACGCACGCAAGGCCGATGATGAAAAAGGCAAACATTAGTGCCAGCAGCCGCCTGGTGGTTGTATCGGCGCCTTTGAATTCCTTCCAAACAAACACTCCCCAGATGGTGCCCACCATCGTCGAGCCCTGGCCGAGTGCGTACGACGCTGCGGGGCCGACCATCTGGGCGTAGGAAGCGACAAAGTTAAACGTCGTCCCTGTCATCCAGAACATGCCGCCCAGGATGCCCCAGATATGCCAGGCCCTGGTCCCGCTAAAATAATGTCGCGCTGAAAGCTGTGGTCCGGAAAGCGGCTTCCGCATCAAGACATAATTAAGTGGAAACGTAGAAACCAGTATCCCGAGGGCAAAGACGAAGGCCACGGTATATGGACCAAGGTGGTTCTCTCCTTTGATGGCCGTGGCAATGAAAGGGTAGAACAGTCCCATCATCACACCACCCAGCACGCTGACAATGATCCCTTTGCTGCTTACGGTCAGATCCTTCGCCTGCCTTCGGTAAGCCAGGGAGTCCAGCAATATTGCCAGGCACACCAAGCCAATACCCCCAAAAAGCATCAACGGGTTGCCTTTCGGCGTGATGACGTAATTCAGGACCGAGCCGATCACCAGCGCCAGCCCAATGCCGACCGGGAAGGCCACAGCCATGCCTGCAATGGCGATCGCTGCTATCACCAGGATATTGCCAATGTTGAAGACGATGCCACCGAGGAAAGCAATCAGCAAGTGATGACCGTCCGCAGCCCTCAGGTTTTGCATAAAGCTATCCGGGCCGGCAGGGCCCGTATGCCCCAGCGTGAACCCCAGGATCAGGGCCATGAGCAGCGTGCCCCAAACATAATCCCAATAGAGCAGCTCAAACCGCCAGCCTTCGCAGAGCTTTAGAACATTAGCCCAACTGCCCCAGGCAAGCATGCTGAAAACAATCATGGAGAGCGCGACTGCATAAACGGTGGGTATGAACATAGTAAGTTGACCTCTCGTAGCGGGCTCCACATCAGCCCGCGCGGTTATCGATGAATTTAATCCGGCCTCATAGCTTCTGAAATTTGGGTTGCGGCGGCAGGCGCGCTTTCTGCCTACTCCGGCATGGAGATGGGCACCGCCCGGCCTTCGCGAGCCGACTGATAGATGGCCTCCATCACGGCCACCTGCGGATTGCTGAAGCAGGCTGGCAACTCCTCGTACGTGTAAAAGGCCCCGGCGTGAAACTTCGTGGCAAGGCGCTTGGCCTTGGATCTATCACCACTCACCAGTGCCACCAGCTTGGCCTTTTTGCTGTGCCTGAAGCCGGGCAGGATCGCGTTTTGTGCGAATCCCCCTAATCCAATCACCGCATATCCGACGGGTTTTGAAGCTGCCATAAACCTCCTTTCCGACTTACGATGAAGGAAGCATACTTCCTGACTTTGGCCGCGCTGTCAAGCATGTAAGCGGCGCGTATGCGACGAGCGGGGGTGGGGCGACATCTCCTGTCCATTTATGACAAGTCATGGCCTGAGCTGGCGCGAAGCGCCTTGCGTGCGGTGGCAACAGCTACCGCCTTTCTCGCTCTAACCCTTGCGCGATCGCGGTATGACCAATGGCGGAAGGCGGTAGCTGCTGCTACCGCACTCCACGGCCGGCTTCGCCGGCATGAAGGGCGCCCACATCGAATTCGAGCCCACAAAAAACGCTCGGTTGCGGCTCCGCGGCGCTGCGCTACCGGCTCGCCAAATGGCGGCGTCCCGATAAGATTGGGATAAATTCCGCCGCCTCTACGTCAAATTGGCCCACTAACGACCGTCATTTTTGTTTCAGTCAAGCCCGCTCAATCTGATATAGTACGGCTTAGGTGTGGAAAAAATACGATGGACTATGACCAGCTAGCCAGCTTCCTGGAAGTCGCCAAGCTGCAGAGTTTCTCCCGTGCGGCTGAGAAACTTTTTCGTACGCAGCCCGCCATTAGCGCTCAAGTGCGGCTTTTGGAACAGGAGTGTGGGGAGAAGCTGTTCGACCGAAGCGGCAAGAAGGTTCTCCTGACGCCGGCGGGCGAGATCCTGCGGCGATACGCGGACAAGATGCTGGACCTTCATAAGGAGGCCCTGCAAGCCATCGCCGAGCTGAACCAGACGCCACGCGGAAAACTCTACATGGGAGCCAACGAGGCGACCTGCTTGTACGTCCTGCCCAAGACTTTTGCCAAGTTCAAACAGCTTTACCCGCTGGTGCAGATCAGTATCTACCGCAACTTCAGCCACAAGATTTTGCAGAAGGTCCAGGAAGGCGTCCTGGACCTGGGGATCGTCACTCTGCCGCAGTCGGCGAATAACACGGAAGTCATTTCGGTCTTTCGCGACGAAGTTCAGCTTGTGGTGCCCAAGAATCACCCACTGGGGAAGAACAAGAGCGTGACGCCGGAGGAGATTTCACACCACCCGCTCATCCTGCCGAAGACCGGGCACACGCGGGTGGTGATTGACCGGCTGTTGCGTCAGTATCGTGACCACATCCAGATTTCCATGGAGTTGGCCAGCGTTGAAACCATCAAGAAGTTTGTGGGCGCGGGCCTGGGAATTTCCCTGATCAGCAGGACCTACGCGCAACCCGAGGTCATCGCCGGCGTGTTGAAGCTGATTCCCCTGGAAGGCGAGAAGATTTACCGGGAACTAGGTTTGGTGTACCGCCGGGACAGGTACCTGTCGCTTCCTGCCAAGGTCTTCATTGATGTCGTCCGCGAATCGACAAAGAAGCCTAATTCTGTCTCCTCACCCACGACTACGAATACGATTCGCTAGCAGGCCGGAGCGCGCCCGGGTCTCCGGTTCGATCAGGCGGGCAGGGATTAATTTATATCCGAAGCAAGGGACAAACTATGGTTAAAGAAGCGATGGCTCCTGCGAAAGGTAAGAAGCCACTCGTGGTCATGAAGTTCGGCGGCACCTCGCTAGGGAACGCCGAGCGGATGCAAAATGTGGCCAAGATATTGGCCGAGCATGCTCAACACTCTGAGCTCGTGGTGGTAGTTTCGGCTATGGGCGGGGTGACGGACATGCTGATTCGCGCCGCCACGGAAGCCAGCACCGGGGATGGCGAACATTGGAAGAACGTACGCCGGGAGTTGGCGAGGCGTCACCGCGAAGTCGCCGACCAGCTCCTCTCGGCTGCCGAGCAATCTTTGGTATTGCCCCGCTTAGCCGCCCAGGTCGGTAACTTTGAGAACCTATGTTCCGGTTTCTCTCTGGTTCGGGAAGTTACTCCCCGCGCCATGGATACGCTTTCGAGTCTGGGCGAAGTGATGTCCGCGAACCTCCTGGCGGCCATCCTGCGCTCCCTGGGCCTAGCGTCGGAAGCCGTGGACTCCACCGAACTCATCGTCACGGACGACAACTTTGGCAATGCCTCTCCCCTTTTCGAGGAGACCATCGCCAAGACCCGCCAGCGCCTTGCCCCACTTCGCAAACGCGGGGTCATTCCCGTCATTACCGGATTCCGGGGAGCAACAGCCGAGGGCCTCTGTACGACGCTGGGCCGGGGGGGATCAGATTTCAGCGGCACCATTATCGGGGCGGCCCTGGATGCCGACGAAGTGTGGATCTGGACCGATGTGGACGGAGTGATGACGGCGGACCCGCGCCTGGTCCCGGAGGCGCACATTATTCCCGGCATCTCCTACCGGGAAGCCATCGAGCTGTCCTTCTTCGGGGCCAAGGTGCTCCACCCCAAGACCATTCAGCCGGTGATGAAAAAGAAGATTCCGGTCTGGATCAAGAACAGCTTTAACCCTTCCTGCCCGGGAACCCGGATCGTCCCTTCCGCGCCCGACGGCCAGCCTGGCGTGAAGGCCATCACCTCCCTGAGTAAAGCCAACCTCATCACGGTCAGTGGAGGAGACCGGCTGAACTTCGCCCAGTTGGCAAGCCGCGTTTTCGCTTGCCTCAGCCTGGAAGACATCCCCGCTCTCATGGTGACTCAATCCTCCGCAGAAAATGTGCTGTGCCTTGCCGTCCACGATGCAGACTTGAAACGGACGAAGGCCAAGCTCGAGAAAGCCTTTGAGCTGGAAATCATTCACGACCACTCAGCGGCGGTAGCGATCATGCCCCACGTGGCCATTGTGGTGGCGATCGGCGAAAACATGAAAGGCACGCCGGGCATCTCCGGGCGGGCTTTCGGAACGCTGGGGCGGCGCTCGATTAACATTATCGCCATCGCCCAGGGGTCTTCCGAATTGAGCATCTCGTTTGCCGTGAAGTCCTCGGATGTGAAGGAAGCGGTGAAAGCCATTCACGAGGAATTTAAGTTATAACAATGTCATCTGCCTACCTGCAATGCATCGAGGAAGCTTGCCGGCGCAAGCAAAACCCGAAGAAGGATGCGCACGCGTGTTCCCACTGTGGGGGACTTCTGGAGGTGAAATACGAGTTTGAGGCCTTCGATGTCGAAGCCATTCGGCAGGCGTGGCACCGGCGGCGAATGAGCGGCGAACCCATCGACCGCAGCGGGGTGTGGCGATTCCGGGAGTTGATCCCCTTCATCGAGCCGGGCGACCGGATCATCTCACTCTCGGAGGGCTCGACACCCATCGTGGGAACCCGCCGTACAGGATGGTGGGCGGGTCCCGTCCATTTGACCATCAAGCATCAGGGCAACAATCCTACCGGGTCCTTTAAGGACCTGGGGATGACCGCCTGTATCACGCGGGCCGTCTCGCGTGGAATCCGCATGGTGGCTTGCGCCTCGACCGGCAATACGTCTTCCTCCATGGCAGCCTACGCGGCTCGCGCGGGCATGAAGGCGTTGCTCTTTGTGCCTTACCGGCAAATCTCCGCTGCGAAGCTTGCCCAGGCCTTGGACTTCGGCTCGCTGGTGGTGGAGGTGGGCGATTCTTTCGATGAGGCTTTCAGGCTGCTGCGTGAGATCGCGCCGGAACTGGGTCTTTACCTGGTGAACTCCGTCAACCCCTTCCGCATCGAAGGACAGAAAACCATCGTGGCGGAGATGCTGGAACAGCGGGCGTGGCGACCCCCTGACTACATTGTGGTTCCGGGCGGGAATCTCGGCAATGTCTCCGCCATCGGCAAAGGACTGCGCGAGTTGAAAGAACTTGGATTCATCGAAAAGGTACCGCAACTCGTCGTGGTGCAGGCGGCGGGATCGAGTCCGTTTCATCAAATGGTGGCGGGCGGCTTGAACGAACTGACCCCCGTCGATAAACCCGATACCGAGGCTACCGCCATTCGCATTGGCCATCCCGCCAATTGGAAGAAAGCCCAACGGGTGCTGGAATGGAGCAAGGGATTCACGGAGTCCGTCACCGATAAGGAAATCTTTGAGGCCAAGGCGATGCTGGCTGAAGACGGCGTAGGATGTGAGCCTGCCTCCGCCGCGACTATCGCCGGGGTACGAAAGTTAGTACGCGCCGGAAAAATTCCCTGGCACGCAGACATTGTCTGCATTCTTACGGGCCACCAATTGAAGGATACTGAATACATCATGCGCCACCGCTCGGAAGTTCAGGAGACCCGCCAGCGACTTCGCGTCGAGCCGAACCTCGAGGCTCTGCGGAAGGCGCTGGAACAGGCCCTCGGAGAGGTGGCTTGAAGAAGCCGAGAGTCGAAGGCCAAGAAGGATTTCACCACGGAGGCCACAGAGTTCGCAGAGAAGGGCGGGGTGAAGCGCTCTGGAGTGCGGCAGCTTGCTGCCGCTTTCCTCAGGCCAGCTTGCTGGCCGCGCATAGGCGCGCGGTACTCGGACGGATGAGACGCGAGCAAGCTCGCGAGAGAAAAGCGGCAGCAAGCTGCCGCACTCCAGAACGCCTGTGACGCCCAAGTGGCACCTGACACCTGTATCTCATGAACGAACCGCTGCGGCAGGAAGTACGATTCCTCACCACGCGCCTGGGCGCGATTGTGCAGGAGCAGTGTGGCGCCAAGACCTTCGATGCCATCGAGCGTCTGCGCAAGCTCGCCAAGCAGGTCCGGCAGAATCCCGATCCCAAGCTCCTCCAGCTCAACGAGTCGGCGGTCCGCGTACTCTCCAGCGAGCGAGCCACCGAGGTGGCGCACGCTTTCAGCCTTTTCTTTCATCTTGTCAATCTTTGTGAGGAAAGGGAGCGGGTCCGTCGTCTTCGCGCCTATGCATCGCAGGAAGCGGGCGCGCCCATGTCGCTCCGCCGGACGTTCAGCGAGCTGCACCGCCAGCAAATTCCCCCCTCTCATTTCAAACGAGTGCTTGCGTCGATGCACATCGAGCCGGTCCTTACGGCGCATCCCACGGAAGCGAAGCGCCGCAGCGTCCTCAATCACATCCTGCGCATCGGGAGAACGCTCGAGGCGTGGCATGGGGATCTGGATGCAGCCGCAGAGCGGGCTATTGATCCTTGGATTGAAGCTTTGTGGCTCACCGATGAGGTTCGTGAGACCCCGGTTACACCTCAAATTGAGAGCGAGAACGCGCGCTTCTACCTGGAGCGGACCATTTACGACCTGGCAGGGAATTTTTGGGAGAAATTCTGCGACGAGCTTCATCGTTATGATCCCGGCCTGTCCGAACCGCAGCCCTTCCTGAGTTTTGGCTCGTGGGTAGGCACGGACCGGGATGGCAACCCCCGCATCACCCCTGCCACCAGCATGGATGCCGCCGAAGAAGTCCGCCAGAACATTCTGCGTTATTACCACGAGTCTTGCAGGCGCATGTTGGGCTTGGCATCATTTCCCTGCCATCACGTTCCGGAAATCAAGCGCGACCTGGACCGCCTTATGCGCCGCTATCCGGAAACGCGCGCTTTTAGAGAAGTCGATCAGCCCAGTGAACTTTACCGCCGCAAGCTCCGCGTTATGATGTGGAGACTGGATCAGACGCGGACCCGCGCCCGCGGAGCCTACCGGCTTCCCGAAGAACTCACCGGCGACCTCCGGCAGCTTGAACGCCTCTTGGCTCGCCACCCCAGTCCGCGAATATCCAAATTTGGAGCCGGCAGGCTTCGTGTAGCTTCGCAGGTTTTTGGCTTTCATGGCGCAAGTCTTGATTTCCGCACCCATTCCTCCGTTACCCGAGCCGCGGCGGATGAGCTTTTGCGCAAGCAGGGGCTTCCCTCTCAACCCCTCGAGGCGCGTGCTATTTCCATAAAAAGGCTTCTTCTCGAGGCCCCCCAGCAGAACATCTTCTCCGGACCCGCCCGGCGCGTCCTGGAGGAATTTTCAGCGCTAAAGGAGATTCAGACTCGCGACGGGGAACCGGCAGCGCATCGCTACATATTAAGCATGACCTCCAGCGCCGCGGACATCTGGGATGTTCTGTTGCTTGGGCGGCAGGCGGGCCTGGTGGAAGTCCGCAACGGCGAGCCGCGTTCTTCCTTTGACGTCATACCACTTTTCGAGACGCTCGATGATCTGGAAGCTGGTCCGGCAATCATGCAAGAGCTTTTCGCGGACCCCCTCTATCGGCGCATCCTGAGTTCTCGCGAGGAATTTCAGGAGGTCATGCTGGGGTATTCCGACTCCGTCAAGGACGGCGGTTATGTTGCCGCCAACTGGGCGCTTTTCCGCGCCCAGAAGAGACTGGCCAGCGTGGCGGAGAAATGCGGCGTTCGCCTGAGTCTGTTTCACGGCAAGGGTGGAACGATTGACCGTGGAGGAGGACAATCCCACCGCAGCATCGAGGCGCAACCCTTCGCTGCCCCCGGGGGAAGACTTCGGATCACTGAACAAGGCGAGGTCATCTCTCTCAAATATGCGAACCCGGCCATTGCGGAGAGGAACCTGGAGCAACTCGTCACGGCGGTGCTGCACGCGCATCTTCTGCACTTCCGGCGTGTCAAGGTGGATCAAATTCCCGGGTGGGAAAAGTACGCCCAGGAACTTGCCGACCGTAGCTGCACGTTCTATCGTGAGCTCGTCGACAAAACGCCGGGGTTCGTGTCTTACTTTCGCCAGGCTACGCCGATCGACCTCATCGAACGGATTCGGCTCGGGTCGCGCCCCAGCCGCCGCTTCCACACAGACAACCTGCGCGACTTGCGCGCCATTCCCTGGGTCTTTGCTTGGACGCAATCGCGACATCTCCTCCCCGCCTGGTTCGGTCTCGGCTACGCGTTGCAAGAATTCATGCGAGATCACGCCCCCCATGGGCTTCACTTGCTGCGTCGTATGTACATGGGCTGGCCTTTCTTCAACATCCTGATTAACAACGCGGAAGCCTCCCTGGCCAAAACGGACCTCTACATCGCCAGCCGATACGCCGCCCTGGTTCGACCTCGCTCTCTTGCTGAGAGCATCTTTGGCCGTATCCGGGAAGAATATGAGCGCAGCGTGCGTGGGGTGCTTGAAGTCTCGGGCTCGACCCAGTTGCTCGAACGCCAGCCGGTGCTGGCGGAGTCCATCCGCCTGCGCAACCCGTACGTTGACCCTCTAAACTTCCTCCAGATTCGCTTCCTCCAAAAGTGGCGATCCGCGCGCGACCACCAGCCAGAAATACTCCACCTCCTGCAAATCACCGTGGGCGGTATTGCGTTTGGGATGAAGAGCACGGGATGAAAATGGGGCGAGGACTGGGGCAATTTTGGATTTTAGATTGACCGTGCCTGCTGCCTTGCCGCTGCAGCTTCAGCCCTCTCTCCCTTGGGGGAGAGGGTGGCCCGCCGTCCCGATGCACTTCATCGGGAGGCGGGCCGGGTGAGGGGGTCAGGGCATCGCGAAATTAACATGGTGCGGCAGAAAGTTAAGCGAGCAACTGGAAAAGTAACTATGCCGAGAACAAAAGCCCTTATCATTCCAGATACCCACGTTCTGAAGCGGCTCATGGAGGAGTATTTGGAGATGCTCCGCGAAACCGAAAAGGCCGTGGAGAATGTTCTCGCCCTGAACCCTCAGAAGGAAGAGTATTGGGATCAACTGAGTGAGCACGCCGCCGAAATCTCGATGGTCGATATCCGTTCGAAGACCATCGTGAAAGAAATCGACGCCCTCATCAACCAGCTCCCTGAAAACTGAGAAGGGCGCTCTTTCACTAGCTGTTCTGGTCTTCCACGAGTTGCCGCGCCCGCTCGCCGGCGCGCACCACAGCTTTAATCAAAGTAACCCGCAGGCCGCCTTCCTCGAGCTCGAGCAAGCCGTCGATGGTGCAGCCGGCCGGCGTGGTTACAATATCCTTCAATTTGGCGGGGTGCTCACCGGTGTGCAGCACCATGGCGGAGGCGCCCAGCAAGGTTTGGGCGGAGAGTTCTGTGGAAAGGTCGCGCGGCAGTCCCATTTTCACTCCCGCCTCAGCCAGTGACTCGATAATCAAATAAACGTAGGCAGGGCCGGAGGCCGAAAGACCCGTGATGGCATCCATGTGTTTTTCATCCACAACCACAGCTCGGCCCATGGAACTGAAGATCTCTCGCCCCAGGCGCATGTCATCTTCAGTGGCGTGCTTCCCTCCCGCCAGGGCCGTCATACCCTGGCGGATGAGGCACGGTGTGTTGGGCATGGCGCGGATCACGCGCAACGGCCGTCCTATTTCACGCTCGATCAATGACGTGGTCACCGAGGCGGCGCAGGAAATGACGACCACGTTTTTTCGCAGCTTGTTCTTGACTTCGTGCAGGACGCCTTTCACCTGTTGGGGCTTCAAGCAAATAAGCACCAGGTCGGCTCCGGAGACCGCCTGAATGTTGTTGGTATGTGCCTTGATGCCGTATTTTTCTGCCAGGTAGTCAGCCCGTGGCCGGTCGGCTACCGCTACTGTCGCTTCGATGCACCCCACAGGAACGAATTGCGAGCCCAAGATTCCCGTTAGCAATGCTTCGCCGAGTTTCCCGCCGCCAATGACCGCGAGTTTCTTAACCCGGGAGTGAATAGTCATTGCGGCTTGGGCACTTTTCTTCGCAGCGTCTGTCGGAGGCTTCATATCTCTCCTCGACTGAGTGGATTGCAGTTGGCGTGGGGGCGAACGGCCCTTCGACAAGCTCAGGGCGGTGAGCGAAGTCGAACCGCGCTCGCCTGAGGGCCGAACGGTGTCCGGCCCTAGACTGGATTTCTCACCACGTCAAGGAAGGGCAGGGCTTTACAGGCTGCGGAAAAACTCCTTAGGGCTGTCATCCTGAGGAGCCGCAGGCGACGAAGGATCTCGCATTGCCTTGAAAACACTCAGAGCGAGATTCTTCGCTTCGCTCAGAATGACAGTGTGGAGGGGTTTTTCCGCAGCCTGTTTAGCCCCGCCGTTTTAGGACGTTCCCAAGTCTCCTTCCGGCTCACGTTTTCGCCGTTATCGTCGTGCCTCGGCTTGAGCGGCGGTGGCTTCCTCCTTGGAGCCCTGAATCCAGGGCATCATTTTCCGCAACTTACTCCCCACCTTTTCAATCAGATTCTCGGCCGCCTGGGCGCGCATTTCGAGGAACTTCTTGCGGCCCTGAGCGTTCTCCTCCATCCATTCATTCGCGAAACGGCCGTTCTGAACCTCGGCGAGGATCTTCTTCATGGTCTCGCGGACGTGCGCGTCAATCACCATGGGCCCGCGGGTGTAGTCGCCGAACTCAGCCGTGTCGCTCACCGAGTAGCGCATATACTTGATGCCGCCCTGATAAATCAGGTCCACGATCAGCTTCAATTCGTGCAGGCACTCGAAATAAGCGATCTCCGGCTGGTAGCCCGCCTGGACCAGGGTTTCAAACCCCGCCGTGATCAAGGCTGACACCCCACCGCACAATACGGTCTGCTCGCCGAACAAGTCTGTTTCGGTTTCTTCCTTGAAGGTGGTGCGGATGACACCCGCTTTAAGGCTCCCGAGAGCTTTCGCGTAGGCAAGCCCGGTCTGTTCAGCGTGGCCGGAGGCGTCCTGCTCGACGGCCAGCAAGGCCGGTACGCCGATGCCTTCCTGGAAAAGCTCGCGCAAGCGGTGACCGGGGCATTTGGGGGCGATCATGATGACGTCCACCGTAGGAGGCGGAACGATAAACTTGTAGTGGATATTGAACCCGTGGGCAAAAAACAAAGTTTTCCCTTTACCCAGATGGGGCTCGATCTGTTCCTTGTAAACCTTGGGCTGCACATGGTCCGGGATGAGCACGGCGATAAGGTCGCTGCGCTGGGAGGCTTCCGCTGCGTCAACGACCTCGAAGCCGGCCTCTTTCGCCTTGGCCTGGGGGGTGGAGGGGCGGACCTCACCCACGATCACATTCACCCCGCTGTCCCGCAGATTGAGCGCGTGCGCGTGCCCCTGGCTCCCGTAACCGATGATCCCGACGGTCTTGCCCGCCAAGTATTTCAAATCTCCATCATTTTCGTAATAGACTTTTGCCATTTCGTTCCCTCTTGAAAAATGAAATATCCCCAGAAAGCCTTGACCTCCAGGGACCAATGCAGAATACCACTTCTCCACTTTGCCGTCATGTACCAAACCGGATTGGCAGCGGGTCAAATTGATACAGAGGCGGCTCGACCCGTCAGTTGACGCAACATTGAGTCCGTCAATTGACGGATAAACTCGCCCCCTACAGCATCAGATTGGCCCGCTACCACCGGATTGTGCCGATAGGGAGAATCAAGCCTGAACTTGAGCAAACTCCGGGTGCGTGGCGCTGCGTGTTGTCTTGACGCAAGCGAAGGGAAGAAACGCCGGCTCTCGAGAGCCCGCCGAAGCAGGGTTCCGCCGTTTCTCCACCGGAATCTCCAGCAGATACTTCCCGTGGCTGGCAAAAACCAACTTGGATTCAGGAAATGCTTTCAACACTTGTGCGACGCCGGAATTGTCCTCTTCCGAATCGACAAATACGAATGAAGCATTCGGAAAGGACTCATGGTGGTAGCAGGTGACGTGCTGCACCCCCTCGGTCCGCCGCAAGAAATTGAAGAGGTAGTCTATATCAGCTTCCGGTGATTCGACTACGCTCATCAGGGAGAACCCCAACGGCCGGGACGCCACCACCAAGGTAGTGATCTTCAGGCTCTTCCGGCGGAAAATGTTCATCAGCCGGCAGATTAATATCATGTCGTCATTCATTTCAAGAGTCAGCAACCACTGCATAAACTGCTCCTGTCAGGGCGCTAAACCGCCCACAGATCGTCGAGCGCTTCCTCTTCCACCATGACGCGCGGAGGTTCCACAACCATTTCCGCCAGTGATGCTCCGGGGGGCACAATCGGATAAACGTTTTCGGCCGGATCAACCCAGAAGTCAATCAGGCGCGGCTCGCGATCGCTCAAGAAATCCTGCACTGCGTCCGCAACATCGGTACGGTGCTCGACCCGCGCGGCACGAATCCCGTAAGCTTCGGCCAATTTCACGAAGTCGGGAGCGAAGTCCAAGTCAATGTCGCAGTAACGTTTCTCAAAGAAGATCTCCTGCCACTGGCGAACCATCCCCAGAGCGCGGTTATTGATGATGGCGATCTTGACCGGAACGCGGTACTGCACAACGGTGGCGAGGTCGTTCAGGGTCATCTGGAATCCGCCGTCGCCCACGATGGCGATCACCTGTCGATCGGGAAATGCCATTTGTGCGCCCATGGCCGCCGGGAAGCCATAGCCCATGGAGCCGAGCCCGCTGGAAGAGAGCCAGGCGCGCGGGCGCGTGAATTTCCAGAATTGGGCGCCCCACATCTGGTGCTGGCCCACGTCAACCGCAGCGATGGCATCCTCGCTGGCATATTGCGAGAGCGTCTCGATCACGAACTGAGGCTTGACGTTGTTGGCGTATTTATCGTAGGTCAGTGGGTGCTCGGAACGCCAGGTTTCAATTCGCTGCAGCCACTGTTGCCTTTCCATCGGAGGCGGAACGTTCCTGCGCTTCAAGGCGGCAAGCAGGGCGCGCAAGGTTTCCTTGGCGTCGCCCACCAGAGCCAGATCGGCGCGCACGTTCTTGTTGACCTCGGACGGGTCCACGTCCAGATGGATCTTCTTAGCGTTGGGCGCAAAACCGTTCAGGCGGCCCGTGACGCGGTCGTCAAAGCGCGCCCCGACCGCGATGAGCAAGTCGCACTGGGTGACGGCCATGTTGGTGGCATAAGCGCCGTGCATTCCCAACATCCCCAGCGAAAGTGGGTGACGCGAGGGAAAAGCCCCCAGACCCATCAGCGTGGTGGTGAGCGGAATGTGTGTCAGATCGGCAAGCTCGCGCATTTCTTCGGAAGCGTTTGCCGTGATGACACCACCGCCCACATACAGGACCGCCCTTCTGCTCTCCAGGATCATATCGACGGCGCGCTCCACGTCATCGTCCGTCCACTCGCGCACGCGCACTGGAACTTCGGGACCGGCAGTTGGAGGGTAGCTGGCCTCGGCATTTTCCATGAGCACGCTCTTGGGGAGATCGACCAACACCGGTCCCGGACGCCCCGATACGGCGGTTTTGAAGGCTTTCTGAATCACGGAAGGGACCTCGGCCGCAGTCCGAACCAGGAAGGATTGCTTGGTGCTGGGAAGGCTGATGCCGATGGTATCGGCCTCCTGGAAGGCGTCCTTGCCGATCAGCGGCAACGGCACCTGGCCAGTCAAAGCCACCACAGGAATGGAATCCATCATCGCGGACGTCAGGCCGGTGATTAGATTCGTGGCGCCAGGTCCGGAGGTTCCAAGGCAGACGCCGGGCTTGCCGGTCACGCGCGCGTAGCCGTCCGCCGCAAAGGCCGCAGCCTGCTCATGGCGGACCAGGAGGTGACGAATGCCTGCGCTGTATAAGGCGTCGTAAAGAGGTAACACTGCGCCGCCGGGAAGCCCGAAAAACACCTCCACCTTCTGACGGCTGAGGCTTTCCAATAAGAGTTCCGCACCTGAGTAAAGTTTTGGCATCTTGTTTTCCCGCTCCGACAGCGGCGGGGCATCCACTACCGACCAGTCGGTAGGTAGAATACTATTCCCTCGTACCACTGTCAATATTTTATTTCGGCAAATTTCTATGCCGTAGTGATGTCAGATCATTGTTTGGATTCGCCGCTCAGCGCTTAGGCTGGCGGCACAGTAACGAGGCTGAATTGTTCTGTGGGTTCGCCGCTCAGCGCGTTGGCCGGCGGCGCCGTAAGGATGAGACGGATGACGTTCCTGTTTAAGAGCGACTTATTCATCGTGACTGTCCCTGCGCACCCGGCCGGGAAATCAAGGTTTCTGAGGCCAAGCACGCCGGCACCACAAATGTACCTTCCCCTGGGTGAGAATAACCGATATGCTTTGTCATGTGCAATCTAATTTATTTATTTCTGCCATAAACATTATCTATTAAACTTTTCTGTGGCGTTCGCAGCTCGGTAATGGTGAACAGGCACAACCGTGCCTCGTCCCTCCTCCTGCCGCGGCGTCTCTGTAGTCAATGGCAGGTGCGAGAGCATCCCTTCCGAAAGCAGTCATCGCAACCATTCTTCCAGCCGCACCGCCTGGTCCGTCTTCTCGTCGCGATACTTGATGATGACAGGAGTGTAGAGGGAAAGCCCCAGTTCTTTTCCTTGACCCTTGGTAATTGCGCGGGCGCCGGGGACGACCACCGCACCCGCAGGAATCATTAACGGTTTTTCGCCTTCCCGGCGATAGACGGCGTCGCGCACCAAATCGTACACTGGGGTCGAGCCGGTCAAAATCGTCCCGGCGGCCAAAACAGTTCCTTTGCCGACGATCGTCCCCTCGTAAACTCCGCAGTTGCCGCCCACCAGGACCTCGTCTTCCACGATCACGGGCATGGCACCAATCGGCTCCAGCACGCCGCCAATCTGCGCCGCCGCGCTGAGGTGAACGCGTTTGCCCACCTGAGCGCACGAACCCACGAGTGCGTGTGAGTCGATCATCGTGCCATCGTCCACATAGGCGCCTACGTTTACATACATGGGCGGCATACACGTCACGTTCTTGCCGATGTAACAGCCATCGCGAATCGACGAGCCGCCAGGAACAATGCGGATGTTATGGTCGCGCGGAAGTTGCTTTAAGGGGAACGTGTGCTTGTCACGGAATTGGCTCTGTAGCGCAACATCCGCGTTTCGATGATGCGGCTTTTCTGTAGCGGCGGTCTCTGACCGCCGTTCCGCCGGTGAGGACACCGGCGCCACAGACCCCATCTCCACGACCCGCCCGATGCGGAACCCCAGCAAAATCCCCTTCTTCACCCAGGTATTCACCTTCCAGCCGGTCGGCGAATCGGGATCGGGCTCCGCCGCGCGCACCCGGCCTTCATTCAGCGCCTGCTTGAATTCGTCGAAGGCGCGGAAGTATTCGTCGCCGAATTCCTTGGTCTCACGGGCGTAGAGCTGTTCGATGTGCGTTTGAAGGTCCATTGTCCGTAACGGTGCCTAGAGGCCGAGGAGCAGGCGCAGACCGTCCTCGATTTCGCTCATAAGGGCAGGTGATACTTTGGACACACGGCTTGTGAACCAGCGCTTATCGAGCGCCGCAACCTGCGAAACGTTGGCCACCGAGTCGTTACTCAGCCCGGTGTCCTGCCGCCGGCATAGGACGTTGCCAGGGGCATCCGCTAACCTCAGATTGGACGTGAACACTACGGCGACTACAGTCCCAACTCCACTCTGATTGAATGGGTCCGTTTGGACGACAAGGACGGGACGCCGGAACCCTGGCTCCGACCCGACCGGCGGAGGGAGATTGGCCCACCAGATTTCGCCCCGCCGGATCACCACTTCTCCTTGGCTAGTAAGTGGTACGCCGCAGCCGTCACGAAGGGATCGGGCTCGGAAGGCTCGTTCCCGTAGACTGCGTCCAACGCTTCCTTGATTCCCTTTTCCTGCTGTGACTTAAGGTATGCTGCAACTGCTTTGGCGTAGAAGCGGCTGCGCGAAACCTTCTGGCGCTTGGCCGCCCGCTCCGCCGCATTGAAAAGAGGATCGGGAATTGAGATTGCTGTTTTCATGACCGAAGTATAACTTGAGTTATACCAAGAAGCAAGTTACGCGCATCGCCCCCCAGTATTTTGAATTCGACCGGAGCCCACGCGTGTGCCCAGGCCTCACGCGGCTGGCCTCCCAAATCAAGCCGCCAGAAGACATTGGTAATTCTACGCGAACGCGTATACGATTGCTACGAGGAGTGGAGCGGAGTATCTTATACCACGACCGAATCGAAATCGACCCCGCCGTTTGCAGCGGCAAGCCCGTCATTCGTGGCGCCCGCATCCTCGTCACATCGATTCTCAGCCAGCTTGCCGCGGGTGAGTCCTTCGACGCAGTTCGTAAGGGTTTCCCCGGCCTCACCAACGATGACATCAAGGCTGCCATCGAGTTCGCCAAAGAATCCGTCGAGGCGACGGGACTCACCGCTCTGCGCGACTGATGGACCGGCTTTTCATTGATCAGAATGTGCGCATTTTGTGGCCTGGAGGTCGGAATCAGGGGGACTCGGCTGGCTATTGAGTTCGGACCTGTGGTATCTTGTGTACAGGGAGTACACAATATGGAAACTCTCAAGATTGGGATACGTGAATTCCGGGAGAACCTCGCAGGCTACCTCGAATCAGGCACACCCTTGGCGATCACGCGACACGGCGAGACGCTCGGCTTCTACATTCCCGCGCAGAAACGCAGCCGCAAGGCTGAACTCGAAGCCATGCAGGCCGCCGCGAGGGATCTGGACGAAATGATCAGCTCGTGGGGTGCTACTGAAGACGAGTTGATGGACGAGTACAAGGAAATCCGCCGCTCTGCACGCGAGAAGAGGCGGAATGTCAAATAGAGCTTCGAACTCCTTGGCTTCTCTAGCCTGGGCTCATCCGCTCGTTCAGGAATGGTTCGCGGACAGGTTTGGCTCGCCCACAGAACCGCAGGAGCAGGGCTGGCCGCCTATTCTCGCTGGAAAATCCACGCTGATTTGCGCGCCCACCGGCAGCGGCAAAACGCTGGCCGCGTTTCTTGCCTGCATCGATCGCCTGATTCGGAAGGCGCTGGGCGGCGGGCTCCAGGACCGCACGGAAGTCCTTTATGTTTCGCCCCTCAAGGCGCTGAGCAACGACATTCGCAAGAATTTGGAAGTCCCGCTGAGTGAAATCACCGCGCTGGCGGGTCAGCGAGGATTGGTGATGCCACCTATCCGCGCCGCAGTTCGCACCGGCGACACGTTGGCGCCAGAGCGCCGGGCGATGCTCAAGCAGCCACCGCACATACTCGTCACCACGCCCGAGTCTCTTTACATCCTGCTGACGGCGGAGAAGAGCCGCGCCATCCTGCGTGACGTTGAAACGGTGATTGTAGATGAAATACACGCCGTGGCGGACGACAAGCGCGGCGCACATTTATCGCTTTCACTCGAAAGGCTGGAAGCTCTGATCGCGCAATCGCGCCCCAACCGCCCACCGGTGCGAATTGGGCTTTCAGCCACTCAAAAGCCCATAGAGTCTGGTGGCCAAGTTCCTGGTCGGAAATGGCCGGGGCGAGCCCGTCATCGTCAACATAGGGCACCGGCGCGCGCTCGACCTTGCGGTGGAAGTGCCGCGCAGCGAGCTGGGACCCATCGCCAGCAACGAGATGTGGGACGAGGTTTACGACCGGCTGGCGGAACTCGCGCGGCAACATCGCTCCACGCTGGTCTTTGTCAACACGCGGCGGCTTTCCGAGCGCATCTCTCATCACCTCGCCCAACGCCTGGGCGCGGACGCTGTGGTGGCGCATCACGGCAGCCTGGCGCGCAAGGTGCGGCTGGCTGCGGAATATAAGCTGAAGTCGGGTGACGTACGGGTCCTGGTAGCCACTGCTTCCCTCGAGCTTGGCATCGACATCGGCACGGTGGATCTGGTTTGCCAGATCGGATCGCCTCATTCCATCGCAGTGGCCCTGCAACGCATCGGCCGGGCCGGCCATTGGCGCGGGGCAGTGCCCAAGGGCCGGCTTTTCGCCATGACGCGCGATGAGCTCATCGAATGCGCCGCGCTAGTCAGAGCCCTGCGGCAGGGTGAACTCGACCAACTCGAGATTCCGGACTCTCCTTTGGACATCCTGGCTCAGCAAATCGTGGCCATGTGCGCCTGCGAAGATTGGAGCGAAGACGATCTCTTCCAGGTGGTGCGCCGGGCGTACCCCTATCGCGATTTGGCCCGCCGGGATTTTGACTCGCTGCTCGAAATCCTTTCCGCGGGAATCACCGCTCGCCGCGGCCGCTACGGCTCCTACCTTCATCGCGACCGCGTCCTGCATCGCCTGCGAGGCCGGCGCGGTAGCCGCCTGGTGGCCATAACCAACGGCGGCGCTATTCCTGAGTCCGCGCTTTACACGGTTGTGGCACAGCCGGAAGGCGCCGTAGCGGGTACTGTCGCCGAAGACTTCGCAGCCGAGAGCATGCGCGGCGACGTTTTTCTGTTGGGGAACACGTCCTGGCGCATCACCCGGATCGAAGGTAGTTCAGGGCGCGTGTTGGTGGAGGATGCTCACGGCGCGGCCCCCGACATTCCCTTCTGGCTTGGTGAGGCGCCGGCACGGACGCCGGAACTCTCCGCCCGGGTTTCAGAGATACGGGAGAAGATTAGTGATCTGGTAGCACCCCATTTGAACACTGGAGTAGGGGCAGCCCTTGTGGCTGCCCAGGGCCTGGCAATGCCGTTGCTGGCGGGGGCGGCCACAAGGGCCGCCCCTACAGCGGCCGCCGTAGCGTGGCTGAAAGAGCAATGCGGGCTGGATGACGCCGGGGCCGAGCAGGCGGTTGAATACATTCTGGCCGGGCGCGCCATGCTGGGCGCGGTTCCAACTCAACACAGAATCGTGGCCGAGCGCTTTTTCGATGAGGGTGGCGGCATGCAACTCATCATCCACGCGCCGTTTGGTGGAAGAATCAACAAAGCGTGGGGGCTGGCGCTGCGCAAGAGATTTTGCCGTTCGTTCAATTTTGAATTGCAGGCCGCTGCCACCGAGGATGGCCTGAACATCTCACTGGGCGAGCAGCACAGCTTCCCGCTCGCCGATGTCTTCCATTTTCTGACGCCGGAATCCGCCGCCGCCGTACTGGAGCAGGCCGCGCTCGTCTCACCCATCTTCGCCACACGCTGGCGCTGGGACGCCACACGAGCTCTGGCGCTGCCGCGTTTTCGCAATGGGAAGAAGATTCCGCTTCAAATTCAGCGCATGCGCGCGGACGATTTGCTGGCAGCGGTCTTCCCGGACGCGGCGGCATGCCAGGACAACCTCGAGGGCGACATTCAGGTTCCGGACCACCCCCTGATCCGCGAGGTGATGAAAGACGTGCTCACGGAAGCGTTGGACCTCGAGGGGTTGCAGCGGGTGCTGCGGGGAATCAGCGATGGCAGCATCCGCTGCATCGCGGTGGACACACCTGCGCCCTCGCCATTCTCTCACGAGATTCTGAACGCCAATCCATACGCCTTTCTCGACGATGCCCCGCTCGAAGAGCGCCGGGCGCGCGCCGTCTCTCTGCGCCGCGTTCTGCCGGAGGCGGTGCTCTCTGAAATCGGCCGGCTCGACCCCGCCGCTATCACGCAAGTGCGCGAAGAAGCCTGGCCGGATGTTCGCGACGCAGACGAGCTGAGCGAAGTGCTCCAGGTATTTGTTGCCTTGCCCGAAGATTTCGTGCCGCATGGAGGCCCATCAGTGGCACAGGCACTCTCGCCTGTGTACGGTGATCATTCGGGAGAGGTAACTACACAGGCAAGAGTGGCTGCGTCAGGGGTGGCCGCACAGTGGGGCGATCTCTTTCGTCAACTTATCGCCGAGAAGCGCGCCGCCCGTGCGCTGGTGGGCAACGACGTCCTCTGGGTCGCTGCGGAGAGATTCAAGACATTCTCAATTCTCTTCCCAGGAGCAAGGTTCGAGACGCAACCTGCCGAAATCGACGAGGCGGTAGTGGCAAGAGACGATGCCCTCTTGCAACTCGTTCGAGGTTGGATGGCGCACTCCGGACCCATCGACATTCCCCGGCTGGTGCGCACCGTGAGATTGCCGGCGGCCGACATCGAGACTGCCATGCTTCGCCTCGAAGGAGAAGGCCGAGTGCTGCGAGGGCAATTCACCGGTGCAGATCCCCTCCTCGGAGAGGAGGGGATTAAGGAGTGGCGCCCCCCGACCGAATGGTGCGATCGCCGGTTGCTGGCGCGCATTCATCGGCTCACGCTGGGCACGCTGCGCAAGGAGATTCAGCCTGTCACTCGAGCGCAATTCATGCGCTGGTTGCTGCGCTGGCAACACGCCGCTCCCGGCACGCAAGTGGCTGCTGAACGAGGCGTGCTCGAAGTCATCCGGCAATTGCAAGGATTCGAGGCGCCCGCCAATGCTTGGGAGTCGCACATCCTGGCGGCTCGATTGGCCGGCTATGATCCGCAAATGCTCGACCAGCTTTGCCTGACGGGCGCCGTGGGCTGGGGACGCTTGTCACCGCATCCGGCCACGCTGGAGCCGCTCGCATTGTGTAGCGCGGGCGTCCCGCCTCCCGCGCCTGCGGGATGGGCATCTTGCCCGCGCCCTCTCGTGCGGGAGCGGGACGCTCCCGCGACAGCGGGCGAGACGCCCGCGCTACGAGGCTCTGCCGACTCGATGGCAGCGCGGCGCATCACTCCCTCCAGCGTGGCTCCCATCACCTTCTTCGTGCGGGAAGAATCCGATTGGATGATTCCGCGCCACGCCCCTCTGCCGGACGTGTCTCGAGCGCTGAGTCACGCCGCGCGGGAGGTGCTGGAGTTCATCCGGCAGCGCGGCGCTTCGTTCTTCGCCGACATTGTGCGCGGGACCGGCCAACTCAAATCCGAAGTCGAAACGGCGCTTTGGGAATTGGTGGCGGCGGGACTCTTCACCGCCGATGGCTTCGACAATTTGCGAGCCCTCATCGATCCCAAACGGCGCGCCGGACAAGGGAGAGGGCGCCGCTCTCGCCCGCGACACAGCACAGGACGATGGTCGCTGCTCTTTTCAAGCGAGGCAGCGGATCGCGCCAAAGCGCTTGAGGCGGTTTGCGGCGTGCTCCTGGAGCGCTACGGGGTGGTGTTTCGAGAATTGACCTGGCGCGAGGAATTCCCCTTCAAATGGCGCGAACTGCTGATTACCTTCAGGCGTCTTGAGGATCGGGGTGAGGTGCGAGGCGGCCGCTTTGTGGACGGTTTCCCGGGCGAGCAATTTGCCTTGCCCGTGGCGCTCGAATCGCTGCGCGCCGCGCGTCACCTCGAACCCACCGGCGAAATCGTCACCCTCTCCGCCGCCGACCCATTGAATTTGGGCGGAATCGTAGTGCCCGGCGAGCGCGTGCCGGCGATTTCCGGCAAGACCATTACGCTGCGAGATGGCTCACCTTTGGAGTGCGGGCCGTCAACTGACCTGGCTGGCGCAGAGCGAAGCTCTGCGACCAGGCATTAGAAATCCGCCGAGCGCAGAGCTTCGCTCTGCGCCAGCCGACGATAAAGGGCACCCGAAAGCCCGCCTTGGCGGGCGGTCCCGCAGAGCGGGACGGCCCACGGCGAGCCAGCCGTGGGATGCTGGCGGCACACGAGATTCGTCAGCCCCGGTAGGGGCGGCATCCGGCGGTCCTCAGGCAAAAAACATGGCACGCGTGCCTACGACCCGATGTCGCCCCTTGCGGGGCTCAACACCCCTTTTGCTACGTCCTTTCCCACGGCTGGCTCGCCGTGGGCCACATGATTTCGCCACTGCCGTGGCTCAGACTTCGCCCCGTGCGCTTATCCTAGCGCCTATGCCCCTTGGGAGAGGGCTGGTTTTTGACTTCTGGCCCCCGGCCCCATCACCGTGATGTCAGATAGAATCAATTCCCTTACGGCTGGTCCGCTTTGATTGATCGCGAGGCCGTCGCTTGGGAGATTGCAGGTGCTTGACTTCGATTGCGTGGCCCTGCGACGACCAGTGTCTCGCGAGCATTTCTGCGACCAGACGACGATGACACTTGTCGGGTTCGGCCTCCGTGCAGAGAAGCGCCACCTTTCCTTCAAACAAGGTGGGATCCGCTTCCTTCAGAACTCTCCTCCGCATCATGAGTTCCAGAAAAGACTTCTGAAAATGCGCCCAGTCGCGCGTGTTGCGGTAGGCAATCCGAATCTCCCGGGTGGGGGCGAAGATGGGTTGGTAGTCGTACGCAATTCCCGAAATTCGATCCAGTAAGAAGGCAAGGTCGGGATACTTCGCAAATCCCGCGAGTTGTCCGGCACGGTTCTCCCGGACATCAATCAGCTTCGTCACTTGAGCGTCTTGAAGAAGCTGGAAAAACTCTTTGGCGCTCTTCTTGGTGAAGCCAATGGTGAATATCGTTGAAGTCATCGCTAATCCTACCAAGCGACCATGGCATCTGTGAAGATCTGGGCCAAGTCCTCCGGCCGGGCAGGGCGGGGCGAGAGCTTGGTCACCCGGTGTTGCGGCAGCGTGCCTTCCACGAGCGCCGGGATATCTGACGATTGATAGCCGAGATCCCGCAGCCCGTTGGGGATGCGCAGATCGCGCATAAACCCGATGATCTGGTCTGCCAGGATCTTCCCGGCGTCTTCCAGGCGCGCGCCGTTGACCTTGGCGCCGAGGATCTCAGCCGCCTTCAGGTGGCGCTCAGGACACGCCGGCGAGGTGAAGCGAAAGGCCGCCGGGGCATTGAGGATGACCGAGACTCCGTGCGGCACGAGGGGGTGTCCGATGGGGTATCCGGGGGCCCTGTAATCCCGCACCAGTCCCGACACAGCATAGGACATGCCGTGTGGCAAATGCAGACCGGCATTGCCGAATCCAATCCCGGCGTACGAGGCGGCCAGCAGCATGGAGGCGCGCGCCTCGTCGTCAGCCGGATCCGCAACCGCGCGCCGCAGGTAAGCCGCAACCAGCCGCAGTGCTTCCAGGCTCCAAACATCGCTGATGGGATTGGAGCCCTGATAGGCGGGGCGCAGAATCGGCCGCGCGGGCAGCGGCCGCTCGCCGAAGGGCAGGGCGGTGTAGGACTCGACGGCGTGGCTCAATACGTCCAGCCCGGTCGAAGCGGCCACGGCGGGCGGCATCGTGCGGGTGTTCTCCGGGTCGAGGAAGCCCAGCGTTGGTTTCAGGCGGCGATGTGCGATGCCTGTTTTGGCGTGCATGGCGACGAAGTCAAAGATGGTCACTCCGGTGGTTTCGCTGCCGGTGCCTGCGGTGGTGGGAATCGCGAGCAGGGTTTTGAGAGGGCCGGGAACGGGCTTTCCCTTGCCCACGGGCGGATTGACGTAATCGAGAAAATCGGCCGGATAACAACTATAAAGGTTCGCGGCTTTCGCGGTGTCAATCGTCAACCCGCCGCCGACGGCGACAAAGGAGTCGAAGTCGTCGGCTTGGGCGGCCGAAACCGCTTCGCGAAAAGACTCGTCGGTGGGCTCCACGCGGACGCGGTCGAACATCGAAAAGCGGATTTTGTGCTCTTGCAGCGATTCGAGCACCGTAGCCACGGGCGGCAAGGAGCGCAGGTTGGGGTCGGTGAAGACCAGGGCGTGTTGCTTGCCCAGGTCCGCCAGCTCTGCGCCCACCTCGCGCGTTACTCCAAAGCCGAACCGCACCGCGGCGGTCGCCATCTCGAATGCGTAATCGTTCGCCATGATACCCTCCGGGCACGGACCACCTTCACTGATCAAAGTCCCTATCTAGCCAATCGGTAGAGCACGAGGTCGAGGCCAGGAATATCCTCGAAGTCGTGAGGGTTTCTGGTTAGCAGCCGGCAGTCGTGTTGCAGTGCCTGGCTGGCAAGCCAGAGGTCCTGAACCCTGTAACGATGTTGTCGGCCGGCGGCCTTAATTTGCGCGGCCAAGCTGCCAAAGATATCTGCCGTGATGCCGTCTATCGGCAGGAGGGGTCTGCGCGCGAGGCGGCGCAAGGCGGTCAGCCGCCTCTGGCGGATTCCTGGGTCTTGGGCGATCTCCGCGCCGAAGCGGAGTTCCGCGAGAGTTACGGGCGAAATGAAAACCGGCTCGCTTGCGGTGAGCGCCGCCACATCGGCTGGGGCCAGGGCGCCCCGCTCCACATCGATCCACACGCAAGTATCCACTAAGAAGCCCATGGGTCGCGTACGCCTTTATCCAGCCTGCTTCCCTTCCACCGGCCCCGGCGGCTGTCTTCCTCCCAGGTGGCAGCGGCGTCTCCAGGAAGGGTTCGGTAGAGGTCACCCATCGCCTCGAGCGCAGTCTGCCGGGCCGGACCAGGCAGAAGACGAGCGACTTGTTCGCGGTTGCGTTCAATGACGATCTCCTCGCCCTCGACGGCCAGTCGGTCCAATACCCGTCGCAGATTGCGCGCCAATTCTGTTGCAGTAATGGTCCTCATTCAGGAACCTAGATACGTAAAATCTGACCCAATCAGAGTTTACCACATTTCTTGGGCTCTAGGAGGATCAGACCCCTTAGAATTTGCGGCTCCACGCCCGCGGCCAGCGTTCGATCACCACCTTAGTCTGGGTGTAAAACTCCACCCCGTGGTGCGCCTGGGCGTGCAAGTCACCAAAGAAGCTCTCGCCCCACCCGCTGAAGGGGAAAAATGCTATCGGCGCCGCCACGCCCACATTGATGCCCACGTTGCCGGCGTTGACCTCGTAACGGAAGCGCCGCGCACTGGCCCCGTCGCCGGTGAAGATGCAGGCCATGTTGCCGTAACTGCGGGCATTGACCATCCGGATCGCCTCCTCGAGCGATCCAGCGTGCATCAAGCTCAGCACCGGGCCGAAAATTTCAGTACGGGCAATCTCGCTCTGCGGGGGAACCTCATCCAGGAGGGTCGGGAAAACAAAAAAGCCTTCCTCAAAGTTCTTCACCTTCCGGCCCCGCCCGTCCACAAGGAGGCTCGCCCCTTCGTGCTCGCCCCTGGCGATCAAGGCTTCGATGCGCGCCTTACTCTCGGCCGAGATCACCGGCCCCATCTCCACGCCCTGATCCAATCCATAACCCACTTTGCGGCTGCTGGCCGCTTCGGCCAACTGCTCGGTCAGCAAATTCTTCGCCTCGCCCACAGTAATGGCGACTGCGGCTGCCAGGCAGCGCTGGCCCGCGCAACCGAAGGCGGAGTCGGCCAGGATCTTGGTGGTCATCTCCATATCGGCATCCGGCATGACCACCACCGGGTTCTTGGCCCCGCCTTGGCATTGGGCGCGCTTGCCGTTGGCCGCTGCCCGGCTGTAAATGTGGCGCGCTGTCGCTGTGGAACCGACAAAGCTGACCGCTCGAATGGCGGGATGGTCAAGGATGGAGTTCACCGTCTCTTTGCTGCCGTTTAACAACTGCACCACGCCGGGCGGAAAGCCGGCAACCTCAAGCAGGTGGAAGAGCTTGTTGGAAGTCAACGGCACCCGCTCCGAGGGCTTCAGGATGAAGCAATTGCCCGTCGCCAGGGCATAGGGCATGAACCAGAACGGGATCATGGCGGGAAAGTTGAAAGGCGTGATGGCCGCGACCACCCCCAGAGGTTGGCGGATCATGTGCTCGTCGATCCCTAAGGCAATATCCTCGCTGTTATAACCCTGCATCAAAGAAGGGATGCCGCAGGTCACCTCCACATTCTCGACGGCGCGCCGCAATTCACCGATGCTCTCGGCGTAGGTCTTGCCGCACTCGTTGGTGACGCTGCGCGCCAGGTCATCCAGGTTCTCCTCCAGCAGAGCCTTGAGTTTGAACAGCGGTTGGATCCGCTCGCCAGCCGGTCTGCGCCGCCATTCAGGAAATGCCTTCTGAGCCGCCGCGGCCGCTGCATCCACTTCCTCTGCCGGCGAAAGCGGCACTTCCGCCAGGACCTGCGCCGAAGCCGGGTTGAGCACCTTCAGAGCCTGCACCGCGCTCGAAGGTCGCCATGTGCCATCCACGAAGTTTTCCAGGCGTTGGAGCATTCTCCCTCTCCTCTCTTTCCCGGTGCGGTCGGAGGTCACAGGGTTGCGTTTGGGGAATTATGGGTTAAGCCGTCCGCGCCTCTGGCAGCAATTGTTCAGCATGCGTGCGAATCACGATTGCGAAAAACCGGCTGATTTCCGGCCCAGCAGGCTGATGAAAAAGTGCCCATCATGTTATGCTGAGCGAAGCGAAGCATCTCGCTCTGCTTTGAAATCAAGAACTCAGATTCTTCGCTGCGCTCAGAATGACAGCTTCCGAGGTCTTTCATCAGCCTGCTGTAGTTATTCTACTTCTAAAATCCTGTTCTTTTAGCAGTTTCTCTGGGGTATTTTATAAACGCATCACTTCACTTATTTTGAGGGAGCAAGATGGCAATGAAAGCGTTGTTCGTTGAAGGCATTCATGAAGATGCGGTGGCAACATTTTCCCGTGCTGGCTATGAAGTCAGGACCCTGCCCGGAAGCCCGGATGAGGCCCAGCTCGTTCAGGAAGCCCGCGATGTTACCGTGCTCGGTATCCGGTCCAAGACAAGAATCACCAAATCGGTTCTTGAATCTGCTCCTGAATTACTGGTGGTCGGCGCGTATTGTATCGGCGTCGAGCAGATTGACTGCGCCAGTTGTACCGAACAGGGCATCGCGGTGTTCAATGATCCCCACAGTAACACCCGCTCCGTGGCCGAACTCGCCTTGGGGGAAATCATCGTGTTAGTGCGGCGGGTTTTTCACAGCAGCCTCGCTCTTCACCGCGGCGTTTGGCACAAGAGCGCCAAAGGTTGCCATGAGGTTCGCGGCTTGACGCTCGGCATCGTGGGCTACGGGAAGATTGGCTCGCAACTTTCCGAGTTGGCGGAGGCGATGGGGATGAAAGTCGTCTTCTGCGATGTGGCGGAAGTCCTGGCGCGAGGGAACGCAAAGAACTGCACGTTTTCGGAGCTGCTCCAAACGGCGGATGTGGTTTCCCTGCACGTTGACGGCAAGCCGCAAAACAGGAATTTCTTCGGCGAAGAAGAGTTCCGCATGATGAAAAGGGGATCGTTTTTCCTCAACCTCAGTCGAGGTTTTGTGGTTAGTCATGATGCGCTGGCAGAGAACCTGAAGAGCGGCAAGCTGAGCGGCGCGGCCATCGATGTCTTCCCTGAAGAGCCGGTCGGAGGGGGCATCTTTCCCAACTCACTTCAGAATCTTCCCAACGTCATCCTGACGCCGCACATCGGAGGAAGCACCGAAGAAGCTCAGCAGAGCATTGGACAATTCGTTTCGGCGCAGATGGTCCGCTACTTGCAAACCGGCGACACCAGGCTCAGCGTGAATTTGCCGCGCTGCCAACTCGCGAGCGCCCCCCAGAACCACAGGCTGGCGCACATCCACAGGAACATTCCCGGAATGTTGCTGGCCATAAACCGGGTGTTCGCGGACCGCGGCATCAACGTGGAACGACAAGTCTACGATACCAAGGGGCCAGTCGGGTATGCCATCCTGGACATCAATCACGAGTGGGACAAGGGCCTCATCGCCGCGTTGCAAACCATACCTAGCACCATCAGATTCAGGGTCCTTTAACGGAGCTTTGGACTTTTCATGCTCTATTCCCTAATCCCTGTTCCTTGTTCCCTTTCTCACCGTCGGTAATCTCAAATTTCCATTGCTTTTGGTCCGTCAGACTCCTTCTCACGTCAATCACCACCTTGCCCGCCGCTTGCACTGCATCGCAGTGATCGAGCACGCCGCGCGCCCGGCCACTTCCGGTCCTGGCCGCGTTGGGCGAGTCCCGCCGTCACTGAGTTGAGGTGATCGCACTCCGCTTTCTCGGAATATTTCTCAGCCCTCCGCAAGTCGCAGCCGAAAAACCCGCTTGCCCGCACAAGCCGCAGAGTCTCTGGAGAACGAGACTCCGCATCGCAATGCCGTAACCTCTTGTTTTTTTGGCCAACGTTTCGCGCCCGTTGTAGGGACGAATCCGTCAGTCGACGGATTCGGGCGGGGGCCAGCGCCACTGGCCTCTGCTCCCTGCCGCCCGCAACTGGAAGCAACGGAATGCGGCGCGGCGGCGGAGGCGCCTTTAGTAGGCTATCTCACTAGGCCATTATCAAACGAGTGAGTCACCGAGTGTGCCAAAATGCCACACTCATGCGCCTGCCTCCATCCTCCCAAAATTCTTCTAACCCATTGAACACACATGGGAATATTGTTTCGCGGGCGGGAGACGCTTCAAAAAAACGGGACGCTTGGGGCAAACGGAAATCCCTCCCCACAAGGCGGCAATGTGCTTTCTGGCGGCCGCAACCTCCACCCCGAGTTGCCTCAAGCCAACATTGTTGCATTGTGCGATACTGCCTATGAGGTTGGAAGGGGTTCGGTAGGAAGGATTATATGAAAACACTTAATTTGTTCTTCGTGACGGTTCTAGTTGCGGGAATCTTCGCTGGCGCCCCGAAGTTATCTTCAGTTCTTCTCGCAAGGCAGGGCTCTGGGGTGGCGGCAAGTGACCAGAGCGCGTTGCTCAAGGCCTTTGCAGAAATGAATCCCATCGACGCTCACGTACACCTTTATAAGGACGATGCGGCTTTTGGCGCTCTGCTCGAGCGGCTGAAATTGCGTATCCTTGACATCTGCGTGATTGACGACCGTGATCCCTACTTCAAGGCCATAGAGCCACAACGTGCCGACGTGCTCAAGGTCGTTCACAGCACTGCGGGCCGTGCCGTTTTGTGCACGACTTTCAGCCCTTACGACTTCGAAGAGCCAGGATTCAGCGAAAGGGCAATCCGCCAGCTCAACCAAGACTTTACCGAGGGGGCTGTAGCCGTAAAAATCTACAAGACCATTGGCATGGAAATTAAAACGAAAGCAGGCAAGTATTTGATGCCCGATGACCCTGCTTTCGAGCCTGTGTACGAAGATATAATGGCGCACCATCGGACAATTGTCGCTCACCTTGCGGAACCCGATTCGTGTTGGGCGCCACCCAACCCCGCCAGCCCGGATTATGAATACTACAAGCAACATCCGGAGGAATATGCCTACGCCCATCCCGAGTGGCCTTCCAAGGCTGCTATTCTCGCGGCACGAGACCATGTGCTGGCGCAGCACCCCAAGCTGCGTTTAGTGGGGGCTCATCTGGGCAGCATGGAAGCGGACGTGGATGAGATGGCCCAGCGCTTTGATCGCTATCCCAATTTCGCCGTGGACACTGCCGCCCGCGTCCCCTACTTCATCCTTCAACCGCGCCAGAAGGTTCGGGCTTTCTTGATCAAGTATCAGGACCGCATTCTTTACGCCACCGACTTGGTTGTCATGCCACAAGACAACACGGAGAAAGCTTTGCAGGAATGGACAAGTACCTACGAGCGAGATTGGAAGTTCTTTGCCACAGATCAGACCGTAGAGTACAAAGGACACCAGGCCCAGGGGCTCCGGCTGCCGGAGCCGGTCCTGCGCAAGCTGTATCGCGATAACGCCATTCGTTGGTTTCCAGGTATTACGGGTTCCGTTCGGACGTCGCGCTAATTGGGGGCAAGCTTACAAACTCCTCGAGGCGATGGGGAAACCGGGCAGGGACCATAAATGATGAGCGCCAGCGATGCTGCTCCAATTGCTTGATGATGAGGGCAGCATGATTAGGACAGCAGCACGATATTCGAGGCGGGTATGGCCAAGGTTTCGGGACCAAGCTGAGCCCGAATCAGGTCAAGGAAGGCGCGGCCCTTGGGCCGGCCGTTCTCGCGCGTGGCGCCGAGTTGGGTGAGGAAGGTCAGCGCATCCCGGATTTCGCCGTCCCGTGTAGTGGCCAAACCAAGCCTTTGAGCTTCCATTTGCTTGTATTTTTCCAGGGCTTCCTTGAGCGCGCTATAGAGTTCCCGCCGGTAGAGATAATCAGGAGGCTTTTCGTAGTAAAGGCCACTCGAGAGCGTCCGGTAAGTCTCAGCCAGCGCCTGAAGCGCCGCAATCGCGTCCGTGTCCACCACCTGGCGATGGTCCCGAACATATTCCCCGATGGAAGAGATCAATGCCATCAGGAGAGGTGTGTGGCTTTGGGCAAACTCGAATGGAATCCGGACATCCGCAAAGGGGACCTTTGACCAGTCGACCTGGCGGCGTCCCTCATCGTACTTGCGGCTGTCCACGAGGTGGGGACAGTCAGCGGGACAGTCGATAGTCACTTCTCGTTCGGTTCCACAACAAACCGAGCAGATGTTTTCTCCTCTTGCCGGGCAAAACCTCTTCACCTTACGATGATTGCAAATAGGACAGGACAACTGTTGCTCCTCGCACTAGACTGCGCACAATCGACATGCGCCGAAGCCTGAATTATGCCACAATTCCCCCGCCGCCCGAATCTCTACATTTACAATCCGCCCCGCCCCAACCACGAAACTAGTGCTAGACTGGTACGTATGGCTCTTTCAGCAGGCTCCTCACACACGGCCGACGTGCTCGTTATCGGTGGCGGCTTGATCGGCTCTTCAATAGCACTGCGCCTGGCGCAAGCCAAGCTCCGGGTGTTGGTTTTCGATCGCGGCGAGCCTGGGGCTGAAGCCAGCCGCGCGGCAGCGGGAATGATCGCTCCCCAGGGCGAAACCGTTGAACCCGACGCATTCTTCGCCTTGTGCGCCCGAAGCCATGCTCTGTTTCCCGACTTCGTTTCGGAGATTGAAGAGTTGAGCGGGCTGGAGGTGGACTTTCGTCGTGAAGGCAGCCTGCTGGTTGCGGTTGAGGAAAAGCAAGTCGCGGAACTTGAGAAGCTCTTCTGGACTCAGACGCGTGCGGGCCTGCCACTAGAAAGACTCACTCCCGCCGCCCTTCAGCACAGGATGCCTGGGCTTTCGAGTCAGGTTCGGCTGGCCCTTGGCGTTTCTGAGGACCACTGGGTGGACAATGAGAAGTTGACGCTGGCCGTGATCGAAGCCGCCCGGCGCCTGGGGGTGAGATTCCACGCCCATTGCGCGGTGGAGAAGCTGAGCGTGCAGGAGAACCGCGTGGAAGCAATTCACGCAAGCTGCGGCCCTGCCGGGGGCGAGACCACACTCTTTTCCGCAGCGTGTTACGTGCTGGCGGCGGGCTGCTGGTCGGGTGGACTTGCCGCCCAGATGGGGCTTCCGCTCTCCATGCAACCCTGTCGCGGCCAAATGATGGAATTTGATTCGCCCCGTGAAATCCCCTATGTAGTTCGTGCCGGAATCCATTATCTCGTGCCCCGCTCTGCCCGCCGGGTCGTGGTCGGCACAACGGCCGAATACGCCGGGTTTGAGAAGACTGTCACGGCCGAGGGACTGCAATCCATCCTCAATGGGGCAATGAGGTTCGCGCCTTTCCTAAAGGACTGTGCTTTCCGTCGCGCCTGGGCGGGGCTGCGCCCCGACACGGCCGATCATCTACCGGTTCTAGGCTACGGCAAGCAGGACAATCTCATCCTGGCCACTGGTCACTTTCGCCACGGCATCCTTTTGGCTCCTATCACAGCTCAGCAAATCTCCGAATTGGTTCTCTCCCGCTCTACATCTCTCTCTTTGGAAGCTTATCGGCCCACCCGCTTTGCGTGACGGCATGGAGATCCAGTGCCCCGGATGAGGCCGCAAAAAGGCGAATCCACCAAAACACTTGTCCACGCCGGATTGGAAGTCCCCGGGGGGAAGAACTTTGTGTAGTGGTGCAATGCCCTTGGAGAGCCTCTCCCGGGCGCCGAAGGCCGGGGATTTCTTTTGCCGTCGCGGGTCCGTTGACTTACCCACGTCAATACACTAAGATTCTCCCACACGGACATGCAACCGAGTCCTGACGAGTCTTATACACCCGGTGTGGTTGGCCGTCGCAGTGCTCGCCTTTCGATCATAGTTCCAGTAACCATGCGCGGCATAGACGCGGCCGGGCAGGCCTTCAAAGAGAACACCTGGACGATAAGCGCCAACAAGCACGGCGGCAGGATCGCCACTTTCCGTCAACTAGCTGTTGACGACGAGATCGTGATCGAGAATCCACTACTGGGCCGGAGCGCCAAGGCCCGCGTCAACAGGGTTTGTGAGAAGCACTTTGCTGAGGACCCTTACGAAGTCTGCGTTGAACTCCTGGAAGCGCAGAACGTTTGGGGAGTCAAGCTCCCACCCGAGGATTTGCAGAAGGAAAGGGAGATCGTCGCGGAGGACCAGAAAAGCTCGACCCCCCAGGCCGCGCCGCAATCTCAGACGACCTCCGCTGCAACTGCTGAGAAAGACGGGAACGTGGAAACGGCGCAATCCACCCCACAAGGTTCGCCGGCAGAGGTGGGAAAGAACAATGGAGGACTCAGTCTATACAACATGGCTGTAAAGGCCTTGTCTCGTTTCGCCGGGGAAGCCAACGCCCCGCCGGCTCAATCAGCATCTCTTAGACAGGGCGCTCCGGGAGTCCCTAATTCGCCCGCTGAGCATTTGCAAGCCCCGGCCCTGCTGGAATTCAAGTTCCTGCAAGAAAAGATAGGCGAGGCGCAGTCGCTCCGGAAGGAATTGAGCATCCTTGCGGAGCGCGTGCTGTCCGCGCGGGCGGAGGTGGAGAATCTCCTCTTGAAAGCCAGCGAGACGCGGCGCAATTGGACTTTGGAAGCTGAGCAAGTTTTGCCGCTGGCACAGGAGAACCTCTCCAAGGTCACCCTCGAGTTTCAAGCTCGGTGCAAAGGCGCGACAGAACAGGCCAGAGCTAGACTCGACGAATTCCTGAATGACGCAACAAGCGCCGTGGACGTGCGCATTCGGGAAATCATGGGGGCGGTTTTGCCGTCACTGAGCGCCCAAATCGAACGATCGGCAGAGCAGGCGGCGCGTGAACAGATCGAGGAATTCAAGGCGCAAATCGAGCGCGCCCGCAGTAGCAGCGAGGATTTCATCCAACACAACCTTGAAAGAGTACGACAGGAAATTTCGGAGAAAGCCAACAGGGAGGTATCGGAAAAGCTCGAAGGCGCCGTGGAAAGGGCGCTGGATGCAGTAGCCAGAGACTCCAACGAACAAGCCGAAGATGCTCTGGAGTTGCTGAAAGAGAGACTCCTCTCCGCTCAATTGCAGTGCGTTGAGGAGACACGTCGGCAGTTGGCGGCGGCCCGCGAATCGACTTTGGCTTCGCTGCAAAGTGAAGCCGGGGAGAACCTGGCGTCATTCCGTGAGCGACTGCACATCACGCTGCGGGAAATACTGGCTCAGCAAACGAAGGAGATGGAGGTGGAGACGGAAATCCAAACCAGTTTGCAGGATCCCCTGGAATCCCTGCGACCATCGAGAGACCCTCTCCCACCTGCCCCCTCATCCCTGGTGGAGAAACAACAACAAATTATCGAGGAAGCCCTCGGCGCCATTCGCTCCAGACTAAACCAGATTTTTGTGAATCAGACCCCCAAGGAATAGCCAGGACCAGCAGGTCTAACTCGTGCTTCCCTTCGTGGCTCGAAGACCCAAGTGGCGCTCTATCCATGCCCGAGGTTTTCAGCAGGTTGGCCCCTGCGGGGCAGGGCCATTTCCAGGCCGCGAGCGCGCCGCGCCTCAAATCACCAAGCTCTCGAAGGAACCGGGCCTTTGTCGCCCGCCAAGGGACTGGATTGACAGGAGGAAGGCATCCACCACCAAGGGATCGAACTGCCTGCCTCGGCAGCGGCACAATTCCGCCAGGGCCTCTTCTTCGGTGCGGGCCTTCCTATATGGACGGATGGAGATCATGGCGTGGAAGGCATCGGCTACTGTGATAATGCGGGCGCCGAGAGGAATTTGCTCGCCTCTTAAGCTGTCCGGATAACCCTGCCCGTCGAAGGCCTCATGGTGGTGGCGCACAATGCGCTCGATGGGTGTGACTTTCAAGGGCTCCAATATCTTGGCGCCCCAGGCCGCATGGCTCCTCATCTTCTCGAACTCTTCCGCCGTCAGACACGTGGGCTTGTGGAGCACGGACTCAGGCACATGGAACTTGCCGATATCGTGGAGGATGCCCGCCAAGCGGATTTGTTCGATTTCAGGTTGTGATAATCCCATTTGCTCGCCAATCTGGGCTGCCAGCTTGGAAACTCTCTGAGAATGGCCCTGCGTATAAGGGTCTCTCGCTTCAATGGCGTAAGCGAGAGCAGCGATCGTGTCCAAAAGCGGCTTCATCTGCTCGAACTTGTGCCGGTACTGGCCGAAGGCGTCGGTGCCCGTGGGAAACATCCGTTTCAGAGCCACCCCCAGATACGCTTCCAGCAGTCGTTGATCACGTTCCCCATCGCCTGCCCCGAGGCTCTGCGAAACCACTTTCACGCCGTTCCCGTCATAGTGCTTGGCAAGATACATTCCGGCATCCGCAACCCTGAGAATCTCCTCGGGGGTGGAGCCGTGGTCCGGAAAGGTCGCGATCCCAATGCTTGCCGTGACTCTGTGGGCGTGTAGGAAGCGGTCCGCTTCCAGCGAAGTACGCAGCCTCTCGGCCAGAACCTCGGCTTGCTCCGTGGTTGTGTCGGGCATCAGCAGGGCGAACTCATCCCCCCCATACCTTGCCACTACATTCGACTGCCTTGATCGGGCATCGAGCAGGGTGGCCACAGCCGCCAGCACTCGATCACCTTCCAAGTGGCCTCCTTGGTCATTGACGCGCTTAAAGCCGTCGAGGTCCATCATGATCACGGAGAACGGGCAACTGGTGCGGGCTGAGCGGCGGCATTCCCCGTCCAGCGCCTCCCTGAAGTAGCGGTGGGTCTTGAGACCTGTCAGACCGTCGGTGATGGCTTGGTCCAGCGCTAACTGGTAGGCGCGAGCATTGTGCAGGGCAATGGCAAGCTGGTCCGCCAGTGACTGCAAGGTCAGCACGTCCTGTTGAGAAAAGCTATGCTCGCGCAAGCTTTCCAAACTCAAGACGCCCAGCAGATCATTGCGATACCTTAAAGGAAGGCTCAGGGCGGACCGAACGCCCGGGCGTAGCGCAACGTATCGAAGGTCACGCAGCACTGAATTTGCCAGCACGGGCGCACGGCTCAAGGCGGCCGCGCCGGAAAGCCCTTCGGCGTAATGGACCCGACGGCCCAGAAGTTCCGCTCCGTAACCCGCCTCCGCTTCCACGATGAGCTCGTTCTCTTGTGGGTCCGCCACTTCAATTCGCGCATAGTCGCGTTCGAAAGCGCTCCGGACCTCGCCACAAATGCAGTTAAGAAGCTCCTGCGGATTGAGGACCGAGGCTGCCTTCTGCGCCAATTCATTCAGGAGCGCCAGATGGCTGGAGCGTCGTCGCTCCTTTTGGAAGAGCCGGGCGTTCTCGATCGCACTCGCGGCCTCGTCCGCAAGGACCTGTAACAGCTCAAACTGTTCCTGGTTGATGGTGTTTTCACGCTCGAGGTCGCCGACTGCCAGCACACCCATCGCGCCGTCCGAGAAATGAATGGGCACGCCGCACCAGGTACGCAGCCCCCCCTGCATGGATTTAATCCCCAAACGGCGAGCCGCATCCGGAAGTTCCTGGTTCAGCAGCAGCGGGCGGCGACTCTGGCAGACGAACTCTGCCAGTCCGTCAACCTCTACTGCTCCAGGAGTGTCCTCAGCAGTGCCGGTTTCGAAGGGCACGACGGTCTTCAGAGGGCCTTCCGGCGAGTCCTGCAAAGCCAGGGAAAAGTTGGTCGTACCGAGCACCCCTTTCAGTTCCTGGCGGAGAATCTGCACCTGTGATTCGAAATCAAAGGTCGCGCGCAACGATTCACTTACACGGTGCAGCATCCTTAGTTCCTGGTTGTGTCGTCCCGCGGCCCGGTGCAAGGACCAATTCTCCACTGCCACGCTGAGTTGGTCGCCAATAGCCAGCAGCAAGCGCAATTCGTTGGGGCGGAAGATCCTCGGTTTGCGGCTTCCCACCAGCAGCACGCCATACGAGTTTTCGCGGACTTGCAATCCAACCACCAGCAACGTCCTTAGCCCCTCCCGTACGCAAAGCGCACGAAGCTCTTGGAAAAGCGCATCGCGTTGCCAGGCAACTCCCAGAGAAGGGCGAGACAGGTCCGGGAAAACCACTAAATTCCCCCACCTTTCCCCGCACGAGGCCAGGTAAGAACGGAGGGGCTCGTCTGACAACCGTTCAAGCGTTGGCGCGCTGAGTCCTTGGGCGCGCACATGGCTAATCGCGTCCGACCCGCTGGTTTGAACTAAAATGTAGGAGTCCGTGCCCCCGAACATTTCAATGCTTCGCTGCACGGTCAGGTCGGCCATCTGTTTCGGATCAGGGCTTTCGGCAAGAGTTTTGCCGAATAGATGAAGCTCCGAAAACCAGCGCAATTCAGCGTTCTTCTTCCCTCGGTCCATACGCTGCCGACGAAAGTGCATCAGGAGTAATACGGCCAAGAGAATAATTGCCGGATACGAGAACACCGGGCTTTGGAGGAAGTGGAAAGAAAGGAAACCCATCACAGCCATTCTCCAGCGGAGAGCAAGTGACAACTCTCCCTGCCAGTCCCTCTGCGAGTTCGTCAGGACAAACCCACGACTGGCGCCGACTCGATGGGCGCAGAGGCATCCCTGAACCGTGCGACCGGTCTCCCCTACCTGCCGACCAGCAACATCTTTCAGGACTTCGTGTAATATATGAGAGTTCTTACCGCATGTCAATGCAATAATTACAACAATAATTACGGCATACGATAACCTATGCCTTTGGTCGCGCCCGCTTGGCGACACTCGACCATCCACAGCACAGTAACAAGTCAGGAAGGTAAAATGCAAGCGCGAAACCTCCATCGCTGTCGGAACTCTGAGTTATGATACTTACCGTTATCGGCCACTATCATTCGATGGGCCGAGAGGAGGAAGAATGGTTCGTCGAGATTTATTCACACGTATTGCCGGAGGCGTCGGTGCATTGGCTCTGGGGAGCGAGCTCTGGGGAAAGACAACGCGCCACCCGGCCAGTGCCGTCAGATCGGACAAGCGGAATCGCATTTCCATTTCCACCTGGAGCCTTCATAACTATTTTCAAGCTACGCGCGCGAAGGATTTCACCCTGCCCGGAAACGTCCTCGCCTTGCTCGACTTCCCGGAGATGATTGCCGACCGGTACAAGGTTCACAATCTGGAGTTTTGCGCCCCCCACTTCGCTTCCACCGAAAAGGCTTACCTCCAGGAACTCAGGACCCGCTTGCTGCGAGCCCACTCGCACGTCGTGAACATGCCGGTCGACATTAAAGAGCTGGGGACGGGCGGCGGTCTTTCCGATCCGGACGAGGAAGTGCGCGATGCCGCGGTGAACGGCGCAAAAACATGGATCGATGTCGCAGTCGCAGTCGGCTCAAAGTCCGTCCGGTGCGATCCCGGCAAAATGAATCCGGAAGACCTGTCGCCGACCGCTGAGTCCTACAAGCGCTTGGCCGCTTATGGCCGGCCCAAAGGCGTGCATGTGATTATTGAGAACCACGGCGGCGTGGGCTCGGAACACCCGGAAGACTTGGTGAGACTTTTCAAACAGGCAGGCACTGAAGTGGTCGGGGCGCTCCCCGATTTCGGCAACTTTCCGGACGAGGCCACTCGCGCGAGAGGGCTGGCACTCCTATTTCCTTACGCGCACGTGGTCTGTCACGCCAAGGGGTTGGATTTTGACTCTGCCGGGAACGAGACCAAGTTCAACTTCCCCAAGTGCATCGAGATCTCCAAGAAGGCCGGGTTCCAGGGCATTTATTCGATTGAATATGAAGGCCCCAGCGACCCCTACGAAGGAGTGCAGAAGACGCTGGATGAGTTGTTGAAGTACCTGTAGGTATTGGACGTAGAGCCTCACGACCAAAGTGGTGAGCGCCGAAGCGGATCTATAGGTGATTGACCTGAATACGACCGAGTTTCGGCGACTGGCCCGCCCCGCTGTGGACGCCGAATTCAGAACATTCGTGCCGCAAACAGGCGTCGCAGTATTCTCCACCGTGACGCGCGGAGGCACGCACCTATGGATCTCGGGGCGCAAGCTTGCATCTGCAAACGAATTCCTCGCGCAGATTGCGGAAGGCAGCTTAAGGAAGATCGAGTATCACGGACTCGATGGCCAATCGCTACATCCGTAACAGCCCGATCACCTACGCTGACCGCGTAACAACGCCGCTCCTCATCGTGCAAGGGGACATGGATTATGTCCCCCTCCAGCAAGGCGAAGAGGCTTTCACGGGTCTGTATCGCCAGAATACGCCCGCATCATTCGTGCGCTATTGGGGTGAAGGACACATCATCGAATCGGCCGCCAACGTGGCGGACATGTGGGCAAAAATCTGCGCGTGGCTGGCGCGGTATCTGACATAGCTGGGCCGCGCCCGCACGGTGCAAATTCCGAGTTGGCCGCTCACGGGCCCCCGTCGCTTTAAAGGAACGAATGGCAAGAGGGTTCCTGCTGCGTGTGCCCCGCAGCATTATTTTTGGCAGGTGCGAAAACTGAAAAGGCGTCACTACGCCTTGGCGGCTTGAATTCTGGGGAAATACAGCCACAGGTGCCCGCCGTCGTCATCTTCACCGAAGACGATTTCGCCATCGCGACCCGTGACCGCATCGCCGAAAACATAACCGTAACGCCGGCGTTGGAAAAGAGAAACCGCCACGCCGATATCGGTAATCTTCCGACTCCCAGGATCGAAGCAGAACATCTTGGCTATTCCGTCGCCGCAGGATCCGAAGACCCGGCCGTCAAAAGTAGCCGCCATGCAAGTAACGGGGGCAAACATGGTCTTGCCGAGGGAAGCGCTGAAGCCGCGCTCCTCGTCAAAGGAAAATAGCTGGCCGTCATCGTCTGCCGTGTAGAGCAAGCCGGTATGCGGCACCTTTGCCCAAACCCCAGGCGTCTTGTTCCACTGGCCGGCAGGCAGCTTGAAGGCTTCACGCTGGAGCTTCCGTGATTGCGGATCAAAGCGCCAAAGGTGGCCGGCGCCATCGGGGCCGAGAATGCTGCCTTTTGAACCTAGCGCGAGGCGGCCCGAGCCGGAAACCTCCTCCACCACTTGAACCTTCGGGGCCGCAAAGTCCACGGTAAAAAGGTGATGCGTGGTCACGCCCACCACGTGGTCCCTCGAAGTATCGGCCACAGCATGGACGATGGGCTCACCGGCCGCAACCTCTCCCAGGTCGTTGAACGGATGACGCCTAAAACCCCATTCCTGAATCAGGTCGTAAGGCCAGGGCTCGAGGTTGCTGGTGAGGATCCGGCCTCCGCCACTCGGCCCGTTCACACACGCCAGGAACTTGGTTCTTCCGCAGCAGACCGCGGTGCAAGTGGTGGCGCCTTCCGCGGCGTGCATATCGAAGATCATGCCGGTGACGCCGTGAAACATGCCGACGAAAATATGGGCCCGCTTGCCGCTGGTGCCGCCATAGATAAATCCTTGACGGCTCGTGTCGAGAGCCGTGATGTGGCTTTCGTCAGCAAGGATGGGAATCGTCGCGCCTGGGAAGCCGGTGGGAAAGGCGAGCATAGTTCCCTGCTTCACAAACGTGCCGTGGGTGATATTGTTCACCTCATCCTGAACGGCCGGCGACTCGTAGTCGATCTTTCTCTTCTTCTTTGTCTGTGTCTCACTCATCATGGAACCTCATCCCCACATCCGAATTGGCAGGTGAGCATTTTCTTTCTTGCGGCTCGCCGGCATCTCGACTTTGAAAATGCCCGAAGGCCGTGAACCTACGTGGCCGAAAAAGAGATCGCCGTTGTGATCCACCGCCCCGCGCGAAACATACTGAGCAAGCTCACGCGGGTGTACCAGGCAGGTCACTTCCTCTTTCTCGAGTGTAGCCGGATTCAACCGCCACACCACCCCTTCCCGTTCCTTATGTTCGGGGCCCATCGGGTTATAAACCGGATCGCGCCAGCGGGACGCCACGAAGTACAACTGGCCGTCGCCGGCGAAGGTCAGGCCGCCACAGTGGTCACAGAAGGTGTCGATCGAGACGGTCGGGTCGCGCTTTTGGGTGACCGGACCCAGGTCTTCGATCCGCGGCCACTCTCCTTCATTCGGCCAAATGCGCATCATGTATGAGTTGGCAATCCAGGTGGCCGCGTAAACGCATTCGCGATCGGGCGAGGGAGCGACGTCGTAAAAAACGCTGTGCCACCCGGTTTGAAATTCTGAATTGTGCGGCAAGACAAAGGGTGACATCTCCAGGCGATCCTTCTCCGGATCGTATCGCACCAGATGACCGTAGTCGTTCGTGGTCCATACGCGGTGCTTCTTATCGAGGAAAAGCGTCTGCGCGTTTATGGAACCGAGACGGCCCACATCCCTCCGCCGGTGCGTTTTCAAGTCAAAGATGATGAAGTGATCTCGGGGGTAGCTGATGGCATAAAGCAGGCTTCGGTCTTCGTCGTGTAGCAGGCAGCGGCAACCTTCTTTGGGAATCAGGGTTTCCCACCATTTCACTTGGTCGGTCTTGGTGTCGAAAGCCAGCAGCGCACTGCCGCGAAAGCAACGTTTCTCGTCGTGCCAGGAAAGCCAGGGGGAATATGCCGGCAGGTCAATGGGAGGCCCGGAAAGGTGGGTCGCCATGTAGAGAATGCCGTCGTGCATGGAGGGCGCGAAGCTGTAGTGAATCTTGCACTGCGTGGCCCGGCCGGACGTGCCCGGGTCATCCACCATCTTATCGAGATCGAAAAGATAGTCGAGGGCATCCTTCGCCTCGTTGTAGCGAGTCAGCTTCACGATGCCGCCCGGCACTCCCTCGGCGCACGCAGCCGCATAAATACGGCCGTCCGGCCCGACCGAAAGAGACCAGCAGGTGTCGGACACCTTGTGCTCGGTGAACTCATACCATTTCACCTTATAGTCGGCGGACGACTCGGGGCTCGCGGGGCTTCCCGCAGCCGTAGCCGATGCGCCGTCTCGCGGGTAAAGCGCCGCCCCCACCGTCAGCAAGCTTGCACCGCTGCTACGAAAGAATTCGCGTCGGCCAATTCCTCTCGACATGGGTATTCTCCCAACAATGTTTGAGACTTAAGCCGGCCTGCTCGATTCCTGACCACCGGCCGCCCACACGTATATGCGCATTTTCTTGCCGTGTCAACACCTTTTTTGGTCCATTTCTTGCTCCTCTTTTTGAGTCGCCCTTCCCGAACATCTCGGCCTCCTTACCAAGCAGCCCCCAGCGCTTCTCAAAACCTCTGAGGAAAGGTGAAATAGGAATAGCCCGCGGGGCGGGCGACATGCGTTAGCCCATAGCACTGGAAGCTGTGAGATAATTTCGCGAGGGCCGCAGTGTTGACCGCCTGGCAGCGGTCAATCCGCATGCGCCCCTCACTTTAATCAAACGCATTTTGTGCCCTCGCCGCTGCGGCGACGGTAAAGCACCCATGTCTATCCTTAAATTGATTGTCAGCATCACCTCGAATGTGGCCATTTTCGCCATTCTGCTCTTCTTACCAGCAGCTACGCTGGATTGGTGGCGTGCTTGGTTGTTCATCGGCGTGGTCCTCGTTGGCGGCGTGGCGTCGCTGGTTAGTCTTTTCCCCGGCCACAAGGAGTTACTCGGTGAGCGCCTCAAACCACCCATACAGAAGGGACAGCCACTCGCGGACAAGATCATCCTGGTCCTCTATCTCGCCACGTTTTTCGGTATGATTGCCTTCATTCCCCTGGATGTGTTCCGCTATCACTTGATGGGCAAACCCGGAACCTTCGTTTCGTCATTGGGGCTTGTACTGCTGATCGCGGGTTGGTGGATCGCTTACCTCGCCCTTAGGGAGAACGCCTTCGCGGCGCCTGTGGTGAAGCATCAGGAAGAGCGACAACAGACGGTAGTCGATACCGGAGTCTACAGCATCGTGCGACATCCTATGTATGCGGGCGGCGCCCTCTTGACGGCCGGCGCGCCCCTGTGGCTGGAATCGTATCCCGCTACTCTGCTGGCAAGCGTTCCGATCGCGACAATCGCTCTGCGGATCATTTTCGAAGAACGGTTCCTGCGGCGAGAACTCAAAGGCTACGACGCCTATACGCAGAGGGTGCGGTACAGGCTGATCCCGCTTCTCTGGTAAGGCAGGAACTTCCAACCCTATCTTCGCCTGGAGTTTTTGTGTCTTGAGGGTGAGAAGATCGAGACGCAATGGATCACCAAGACACCAAGTGGACGCCTACTCGATGACGATTACCTCGTACTCAGCGATATGGGGAACGACGAACTGTTGTCGGCCCCGGCTGTCTTTTTGCAGCGTCAGGTCTTGCGGCCGCATCAGGGTGTAAACTCTCCGCGCTTGTATGTCCGGCGGGAGCGTGATGCCCGCGTCGCGCAGGGGCGTGATTTGGCGAATGGGGCGCGTCATCTCGCCGTTGAAATTGATGAGGTGAAGCAGGTGGCGCCTGCCGGCGTTCTGCGAGCGGTGGACCAGTTCGACGACCGACGGCACGTTTTCCAGTTCGATTCCCGGCGGGGCCAGCAAGCGGATGGCGTTTTCGATGAGGATGAGCGGCTCGAGCATGTGGAAAGCACGAATCATGTTGCCCAGATCGCCGCAACAGTAGATCACGGTTCCCTTGCCGGTGTTGTGGACCGTCAGCGCCGGATCATCCGAAAGCTGAGGCGGGAATTCGTAGGAGCCGACCAACGGCTTGGTGAAGCGGAGCGCCACTTGGGCGTCACCGGCTTTCACCTGGAGATAGTAAGTGGGAGAAGGAATCCACTCTCGCGGGATGCGGTCGAGCAGTGGGCTGGCGGCCTGCTTCACCATGTAATCCCAGGGTCGGGGGCCGGCGAGCTTCCCCGTAGCGCTAACCCCGAATAGCTTGGCCAGGGCCAAGTCCTTGCGGCGCGCACCCACAGCATCGTAAAGCGAGGTTTCGAAGGTGGCCAACAAGTTCCCGCCTCGCCGCACATAATCCTCGAGGCGCGCCGCGCTCGCCTCACTCATGCAGGCAACATTCGGCAGGAAGATGGCTTGGTAGCGGTCGAGCGCTTCGTGCTCGAGCGAGTAGTCGTCGATGACGTCGAAGGGGGCATGAGCGCGTATGACGGCTTCCGTCAATCCCCAGAACTCCTGCTCCAGGTTGCCGATGTTGCTGCGTGCCGGAACGCGGGCCACATCGATTAACTGGGCCCCGGAGCCCGCGTAGAAGTTCGCCGTCGTGTCAGACCAGACCACGGCAATCCGGGCCTCGGACCGCGTGCCTTTGTAGTAAGCAGAGTGTTTAGCGAAAAAACGGTTCATGGTGGCGAGCGCGTTCATTTCGGGCTGATCCCATTCCGACGGAAACAACCCGAAATAGACGCTGGCGCCGTTGGCGATCGAGTCGGCGTAGAGCAGGCGCAGTTCAGGGTCGGGGAGCAGGGACATGTTCCAGCTTTTCAACGCGGCCGCACAAGCTACCACGTAGGGCTTGCCGCCCGCTTGCGCTTCCTGGAGGCGGGCCATCACGCCCGGCCGCCAGAGGGGCATGCGGGTGAGGTCGTTGTAAAGGAAGCCGCCTTCGTTAAGGATCAGGTCTTCTTCCGGATTAATGACACGTGCCAGGCGGCCCGTGGGGTAGTTTCCTCCCAGCACGCTGCCGTTCATGTAGAGGGCGAGGCTTGGATTGATTCCTTTGATTGCCTTTTGGCTGTCGTGGAGGAAATCGGCGAGGCTGGCGGCCTGGAATTCCAGGAGTTGCTCGAAGCCCTTTCCGTTGCGCTCTCTTTTCGAGGGCAATCCGGCGCCGTAGCGGTTGCGGAACTTCTCCTGACAGTGACGGCAGTAACATGTCTCGGGGAAGAAAATAGGCCCGTCGTAGAAGATTCCGTCGATGGGATAGGCGCACAAGTCACGGTCGATCTGGAAGGCCCACTCCCGGTAGGGGCTGTTGACGCACAAGCTGGTGGCAGTCTCGTACACGCCCGTCAGCGGGCTGCCGTCTTCGCGGATCTGGCGCCAGTCCGGATGTTTTTCGCCGAAGGGAACTGAGTAGGCATGCACGTTGAAGTAGATGAAGACGCGAAGGCCGTTTTTGCGGGCTTCGGGAAGGTATTGGCCGAGGAAGTCCGGGTTCTGCCTGGCGGCTAGTTTGGTCCGGAAAAAGAAGCCCTGGTCGTCGAGGCCGACGGTGGTGAAGTTCATCACATGGAGGTGCTCGGTATTGTAGCCGAAGGCGGCCTTTTCACGGACAAGTTGGGCGGCGGGGCGCTTATCGATCTGGCCGTAAGCGGTCACGAGATCAATGATGCGCAGAGGCTCTTCTTCCCACCATTCTCCGCTATGAGTGGGCACAGAGGCGGGAACGCGGGTCCGCGCGGGCGTGGGAATCAGCAAAGCTGCGGAGGCTAAGAAGGTGCGGCGAGTCAGCTTATCGTCCATGAGATGCTCCTCCCTTTCTGGAGCGGTTTGATTTTTCTCCGGCCGGTAATATACACCTGAATATGCTGGTGGGCGATGAAGAAGCGGGTCCCGTATCATTCTGGACCTGTATAGCCAAAGACCGCCATCCGCGATGTCAAAGACGAGTGGCCGCGACAACTTTTTCGTGCCCTGCAAGGGCACAAGAAAGTAGCCGGGGGCAACGCCCCCGGAAAGCGCGAGGCTCGTTCCGCGACCCTGAAAGGGGCGCATTACCTTGGGCCGTTGGATACGGGGCCGGTGGGACGGCACGCGGATTCGACCCTTTCAGGGTCGGTCCCTTGTGGGGGCGTGTTTACCGGGGGCGTTGCCTCCGGCTACTTTCTTTAATACCCTGCGGGGATCAAAAAGGGACGGGGCAAAACGAGTCCGGGTTCAAAACTCCAATCGCAACTGAATTGCGGCCATGCGCGGCGAGTTATCGCCACCCAAACCCACGCCCAGCAAGCCTGTGGGTGGTGAGGTTGTGGCGGTGAGTGCGCCGAAGCCGGTTTGCGTGCCGGGCCGTCCGGGAATTCCGGCCACTGAAGTTGGCAAAGCGAAGTTCGGGTGATTGAGGAAATTGAAGAACTGACCTTCCACGCGGAGCGCCACCCGCTCGTGAATCGAGAACTTCTTGGTCAAATACAGATCGCTCCAGGTAAAGTCCGGACCGCGCAACGTGTTGCGTCCAAGACTGCCGAATTGGCAGTTCTCTGGCGTGTCTCCGCCATTGCAGGCGCCTGTGCTCGGGTCGACAGCCGAGACAAAGGCATCGGGGTTCAGCCACTGGAGGGTTCCCGGCTGGGTGACGCCGGGAATCGGAGATTTGTGATATAGAGGCACGCCCGGCAGGACGCTCGCAAATTGCGGGCCGCCCGCCTGAATGATGCCCTCGCCGTTGGCTGAATAAGGGGCGCTCAGGACGCTGAACGGCACCCCGCTGTGCCAAAACGCGGTGCCTGACACCTGCCAGCCGTTCGCCAGTGCGCCGAGAAATTGGCTGCCTCGAACCCGCAGGGGAAGTGCGTAGACATAGGACGTGTTGAAGTTGTGCCGGATGTCGTAATCGCAATTTCCATATTGCCGCCGAAGTTCACCGGGCAAGGGCGAGATCAGGGCTCCGGCAGAGAAGGGCAGGAAACCTCCGTTGGATACCGTGTCCAGGCAATGGCTCCACGTGTAGTTGGCGCTAATCTGCAACCCGTGCCCCATGCGCTTCTGTGCCGTTATTTGCAGCCCGTTGTAGTGGCTGTTGGCGCCGGTTGTGAATTGCGTGACGCTGGCAAAGCGCGGGTCTTGGGGCTGGTTGTATGGAAATGGCGCAAAGCATCCTGGGCATACGGTCTGGTAGCCGTTCGCCTGCACCTGGTAAGGCAACTGGACTCCTCGCGTGCCCACGTATTGCGCGCGCAAACTTCCTGTGTTGCCCAACTGGCGCTCGACCCCCAAACTCCACTGCATGGAATAGGGCATCCTCAGCGTTCCGTTCGGCACGGCCACCAGGGCGGCCGCAGGCAGGCACGCTTGGGTATTCGCCTTGGGAGAAGCGCACGAAAGTTGGCCCTGTGAAAAGCCGGCGAGAAATGCCTGGTTGGCAGCCGCGGTCGCATCAATGGCGCTGCCCGGCACTCCGGGAGCGAGCGCGAGTCCGCCTGCTTGCCCCAGCAGCCCACCCTGGAAGATGTTGACGTAGGGCGAATTCGAGCCAATCAGGTCCGCAATGCTTCCCGGTAGAATGTCCGTGAAGACACCGAAGCCCGTACGAAGCACCATCTTGGGGGCAAACTGCCAAGCCAACGCCGTGCGGGGCTGCCAAGCCACCAAGGGCGTTGAAGGGAAAAACATTTTGAGGCCCGTATTGAGGGCGGCGTTCAAAGGCTGATTGACGTCGTGGGAAGCAGCGTCAAACGAGGAGCCGAGACGCGCAATCATGCCGTGCGGATTGATGGGGTCGGAGTTCCACGCGGCGCGCAAACCGAACGTCCAGGTGAGGGTTTTCGTCACTCGGAAGTTATCCTGTGCAAACAGATCCAAGTTGCCCAGGTCGAACGGCTGCTCGCCTGAGGCTGGGTACGACTTGGTGGCGAGGGACGCGACGCCATAGATGTATTGGGGCAGCGTCGTGTAGGTCACCAGCGGAGTAACGTAGTTGCTGAAGTCGAAATCGCTCGCCAGCATGCGGCGGGAGGCGAACCCGAACTCGATCTGGTGCGCGCCGTGCTGCCAGGTCATCGTGTCATTGAACTGGTAGCGGGTGACCCGCCTTCCCTGAGGCCAGTTGTAGTCCAAGCCTCCCATGGGCGTGAACGGCGCGTTCGACCCCACGCCTTGCAGCACGATCGGGAAAGCCGCCAAGGTCTTGGCGAGGTCGGTGGGCTGGAAAATACTCGAGTACCAGGAGAACGCCGGGTTGAAATAGTTCACCAGGTTCTGGCCGAAGATGTGCGTGTAACCGGAAGCAAAGGAGTACATCGGCTGGGGAGAGAGGGCATTGAACACCGGATTAATGGGGTCGGTGTAAGCCGCCTGAAGCCCCGTATCGGATTGAAACCGGTACCAGACCATGTTATGGGGGTCGAGATCGTGGTCCAGGCGCACGGTGATGACTTGCTCATGGTCGGCGCTGGACATCGAGACGGCTTGCCGGTTGGCGCAGCCATTCCCGTTCGGAGGACTGCCACTTGCCGCGCTGCCGTCCACCCCCAGAGGACACCCCAGCACGGGCAAGGGCGAGCCTGCGCTGCTTCGATAGAGTGAAAACATTTTCTGATAGAAAGGCACGAGGGCCGGCGCGGCGGGATAGGAGGCGCCGGTGATGCTGTCCACGCCTCCGCGCGGCAATTGCCCGAGTACATAGCTCTGGAAACCCGCCGAGGGCACGGTGATGGTATCCACAATCGGCAGCGCGATCCGCATCTGCTCGAAATCTCCAAAGAAGAACAGCTTGTTGCGCACCACCGGGCCGCCCAGGCTACCCCCGAAATGGTTTACCGTGGAGCGAGGCTTTTGTCCGCCAGGGTTGGCGTTGGTAAAGAAATTGGCCGCGTTCAGTCTCGATCCGTTCCACAATTCATAGAGATTACCGTGAAGCTTGTTGGTGCCGGATTTGGTGACGTAGTTGATCTGAGCGGCTCCGTACCGGCCCTGGTCAACCGCGTAGGATGTCGTGTTCACGGTAACTTCCTGAATGGAGTTCAGCCCCAGCACAAGATTTGTTGATAAACCACTGTTCAGGCTGGTCATCGGATCGTTGGTCTCCAGGCCGTCCACGATAAAGGCATTCGAAAGAGCAGGCAGTCCGTTGAATTCCACGTTTCCGTAACCATTCTGCCCACCCACAAAGTCATTGGAAGAACCCGCCGTGTTGATCAAGGCGCCAGGCGAGAACTGGGCGACGTAGGTCATGTCAGAACCCGGGTTGGGAAGATCGGCGATGGCTGCGGCTTCCAGCGTCGTCGTGGTGTTCGGGTTTTCTGTGTTAATGAGTGGCGCCGTCGATTGCACCTCCACCGATGTTTTCTGGGCGGCAATCTTCAGTATCAGGCTCACAGTCTGCGTCTGACCCAGGGGCACAGATACAGGGCCCATGGTCTGGTCTTCGAAGCCGAACGCCTTCGCCTCCACAACGTATGGACCGGGTCTGAGCTCCGGGAATGAGAAGTGCCCGCTTTCATCGGTTTGGACCGTGCGGCGGAGGCCGGTGGTTGAACTGGCGACGGTCACCTCCGCCCCGGCCACTGGCGCGCTGCTTGCATCAGTAACCAGTCCGGCCAAGGCGCCGGTGGTCTCGCCTTGCGCCCACACCCTCCCCTGAGCTCCTGAAAAAACCGCAGCCAGCAGTAAGAGGACAGCAACCCATGACGGCTTGTTCCCCCCGGGGGCCAACTCCAGATGCTCTCCGGACTTCTCATAAGCCAGACTACTAAACCTCACGATGGCCTCCCTCGAGTGGTGCTTTCTGGTACTGGTGTCGTTTGCGAGACGTGGGCGCGTAAGGCGCAGTCATTCCCGCGAAAGCGGGAATCCACACCGCAGACTTCAGGGAATGCGCTGTCAACGGGCTGGATTCCTCCCGCAGGGCGGGACGGGAATGACCAGCGTTTCGAAAGGGATCCCAGCCCAAATGACGCCAGTACCCACTTTCGCGTCCCGGAAATCCTGTCCACTGCGTCTTCATCATAGCTTGCACTTATTAGTAAACTATAGTTAATACAAGTTCTCCATTCCTTGTCAAGAAGATTTTTCGTCGCCGGCTTAGGCCCGGGAATAAAGCCCAGTTGCCATTTCCTCCAATCCTTGCCATTATGGGAACGCGCAAAGGCTTAAGTAAAGAGAATTCAAAAGGAAGAGAATGAAACTAACCATCTCCAAAGAGGATTACTTGAAAGCGATCGCCGAAGCGGAGTCAGAAGAAGAACCGGTGATCGCCGCCACGATTGCGCGCTGGTTGAAAGTAACCCCGCCTGCGGTGGCCCTGGCCTTGAGGCGTCTGCAACGCGATAAACTGATCCGAGTTGGAGGCAGCGGGCGGGTCTCGCTTACCGCCGCCGGCCGCCAAATCTCCGATCGGCTTCGCAAACGTCACCATTTGATGGAGCGCATGCTGACTGAGATGCTGGGGATGGAATGGTACAAGGTCCATGACGAGGCGGAACGGCTGGAACACGCTGTCTCGGATGACTTCGAGAGGAAGTTAATTCAAAAGTTGGGAGAGCAAGGCGCCTGCCCGCGTTGGAACGAGATTAACACGGGCGCCGCTGAACGTCGCAAGTCCGGTCTGATCCTGCTGTCGGAAGCGCCCGCCGGATCGCGAGTGAAGGTGGTCGCGATGTATGAAAGAGACCGCTCCCTGCTCGAGTATTTTGATGGTCTCGGACTTCGCCCCGGCTCACAGCTCCAAGTGGTGAGCCGCAACTATGACCATACTATGACCTTGGAGTTTGGGCATAAGCAGGTCCACCTGGGTCAGGCTGCCGCTGCAAAGGTGTGGGTACAGGGCAATAGCCCTCGTCCGGGCAGCAGGGCAGTTTGATGTTTGGCCCGCGTGAGGTGAACTTTCCAATATGCTGTTCATGGTTATTGAACGCTTCAAACATGGCCATCCTCGGCTGGTCGGCGAACGGTTCAAGAGAAGCGGGCGACTGTTGCCTGAAGGCGTTGTCTACCACGCGAGCTGGGTGAATTCGACGGGCACTCGTTGCTTTCAGCTCATGGAAACACCGCTTCCGGAACTACTGGACGCTTGGGTTAGCCGCTGGGATGACCTGATAGACTTTGAAGTTGTTCCAGTTCTGACCTCGACTGATTTCTGGGCCAGCTAGGCACTCCACCAAGGTCTTCACTTCTGCTGCAAGGATTTGATGTACTCCGTGAGATTAGCTACGCGTAGGTGCACTACGGACTCGTGCTGGTGGCTCATGGACATGAACACGGGACCCCAGATCGGCATTTCTTTGGAGCCGTGGGCCGAAATACCAGCTTCGCCGGTAATGGCCTTGGCAACCTGCATCGAGGGAAACTTTCCCGCCTTCTGCCGCGCAAGAATGGTGAGATCTGTCGGCGGCGCCTTAAGCGCGGCCGCAACGGGTCCATCACCCTTCCCTTCTTTTCCGTGGCAGGCGGCGCAGTAAGCTTCAAACATTTCCTTGCCTGAGTTAGCGTAAGTATGCCGGACAGGGATGTTGATGACTTTGGGGTTCTGGGCAACACACAGGCCGCAAAGCGTAATCAGGAACGCACAGAGAAGCACCACTCGCAACTGCATGATGTGCTCATTTCCGCTTACCCGCACGGTAAACTATAGGGCTTCATCGCCATGATAGATATCTCCCTTATTACCCCATAACACTTGCCCGGGCAGAAGTCAACGCAAGCATTCCATGTGTCAAGCCCCGATAGAAATGTCCCCATCCTTAACCCAATAGAAATGTCCTCTTTTTCGGTTTTGTCTTTCACGTACTTTGTCTCTCCCTTTGTTTCTGCTGGAGTGGTGAGTTACGCCGTTGGTCTCGGCCGGAGCGAAGCCCTGCGGAGCCCGAAGGGCGGAGCGTCTAGGGCGAAGCGGAGGCCGAGACCAACGGCGTGCGGTCAGTCCACGGGCCCATCCGCCAGGGATGGTGCGGCCCTGGTTTCCACTTCTTCTTCGTCGCCTCCATGGCCACTGGAAGTTCGTCCTCTTGCTTTCTCGGGAGCGGGCGTGCTGGGATCTCTTGCCAGCTGAGCTTCTGCCCTCGGTAGTGAATCTCGATCCTCCCATCCTCCCACTCGCATAACCTCACCTTGCTCTTTGCTGGCGCGTGATGCAGGCGCTGCCGCTCCACCTGATAGAAGCGGTTCTCATCGCGTACCACCCAATCGTTGCTCAGCGCTCTCTCCCTCTCCAGCCGGAAAATGCTGTCCAGTTTCCGCACCCCAGGGCTGGGCAAGTGAAAGTCCTGCGGGGCTGCCGGCCGTACCGCGAAACGCGTGTTGTGCTCCTCACAGTATTTCTCCTGTAAGTATCGATTGGCATCCTCTAGGCTCGTTATGTTTCGTACGCGAAGCTTCTTTACCAGGCGGTCCTGATGCGTCCCGTGGTTCCTCTCCACCCGCCCCTTGGCCTGCGGCGAACTGGCCGCGATGATCTCAATCCCCAATTGACGGCACATGCGTCCGAACTGCGTCACAGGCTCTTCTCCTCGCATCCGCTCCTGCGCGCTGGGCTCTCGCACGTACACGTTCTTCCAGTCCGTGTACAACGCCTGCGGCACTCCGTAGCACTCCATCCACGCCTCCAACACTCCCACCGCCGCCCAGATCGTCTCTTCCTTGCCCATCCGGCACAGCGTCGTACCCGTCGCGTCATCCACCATGTTCATCAGACAACCCCGCGGACCTCGCCCTTCTAGCCAATCATGGAAACTTCCATCCAACTGCACCAACTCCCCAAAATGCGCTTTCCGCTCCCGCCTTCGCCGATGCGCTCGCCCTCTCCGCTCCCGGCTCCATAATCCTGCCTCCAGCATCCACTGCCGCAACGTCTCCACCCCGATTGCGACATGATCGTCTTGCTCCAAGTGCTCCGCCGCCAGCGTGGGACCGAAACGCTCGCCGGGCTCTCCACCGTACTTCTTCCCTATCAGCCCCAAGACCCGTCGCTGCAAACTCTTCGGCTTGGCATGGTTCGACGCCCGCCCCACGTTGCCATGCATCAGCCCCCTTGTCCCCTTCACTCGATAACGCTTCCACAATCGCCTCGCCTGCCGATAGCTCACTCCCATGCGCTCGGCAGCTTGCACCAAAGTCCAACCCTTCCCCGCCACCTGTGACAACACCGCCCCTCGCCTCAACTCCCGCTCATCCATCCTCGTCCTCTTCACTGTGGCCTCCTCAGAGGCCATGAGTTTAGGGGACATTTCTATCGGTGACAGAAGGGGACATTATCATCGGGGCACAACACGCAAGCATTCCATGCTGTCAAGCCCCGATAGAAATGTCCCCATCCTTAACCCAATAGAAATGTCCTCTTTTTCGGTTTTGTCTTTCACGTACTTTGTCTCTCCCTTTGTTTCTGCTGGAGTGGTGAGTTACGCCGTTGGTCTCGGCCGGAGCGAAGCCCTGCGGAGCCCGAAGGGCGGAGCGTCTAGGGCGAAGCGGAGGCCGAGACCAACGGCGTGCGGTCAGTCCACGGGCCCATCCGCCAGGGATGGTGCGGCCCTGGTTTCCACTTCTTCTTCGTCGCCTCCATGGCCACTGGAAGTTCGTCCTCTTGCTTTCTCGGGAGCGGGCGTGCTGGGATCTCTTGCCAGCTGAGCTTCTGCCCTCGGTAGTGAATCTCGATCCTCCCATCCTCCCACTCGCATAACCTCACCTTGCTCTTTGCTGGCGCGTGATGCAGGCGCTGCCGCTCCACCTGATAGAAGCGGTTCTCATCGCGTACCACCCAATCGTTGCTCAGCGCTCTCTCCCTCTCCAGCCGGAAAATGCTGTCCAGTTTCCGCACCCCAGGGCTGGGCAAGTGAAAGTCCTGCGGGGCTGCCGGCCGTACCGCGAAACGCGTGTTGTGCTCCTCACAGTATTTCTCCTGTAAGTATCGATTGGCATCCTCTAGGCTCGTTATGTTTCGTACGCGAAGCTTCTTTACCAGGCGGTCCTGATGCGTCCCGTGGTTCCTCTCCACCCGCCCCTTGGCCTGCGGCGAACTGGCCGCGATGATCTCAATCCCCAATTGACGGCACATGCGTCCGAACTGCGTCACAGGCTCTTCTCCTCGCATCCGCTCCTGCGCGCTGGGCTCTCGCACGTACACGTTCTTCCAGTCCGTGTACAACGCCTGCGGCACTCCGTAGCACTCCATCCACGCCTCCAACACTCCCACCGCCGCCCAGATCGTCTCTTCCTTGCCCATCCGGCACAGCGTCGTACCCGTCGCGTCATCCACCATGTTCATCAGACAACCCCGCGGACCTCGCCCTTCTAGCCAATCATGGAAACTTCCATCCAACTGCACCAACTCCCCAAAATGCGCTTTCCGCTCCCGCCTTCGCCGATGCGCTCGCCCTCTCCGCTCCCGGCTCCATAATCCTGCCTCCAGCATCCACTGCCGCAACGTCTCCACCCCGATTGCGACATGATCGTCTTGCTCCAAGTGCTCCGCCGCCAGCGTGGGACCGAAACGCTCGCCGGGCTCTCCACCGTACTTCTTCCCTATCAGCCCCAAGACCCGTCGCTGCAAACTCTTCGGCTTGGCATGGTTCGACGCCCGCCCCACGTTGCCATGCATCAGCCCCCTTGTCCCCTTCACTCGATAACGCTTCCACAATCGCCTCGCCTGCCGATAGCTCACTCCCATGCGCTCGGCAGCTTGCACCAAAGTCCAACCCTTCCCCGCCACCTGTGACAACACCGCCCCTCGCCTCAACTCCCGCTCATCCATCCTCGTCCTCTTCACTGTGGCCTCCTCAGAGGCCATGAGTTTAGGGGACATTTCTATCGGTGACAGAAGGGGACATTATCATCGGGGCACAACACGCAAGCATTCCATGCAAGCATTCCATGGGTGCATACCTTGGGTAGTGGCGCAGTTTGGTCTGCTGTGGCGGCGGCCTATGACCGCCGGCTTTAAATTCAATAGATTCCGGCACTCATAGGGCGCAACTACAGCAAACTGCGCCACGACCAGTTTTCGTTGACACTTTGCATTTTGCAAAGTATCTTGGGAAGTGCAACGGTTCATGTTGCGGAGGACATTGAAAGAACCTTCATGCATGTCGTTACCGAAAAGCACCAGACCCGAGCTATGAAGCAATATCCAGATGCCGCCAAACAAATTATGGCCTGGCGCAAAATCGCGCGGGCCGCGCGGTGGCGGAACTTCGTGGACGTCCGGCAGGTTTTCAAGGACGCCGATGATGTGAAGGGGTATGTGATCTTTAATATCCGTCAGAACCGCTACCGCCTGGTCGCCATCATTCATTACTCGCGCCTGAAGGGTGGAGAGACCACAGAAGGGCACATCTATATCCGGTCTTTCCTGACGCATAAACAGTACGACAATCCCGCCAATTGGGATGAAGGGGTTACACGATGAGTACCGCACTGGCGAATCCAACCGAGATGATTCGGCAGGGGGCGCCCCACCTCATCCACTCGGATGAGGAACTCGCGAAGTACACGGAGGCGCTCTTCAAGCTGACGGCGAAGTCTCACCCAACACCGGAAGAGGGAGAAGCCATCGAGCTTCTGACGCTTCTCATTGAGCGCTACGAGGCGGAGCGCTACCCGGTGCCGGACGCCGACCCGATCGACGTACTACGCTTTCTTCTCGATCGGAATGGACTCTCGCAACGGGACATCGCAGCGGAACTTGGTAGCGAGAGCACGGTGTCACTGGTCCTTTCCGGCAAACGTCGATTGAACCGCGAACACATAGCGCGGCTCAGCCGGCGTTTCCATGTTTCGCCATCGGTTTTCTTCGGAAAGGGCAGTGACGAGTGACCCGCCACGGCGGGGCGAGCGACGAGCGAAGGGCAAACGTGAGTGGTGCATGCATTGGTTTGTATGTGTGCGCCGGCATGGGTCGCCGACATAAATAGCGATGCCGGCGCCACCCGCAAAGTCAACATCTACACGAAAGACGCACAATCCGTCGGACTGCAGTCCTTAACGGCAGGGTCTTCCCGCAACGAGGAGTCACCCGCGCGCGTCGCCAAGGGTTTGCGAGTCACCCTATTGGCGTCATCCTTCTTACACGTCTGCGGGTGGACTTGCCGAAACAAAGCAAGAGGCTTGGGAAAGCTGCGCCACCTCCTGTGACCACATACGTCAGATTCGCACAATTTCAAGCCCGGGAAATGCGGCCTGGTAGAGGCGATCGTCGAGGGTGAGAAGGCAGTAACCTTTCTTTATGGCGTGTGCGCCGATCACGAAGTCGGCAAGGATGCGGCGTGGTCCTTCGCCGTGCCTTCTGCGGCGGACGGCGTAAACCTGGAAGGCTCGCCCGGCTGCCCGCCAGATTGCCTCATCCAGATTCCAGTCGATGGAAATGCCGGCGTCTTGGAAGAACATGTCAAGGAAGGCTTGATCCCGACCGGGACAGGCCATCAGCTCTGCGAAGACCGGCGCGGAGACGATCAAGCTGCCGCGCCCTAGTGCTGCATCCAAGGCCGATAGGGCTGCCGAATTGAGCCCGGTGTCTCGGTCCCAGAGAGCCACGATGACGTTAGTATCGATGGCGGTGGTCATTGTCCGCGTAATTCACGAACCCAGTGGCGAACGGCCTTACGCCCGGAGGGAATCCCCGAATTTCCGATGCCGCGGTATTTCTCAAACGGACTCTCGGCCCTCAGGGGCCGGATACGAACCCCTCTGCTGTCGCTCTCGAACAGCAGCCGATCCCCCGGACGCACCCCCAGTGTGCGCCGAATGTCCCGCGGCACGGTGATCTGGCCTTTGCTTGTGATACGAGCTTGTTTCTGCACGGCAACGCTCCTGCGCCTTACTTTAGCATAATCCTCCTTACTTTTGGGAACAGCCTGCTCTAATCCCAACGCAATTTTCTAGCCCGGATCGTATTTCGTCCGCTAACGGTGTGCGGCTTTGTAAGTCGGGATTTGTTCAGCTAAAGTTTCCTTGAGCAACTGGAGTTTATTCTCGAGTGTTTCCGGCCAGTACATGTAATCCTCTTCCCATTCGTACCCGAGCCGGGAATCACGCCGTGCTGTTTCAAGCGCCGCCCGCGTTCGAGGTATTTCATCCACCAGAATCGCAATCATACGATCGAGGATCCGGTCCCGGCCAGGTTGATCCTCAGTCTTCATCAAGTGGAAACGCGAGTCCTCAAATTCCAGCACGGCTTCATTGCTGCGCAGCATTCGCTCCAGTTGCTCCGCCAATAGAACTTCCTTGAAGGCGTTGACCCTCTTTGAAGGCGGCGCGTTAAGCGCCGCAGTGCGGTAGCTCATGAGTCCCTTTTCCATTTCGTCAGCCGCTGCCAAGAGATACTTCTTGAATACCGGGAGGCTGAGGGGTTTGGCATACTCCTCCGCCACGTTCGTTCGGTTTGTGAAATCAGGGTACAAAACGTATCCATCCATGTATCCACGGAAAACATAAGGCCAATAAGGGTTCAGGTGAGAATCGCTGGACCAGATCTCCTGGTCGGTCCAGGAATGAGCGAGCGTCATGATGTGCGATTCCGGCGGTTTGAAGAAAAGCGGGTTTGCCACAGCATTGTTGCCTCCGGCTGTGGGACCTGTGTCAGGGTCTAACCGGATGGCGTTGCTGAACAGCTTCCAGGCGTTTAACACGAGGTCTTCGGATCCTGGTCCAAAATCACGCCGCGCGATCTGCCGAAGCAGGTCATCCAAAGGTGGCGCGTCTGTCCAGCTATACCAGGCGCGAATCTCGGCCACGAAGTTCGGTTTGAAGCCATAGCTCCAGCTTTCCATGGTTCCGTCGATACCACACTTTTCCAGCGCCTTATAGCGTTCGTACCATTGGTAGGGAAAGGGCAGGTGCGGGAAGGTTCCAAATTGCCAAGTTGCCCATGTGTCCGCCTTTGCATACACCCCACGCATACCCCGCTTCTTAGCCTCGGCAATTTGCGCTTCGGCTACTTCCGACGGACCAACCTGGCTGATCGCGTAATCCTTGAGGTAGCTGTGCTCGCCGTCCAAAATGAAGTCCTTTCCGTTTTCGAACGTTACAAGCGGGATGGTGTCTTGTGGAAGCTGGTCGATTGCGTAACGCTTGAGTTCAACCTGGCTGGGACGGAAATCGATGTTGTACTCCCAGGGTAACACCTCGATGGCCGGATTGAGCTTGTGGCTTTCTTGGGTGACGATGCCCACTGCCTGAGCCCAGTCTCTAAGCCATTTGTGCATATCCCCCTTGTAATCCCAAGGGTCGGTTGCATTGTCGAACCCTTCTGTCAACAAAACATATCCGCGAATTTCGGGGAACTCTGTCACAATATCCCGTACTAGCTTTCGCAAGCCCTCGACGCTTTCCGTTGTGCCTGTGTACTTATAAAGAATGGGGGAATAGGCCTTTATCCCGTATTGCGCCGCCCGGCGTACGAGATCGTGCATGCGAGCAGGATCCTCCCGCCTCATTTTGTCATAGTAAGGAGCGGGCGCCATGACTCCGTTGGGATTGGCATACCCGGGATCAAAGAAGGAATCAAACCCATAGCGAGGCAGCCAAGCCAGGTACTTATCGGGCCACTCCATCCATCCCAATCCTGACAGGGTCATGCGCGCCTTGTAGAGACTGTGACGGACTGTATTGAGATCGCGCGGGAGAAATGGCGCCTCCCGTAAATCCATTCGCTCTTCCAGGTTGTAGAGACCGTACATAGCTCCCAGGTCGTCGTACCCACACACCACGATTCGTTCCGGTGTAACGATAATCTGGTAGTCCTTGCTCCCTGTGAGGGAGCCGCCACAGCCGGGTAATTGGGCGCGATTTCCTGCCACGATGACTCCCGTGCGCTTCGCCCCATCCGCAAGGGATGCTGCTGTCTCTAAATTGACATGTGTCTGCATGGCTGTATCGAGGTAAGCATGTAAATCTCTTGCGGCCTGAATCAAAGGAACACTGGCTTTGGGTTCGGTTAAGATGCTCCATCCGTCCTTTGGGATCGCCATCTCGCCGGGAGCAGGTTGGGCGTTTGGATCCCGGCGCAATTGCCAGGTACCCTCACTAAGGGTTTTTTGAAAAGTGTACGATTTCTCCACGGGCAGTGCAGCGAAGGCTTGCGCGTCGAAGTCGGAACCCGTCACACGTGGTCCGTCCGCTCCGACCGGCGTCGAGAGGGTCGTCAGAAACAAAACCAGGCATACCCATTTGAGAGCGTGGCGTACGCGAGAGGGTAATAGAGAGGTAAAGTTGAGCATTAGACGGCCTCCTGAAAATATAGACTAACTCACATGACGCTCTGGACCCCAGCACCATCATGGTCGAATTGAGACCGGCAAAGTACGGAATTCGGGGTAAGAATGCCCGTGGATTATGACGGCTCTGGCGGTTTGTTAAACAATTCGGGGAAGACCTGTTTATAAATGGCCATCCCCAGGGCGGCATTCATGCCGATTTCTTCCAGGGCATTGATTTCCTCGTCGGTGGTGATGCCTCCGGCGGCGGTGATGGGTAACTGTGTAACGGACCGCAAGCTTCTAAACCACTCCAAATTCGTCCCCTGAAGTTGGCCTTCCGCGTCAATATAAGTGCAGAGGAACTCCGAGCAGTAGGGCTCGAGCTGCGCCAGCGCCTGTGCAGAAGTGAGCGGCAGTGTTTCCCGCCAGCCTCGAATGGCCACGCGGTCACCCAGGCAGTCAACGGCGATCATGAGCTGCTCTCGCGGGACAGCGGCAAGGAGAGTTCGGAGGAAGCTGGCGTTGATACCACTGGACGTAAACGCGCTGCTGCCCACAATAACCTTGTACGCGCCGCCCTGTGCCACGTGGAGCGCTTTTTCGACCGTGCGAATCCCGCCCCCGACGCGGCAGGGCTTTCGCTGGCAGAGTTCACGGATAATATCGTTGTGGTCTCCTCGACCCAGCGCCCCATCAAGATCGATGACCTGGATTTGAGGATAGGCGGCAAATTTTTCGAGTACCGCGAGCGGGTCAGGCAGCTCCAGGAACTTCTCCCGCCCTTGGACGAGTTGAACTACCTTGCCACCCATTAAGTCGATGCATGGAATGATCATGATGAGAACAAGTCAAAAATCTAAAGGTTAAAGTCTAAAGGATAAAGTCTAGAAGGATGCCGAAACCGCCAGCGCTTAGACTTTTGTCTTTGGACCTTCACCTTTTGTCTTTCGACCCTTTAGCATTCAACCTTATCCTTTAGCCTTTTTTTACAGCCGCACGGCCACGCCTTGTGCCTGCAAATACTCCTTGAGGCTGCGGATGGTATATGTCTCGAAATGGAAAATCGAGGCAGCTAAGGCAGCATCCGCATGGCCTTTCAAGAAGACTTCCCCAAAATGTTCGAGCCCACCGGCGCCGCCGGAAGCGATCACAGGAATATGGAGCGCGTCGGCAATGGTCTTGGTCAGTTCACAATCGAAACCAGCCTGCGTGCCGTCAGCATCCATGGAAGTCAGAAGGATTTCGCCGGCGCCGCGTGATTCAACTTCTTGAGCCCATTCCACGGCGTCCAGTTCGGTTTGCTTGGTGCCGCCGTAAGTTAATACTCTCCAGCGTGGAGCGGTTTTGGCCCCGTCCTGCCGGCCCGTCAGGTCACCCACAAGGGGTGCCCCTACGAATCCGCCCGGCGCCACCCGCCGGCGCGCATCGATTGCCACAACCAGCGCCTGCCGGCCAAAGTGCTCCGCAATCTGGTTTACAACCTCGGGAGTTTCAACCGCAGCCGTATTCACTCCCACCTTATCAGCCCCGGCGGAGAGCAACCGCTGAGCATCCTCAATGGTCCTCACGCCCCCACCCACGGTCAGCGGTATGAAGAGCCGGCGCGCCACCCGCTGCACGGTATCCATCAGCGTAGCGCGTCCCTCGCGGGACGCCGATATGTCCAGCATGACCAGTTCGTCCGCGCCCTCGCGGTTATATGCTTCGGCCAGTTCACTTGGGTCTCCGGCATCTCTTAGATTCACAAACTTGATACCTTTGACCACTCGGCCGTCCTTGCAATCCAGGCATGGAATGATGCGTTTAGCGAACATAGGAAGTTGTCAGTCGTCAGTCGTCAGTTATCAGTGGTCTGTTGTCCTTTTCTGCAACGGACTACTGACCACGGACAACGGACAGGTGTTTCATAGGCCCAAAAAATTTGCCAGCACCTTCAGTCCCACTTCGCCAGACTTTTCCGGGTGAAACTGCACTGCCCAGATGTTCTTCATCTCGACGCCCGCTGCGAAAGTCTGCCCATAGTGAGTTACTGACGAACTTTCTTTGGTAGCCGGCCCGTAGTAAGAGTGGCAGTAGTAAACGAAACTGCCGTCCACAACCCCTCTGAAAAGCCCGCTGCGGCTGCGAATCTCGAGTTGGCTCCAGCCGACATGTGGAACTTTGAAGACTCCTTGGAAGCGGGCCACGCGGCCGGGGAGCAATGCAAGCCCGGGAGCTTCCGGCGCTTCATCACTGGCTTCGTAGAGCGCTTGGAGACCCAAACAGATCCCCAGGAAGGGCGTGCCGCCGGCCAGCAAGTCGCGCAGAGGTTTCAGCAGCCGGCGCTCATCGAGGGCCCTCATCATCGAGCCGAAGTGACCTTGACCGGGGAAAATGACTTTCTCGGCGGCGCGGAGCGATTCGGGTTTGTCGATCACCTCGACCGAGCATCCGAGGTGCTGAACGGCCTTTAGAACCGAACCCACGTTCCCGGCGCCGTAGTTAAGTAACGCGATCACAGCAGTCCTTTGGTGCTGGGGAGTTGGGACTTGAGGCGCGAGTCGCGCGAACAGGCATAGCGCAGGGCACGCGCCAGGGCTTTGAACAACGCCTCGACGGCATGGTGGCTGGACCGCCCATAGGCCAATTTCAGATGCACATTGGCGCCCGCGCTGGAGGCAAATCCGTGGAAGAAATCTTCCAACAGTTCCGTCTGGAGGTCGCCGACGTGCCTTGCTTTGATCGGCGCATCGAACACCAAGTAGGGCCTCCCGCTCAAATCGATGGCGGCGATGGCCAGGGTTTCATCCATGGGCATCAGGAAGTAACCCGCCCGATTAATGCCTTTCTTCGTCCCCAGCGCTTGCCGTAGCACCTGCCCCAAGACAATTCCAATATCCTCGACCGTATGATGCTGGTCAACATCGAGATCGCCGCGCACCGCAACCTTGAGATCGAATCCGCCATGACGGGCAAACAGCTCGAGCATATGATCGAGGAAGCGAATGCCGGTGGAAACCTCGTAGCGTCCGCGCCCGTCCAGGTTCAGCCGGATGCGGACGTCGGTCTCTGCGGTCTGGCGGTGGATGTCCGCGCATCGCGCTCTCATGCAAACCATCCTGTTTGGGAATAGGTGACGAAGTTCCGCCAGGCTTTTGACCCCTTCCGCGTCTCGATCAAATGCTCCTGCTTCTCGAGTTCTTCGAGCAAGCGGCGCGTTTGACTATGGGAGCCGATGGTGAACCGCAAGTAACCCTTGAGATGCGGGTCGTAGTTCCAGTCGCGCACCAGAATTCCTTCGGCGCGAAGGAGCTGGGCGATTTCCGGCGCGCGCTCCCCGACGCGAGTCAGGATGAAATTGGCTGAACTCCGCACATAAGGAATCCCCCGAGACTCGAGCCAGCGATAGACGTGATCGCGATTGGCGCGAACTTGCGCAACGTATTTCTTCACATGCCCTTCATGCTGGATGGCAATCGACGCGGCCAGCATGGCCAGGGAATTCACCTGGAAAGGATTCTGCGCGCGGTGCATCAGATCGACAAGTTCCGGGTTGCCGAAGATGAAACCCATCCGCAACGCCGCCAATCCAAAAGCTTTCGAGAACGTCCTCGTCACCAGGAGGTTTTCATACTTCCTGATCCAAGGCAGAACTGTCTGGCCGGAATAGTCGTAATACGCTTCGTCCACCAACACCAGGACGTGCGGCGCGGCCTCCAGCAGCGTGCGCAGATCAGGCTTAGAAATCTGCGTCCCGGTGGGGTTATTGGGGCTGGCCAGAGCCACCCAGCGAGTCTTCTTGTGGATCGCGTTCACGATGCTTTGCACCGGAAGTTGGAACTGTTCGTCGTAGCGAACGCGCTCGATGCCGCCCCCGGCCACGTTTTGAAAGAATTCGTAAACCGGGAAGGTAGGAGCGGGCACCAGGAGCACATCGCCGGGATCGACAAAGGCGTCGCAAATCGCCTTAATCGCATCGTCGGTGCCGTTGGTGAGAAGCACCTCTTCCGGCTTGACTCCGAAATAGCCCGCCAGGTTCTCGCGGCTCTCCCCGTACTCCGGGTAGCGCGTGAGCATTTCCGGAGTCAGCGCACGCCGCAAGGCGCGGACAACTTCCGGGGCACACCCCACCGTATTTTCATTGAAGTCCAGGCGCAGTTTCCCCGCCCGCCCTTCCATCGGGGGGCGGTATTTCTTCAGCCGCTCCACTGCCTTGCGGGGTCGAATCATCGATCCTTGAACCTCACTTCCACCGACTCTGCGTGCGCCTTCAGGCGTTCCGTGCGCGCCAGCGTCACAATCGTCGGGCGAAGGCGCGCCAGGCCCTGGCGGGTGATTCGCTGAACCGAAATACACTTCACAAAATCCGCCGCGCTCAAGCCGCCACGCATACGCGCCGCCCCACTGGTGGGTAGAATATGATTTGTGCCGGAAGCATAATCCCCCGCTGCCACGGGGCTGTAACCACCCAGGAAAATCGAACCGGCAGATTGGATTCGATCCAGCAAACCCTCAGCATCGTCGAGCAGGGTGAGATGCTCGGGGGCCAAGCGGTTGACGAGTTCGGCAGCCTCCGCTAAACCGCGAGTGAGGATAATGCATCCCTGCCCGGCCAACGATTTCTGGGCGACCGGCAGCCCAAGCTTCGCGACGATTTCAGCAGCACGAGCTTGAACGCGCAAAGCCAGTCGGCGCGCCGGCGTGATAAGAATGGCCACCGCGTCCGGGTCATGCTCCGCCTGAGCTACGAGGTCGGCCGCGATCCACTCGGGGTTACCCTTTGCGCCCACCACCACGAGTTCGGATGGACCGGCGACGAAATCAATTCCGCATTCGCCTGACACCAGTTTCTTGGCAGCGGCAACGTAACGGTTTCCAGGACCAACGATCTTCTCGACACGCGGGACGCTCTCCGTCCCGTAGGCAAATGCCGCGACAGCCTGGGCTCCTCCGAGCCGGTAGATGCCGTGCACCCCCAACATATAAGCGGCTACAAGAACCGCGGGGGCGGGATTGGGCGAGGTGATCAGGACCTCCCGCACTCCAGCGACTTGTGCGGGGATGACGCTCATGAGGACGGTTGAGGGCAAGGCGAAACGCCCACCCGGAACATAGCAAACCACCCGTTCGAGAGGGCGAAGCACCTGGCTCACTTTCACACCCGGAAGGGGCTGAAACTGCCAGGCCCGTGGGAGTTGGCGGCGCGCCGCAGCGCGGATGTTTTTCGCCGCCACCTGCAAGGCCTGAATGAGATTCTGCGGGAGGTCCGTGAAGGCCCATTCCACTTCTTCGGGCGTAACCGTCATGCCCACATTCCGCAGGTCGACACCGTCAAGCTTCTGCGAATACCGAACCAGCGCGCGGTCGCCCTGGCGGCGGACATTGGCGATAATACGGCGGGCGACAGCCTCGGCGCTGCTCAGGTTTGTGGCCTGAGCCCCTAGCAGACGGCTGATGGCTTCCGCATTGTCACTGCGAATAATGTCCAGCATAGAGAATCACAACTCAGAAACCGGATGGAAGGCGTCGCAGGCGCTTTGGAGTGCGGCAGCTTGCTGCCGCTTTTCTCCTGCGAGCTTGCTCGCGCCCGACCTGTCCAAGTGGCGCCCTCCGGTGCGCGGCCAGCAAGCTGGTCTCGCCGTGCAGGAAAAGCGGCAGCTTGCTGCCGCAATCCAAAGCGCTTAAAGCACGATCTTGTTCAGGGGATACTCGACAATTCCCTGGGCATTGGCGGCCTTGAGGCGCGGTATTATTTCGCGCACCGTCTTCTCCTCGATTACTGTGTTTACCGCCACCCATCCGGGGTCACTGAGTTGTGAAATTGTCGGCCGTTTCAGAGCCGGCAGAACAGCCAGCACGTTTTCGAGGTCTTGGCGCAGGACGTTCAACATCAAGCCCACCTTACCGGCGGCCTCAATCGCCCCTTTGAGAAGCATAACCAGAACTTCGATCTTCCGGCGCTTCCAGGGATCGTCCCAGGCGACGGGATTGGCGATGAACTTGGTGTTCGATTCCAACACCGTCTCGATGATGCGCAGGCCATTAGCCCGCAAGGAGGAGCCTGTCTCCGTGACCTCCACGATGGCATCGGCCAGAACCGGAGGCTTGACTTCCGTGGCCCCCCAGGAGAATTCCACCTTGGCCTTGACTCCCTTCTCCGCTAGATACCGCTTGGTCACGCCCACCAACTCCGTGGCAATGACCTTCCCTTCCAAATCTTTGACACTGCGGAAAGGCGATTTCTCCGGCGCCGCCAGCACCCAGCGGACTTTTCCGAAAGTCTGTTTGGCGTAGATCAGGTCCGCGACTTCCACCACCGCGGCCTCGTTCTCCAGAATCCAATCCTTGCCGGTGAGCCCGGCGTCCAGAACCCCATCCTCCACGTAGCGCGGCATTTCCTGAGCGCGGATCAGCATGCACTCCATCTCCTCGTCGTCGATGGCGGGAAAGTAAGAGCGCGGATTAACCGTGATTTCGTAGCCCGCACGCCGAAAGAGTTGGAGCGAGGTTTCTTGCAGGCTTCCCTTGGGCAGACCCAATTTCAACTGCTTCATGTTTGGCTCACCGGGTTTTCGTCTCCATATACTTCGCTCGGATCAAACTCCCGTTGCAGAAAAACTTCCTCGCCGGAGGCGGTCAGTTTGCGGAAGAAACAGGACTTGTAACCCATGTGGCAACATCCCAGACCCTGGAGATCCGCCTGGACAAGCAATGCGTCGTGGTCGCAGTCCACCCTGATTTCACGAACCAGTAAGTGGTGACCGGATGTCTCGCCCTTGGTCCAGAGTTTCTGCCGGCTGCGGCTGAAAAAAGTCACGTAACCGGAGTGCAGGGTTTTCTCAAAGGCTTCCGCATTCATGTAGCCCAACATCAAAACCTTGCCACTATGCCTGTCCTGAATGATCGCCGGAATCAACCCGTCTTCAAAATTCAGATCCATTAATCAGCGCTCCCGTCAGTCAAAAAATAAAAAGCCCGCTGAGCTTTCTAGCCAGCGGGCCATCTTTTCACCAGTTCCGGTAACTTATAGGCTCGCCCACTGACACTGCACCGTAAAGGCCGAATGAGGATGAGGGTGTGCCAATGAGCGCAACATCAAGAATGAGGTTACATCCGGTCATGAAATCTGTCAATGTGAATTCGGTATCTGCCCGATCTATCCGGCGCACTTCACTGCCGCGCGGCCCAGGAATTCCGCCGCATCGCCCAGTTCTTCTTCGATGCGCAGCAACTGATTGTACTTGGCGACGCGGTCGCTGCGGCTGGCGGACCCGGTCTTGATCTGGCCCGTGCCCAGGCCAACCGTGAAATCGGCAATGAAAGCGTCCTCAGTTTCACCCGAGCGGTGCGAGACCACCGAAGTATAGCCGTGGCGCCGGGCCAGCTCAATCGCCCGCATGGTTTCTGTAACCGTGCCGATCTGGTTCAATTTGATCAGGATGGAATTCGCCGCTCCCTCTTCGATACCGCGCTCGAGCCGCTCAGAGTTGGTGACGAAGATGTCGTCGCCCACAATTTGCACTTTATCACCGAGGGCCTGCGTCAGCGCTACCCAACCTTCCCAGTCATCCTGGGCCAAGCCGTCTTCGATGCTGATGATCGGATACTGTCGCACCCAGTCGGCATACAGCTTGATCATTTCATCGGAGGATTTCTTCGACTTGTCGGACTTGAAGAAGACGTACTTGCCGTCCTGGAACATCTCGCTCGAGGCAGGGTCGAGCGCCAGGCAGATGTCATGGCCGGCCGAATAACCCGCCTGTTCGATGGCCTCCAGCAGGACTTCCACGGCCTCCACATTTGACTTCAGGCTGGGTGCGAAGCCGCCTTCGTCGCCCACGGAGGTGTTGTAGCCGCGTTCTTTCAGGACCTTTTTCAACGTATGGAAGGTCTCTGCGCCCATGCGCAACGCCTGCGCGAAGCTCTCGGCGCCCACAGGCATGATCATGAATTCCTGGAAATCCACGGTATTATCCGCGTGCACCCCGCCGTTCAGCACATTCATCATCGGCACCGGAAGTATGCGGGCCTGGAGTCCGCCGAGATAACGATAGAGCGGCATACGTGCTGATTGAGCCGCGGCGCGGCACACTGCCATCGATACCGCGAGTATAGCGTTCGCACCTAACTCGCCCTTATTCGGCGTGCCATCAAGGCGGATCATGCGCTCGTCAATGCCCACCTGATCTCCGGCCTCATGTCCTCCCAGTTCCCGCGCCAGTAAAGTATTGACATTCTCGACGGCCCGCAACACACCTTTGCCCTGATAGCGCCGCTTGTCGCCGTCGCGTAATTCCACAGCTTCGTGCTCGCCGGTTGATGCCCCCGAAGGCACTGCCGCTCGCCCAAATGAACCGTCGCGAAGATAGACTTCCGCCTCCACGGTTGGATTGCCTCGCGAATCGAGTATTTCTCTTCCCTGAATCAGATCGATGTTTGCCATAAGATTAGTCCTCAATCAAGATTTTGAAACCTGCGATTGTAGCACAACGGAAAGCAGAATGCAGAAAGCAGAAGGCAGAAGGCAGAACGCAACCTCTAAGGCGCGGTCGTGTGACAGCCGTTCCCTCTCCTCGACCCCCTGGTGCTGTCCTAATTTGAGCGTAGCGCCGCCATCTTGGCGGCTCAATGCCGGCTGGAAGCCGGCGCTACATCTGAAATTAGGACAACGCCGACCCCCTCGCTCCCGCACGCTATTAGGGTTAAAATAGGGTGCAGTAGCCGGATGGCGCTGGCGGGGCGATTCGTCTCGGTCCAGACCCAACTCGTCCGGGTTCTCCCCCCGGAGCGGAGTTCTCGATGCCATGGTCTCCCAGTGACTGCGCTTTTGCCCTCATCCGTGCGCTGGGCGTTCTATTCGTCTGCGCCGCGCTCTTTCTGCATGAGAACGAGGAAGGGCGAATCCAAAATAAGCTTGAGGAGTGGTGGATCAAGCTCAGCGATAGGGAAAAACAATCGCGGTCGCGGGCTGTAGCTTTTATGCAGGATGTTGCGAAGTCGACCGGGGCAGGGTTTGACCTCCTGCTGGGCAAGCGTCTGCGGTCTTTGCGGGTCGTTTTCATCTCAATATCCTTCTCCCTTGCTTCCATCTTCCTTTCTGGATTTATCCTGTAGCCACTTGCCCATAACCCTCCTGCAAACGCAACGCGGTGGGAAGCCTTTGTCTTCTTTGTATTCTTTGCGTGGTTTGCGTCGGTGCCGGCGGTGACAGATAGCAAGACGCTCTGGGGCAAGGTGTCTATGGCGTTGTGGTGGGCCATGATCGTCTTCGCCCTTCTAAGGATTTCCAACTTCCTGTTCCGCGCGTTCTCGGTCTTCGGTCTCGGACGGACTGCAAGTGGGATTGGCTATATGACGCTGCTTTTCGCATACAGCCTTTTGTGCGACCTGTCGTATATTGTGCTTACCCGCTGGGTTCTGCGCCGCATATCCAAAATCGACCGTGTGCACGAAATCGTGCTGGAGGTGCTTGTCAGTTTGCTGATCTTGGTATCTCTGATATGGGCGCCCATTTTCTTCGGCGCGAGGATCGGCAGGCATTTGCCTATGGCAGGGGGAGTTCTGCTTTTCTCGTTTGTGCTAAATTCCATTGACATCGTTGTGGGTCTGGCTGCGCTGATGCTGGCACTCTTGCTTTTGCTGCATCGTTTAGTGTGGCCGACAGTTGAAAGGCCGATCTATGCAATTCAACGCTTCGGGCTCATCAAAAACAAGAAATTCCTCTGGGGAGTAGGCATCGCTCTCGTCTTCCTGCCAAAGCACACCACCATCCAATTGCTCAAATCACTCGTGGAAAAGCTCTGATGGGTCCCGGTTATGTGACTTGTCCTTCGCAACAAGATTTGGAAACGCAGCGCGATCATTGCTGAACTCGGGAAAGTCACGCTCGCCAAGTGCTCGCGAGAAGGAAGCCCTACCCGGATAAGCGGGTGTGAACCACTCGCGGTCTATAGTGGTCTGGGAAACGCGCGCTCGGATCGGACGGCGTGTTTCTGCCTGCTGCTTACTGCCTACTGCTTACTGCTTACTACCCACTTCCTTCTGCCGGCTGCTCACTCCCCACTGCCCGCCTACGGTCTTCGAACATCCGCTCTTCAGGAACAACTACGACAATGCCGGCTTCGCTGACGTGATATTTCTTGCGATCTTCCTCGAGGTTGTATCCGATTTCCGTGCGCTCCGGAAGATGCACGGCCCGGTCGATGATGGCGCGGCGGATGCGCGAGTAGCGACCGACGATGACGTGAGAGAAAATGATGGAGTTCTCAATTTCAGTGTAGCTGTTGATGCGGACGTCATGGGAAAGAATCGAGTTGGTAACCCGGCCGCCGGAAATGATGCAACCCATCGAAACCATCGAGTCGATGGCGATCCCCATGCGGCGCCCCTCCTGCGCGAACACGAACTTGGCCGGCGGGTACTGTTGCTGGTAAGTGCGGATGGGCCAGTGGAAGTCGTACAGGTTGAAGACCGGCGAAACCGAAACCAGGTCCATGTTGGCTTCGTAATAGGCCTCGACAGTTCCGATATCCCGCCAGTACTTCGCTTCCTTCTTGTTTTCGTCGCGGAAGTCGTAGGAATAGACCTTCTTCTTTCCGATGAGCTTTGGAATCACATCCTTCCCGAAGTCGTGGCTCGAGTCGGGATCAGCGGCGTCAGAGACGAGGGCCTCGATCAGAAGGTCGCGGTTGAAGCAATAAATGCCCATCGAGACGTTGGACTTCTCAGGGTTTCTAGGCGAGAGCTTGGGGTCGGCGGGTTTCTCCTGCCAGCCGACGATACGGTTGTTCTTATCAACTTCCACCACCCCGAACCGGGAGGCCACGGCGCGATCGAATTCGATAGTTCCAATGGTGACGTCCGCCCCGGACTCAGCGTGCTGCTGGAGCATCAACTGGTAATTCATTTTGTAAACGTGGTCGCCGGAAAGGATCAGAACATACTTGCAAGGCTCGCTCCCGAGCGAGTAGAGGTTCTGGTAGGTGGCGTCGGCGGTTCCCTGGTACCAATGTCCGCCCACCCGCCGCATGGGGGGCAGAACCTGCAAGAACTCGCCCAGTTCATCCGAGAAGATACTCCAACCCTCGCGCAAGTGGCGATTAAGGGAGAGAGCCTTGTACTGGGTAACGACGAAAATCCTGCGGAGATCAGAGTTGATGCAGTTTGAGAGGGTAATGTCCACAATCCGATACATCCCGCCAAATGGTACGGCGGGCTTGGCTCGGTCCCGGGTCAGCGGGTAAAGGCGCTCTCCCTCTCCACCCGCCAGAAGGCACACTAGTGTGTCTGGAACCACGAGTTGCATCCTTCTCTTCTAAGTGTCGCTGCCTGCAAGCGCTGGCGGGATTTTCCAAGGCCCCGCCCAACTTTTCCTCAGACAGCCATTATATCAAACAAACGACCCATGGCTTCATGGCTATCCTGCGGCACTTTATGTCTCCATGTCGCCCTCCTGGGTGACGATGTGGATGTCCACAGCGGGGGCGTGGCGGAGGAAGCTGTTAAGCGCTGAAAGGTAGAAGTACCTACGCCAGCCGCGTGCGGCGGAATGTCCAAAAACCACCTGGGTAATCCTCCTTTCCTTTACAAACTCTGCCACCGCTTCACCCACGCTATTTCCATGCAAGCGTTCGACCTTGGCTTCCAGTTCTTCAGCGAAGCGAATATTGGCCGCCAGGGAGCGCAGTTTTCCCTCGCTCGCGTCCGCGGACGTTTCAACGTAAACCACGTAGAGTTCCGCGCCGACGGCGCGAGCCAGGCGCGCTCCGCGGGCGATCAGGTACTGCGAGCTAGGATGCGAGCTGATGGAGACAGCGATGCGCTCTCGTACTCCCCAGTTTCGGCTGATTTCCTTGGTGACGAGGTAGGAACCAAGGTCGCGGTCTACCGCATCCGCCACTTGGCGAAGCGCCAGCTCGCGCAGGGCGATCAGGTTCCCAGGCCTGAAAAAGTTAGCCAGTGCCCTCTCGATGGTTTCGAGCGGGTAGATGTCTCCGCGCCGCATGCGGTTCTGTAGCGCCTCAGGGGTGAGGTCAACCATCACCACTTCGCTGGCGCGTTTCAGCACCCAGTCCGGCAAGGTTTCGCGCACCGGAACTCCGGTGATGGATTGGACCAGCGGCGCCAGGCTATCCATGTGCTGAATGTTCATGGTGGAGAGCACATCAATATTCGCGGCCAGGAGTTCCATCACGTCTTCGTAACGTTTCCGGTGCTTACTTCCCTCGATGTTGGTATGAGCCAGCTCATCGACGAGCGCGACTCCAGGCTGCCGGGCAAGAATGGCATCGACATCCATTTCCTCGAACGTGATCCCTTTATAGTTGAGCTGGCGCAGAGGAATTTGTTCGAGGGTGGAAGCCAAGTCCTCGATGGGTTTCCGCCCGTGTGTTTCCACAACTCCGATCACCACGTCTTGCCCGCGGCGTCGTCGCCTGTTCGCCTCGCTGAGCATGGTGTAAGTCTTCCCGACACCGGGCGCGTAGCCGAGAAACACCTTAAGCACGCCCTGCTTTTTTTCGGGAGGTGAAGCCTTCTCAAGCCATTGTTCGGGACTTCTGATCATTTGCCCATCCGCCGGCCTGTTCTGGAGTGCGGCAGCTTGCTGCCGCTTTTCTCCAGCGAGCTTGCTGGCGCTTCGTAGCGCTCCTGCACACGGCCAGCAAGCTGGCCTGAACGAGAGCGGCAGCAAGCTGCCGCACTCCAGAGCACTCCAGAGCCATGGCGCAAGCGCGGCCGACATCCGCTATAATACCATCGGTGATGAAACTCTCCCGATGGCAAATCCTGCGCTTCGCTACCGCTGCCGGCATGGTCCTGGCCATAGTCCTCATCTTCCGCCGTTGGGCGCCGGCCAACGACACCAGCGCGGCGCTTATCTTTCTGCTGGCGATTCTCTACGTTTCCGCCTTCTGGGGCCTGCGGGTTTCCATTTTCATGTCGCTGCTGGCCACCCTCGCCTTCAATTATTACTTTCTTCCGCCCCTCGGCGCCTTGACCATCGCCGACCCTCAGAACTGGGTCGCGCTCATCGCCTTCCTGGTTACGGCAATCACCGCCAGCCGCCTTTCCGAACAGGCGCGCCAGCGGGCCCGTGACGCCAACCGTCGCCGGCAGGAAATTGAACGTCTATATGCCTTCACGCAACAAATACTGGTGGCGGGAGGCGTTGTGGAATTGCTGAATGCCATCCCGAGACACATCGTGGAATCGTTCGAAGTTCGGGACGCTGCTTTGTACCTGGCCGGCAGGGATGGAATCTACCGTTCAGGCAGGGACTTTCGGGAATTGGATGGCGACCAGCTCAAGGCCGTCATGGCCCGCGGCGAACCGGTGATAGAAGCGGACCGGCAACTTTGTTTTGTGCCCGTGCGGATGGGCGTGCGGCCGGTGGGAAGTCTTGGTATTTCGGGCGCCGTGCTGGCGCGTGAGACGCTCGAAGCCCTCGGAACGCTCATCGCCATTGCCGTGGAGCGAGTCAGCGCCATCGAGGCGCTAGGTAAGGCTGAGGCCGCCCGGCAGGAGGAACGCCTCCGCACGGCCCTGCTGGATTCGGTTACGCACGAACTTCGCACCCCGCTCACCGCGATCAAGGCTTCCGTTACCAGTCTTCTGACGCAACCCGAACTGAATGACGACCAGCGGAGGGAGCTATTCTGCATCATCAATGAGGAGAGTGACCACTTGAATCACCTGATCGAGGAAGCGCTCGAAATGGCCCGCCTCGATGCAGGTGAGATCGAACTCGGGATCGCACCCCACGCCATCCGCGAGGTGATCGATGCGGCGGTCGAGGCCTCGAAAAACACCCTGGCGAATCATACTGTCGATATCCGCCTGCCGGAGAGCCTGCCCCTGGTGCCAATGGATCCGGCCCGCATCCGGGAAGTTCTGATGCAGTTCCTCGATAATGCGGCGAAGTACTCCCCGCCCGGAACTCCTATCGTCATCAGCAGCGAAGTGTCCGGCCGCTTTCTCGTCACCAGTGTGGCCGATCGCGGAGCGGGCATTGACAGCTTCGAACAGGCCCTTATCTTCGACAAGTTCTACCGAGGCAGGGATCAGCGTTACGGCGTGCAAGGCACCGGCATGGGACTCGCCATCTGCAAGGCGATTGTCGAGGCCCACGGCGGGACCATAGGGGTCACCAGCCAGGTTGGAAGCGGGTCGGTGTTCCACTTTAGCCTGCCGCTGGCGGCGGAAAGGGGCAGAGTCTGATGAGCTCGGGCAGGGTCTTGATCCTCGATGATGAGGCGCAGATCCGCCGGGTGCTGCGGACCACCCTGGTGGCCAGCGGCTTTGTGGTGCGCGAGGCGCGTAGCGGTGAACAAGCCCTCGAGATGATCAGGGAAGAAATGCCGGATCTTCTGATAGTTGACATCAACCTGCCCGGCATGAGTGGGTTCGAGGTGTGCCGCGAAATTCGCGAATCCTGCGACGTCCCCATCATCATGCTCTCAGTGCGGAACAACGAACGCGACAAGGTGCGCGCGCTCGATTCCGGCGCCGACGATTATGTGGTCAAACCGTTCGGGATCCAGGAACTCCTCGCCCGGATTCGCGCTAATCTGCGCCGCCGCGCCCCCAGCGCCGATGAACTGCCCCTGACGTTCGAGTCCCAGGATCTCACCATCGATTTTGCCCAGCGAACGGTGGTGGCGCGTGGCCGTCAAGCGCGATTGACACCCAAGGAATTTGACCTCCTCCATTACCTCGTCACCCACCCCAACAAGGCCCTTCTACACCGCGAATTGCTGCAAGCCGCCTGGGGCCCTGACTATGGAGATCAGGTGGAATACCTGCGCGTATTCATCAATCAGTTGCGCAAGAAGATCGAGCCCGAGCCTTCCCGGCCCCGTTATCTGTTGACCGAACCCTGGGTCGGCTACCGCTTCGTGGCGCCTGAGAAGGACTAGCTTGTTTGCTAGAAGTTTGTAGCGCGTGCGTCTCGCCCGCTGTGGCGCGGATAAGATGCCCACACCAAAGCGGGCGAGACGCACGCGCTCCAGAAGGCGGTTGCACCGGCCAACCGTATGCTATAGTCGCTTGTTTGGGAACTCTGCCCCACCGAGGAGTTGATGCGCCGCCATGCGAACAACCACTTGGCCAGTTACGCCATGCGAGTGGAGGAGTCGCAGGGCCGGCGCTATCCCGAGCCCCCACATCCCTTCCGCAACGATTACGAGCGAGACCGCGACCGCATCATCCATTCTCGAGCCTTCCGGCGTCTTGAAAATAAGACCCAGGTATTTACTCGGCGTTACTCCGACCATTTTCGCACCCGGCTCACTCACACGTTGGAAGTGGCGCAGATCAGCCGCACGGTGGCGAAGGCGCTGCGATTGAACAACGATCTCGTGGAAGCTCTTGCGCTGGTGCATGACGTGGGGCACCCGCCCTTCGGCCACGCCGGGGAATCCGAGCTCAACCGGCAAATGGCGCATTTCAAAGATAGCTTTGACCACAACCTGCACGCCTTGCGAATCGTGGAACATTTTGAGCAGAAATACGCGGAGTTTCCCGGTTTGAACCTTACCTTCGAAGTCCGCGAAGGAATCATCAAACACTCGCGGGACTACGATCCCGCGCTTTACCCCGAACTCGCCGACTACGCGCTGGACGCGCAACCTCCGCTCGAAGCCCAGTTGATCGATCGCGCCGATGAAATCGCCTACAACTGCGCCGACCTTGACGATGGCTATGAGGCGAAACTCCTCACCCTTCCCCTCATCCGCCAGGGTCTGCGCTTGTTTGATTCACTGTATCGGACCATTGACCGGAAGTACCCCACCGCTCGCGAGAAACTGAAATTCAACGAAGCCCTCAAGGCGATGCTGAACATTCTGGTGACGGACCTCATAGACTCGACGCGCCGGAGCCTCGCCAAGGCGCGCGTTAGGTCGGTGGCGGACGTGCGCGCTCACTCCAGACGCCTGGTGGTTTTAGGCCCCCGGCGAGCCCGCGATAACAAGGAGCTGAAGGAATTCCTGAATGTGAACCTCTATTCTCACCGTCAAGTGGGGTCGGAGCGGGAAGTAATCGTCCGGTCTGTGCGACGCCTCTTTAGTTATTACCTCGAGCATCCTCGCCGTCTCCCTCCTTTCTACGTCGCCCAGAGCCAGGAGGAACCCCTGCATCGCGTGGTGTGTGATTATATTGCCGGCATGACGGACAACTATCTCCTGGAGCAGCACCGCAAGCACCTCGGAGCATGAGTTTCGACCGCCCATGCTAAGATACTCGCTGGGGCCGTATCCCAGTGAAATCGTAGCGCACGGCTTTGCCTTGGAGACAGTTCGCGCATGCACCTCCGGCGACAATTGGCGTACTCTCTACTGCTCCTCTGTGTGGTCATCATGGGGGCGGCAGCGGGCTACCGCTGGCTCGGCGGGACTGAAGTCAGCCTGCTCGATGCTATTTACATGGCCGTGATTACAGTGGCCACAGTCGGGTATAGCGAAGTTGTTAATACCAGCACTCACCCGGAGCTGAGAATTTTCAATATGTTCGTGATCCTGTTTGGCATAGGGATCATGCTTTACGTTTTTTCTGCCTCCACGGCGTTCATCGTGGAAGGCGATTTGCAGGGTCTCTTTCGGAGAAGAAAGATGCTGAAACAGATTCGGGACTTGCACGACCACTTCATTGTTTGCGGCGCGGGAGAAACCGGCCACTATCTTGTCCAGGAACTCCTCAAGGCCGGCTACTACTTCTTAGTGATCGACCGCGACGCCGAGCGCCTGGAGAAGATCCGGCACCTCGGCGATTTTCCGATTCTCCAGGGCGATGCCACGGACGAAGAACTTCTGACGACGGCAGGAATTTCGAAAGCCCGGGGCTTGGTTACCGCCCTTCGCGAGGACCGGGACAACTTGATGGTAACGGTGACCGCACGCCAAATGAACGCCAACCTGAAAATTGTGGCGCGCTGCATGGAAGCCAAGATGATGGAGAAGCTCATTCGCGCCGGAGCCAATTCGGCCGTCTCGCCGAACATGATCGGTGGTTTGCGACTGGCCTCGGAGCTCATTCGGCCACATGTGGTCAGCTTCCTCGACCTGATGATTCGAGAGCAGGCGGGAACAATGCGGGTGAGTGAAATTACGGTCGGCGAAGGGTCCTCCTGGATCGGCAGGACGGTTCATGGAACGGAGCTGCATTCGCGGTTTGGGTTGCTCGCACTTGCGTTACACAAGCCTGGCAGCGAGATGACCTACAATCCTCCTGGCGACGCGGTGCTTGGCGGAGGTGACATCCTCATAGTCCTTGGCGATGAGAGCAACACCTGGAAGGCTCGCGAAGCCGCCGGTGATAAGACACCTCATCGAGCTCTTTAGCAGATGGCTGACAAATTCTATCCCTGGCGTCAGGCCTCGAGTTTTGCAAAATGCTTGAGCCGTGGCAGCAAGTGGCGGTGCATGGCTTCGGGTCCGTAAAACAGGGCATGGATATAGGTCAACAGGGCGAGCTGAGAAAAACGTTCCGACGGTTTCCGGAAATTGATATAGCAGAGGCGGCCCGGCACGACTTTGTTCGGATGTTGATACGAAGCTAGCGGCCACATCGTCTTGAAAAAGCGGAAGCCGACCCTGGCCAGAAGTCTGTGCCACGCCTCACTTGAAGATGTGGTGACTTCAGCGTAAAGCCTCCAATTCCGGCCATGAGGTCCCTTTCTCTCTTGGCGAAGCACCTCGCGCAGAATCCTCACGCCCAGACCCTGCCTGCGAAGCGCAGGATCGACGAAGATGTAACTGCCGAACACCACCTGAAACATGGGGAGAACCAGCGTGCAAGCGCCGCCCACCAAACGCTTGTCCAAGTAAGCGGCAAAGAGGTGCACGGGGTTGACTCTGGCTGGTGAGGGCTGGATGACCCAGCGCAGAACCCGCGGGCTGACGCGCTCATCCGGGTTGAAACAGCGAGCGTAAAGGCGCAAGTAGCGATCGAGCTCGGCTCTATACGTGTGTTTCAATAATCGGACTTCCAATTTCCCCATGGGCGTCTCCACCTCGAATCAGTTTCAGCCATGATGGCATTTTCCCCGACGTTGTACCATAGCGAAGCAGCAGTTTGGCGGCGGTGTCATTTGCGAAACATGGGCGCTGCAAGTCGCAGTCATTCCCGCGAAAGCGGGAATCCACTCCCCAGCTCTTCGGAAATGTGGTCTCTACGGACTGGATTCCCGTTTTCGCGGGAATGACTGGTGTTTCGTAGAGGATGCCATTTCAGATGACACCACCACCGCCGGCTTTTCTTTCTTGATCGACTGCGCTATCTTGTGACGCTCAACACGTGTCCAGCGGCGAGCGTCCCGCGGGCGCCCGGATCTTCTGACTTGGAGGTAATTCGTCGATGCTCTCATTATCTGCTTTTTCCGTTCAAGTCCTGCGGCGGCGGTCGCTGGTCTTACCAGCGATCCTTGTCGGAATGTTGCTTTTCGGCCCTTTTGAACTCCAGGCAATTGATTGGTCAACACTCTTCACAGCCCAGGATGTGCGTGACCATCTCGCCACAGAAAAGGGCCGCGGGGAAGCCCTCGCGTTCTGTCGCAAGATGGGAATCAGCAAAGTTTACCTGGAAGCGTTCCGCGACGGCTATCAGGCTGATGCGCAGACACTCGAGACGGCGCGTGACTTCTTCCGGCAAGGCGGATTGCGCGTTTCGGGTTGTGTCGCCACTACGCGGATCGGCAAGCCTTCCACCGGCTGGGATGTGGCCGTGTGCTATACGAACCGCAAGAACCAGGAGCGGCTGGAATCCATCTTCAGGTTCGCTGCCGGGATTTTCGATGAAATCATGATTGATGATTTCTTCTTTACGGATTGCCAGTGTTCCGAATGCGCGGCCGCGAAAGGGCCGATGAGTTGGCCGCAGTACCGGGAAAAGCTGATGCTCCAGATGGCCAGAGATCGTGTGCTGGGTCCTGCGAGGCTGGTCAATCCCAAGGTAAAGGTCATACTGAAATACCCCCAGTGGTATGACCGCTTCCAGGACCGGGGTTACACCGTTGACAGGGAGACAGAACTCTTCGATCGCATCTGGGTGGGCACCGAGCTGCGGGATCCGAGCTCAGACGAGTGGGGTCACAAGCAGCAATACGAAGGCTACTTCATCTACCGGTGGTTGACGGACGTCGCCGGCGACAAGACAGGCGGTGGCTGGTTTGACCCTTTCGGGACCGATGCAGCAACCTATCTCGACCAAGCGATGGTCACGGTCCTTGCCGGCGCTCCCGAAGTGTTCCTCTTCAATTACGGCTCTTTGATATCAGCTCAATATAAGGAGCAGACCGAGGCTTTGGCGGCCCGCCGAAACCAATTCGAGGCCCTTAGCAAGCTGGTGGGAAAATGGGGGGGGATTCCGGCGTATAAACCTGTCTCAAGCGAGCCTGGTGACGAGCCGTTCATCTTCGACCAGATTGGCATGCTGGCGATTCCCCTTGCTCCTACGGCACACTTCCCCGATAAGGCCCGTGCCGCGCTATTCAGTCTTCATTCACTCAAGGATGTGCAGTTTGTACCGAAGCTCGCGCGTTTCCTCAATTCGGGCGGGACGGCGCTGGTAAGTGAAGGCCTGGCACATGCTCTGAACGGCGATCCCCGCCTTCCCTCGGCGGACCCGGTCAACCTCCCCAAAGACCAATACCTGTTCAAGGCGCAAGAAGGCAACGGCAATCTGGTGGTCTTCTCGAATTCGCTGCCCCGGCTTACCTACGTGGATTCGAGCAACCGGATTGCCCAATTGGCTCCTGCGCAGCGCGATGCGCTGGCGCAGTTGCGAAAAATCGTGGAAGATTTCACGGTGACTTCGCCGGATGCGCCCCCCCGCGTGGCCGTTTTCCCACTGGGAGCAAGCGTCGCCGTAGTGAACTTCACGGAGCTTCCGGTTGCATGCAGAATTGTGGGCCTGGGTGGAATGGTGAGCAGGCTTCAGAAGGTCTTCGCCATGCCTGGAGCCTTCCTGGCCTCTGACGGCGGCACTCTGCGCCTGCCCCCTCATGCGCTGATCGTGGTCGAACAGTGAGGGGCTGGGGCTGGCGAAGAACTGTAGGCAGTAAGCAGTAGGCAGTAGGCGGGGTGAATCCAAAATCCAAAATTGCCGTAGCCCCTAGCTCTTCGGGCGATTCCTCTGCCGCATTGCCTTTTGCTTTTCTTTCTGTTCCGGCGTCAGGATCTGATCGATTTGCTGGTGGGCGGACTTACGGATCTCGGTGGCTTTCGCGCGTGCCTCTCCTTGTGGGAGCGAAGAATTCGCTTTCAGATCCTCAAGCTGTTTATACTCGTTCTGGAGGATGGGCCGGATTTTTGCCACCTGATCATCTGTCAGGTTTAGGGTCCGGCTCATCCTTTGGAGTTCGCGCTCCACCCGCCCATGGATGGGGTGCGCTTGTTGTGCGGTTGGCGGCGCCCCACCAGCCTCTTGCCCCGCGAACGCGCGCTGTCCATTCCCAACCAGCCCACACAACACACAGGCTGCTATGATAAGAATCCACATTCTTCGCATTTCTTGCCTCCCTGGCAGCTTTGACCGCCTCGAACCCGTCCATTTTTTCAATCGTGAGGTTCACTACGTCAATGAATGGTAAGTTTACGGCTTTCCGGGCTTGGCGGTCGTTCGCTCATCTTTTCTCCGCCGTTTTCCTTCTTTGGCGCCTTCTGAGGGGTTGAGCGCAGCCTTTGCAATTTGCTCGGGCCTATATACACGTACTCAAGGATCGCTCTGAACAAGTCGTCCATTGCATCGGCGTCGTACTCGCCGAGGTACCGATCGGGAGTGTGAGCACTCAGGTTGCCCAACTTGCGGATCACTTCAATCGTTTCTGCCAGGGTGGGGGGGATCTCACCTTTTACCATAGCTGAAAGCGCGATGCCGTACTTTGCTGACTTAGAGAGTGTAAATAACTTCCGTCTGCATGTCCATCACGTCCTTACAGACACGCTCTCGACCGCAGGATCGCGGCGGGTCTTGTGCGATGCCGGCTGGGCCCCGGTTTCTTGACCATCCGAGCCGCAGTGCTTGTTCATCGGGAAGCAGAGAAGAGCACTGGCATGTCATTCGGGGCGAAGATATGAGGAGTGAGGGGCTTCGCTGCGTGCTATCTTCTGCTTACTGCGTACTGCCTACTGCCTACTGTTGGTTCTCGCGCCTCTGGCCAGGACCTCGAAATTGACCGGTAGCAACACGCGTTGCCAGAAACTGTCCTTGGGTTTCCTTTCCGACGGCAAAGATGCGGTCGCCAACTTTGAGGTCCTTAAGAGCGATAGGCTGGCCGTCCTTCATGAATTGCGTCTGCTCATTGACCACCACGATTTTCTCACCCTGGCGGGGATTACTGACCTTGAGTTGATTCTTGTCGATTGAGACGATGGCGCCGAAGACTCGTTCGCCGGCGTTCTGAAAACGCTGTATTTCGTCGGCAGTGGCGCGTCGAACGGCCTCGGCCACGAACTCCTTGTTGGAGTTAGCTTGACCTCGTACAGAAACCTGATCCCCTGGTTTCAAATCCTCGAGTTGGATATCCTGTTGTCCCTGGCGGTAGCGGGTGTGCTCATCCACCTTCACGGTTTGCGTTGAGCCATCCGTTTTCTTGATTTCGAAGCGGTCAACACCCACGGAGATGATGGTTCCGAAAACCGCCGGCCCGCCAAACTGCCGCTGCGTGTTACCCGCCTGCGTTTTCGTATCCGTGTTTTGCACCGCAAGTGCCTGGCTTGCGAGAGCAATGAGAACCAGCCCGAGGGCCAAAGCGAATTGTCTGCGCATAAAACTCCTCCTCAGGTTTCGACGTTTAAGAAACGTGCCTGGTTACGGTGTAACCGGGCGCCCTGCCAGTTCGTAATGATGGGTGAAGGTCAGCGCGCGAGGTGGACTGCCCGTTGCAACCACGAGCCTGACTAGTTCATTATTGATAGGTGAAGGTCAGGGCGCAATATGAATTCTGCTGTTCTTGAAAGCCTCCCATTGAGGCGAGGTTGGAATAGTCTTTGGCTGGCGCCACTTATGGCGCTGCTGGCGGGGCTTTCTCCTGCGCACTTGCACGCTCAAGCCGGCAGCACAGGGACAGTTACCGGCCACGTGCGCGGGCCTGGCGGGGTTTCGGTGCCGGGCGCCACGGTGGTCCTGACCAATCCCCAGTCAGGCGAAAGAAAGGCGACCTGGACGGACGAGGCCGGGAATTACGTTTTCAACGGACTTCCGGCTGGCAACTACAAGCTGGAAGCCTCACTAGTCGGATTTCGCACTGACGTCCGGGAACCCATCCCCGTCACCGAAGGAAAGACTCTAAAGGTGAACGTCGCTTTGATGATAAGTACGCCGGAATCGGCTAACCCTTCTGGAGCACCTACCCTACCAACGTCAGCACGGCCGCCAGGAAACGCCCAGGCCTTGCCGGCACAATTGCAGGCCGCAATGGGAGCCCAAGGGATGGAACCGGCACTGGCGGCCGGAATGAACGAGAACGGAAACGGAGGCACCGTCCGCTTCTCCGATGAGCAATCGGCTGGCAGTGGCACTCAGACCGAGAACCCCGTAGAACCCGATGCGTCCGCGAGCGCGTCGAGTTCTTTCCTGCTGACAGGAGGTGAGGGCATCTCCGCTTCGACTCCGGGAGGTGATCTGAATTCGCTGCGGCAAAGGTTCCAGCAATATCGCGACCTCATACAAGGGCAGAGCGCTCCAGGTTTTGGGGGTGGCGGACCGGGCGGCGGACCAGGTGGCGGAGGGTTTGGCGGTGGCGGTGGGGGATTTGGGGGTGGCGGGTTTGGTGGCGGAGGATTTGGCGGTGGCGGAGGAAACTGGGCGGGAGGCCGAGCCCGAGTGAATCGCCTGCGGGGCAACATCATGGAGAGCTACACCAATTCGGTTTTTGACGCTCATCCTTACCCGTTGAACGTAGCAGAGTCCCCCCAGATTCCATCCTACTCGGAGCAGCTCAACGCCAGTGTCGGCGGGCCTCTGGTGATCCCCAAGATATATAACGGGGGAAGCAAGACGAGTTTCTTCGTGAATTACAATTTGACGCGGGGCAAGAGCCCGTTCGACAGTTTCGCCACTGTGCCCACACCGGCCGAGCGCGTGGGAGATTTTTCTCAGGCTCAAAACACGGCAGGGATTGTCCCCAAAATTTATGATCCATTTTCCTGCTCGGAGACGCCATTCTGCGACAACCCAACCCAGTTCTCCAATAACGGCATCCCTAATGTCATTCCGCCGTCAAGCTTGGACAACCCGAACAGTAAGGCTGCCCTAGCCTTGCTGAATTACATCCCCCCGCCGAACGTGCCAGGCGCGACGGTCCAGAACTTTCATCTTCAGGAATCTTTGCCCATCTCCAATGACCGGATCATGGGCCGCATCGGACATCAGATTTCCGCTAAAGACAGTATCAACGCCATGTACTTCTTCAATTCCGCGCGGAGCCAATCGGTATCGACTTTCCCCGCCTTGACCTCGACAACTTCGGTCCGCGGGCAGAACATGAGCCTTACGGAGATTCACACCCTCGGCCCGCGCACGGTCAACACTCTTACTGCAAATTTCAATCGCCAGAGAACTTCCCTCCTTGATCCCTTTGCGAACGTGCAAGACATCGCCGGTGAATTGGGAATTCAGGGCATTGCGACGGATCCCCTGGACTGGGGCTTGCCTGCCCTTCAGTTTACGAACTTTGGGGCACTGAATTTGGCCATACCTTCCCTGACGCGCAATGAAACCTTCAGAACCATGGATATCTTTCTTCGCAACGTGGGCAAGCACAACATCCGCGTAGGGGGCGAATTGCGTCGGGTCCAACAGAACCTTCTGACAAACCCTAATGCCCGCGGGACTTTCACTTTCAGCGGCTATACGACCAGTGATTTCACTTCCAATGGTCTTCCCGTTGCTAATACGGGGTTCGACTTTGCGGATTTTCTGCTTGGTCTCCCGCAGACCACCTCAGTCCAATTCGGAGACCCCAGCAACTACTTCCGCTCCTGGGTGGTTGATGGTTTCCTTCAGGACGACTGGAGGGCCACTGCTCACCTTACAATCCTCTACGGCCTGCGTTACGAGTACTTTGCTCCCTTCACGGAGAAGTACGGCCATCTTTCGGACTTGACGTTTGGCCCGGGCTTTTCATCGGCGGCGGTCGTAACAGGTCAAAACCCCGGCGGTCTACCGTCCTCGTTGCTGCGTGGGGAGGATCACAACTTCGCGCCGCGCTTCGGCTTGGCCTATCGTCCCTGGTCCAAACACTCCTTAGTGCTGCGCTCCGGTTACGGGCTCTTCTACGACGGCAGCATCTATTCCAGGCTCTATACGAACATGGCCAGCCAGCCGCCCTTCGCCCAGGCTTCCACCCTGCCGACCACTCCAACGGAGCTGCTGACGCTTGAAAACGGCTTCCCCAAACTCGGGTCGAATATCCTGACCAATAACTACGCCCTGGACCCGAACTTTCGCACCCCTTACGCGCAGACATGGAACTTTTCGATTGAAGATGAGTTCGTCCGGAACGTGATTCTCTCCGTCGGGTATATAGGCACAAAAGGGACCAAGCTGGATTTGCTCCTGGCGCCGAACCAGTCCCCGCCCGGAGCGACGATCACCTCTGGAGCCCAGACCGCACTCCAGAATACCCTGGCCTTCACGTATGAGACGTCAGGCGCGGCATCCATCTATCATGGCTTGCAAGTGGGACTTCGCCGCCAGTTCCATGGCGGCTTCTCCATGAGCGGTCAATACGTGTTTTCAAAGTCCATTGACGATGCGGCGAGCGTGGGTGGGGCGGGAAGGACTGTCGCCCAGAACTACCTCGACTTGCAAGCCGAGCGAGGGCTTTCGAGTTTCGACGTGCGAAATAAGCTGCTCATCAATCACACCTATCAATTCCCCTTAGGCGAGCAGCGCCGCTGGCTCAATAAAGGCGGAACGATGGCACGGGTGTTCGGGAACTGGCAGTTGAGCGGCGTAACAACGATTCAGTCCGGCACTCCGTACACTGCCCAGATCCTCGGCAACCTCAGCAACCGGGCAGGGACGGCGGCGATTTCCAACCTGCGCGCGGACGCCACGGGTCTGCCTGTCTCCCTCCCACGTTCCCAGCGGACCACTGAAGAGTTCTTCAATACCGCCGCGTTCTCGCTCCCGGCAGCGGGCGAATACGGCAATGCCGGGCGCGACACAATTCCCGGGCCGGGAATGGTGAACTTCAATATGGCGCTCGATAAGTTGGTGACTTTCTCTCGCGAGCGGGGGATTCACGGCGATTTCCGCATCGCATCGAACAACGTCTTTAATACGCCGAGGTTCGGTGGTCTGTCCACGGTAGACAACGGGGAGGGGTTCGGACGCGTTACCAGCGTGGGCGCAATGCGCAGCGTGACCTTCTCGTTTCGCCTGAGGTTCTAAGGGCAGTTGAGAGTCGAGAGTCGAAGGTCGAAAGTACACTGCGATGGTGAAGGCGCAGGATGCGTCGCGTAGTTCGAGTGAACTGCCCTCTCCCTTGGGGAGTCTGTGTGACAACTCGAAACCCGAACGAGGAATCAACAACTTGCAGACCAAGGCATCCTTGTAACTCGTTGATTCCTGGTAGCCGACGTGAGTTGCCACACAGACTCTTGGGGAGAGGGTGTCCCGCTCCGGCGCTTTTTCCAGCCGGAACGGGACGGGTGAGGGGTCAGTCGCGGAGTTCCCGGCCCCGCATGTATGTAAGCGACAGGGCGCGTGTGGGGCGAAACTGCGCGCGAGGGCTGTCCTCTTCTTAGTGGAGAATAAGCGGTCAGAAATGGGATAGTGATATGCGGCTAAGCTTACGAAACTTTTTGAGCAAGTTTTCCATTGCCGTGCTCGTATTTGGCTTGTCCGTCGCCCCGGTGGCGTTAGAGGGGCAAGGCACAGACGCCGGCACGCAGCAGGTCGGCACTCCCCGCCAGGGGTTTGTTTTACAGAGTCAGACTAATGTCGTGCTCGTGGACGTCCGGGTAACGGCCAAGGGAAAACCGGTGACCGACCTGACGACAAAAGACTTCAAGGTTTTCGAAGACGGGGCGCTGCAAACCATCACATCCTTCAGCCTGGAGAACGTCGAGAAGCTGGCGCAAGCAAACACCACAAATGGCCCCCCGCCCACCATTGACCTGGATAAACTCCCGCCCAATGTTCCGCCGGCGACCGTCTTGCAGGACCACCGGCTTACGCTGCTGTTTTTCGATGTGTCCTCGATGCAGCCGGACGACTTGATGCGCGCCACGAAAGCAGCCGCCTCGTTCATACAGAAAAGGCTGACGCCGGCTGACTTGGTGGCGGTTGTCACTTACACCTCGAGCCTGCGGGTGGTCCAGAACTTCACTAACAACCGAGATGCTCTTACCAAAGCCGTGAACAGCATCCTGATGGGGGAGGAATCGTCCAATCTGGCCGCCAATGGAAGCGTGGGTGCAGCCGGCGCCACGGACGCGTCGGGCCAGGAAGTGGTCACGCAGGATGTTTCCGACGCCTTCACGCCTGACGAAACCGAGTTCAATATTTTCAACACGGACGAAAAACTTGCGGCTGTCGAATCCCTTGCAGAAATGTTGCGCGGGGTTCCGGGGAGGAAGTCGGTCATTCACTTCTCGAGCGGCATCACGGGCACCGGAATCGAAAACCAGGCGCAGTTGCTGGCCACCGTCGCCGCCGCCAACCAATCGAACGTCTCGCTGTACACTATGGATACACGAGGCTTGATGGCGATGCCGCCGGGGGGCGATGCAACTTCCGCAAGCCCTTCGGGTTCGGCTGCGTACAGAGACGCGGCGGTGTCCTCCCAGATTTCCTCGATGCACAGCAGCCGGGAAACCTTAGCCTCACTGGCGCAGGATACCGGGGGCAGGACGTTCTACGACACCAACGATTTCGGCGAAGCTTTTCAGGAAGTCCTATCAGAAAACTCCAGTTATTACTTGCTGGGCTATTCTCCCACAAACACCCGCTCCGACGGCCGGTTCCGGAAAATCCGCGTCGAGGTAACTCGTCCTGGTGTGAAAGTTGAGGCCCGGCCCGGCTACTTCGCGCCCAAGAATTTTCGCCAGTTCACCCGCGAAGACAAAGAAGCGCAGCTTCAGCAGGCGATCAATCTCGATGAACCATTTCTGGACTTGCCTTTCGTGGTTGACGCCTCGTATTTCCTCCGCCCCGACAACACGTATTATGTTGTGCTGGCGGCTAAGATACCGGGCTCAGCGGTGCAGTTGCTGAAGAAATCCAATACGCATGAAACGGAATTCGATTTCATCTGGCGGGCCACCGACCCGTCTGGAAAACCGCTTGGGTTGCTGCGTGACACGCTGCCGGTGAAGGTAAGCGGTGAATCCTACGACATGCTGCTGGCCGGCAATTTCCTCTATGAAGGCAGTCTGGTACTCCCGCCGGGGAAGTACCAACTCAAGGTTCTGGTCAGGGAAAACCAAACTGGAAAGATGGGGACTTTCGAGGAAACGTTGGATTTGCCTCCCGTCTCATCGAGCGGACTGGCCCTGAGTTCGGTGGTCCTTTCCAATGAGGTGAAAGCAAGTGAGGGGAGTGGCGGGCGCAGGAGCAAGTCCAAAGGGGAAAGCGACAATCCGCTGAACCTGGGAGATAAATCTGTATTGCCAAGTGTGACGAGTGTATTCCGCACCAACCAGGATCTCTTCGTACTGCTCCAATCCTACGCGGGGAAATCACCCTCCAAAGCGAGTGCGGCGGAAGCCGCAAATGCCGCCGCAGTCCCGCCCTCGGTCGCGCTGGCCTTTTTCCGAAGGGGCGCGAAGGTGGCGGATGCCGGACCCTTTCCTGGAAAGGTGGGGAAATCCTCCGATGGCAAGGCGAGCTACTTTGTCCAGATTCCACTCGCGAAATTTCGCCCAGGCCGCTACACCTTGCAGGTGAATGTGCTCGATCCCGCTCATGATCGCGTTGCCTTCGCGAGAGTGCCGCTGGCGGTTGTGCCTGCGCCGCCCCGGCCTGTTCCGAGTGGAACAGGTAGGTAACGGTTGACGGAAGACGTTCATATTGTGAGGGGGACGGACAAAATGGTTCAGATTTTCCTTGACACGGTGTCGCGCGTTTTTGTAGCATATTGCTGACAATTGAATATTTGATTCAGTAACCCTGAATCTCATCTAGAGTGGCCGAGGGACGGGCCCGATGACGCCACGACAACCGCCTCGATAATAGATCGAGGGACAGGTGCCAACTCCCGCCCGGATATGGGGCAGATGAGAGGGGCCGCACGGTTTGTAATGAGCCTCTTCCCAACCGGAAGGGGCTTTTCAGTTTATAGCCTCTTCGACGACCTTCCCCAGTTTCCGCAGGGACACACGGGCCAACTCGGTAGTGGGTCAATTTGATGTTGTAGCGGCGAGTTTACCTCGCCAAATGGCGGCGTAAAGCCGCCTCTACATGAAATTGACCCACCACTGCCAACTCAGATGAGTGGACAAGCAGAGGTCATTCCCGCGAAAGCGGGAATCCATTGGAGGAGTTGTGAGCTACGCTGTTCATCTCAAGTGCCGCGAATGCGAGCGGACATATCCTTTGGAACCTCTCGCAGCGTGTGAAGAGTGTTGGGCGCCGTTGGAGGTAGTTTACGATTACGGGAAGTTGTGGGCCGACCTGAGACGCGAAGACATCGCTGAACGTCCGGCAAACATGTGGCGGTACCGTGAGTTGCTGCCTCTGGACGGCGAGCCCTGGGTGGGCAAACAGACTGGATTCACTCCGTTGGTGGCCGCACCCCGCCTGGCGCGCGCCCTGGGAGCCCGCGAGCTGTTCATTAAGAACGACGCCGTCAATCACCCCACGCTCTCCTTCAAGGACCGCGTAGTGGCAGTGGCGCTCAGCAAGGCGCGCGAATTCGGGTTTGACACCGTGGGCTGTTCGTCGACGGGCAATCTCGCGAATGCAGTAGCAGCGCAGGCCGCCGCCGCTGGCTTCAAGACCTTCATCTTCGTTCCCGCCGACCTCGAACCCGAAAAAATCATCGCCACCCAAATTTACGGAGCAAACCTGGTTAAAATCCAGGGCAATTATGACCAAGTGAACCGTCTTTGTTCCGAAGTCGCGCAAAAGTATTCCTGGGGAATCGTTAATGTGAATTTGAGGTCTTACTACGCCGAAGGCTCAAAGACCGTGGGTTTTGAAATCGCCGAGCAGCTCGGCTGGCGCCTGCCGCAAAACATCATCGTCCCGATGGCCGGCGGGTCGCTCATCACGAAGATCTACAAGGCCTTCGAAGAATTGCAAAAGCTGGGCTGGGTGGAGCCGGCGGGGACGAAGTTTTTTGGCGCCCAAGCGACCGGCTGCTCGCCCATCACCACGGCGGCAAAACGCGGCAGCCCGGAAATCGAGCCGCAGAAGCCGCACACTATCGCCAAGTCTCTCGCCATCGGCAATCCCGCTGACGGCTATTTCGCGGTAAAGAAAATCCTCGAGTCGGGCGGCGCCGGCGAAGATGTTGGCGATGAGGAAATTGTGGAGGGCATCCGCCTGTTGGCAGAGACGGAAGGGATTTTCACGGAAACCGCCGGCGGGGTCACCGTGGCAGTGGCGCGCAAGCTGCTTTCCCAAGGGCGATTGAACCCCGAAGAGTCCACCGTCATTACCATCACCGGCAACGGCTTGAAGACTATTGGCGCCGTGACGGGCTGGCTGGAAGAAGAGGAAGCCATCCGACCCAAGTTGGTGGAGTTCGAAGAGCGATACCTGGACCTGGAGCCCACGGCTGCTGCTTGACAGAAACGAAATCAACA
>CAWHWE010000063.1:0-25126 GCA_963832915.1 uncultured Acidobacteriota bacterium
AGCCTCCTTAAAATGAAAAACCCACTCTTTCGAGTGGGTTGGCATCTTAAAACTTGTCTCCGGGTTCAGGCCAACACCACTCTACCCTATGGGGCTAAAGCCCCAAAAGCGGTAGCTAAACCAGTTGGTGTAAGCGCTGAACATCAGTCGGGAGTATACCGCAGGTTGCGAACACCCGCAAGATTAATTTCCACTGTTAATTTCCACTGCACAAAACCCGAATCCCAGGAGCCTTTTTTCTGGTAGGATTCTAGCCGCTGGAGTCTGTGCAACTTGTCGCACACTTTTCCAGCCGGTCTGCTTACGACCTTCGGCTCTCGACTTATGTCGAGCAGCAGCCGGAGCCTTAAATACGTTTCGTCAGGATTCCACCATGCGAACAACCGTTACCGCTGTTCTCTTCTTTCTTCTTTGTGCTCCGGCGCGCGCCGCCCAGACACTGGAAGTGTACTTCATCGATGTGGAGGGCGGCCAGGCCACGCTCTTCGTCTCGCCCTTGGGGGACACGATGCTGGTGGATGCCGGCTGGCCGGATGCCGGCGGACGCGACGCTGACCGCATTATGGCCGCCGCCAAACTGGCGGGAGTGAAACGGATCGATTACTTGGTCGTGACGCACTACCACACCGACCACGTGGGAGGAGTGCCGCAGCTTGCCGCCCGGATTCCAATCCGCACCTTCGTGGACCACGGGCCGAGTGTCGAAACCACCATGCAAGCTGATCTGCTTTTTTCGGATTATTCGGAAGTGCGCAACAAAGGCAAACATCTTGTGGCAAAACCCGGCGACTGGCTTCCAATCCAGGGGATCAACGTTCAGGTCCTGAGCGCCGGCGGCATTGTGATTTCAGAGCCCTGGGGGGGATCGGATGCGCCCAACCCGCTGTGTGCCGGAGCAAAACGAAAAGCCAATGACCCTTCCGAGAATGCCCAGTCGGTTGGGATGCTCATCAGCTATGGTAAGTTCCGCATGGTTGATCTAGGAGATTTGACGTGGAATAAGGAACTCAGCTTGGCTTGCCCGTTTAACATGATCGGAACCGTCGATTTGTACTTGAGCACACATCACGGCGCCGACCTTTCCAATGCACCCACTCTAGTACAATCTCTGCATCCCCTGGTAGCCATCATGGGCAACGGCGCGAAGAAGGGTGGCTCACCCGAAGCGTGGCAAACGATGCACAGTTCCCCCGGACTGGAAGACATCTGGCAACTGCATTATGCGCTTGAAGCAGGCAAGGAGAACAACGCCCCCGAGGCCTTCATCGCCAACATGGAAGAACAGTGCCAGGGAAATTGGATCAAACTCTCAGCAGAAGCGGACGGCCAGTTCACCGTGACTAACGGCCGAAATGGAAAGACAAAAACCTATAAGCCGGCTGCTCAATAAAGGCCTTGCCCAAGGCTGGCCCGGTTCGCTTGATTGCGGTCCTTGCATTGGGCAGTAAAGAATACTATCCCTAACTGTAGGGAGGACCAGTAAAGATGGCGTATTCCAGTGTCATCAGCAGCAAAGGCCAGGTGCCGGTGCCGCAGGAGATTCGCATCCGGTTGGGACTGAAGGAAGGCGACAGGATCGAGTTTGTTGTCGAGGGAGGAAACACCATCATGCGGCCCGTTCGCTCCGCGGAGAATCCCTTTGAGGCCTGTGCCGGAGTGATGAGAGGACCTTTTCCGGGTGGCGTTCGTGAGATTAACGCCTGGGTGGACGAAATTCGACGGGGCAAGCGGTCGCGGCGATGAGAACGGTGATCGATGCCAACGTCATGAGGAAAAGGCGTGTAACGAGTCAGAAGGCAGGGTGGGTGCTGGTCCGACCGTGGGCTTTTCTCACCCCCCATACCCTTCCGATAGTCTTACGCAGTCAAGCTGAATGGGCCACAGGCGGCCACCCTCGCCAAGAAAAATGATGCAGGCTCGAATCATTTAAGACTCGCCGCCCCCTCCAGTCGCACCGTGACGATCTGAAAAGGCTTCACGGAGAATCTGAAGCCATGGGGCGAGACCGAAAGAGCGTCTTGGTTCCTTTCCAGGGCATCGCTCCTCCACGCCGACTTCACATCCAGAAGCGGAGTTTGCACCTCCACTGAGCTCTCTTTACCGGCTACCTCCAGAAAACGCAGGATCGTGCCCTCGCCGTTCTCGGCCGTTTTCCAGGCCTCCAACACCACATCGGGTTGATCCACTTGCAGGGAGCTACCCTGGGCCGAATTCAATGGCCGTGGAGAGTTGAGAGCTTTGTCCTGTGAGGTGATTTGGTCTGATTCCAGAGGCGACATTTCCTCCCGGCCCAGCCGGCTCAGATAGGCAGGATCGAGCTTGTTGCCGCTGGTCAGGACGTAACGGAATGTAAAGTCACCTCCCTGGCCAGCGGCATAGTTCGTGTCCCAATAATTGTTCATCACATAAGAGAAAATCGTGCCGGGGCGCCGGCCAAACTCCTCCGGCCATGTCCCCCGGACAATATCTCCCAAGCTGAGCAGGGAGGCATCTACCGGAACGAGCGCCGCCGTCACCTCCCCTTGCTCCGCTGTTACCCAGTGCTGCACGGAAAACCATTCCTTCCCGGCTCCGGGGAGTTGGTCGTGACTGGGGTCCACAAATCCGTTCTGGATTTCGTAGCGAAACCGCGGGTTTCCCATAGCCAAGGGAAAGGCAAAGTAAACACCTTCCTTCGTGTACACCTCCGTTTTGAGCACATGATTGATGAACTCGATCTTCTTCTGCCCGTTAAACAAGATCACCTCAGTCCCGATACGCGGGGTGTTCACACCAGAGCTTTCCAAACGCGCCACAACCCCGAAGGGCTGATGGGTTACGGACAGCAGCCGTCCTCCACTGGCGCCGTGGACGGAGAGCTCCGGGACCGGCGAGGCGGAACTATACTGAATCAGCCGATTGGGAGTTTGATCTGCTCCCGTGACGTAGAGATACTGATCGAACTGATAGGGGCTCGAGACATTGACCAGCTCATTGTTCAGCTCCTTGTCGAAGATGCTTTTCACTGCGCCGCTTTGGGGATCCAGCGTCACTCGGTAGTACTGATTCTCGAGTGTTCCTTCGGAAACTGTGGCTGGAGTTTGCGGCTCTGCTTTGGTTTCCTTCAACGCGTAAGCCTTGTAACCCACCGACGGCACGTCCTGGGCAAGGAAACGGATATGCCGGTAAGCCGGTCCCTTGGAGAGAACTTCGTAAGCGACTGTCCGGTTCGTCACCAGGTCTACGAGTTCCTGCCCTTTGTCCAGATCAATCTCGACCATGCCGGAACGCTGCCAACTGAGGGGATTAAAGACCAGCAGGGTCCCCTTCGGGTCGTAGATGTAGTCCGCCAAGGCGCCCAAGGCTCGCCGCAGCACGTAATCAACGTCCTTCTTTGCCTGGGTGGCAAAATCTTCCTTGACCGCCCACTGCTCGACTGTTTCCTGGCTCTTGGGATTCGATACACTGCAATAGGCTCCCCAGGTGTGCTCGTCATAAAGCACCATGTTGTTCCAAAGCCGCTTCAGCGCCCCCTCCTCAGGCTGAAGGCGGGGATTGACCAGGTTGCTGAGGGTGGAGAACTTCTCCGCCCCCAGCGCTCGCTGTTCCGTCTCCCGTTCGAGGACAGCCGAACGTGTGGTTGAAATAATCCCATCTTCCCAGTACGGTCCTCCGTCGCCCCGCACCACCGGAATGGCGTCTCCGAATTGCCGGGCAATGTAGCCTATCGCTTCAGAAATACCCGAGTACTGCAGCCGGGGGTAGGCGTAAATCTTGTTCCACACCTCGGCCAGACTCGCCTGCTGCGGGAAGAGGTCGGTGTTTTCCACCTGCGTGCCATAAACCAGGGCCGCGTCGGATTTGTACTCAGGGCGCGAATAAATCTGGAGAAAAAGCGGCAAGGAATCATGCCCGCCCGAAATCTGAGGTGGCATCCCGAATAGAGTCGTCACTTGCAGGTAGTGCCGGGAGTACCACATCAGGATTCTTCCCCCGTCTGGGCCTTCCCACCAGAATGGCGACTTCTCATGCAGGCGCCCCTGCAGGAGAACGGGAGCGCGGTAGTTGTCGCTGCCCGCGGCAAAGTACTTTAGCCCAGCCGCCGCCATCACCGATGCGTAGGACCAGGAATAAGAGGGTACATCCGTGATATCGGCATAATCGGGGTCTCCTCCGTGCTTCTGATTGAATTGAAAAGCAGGATAAAGCGAGCGCAGGAGGGTCTCCAAGCTCGGAAACCCGGTGAGAAGATTCGCCTCCACCGTGGGCACAAAGATCTTCTTGTCCTTGACCATCTGGAAAAGCTGCTTCTGCTGTTCTTCGCTGCGGCTCGCCAGGAACTGTCGCACGCACCAATAGCTATCCGGGCTGAAGCGAAAGTCCGGATGGTCCTGAATCATCTGCATGGCTTCGTCCAGGGTCCGGCTTTGAGCTTCCGCCACCTTGGCCTGGTAATCCGTGTAGCCCACATCGAGGTGAGTGTGAGGCACCACGAAGATGTTCCACTTCTTTGCCGGATTCAGAACCACCGGGAACCGTCGCGAGTGCCCACCCAAGTTGACGGCGACTTCGCCCTTGGCGCCGGGGGCGAATTCGGGGACCGCCAACTCCACCAACTGCTCGCCGAAATCCCAGTCCGCGGATAGCTTGCCAGTGAATTTCTCCTTGCCCACCGCCAACACAGCTTGCCCGCCCTTGGAAGGAGAGTTGTAACGGATGTCGAGGTCCACCAGTTCGAAAAGCTTGTCTTCTTTGCGCTGATAAAAAATGGTCGGCAGCGCCTGGACAGTAACCTCTGCGGATGAAAACTTCCGGTCAGGGTCCTGATCAAGTTCCAAGGCGTCATAGGTGAGCCCGGAGTTCGTGACATCGTCGCGCTCTGCCGGCTCATCCATGGCGGTCAAGACGAGCTCATTCGTTCCCTTCTTCAGGAAATTTGTGGGAAGGTCGACCGCAATTGTGTCGGCGGAGTAGGCAGGCAAGAATACGCTGCCCACATCCCCTCCGGCATAGTTCAGCGTTGGGCGCTGAAAAAGCAGGGCGCGGTGAGCATTGATTTCCACTTGCAGGCGTGGGACACGCGGGGTCTCAACCAGCAACGCCACCCTGAGCGTGTAAAGGCCCCGGGGGGTTTCCGGCAAATCAAACTGTATGGTGTAGGGATGCGGACGAAACTCCGCACTCCCATTTGCCGAACCGGGCTGAAAGGCAGGCCAGTCGGTTGCCGGGTTACTTTTTCCCACGATGTAAAGCACATCGCTCTTGGGGTGCCCGGCAGCAAGGATGGGTGGCCGCACCTCGCCATGATTGAACTCGCCGGATGCTTGATCGAATTTGCCAATCTGCCACACCGCCTTCGAAGCAGCCTCTGCGCGTTGGGATAAACAAATCATCATTGCCAGTGCCACGAGCATCTGCAAAACCCGTTCGTGTGTGCGCTTCTTCACCTCGCACCTCCTCAGGAAGTTGTGTCTCATCGGAAAAGCAGCAGACTTCAGGCGGCGTCGTTCCTCGCCGGTTCGTGCGCTTTGCGTCCGTACACCCGTTCATAGGCTTTGCAGTAAGGGCAGACGCTGCCTTCAATGCGCTGCACGAACCAGAATGCCAAGCCCTTCTGAGTCTTGCGCGCGTGGCCGCAGACAGGGCATTCAAGGCATCTCTGGGCCATTGCGCGGTCTCGTTCCGTGATGGTGTCCATGGTCACAGTATTCACCTCTCATTTGCCCCGGCTTGTGGGGTCATGGGCCGCATCGGACAGACCAAGCAAACCGCGGCTCGCTGGGGGGTAGACAGACCGCGCAACCTGGCACGCCTCGCAGATTCTACACCAAAACAGGGGGCGCGTTTCTATCGGCGCCGGGAATTTGTCTGTTCTTCAGCAGAATTCGTATTTTCGCCATTGTGATCTTGGGGGCTGGCGTGAAACTGCGGGACTTGATAAGCTGCCTCGTGTCATTCAAGTTGAAACCTGTTCGGCTTTGACTCGCGCCGTCCTCAAGGCCTGGCAAAGTCAAACAGAGAATAGCGCCATATTAAGATGGAGGCAACATCCTATGATTAAACGACGGGAATTCTTGAAAGCGGCGGGTGTATCTGCTGCTACCCTGGGCAGCCCCCACGTGTCGAACGCAGGGCAAAGCAGCACGCCTGCCTCGGTCCCGGCCGACACCAAGTACCCGAAGCTGGCGATCAAAACACGTTATTCGCCTCAAAGGCTGGCGTTCGCGGCCTCAGCGGGCTACGAAGGCGTGGTGGTCAACGTAAATGAGTACTTCGATCCTGACAAGCTCAGCGACAATCAGATCGACCAGGTCCTGGCCACGGCGCGAGATGCCGGAGTGCGCATTGTCAGCATTGAATCCATGGTGAACCACCTGGCGTCTGATCCTGCCGAACGGCGTCAAACGCGCGCCCGCTTCATCCGATGCCTGGAGTTAGCCCATCGGCTGGGGTGCAAATTCGTGGGCACTTTCAGCGGGGGGGGTAAGGGCGCATCCGTGGATGAGCAAGTGAAAGAGCTGGCGGAAGTCCTGAACGAGCAGTACCTGCCCGTGTGTGAGAAGCTGGATGTGGGAATGGGGCCTGAAAACTATCCCTGCGATGTTAACTTCGCCACCGTCCCGGCCATCTGGGAAAAGGTGATGGCTCTGGTTCCCAGCCATCGCTTCGGCCTGGAGTTCGACCCTTCCCACCTCGTGCGGCAATTTATTGATCCCATCCAGACGGCCTGGGACTTCCGGGACAGGATTCTCGCCGTGCACGCCAAGGACACTGAGATCATCCAACCGGTTCTCGCGCAAGTCGGTATCCATGGCCAAGGCTGGTGGCGTTACCGCATTCCCGGCCAGGGGCTGATTGACTGGCCCAAGTTCATTACGGTGCTCCTGCAAGCGGGATTCCGGGGCGGAGTGGCGGTTGAACACGAGGACCAGTTCTGGGATGCTCCAAACGGCGACGCGGGCCCGGAAATGGCGCAGGAACGCAAAGACGGGTTTATTCTGGCCGAGCGGTTTCTCAGGCAGTTTCTGCCAGGACGACTGAGCTGATTTCACGCTCTGCTCTTCTGCTGTCAATCCCTGGATCGGGACGTCGGCTTCTGCCCTTGCAACCCGGGGCGGCGCAAGCGCGCCACGAAGTAGAATTTTACGACCGACTCCATACGCACAAGCCACAGCGTCTCTGGAAAGCGAGACTCTGTGCTCTCATGGCGGTTCCGTTGAAGCCAAAGCCGAGAGCCCTGTGCTGTGCCCTGCAAGGGCGCCATATAGTAGCCGGGGGCAACGCCCCCGGAAGACCAACCCGCGAACCCACCGACCCTGAAAGGGTCGTACAGTTCCAGGTAAAGGCTCCTTGTAGGGTTGCGAGATTGTTCTCGTTCGACCCTTTCAGGGTCCGACTGGACGGGGCGACCCGTTTCCGGGGGCGCTGCCCGGCTACTTTATCAATCCCCTTCGGGGATTCTCAGAATATCTATGCCCCCTGTGTCCGGCAAAGAATCTGAGACATGCTCAGCGTCTGGGCAAGGAGGTGAGCGGGAATCCCATTCTGGCGGTCGATCGCGCACGGTTGCTGGAAAATGAAGGAGCGTGAATTTAAAGGAAAAGCCGCAGACTCTCTGAAGAACGAGAGTCTGCGCTACACATGTCCTTGCACAGAATTCACAATTCACCCTTCATCATTCAGAATTGCTATTCGCACAACTCCTTGGCAAAGCACGCGAACTTGTGTACGCTCATGCCGATGCAACACAAATTCACCATCGGCCTTATCCAGATGGCGTGCTCGCCTGATCCGCAGGAGAATTTGCGGCAGGCGGAGTCGCGTGTGGAGGCGGCAGCGGGCGAGGGCGCCGAGGTTATTTGCCTGCCGGAGCTCTTTCGCTCGCAATATTTCTGCCAGCGAGAAGACGCGGCGCTGTTCGACCTCGCTGAGCCTGTGCCCGGCCCCAGCACGCAAGCACTGGGGAGAATCGCGAAGGAGAAGGAGGTCGTCGTCATCGTGCCGATTTTCGAGCGGCGCGCCGCAGGCATTTATCACAACAGCGCGGCCATTATCGATGCGAATGGAGAGGTGGCGGGAATCTACCGGAAAATGCACATACCGGATGATCCGGCCTACTACGAAAAGTTCTACTTCACGCCCGGCGACCTGGGCTTCCGCGCCTTCGACACGCGTGTGGGGCGCCTCGCGACGCTGATTTGCTGGGACCAATGGTACCCGGAAGCAGCGCGTCTGGCGGCGCTCCAGGGCGCGAGCGTTTTGTTCTACCCCACCGCGATTGGCTGGAACCCACTCGAGAAAACGGAGCACGGCGAAGCCCAGCGCGATGCCTGGCGAACCATCCAGCGCGCCCACGCCATCGCCAACGGCGTGTATGTGGCGGCGGTGAACCGAGTGGGCCTCGAGAATCCAACCGATGCGCAGGGAGCGGGGCTGGAATTCTGGGGGACGTCGTTCGTTGCCGATCCGTTCGGTGTGGTGCTGAAAGAGGCCTCGACGGATCGGGAGGAGTTGGTGCTGGCGGAAGTTGACCTGGATCGCCTCGAAGAGACGCGGCGCAACTGGCCCTTTTTCCGCGACCGGCGAATCGACGCCTACGCGGGAATAACTCAACGATTCCTGGATGAGAAAACGTGACGCAAAGAAGAGTAAGGAATACACCCGCGGCGCTTGAATATCGCTTGCCCGCCAGCTATGCAAATTTTTACATTTCAAACGCCGTCGTCCTGGCGCCTACCTTTAATGATCCGAATGACCGCATTGCCTTGGGCACGCTCGCAGAGCTTTTTCGGGACCGCCCGGTGATAGGCATACACGCCGTGGACCTCGTCTGGGGTCTCGGAACACTCCACTGTCTCAGTCACGAACAGCCAGCGGTGGCAAACGCAGAAACTAGAAATTAGAAACTGGCAGGCTTGTTCTCTGGTTTCTGATTCCCTTTTTGGGTCTCCGTGCCCTCAGTGGTGAAGCTCTTCCGAGAACGGGAAAATCAGAAACTGGCAGCCTCGTCTTCCAAGCCCTGTTCTACTTCGCAAGGCGCTGCTTGATTTGTTCGACGAGTTTTCCCATGTCCACCGGCCGAAACAGGAGTGTCTCAAAGCCGTGTCCCTCGAGGCCGCCCTGCAAGCTCAAGGTATGGCTGGCGATGATCCAGATGGGGATGCGTTTCGCCCAGATCGTCAAACGCTCGACATCTGCCGAGGGGCGGTCACTTGCGGAGATGTCAGCAATAAGAAGCGCGGGGAGGACAAAAGACCATTCGAGCTGCGCCAGGGCCTCATCAACTGTCTCATAAGCTTCCACGCTGGCGCCTTCCTCGATCAACTGCGCTCGAAGCAGCGCGCGAGCTTGCCAGTCCTTTCCAGCTAGAAGAACCTGGGCCACACAAACAGTATATTCCGCATTCAAGTGGGAATCGAAGGGAGGATTCAGGATTCGGGATTCGGGATTATGGTAAAGAGATAAGGATAAAGGGTGAAGGGTAAAGGAATTTCCGCCATCTCTTAAAAGGAGAACGATGAAGGGCACTTCAGGCTTCACCCTTTACCCTTCACACTTTGCCCTTCACCCTCGTCGGCGATTCTGTGTTCATCGGACCAAATCCTGAATCCCGAATCTTGAAATCTGCCTTTATGCTAAGCTGATTCCAGGGAGCAGCGGCGGGTCGCGAGGCAATGCCATGCGCGCCAGGTGTGAGGTGCCAGCCAGGTGTCAAGTGCCAGGTAGGCGGCGCCACGTCTACGGTGTAATTTGCCGTGGCGCCTGCAGCCATCGGGATGTGGGTGCACGATAAGTGGCCACTAGCCACTGACAACTAGCTACTGACAACTTACCACTGACTACTGACACCTGCTCTTAGACCTGACACCTGAAACCTGGCACGTGTTCTTCTGACGGAGGGCCGCCTATGAATGTCCTGGTGACTGGAGCAAGCGGATTGATCGGTCAAACGCTGATTCCTTTCCTCACCGCAGGCGGGCATGGCGTGAGCCGTCTGGTGAGGTTTAAACCGCAGGGTGGGGCGGCCGAGGTGTACTGGAACCCGGCTGGGGGAGATATTGACGAGCCGAAGCTGGAGGGATTCGACGCGGTAATCCACCTCGCTGGAGAACCTATCACCGGCAGGTGGGATGCTGCAAAGAAACACGCCATCCGCGAGAGCAGAATCAAAAGCACGCGCCTTCTGTGTGAAACAATGGCAAGGCTCTCCAGTCGCCCCCGAGTGCTCGTCGCGGCATCAGCCAGCGGCTACTACGGAGACCGCGGCGATGAAGTGTTGAGGGAAGAAAGCGCAGCGGGTTCGTCTTTTCTCTCTCAGGTGTGCCAGGAATGGGAAGCGGCGACAAAGCTGGCGGCAGAGAGCGGAATGCGAGTCGTCAACCTCAGGATTGGTTTCGTTCTCAGCCTTGCGGGCGGAGGGCTGGCCAAAATGCTGCCGGCTTTCAAGATGGGAGCGGGAGGGAAGATCGGATCAGGCAAGCAATACATGAGTTGGATTGGAATTGACGATCTGGTGCAAATCATCTTGTTTGCGACGACCGCCGACACGCTCAACGGTCCGGTCAATGTGGTGGCTCCGCATCCGGTCACGAATTTGGAATTCACCAAAACGCTTGGGCGGGTCCTCGGCCGCCCTGCCATTTTCCCCATGCCCGCCTTCGCGGTTCGACTTGCTTTCGGCGAAATGGGAAAGGAATTACTCCTGGCCAGCGCCCGTATCGAACCTGCGCGTCTGCTGAGCGCGGGATATCAATTCCGCTTTCCGGAACTTGAGGGCACGCTGCGACATTTGCTGGGCAGGGAGGGTAGTGCCTCGGTTTGATGAGGTAGCGGCGATCCCGCAAGGCGGGATCGCCAACTGGCGGCGTCCCGATAAGACCGGGACAGGTTCCGCCGCCTCTACATCAAACTGAGGCACTACCGCAGGAAGTAATTGTATGCCCCCGGCGTGTATACTGGTAATCGTGAAGGTTAAGGTCCTTTTCTTTGGTGTTACGCAAGACTTGACGGGGCTTCATCAAGAGCAAACGGAGATTCCCGGAGGCACGAACCTGGACGGCCTTTGGGGCCGTTATGTAGCCCGCTTTCCTCGCCTGAACGACCTCTCGGGTGTGCTCCTGTTGGCCGTGAACCAGGAGATTGCGGACCGGGCAAGAGCCCTGAAAGATGGAGATGAAGTGGCGTTCCTGCCTCCGGTTAGTGGCGGATCGAGCCGGGACTACTATTTGCTTACCCGCTTTCCCATTCCCACCGCGGATTTGGTGCGCCAACAGAAGGCGCCTGAGGATGGCGCTGTGGTCGTCTTCGAAGGTGTGGTGCGGAACAACTCCGGTGGGCGCAGAACTCTTTACCTCGAGTACGAGGCGTACGAGCCAATGGCCATGCGCAAGATGGAAGAGATTGGGGAGGAAGTCAAAACGAAATTCAAAATTGATCACATCGGGATGATTCATAGGCTGGGACGGCTCGAAATTGGTGAGACCAGTGTGGCGATTATCGTTACGTCCGCTCACCGGCGCGCCGCCTTTGGCGCCTGCCAATTCGCGATCGACCGGCTAAAGGAAATCGTACCTATCTGGAAGAAGGAGTATTTTGAGGACGGCTTTATCTGGGCGGAGGGTGAGGTTCAGAAGCGCGACCTGCTCAACCCCGAGAAATGAAAACAACTCTCGAGCCCGCTCCGTCTCTCCCCTGAGGGCTGACGGAACGAAGACCTTACTCAGACATGACTATGGAAAGTTGCCTGACAACAGCAATCGAAATTGCCCGCGAGGCGGGCGGCTTGCTTCTACAACATTTCCGCCAACCTCTCGAGATCACTTACAAGCGGCGCTCGGACCTGGTGACCGAGGCGGATCGGAAATCAGAAATTTTGATCGTGGAACGGCTGCGAAGCCACTTCCCCGGCCACGCGATCGTGGCGGAAGAAGGGGGCGGCCAAGAGACGAACTCGGATTACTGCTGGTACGTAGATCCGCTCGATGGGACAACCAATTTCGCCCACGGTTTTCCCATCTTTAGCGTTACTCTGGGTCTGACCTATCGTGGTGAAGTGGTGGCCGGAGTGGTGTACGACCCTACGCGCGACGAGCTCTTTACCGCGGAGCGCGGGGCCGGGGCTTTTCTGAATAGTCAGCGCCTTCGCGTTTCGGACCATGCGGACCTGGCGGAATGCCTGGTGGCAACAGGTTTCCCACCCTTCGCATCCAATCACGATTTGAACGTCGAGTTTTATTTCCGTTTCACTCAGCAGACGCACGGTATTCGACGCGCCGGCTCAGCGGCTCTGGACCTCTGCTGCGTTGCGGCTGGCCGATTCGATGGGTTTTGGGAGTTGAAACTCAACCCCTGGGATAAGGCCGCCGGCACTTTACTGGTAGCGGAAGCAGGCGGCCTGGTCACCGGCATTACCGGCAAAGCGTTCAATCTGCTCGGAGACGATATCTTCGCCTCGAACGGCCTGGTTCACGAGCAGATGCTGGGGGTTTTCGCCGCAGTCTTGGCCCAGCGCACCAGCTAGCGGGCGCGGTGGAGCGCCTGTGGCGATTGATTGTGGGCGTGGTTGGCTGAGGACTGAACTAATGGTGGAAAATCCACGCATGAGAAGCTGCAGCAACCCTGAACTGACTCGCAGATATGCGTCTTCAGGGAAAGTCGTAAAGCGAGCGATCTGGGTGATCCTGCTCGTGCTTTGCCCCGCTCTGGTGGCTTCCGCCAAGTCGATCCACGCCGGGCTGGGCCACGAGAAAGTGCATTTAGGCGGCGTCCGTCTGGAGATCTTCACCTACCGCCCTACGATTTGCACGCCGTCCTCGCTGCTGCTGGTTCTGCACGGATCGCACCGGAGCGCTGAATCCTACCGTGACGATGCGCGCCCGCTGGCCGACGCGCTCTGCGCGATCGAGGTGGCGCCTTTATTTGACGAACGGAGATTTCCCACCTGGCGTTACCAAAAGGGCGGGATCGTCCAGGCGGGATCGCTTCTGCCGCCCGCTGAGTGGACAGGAAATCTTCTGTTGATTCTCGTCAAATGGGTGCGGAAGTCGGAAGGCCAGCCGCAGCTTCCTTACTACTTGATCGGCCATGCGGCCGGCGCTCAGTTCCTGAGCCGGTTCGCGGCCTTCATTCCCAATACGGCCCAGAGGATTGTCATCGCCAATCCGTCCACCTACGTCCTTCCGGATTTGGAGGTCAAGGCGCCCTTTGGCTTGAAAGGTGTTTACCCCCCCGAGGGTCGCGAGGCCGCACTGCAAAACTACCTCGCACAGCCCGTTACGATTCTGCTGGGGCAGGAGGACCTTGGGGAAAATGACCAAGATGAGAGCGTCTTGGCGCGGAAGCAAGGCGGCAATCGGTACGAGCGCGGGCTAAACACTTTTCACGCCGCCCAAGCTCTTGCCCAAGCGCACGCGTGGCCCTGCAACTGGCGCTTGGTCGAGGTGCCAGGCGTGGCGCACGACGCCGGAGACATGTTCGCTTCCCCTCAAGCAATCGCTGCCTTAAGCGGGAATTCACCTGCGCCGTAAGTCGCGCATCCGGCTGTCACAGGGTGCCAGGTAGTAGGATGTCAGGTGTCAGGCGCCAGGTGCCATTAGCGCGCCAGATTACATGCCGTCAGGTGTCATAATAGCTGAAAGCTGATGGCTGACAGCTTACTGATAACTGATAACTGATTACTGCTAACTGAATACTGAGTACTGAGGTTTAGATGAGGCATTTCGTACCGGTGCTCGGCATCTTGATCATCCTGCTTGCCGCATTCCTGCTCTCGAAGCAGTGGAGGGCAATCCGTTGGCGGATAGTAGCGTGGGGCCTCGGGCTTCAGATTCTGGTTGCACTTTTCGTTCTTCGTACTCATGCGGGCTACTGGCTCCTGGATAAAGTTTCCAGCGGATTCGTAACTTTGCTGAATTATTCTTTCGCCGGCTCCTCCTTTGTATTCGGCCCGTTGGGCCAGAAGGGAGGGCCTTTCGGGATTGTATTCGCATTCCAGGCCCTGCCCATGATCATCTTCGTCGCCTCCCTGTCTTCCATCCTCTATTACCTGCGCGTGCTCCCGACGCTCGTCTTCCTGGCTGGTAAACTGATGTTCAAGCTCATGGGGACAAGTGGGGCGGAGTCGCTGGAAGTCGCGGCAAGCATCGTGATGGGCCAGGCGGAAGCCCCCCTGGTCATCCGGCCGTACCTGGATGAGTTGACGGAATCCGAGCTCATGACGGTCATGACCGCCGGGATGGCGCACATTGCCGGCTCGGTCTTTGGCGCTTATGTATTGTTCGGAGCGGAAGCGCGCCACCTGATGACTGCTGTTGTCATGACTGCGCCCGGGACCATCCTGATCTCAAAGATGCTGGTCCCCGAAATCGGGATTCCGAAGACCGCAGGAAAGATCGAGAGGGTCGAGGGACAGAAGGCGGTCAACGTCTTGGACGCTGCTTCGCGCGGCGTTGCGGACGGCCTGCATCTGGCGCTGAACGTGGCGGCCATGCTGCTCGCCTTCATCGCCCTCGTCTATTTGGCCAATGGTATCCTGGGTGTTTTCCATACCAACCTTCAAACCTTGTTTGGATACGCGCTTGCGCCCGTGGCATGGGTCATTGGCGTGCCATGGCAGGATGCGAAGGCAGTGGGCAACCTGATGGGAACGAAATTGGTCTTGAACGAGTTCGTGGCGTTCTCCATGCTGGGCCCCATGAAGGGTCACATCGCGGAGCGATCCTTTACCATAGCCACGTATGCGTTGTGCGGCTTTGCGAACTTTGCCTCCATCGGTATCCAGATCGGAGGCATCGGAGCTTTGGCCCCTTCGCGCAAGCAGGACCTGGCGCGATTGGGATTTCGCGCCGTCGTGGCAGGGACTATGGCGAACTACCTGGCGGCCGCGATTGCCGGCCTGCTACTAGGCTGAGCGGCTGATGGGCGGCGGACCTTACGGCTGACGCTTGCCGATTCCAGTCGAATCGCGATAAGGCATATGACACATGAAAAGGCTCGGGGTTACCCCGAGGCGGTGCAAGCTGTGAAATACATCGCGGCGCGCTGGCCTGAAGCCCCACGCGTCGGAATCGTGCTCGGCTCAGGTTTGGGCGGGATATTGCCAGACCTGCGCGGCGCGCGAAAAATTCCCTGGACCTCAATTCCGAGTTTCCCTCGGCCTTCAGTGGCAGGTCACGGTGGCGCGCTGCATCTCGGTTTTTGGGGGGACGTACCGGTGGCGGTCCTTGCCGGGCGCGTTCACCTGTACGAAGGTTATGGGCCAGGAGAGGTTGTTTTCCCTGCCCGGGTACTGGCACTGGCTGGAATTCATGCTCTCATCGCGACCTGCGCCGCCGGCGGCATAGCGCGGCGCGCCACCCCCGGCAGTTTAATGGTTCTTTCCGACCATCTCAACTTTCAAGGAGCAAACCCGCTGGCCGGATTTCATGACCAACGCTGGGGTGAGAGGTTTGTGGACATGACCCAAACCTACGATCCGAGTCTGCGGCTCTACAGCCTGAAGGCCGCGCGCGCCCTGGGGCTGAAGTGCTTCGAAGGTATTTATGCTTCGCTTCTCGGCCCCTCCTATGAGACGCCGGTGGAGATCCGTGCCTTAAGAACACTTGGCGCCGACGCCGTGGGCATGTCCACCGTGCCGGAAGTTATCGCCGTGCGCCAGATGCGTGTGCGCGCGCTGGCGGCAGCCATAATCACGAACCGCGCCGCCGGACTCAGCCGGAAGCCCTTGAACCACGTGCAAGTGCTGCAAACCAGCCAAGCCGCCTCACGTGACTTGGCGCGCCTCATCGATGCGGTCCTGCCGGTTGTGGCCGGAATATCTCACCGCGACTGGAAGTGACCCATTTGAACCCGAATTCATAAGTTGAGCGGGGTTGCTGGTTTGACCGAATGGATAAACCCCTCACCCGCCCTCCTCCGGTCTGTACCGGACGGTACAGACCTCCGCCGGGCACCCTTTCCCCCGGGAGAGAGGCGTCGTTTCTCTCTCGCGTTGAAGTTAGGCAAAACGCAAAGTGCAAAGTGTAAAACGTCTCCCCTGGGGAATGGGTTGGCGTAGCTTTAATGCTTGCCCGGGAGCTTCGGGTTGGCGGCCTTTTCCTTGCGCTCGATGATTCTCTCGGCCGTATGACGGATGACGTCAGAAACATTTCGGTTGAGAACCAGCCCCTTTAGATCGTGGTCGTGGATCTGAGGCAGCAGTTGGATGCCAACGTCAATGGGTGTTCGAGGGTTGTTAACCAGCGCCCGGACCACTGCGTAGACCTTCACGAACTTGCGGTTCAGGGCGATGATCCGCAGGGCCTCCTCGCAAATGTCTTTCATGGAGGCGAAGTTTTCGACTTCGTGGTCAAAGAGCTTGGGTGACTGCATAACGGCGCGTGCCACCAGTTTGTTGCTATCACGGACCAGGATCATCCGCTCCTCCTGGCTCCCGGTGAGAGCGGCCTTGACCTTCTGGACAGCGGTCATGCGGCGAACTGTCTGCAGCACCGTTGATCTCTTCTGCGGTCCCCCCTCATGGCTTCGATCTCCATCTTCGTCGGCGGACTGAATGGGGACGGGGTCTTCGGAAGATTCACTGGATTCAGCCTCCACGAGAAGGGCCGTAACGTTCTCGAGCCACTCACGAAGCTGGCCGGGCAGGCTTGGGTTTCGGAGGAGAGCCTCCCCCAATTGCTTGCGGCCGGAGACAAGGTTATAGGCCGCAAAATCCAGCACTACGACGGGAGTGGAGGGGTTTGAGAGCACTTGCTGAAGTTCCTCCGGGGGCCAGGATTCCAGAGTGTAAAAAGCGCTATTCCGGCTTTCTTCGTCCTTGTCGAGGGCGAGGAGCACGAGGATTTCAATCTTCTCCTGCAAGGAAACAGGCAGTTCGCCGCGGCATGCCTTGCGGCGCACCACTTCGGGGATAGCTCCTCCGCGAATTGTCTCGACCAGTCGCTCGGAAATAATCTATCTCTCGGGGGTGGCGTTTTTCAGATCGTCGCGCGTAATGTGAATCGACTTCACCTCGCCGTGCCGTCCCAGGGGTTTCAGGGTCTCGCCATTCAGAGTCAGGACGGTGCCCTGGGCATTGCCGGTGGTGACATCAAAGGAGTCGAGCGCCTTCAGGTTTTCAACTTCGTTAGGGTTCAACGATTTTTGCAGCACAGTTTTACCATCGGCGTCAACGGCCACCCAGGCGCGCTCAGTTACGGCCACTTGCAGGACCAAATCAGTGTGGGCGGCAACCGCGCGGGCAGCCTCAGAAGTCACACTCTGACTTGGTGGGCTCGCCTTGGCGCCCGCAGGAAGCAGACCGCCCTGGAGTGTGGCAGGGGCTGTTGCGGCGCCGGAGGGTGGGGTGGCTGAAGGGGCCTGCAGCGCCAGGTTGGTTTCCTGCAGGGCGGGTGTAGTGGGTTGTACGGGTGCGGAGGTAGGGGGTGGGTTAGCGCTGGGCGTGTTAATGCCCGGCGGAATGACCATCGGCGTGCTGCTTTGCTGTTCCATGATCCGGCGCGAGTAACGGAAAAGGGCATAACCACCGGCCAGCAGCACACCCGCCAGCAGGATGGCGATGACCCGAGTCCGTGAGGCGCCGCCACTCGGCCGTGCCCGGTTCGCCGGAATGCGGCGGATATCAACTTCCGGCTTCTGTTGGCCGGCAAGCTGGCAATCCGCCAAAACGCGTTCCTCGTCCAAACCCAGGTATCGCGCATAGGTCCGTACGAAGCTGCGGGTGAAAATTCCCCCAGGAAGTTTTGAGAGTTCCTCGTTCTCGACCGCTTGAAGAAAGCGGATGCTGATCTTCGTGGCGGCGGATATCTCCTCCAGAGATACGCCTCGCATTTCACGTTCCCGACGTAGATACTCGCCGAATCCTGTCATCGGAGTGGCTTCTTCGTTTTGGCTCACCAAGAATTCACCGAGCCTATATTATTGGCCCTCCCTGGGGGTGTCAATTGTTTTAAGGGTAATAGGTTAGTTTCACGTAAAGGCGGCGGAATTTATCTTGATCTTATCGGGACGCCTCCACCTGGTCCGTCAGTTGACGGATAACCTCGCCGCTTCACCCCCAGAGTGTCCCAATACCTATTAGGGAGGGTCAAATAAGTCCCATCAAACCATCGAGATAGACGAACGGTACTTGTGTACCATTGAGAAAAGTAGGGGGGCTTAATAGTCTAAGAGTGGCAGGAGACGAAATCAGAAACCCAGAGACACCTATGGATCCGCAGGAAGAGGTCGCAGAACTCAAGCACCAAGTCGAACGCCTTTCTCTCTTCCATGAGGTGGGGAAGGCTCTCTTTTCCACCCTCGACCTGCAAAAAATCCTACAGACCATTATGGAGAAGATCAGTGACCTGCTGCAGCCGGATACTTGGTCCCTGTTAATGGTGGACGAGGAGACGCAGGAATTGTATTTTGAGATTGCCATTGGCCTTGGTGCGGAGAAGTTGAAGGACGTTCGCCTCAAGCTGGGAGAAGGCATCGGCGGATGGGTGGCCGAGCATGCGGAGCCCGTGCTGGTCGAAGACGTCCGGTTTGACACTCGCTTCAGGCCCAGGATCGATGAATTCACGCAGGCAGATGCCCGTTCTGTGTTCTGCGTCCCTATCCAAGGCCGCAAACAGGTTCTGGGCGTGATTGAGCTGGTAAACTGCCTTGGGAAACAGAGTTTTTCGCAAGAGCAGCTACCCACCTTAAAGAGTCTCGCAGACTACGCAGCCATCGCCCTGGAAAACGCGCGGTACGTGCAACGCATACATGAACTCACCATAAAGGATGACTGCACCGGCCTCTATAACGCCAGGCACCTCAATTTCGTTCTGGATGCGGAAATCTACCGCTCCACGCGGTACGAGTATGAGTTCTCCGTGATCTTCTTTGATCTCGATTACTTCAAGCAGGTCAACGACCTTTACGGCCATCTCATCGGCTCGAAGCTCCTTTGGTTGATCGGCGACACCCTCAAGAGTAACCTGCGATTGATTGATTATGCGTTTCGTTATGGGGGGGACGAATTCGTGGTCATCCTGCCCCAGACGTCGAAAGAGAGCGCTTTAAGCGTGTTGCGCCGTCTCAAGGACCTGCTTACTTCGAAGGTCTTCTTCCAGGCGGAGAATCTGAACATCAAGGTGACAGCCAGCTTCGGCATAGCCACATTCCCCGCTGATGGCCGCTCCCGCAGGGAAATCCTGCGTATGGCTGACGAGGCCATGTACCTCGTCAAGAAAACTACCCGCGACGATATTGCCCTCGCGGGTGAAGGCATCCGGCCGTACCATCCCCCGGCTGAAAAGCAAAGTGAGGCAAATTTAAATCCTTAATTCTGAATGGCGTCCTTCTCCTGCCCCTCGGATCTCCCACCAATCGGTCGGCTGTTCGTTCTTCTTGAAAAGCGATACAATTTAATCTCGACTCATTGAGGCTATTGATGCTCGCGAATCTATATTATTTCCGACCTTTTGCTCAGCGTGCGATTTTGCGCCGGCTGGCAAAAGCCTATCGTCTTGTTCCAATTGACGGTGACGCGCAACGGACTCCCGAATGGGAATTGCCCGCGGTCTTCATTGCGGATGGGGGCAAGACTGATATGGCGCTCCTGGAGCAGGTTGCGCCCAGCTCTGACGCGTGGCATGTGATTTGTTTGCTGGACGGCGACGCACCTGCGAAATCCAAACTGAACGATAGAGCGCTCACCGTTCTTCCGCGAAAAGTGCCTGCCGCCATACTGGAAAAGACGATTGAGAGGGTGTTTGAGAATCTGTGCTCACGGGAGGAAAGCCGTGAGACACAGCGGGAATTGCAGCGTGCCGTCTCTGATCTTGCGACGTTGAACAATATCGGCGTGGCTCTTTCCACGCAACGCGATACCGATGCTTTGTTGGAATTGATTCTGACGAAGAGCCGCGATATTACCTGCTGCGATGCCGGAACGCTTTACTTGGTGGAGGAAGAAGCGGATGGCGGCAAGCACCTGGTCTTCAAGCTATCTCAGAGTGACAGCCATTCGGTTCCCTTCCGCAACCTCACCTTGCCGATTGACACTCATAGCCTCTCGGGTTACGCGGCGGCCACAGGAGAAGCCCTTAACGTCAAGGACGCCTACCGCACGCGAAATCTTCCCTGTCACCTCAATCCCGACTTCGACCGGAAATACGGCTACCGGACAAAGTCCATGCTGGTCGTCCCGATGAAAAACCATAAGGACGAGGCGATCGGCGTCCTGCAACTCATCAATGCCAAGAAGCACCGGGAAGAGAAGCTGACCTCCCTTCGAGCGGTGCAGCGAGAAGTCATCCCATTCCCGAAGCGCAGCCAGGACTTGGCCGCTTCCCTGGCCAGCCAGGCCGGGGTGGTGGTTGAGAACAACCTGCTTTACCGCGACATTCAGAGTCTCTTTCAAGGCTTCGTGGCGGCCTCGGTGACCGCCATTGAATTACGCGACCCGGCGACTTCCGGGCACTCCGAACGCGTGGAGAGACTGACAGTGGGTCTTGCGGAAGCCGTGAACCAAACCGACACAGGCCCTTACAAGGACACCCGTTTTACGCGTGAGGAAATCCAGGAAATACGCTACGCTGCACGCCTCCACGATTTCGGCAAGCTCGGCGTGCGCGAGGAAGTGCTGGTCAAAGCCAAGAAGCTCTACCCAGCGCAATTGGAGCTCATCCAGAGGCGCATTCGCTATTTCAAGAAAGCGCTGGAGCTCGAGGGAACGCGCAAGAAACTCGATTTCGTCATTCGCAACGGCACACAGAACTACCAGGGGTTCTTTTCCCAGATTGACAAGGAATACCAGAAAGAGTTAATGAACCTCGACGAGTTTTTACAGAAGATTCTGCGGGCCAACGAACCGACAGTCTCTGCTCAGAAGACTTCGGAGAAGCTCCTGGAAATTGCCAACTGGACTTTCCAGGACCCTTCAGGCCCAAGCGAATCGTTACTCACCCCGAGCGAGTTCCGACTCCTCTCTATTCCGAAAGGCAGCCTGGATTCCGAAGAACGCTTGCAGCTTGAGTCCCACGTCATGCACAGCTATGAGTTCTTGAGGCAGATTCCCTGGACCAAGGAGCTGAAGAACATCCCCAAAATCGTGCTCGCTCACCATGAGCGGCTGGACGGTAGCGGTTATCCTTCCCAATTGAAGGCCGAAGAGATCCCGTTGCAATCCAAGATGATGATTATCTCGGATATCTTCGACGCCCTCACCGCTCACGACCGGCCAGGCAAGCCATCATTGTCCATTGAACGCGCCTTGGATATCATTGGGCAAGAGGTGAAGGCCGGGCTTCTCGATCCTTTCCTGTTCAAACTCTTCGTCGAGGCCAAGATTTACGAGACGCCCAGGCCGACTAGAATTGGCGCGCCGGCTCAGAATGACATGAAATGCGGCTTCCCACCCGGCTGCTAAGTTGCCGGGCTAAACCCTGCCTATAGGAACACGGTGCAGATTCGAGTCTTTAAGCATGCCAGACCGCAAGCCACGCGCAAGGGAAACTGACTCTTGACCCGCCGCCGCGGGACAACCCATCCCTGCTCCCGACTTGCAACCCTTTGCATCTTCTGTCACCATGAGCTTTCAACATGCGCTGGGAAATTTGCGGTGTGGATGGGGACGCGGTCGCTCGCTTGTGCCGCGAACTGGAAATCCCGAATATCATTGCCCGGCTTTTGGTCCTGCGGGGAGTCACCGATGCCGAGTCAGCCCAGCGATTTTTGAATCCCAATCTCAATCAACTTCACGACCCCTTCTTGCTGGCAGACATGAAGCCAGCCGTGGCGCGCTTGCGTCGTGCTTTGGAGCAGGGAGAGAAAATTCTGATTTACGGTGACTACGACGTGGACGGGACCATGGCGGTGGTGATCCTGCTGACGGCGTTGCGGGGGCTTGGTGGACAAGTGGAGGCCTTCATCCCGCAACGCCTGGGCGATGGATACGGGATGCGGGCGGCAGTCGTAGAGCAGGCTGCGGCCAAAGGCTTCCGCATGGTAATCAGTGTGGACACGGGCATCCGGGAGCACGAAGCGCTGGCGCGGGCGCGCGAATTGGGGCTCGATTGCATCGTCACGGACCACCACCTGCCGGACGGGCATTTGCCCCCCGCTTGCGCCATCCTGAACCCCCACCGCGCGGAGTGTTGCTATCCCGAAAAGCTGCTTGCGGGCGTAGGCGTGGCCTTTAAACTGGTGCAAGCTCTGCTCGGCGAGAGGCTCTCAGGGCGTCTTTTGCAGTCTTACTTGAAGATTGTGGCGATTGGGACCATTGCCGATTTCGTGCCCTTGGTCGGGGAGAATCGTGTCATTGCGCACTTCGGCCTGGAGGCTTTGCGCCAACCTTCACAAGCTGGCTTGCAGGCGCTGATCGAGGTCTCCGGGCTCGAAGGCCGCAAAATTTCGGCGGGAGACGTGGGGTTCCGCATTGCGCCGCGCCTGAATGCAGCGGGCCGTATGGAGGATGCAAAGGATGTGATTGACCTGCTCACGTGCTCCGATTTGCAGAAGACGCGTGAAATTGCCGGCCGCCTGGAGAGACTCAATCGCGATCGGCAACGGGTTGAAGACGGTATTTTGCATGAGATTGAAGTGATCTTGGACCGCCACCCGGATAAAAGAGAGCGTTACTCTCTCGTGCTAGCCGGCGAGGGATGGCACCGGGGGGTGATTGGGATCGTGGCCCACCGTGTCTTGGAGCGGTACCACCGCCCCACGCTGGTGATAGGCGTGGAGGATGGCGTGGGGGTAGGGTCCGGGCGCTCGATTCGGGCACTTCACCTCCTCGACGCCCTGAGCGCCGTGCAGGACTTGTTTGAACGCTTTGGTGGCCACGCCATGGCGGCGGGTTTTGCCTTGCACTCGTCCAGGATCGCAGAGTTGGAAACGCGCTTCGAGCAATACGCCCGTGCCGTGCTCAAGCCGGATGATCTTGAGCCAGTTCTGCGCGTGGACGCCGAGGTGAGCGGGGCTGAAATCGATTGGACTCTATTCGAGGCGCTCGAGAGGCTGGCCCCCTTTGGCTGCGCCAATCCCACCCCCGTCCTGGCGGCACGGGATCTACGCCTCCTGCTGGGACCTCGAATCCTCCAGGAAAAGCATCTAAAGCTTAGGCTAGCCTGCGGGGGGAGGTCGTTTGACGCCATTGGGTGGGGAATGGCTGAGCGAGGCACTGCACTCGTTCCCGGACAGTCGCTCGAAATGGCTTTTACCCTGGACCAAAATGTGTTCCAGGATGTGAGGAGGCTGCAGTTGGTAGTGAGTGAGATTCGGTTATGACCGGCATAGGACAGCGAGTAACTCGGCACAAAGATCTGATTACTTGGGGGGTGGGAGTCGCATTGGCCGTCACCGTTCTGGTGGTCAGCATGGCTTACTGGGTCGCTTCCAGCCACAAAGAGAAGCCGGTTGTATTGCCCCAGAGTGTCCCCATCGATGTTCATCAACAGCTTTCGGGGTACACGTTCACACACTCGGACGGAGACCGGCGTGTTTTCACCGTCCATGCGGCTCGCACGGTGTCCTTCAAGCAGGGGGGAAATACAGTTCTTGAAGACGTGCTGGTGGAGTTGTTCGGCCGAACCGGTAATCGCCGCGACATCATGCGCACCCAACGGTGCGACTACAACAGCCAGAATGGTGACCTTTTTAGCTCCGGGCCTGTCCACATTGAATTGAATGCCGAAGCTGATAACATGCCGGCTGAGGGCTTGAAAGGCAAGCAGACTGTCTACCTGGAGACTTCGAAGGTATCTTACCAACACGAGGGGTCGCAGGTAGTGAGCGACCAAGAGGTGCGCTTCCACGTCGGACTGGCTTCCGGAACCTCCCAGGGAATGGTGTACGCCACGAGGGATGGCTCGCTGGAGCTCGAGAAAGACGTGGTGGTGCTGTTGCAGCCACGCATCGACCATGCCTCGGATCCCGCCCTGCGGCTTACAGCCAGCCGCCTTCGCTTTGACAAGCTACGCAGCCAGATAATGCTTTGGGGGCCAATCCGGGTAACGCAAGGGGAGCGCAACGTGTCCGCTGACAGCGGCAAGGTGTTTTTGGATGCAGCAAGCCGGGTCACTCGAGTGGATTTGGAAGGCAGCGTTAAGGCTCTGGAATCTTCTGCAGCGCGGCTGGTCGAGCTCTCGGCTGATCGCGCCCAGGGCGACTTTGACCCGGAGTCAACGGCACTGCGTCATCTTTCGGCCCAAGGGAATGTGGCGGGGCAATCCCGGGAAAAGGGGAGCTCCAGTCGCCTGAAGGCGGAGAAAGTCGAACTCGATCTAGCCGGCATTCCCGCCAAGCTCCAAAGCGGGGATGCATCGGAAAACGTGCAACTCGTGGTTGATTCCTCTCCTACCCTGGGCCAGGGTGTTGCGGAGGCAAATCGGGCGAGGCCGGAGAAAAGGGCGCTCACCGCGGCAGAATTGAAGTTCAGTTTTCGTCCTGACGGGAGAAGTCTAAATGATGCCGAGACTGTCGGCCCTGGCAGACTGGTGGTGGATTCTCCCGATCCGAAGGTGGGCCAGCGCATCATAACTTCCGGACAGTTTTTAATGGCCTTCAATGCGCGGAGCAATCTCGAAACACTTCGCGGCCGCAAACCGACCCACATTGTTTTCCAGCCACCCACGAGCGCCCCTTCCGGCAGTGTCGCCCAAGAAAGCACCGCCGATCAGTTGGTGGCCACATTTGACGAAATGACGCACGCCCTGAAGGAGGTAAAACAATCAGAGAATTACGCGTTCCGTGACGGCGACCGCAATGCAAGTGCGCAAGAGGCCGTATACGTGGCAGCCACGCAGGGTGTGACTTTGATAGGGCGCCCCCAGATATGGGATGCGGAGAGCAGGGCCAGATGCGAGCGTCTCTTCTTTGATCTTCCCAGTGGCACCACAGAAGGGACCGGCAAGGTACAAGCTAGTCACCTCGAAGCTGGGGATAAGACGCCGAACGGGCAAGCTCCAGACCCCACAAACGTCTTGGCGGATCGCATGGTCGCCCGCCGGAGCAGCCAGTTGGTGCACTACGAGGGGAAGGTGCGTGCCTGGCGGGGGGCGGATGTGGTGGAATCGTCCAGCCTGGACGTTAACAGGATAGCGAAGCGTTTGAGCTCCGGCTCCCAGGTTTTGACTTCCCACCTCCAACCGGCTTCCTACGCGCCGGGAACGTCACCTGCCTC
>CAWHWE010000064.1:0-28554 GCA_963832915.1 uncultured Acidobacteriota bacterium
GGGGTGGTTATGGCCTATGACCAGCAGGTCAAGATCCCCCATGGTTTCACACCCGCGCCGGAGTGAGCCGGCGGGTGTAACTTCCTCCACTCCCTCAAACTCCTTAAGGTAGCGGGTGAGCAGTAGCGCGGTTTCATAGGCCGTGTCCATCCGGAAGCGTCCGGCGGCTCGGCGGTAAACCTCGAGGGCCTTCACGAGGTTCTCCTCGGACTTGACGCTCATGCCGGGAAGATCGCGCAAGCGGCCTGCTTTGACGGCGGCCTCCAAGTCGTCAATGCTCTTGATGCCAGCTTGCTTGTAAAATAAGCGCACTTTTTGGGGACCCACGGTTTGTAACTGTAAGAGTTCGAGCAGGCTCGCCGGCACTTTTGCCATTTGTTCCTGGTGGTACTTGCTTTTCCCGGTCTCAACCAGTTCGATGATTTTCTTTGCCAGGTCTTCGCCAATCCCTGGGATGTCGGTCAGTTTCCGGTTGGGATCGCGAGCGATGTCTTCCAACCGCTCAGGGAGACCCTCGACCGCGCGTTTGGCACGATCATAGGCTGCAGCCTTGAAAGTCCATTTGGGGTCGTCCTGGATGATCTTCATCAAGTTCGAGATTTCTTCAAAGACGGCTGCTATTTCACGGTTTTCCATATGAGGTCTCCCCCCTTGAGTCCGGCAGCGGACAGGAGATCAGCCGTCCCTGCCCACCAAAAGGACAGCGCAGTCCCTCGCCCTCGCAAAGATTATCGCCTTTGTGGGCTGCCCTGTCATCTTCATGATGTGGAATTACGCTGGGAGCCGGCCCAGGGGTGTATGGTGGCAGAGGTCATCGGTTTCGTTGCCAGACCTGCTCGAGGTCAGGTTTGCCGAAGTTCCAACCTCGGTGGTAATGCGTCCGAAGGTAATCGCGAACAAGAGCAAGGCGCGCCCTGTCGAATTTCACGAATTTACGGGAATAGGGAACATTCAGCCGGACCGACGCTCCTCCCGCACGAGAAGGGGTTTGGCGCCGGATCTATTACCGGCCAGGCCTCGATGCTGCATGGGGCTGCGAGAGCCCGCCGCCACAACGCCTGCACTTTGGTTTGCTGTTCTACTGGAATCCCTTTTTGAATGAGTGGAATACCGGGCGTTAGAGGCGCAGCTTCAATCACTTGGGGTGTGTTGCTTTCTGCCACGCAGGGTGATAGCCTGCAAGACTGCGAGCGCACGTATGTTTTTTGGCCGCTTTAGTCTTCAAAGCAAGATCATCCTCATCATCGCGGCGACCGTGATCCTGGTTGTCGGGGTTTCAACCTTCACTGCCATGTGGCTGACTCGGGAACCCGTGGAGGAGGAGATCTACCGGAAAGGCTTGGCCCAGGCACGCCTCACTACTCACCAATTGGTGGGCAGGGATGGGTTGCAGAATCCTGATCGACTGCTGAAGTCATTGCGACAGGTCGAGCATGACATGCCGGGCTTGGTCCAATCCGATGTATACATCCACGGACCCACTCACCAGTTGGTGGCCACAACCAACCCGGAGGCCGAGCACCTGGAACTAGACAACCTGCCGGATGTGGAGAGCTACAACGAATTCTTCAGGCCCGGCGACGATCAGATGTCGATCGAGACGCCGGACGGCAAGTTCTGGATTATCGCGACCCCGATTCGCGTCCAGGGCCAGCCGGTTGGCTGCCTCAATTTGAAAGTCTCAAAATCACATTTAAGTGCCGTGACTTTGGACCTTGTGCAGCGCAACCTGCTCTTGATGCTGGCGAGTTTGGTCGTGGTCATGCTCGTAGTTCACATCTTCTTCCTGAAGGCGGTCAGGGCGCCCGTGAAGGACATGATTCACGTGATGGAAGCTGCTGAAAAGGGGCAGCTCCACGTCCGGGCAAGCCTGCGGAGCTTGGATGAGATCGGAATGCTGGCGGCGCACCTGAACCGGATGCTGCGCCGGATTGAGAATTTCAATACCGAATTAGAGGGCAAAGTTCAGGAATCCACAACGGGGCTCGCAGAGGCCAATGAAGAGTTGCGGCGCATCAACGAGGAGCTTTTCGAGACCCAGAAGAGCCTGGCACACTCGGAGCGATTGGCTATTGCCGGCCAGCTCGCCGCCAGCCTGGCCCACGAAATTGGGACGCCCCTAAATTCCATATCCGGACACGTGCAGTTGCTGGCGCGCCGAAAAGATACTGACCCATCCACAAGCCGGCGGCTCCAAATCATCGAAAAGCAAATAGACAACATTGTGCGGAGCGTCAAGCAACTGCTTTCCTGGAGCCGCCAGTTTGAATTGAAAATCGAATTGGTGGACCTGCGGCGCGTAGTGGAGGAGGCGGTGCTTCTTTCCTCCCCCGCTTTGCAACTCAGGAAGATCAACGTCAAGCTGGCCCTTGCGAAGGATTGTCCAAAGATTTACGGGGACGGCGGGTATTTGCAGCAAGTCTTCTTAAACCTCATCAATAACAGCATGGATGCGATGCCGCGAGGAGGCGAACTGCGGATTGAAGCGCGGCCGGCGAATGGAGATGCGCGTGGAGTTGCCGTCCGTGTAGCGGACACTGGCGCGGGCATGTCACCGGATACTATGGCCCATGTTTTCGACCCCATGTTCACAACCAAACGGATGGGGACAGGGACCGGCCTGGGCCTTGCCATTTGCGACCAGATCATTCGCCAGCATGGCGGCACCATTCATGTGGAAAGCGAGCCTGGGCAAGGAACTACGTTTACGTTGGTTTTGCCCGGCGATTTCCGCGAGAAGGCAGAAGCAGGCGGCGTGGTGGTAGGATCGGCAATGGTGAAGGGTGAAGGGTAAAGGATGCAGTGGTGGTAGACGGTAGGTGAGGTGGATGCCTTTCCCCACATATGACCTGCCAACTACGCCCTCGGGGGCAATCTTGGAGACTGCAAAGATTGAAAAAAACGACCAGGCTGTGAAGCCGGCGCACGCCAACATCCTGGTTGTGGATGATGACGCCGAGACACTGGAACTGCTGCGGGAGATCCTGGGCGACGAGGGCTATCGCGTAGTCACATCTTCCAGCGGCGAGGAGGCCCTCGAGGTTGGGAAGCAGGAACTGTTCGAACGTCATCATAAGCGACATGAGGCTGGGGGCAAGTCTGAACGGACTTGACGTGTTGCGCGCCTACAAGACGATCCAACCGGAGTCCGAGGTCATCCTGATCACCGCCTTCGGAAGCATGGAAACCGCCATCGAAGCTGTCAAGGCAGGAGCCTTTGACTATATTTCCAAGCCCTTCAAGATTGATGAAGTCTTATTGCAGGTCAGCCGGGCCCTTGGCAACCGGAAGCTGATCCGTGAAAACCGCAACCTAAGGCGGCAGCTTGGGAGCCAGGGACAACTCTCCAGCCTTGTGGGTCGAAGCCCGAAGATGCTTGGAATCTACAAGAAGATTGCGATGGTAGCAGACTCGCGTTCTACAGTTCTGATTTGCGGAGACAGTGGAACGGGAAAAGAGCTTGTCGCACGCGCCATTCATTGTAACGGGCCCAGAGCTGCGGAACGGTTCTATGCCGTCAACTGCGGTGGGCTGGCGGAATCGCTGCTGGAGACAGAACTCTTCGGACATGTGCGCGGCTCCTTTACGGGGGCCATTGAGAACAAACGGGGCATCTTCGAGGAGGCCAGCGGCGGAACCGTCTTCCTGGACGAGGTCAGCGAGATGAGTCCCGCCCTGCAAGTGAAAGTCCTTCGCTCCCTCGAGGAACAGGAGGTGCGGCGGGTCGGCAGCAACCAAGTGGTCAAAGTGGATGTCCGCATCATCGCCGCCAGTAACCGCAACCTGGCTGGACTCGTGGAGGAGGGCAAATTCCGCCAGGACCTCTATTACAGATTGCGGGTGATCGAAATTGATCTCCCACCCCTGCGCGAGCGCCTGGAAGATATCCCCTTGTTGGTGGAGCATTTCCTGAAGAAGTTCGGAGGCGAGCGGGGAAGGGAAATCTCGATTTCTCCTTACGCGCTTTCCGCTTTGATGAGTTATGAATGGCCGGGGAATGTCCGCGAGCTCGAGAATGCCTTGGAATCGGCAGCGGCGCTGACGCGCACCGGCTTCATTGCGCCAGAACATTTGCCTCCCAAGGTGTGCGGCGGCTCGCGTGAGGGCAATCGCTTGGAGAGCTTCTACGCAGAGTTGCCTTCCCTTGACGAGATGGAAAAGCGCTATCTGGCGCATGTTTTGAAGGTGACCGGCGGTAACAAGGTTAGAACCGCTTCGATTCTAGGAATCAATCGGCGAACCCTGTACAGGAAAATCGAGGAGTACAAGATCAGGAGATAGTGCAGGGAACAGGGAACAGAGGGGACACGGGGAACATCCGGCGAAAAGCTGTTCTCTGTTCCTTTGCCCTGCAACCTGCTCCCTGTAACCTGGAATTGCGGTATCCTGAGTGAGGGCTAAAAAGATGCGGGGTGGCACCTGGTAGTATCGGCGCGCTTGTCGCTATCTGCGGCTCAGGGCATTAACATGAAGTATTCTTACATCGCTAGATGCGCTTTGAAGCAACTCGGGTCGGGCTTCAAACTCCCTTACATGGTGATGTTCGAAACCACGCTGATGTGCAACATGTTTTGTGGCTATTGCATTTTCGGCGAAGAGGGGAAGTTCAACGACCTGCAAAGTCGGGCGATTCGCGAGCGTATCTTCCAGCGCATCGACGAATTCTGCGGGATGGGTATCTTTGCGCTCAGCTTCTCAGGTGGCGAGCCGCTGCTGAATCCCTATACCTGCGATTACATCGCCTACGCCGAGGACAAGGGTATGTGGACCTCCATGCCCACCAACGGTCTGCTCATCCGGAAGTACGCTGACGGCCTGGCGCGACTCGGCATGCTGGAAGTCTCCATTGATTCGCTTAACCCGCAGCGCTTTGCCAAGCGCCGGGGCATCGACGCACTCCCCAAGATCATTGCCAACCTCGAATTCGTTTTGAGCAAGCGAAAACCATTCAGCACGCAGATCAACGCCGCCGTAAACCTGGAAAACCTCGATGACCTGCCCGAGCTGGCAGAGTTTTGCAAGCAACGGGACCTGGTTTTGCATCCGGAAGCCGTCCACAACGTGATGCGGGACGGAGAGATGCTCCCCGATGCGGAATTGCACGGGAAGGAAATCGACAAGGTGGAATTGTTTTTGCGTGAGTTGCGCGCCTCCTATCCCAAGAATGTGCGTTTCTATTCCCACTACTACACCTTCTACCGAAATGGCGGATTCGGCCCGAGCTTCCCGTGCCGGCATCCTTCCAAGTTGATTTCCATGAAGCCCGACGGCTCCATCCATCTGCCTTGCGCATTTAAGACTCTTCACAAATCCCAGGCGCCCCTGAAGGAAATCTTCGCCTCGGAAGCTGCCCGCCAAATCATCGCCCAAGAGTTGACACTCTGGGACTTCTGTAAGGGTTGCAAGATCGGTTGCCCTTACGAGGTCAGCGCCTTTACGAACAGTCCTGCGCTGGCCCTCGAGTCCGGGCTGAATTTCCTGCGCATCATCTAAGCCGATGAGCGGAACGTGTCAATGATCATGAGACACCTGAGGTCCTCGTCCGTAATCCGATCCACGAGGTGTTGAGCAAAGCTACGGCTCCAGTTCGATGTCCCAAAAAGAAGCTTAATGGTAATGGTAGAAACTTTGGATTGGACGGGAGAGTGAGCGCCGGATTTCTTGGAATTTCGGTCAGGTCGTTCGGCGAGGGCGCCGTTGCGATCCAAAGACTTTCATGGCTGGGTTCCTCCCAATGCGGAAGGCATGCTGTTTCGAATGTCGGGGTATGTGTACGCCTTCTGGCGGAGGAACCTCACTGATGTAACCGATTAATTTCCGAGATCAGTGAACGAACCGCTCGCCAGAAGAGATTCTGTCGAGCGGTTTTTGTTTTATGGGGCAATGTGATCCGCCTTGATGCTCTCCGAGCTCGAGGGTCCGCAGATGATTTGAGGGAGCGTGCCCGGCGGCGTTGAAGACAAATTTAGGCGCGGTACCCAAGTGGAAAGGGAGGGGCCTGCAAAGCTCCCATACGTGGGTTCGAATCCCACCCGCGCCTCCACGGATCATGCAGACGGCAACAGTTCTATTCTGCCTTCCCGGACAGCAACCGGGGATCGATCTCTCCATGCCTCGCATGCTGGGGGGTAGAACATAATGTATGATCCAGCACAAGATGTTTCCAATTGGCAGGAGATGGTGTTGATGCAGAACTTGTACCAGGGCCCGATCTATCGCATCCATTTCGGCGTTGTCCTTACCCTTGACGGCTGTTGTTGTCCTTGCGTCTAGCGCAGGCCGCGCGGCCTGGGATCGAAATCGGATTGAAGGTCCTCAGATTCCTTTTTGGTTGGAGCAGAAATTAGCTTGAGCCCACACTGCTTATTTGACTCACGCTTCAGTACGTGTTAGATGTTGTTATTAACTGGTTTCAACAAGGAGCTATTTCTTCTATGGCCGACACACCTGAAATTCGTCACACGTTGGGCGAACTGGCGGCACGCCAGCTCGCAAACACCACCAAGACCGTTCCTCAGATGAAAGCGATCACGCCGCGCTGGCTGGTCTCTTTTCTGCCTTGGACGCCCGTCGAAGCCGGGACCTACCGTGTAAACCGCGTCAACGCCGGGCGCGCTGAGTCTCCCGCGGACGTGGCCTGTGGGCCGCGCGAAGAGATCGACCTGCCCGAGACGTTCGTTAACTACGACGAGAAGCCGCGCGAGTACACGCTGTGCGCGGTGACGACGGTGCTCGACGTGCAAACCCGGGTTTCCGATCTGTACTGAAGCCCCTACGATCAGATCCGGGAGCAGTTACGCCTTATCATCGAGTTAGTCAAAGAGCGCCAGGAAAACGAGATCGTCAATAACAGCGACTATGGCCTGCTGAAAAACGTGGCGCCAGAGGGGCACGTCAAGACGAGGACCGGACCACCGACGCCGGACGATCTGGACGAACTCATCACCAAGGTCTGGAAGGAGCCGGCCTTCTTCCTTGCCCACACGCGGGCAATCGCAGCCTTCGGACGCGAATGCACATACCGGGGCGTGCCGCCGCCGACGGTGACGCTCTTTGGTTCACCCTTCCTGACTTGGCGCGGGATTCTGCTCGTTCCCAGTGACAAGCTCGCCGTGAAAGACGGTCAGACAAATATCCTGCTGCTGCGCACTGGCGAAAAGAAGCAGGGCGTCATCGGGCTCTTCCAGCCGGGGCTGGTGGGTGAGGTTTCACCGGGCCTGTCGGTGCGCTTCATGGGAATCAACCGCAAGGCGATTGCCTCCTATCTGATTTCGTTGTACTGCTCAGCCGCGATCCTCACAGAAGACGCCGTGGGCGTGCTGGAGATCGTCAGTGTCGAAACCTACCATGAGTACAAATGATCCGGGAACGTGGGATGTCCCTGCACCGGTTCCTCCGCAGAATGCGGGAGGCAGCGCCACTCCGGAGAGCTTCTATGCGCCGATGGCCGCACTGCCGGATCCGGCCGTGATCGCCAAACTCGCGAGCGAGTTCTTCGCCGCGCTGCCAGGCGCCCTGGGTATCACCGGCGTTTCCGGGGGGCGGAGCCGCCGGCCAGTCTTCCCGTGGAGGCCGGTTCAACTCCGGATGTCCCGGCCCTGTTTTCGGCTCCTGGATCTGCACTTCCCAGCGACCTAATGGAAGCGTTGAGGCTGCCTCCGCAAGAACCCGCCACCGCCTCGCTTGCGGCTCCGTCTGGACCGTCTTTCTACTTCCTTGAATTGGCTCGATCGGCCCCTGCGGAACAGGTGGGGGCGTCGTCAGCCGCTCCGTCCTTGCCCCCTGTCACTGAGTACACACCGGCGCCCGGCTCTGATCTTCCGGCTGTGCCCAATAACCCCGTGGGGGCGACGGGACTGCCGTAGCAGGCTGGCGCTAGTATCCCCGGAGCAGGGCCCTCGGGGTCGTCCTTCTATTTCCTCAATGGCGAGACACCCGCGTCTCCCAACTCCTTGCCTCCGTCTCTTCCGGTCAGTGAGGAATTCACGTTTCCGGGCCTGCCGGGGTCACAGACTTTCCCGGGCAATTCTGGCCTGCCTGCGCCTCCGCCAACCGAGGCCGGTCTACAGGCGCAGCCTGCCTCGCTCGAACTGCCCAGATCGGCGCCCGCCGAAGAGGTAGGTGCGTCGTCAGCCGCCCCGTTCTTGGCCTCGGTCTCCGAATCCACACCGGCGCCCGGCGTGGATCTCCCAGATGTGTCCAATAACCCGGTCGTGGCGACGAGACTGCCGTCGCAGGCCGGCGATAGTATCCCAGCGGCAGGGCCCCTCCGGATCGTCCTTCTACTTTCTTAATGGAGAGATATTTCCTTCTTCCAGCCCCGTTCCCGAGTCTCTGCCGGCCAGTGAGGAGTTCTTGTTCCCGGGCTTGCCGGGGTTACAGTCGTTCCCGGGTAATTCCGGTCTTCCTGCGTCACCGCCGACCGAGGCCGATCTCCGGGCGCTGCCCGCCTCGCTAGTGGGCGCATCGGCTGTGGTGTCAGAGATACCCACTGCTGCTGCGCAACCTGCGGCGTTGCCCTACTTCGTTAACCCGGAGAAGCCCGGTTCGAATACTGCATCGCCCCACATTGGTGACAAGTTGCTCGAATTCTCCCCCGCGATGCTCCCTGAATTGAGTCTCTCGCCGGGGCTGTTCGATCCACGGTCGATCCGGCGCGATTTTCCCATTCTTCAGGAGCGAGTGCATGGGCGGCCGCTCGTGTGGCTCGACAATGCTGCCACAACGCAGAAACCCAACGCCGTGATCGACCGCGTCTCGTCTTTCTACCGGCATGAGAACTCCAACGTCCACCGCGCCGCCCACACGCTGGCGGCACGTGCCACGGACGCCTACGAAGGCGCTCGGGAAAAGGTGCGCCGCTTTCTCAACGCTTCTTCCACGCGCGAGATCGTATTTGTGCGGGGCACCACCGAAGGCATCAACCTCGTCGCAAAAAGCTGGGGTCAGAGAAACGTCGAGAAGGACGATGAGATCGTCATCGCCTGGCTCGAGCACCACGCCAATATTGTGCCGTGGCAGCAACTGTGCGCAGAGAAGGGCGCCCGGTTGCGCGTCGCCCCGGTGGACGATCGCGGGCAGGTGCTGCTCGACGAATACGAAAAGCTGCTCGGCCCGCGAACCCGGATGGTATCGTTCAGCCACGTATCCAATGCCCTCGGAACCATCACGCCGGCGCGCGAGATGGTGGAAATGGCTCATCGCCACGGCGCACGCGTTTTGATCGATGGCGCGCAATCCGTCGCGCACATGCGGGAGGATGTCCAGGCGCTAGACTGCGACTTCTTCGTGTTCTCCGGGCACAAGGTCTTTGCGCCTACCGGCATCGGTGTGGTTTTTGCCAAGGGCGATCTATTGGATACCACCCCACCGTGGCAAGGTGGCGGCAACATGATCCTCGATGTCACCTTCGAGAAGACCATTTACAACGTGGCCCCGGCTCGCTTTGAGGCGGGCACCGGCAGCATCGCTGATGCCGTGGGGCTGGGAGCGGCGTTGGACTACCTGAGTCAGATCGGGATCGAGAACGTAACGCGCTACGAGCACGACCTGCTGGCTTACGCCACCGCAGGACTCGCCACGGTTCCTGGCCTGCGCCTCATCGGCACGGCGCGGGAGAAGGCGGGTGTCCTTTCGTTTATCCTGGACGGGGTTCGCACGGAGGATGTTGGCAAGGCACTCGATGAGGAGGGGATCGCCGTGCGGGCAGGTCACCACTGCGCCCAGCCGATCCTCCGCCGCTTCGGGGTGGAAAGCACGGTTCGCGCCTCGCTGGCGATGTATAACACCTGCGAGGACATCGATGCCTTGATCGCTGCTTTGTTGCGTATAAAGGCTGGACGAGGTCAAAGGATGCCGGCTACACGGTGACTTCCTGACAGTTAGGCTAACCCGTAGGCGTAAGCGCGGAATCAACTGTTGCTATTTGCCACACCAGAAGTTAGCGCAATAAATCCCTTCGAAGCTTCTAACCTCTTTCTCTTCTTTTCATTACTGCGGCCACGCACGGTGAGCAAGAGATCTGGAATCGGTGCGCGGACGATCGTCAGACCGGAAGTCGGTGGTATGTGGCATTTTGATACAGTAGACTTTGATTTCGGCAGCCATAATCTGTGTCGAGAAGTCAACTTGGTTGTTCAACCTCAATTATACCAATAGGTTAGGAAAAGTTTCCGGATTTTGGCTATCGCATTGCTGCTACCAGTGTTGGCAAAGTAATTGGAGTGTGCCCTGCGTGGGTAGAATACTTGTCGTTGATGATGACCCGGAGAGCCGCGACCTATTATGTGAGGTCTTGGAAGCCAACGGATATCAGCAAGTGGAGGCGGTCGCCGACGGACTGGCGGCACGCGAGGCCTTGGCTCGGGACGATGCTTGCCCCATCATCATCGCTGATCTACACATGCCCAACGAGTCAGGCTTAGACTTGCTTCGAAACCTTCGAAAGCAAAATGCCAAGCACCTAATTGTAATCATGTCTTCCTTCTTCAGTACCACGGAGAGGAAATTAGCCAGAGACTTGGGCGCCGCTGCGCTGCTCGATAAGCCCTTTCGCATTTCCGAGTTGCTCCAGGTTGTCTCCCGACTGACTGAAAGAAATCCCATCGGCATTTCCACTTAGGAGCAGCGGAGAGAGCATACGTCCAAATCACGAGGAGCAGATATGGATACAACTCAGAAAGTAATTGAGATTATCGCCCGCGAACAGCACTTGGATGCAAGCAAGATCACCGTGGATTCGCAGTTCGCGGAATTGGGTATCGATTCGCTGGACGGGGTTAATATCCTCTTCGCCCTGGAAGAGGAATTCAAGATTGACATCCCGGACTCGGTGGCGCAAAACATGAAGTCGGTCCGCCAGGTGGTGGAAAGTCTGACACGAGTTTTGGAGGGCAAGGACATCTCCGACTTGGTGGCGATGGCCAAGGGCGAAGCCCCAGCCACGGCCAGGTAATGCGATCACAGGGGCGAAACGTGCGAAGAGTTGTCATTACCGGCATTGGAGTCTTTGCTTCGGCAGGGAAGGATTCGGAAACCTTCTTCCAGAACTTGCTCGGGGCGCGGTCGGCGTTCCGGCGCATCTGCCAATTTGATCCCTCCTCTCTGTCGGTTCAGATTGCTGCCGAAGTCCCCGATTACAATCCTGAGGATTATTTTTCTGCCAAGCGGCTGGATTTGTTGGACCGCTTCAGCCAGTTTGGATTGTTGGCTGCGCAGGAGACGATGAAATCGAGCGGAATCGAGGTCGGCGAGGAAGAGCGCCCTCGCTTCGGCGTAGTAACCGGCACCGGCATGGCTGGTGCAAATACGCTTGATAGCGGGTATCTCTGCCTCTATGCCAATCAGGCGACACGGCTTCATCCTTTCACCATCCCCAGAATAATGCATAGCGCTGCGACTTCGCAGATCTGCATGGAATTTGGGGCTCAGGGGCCCTCGTTTACAACGGCCACCGCATGTTCATCCTCAGGACACGCGATTGGCGAGGCGTTCCACTTCATCAAGTACGGGATCGCGGATATTATGCTAACCGGAGGCAGTGAGGCCCCGATTACCTATGGCATGATTCGCTCTTGGGAGTCGGTCCGCGTTTTGGCGTCCGGGAATGGCGACCCCAGCCGGGCCTGCCGGCCGTTCTCGGCGGACCGGGAGGGTTTCGTGTTGGGTGAGGGCGCCGCGATACTCCTCCTCGAAGAACTGGAACATGCGAAGAAACGCGGGGCGAAGATTTTCGCCGAAATCTCCGGTTTCGGCCTGAGTTCGGACGCTGGCCACATCACCCAGCCTTCGGTGGATGGACCGGCCCGCGCGGTTCGCATGGCCCTCGAGGAAGCCCAGGTTGCTCCGGAAGAAGTGGATTATATCAATGCCCATGGCACCGGTACGCGCGTGAATGACGCGACCGAAACGCAGGTGATCAAAATAGTGTTCGGGGAGCACGCCCGCAAGCTCGCGATCAGTTCCACAAAATCAATGCACGGTCATGCCTTAGGCGCCACGGGGGCAATCGAACTGGCGGCGACGGCGATGGCCTTGGAACGCGCAGTCATCCCCCCCACGGCGAATTACACCCAGCCGGATCCCGAGTGCGACCTGGACTATGTTCCCAACCAGGCGCGCCAGAAACCGGTACGCGTGGCCGTCTCAAATTCCTTTGCCTTCGGCGGACTCAATGCCGTGCTGCTGATTCGAAAATTTGAATGAACAGAAGAAGTCAGAAGACAGGAGTCAGGAGTCAGGAGTCAGAAGGTCGATATATGAGGATTCGGGGGGGTGCGAAAACCAGCTCAAAGGCACGCCTGGCAACTGGCCATCGACAACGGATCACTGACAAGGGACTTGTGCATTCTGACCTCTGACTCCTGACTCCTGACTCCTGTCTTCAGATTGACGTGGACTCGAAACGAATTCTAATTTTGACATTGAGCGTCGGCGCCGGACACGTCCGTGCGGCGGAAGTCGTCCAGCGCGCGCTCTACGATTGCATTGATCCCGTTGAAGTCCGCCTGTTGGACGCCTTGAGAGTGGCGCGCTCCTGGTTCCTCACGCTGTACGTTCGCCCTTATTGGTGGATGCTCCGCCGCGCGCCGGGCCTCTGGCGATGGTTATTCGAGCGCCGGCAGAGGAAACTCCATAGTGCCACGGCTCCGCGTTGGGTATTTCGCCGCGGGTGCAGGGAAGTCCTCGAGCGGCTCAAAACTTATGCTCCTCATTTGGTGATCGCAAACGAAATCGGGGCGGTGGAGATCGCTACTCTCGGCAAGCGCGAAGGTTGGTTTAACGCCCCCATTCTGGCTGTCCAAACTGATTTTCAGACCGAACCTCCCTGGGTGCAGCCGGAAATCGATGTCTATTGTGTAGCCAGCGAGGAGGCCCGGTCTCAGCTTGTACAGTGGGGAATCTCGCCCAACCGGATTCTAGTATGTGGCATTCCTGTTGAACCGGTTTTTGGGATTCAATTTGACAGGAGCGAGCTACTGCGGGGCCTGGGATTGGACGGCCGGCGGCCCGTGGTGCTGGTGATGGGTGGAGGAATGGGGCCGGCGCCGCTGGACGCCATTGTCGCAAGCCTGGAGTTGTGCGGGTTGCCTCTCCAAGTATTGGCCGTGGCCGGTCACAATCGCGCGCAAGAACAGGCCCTGGAGCATTTGCGGGGCAAGGTCGCGCTTGACCTGCACGTCTTCGGCTGGGTGGATTCCATGGCGGAGTTAATGGCGGCATCGGACCTCCTGATCACCAAGCCGGGTGGGCTGACCACCTCTGAAGCGCTCGCGGCCGGGTTGCCCATGATTTTGACGCAGCCGATTCCAGGACCGGAGGAGCGGCATCTCCGTTACCTGGAACAGCAAGGCGTAGCAGTGCCGGCGAAAACTCTGGAGGAAATTCCCCTGCTCGTAACCCGAATGCTCAGCAAGCCGCAGGCCCTCGCCGAGATGAGCCTCCGGCAGCGGGATATATCCCGGCCCGATGCCGCCCATGCCATCGCGCAAGTTGGCCTGGCGCTGCTCGAAAAGAGCACCTACATTGATCTGCTGGCCACGCCGCCCCCACGATCCGGGGAATCGATGTATCTGATGTGAAGGAAGTCGTCAGTCATCAGTTTTCGGATGTCAGTGCTTTTTTCTCTGGTGACTGATAACTGATGACTAATTACTGAAAATGCTATCAAGCCTCCGCAAACTGATTGAACGCGCCGTTATCGGCGAATCACTCCCCGGCCTTGTTCGTTGGGGGAAGCACCTTCCGCGTCCGGTGATCCAGGCCCTCCAACGTGATTCGTTTCGTGGGTTGGTGCGCTACGCGGCACGGCGCCAAAAATTCTTGAAGCGCAAACTGCGGGAAAACGGTATTGAGCCGGGCCGAGTCCGCCACCCGGAGGACCTGGGGAATATCTTCACCACCCCCGAGGACTTGCGCAACCTGCCGGCGGAGGATTTCCTCTGCCGGGAAGCGCAAATGGTGTTTGAAACCACAGGCACCTCCGGAGGCCCCAAGCGGGTTTATTTCACTTACGACGAGTTGGAGTTTGCGGCCCGTTACGAGGCCGCGGCGATGTGGGAGAACGGGGTGCGGCCGGGCGACCGGGTAGTTTGCGCCTTCGATGCGGGATATTGGATCAGTAGCTGGGTCACATTTTTCGCTTGCAAGCACATGGGGGTTTTCTGTTCGGCAATCGGCAAGCCGTACCCACGGGAACTTCATTCCCGAATGCCTCTCTTCAAGTACAACGTGATTGTTGCCGACCCAACATGGTTGGTGAGCCTGAGCGAGCTCGCCGAAAAGGAAGGCCCTTTTCCGCTCAAGTTGATCATTGCGGGCGGAGACCGCATGACGGAGGTTTATCGGAATTACGTCGAGAGCCTCTGGAAGTGTCCCGTAGTCCTCGGCTACGGATCCACCGAGCAGGGCGGCGGATCGGGAATGGAGTGCCTGCGGCGCGATGGCTATCACCTGGACGAGTACAACTTCCTTTTTGAAATTGTGGAACCCGACCCCGCGGGTTATGGCGAACTGGTGGTGACCACGCTTTCGCGGCGCACTATGCCGCTGATTCGTTACCGCGTGCGAGATGTGACACGGTTCATTGAGGAACCCTGCCCTTGCGGCGCCACCCTCCGCCGCATGGCCGGAATCCACGGCCGGCGTGACGAGATGGTGGTGATGGGGGCCGGGAACATGTATCCTGAAATCTTCGAGCGCGTACTCCACGATGTGGAGGGGGTTTCCGAGAATTGGCAAATAGCGGTCCGGCAGGAAGGCATCCACGACATCCTGGAGTTCCGGCTACAGTTGACGAACGGCATTAACCACGCGACAGTTGAAAACGCAGTCCGGAAGAACCTCGAAGCTCGCTACCCGGACGTTTGGGCGAACTACCTCTGCGGTATGTGCCGCCTCGAGTTTCGCATCTTCCCACCCGGAGGCCTTGGGCAAGGAAGAAAGCCCCGTCGGCTGGTGGATGAGAGGAAAGGATAGCAGGTGATAGGCAGTAGGTAGGGACAGCACTTGTTTTCCCCACCGACCACCTACCCTCTACCGTACTTAAGATGGTAAATCCGAAGCAAGCAGGGTCCAACCGGTACGGAGGCCCGATCGTCTTTACTGACTTTGACGGGACGATCACTCAACTCGATGTAACGGACGAAATCCTGGCGCAACTGGCGCACCCTTCCTGGCAGGAGGTCGAACAGGCGTGGACACGCGGATTGATCGGTTCGCGCGAGTGCCTGGAGCGGCAGATCGCGCTCGTAGACGCCTCAGCGGAGGAACTCCACGCCTTAATTGACGCGGTTCCCATCGACCCGTCCTTTACTGCCTTCTACCGCTTCACTCGCCAACGAAGCATTCCACTCTACGTGCTGAGTGAAGGGTTCGACTATGTGATCGCGCGAATCTTGAAGCGGGCCGGCGTGATTGGGCCGGTTCGAAACGGCATTCAAATGTTCTCGAGTGCGCTGCGGCTGGAGGGCCGCCGCCTGATACCCTCCTTCCCTCATTCGGCGCAGTCCTGCGAGCACGGGTGCGCCACCTGCAAAGCGGCACTGCTGCGGCGGCTGGGCAAGGGAAAGTATCCCATCATCTTCGTGGGTGACGGGCTCTCCGACCGGTTCGCCGTGGATGAGGCGAACGTGGTCTTTGCCAAACGGCAATTGCTCGCTTATTGCCGGGAGCAGGGCAAGGCCTGCCGCCCCTTCGACACTTTTGCAGAAGTCGAGCAGGCCATCGTGCGGTTGATCGCTCCAAAAGATGCGGCGGGGGAAGGTGTGAGGAGCACGAAGGCGAGTGCGTAAAATCTGAAGGGCAGGCTGACGGCCCTCAGGGTTCATCCCTCGACTCTTGGCTTTCAACTTTCGATCGTTGACTGTCAACCGTCGACTTCATTCTTTCGCGGAGGCAATAATCCATTGGCGATTTCGGGCGCAATCAGGGGAACTCAAGAGCTGTTGGAACTCGAAAGGAAGTACTGCTCCTTCGGTGATACGGTCCACTACCTCGACCCTCCGAAGGTTTTTGTCGATTGTGAAGGCAGCTACCTGTACGACGAGCGCGGCACGCCCTATCTCGATCTTCAGATGTGGTATTCGGCGGCGAGTTTCGGCTACAAGAATCGCAGGTTGGGCGAGGCGTTGAAGCGGCAAGTGGACCGGCTCCCCCAGCTTGCCTGCCAGTACCTGCACGCGGAGAAGGTGGAAGTGGCGGCGCGCATCGCTCAGTACTGCGAGAAACGGTTCGGAGTGAAAGGGCGCGTCCACTTCAACGTGGGCGGCGCGCAAGCCATTGAGGACTCGCTGAAGATCGTTCGGAATTATACCGGCAAGAACTTGATGTTTGCTTTTATGGGCGGCTATCACGGACGGACGCTCGGCGCCTCCGCCATCACTTCCAGCTACCGCTATCGGCGCCGTTACGGCCACTTCGGGGACCGCGCCCAGTTTGTCTTTTATCCCTACTGCTTCCGGTGCATTTATGGGCTGAAGCCCGCGAGCTGCAACCTGTATTGCCACGACCAGTTCTCTCGCCTCTTCGATAACGAGTATCACGGCGTGTGGGACGCCAAGGCGCAGAGCGCTGAGTACGGCGCGTTCTACATTGAAGCGGTGCAGGGAACCGGTGGCTATGTGATTCCGCCGCGCGAATATTTCCAGCGCCTTAAGGAAACCTGCGACAAGCGCAAAATCCTGATCGTCGATGATGAAATCCAGATGGGCTTCTACCGCACTGGCAAATTCTGGGCCATCGAGAATTTTGGCATTACGCCGGACATTATCGTTTTTGGCAAGGCGCTGACCAATGGCCTGAATCCTATCTCCGGCATCTGGGCGCGGGAAGAACTGATCACGCCGGAGCTTTTCCCGCCCGGCTCCACCCACTCCACTTTCTCCTCCAATACACTGGGCACGGCCGTGGCGCTCGAGACGCTCAAGATGCTGGAGGAGGAGGACTACGAAAAACTAGTGAACGAAAAAGGCGCCTACCTCCTCGCGGGGCTCAAAGAGCTGCAAAGTCGTTTCCCAGGCATCATCGGAGACGTGGATGGCCTGGGGATGGCGCTGCGCCTCGAGGTTTGCAAGGAGGACGGCCTCACGCCGGACCGCGATCTCACTGACCACATCTTTGCTGAGGGATTAAAGGGCGACCTGGAGGTTGCCGGACGCAAGTATGGCCTGGTGCTCGACGTAGGAGGCTACTACAAAAACGTCTTCACCCTGGCCCCCTCATTCACCATCACGCGCCAGGAATCCGATCTGGCGCTGGAGTTGTTAGGCCAACTCTTCCGCCGCTGCCGTCCATAGCCGCAAAAACGCGGATGGCGGAACTCCGCCTCCCCTGTGTCATTCTGAGCGTGTATAGCCGAAGATCGCTATCCGTGATGTCAGAAACGGGCGCCGCGGGGAAAGACCGAAGGGCAGGTTTTTTGTGCCCTGCAAGGGCACAAGATAGTAGCCGGGGGCAATGCCCTCGGAATGCGCGAGGTTCGTCCCCCGACCCTGAAAGGGTCGTATTACCCTGAGCGGCGTGACGCCACCCGGATTCGACCCTTTCAGGGTCGGACCTTGTGGGGGGCACGTTCTCCGGGGGCGTTGCCCCCGGCTACTGTATTGATCCCCTCTGGGGATCAAGGATGGACAGCGCCGACAATGTTCCGGGGGCGCAAGGAGCATGTAAAACGCCTTCCGGTCCGGTCGGCCTAAACCGCTCAACTGAAACGAGTAATTTATCGAGTTTCTGGAGGGCGAAGAATCCCCGCATTTGACAGCGCAATCAGTGCGTGCTTCCCCTCCTGCTGCGGCCTCATCACCGTCAACCAAGCGTCGGTTCTGTCGTAGACGTGCAAACTGCCGCATGTCTGCCACCCGGTGATCATCGGGCCATCGCCGCCATGCAACAAGGAGCACCACAAGGGACCACAAGGGACTTGACTTTTGTAACCTGAGTAGTTACACTACACGCGAATGATAATGTGGTTTCGCCATAAGGGGCTGGAACGGCTTTTTGCCTCAGGGGAAACGCCGGGGGTGAGCGCTCAACAGGAGAAAAGACACATGGATATGTACGATCCCCCGCACCCCGGCGAGATAGTCCGGGAGGACTGCCTTAAGGCGCTCGATCTGAGCGTGACCGAGGCGGCGAAGGGCTTGGGCGTCACGCGCAAGACTCTCTCGTCGATTCTCAACGGCCGCTCCGGCGTCACGGCGGAAATGGCGCTGCGGCTGTCGAAGGCGTTCGGGAGCACGCCGGAGCACTGGTTGCAGATGCAGCTTGCCTACGATCTGTGGCAAGCGAAGCGCCGCGCCAAGAAACTGCACGTCAAGCGGTTCTTCGCCACGGCGCCGGGCTAACGGGTTTCCGGGCGATGTTTCGCGATTCCTGAAAGAGTTTCTGATGCCCCAGTGCGCGTGACCGCAGCGCCCGCTACTGGCCTACAAACCAAGCTCGCTATGCGAGCCCATGCGCACCAGTTCCAAACTGGTAGCATCCGGCTTTCGGTAGATGAGAATCAGGTCGGGCTTGAGATGACAATCGTGAAAATCGCTCCACGCGCCTGAAAGTGGATGATCGAAGTTGCGGTGCGGCAACGTCGCGTCGGCGGCGAGCAGATCAACCACCGCCATTAGCACCGCATCGAGGGTCTTGCCGTGCTGCCCCGATTTCTCCCGTTTGTAGTCTCGCTTGAAACGGCCGGTATATTTAATCGTCCGCATTCAGCCTCGCGAGCAACTTGCCCGGTTTTCCCGCCATGGCGAGTTCGCCACGGCGCGCGGCCTTCATCGCCGCAATGGTTTTAGCATTCGGAATAAGAGGCTCGAAGGGTAGCGCCCTTTCCGTCGCAATCCGCACCATCATCATGCGGAAGGCGTCGGACACGGTAAGACCCATAGCCCCAAGCACAGCGGCGGCCTCGTCTTTGATCCGTTCGTTGATCCGGGCGCGGACGATTGAATTCTCGGACATCATGCACTCTCCTGTTGAGCTACAATGTAGCACAATAAGAGCCCATAATCAAGACTGACGAATCGCCTCACCTACGTGCGGCGGCAGAGCCGGAAGATCGAACAGGGCAAATTCAGGCCGCTGCCGCCTCATCACCGTCAACCAGGCGTCGGTTGTATCGCAGACATGCAAGGTGCCGCATGTCTGCGCCACCCGGCCGGTCGCCTACACAGAATGCGACGTTGGCGCCACCCGCGGAATCTAACGGTCTCGGGCCGCTACTCCGGGTTCGCCTTGTCGGACGGGCCCAACAAGCGCATCTCCTGCAGGGTCATCCCATATCCACCGCCGGGCGGATCGTCGCGATAATTGGTATGCAGATAGCCGTTGGTGAAGTTGGCGGCGTAGCACAGCCATGCGGAACGGCCATCCTTGCCGATGAACTTCGAGGGGATGTTGACGAAGTACCCTTGCTCACCGAAATGGCGCATATAGACCGCCAGTTTCCAAGGACCGGTGATGTGGTCGGACTCCAGAATGTAAGTGTTGTATTTTGAAATCGTATTGCCGCCGTCCGTAATTACCAGCAGATACTTCTTTAGGGGCGCGTCGTAGGTCATGGTGACGCAGCCGGCGTTGTTGTTCCAATCCACCAGCGGTTTGATCCTGGAAAAATCCCGCGTCCAGATAGGGCGCCCGGAAGCATCATGGCCGCCGAAGAATTCATACTTCGCGGCGTCGTTCATGTTCCGGATGCTGGGCGTGACGCGCGCCATGTAGACCTGGTCGGCGGTAATCCAACTGAGGTTGGCGTCTCTTGGCTTGGGGTCGGGGTCGGCGGCGCCCTGGCCCACCAGATAGGCTTTGCCGTCGGGTGAGTACTGCATATTCCTTCCAAAGTCCACGAAATGGGGGACACCCATTTTCACCTTGCCGCCCGGCTTCTCGGGCTCGGCGAAGAGCGGCTGAAAAGGTGTATGCGGCGTGTCGTGCCATGTCTTGCCGAAATCAGTCGAGTATCGGAAACCCACGAAAGGTCCGAGCACATCCCAGTTGAGATGCTTACCGGGAGTCTCGAGGAGGCAATACGTGCCGTAGTACCATACCCCCTTGTACACGAGGCTGCCGCAGGGATAGCGCCCTCCGTACGGCGCCGGGTTTCCTGGATAGACGCCCGCATTGACGATCTTGAGATTCAGCGGATCGTCGCCGACGATAGTGGCGTGGCCGGTGGTCGCTTTCTCACCGCCGGAGCCTGACTTGACATCGCCGACACTGCCGTCGGTCCAAGGTGAGTACAGGTTGCCGTCGGAGGCCCAGGACGGATACCAGGTGTCCGCGTTGGCGTAACGAATGTGCCTGCCCGTGAAGGCAATGCCCACAATCGAGTGCGAAGGTTCGAAGGGACAGTCTGCGGGCGGCTGGGAAGGCCAGACGCGGTAGGTTGTCTCAGCTCCGACAGCCAGCCCCAGCCCCACCATAACCGCGATCAATAGTTTTGCGCGCATGCTCAAATCCTCACTTTCCACATCAGGTCTCAATAGGCTGCGGAAAAACCCCTAGAGGCCGTCATCCTGAGGAGCCGCAGGCGACGAAGGATCTCGCATTGTCTTGAAAATACTCAGGGCGGGATTCTTCGCTTCGCTCAGAATGACAGCTTGGTAGCGTTTCTCCGCAGGCTCTCAAGCCACCGCGGGCCGGGGGGTCACCCTCAGGCTCGCAATGGCCAGCGTTGCCGGCTTAAGCCCGGGCGACGAAGCTTCGAGCTGGATTTCGCCCGGGTCCTTTCGAGACTGCACAACGACCATGCAAAGCCCATTGAAGGCCCGGCGTTTGTGGGCCTTATCCGGCTCGTGGCTGCTCGGATCGCCATTACCGACCCCGATGATTTTTCCTGGCCCCGAAAGCTGAAACACGATCTCGTTGTCGGCCACCGGCGCGAGGCGGCCCGCTTGGTCCTGCACCTGCACCTCGACTAGCGAAACGTCCTGCCCATCCGCCATGATCTCTTTCCGGTCCGGACGCAAGAAGATCTTTGCAGCCCCCCCAGCCGTTTCCCTCTTGGCAACCAACACCTGTTGACCGCCTTTGTAGCCCCGCGCTTCAAGCGTGCCCGGCTTGTAGCTGACCTTCCAGGCCACATGCTCATAGCGAGGCACATCCATGATTCCCAGACTCCCGCCGTTCAAGAACAGTTCCACCTTGTCGAGGTTACTGTGGCACCAGACCTCGATTTCCTGCCCTTCTTTGCCAGCCCAGTTCCAGTGCGGGAACAGGTGCAGCACCGGCTTTTCGCTCCACCACGCTTGATAATAGTAGAAGTTGTCCTTCGGAAAGCCACATGTATCCATAATCCCAAAATGGGAGTTGATGCAGGGCCAACCATACGGCGTGGGTTCGCCCCGATAGTCGAAGCCGGTCCAAACGAAGCCCCCGGCTAAGAAACGCCGCTCGGCGTAAATCTTCCACCACACCTCTGCCGTGGCGGCCCAATCGGGAAAGTTCACGTCATAAGCGCTGACGTACCCTTGCTCTCTGTCGTTGGCGTAGATGCCGCGCGTGGAAACCGTGCTTCCCACTTCCGAGCCAATCGTAGGCTGCTTGGGAAACTTGCGGTGGAAATCGTCAATTTCCGGGCCGTGCTTGTAATTGAAACCCTGCACGTCAACGACTCCGGAGATCCCCCGGCCCCAAGCGTCGCTAATGGCGGCAGTGGCGGGCCGACTCGAGTCGAGGCGGCGCGCCAGGCGCTTCATGCTCGAGACAATGCGCGCGCCGCGCTCGGTGCCTTGCTCCGGCTCTTCGTTTCCGAGCGACCATAAAATCACGCTGGGGTGATTGCGGTCGCGGCGAATCAATCTCTCCAGTTCGCTCAAGGCCTCCGTATTCGACGACATCGTCCGGGTCTCGTCCATCACCAGCATCCCGAGCTGATCGCAGGCGTCCAGCAGTTCGGGTGTGGGCGGGTTGTGCGAGGTCCGATAGCCGTTCACCCCCATTTCTTTCAGCTTCTCGACGCGGTAGTACTGGATGCGGTCCGGCAGGGCTGAACCCACACCGGCATGATCCTGGTGGTTGCAGGTGCCTTTGATTTTCACCGGCTTGCCGTTCAAGAAGAACCCTTCGTCAGCGTCGAATTTAATGGTGCGGATTCCAAACGTAGTTGCGTACTGGTCGGTTGCTCTTCGGTTGTTCGCATCCTCGATGGTGGTCAATGCACGATAGAGATTCCGCTCCTCGAGCGACCACAACTGGGGATGCTGGATTTCGGTCTCGGCCCCGAGGGTCAGGCTTGCCCACGGATGGACACGCATCGACTCTGTTTTCGCGGTGGCCACCACGTTTCCATCCTTGTCCGCGAAGCGCGTCACCACATTGATAACTCTCATCTCCGCGGTCTGGTTTTCCACCTCGGTACTGATTGAGACCGTCGCCACATCGCCTAGGACTCGCGACTGCACAAAGGACCCCCAGTGCGCGACGTGGAGCGGATCGGTTTTGGTCAGCCACACGTGACGGTAAATTCCTGCCCCTTCGTAGAACCATCCCTCACCCTGCGTCGCATCGACTCGAACCACGAGGATATTCCCAGCGTCGTAGTTAACGAAATCTGTTACGTCGTAGCTGAAAGGAGCGTACCCGCTCATATTCCGCCCCAGGAAATGGCCGTTAAGGGCCACCATGCTGTCGCGGAAGACGCCGTCGAACTCGATGGACAGCCGCTTGCCGAGATCGCTCTTCGGTATCTCGACCCCCCGCCGGTACCACCCGATGCTCGTCGCCGGGTAATTCCAATCCAGCGGTTTGAAGCCGTGATTGACTAGCCCGGGGTCGTTTTCGAATTCCAGTTCCACAGCCCAGTCGTGCGGAAGGTCGATGAGGCGCCACTTGCTGTCGTCGAAGTTGTCTCGAGAGGGCTCGAAGAGATCGCCGGATTTGGAAAACACCCCATCGCCATCGAAGCCGAAGTCTCGCGCAGGGTCGCTGGCGTGGCCGAGATGGAACCGCCATCCAAAGTCCAGGAGAAGCCGCTCTCGGGGGCTGCTTGGGTTGTCTTCCGCCGGCTGGGCCGTTGGGATTGGGCTGGATAACTTCGCGGCGGTGGCCGGGATCGCGGATGTGATCCCTGCCGAAACTGCAACTCCGCTCTTCAATACTTCACGCCTGGTCCATTTACGCATTTGCCCACTCTCCTGTTAACAGCTTTGCTCCCCGTAAGGGGAGCACCTTGAGTAGCCGTGGGTGAAAACCAAGGGGAAACATAAAGCGAACTTCCCCGTGTTCTCCGTGCCTCAAAAGCTTCAACACAGAGCCCACGGAGGGTCTCAGTGACCTCCGTGTTAAGTCTTTTCAGACCACAGAGAGCACGGAGGCGTTTCGAGACGAAATCATCACGCGCCGCGAACGTGTCACAAACTAGTGCTCCAGGACATTTCCCAATTTGGTTTCCACGCACCGTTAGAAAAGCACCTCGACATCCATAGCTTCTTTCCTTAAGGGCAGGCGGATGCGTCCTTGCCGAGCATCGAAATCGCGCCAAGGCTGCCCGGCAATCTCCACGGACTGCAATGGCTTTGCCTGCGGGGTTCGGACTACTAACCAGGCAGTCTTGTATGGGTTCCTCGTCGGCAGTTGGACGCGGATGCTGGCGCCGTTCCTTCTCCCCTCCATGCGATAGCTCACCGGGCCAAAATAGCTGGCCATGTTTCGCACCTCGATCCTTTGCCCCGGGGCCAGCCATCGCCTCGGGGCGCCCGCCGCCAGCCACAGAGCGTCGGAATCCTCACGCACCAGTGAGTCCCTCAGTCGATTCACAAATTTCGCCTCATCCGGAACCTTGTAAAAAGGGCCGCTGGGTGACTGCCACTGCCGAAACTCCTCCGTGAATACATTCACACCAGGGTAATAGCAGGCGACGAAATCGTTGTAAAGGTTGCGGATGGCCGCAGGGATTTCGTTCCGCCGCAGATAGGCCAAAACCGGGTTCTGCAAGTTAGCTTGAAATACCATGCCGCCCCGGCTGAACCAATACTGGTCGTCCACCCAGCCGTGCACAAACAGCCCCAACGAACTCGACATCGTCGCGTTGTCTTCCCAATCGTCCAGAACCGCGTCCGCGAGGGGTTCATCCGCGTGAAATATGCCAAGGGATAATAGAATCATAGGTCCATATAACACTTCGCGCGTTGCCGAAAGCCGATAAGTCGGCAGGACTCTCTGGGGATAACGCGAATAGAAGGCGACTCGCGTGGGCCCGAATAGCCGGATCCGTTGATACGGGCGAGTCGGAACATAAGGGACGTAAGTGTTATCGCGCAACTCGACCACCGGCGAAATCTGCGCGGCGCGCCTTACCGCCGCACGCAGGTCTTTCGTATAGGACGCGGCCTCTTGTGCATAATGGGCGGCGGAAGGATCGCCTATGTCGGCCAGCGCCTCTCCCAGGCGTTTTGTGCCTGCCGCCGCGAAGGCGTTAACGGCAAACCAGTGTCCCCAGTCACTGTTGTCTTCCAAGTGCCCTGCGGGGAGCAACCCGTACTCGGGAATGGGCTCACCTCCGTCGTTAAGCTCGGTGTGCTTTCGCTGCTCGAATACCCAATCCGCCGCCTTCTTCATGCTTGGGGCGACGCGGCGGAGCCAGTCCTTATTGCGCGTGAAGAAGTAGTGTTCCCCTAGTGCCCAAAGCACTGTGCCGTGGTCGAGGTTGTACTCGGAAGCCGTGTAGTCGTAGTCCTTGTCGATGTGCGCGCCGTGGTAAACCTCATGCTGGTCGCCCCTATAGGTGCCCTCAAAAGGCTTGGAGCCCTGAAGGCGGACAAACGCCTCCAGATACTCAGCGGCGAGAGCGTGATTTCCCAACGCGTCAAGCATGACGCACTGAAACGCCGCCTCATTGTCAAAGACGAGGTAGCTATAACTGGCCGCCGGCACCATGTAAAGGCCGCTCTTCGGGTCCTTTGTGGCACTGATGCGGATATGCGGAATGACGGCCCGGGCGAAATCCATGAAGGGCTTTTCGGGCACCGCGAAGGGGATTGTGTCCGCGGTCGCAGCTCGCCAATAATCCAATACTCTAGTCCGGACTTGGTCGTAGTCGAGGCTCGCCAGGCGCGCGCGTTCCTGTGCTGAGAGCCTGGGAATGAACGGGAGAGAAATGAGGATCGTTTGCTCTTGTCCTGCCCGCAAAGGAATTTCCGCGTGAATCCCCTGGAGCGTTTTCGCCCCCTCGATAACCGGGGCGAGAGAAGCATGCGCCGACTCAGGCCATCGCACTCGAGCCCGAACCAGTTGACCGTCTCCTGCCAGTAGTTCCTCGTGGCGAAAAGAAAGTTCCTCAGCAGGATCGGTGGCGAGCCACAAGTGCGAGGTCGCTGCGGCGGGGCCGGAATTCCGCACGGTGACTTTCAACATCAAGACGGCGGGTGTTTTTTCATTGCGCTGCGGATCATCCGGCCCCAGCGGCCCCGAGAGCAGCGTGGCGTAACCCTCCTCGATGTAATCCAGGCCGTCCGTTGTCCACCTCGCCATGGCTAGAGGAAGGTAATTCTCCAGGACTGAAAGTGTCGAATCCTTGGCGGCAGGGCGGAAGTTCGGCGTCGCGCCTGTCCCGATGCGCCAAGAGAGCCGGTCACCTTTCCATTCCAGCCGCTTCAGTTCCGTCCCCATGGCTTTCGTCCCGGACTTGCTGATGACGATGTTGCCTCCCCATTCGAAGGCGAACTTCTGCCAGCTCGCATCGGCGGCCAGAGGGAGGTAGAGCCGTCCGCCCTGCCGCTCGACCGGGTCGAGGGCGGGAATTTCCTTTGACGCTCGTTCGTAAGTTTGCTCGGGTTCCGTCGCCAGCTTCTCGCGAATCTTCTGGCCGTGCTTCACAACCGAGGCAGAAAACTCACCCGGGTCGGAAGCCAGCGTCACGTAGGCGTGAAAGTCCGGTACGTACACCGGCCCTTTCTCCACATCCGGTATGGCGAACGAGAAGGTCCGAATCTGCCACGTCCAGGGTCACGATGGTCGTATCATGAGATCCGGGAAGCCCCTCCTCCGCCGCCACCATGCTCACGCTCAAACCCTTCGCCGGCCCCCGCGTGGTGAGGTGGAAACGTTCTCCATCCGCCGTATCGCCCGCCGCTCCTTTCCAAACCCGCAAGCTATCGAGCCGGCCGTTGTAAAGCCGAATTCTGCCATCCCAGGTGCGCTGCGCGGTCTCGCCAGCCCCTAATTGGAGCCGTAACTCCACACGTTTCTCTTGCGAGCCGCTGAAGACTTCGACCTTCCCCAATCGAGGACTGGAGGCAAACACCAGCCGCAGCTTGAGTGTTCGCCGGTAGTTCAAGCCCGGCAAGTTGTTGGCCTTTGGGTTTTCTGCTTCGGAGAGCGATGGAAAGGTGTAGCTGCAAATGGTTCCATGGCATTCCATTTTCGTTGCCGCCTTCAGCCACCGTCCCTGCCAGGGATCATCCACGGGGTCTTCGATAGTCGGCATCTGCGGAGGCGGGTAAGGCCAGTTGCGGAACCAGTACTGCACCGCCGCGGGTTGGACTTCATGGCCCGCCTGGAACTGAACGCGCACTTCTTTGATGTCGCGCTCCTCGGCCCATTGCAGGCCGTAGAGGTAACGGCCATCGGCCGACTTCTCCGCTTCGAGACCGGCGCGTTGCGCCTCAGCGTAATCAAACGCCACCTGGGAGGTGTGCCGGTCGGCCGCGCAGCAGCGCCGGGCGAAAGGCGCGATATCAAAATTGCCGGCGAAAGCGGAAACGCCTTCCCACAAAATCATGATGGCCCAACATGCGGCGAGCAGCCCCAATCGTCTCATTGTATTCTTTTCCACTTCGAGTCCTTGCTGGCGGAGGCTTTCCTTCTTTGAGTCGCGCACTTCTCGACTCGACATATTACCACCCCAAACCACAAACACGGGCCAGTAGCAGGAGGTTCGAGCTAGCCATGATTTCTCACCACGAATAGGGAAGGGCGGGGTTAAAACCCCGCCCTTCCGGTCGCGCGACCCAAAACGGCAGGGCGTGGTGAGAAATCCGGGATTGCTCTCTATCAGGGATCTTCACCCGCCAAGGCATGAAGCACAAGGTCGGCAAGGGCATGAATGAATTTCGGCGAGTCATTCAAGCCCTTCGTCACATGAAAACCCTGGATGCACAGACGCTGGGCTAACTCGCGAGCTTCGATATCGATTTCGTGAAGGGTCTCGATGTGGTCGGAGACGAAAGAAATCGGCACCACCAGAACTCGCTCACTTCTGTCTGAGGCAAGGGTTTGAAGGGCCTCGTGCAGGGAGGGGCCTAGCCATCGGCCCGGACCGGAACGGCTCTGGTAGCAAAGGCTGTGTGGGTTCGGCCAGGCCCCCCGCTCTCTAACCAATCTCACCGTGGCTTCGATCTGCGCCTGGTAGGGATCGCCGGACTTGATAATGGTCTCCGGCACTCCGTGGGCGCTGAAAAGCAAATGAACATCGGAAGGAAGGCGCAGGGCAGATCCATTCGTCTTCCGAAACTGCTCCAGACCTTCGTTCATACGTTCGACGATGGCTTCAATGTAAACAGGGTGGGTGTGATAGTCGCGGATGACTTTTACCTCGGCAGGGTGCCCGGGTGGGAACTTGCGCTGCCACTCGTTCAGACTGCTGCCCGTGGTGACAACGGAGAATTGAGGATACAAGGGCAGCAGCACAAGCGTCCGGACTTGATGATTGAGGACCTGGCGGACAGCCTCCTCCGTGAGTGGATGCCAGTAACGCATGGCTACGAAAACATGCGCGTCCAGAGAATTGCGCAACTCGCTTTCCAGCCGGCGGGCCTGGAGTTCGGTCAACTCGCGGATTGGAGACCTGCCGCCAATCTGGGCATAGTGTTGTTGGACCCGCCTGGCACGCCGCGATGATACAAGCCGAGCCAGCGGCTCGCGGGCCAGCCGCGCGAATGGGAAGTCGATGATATCCGGATCGCAGAAGAGGTTATAGAGGAAAGGCTCTACCGCCTCGAGGCAGTCCGGCCCACCCAACTGGAAGAGGACCACCCCTACCCTTTCTCTGCTTTCTGCCTTGATTGGACTCACTTTTGCGCCTTTGATCCCTGCTCTGTAATATCCTACACAGACCTGTCCTCACACGGCAAGCGCATACGGGAACGGCGGAAGGCGCGGCTTTGACGGTCCAACCCCTGGATGCGCGATGACATGCGGAATCTTGGACAAAGTGTCGTTGACAGTCATTTTTCCTTGTTGTGCCGAGCTGTAACCACTTTTATTTTCAGTAACATTCCCGCCTTGAAGGGCTAAGTTCCTTTGTTTTCATATATATTCCCGTTTCGGCCCCGAGTTTTCGACAGTGGTCCTTTGTTTTCAATAACATTCCCGCGTCGTTTGGTCAAAAAAGAAATCTCATGGAACCGCATCCCACTGCCAAAAGCCGTTCTGTCAAAAACTTCTCTTCTTTAAAGCGATAATCTGTTGGAACGACGGGGGAAGTTGGTATTTCTGGTTTCTCCCCCTGCCTTGCGTGACACGGCGGTTGGTCTGATTGGTTTGGGGCGCGGAGTCCGGCTGCGGAATCGGGCTTGACTGAATAAGCAAAAAGGCGGTGAAGTCTCTCTTTCCAAAACCACCCTT
>CAWHWE010000065.1:0-12335 GCA_963832915.1 uncultured Acidobacteriota bacterium
TGCACCCACCGGGAAACCCTCGCTGGTAATTCGCCGTCTGACAGGCTAGAATTGCGCGTGGGAGCGCCTTACATGCCTGAGACCAACCCTGAGATGACGCGCGAGAGTTCCGGCGCCGCCATCAGTGCCAAGATCATCGCCGTCGCTGTGCTTTTCGGATGCATCTACTATGCCAGCTCGGTTGTCATCACCTTGATTTTCTCCATTCTGATCGTCGCGGTGCTCGAGCCGGGCGCGGAGTTCTTGGAACGGCTGCGCCTGCCCCGCTGGTTGAGTTCGTTGATCATGGTGCTGATCATGCTCGCGGTCGGTTACCTGGCGGTCTACGGTATTTACGGCCGGGCGCTGGACTTCGTGGACAACGCCCCCAAGTTGGCGGCCAAGCTCAAGCAAGTCACAGCCCACCTGCAAGTGACCGCCCAGAACTTTCAGCAGAGCACGAGCACCATCATGCCCTCCAGCTCCGACAGCAACCTGCCCACCGTGCGGCTCCAGCAGGAATCCCCCTGGGCGCAGTTTCTGCTGCGCGGCATGGGATCGGCTTATGCCTTCGCTGTTACGGTTATGTTCATCCCCTTCCTGGTTTTTTTTATGCTGAACTCCAAGGACCGGTTGTGGGCGGCTACTCTGAACCTCTTCCCCCGTGAGAAGCGGCAGCAGGCCGAGGATGTTATCCACTACATCGGCATCATGCTTCGCCAGTTCGCCTTTGGAAACCTGCTCGTGGCTCTAATCTCCGCGGTTCCGATATGCCTGGTCTTTGCCATCCTCCACCTTCAATACGCCTTGGTGTTAGGGCTTCTGGCAGCGTTCTTGGGCCTCCTTCCTTACATCGGGGTGGCCCTGGCGCTCGTTCCCCCTTTGATGGTCGCTCTCCTGCAATACGACGCGCTCAATCCTTTTCTCATCCTGGCGGCCACGGTTACCGGCGTACACTTCATTGCGGTCAATTTCCTCACCCCGAAACTTGTGGGACACAGGTTGAACCTGAATGCGCTGGCGGTCACCATCGCCATGATGTTCTGGGCTTGGTTGTGGGGTGGGTTTGGGCTGATCCTGGCGGTGCCGATCACCGCGGCGATGAAAGTCGTGTGCGACAATGTTGAAAAGCTCAAACCCTTTGGAACATGGATGGGGGAAGGATGACCTTAGTCGAGGAGTCGAGCGTCGAGAAGTCGAAAACTCCTTGACCCTCGACCCTCGGTTTCTTGGCTACTCGAACTGGGCGCGCAACTCGCACACGCGCTCTGGAATGGACTCGCAATCCTGGAAAATGCGGATTCCGGCAATGCCGGAGGCCCCCGCATCCAGGCAAGGCCGGATACGTTCCACCGTGATACCTCCCAAAGCAAGAACCGGCATTCTCAGCCGCGAGGTAACGTCCCGCAGCTTCTCCAAACCCAACGGAGGCCCGTACCCCAGTTTGGAAGGCGTTTCGAAGACCGGTCCCAGCACAACGTAATCCGCCCCGCCTGATTCGGCGGCCATGGCCTCGCCCAGAGAATGGCAGGAGACCCCGATAACGAAAGGGCGGGGCGCAAACCGGCGCACGACTTGTGCGGGCATGGAGTGTGCCCCCAGATGCACTCCGGCTGCTCCCGCCGCCAGGGCCACATCCACGCGGTCATTCACGACCACGGCTGTGCCTACCCTCCCCGGCCTCCTGGTTGCGCCCAACGCCTCTTCCACAAGCGCCATCAACTCCCGGCCCGTGAGATCTTTCTCTCGAATCTGCACCAGGTCCACGCCCGCGCCTAGCGCTTCACGGATGGCAGACGTCACAGACAATGACCTCAACTGTCGCCGGTCTGTGATGTAGCAGAGTAGAAAATTCTTCATTGGGTTGAGCGTGAATCAGAAGGTGGGGGACGGTGGAAGATCCTCCAGATCTCATAAACCGCCAGCCAGATATCAGCCAGTCCGAGGCCCGAAACCGCTCCGCGCAGGAAATAGTTGCGCGAGACGGCCGCAAGCAGTGGATAGTGGTTAATGAAATAGTTGTTTCGCCAAAATGACGCCCAGGGGAGGACGAAGAGGAAAATCCCCAATTCCGAACAAAATACGACGTATATTATGGTGAACAATCTGCGCATAGCTGTTCAAGGATGTTAACCTCGGGCTGGGCCTTGGGAGTGCCGCCGCGAGTATCTGTAATGCGGTGCCTATGAATCCTTTGCCTGCACTGCTGGCTGCTTTTCAGGGACTTCGGCCGGCAGCGCATCCGTATGTGCCTCTACGAGGGCCCGGAGCTCGGCGATTCTAGCCTCGCCGGGCAGCGTTCTCTCCAGTTCTTCGACGGCTTTTCTCGCTTCCTCAACCAACCCATGCTCGAGATAGAAATTGACCTCAATGCGGCTGTCATCATAGTCGAATGAGGCGGCCTCTTGTGGAGCTTCCGGGGCCGGCGAAGATGTGGCGGTCTGAGCTAGAAAGGACTCCCAATCCTCGGAAAGGTCAATCTCTTGGATATCGGAGGATGGACCAGGCGGGGATACGGATGACATTTGCGTCGCAAGGTCAGCCGGCAGTCCCAGAGGAACTGGCGGCAGCTCTTTGCCGGCGGGTGGGATTGAGGGGTCCGATGCAAGCGAGTGTTCCGAAGCGGGGTCGGCAACCCCCGCAAAGGAGGCCGCAGGTTTGCCGGGAGAGGCGGTGATGGTGCCGGGTTCACCGCCGTTGCGGAAACCGTTTGGAGGGGAATCGAGACTAAGGCTGGAGCCTTTCGCCCACCAGCCATTTGCGCGAATCGCTTGGCGCTCTCAGCATCACCCCGCTCTGTATGAATCCTCACCAGTGCCTGGGCCGCCTGCTCAGCTCGTTCAGGCATGTCCTTCCAGCACATCCCGACCAAGCGTTTGTGGATCTCGATCTCGTCAGGATAAATCTCCAGAACCCTGTCGAGCTCCGCAGCCCCCTTTCTCAATAAATCGTAAGCCGCAAGAAGCTCGCTCTTCTCAAGCGCCTCCTTCACCATCGCTTCCTGGCCGGCTGCGCGCAAAGCAGAGGCTGGCGGGGCGGCCACTCCCTCTTCGCGAATTAGCGAAGGGGCAGAGGATGTGAGATCTGCGACGTTTGTCTTGTCAAATTCCTTACCTTGCTTCTGGTAAACTTGTTTCAACAGGAGCTTGTAACGTTGGTTTGCAGGTTCGCGATCTACGAGCCTTTGGAAAGCCTGTGTAGCCTTCTCGAATTGTCCGCACTGCATATAGGTGTGGCCAAGCGCCTCCAGAATTTCCGGAAGCGCGTGCTCGTCTCTGCTTTCCTCGCAAATCCGAAAAATCAGCCCCAGGGTGGGAAGGTGCTGGGGAGACTTGCTCCAGATCAGGCGTAACGACTCCATCAAGGAGCTTGTGTTGCCTTGTTCAATAAGCTGGTCCGCCAGCCCCGATAAGGCCTTCGAGGCCATGTCGAATTGACCCACTTGCACGCACACGGACACGAAGGAAGCAACCCGCGAAAAGTCCGCCGGATTGGCATGAAAGAGGTCCAGCACCAGCTTTTCCGCCTTCTCCGGTTGTTGCATTGCAAGGTAGGAATCAATCAGAAGTGACCAGCCGGCAGGATCATCCTTCAATCCCGGAGCGGCGCTCAGGATCGCCTCCACTTCCTCCGGGTGCTTGAGCGCCAACGCTTCGCGGGCCGTGAGCAATTGTATCTGGGGGCTGGACGGATCTAATGCCTGTGCCTTCTTCAACGCAATCTGGGCAGCCGCCGTGTCTCCCCGGCCAAACGCAAGTTGCGCGGTGCCCAAGTAAACTTGCGTGGCTTCCTCCTGACGCCCTATCTCTTCGCAAAAGGCTGCCAGGCGGGCCCTCGCCGTAACGTTCTCGACCTCGAGCTGCACAACTTTGCGCAGGGTTTCGAGCGCCTTGTCGTTCTGGTTTTTCTTCTTGTAGCATTCGGCAATCCGGTAATACAGTTCGCGGGTCTCGCGGCCCAGCATCTGTGCCTGGTAAAGCTCGATGAGTTTCAGTAAAGGGTCTACAGAGTCGGGGTCAAGTTTGACGATCTTCTTGTAAATGGCAATCGCTTTGAGCGTGGATCCGTCCTGCACGTAAGACTCGGCAAGCCTGTAAAACTGCTTTAGGCCCTCTGGAACATTCCTATCGCGGATGTACAGATCGCCAATCGTGTTCAGCAGGATTACATCGGAGGGGTCGTTCTCGAAGATGTCGAGGTATTGCTTGATTGCTTGGCTGATTTTGCCCTGGATGGCAAATCCCTCTGCCTTTTGCAGCGATTTGGCTTTGTTAAAAGCCATTTGTACGCTCCGCCTCCTGGGGCCAATTACCGACTACGGGGCTACCGTAACATACGCCCCACCTCAAGTCAACGAAGCGCGGCCCTGCGTCCACGGCATTGTGCCGCGCAGACTAAGCCCCTACCTACCTCCGAGTGGCATGAAACCCAAGCGTTGTTGCCTCGAACACTTCACAGTGGGTCCGCCACAACTCAGGAGTTGTACGGCCAAAAGCCACTCAGTTACCCTTATTGAATCGCCCTCATGGGATAAGGTGGCTTCTGAATTGACTCCTGGCCCGGCCCATCGCTGTTCTAGCGCAGACCTTTAAGCCGCCGGAGGCTTCGGAGCGGGGGCGGGAAGCGTATGGGCCTTCACTTCCGATTGGAATTCGACCTTCCTATGTGTTCCGTCGCAGAAGGGTTTACTCTCCGAATGGCCACAACGGCAAAGCCCAATCGAAGTTCGCCCGCTCAAGTCGAAGGCCTTGCCTTCCGCGTCGTAGATTGTGAATTCCCCTTCAATCCGCAGTGAGCCGTTCTTGTTTACCGTGATCTTCGCCAAGTGTCCCTCCACAAATTCAGCTTCGAATATGGTACACAACTCCTTCGTGCGGCCCGAGACTATCCGCTTATCCAATAGGCGGACATTGCCGGGCGGTCAGGCAATGGCCCTGGGGGAAGGCTGGCGCGAGGGTAAAGACGAACCGGACCGGAAGCTTGGCGAACCCTCATGGCAAACGGCTTCAGCAAAACGAGAATCAGAATGCCGAAAAACACCATCGAAATTGCGCCATGCAGAGCCATGCATTCACGGCACCGTAATTCCACTCTTCCCGCGAGGGATGCCGTGGTCAGGAAATAGACTCTCAAATCCAGAAGGAACAGCAGAACCACCAGTAGCAACTTTGCGTGTAACCAATGCTCGCGCAAGTCATGAGGTCTTGCAGAGATCAAAATGATTCCCGTGATCACCATCAACGCGGCCCCGGGATGAGCCAAGCCCTTGAGAAGCTTCATCTCCAATCGCCCTAGCGTGGCTCGGGCTTCCGTGGAAGGCTCTTCCGAATGAATGGCCAGGACGTGCGTCACGGCCAGTAGGCTGCCGAGCCAGAATACCAGTCCTATCAGGTGAAATACCAAGATCCAGGCGACCATGTGACCCCCCATGCAGAGTAGTTTCGACTATTTCTCCTCAACGCGCAACCCTTGACTTTTGTTGGGGAAGTGACCAAACTACAGGCTGAAAAGGGGATACCAATGCGCGAGGCTGTAATCATCGCGGCAGTCCGCACCCCCACCGGGAAGTTGCAAGGCGCTCTCTCAACCTTTTCCGCTGTCGATTTGGGCGCGGTTGTGGTCCGGGAGGTGGTACGCCGGGCTGGAATCGAGCCTGCACAGGTGGACGAGATCATCATGGGCAATGTCCTCTCCGCCGGGCTGGGTCAGAATCCGGCGCGACAGGCGGGGCTGAAAGGCGGGCTTCACCCGCGCGTGGCCGCGATGACCATCAACAAGGTCTGCGGGTCGGGTTTGAAGGCCGTGGCGTTGGCAGCCCAATCTATCCAGACACATAACGCGGAAATCGTGCTGGCCGGCGGCATGGAGTCCATGACCAATTCCCCTTACCTTCTGCCGCAGATGCGCGCCGGCAGCCGCCAGGGTCATGCCCAAGTTCTGGACTCGATGATCACGGACGGCCTTTGGGATGCTTACGAGAACTTCCACATGGGGATGACTGCGGAGTTGGTGGCGGAGAAATACAACATCTCTCGCGAACGCCAGGACCTATACGCGGTCGAAAGCCACCGGCGCGCGGTGGACGCTACGAAGAGTTGCCGTTTCAAGGATGAGATCGTCCCCGTCATCATCCCGCAGAAGAAAGCTCCACCGATCCAATTTGCCATTGACGAATCACCGCGGGCTGATACCTCGCTCGAAGCGTTGGCAAAGCTCCGAGCAGCTTTCAAGCCGGGCGGCACAGTGACCGCAGGCAACGCTCCGGGAACCAACGACGGGGCGGCGGCCCTGGTTGTAACTTCGCTCGAGAAAGCGCGCGAAATGGGCAAGCAGCCCCTGGCGCGCATCATGGGTCAGGCGGTGAGCGGCGTAGAGCCCAAATGGTTGCTGATGGCCCCGGTGGACGCGGTTCGGATGCTGCTTACCAAGGTTGACTGGAAGCTGGAAGACGTCAACCTCTTCGAGCTGAACGAAGCGTTCGCGGTTCAGGCCGTCGCGGTCATCGAGCAGTTAGGTCTCGACCCCGCCAAGACCAACATCAATGGCGGCGCCGTGGCCCTGGGACACCCCCTCGGAGCTTCAGGCGCACGAATTCTTGTGACCTTGCTCTATGCGATGGCGCGACGCAACGCGAAGCGTGGGATCGCGGCCCTCTGTCTCGGCGGCGGGAACGCCGTGGCGTTGGCAGTTGAGCGCTTGAGCGGTTGACTCTCTAGGCGATTGAACGAATTGGGTTTGAAGTTCGAATCTGAAAGCCGGAAATTCGTCCCAGGGGTGGCACGGGTGTCCCGCTCGTGTTCACGGCCATGCTCCCAGAGGTTGACTTCCCGTGCCGCGGGGGCAGGTCAGCGCCGCGCCTTGGATACAACAATTTACACGGGAGTGACGCCCGTGCCAGGTGAGAGACGGAGCATAAATTGGAAACCAAAACTGTGGGCGTAGTGGGCGCGGGAACTATGGGCCACGGGATCGCCCACGTACTGGTCCGAAGCGGCTACACAGTATTGCTTCACGATCTTTCCCTGCCGTTCCTCGATTCAGGCGCAGAGAGAGTCGTCAAGGATCTAGAGCGGGACGTTGAAAAGAACCGTCTGACCGAGGAAGAACGCGAGAAGGCGCTCAGCCGTCTGAAGACCACAACGCGGGTCTCGGACCTCGGAGGCGCGGATTTCATCGTTGAGGCAGTGACAGAGGATTTTGAGGCGAAGGCAGGAGCGTTCCGGGCGATCGAACCCCACTGCGGGCAGGGAGTTATTTTCGCCTCGAACACATCTTCCATTTCCATCACGCGCCTCGCGTCCACGACGCAGCGCCCGGACCGCTTCATCGGCTTGCACTTTTTCAATCCTGTGGCGGTGATGAAGTTGGTGGAAGTCGTGCCAGGTCTCCAGACGTCGCCCGAAACTGCCGATAAAGCGGTGAAGCTTGTCGAGTCGGTCGGCAAAACGTCGGTGCGGGTGAACGACTACCCGGGGTTTATTTCCAATCGGCTCCTGATGCCGATGATCAACGAGGCGGTTTACTGCCTGATGGAAGGCCTTGCGGACGCGAAGGGAATCGATGACGTGATGAAGCTGGGCATGAACCACCCCATGGGGCCGCTTGAGCTCGCCGACCTGATCGGCTTGGACGTCTGCCTGGACATCATGAAAGTCCTCTACGAGAGTTTTCGCGACTCCAAATTCCGGCCCTGCCCCTTGCTTGAGAAAATGGTGAACGCCGGACGCTTAGGACGGAAGACAGGGCAAGGGTTCTATCAGTATTCTGAGGAAAAAGTGTGATGTATGATGTGGGTTGACTTGGTCTTTGGAGTATAATGGGCGACAATTCGGGTTGAACATGCCGACTGTGTTTCGAATAGGGCCAATGAGTTCTTTGAGCCTTAGGGTGCAGGAGCCAAGGGCGTAGCGCGCGACTGTAACGCGAGATAGTGTGGTCGGAAGTTGGCAGGGTGAACGCCTGACACGCGAGTGTGAGGGAGAGTGCGAGGCGCGGGAAAAGTCATCCCAAGCAGAAGGATATCGACATGCCAGAAGAGCGAATTGATAAGATGAAGGCCATTGATCTGGCGCTGACACAGATTGAGAAGCAATTCGGTCGGGGTTCGATTATGCGCCTGGGGACTAAGGACGCGCTGGTTCCCGTGGATATAATCCCCACCGGCTCGATGTCCTTTGATGCGGCGCTGGGGGTGGGTGGGATGCCGCGGGGAAGGGTAGTGGAGATCTTCGGCCCGGAGTCGAGCGGCAAGACGACCATCGCGCTGCACGTGGTGGCGCAGGCACAACTACGCGGCGGGATGGCGGCGTTCGTGGATGCCGAGCATGCCCTGGACGCACCCTATGCCAAGAGGTTGGGCGTGGACGTGGACAACCTGCTGGTCTCGCAGCCTGACTACGGCGAGCAGGCGCTGGAGATTGCCGAAGCGCTGGTTCGATCTAATGCCATTGACGTCCTGGTGATTGACTCGGTCGCCGCTCTCGTTCCCAAGGCCGAACTGGACGGCGATATGGGCGACTCCTTGCCCGGCCTTCAGGCGCGGTTGATGTCGCAAGCCCTCAGGAAGCTCGCGGGCATCGTAGCCAAATCCAAAACCTGCCTCATTTTTATTAACCAGATCCGGGAAAAGATCGGCGTCATGTTCGGGAACCCGGAGACCACTACCGGTGGCCGGGCGCTGAAGTTCTATGCAACGGTTCGCGTGGACATCCGCCGTATTGCCTCTATTAAGGATGGCGACCGCGTGATCGGAAACAGGACCAAGGTAAAAATAGTAAAAAATAAGATCGCCGCTCCCTTCCGCGAGGCAGAATTTGACATCCTATATGGTGAGGGGATTTCCAAAGAGGGTGACCTGATCGATGTAGCCGCGGAGCGCAATATCCTGGAGAAGAGCGGGGCATGGTTTTCTTACGCCGGCGAGCGCATCGGGCAGGGCCGTGAGAACGCCAAGCAGTTCTTGCGGGACAACCCTGACGTGTACAAGAAACTCGAGATCGAAGTGCGCAAGGCACTTAACCTGCCGGTCCCGCACGAGGCGGCGGCAGGGGCGGAAGGCACTGCAGCCGCAAAGGGCAAGAAGTGAGCGCGGCGAGGCGGAACCTGTCTCAACTTGTCCGGATGCCCTTTGCCGGGAGCCCCGCCGGAGGAACGACGAATAAGATAGTTCTATTTGATTTCTTCGTTCCGCTGGTAGCGGTGGGCGTTCTGCCGTAGAATATGCCGACCAAAAGCGTCAAGGCAGATCAGGATGAGTTCCGCTCCGGCCTTCTGGCCCGCTCGAACGGGTTTCCCATTAGGCCGGTAAGAAGCAAGAATTTCGGAGTTTTTCCTCCTTGGCGTGTGCCAAGGCCGGCGCGATCGCAACACAGACGATGGAGGATTTCAGAATGACCTTGTCAAAGAGGCTGGCTATCCTGGGCGTGGCAGTTTTTTGCCTGCTGGGGAGGGAGATGTACACAGCGAGTGCGCAGAGCTCCGGGGCGGGACAATCGATTGCGCCCTCTACGGCAACTTCCTCGCGCAAATACACTGCCAATTCCAAGCGGCAAGCCGCGAAAAGGCGAAGCACCATCCAAACAGCGTCTGCTTCTGCGAGTCACGACACGAAAAAGCGAAGCGTCACCCAAACAGCATCGGCTTCCAAGCGGCACGGCATAGAAAAGCGAAGCACTATTCAAACGGCATCCGCCAGCCGGAGAGGTAGCCAACGTCGGCTGCGCGGCGACGGTCCTTCCCGATTCAGCTCGTTCGGCGACCCGGCGGCGGAGGACAACCCGACCGGTGAAGATCCAGCCATTCGTCAAGCTGCGATTGAGGCATTGGGAAACTGGAACGGAAGCATGGTGGTGGTGGACCCGAACAACGGGCGGGTTCTCTCCATCGTGAATCAAAAGCTGGCGCTCTCCAGTGGATTTACACCTTGCTCGACCTTCAAGCCCGTGGTGGCGCTGGCCGCCTTGAAGGAAGGCATCATTACCCCCAAGACGAAGCTCTACGTCGGGGGCAGGCAACGGATGGACCTCACCGAGGCGCTGGCCCGGTCCAACAACGCATTCTTTCACAAACTGGGTGAGATGTTGGGATTCCAGCGGCTGGCCAAGTACGCTCACGAGTTCGCCCTTGGCGAAAAGGCCGGTGATGGCATCCCCGGTGAATCCGCCGGGCGATTTCCCACCGCTCCCCCAAAGGAGGGCGGCGTAGGTTATCTGGCTTATTACGGGCAGGACGTGGAAGTCACGCCGCTCCAATGGGCCGCCGTTATCTCGGCCATCGCCAACGGGGGCACGCTTTACGAATTGCAGTATCCCCGCACCGGGGACGAGCGTTCCCAATTCCAGCCCCACGTCCGGCGCCACCTGGATGACTTGGCTGAATACTTGACCCAAATCAAGGCAGGCCTTGAAGGGGCGGTCCTCTACGGAACTGCCCGGCTGGCTTATGACCCCGAAATGCAGATCTACGGAAAAACCGGAACCTGCAGCGAAGACGGAGCCCACCTGGGCTGGTTCGTTTCATACGCCCAGGACCAGCAACCAAGGTATGTGGCCGTCGTCCTTCTGCGCGGTGGACGCTTGATGTTCGGTCCCCACGCCGCTGAAATCGCCGGGCACTTCTACCGTGAAATGCTTCATAAAGATCACACCGCCGCACAAGCCGGCCGGTGAGTTTCCGCTGCCGGGGAACTCCAACCCTAAACGCAGGGCCAAGCTGTCAGCCCTCAGCTATCAGCCGTCAGCGAGCGAGTAGCGCGGACCTCCGCTTTTGAGGTCCGCGGCTCTAGAGTTTGCTGCACAACGCTGGCTCGCCCACGCGAAATCGCTAGAATGCAGGAGGCCCTCGCAATTACGTTGGTGTCCGCGCTACTCGCTGCCTTCTGCTTTCTGCCTTCACACTTTCTCCAGGGCAATCTCCAAATCGCGAATGATGTCGTGCCAGTCCTCAAGACCAAGGGAAATTCGGATACCCTCGGGATGCATGCCGAAAGCGCGCTTCTGCTCGTCGGGGAGCGCTGAATGCGTCATCGAGAAGGGATGTTCGATCAGAGTTTTGATTTGCCCGAGGCTGACGGCCAGGGTGATGGAATAAGCGTGCTCAGCAAGGTAATCCACCAGCTTCTCAGCCCGGCTCTGCTTGGAATCGCTCTCCTTGAGAACGAAATAGAGCATGCTGCCGGGGGCGAACTTTCCATCCGGGCTGAGCATTTGCCGATGAGCCAACGCCTTCTGTGGAAAGCACTCCGCGCCGGGATATCTGACGCAGGCGACTTTGGGGTGTTTGCCCAGGAACTCCGCCACGCGTTGCGCCGTCTTCTGCATATTGGACATGCGAGCGGCCAGCGTGGGCAGGCCGTAAACCAGGATGCCCCAGGCGCTGCTCGGGGAAAGCACTCCGCCGAAATCCTTACGGAAGAGCATGAGGTGGTTGTACCACTCCGCCGGGGCGATCACAGCTCCCCCCATGTCCGTTCCAAACCCTCCCACCCCCTTGGTCAGGCTTTCCACTACGATGTCGGCCCCAAGCTTCAAAGGCCGCTGGCAGTGCGGCGTGGCGAAGGTGTTGTCCACGATCACCAGGAGCCGCTCACGCTCCTCGCGGGTGGCATTCGCTTGGTCGGCGAGGCGGCGTACCGCTGTGACGTCAATCAATTCCATAGTGGGATTGGTCGGGGTCTCAAAGTAGAGGACTCGGGTGGCAGGCGTTATCTGCTCCTGAAGGGATTCGATCTTCAGGAAGTCTGTAAACCGGGCCTGCATGCCGAACCTGGGCAGCCAATTGGTCATCAGACTGTACGTGCAGCCGTACAAAACTTGATGCGCCAGAACTTCCTGCCCCTGGTGAAGAACCGAACCCAGAATCCCGCTGATCGCCGCCATGCCGGTGGCAAACGTCACACAGATGTCACCGCCCTCGGCATAGGCCAGGTTTTCTTCCAGCATGGCCCGTGTGGGTTCGTCCAGCCGATCATAGATGTAGATCGGAATGTGGCCGCTCAACGCTTCATCGGCGGAGGCAAATTGCACGAACCCCTTCGCGCCGCGCTCCAGAGAAGTCAGACGGAAAGCCGTGGAATGGGAGACCGGCGGGACAACGTGGTGGTTGAAATCCCACTTCTTGCTGTCGAAGGCCCCGTGGATCATGTGGGTACGCAGCGCGTAGTCCTCTTTCTTGCGATGGTGTTTCCGCACCTCCATAGCACACCCCCTAACAGGTCTTTTCACATCATGAAAATGGTAGCACGCTACTGGGCAGGGAGAAATGCCTAACGAGGCACGGAAGTACCGCAGGTCCCAAGGCTGGTTGTGGGGTGGCTCACGCGTTACGACTTGCCACCATCAGAAGCTGACGCAATTGCG
>CAWHWE010000066.1:0-14790 GCA_963832915.1 uncultured Acidobacteriota bacterium
GGCGGTCAAAGAACTCCACGACAAAGCCGTCGGCGGCGGCCAGAGTGAGTCCTTCTTGTGCCTGACCGTGTAAATGCAGAACCCTCCCGGCCTCAACACACGGTTCACCTCGCGAGAAAGCTCTTGCAGTTCGCCGATGGTGAGGGCCATGCAAAAGAGCATATGGGAATAGCAGCCATCGAAGAAGTTATCTTCAAAAGGTAGCGGACTCCGAACATCGTGGCATACGGTAGAGACGGACCCCGATAGACCCAAGGCCGCTGCTTTTTGTCGAATGGCCCTCAGCCCCTCCTCTGAGTAGTCAAGGGCGCAAACGCGAAAACCGCGCTGGGCCAGAAAAAGGGCGTCCCTCCCCTGCCCCGCACCCAGTTCCAGAATGCCGGACAGACCTTCTTTCCCAAATGTTTGCGCCGCCTCGCGAGCTGGATGGCTGGGGTCGATCCCAAACATTTCAGGACGAGAGGAAAACGAGTTCTCCCATTGCCGACGCTGGGCGTTGAGGATTTGTTTTTCCTTATGGTGAAGATCGTTCTTCATACCCCTCAGACGTTCACTCGATGGGCCATTTCGGGATGGCTGCGTCGATTTGGGCCATGAGGCGGATGGTTTCGGTCAGGGCCTTGATGACCTTGCAGTAATGCTCCAGGTCTTCATAAGTCAGGGCGCAGACGCGGCGCGGTCATCCCTTCCACGGGAAGGTGTGCGCCTTCACGTTCTGATAATTCGCGTCGAGTGCCGGTTCGAGCAGAAGTACGGCAGCGATGCGGCGGGCCATTTCCTGCACGTAGCGGACCTCTTCTTTGCTCAGGGCGCGGCCCAGCAATTTCTCCTCGCGGTAGGAGAGCCATTTCTTGATGACCTGGTAGCCGCCGATGGTGTATTCCCAAACTCGCACAGGAATGTTTGACCAGTAGGCCACTTCATTCAGGTAAACGTCGCAAGTGCGCTCCCCTAGCAGTTTTATCCCCTCGCCTAGGGTCGCCCGTTCTTCCTCCGTGTAATCGCGCTCCATCAGTTTTCCTTTGCCCGGCATGGTGACGCCGCCTTTGCCCGCGTGCCCCCACCCGGCGGTGACAGCGAGGTGCTGAGTTTCATTCAGAATCGTCCCGTTTGGCAAGGTGAAGGTGGCGATTCTTTGTAGGGGCGGTTCGCGAACCGCCCCTACGTCGGTCTCCGTGTCCAGCAAGGTGGCAATCTGCCTGCCCACTGCCGCCGAGGCGAGCAATGTTTCCTTATTGTCCGGCACCGGAATGCGGGGCCAGTCTTGACGGATGCCGTCGGTGTTTTCGGAAAGGTAGGAAGGTGAGCACCCAACGGCGAGCGCGTGCATCCAGAAAAGGCCCGCGATTTCGGCGTCGGCGTCGGGATCGCCGAAGCCCAGTTTTGCTAGATAGTTGCGCGCTGACGCAGAGAGATTGGCCGTATGTTTTGGCTCATGAGTGGACAAAGCGCGTTGATTCCCGCCCCTTGTGTCGCCAAGTGAATGAATCAAGCGTATTGGGATGTAGTAGGCATCCTTCAGGAAGGCATGCTGGTTACTGACCAAGGACACGTAAAAGAATGGAATCCCCTCGGGATTCGCAACTGCTTTACGCCGAGTCACGAAGGCTGCGTTTCCCTGCCAACATTGTTGCACGTAGGCTTTCCTGGGCTCGTTCCACAAGGGCCTTGTGGGTGTGTAGTAGCAAAATCGGTTGTCCATGGGTCGCAGCATGAATCGTCGTATGCACTGCGGCTGATAGGATTCGGATTTGAGAAGCCGACAGCGGGCCTGTTTAGCGTCGAAACGCGCCGCGTTCTTCACTAGGCCAGGTACGGAGTCCTTGAGCGCTTCCCATTCAACGGTACTGTCGAAGTAATCTTGCATCTTCCTTTCAAGCGGCTTGCGGTCGATGCTCGCGAGGGCGTCATTCCGGTTCTCCAGTATGCCGAGCGAAGGACCAAATTCCGGCCAATCATGGACGCTGGGCCATGCAAGGTATTCTTCTGAAACTGTGGACGGGCGAAATGAATATCGATTCGTTTTGCTTGGCCGGGCGCCAACGTACTGCGCGTCGAAGTCCCCCGCCCCAATGCTATCGACCAAATCTTCCCGTTTCGACGCTCCCCATAAGTGTCTGAAACGGACGGTTTTTGTGGGGCCACGGCTTGTGGCACCTTGGGGCTGGGCGAGCCTCCCCTCAACGCGAACGAGCATCCCTATTGCCGTACCGACGCGAATGCCCTCGCGGTTGTACTCAGTTGAGAACACGCTCGGGTCCGGTTCGCCGTCAAGCGTCAGTTTGCCCGTTTCGCGGCTGTCCCCGTTCATGCAATCAAACCAAAGTTTGTCGAACTCTTGGAGAAAACGGCGGCGCATGACGGCAAACGAAGGGTCGCCCAGATACGAAAAATTGGAGATGAAACAAACCACACCCCTGCCTGTTTTCTCGGCGATGCGCCGTTCGGCAAGCCGGAAGAATCGAATGTATAGGTCATCCAGATTGAATTTCTTAATGCCCCACTCTGAGATCAGCCCTTCTTTGTAAGGTTCTACCAAGCCCATTTCCTCTTCAGGGCTTACACCCGCGAAGGCGTTGTACGGCGGATTGCCGAGAATCACTAGGACTGGAACCTCACGCTTGACGTGCTCGGCGGCATCGCGTTCTTCCTCCAACTCGGGAAAGATAAGGCGCTGCTTGGGGCCTTTGGGCGGTTCCCAGCCGGTGAGAGCGTTGGTGAGGTAAACGCCGACGCGTTCCTTCGCCTTCTCGGAGAGCGGCGCGCCCAAGTTCTGCAAGAGCAAGCCAAGCTGTAAGTGTGAGACGACGAAAGGCGCAGGCAGAATCTCAAATCCGAAAACTCGCTTTTGAGCGGCTTCCTTGAGGTCGCTCGCGGTCAGGGCGTCCTCACCTCGGGCTTTGAGCGTGCGGTGAATGCGGTCGAGGACTTCCACCAGATAGGAACCTGTGCCGCAACAGGGATCGAGCACATAAACATTCTTGTCGGCCAACCCGTCCGGTAGCTTCAATTCCTCACGTAGAACTGTGTCCACGCGCTCCACCATATACTTCACGATTTCGGGCGGCGTGTACCAGACGCCGAGTTCCTTGCGCAGCTCCGGGTCAAAGGCTTCCAGGAATGGCTCGTAGAAATACTGCACCGCGTGCGATTCCTGAAACTTGTTAAAAAACGAGCGCCGGTCAACGCGGTTCAAAACCTGGGTCGCCCAATCCAACACTTCCGTGAGCTTGAGGGTATCGAGTTCTTGCGGGTCGGCGACCAGATGGAAGAGTTTGGAGATCATCGGCACGCGCAGATACCGCGCTGTCTCGTACCAGTTGAACCGCGCCGTAACGCCAGCGTCCCGCTGGCCTGCCGGCGAGAGGCCGGCGCTACGTTGCTTGCTCCACAACACCCAGGCTGAGAAAACGCCATAAAAGAGGGTTTGAACCAGGCTGGAACGGAAAAAGTGCTCGCCTTTCTCACCCTCGAACTTCAGGCCCAGGGCTTCTTCCAGCGCCGTGCGCACCGTTGCCAGTGCGGCCAGTTCAACACCCTCAATTCGCGCTCGTGCGTCCCGCGCATAAGAAGCAAGAAACCAAGCCACATCTTCCGGCGTGGCCAACTGGGCAGCGTGCCGCATGACGCGCAGGAGATATTCCTCGAACCTTGCGCCGATCTTCTCGGCAAGGCTGCGCGGATGCACGGCAGCGGCCCAGAATGCTTTCTCGCTGTCCGCAAGGTGGAAGGATTCCAGTTTGGCAGACTTGCCTTCGGCGTCCTGTCCCACCAAAACGAAGTCGCGGCAGTTCGTCACCAGCACCTGTCGGTATTTGCCCCAATAGCGGGAAACCTGTTCGCCGTCAGCGGTGATCCACGCGTCACTTTTGACGGGTTTGACTTCGATGACGCCTCGTGAAGGGAGCTGCCCAGAGAGTGGCTTGAGGGTGTGCCTTTTTTCGAATTGCTCTTCGGTGAAAAGGCCGCCGTCAGGGAAACCAGCTCCAAGGTCTTGAAGTGCCATAATGCATCGGACTTTCGGCTTGAGCTTTTTGCCGACCTCGGTCAGCAGATTCGCGAGCGCGGAATAGTACGCGGTCTCTTCAACCGCCGCACCCAGAGAGCGGATGTCGCGCAATTCGCGGAGATAGGTTTCGAGCGCGGTCATTCGGAGCATCCTCCACTCACGTACCAGCGGAATTCCAGATAATCGGTAAGAATCAGGTTGGGCAAGGCGGGAAGATACCGCTTCATCTGCTCCGACTTCTCCACTTCATCCAGGTCCTTGCCCACGTCTTTGGCTTCAAGGTGGCCAATGGTGACAGGACCGTGAGCACGCTTCTCCGTTACCGCATAGTCCGGGGCTCCGCATTCAACACGCTTCGGCTCGTTTGAGGCGGTGGCAGAGCGATGCGTGGGAGAAACCAAGCCGCGAGTAGTCATAACGTCGGGAGTAATATTAACACGTCCGGGTAGTTCGCGGAGCAGAGTTCAATTGTTCCGCAAAGGCGGGTTTGACGGAATGACACCACTACCAAAACGTTTGACAATAAGTCGCGGGGAAGACGGCCAATATCAACAATTTGTGGGGGATTAGGCGAAACCACAAACAAGAGATCAGAAACTGGAAAACGACGACGGTCATTGTCGGCGGAGCGAGGACCACGGCATTTCAGAACTCCAGACCCGCCGCGGCGGGTTCGTCGTCCGCCAAGCTGCATGGCGTACCGCCGAGGCGGGATCGGGATGAGGGTTGTGTCCTGAGTCCGAAGTTCGTCGATTTGATGGTGAGGCGGCCATACGCCGCCTTTTGGCGAGGTAAACTCCCCGCTACAGCATAAAATTGACCCGCTACCGGAAATCCATATAAGATAAGGAGGATATAGTGGAAGTGTTGATGATTTCCGTGCTAGCGCTTGGTGCAGCAGCGACTTCCTGCTCTGTCGTTGGGGGGGGAAGTGTGGCGTTCACGTGGAGGACTTTGATGCAACCGTCGGATGTGGGCTCGAACACTGCGAACCTGACCGAGCTTTTCTGTGGACCGGACCAGTCGCCGGCCCAGACCTTGGAAGAGCGCGCGCAGCGGGAAGACCCTGCGCTGTTAAAGACCCTGCTGGAACAAATGCTCCTGATCCGCCGCTTCGAAGAGAAGGCGGCGGAACTCTACACATTGGGAAAGATCGGCGGATTTTGCCACTTGTATATCGGCCAGGAGGCGGTGGCGGTGGGGGCACTTTCGACCCTCGAACCTGAGGACTACATCCTGACCTCCTACCGCGAGCACGGGCACGCCCTGGTAAGAGGGATGGACCCGGGCGAGGTGATGGCGGAGTTGTGTGGGAAGCAGAGTGGCGTCTCGAAGGGCAAAGGTGGATCGATGCACCTTTTTGACAAACGGCGTGGCTTTCTGGGGGGCCATGCCATCGTGGGAGGCCAGATCCCGCTGGCTGTCGGGGCGGCTTTTGCCTCCAAATACCTCAAGCAACCCCGCGTCACGCTTTGTTTCTTCGGCGAGGCGGCGGTCAATATCGGATCTTTCCATGAGTCGCTGAACTTGGCGGCGTTGTGGAAGCTGCCGGTGGTGTTCATCTGTGAGAACAACCGATTCGGGATGGGCACACCGATCGAGCGCGCTTCATCTCTCTACGAGCTTTCGCAGAAAGCCTGTGCGTACAACATGGCGCGCACCTGGGTAGACGGGATGGATGTTTTAGCGGTTCGAGAAACGCTCAAAGAGGCCGTCGAGCGAGCCCGGAAGGGGAGCGCCCCCACGCTCATCGAAGCCCGCACTTATCGTTTCATGGGCCATTCGATGTCAGATCCTTCGCACGGCCACTACCGCACCAAATCGGAAGTCGAAGCGCAACGCCGCCACGATCCCATCAAGAATCTGACCGCTGCTCTGGAAACGATCGGCGTCACCGGCTCCGGGTTTCTGGAAGAACTGGATCAGAAAATCCGCGATACCGTTGAGGAAGCCGTGGCCTTCGCTGAACGCAGCCCTGAGCCGGAACCGCAGGAGCTTTATACGGACATTTACGTGGGCTGAAGCGGCCGGACTGTGAGGAGTTTTCTATGCCGATCCTGACTTACCGTGAAGCGTTAAATCAGGCCATGCGTGAAGAGATGAGGCGTGATGAGACTATCATTCTGATGGGTGAAGAGGTGGGCTTCTATCAGGGGGCTTACAAGGTCAGCAAAGGGATGCTGGAAGAATTCGGGCCGATGCGCGTGCTGGACACGCCCATCACCGAGCTTGGTTTTACGGGTCTGGGGGTTGGAGCCGCCATGGTGGGCCTGCGTCCGATCGTGGAGATGATGACGTTCAATTTTGCCATCCTGGCGCTCGACCAGATTGTGAACGGGGCGGCCAAGATGCTCTACATGTCAGGGGGGCAATTCCCCGTCCCCCTGGTGATTCGCGGGCCAGGCGGCTCCGCGCACCAGCTCGCAGCTCAACATTCGCAGGCGCTGGAAGCGTGGTTTTGCCACGTACCGGGATTGAAGGTGGTGATGCCCTCGACGCCCGCGGATGCCAAAGGACTGCTAAAGACGTCCATTCGTGACGACAATCCTGTGGTCTTTATTGAGTCTGAGGTGCTTTACGGGACACGCGCTGAAGTACCCGAGGGCGAGTACCTGATTCCCTTGGGAGTCGCCGACATCAAGCGGCGGGGCAAAGACGTAACTCTGATCGCTCATTCCAAGATGGTTTTTGTGGCACTCGAGGCCGCCGCCGACTTGGAGCGGGAAGGTATTGAGGCTGAAGTGATTGACCCGAGAACGCTCCGCCCGCTCGACAGCGAGACTCTGGTGCAGTCGGTCAAGAAGACGAACCGGGCGGTCATTGTGGAAGAGGGTTGGCCGTTCTGCGGGGTGGGCGCGCAAATCGTGGATATCCTTCAGTCCCGTGCTTTCGATTACCTTGATGCGCCGATCTTGAGGGTAACCGGCGCCGATGTGCCCACACCTTACGCGAAGAATCTGGAGCACCTGGCCTTTCCAGACAAACAGCGTGTGATGGAAGCGGTGAATAAGGTGCTTTACCGGCAACCCGCGACTGCGGGTGCTCATTGAATTAGCCCCGGCATTTTGCCGGTTGGAGAGAATACCGCCGAAACGGCGGCGCAACGACGCGTTGGACGAAAGGACCACGATGGCGGTCAAGATACTGATGCCGAAAGGCAGCGATACGATGACAGAGGGGAAGGTCCTCAAATGGTTCAAGAAGGAAGGGGACCAAATCTCGACCGGAGAAACGGCTGTCGAGATTGAGACCGACAAGGTGGATATGGAAGTCGAGGCGATGGGCAGCGGGGTGTTGCGCAAGATTCTTGTTCAAGCCGGTAAGGTGGTTCCCGTGGGAGAGTTGCTCGCGCTCATTGCCAAGCCGGACGAGGACATTTCCTCGCTGGTCAAGGGTGAAGGCGCGGCGGGTGCGCAACCCCCTGCCGGGAGCGCTGTCTCCGCCCCGGCGCCCGTGCCTCTACGCCCCCCCTCCAATGCCTCGCCGGCGGCGGCCGGCGTAGCACCGGCCCCGCATGCGGGACCCGCACCTGCCGCCCTCCAGAGCGGGGCTGCGCCTTCCGCCCACGAACCCACTAATGGCGAACGTATTTTAGCCTCGCCGCTGGCCCGAAGGATGGCACAGGATATGGGCCTCGATCTGAATCGCATTGCAGGCTCAGGCCCGGCAGGGAGGGTTGTGCGCCAGGACGTGGAACGCGCCGCGGCCTTGGCAGTTGAGGTCCGGACGGCGCGTGTCCCTGAGGCTGGAAGCGCTGGTGCGCGCCCGCCTGCTCCGGCGCCCGTTTTGCCTAGACGCCCTGCACCCGTCCCCACCGGTCCGGAGTTCTACGACGAACCCCTGAGTCTCGATGCGAAAAGTCATCGCCACTCGTCTCGTGCAAAGCAAGGCTCCTGTGCCGCACTTCTATTTGACGATCGAAGTGGACATGGGCCGTGCAAAGGATTTGCGTGAATCGGCGAAGGCTTTGAACCCGGACTTGGGCCTTTCTTATAACGACATCATCCTCAAAGCCTGCGCAGCCGGGCTCGAGTTGCATCCGCAAGTGAACGCGTCCTTCCAGGGCGAGGCGATCCGCTATTACCGCCGCATTCATCTCGGGATTGCCGTAGCGGTGGAAGATGGCGGGCTGATCACGCCGGTCATTCGCAATTGCGAGGGCAGGAGCCTCCAGGACATCTCGCGGGAAGCGAAGGAACTTATTGCTCGGGCACGCAACCGCAAGCTCAACCCGGACGAGTACACCGGCGCCACGTTTTCCGTCTCCAACCTCGGCATGATGGGAATTGAAGAGTTTTCGGCTGTGATCAACCCGCCGCAGGGCGCTATCCTGGCCGTGGGCGCGGTGGCGGAGAAACCTGTGGTGGTGAAGGGCCAGGTCGAAGTGGGCCTCCGCTGCCGCATGACGCTCTCCTGCGATCATCGCGTGGTGGACGGCGCCACCGGCGCGAAGTTCCTCCAGACACTGAAACAGATTCTCGAGAATCCGGTTTATTTGGCGTTTTAGAAAAGTCGCCAGTTAACAGCCGGCAACTCTGAGCTTGTGTAGGACGACCCTACCCTGGCCCCTTAGGGGGGGAGGTGGCCCACGCAGGCGTTTTCACCAGCCGGCGCGGGAACAGGTGGACTCTTCGTGGATCGTAACGGTCCGCCCAACCCGCACCGCCCACCGTCATTCTGTCGCTAGACATTCTCTACGGCCCACTTCTATGGCGGGTGGTGCATTGGCTTTTGTGTGTGCGCCTCCATGCGATTCCAGTTAAACTCCGCAGGTGGCCCGACAGCAGCATTACTACGGCTTGAAACATCTTCACTATCTCACTGCGAATATCTATCGCCTCGCCCGCGGGTGGCGCACACGTGGCGACGGTTTGTGTCGCGATGTATGCGTCCCTTGGGATCGGATCGCAGACGACATGCCAAAGGACGGCACGTCTGCGCCACCCACCGAGTCGTATAATGCTCTGGGGTGGCGAGTCGAGGCCACCGAGCCTTCAGGCGCCGTGATCGATTACTTGCACGACCCAGCGGGGAACATGGTGGGCGGCGCCGCCAACGCCGGTCCGGGCAGATCGGAGCAGTACATTTACTTTCGCGGAGGGCTGCTGGCGCAGTATTGGAATGGCCAAGGGTTATGGTTTGCGCACCTCAACGGCTTGGGCTCGACGCAGCAGTTTACGGACTATACGGGTGGGCACCCGAATGACACGCTGTTTTATCCTTTCGGCCAACTGGGGCCGCAGGGGAGCGGGGCGTACTTTGAGACGCTCTGGTCGGGTTTCGAGGACGGGGATTTCTGGGCCACGAGCGAATGGCAGACGGACACGCGGCGCTACACTCCCGGTGCGAGCCGCTGGTACACGCCGGATCCGATCGGCAAAGCGGCCGCCCGGCTCGACTTTCCGCAGACGTGGAACATGTATACCTACGTGCAGAACAACCCCACGACCCTCACCGACCCGAGTGGGGAGTTCAATCTCTTGACGCCTTTGCTGGAGGCTGTGACGCCATTTGTGTCAGAGGCTTTGGATGCTGGCTCATACCTCGTGAAGGAAGTCACGACGAATGACAAGCCGCAAGAGGAACTAGCACAAAACGCGGCGACCGGTGCTGTGGTCGGCGGAGTTGTCGGTGGTGTGGTCGGCGGCGTGGTTGGCGGTACTGCCGGGGGCGCGGTCGGAACCCTCGTGGAACCGGGCGGAGGGACGGTAGGGGGCGTCATCATTGGAGGAACCGCGGGTGCCGAAGATGGGGCGGCAGCAGGCGCTGTGGCTGGGGCTGCCGCTGGGGTTATGTACACACAGTCGAAGGACGCCTTGAACAAGGTGGCTCAGCATCTAGATACTGCTCTGGAACACTTAGGAAAGCTAGCCAATAGTCCCGATCAGGACCCCAGAAACGGATGGAAGCAGACCGTCCTCAAATCGGCTGACAACATAGATAAACAAGCGGACAAGATCGCAAACAAGAATCTCAGCAATGCGGCTCATCTTGTCGCGGACATGCTTCGAGGGTTGGTCAACTGATCGGGTGTCGCACTCGGAATTTACGAAAAGAAGGATTCCCTATGAGCACCGAAGAACTCGTCGAGAAGGTCTCTAAGCTGAAAGCGCCCAACAAGGATTTACAGGCAGCCGCGATGATGCTTGGAGACGCAGCCGCCCGTGTGGATACTAAGCTCGTGAAGCGCAGCACTGATCTTGCGCATCGATTGGTGTTGACTTTGAAGAAGGCGCTTCCAGAGACGGACCAGCAACTTCTCGGAGACTTTGTCGCTGAGGTCAGTGATCTTTGGGATTACGGCCAAAAGCTGGACAAGATTCTCAAGGAAGTCTGTGACATGCGTCTCCCACAGCACCAAGAGCGCCTGCGGGAGGCCCTGGTTGCGATTGAGGTCCAACAGTTCGACTACGCTCTTGACTGCATAAAGGGTCTTCAGAAGACTTTGCCAAAGCTCAAGCAGGCAATAGATCGCCGGGCAAGGAGTGGCGGTCGTCGCAGGTCAGCAGAGTAGGTGCTGTTCGCGTTCCCGGACGGCTGGGAACTGCGATCCGGGGGCGGGCGACGGTCAGGGGCAGGAACGATTTCTTTCCTTAGCTGCCGACCCTTCCGCAGTCCGCGGGTGGCGCCTACGTCGTGACGCTTTTGGTCGCGATGTAGGCGCCCTTTCTGGTCCGCTGGGCGCCCGCAGGCCGAGAGGCGCCACGTCTGATACGCCACCCACCGAACCAAATCCAAGGCTACACGTACGGGCCCCAAGGTTACATGACCAACGACATGGCGCACACCTATGCGTACGACGCCGAGGGGCATGTGGTGAGCATCAGCACCAATGGCGCCACGACGCTCAAGGAGTCGTATAATGCGTTGGGGTGGAGGGTGGAGGCGATCAACTGCTGCGGGACGGTGGATTACGTGCACGACGCGGCGGGGAACATGGTGGGCGGCAGCGCCAACGGCGGGCCCGGCACCTCGACCCAGTATGTATACTTCCGCGGCGGGTTGCTGGCGCAGTATTGGAATGGCCAAGGGTTATGGTTTGCGCACCTCAACGGCTTGGGCTCGACCCAGCAGTTCACGGACTATACAGGTGGAAACAAGAGGGCCACGATGTTTTATCCTTTCGGCCAGCCGGGGCCGAGTGGGAGCGGAAGCGGGTCGTACTTGCAGGCGCTCTGGTCGGGTTTCGAGGACGGGGATTTCTGGGCCACGAGCGAATGGCAAACGGACACGCGGCGCTACACGCCGGGCCTGGGCCGCTGGTATACCCCGGACCCGGCCGGCAAAGGCGCCGTCCACCTTGACGACCCGCAGACTTGGAACATGTATGCGTATGTGCGGGATAACCCCACCACGCTTACCGACCCGAGCGGACTTGACTCGTTCTGGACGAGGCTCGAGCATGAGGTGGCCGGATACGTATCAACGGCCTTGCTTCAAGGCGCACGACAGTTAACCGCCGAGAATCCCTTCCCGCCTCGAAAGCCGCCCAACGCACCACCGATGGCGGAGCTCAAGACGGACATGGGGGGGCATACCACCACCTTCTATACGATCGATGGTAATGGGAACCTGACCACGGTCCAAATCGAAACATCAAATGCCGTAGATCACAGGGCGCAGCCCGGTGCGGCCGACCCATACACTACGCACAACATCTTGGGCGTGAGCAATAGGCATGCCGGTGACCCAGCCTTCGGCCCTGGGGGCGCGTTCATTGATACGGGGGATCCACGGGGTCGAGATATACACGGCGGCGGAAGCAGTCTTGGAGTGCACGCCTTCGATCCTCAGCAGCCGCTGAGTCCAACCTTCGGGTGTACGCGCGCGCACAACGAGGATGTTATCAACCTGGGGAATGCTATCACCGACTTTCAGCAGGCCAATCCAAATGTGCCGATTCCATATAGCAGGGAGTAGTTTATGGTGGAACTCTTATTAGCGGTAATCATGTTCTGCGCAACCCAAGGCGGGTCGCAGGTCTATGCGGGTCCGAGATCATTGGGGCCTTTTCGCATCGATAGAGATGTTTCGATGGATAGCTTGTTCGAGAAGTTGGGCCTTCCCTCAAAAGTCGCGGGAGACACTTTTTGTTATCGATCAGCGGACGGTCACGCATATCTCGTCCTCACTCGAATGGTTGATGCCTATGACCGGAAGGTGGCCGGAAGTGTCGAACTGAGCGACTTTCGCAGTTGCCTTGACAAGCCTGTGCAAGTTACTTCTGATGACTTGGCGGAATGGAGAACTGACACGGGAATCGGGCTTGGGAGTTCCAGCGAGGACGTTAAGAAGGCATACGGAAAACCCTCAAGTGAGGAGAGCATCGGTACCGACTACCGCGCGATTATCCGTGGTGCCCCGGCCCACAGCGAAAGGAAGCCCGAAGTTGGAACCGCGGTGCTGGGCTACATTGGAGCCTCCGACGACCTGAGTGCAGCCTATTTCGGCATTCGGGAAGGAAAGGTTGCTTGGATTTTGCTCTCGAACAATGAATAGGCGCAAAGTCCGCCACCTTAGGCCGATTTGAAAACGGACATCAAAGGGCACACGACCACTCTCTATACGCGGGTGGCGCAGACATTGTTTTTGATGTCTGCGCCCCTCGGCCAAATGAAATAAACTGTGCCCATGCCACGTCTGGAGCATTTCTACGGTCAGAAGGATCTCCACTACCTGACCACCAACCGAAAAGCCCGCATCTTTGACTCCGACCGCTACGAGCGCAAATTCGCGGGTGGCGAATACGGCCCGCGGGTGGCGCAGACATTGTCTTTGATGTCTGCGCCCCTCGGCCAAATGAAATAAACTGTGCCCATGCCACGTCTGGAGCATTTCTACGGTCAGAAGGATCTCCACTACCTGACCACCGACCGAAAAGCCCGCATCTTTGACTCCGACCGCTACAAGCGCAAATTCGCGGGTGGCGAATACGGCCCGGCGCTGTTTGCCGGGATATATTCGCCCTTTCCAATCCGCTGAGCGCACACAGGCCGAGAAGCGCCACGTCTGGTGCGCCACCCACCGAATCAAATCCAAGGCTACACGTACGGGCCGCAAGGCTACATGACCAACGACATGGCGCACACCTATGCGTACGACGCCGAGGGCAATGTGCTCAGTATTGATGGCGGCACGACGCTCAAGGAGTCGTATAATGCGTTGGGGTGGAGGCGATCAACTGCTGCGGGACGGTGGATTACGTGCACGACGCGGCGGGGAACATGGTGGGCGGCAGCGCCAACGGCGGGCCCGGCACCTCGACCCAGTATGTATACTTCCGCGGCGGGTTGCTGGCGCAGTATTGGAATGGCCAAGGGTTATGGTTTGCGCACCTCAACGGCTTGGGCTCGACCCAGCAGTTCACGGACTATACAGGTGGAAACAAGAGGGCCACGATGTTTTATCCTTTCGGCCAGCCGGGGCCGAGTGGGAGCGGAAGCGGGTCGTACTTGCAGGCGCTCTGGTCGGGTTTCGAGGACGGGGATTTCTGGGCCACGAGCGAATGGCAAACGGACACGCGGCGCTACACGCCGGGCCTGGGCCGCTGGTATACCCCGGACCCGGCCGGCAAAGGCGCCGTCCACCTTGACGACCCGCAGACTTGGAACATGTATGCGTATGTGCGGGATAACCCCACCACGCTTACCGACCCGAGCGGACTTGACTCGTTCTGGACGAGGCTCGAGCATGAGGTGGCCGGATACGTATCAACGGCCTTGCTTCAAGGCGCACGACAGTTAACCGCCGAGAATCCCTTCCCGCCTCGAAAGCCGCCCAACGCACCACCGATGGCGGAGCTCAAGACGGACATGGGGGGGCATACCACCACCTTCTATACGATCGATGGTAATGGGAACCTGACCACGGTCCAAATCGAAACACGAACTGACGTAGTTAGGGGCGCGAAGCCCGGGGCTGGCGACCCCTATACGACACACAATATCGTTGGCGTTAGCGACAGGCATGCCGGGGAGAGGAGTTATGGCCCGAAGGGAGCGTTCATAGACACGGGCGACCCACGTGGCCGAGATATACATGGCGGCGGAAGAGGACTCGACGACCCCTTCGCGCTTCGACAAGGATGGTGGCCGACGACCGGCTGCACTCGAGGTCAGAATGAAGACGTTATGGACCTGGGGAATTCTATAACCAACTTTCAGCAGGCCAACCCAGATGTGCCGATTCCTTATACGAGGGAGTAGTTTATGGTGGAACTCTTATTAGCGGTAATCATGATCTGCGGAACTCAAGGCGGGATGCAGGCCTATGCGGGTCCAAAATCATTGGGGCCTTTTCGCATCGACAGAGATGTTTCGATGGATAACTTGTTCGAACGGCTGGGCCTTCCGCCAAAGCTGACAGGGGACACTTATTGCTATCGCTCTGCGGATAGGCGCGCTTTTCTTGTGCTCACTCGGATGGTTGATGTATATGACGCAAGGGTAGCGGGAGACCTCGTGCTGAGCAGTTTTCCAAATTGTCTCGACAGACCCGTGCAGGTTACGGCACAGGATCTAGCGAGTTGGAGAACCGAAAGCAGTATAGGACTTGGGGCCGATGTTGAAGAAGTCCGAAAGGCTTATGGGAGGCCGTCGAGAGAGGATAAGGTAGAAGGGACAAACTTCCGCTGGGTGATCCAAGGCGATTTCAAGGACAACCATTACTCTAACGAAAAGAGGCCAGAAATTGGCGATACGGTGTTGGTCTATGGCGGCGCCCCTCATGATTTGAGGATTGCGGAGTTCGGGATTCGCCAGCGAAGGGTAGTCTGGATTTCG
>CAWHWE010000067.1:0-139160 GCA_963832915.1 uncultured Acidobacteriota bacterium
TGAACATCATCCGTCATCCCAAATAGAAGAACAGGAGTCGGCAGACAGGAAGTGAAAGAGCAGGTTTCAGGTCCGATTTCAGGTCCGATGCGGATCGGACCATCGGACTCCAGCGATCGGAGTGTCAGGTGTCAGGTGTCAGGTAACAGAGGCTAGAGGCTGGGGACTGGGTGCTGGGGGCGGAAAGGCAGGCGCCAGAATGGTAGGATTCGGGATTCAGGTCCGATTTCAGGTCCGATGCGGATCGGACCATCGGACTCCAGAGATCGGAGTGTCAGGTGTCAGGTGTCAGATGTCAGGCGTCAGAAGTCAGGAGTCAGGAGGCTGAAGAGCAGGTTTCAGGTGTCAGGGCGCAGGCACGGGCACTGGTTCCGAGAAGAAGGAGCGGAACTCCCGTACTGACAAGACCAACTGCTTTCATGAGTGTTGCCTCCGTTACGGCGATTTCATGCGCCACTCGCTCATCACGTCGGGCGCGGTTGTTGTTTCCGGTGGTTCTGTCCGGTAGACCGGCACGCGCATGGGTACCCAGGCCTCGGGGATGGACTCTGACGAGCTTCCTACTGAAGTGGTGAGAAATGGAGATGGAGCTCCGTTTCGTGCAAAGCATAACTTCCATGTTTGCGCCTGTTTCCACCTCCCAGAATCTCAATACTGTGAACTCCCCAACCAGCTTCAGTACGTAGAGACTTCTACACTCCACACTGGGACTTTCAGAGGCACCGCACACCATTCTGCGCGAAAGGCATCAATTATCCGGCCGAGCCTATTCGGATGCTCGTCGTCTTCTTTGCTTCGATCTTTACCTTCTCTTCAAACTCTTGCTCCCCGCCCGCAAAGACAACCTTCACCGTGTATTCGCCGGGCGTGAGCAACATTCCTTTACCGGCTCCGTTGAACTCACCCACGTGGCCCACGAACCTGCCGTTGACGAATACGCCGTCAAACCTGCAGGCTCCACCTTGAACCCGAAGGAGGCCGTAAGGAGGGGGAGGAACGTTCTCAACCTGCAACGATTGGGAAAGAGTCGTTGTCTTGTGTGCCACGATCTTAACTGTTGTCGAAAAGTCTTGGTAGCGGGAATCCCTTAAAGTAATTTTGTGTTCACCAGGTGAAAGGCAGTACCTCACCGTGGAACCAAGGTTGGATGCCGGCCCTTGATATTGATCATCTACGAACACTCCGGCGCTACCGGGGCGGGCTTTCACCTTCAAGCATCCAGTATCTTGCGCTGCAAGAGGGAGTCCATTCAATAACAGAACCAGGCAGGCGCCAACGATTGTAACACTTGCATACTTTACCGCTGTTCTCATGATCCCTCCGATGTTTCCACCTCCCAGAATGTTTACGCAACTGGAGCTGGAAGAAGTTCGTGGACAGTCAGAATTGACCCGAGGTAGATGTTGTTGTCCTGGCCAACTTTGACCATATAGCCCTCGGCACGTACGCCGGTGGCGATCTGGAAGTTAGGGATGAATTTGTTCACTCGAACTGCACCCCCGTTTACAGTGATCTTCAAGAGCATTGCCTCTCGATTTACGCCGTCGGCTTCATAGCCTGCCGCATAAATACCACCTGGCCCGGTGACCACGGAGCAAATCTGCGACGGGGTGACCGGGTCGGCCCAGGCATCCGAACAGTTGCCAGCCTTGATACCGCAGAGCTGAGCCCCTAGCTTCTTAGATGCAGCGGCGCGCGCATCGGCTCCCACAACTTTGGTGCCGTCAGCCGAAAGCGCCCCGACTCCTGTCATTCGGTCATTCAATCCCTGGGCAGTAACGCGTGCAACCCAGGAAAAGCCGACGTCCACGGTTGCCGAACCGGACTGTGTTGAATCCATCGCGCTCGTCACAGTCACAGTAACCGTAACGAAGCCTTTCACCGCTTGAGGCTGAGGGAAGAGCAGGTTCCAGGTGCCAGGTGTCAGGTAACAGGGGCTAGGGGCTGGGGACTTGGGGCTGGGGCAGGCGCTAGAGCAATGCTGAATTCTGAATTGTCAATTACGGATTGTGAGCCGCCTTCCTACTTCTGGCCACCGCCGACTGCCTTGTGCTTACTGCCTACTGCGGTCGCAGGCGATAGGTGGGGGAGGAACAGGATTCGGGATTCAGGATTCGGGAAGTGAAAGAGCAGCCCGCTCTTAGCGCAGGGCCCGCGGTCGTAGGTCCGCCGTTTTTGATGGCGGACGGCTCTTCCAGCGGCGCGGGTTCTTGCCACGCCGCAGTAGCGCTGACCTTTAGGTCAGCAGGTCGTGTGCTCGCGAAGAAGAATGCCGACCCCGCCCTGCGGGGTCGGCGCTACACTGGCTTGGCCGCGCCGTCAAAACCACCGCGCGGTGGAAGAACCGCCCACCATTAAGATCGGCGGGCTGGAAAGCGAGCCTTGCGCTACATTCCTCCAACATCGCCCGTTGCCCTTGACAGCTCTTTAGCAAGTCGCTATCCTTCATTTCAGGAAGTCTGTATTTCCGACTTCCGGAAAATGATCCCCATGAGCACCATCGTTAAAGTGCAGCGCAAGGGCCAAGTGACCATTCCCACCCGGCTTCGCATCCAGGTGGGCCTGGTTGACGGCGACTTGGTGGAAGCCAAAGCAGCAAGAGGCAAGATCGTTCTCACGCCAAAAATGATTGTTGACCGTGAATATACGCCTGCCCAGCGCCGGGCCATTGATGCCCGCCTCGCCGAGTCCTTGGAACAGGCGAAAAGAGGCGAAACGTACGGGCCTTTCGAGTCCCACGAAGAGATGACCACATTTCTCCACGGCGAAGCCAAGAAGGCCCATCCAAAGAAAACCACATCTGTTAAACGCAGTGCACGATGAAGCGCCAACTGACGGCCGCCGCTGTAAAGGACTACACTGAGGCTCCCCCCGCCGTCCAAAAAGCATTCGACAAACAGGTGAAACTGTTGGTGGAGAACTTCCGCCACCCCTCGCTCCGCGCCAAGAAATACGATGAGTCGCGCAACATCTGGCAGGCCCGTATAAACCGCGACTGGCGCTTCTATTTCCTCATCACCGGTGACACCTACCTCATTTTGAACATCATCCGTCATCCCAAATAGAAGAACAGGAGTCGGCAGGCAGGAAGTGAAAGACCAGGTTCCAGGTGCCAGGTATCAGGTGACAGGGGCTAGGGGCTGGGGACTGGGTGCTGGGGCAGGCGCCAGAGCAATGCTGAATTCTGAATAGTCGATTACGGATTGTGAGCCGCCTTCCCACTTCTGGCCGCCGCCGACTGCCTTCTGCTTACTGCCTACTGCGGTCGCAGGCGATAGGTGGGGGAAGAACAGGATTCGGGATTCAGGAAGTAAAAGACCAGGCTCCATGTATCAGGTGACAGGGGCTCAATCCTGATTCAGGATTCAGGAGGCCGAGGCCAGGAAGAAGGCCGGAGGTTTTTTGTCTTGACACGAAGCTGAAGGTTATGTAGCCTAGATTGTTGACGTATGATGAACGAACCAGCAGACGGCTTGGAAGGGGTTCAAAAACGGCGCGGCGAGGGCGCAAAACGGTCCGGAAACGCAAAAAAGAGCAGCATTCAGAAGTCAGGAGTCAGAATGAAGAGCATCTGCTACCCGCCTTCTGCCGATTGCTTACCACCGTTGAAGTGCCGCAGGTCCCCCGGCGCGCCGGGGCAAGCTCCTAGCCCGGATTTCTCACCACGCTGTGCCGTTTTAAGTCAGGCGACCGGAAGGGCGGGGTTTTACAGGCTGCGGAAAAACCCCTCCACACTGTCATTCTGAGCGAAGCGAAGAATCTCGCTCTGAGTGTTTTCAAGGCAATGCGAGATCCTTCGTCGCCTGCGGCTCCTCAGGATGACAGCCCTAAGGAGTTTTTCCGCAGCCTGTAAAACCCCGCCCTTCCCCGTTCGTGGTGAGAAATTCCGGCTAGCGGGACCTGCGCTACGCCTGCTTTCTTCCTTCTGCGTGGAGGGGGCAATTCGAGTTGTAGGCCGTACCGCAGACTACGACAAGATGTCAGCTACGACAGGAAGAAAAGAAATCAGATACTTTAGAAAGTTACAGAACGACGCGCGAATATCTATGAAAACAAAGGATCATGGTTCCACGGGCGGAAGTAAAACGGGAATGTTATAGAAAACAAAGGTAGTTAGGCGCTTAAAGCGGGAATGTTGCTGAAAATAAATGTAGTTAAATGATGGTGCCGGGTGTCAGGTGCCAGGTGTCACGTGTTAGGATTCAGGAGCCAGGGGCTCAACCAGGTTTCAGGCGCCAGGTGTCAGGTGTCGGGTTTGAGGCGCTAGGTGTCAGGTTTCAGGCGCCGGGTGTCGGGTGTTAGGATTCAGGTTCCAGGGGCTCAACCGGGATTCAAGTGTCGGGGAAGAACCACGAGCGCACTTTGCTGAACCCTGTTCATCCCTTGAATGCCGGGATTCTTCGCCCGCCACTAGACACGGCGGACTCAGATCGACATGGCGAACTGTTGCTCTGCGCCGGATGGCTGTCTCCCACTCCCTTCTGACGACGATTCTTCTTGCCAGTCCGGGCCTTTATCATGATAATTGAATGGATTTCCACTCTTGACGTCCACCGAAACTGCACATGAGCCAACCAAGGATTCAGTTCACGAACCGCGAAGCCGTGGCGAGCAAGCCGCGTCGAACCGTCGGGCTAGCCGTTGTCGGGCTGGGGACGGTCGGCACAGGCACGGTCAAAGTGCTGGCAGAGCACCAGCGTGAAATCCAGCGGCGGCTGGGCTGTAAGCTGGAGCTCAAGACCATCTGTTCGCTCGGGATTAGCCAGAAAGATGTGTCCTGGTTCAGCGGGCGAGTGAAAGCATCGTTGGACTGGCATGAAGTGGTACGAGATCCTGAAATCGACATTGTGGTGGAGCTGGTGGGAGTGCTTCCCGTCGCCCGCGCCATTGCCTTTGCGGCCATCGACGCCGGCAAGCACCTGGTGACCGCGAACAAGCAACTGGTGGCGGAAAGCGGGGTGGAACTTGCCGAGCACGCCCGCGCCGCCGGCGTAAGCCTGGGCATCGAAGCCTGCGTGGCGGGAGGCACACCGCTCCTGCACGCCATCCGGGAAGGGCTTTCGGGCGAGCAGTTCGCCAGCGTGTACGGCATTCTGAACGGCACCACCAATTACATCCTCACGGAAATGGAGCGGCGCGGCTGCAGCTTCGCCGAAGCACTGGCCGAAGCGCAGCAAAAAGGCTATGCCGAGCCCGATCCCACCTTTGACGTGCAAGGGTATGATGCGCGCTATAAGATTGCCATCCTGGCCATGCTATGTTTCGGCCAGGCCGCACGCGTAGAAGAGATTCCTGCGGAAGGGATCACGGCCATCGACCAGGTGGACTTTGCTTATGCCCGCCGCTTGAAGCATACCATCCGCTTGATCGCCTCCGCCCGCCGCCGCGCTCGCGGCCGCCTGGAGATCTTCGTGCGGCCCATGATGATCCCCGCCAGCAGCCAACTGGCCAACGTGCTGGGCTCGCTCAACGGAATCCTGTTGGTGGGGGACAAGGGCGGGAACACTACCCTCACCGGCCGCGGCGCCGGGGGTGAACCCACCGGCGTGGCGGTGATCTCCGACGTGGTTGGAATCGCGCGCGCCATCGCGGCGGGCGGAACTGGCTCGACTCCCCTGGGCTACGAGACCTGGCATCCCTCCAGCATCGCCCCGGCTTCGGACAACATCATATCCGCTTACCTTCGCCTGGTGGTCCGCGACCGGCCCGGCATCCTGGCGCGCGTCTGCGCCCTGCTGGCCCGACACCACATCAACATCGATTCCGTGCTGCAAGAGCCGGCCATGCCTAAGAACCATCTGCCCTTTGTCATGACCCTCGAACCCAGGCGCGAGAAGCACGTGGCGCAGGCCGTCGCCGAAATCGCGCGCCTGCCCTTCATGGCCTGCCCCCCGCTCATGATGCCCTTCGCTGAATTGCCTTGAGAACAGTGATGAGTGACCCGCCGCGGCGGGACGAGCGACGAGCGGAAAGAACAAGAGGCAGGAATCAGAACGAGAGGTTTCGGGTGTCGGGTGTCAGGTGACAGAAAACAAAACGCGGTAGGAATGCGGAAATCTGTGCGATCGTCACGTGGCCCGGGATGGGCGGTTGCCGATTCTCGGTTGCTGACTGCCGATTCCAGGCGGACAGCCGGAGGAGTTGCCACGCCACTTCTTCAATCGTCAATCAGCAAGCGGCAATTCTTCGAGGACACTTGTCTGGTGAGCCGGCTGGGACTCGAACCCAGAACCCCTGCCTTAAAAGGGCAGTGCTCCACCGTTGAGCTACCGGCCCACGCTTGTGGTTCGCAAGGTTTGTCGTTCAGCAATCCTGCCGCTGACGGCCAAGATGCCGCGCCCCCGTCATTCAGGACGGCAGGACACCAAAGGGCGTGGCCTTGCGCTGCATATCCTAACAACTTACACCAGTGGGACCGCACCCGTAAATACCAATTCGCAGCAGCCGCGATCTTTCCCGCTTGACAGGGTATGAAACCAATTGTACATTATTTAATGTGGATCGTACGTTAGAGAGGGTGCGATGGCGGCAGTTTGCTTCGATATCAAAAAGGTAACGGCCACTGATTTTAGGGATAGGCTTAAAGATTACCTGAAAGCGGCGCGAGCCAATAAAGTGGTGCTGGTCGAGAACCGGCGGCAGTCTGCAAAATACCTTGTGGACAAAGAATTCCTGGATTCTCTTGTTAAAGAGCGTGAATCCATCATTGCGACGATGGAGATTCTCACTGACCGGGATCTTACGGACCGTTTGCTGCACCTTTCTAAAACCATTGATGATGATGTTGCCGCTGGGCGGTTGCTCAAGACGGCAGATGTTTTTGGCGCATGACGAAGAGGCAGAAACATCCTTCCCCCCCGCCTCCCGTTGCAGAAGGGGCACGCCCCAAATCTTGCTTTGAACTGAGATATATCCCGGATGCCGCTACGGACATTAAAGGCCTTGACGAAAGCCTGCGCAACCAGCTTCGCAAGGTCTTGGAGAAGAAGTTGGCCGTTGATCCGGAAGGATACGGCTTGCGGTTGCGGGGTCCGCTTGCGAATTATTGGAAGCACGAGTTTGGAAATCATCGCATCATCTACCGGATTTATCACCAGCAACACGTTGTGGTGGTGTGCGCGGTGGGCGTCCGCAAACAGGGCGACGCCGAGGACATGTACCGGCAACTGGAATCGGTTGCCAAAGCGGGGCGTCTGGCCGGACAACTTGCATCGGTGCTCAAGAACCTTCTGCCCAAGAGGTGAAGATTGGAGTCAAGCCCGGGTCCCACTTCGGGTTGAGATATTGCCGCTGGTGCGCTACTCTGTTTGGCTTCCAGGTTGCCGCCGAGAGGAGCGGGAATCTGCTGTGAATATGCGACAATTCAGCAGGACTCTATGTGATGTGAGAGGAGAAGAATCATGGCGAATGTTAAAGGTCTGAAGGTAAACGAGCCGAGCCAACGCTTGCGCGGAACCCTGCCGAAGGTCGGGATCCGGCCGGCCATCGATGGACGGCGCAAGGGTGTCCGGGAATCGCTGGAAAACCAGACCATGGAAATGGCGAAGTCCGCCGCCAAGTTTTTTCACGAGCATCTGCGGCACCCCAACGGACTCCCCGTGGAATGCGTGATCTCTGACACCTGCATCGGCGGTGTGGCTGAGGCTGCGGAGGCTGCGGATAAGTTTGCGCGCCAAGGTGTGGGACTTTCTCTTACCGTTTCGCCTTGCTGGTGCTATGGTTCGGAGACCATGGATATGGATCCCCTGACGCCTAAAGCGGTCTGGGGTTTCAACGGCACGGAGCGGCCCGGCGCGGTTTACCTGGCAGCAGTATTGGCGGGGCACAATCAGAAGGGACTGCCCGCCTTCGGCATTTATGGAAAGGACGTGCAAGACGCAGGCGATAAGAGCATCCCGATGGATGTCCAGGAAAAGCTCCTGCGCTTCGCCAAAGCCGGGCTGGCAGCGGCCGAAATGAAAGGCAAGTCCTATCTATCACTCGGCTCCGTTTCCATGGGCATTGCGGGTTCCACGGTTGACCCGGCTTTCTTCCAGAACTATTTGGGAATGCGCAATGAGTACGTGGATATGTCGGAATTCGTGCGGCGAATCGACGAAGAAATATATGACCCGAAGGAATACCAACGCGCCTATGAATGGGTCAAGGCGAACTGCCCCGAAGGGAAGGACTATAACGTACCGGAAATGCCGAGGGCCAGGAAGGACGCTGACTGGCATACGGTGGTGAAGATGAGCCTGATCGCGCGCGACCTGATGGTCGGGAATCCCAGGCTGGCGGAGCTGGGATTTGGCGAGGAGGCTCTTGGACACAACGCAGTTTTGGCCGGGTTCCAGGGTCAGCGGCATTGGACTGACCATTTCCCCAACGGGGACTTCATGGAGGCAATGCTCAATTCCTCCTTCGATTGGAACGGCATTCGGGAGGCTTTTGTCTTCGCCACCGAGAACGACTCGCTCAACGGCGCCGCCATGCTGTTCGGACATTTGCTAACCGACACGGCGCAGATATTCGCTGATGTGCGCACCTACTGGAGTCCGGACGCGGTGAAACGCGTCACCGGAAAGAGCCTGACCGGAAAGGCCAGCGGAGGCATCATCCACCTGATCAACTCCGGCGCGGCCACCCTCGACGCCACGGGTGAACAGATGAAGGACGGCGCCAGGGCCCTGAAGCCCTACTGGGAGATCACGGCGGAGGAAGTCGGCCGATGCCTGGACGCCACCCAGTGGAGCCCGGCGATTGTGGAGTACTTCCGGGGCGGCGGGTTCTCCTCCACTTTTGCGACCAAGGGCGAATTGCCGGTGACCATGATACGCCTCAACCTGGTGCAGGGTTTGGGACCGGTGCTCCAGATCGCCGAGGGTTACACGGTGGAGTTGCCTAAGAAGGTGCACCACATACTCGACGTGCGGACGAATGCCACTTGGCCCACCACTTGGTTTGCTCCTGTACTCACCGGTGAAGGCGCCTTCACGGACGTGTACTCCGTGATGAACAACTGGGGCGCCAATCACGGCGCGATCAGCTATGGCCACATCGGCGACGCGCTGATTTCCCTGGCCTCGATTCTGCGCATCCCTGTCTGCATGCACAACGTGCGGCCAGAGGGGGTATTTCGCCCCAGCGCCTGGACGGCCTTCGGAGCTCAGGACCCGCAGGGAGCAGATTATCGCGCCTGCGCAACCTTCGGTCCCGTGTACGGGAAGAAGTAACGCCGAGCAAGTGGGGGCGGCGCCCAATGGATCGGGACAGGTCACCAACCGCCCCCTGCTTCGCTTAGCCGACTAACTTCTCCAGGTATACCTTTTCCTTTCGAATGTCCTCCATTTGCCGGGGACCTGAGATTTCCCTTTCAATCGTAAGAGGGCCGGTGTAACCCAGTTCCTTCAGGCGCGGAATAAGCTTGGGGAAATTCGCCTTTCCTTTCCCGATGGGAACTTCTTCGCCCAGATTCTTCGGGTCAGTGGGAAAGAGCCCGTCTTTGGCGTGGGTGCCGCGCACGAGTTTGCCGATCACGTCCAAGGCGTCGAGTGGGTTGCCTTTGCCGTAAAGGATCAGGTTGGCGGTGTCCAGGTTGACGAACTGGTTGTCGACACCCACGTCGGTGATGGCTCGGAGCAAGGTTATCGGAGTTTCCTGCCCCGTCTCATACAGCATCATCTGGTCGTTCCCTTTAAGATAGGTCGCAACCTCGCGAAGGGCCGGCAGCAGGTCCTTGTAGACAGGGTCATTCGGATTCTCGGGGATGAATCCGAAGTGCGTGTGAAGGGCGGGAATCCCCAGCTTCTTGGCGAATTCAGAAGCTTGCTTGAAGTGCGCGATTCGCGCCTGGCGGTATTGCCGGGGTACCAAGCCAATGGTTTGCGGCCCTTGGTAGAAGTCATACACCGCAGGCCCGGGGCCGCCGGTATTGAGGGCTGTGACCTCGATATTGAACTTCTGCACCGCATCCCGGATGCCCCCCAGCATGGCGTCCGAGAAATCCTCCGTCGAAACCTGGCAGCTTGGAATTCCAAGGTCGTGCACTTTTTGCAAGGCTGCTTCGGGCTTCTTACCCATGCCCACGATTATGCCCAGGCGCATGCCTTTTTGGGCAGGAGTAGCGGGCAGTCCGTGCATGAGCCCGGCGGCCCCCGCGGCGGCAGAGACTTTCAGGAAATCGCGTCGATCGAATGTTTGCATAGATCATTACCTCGTGAAATAGGATTCAGGACTCAGGAGTCAGGATTCAGGATTCAGTTGAAGAAGCCCGCCTCGCTAGCCGGGGCGCTTTTGGGTTTCAGATTCTGGTTTGTTCCGATCCATCACATGCTTTCCGGCGCCTGCCTTCTGAATCCTGACTTCTGACTCCTGACTTCCGCTCATTGACAACTTCTGAGCCTAGAGCATAGTATCCAATTTAGGGCAAATTTGCTCGGGAATAACAATGAATCCCCGTGAGTGAGACGACATGAGACAAGCATACCTGGATTGCTTTTCCGGCATTAGCGGGGACATGTTTGTCGGTGCATTGCTGGACCTGGGCTTGCCACTGGACGAGCTGCTTGCCGAACTGAAGAAGATTCCACTGGGCATTTACGAGTTCAAACGCACTCGCGCGGTGCGGGGACATCTGGTGGGGACCCGGATCGAGATTCTGATCCCAGCGAAGCAGCCCAGCCGGAAGCTGGGGAACATTACGGAACTGATTGTGCACAGCGCGCTGTCGGCAGGCGTCAAACAGCGAGTCATGAAGGTTTTTAACCGCTTGGCGGAGGCGGAAGGAAAACTGCACGACATGCCGCCCACGGAGGTGCATTTCCACGAGGTTGGCGCGGTGGATTCGATTATCGACATCGTGGGAACCTGCGCCGGACTCGAGCTCCTCGATATTGCGGAGCTCACCTGTTCGCCAGTGAATGTGGGCAGCGGAAGCGTGCAGGCCGCGCATGGTTCGCTGCCGGTTCCGGCTCCCGCCGCTCTTGAACTCCTTAGAGATGTCCCCATCTATTCTTCGGGTGTCGAGGGAGAACTCGTGACCCCAACCGGGGCGGCGCTCATCACCACGCTGGCCGCGCGCTTTGGACCCATCCCGGCGATGAAAGTGGAGCGCATTGGATACGGCGCCGGAGCAAGGGAAATTCATGGGCATCCGAATTTGGCGCGCCTGCTGGTGGGGCAGGGCGCGGAGCCTGTGACAGCCCAGCCCGGCGCGCCCGGCGATAAAGTGGTTTCCGTGATTGAGGCCAATGTGGACGATATGAGCCCGCAGCTCTACGGCTTTTTCGTTGACCAGGCTCTGGCCGCCGGCGCGCTGGACGTGACCTGCACTCCCATCCAGATGAAGAAGAACCGCCCGGGAATCATGGTCAGTGTGCTTTGCACTCCCGAGACAAGCGATGCGCTGGCCCAACTGCTCTTTGAACAGACCACCACCATCGGCGTGCGTATCTGCGAGGCCCGGCGCAAGGTTCTGGAGCGCGAACTCGTCAGCGTGGAGACGCCTTACGGTACAGTCAAGGTCAAGGTGGCCCGGCGCGAGGGGAAGACGCTGAATGTTGCGCCCGAATATGAAGATTGCCGGCGTTTGGCGATGGAGAAGGGCGTTCCACTCAAGCAGGTGATCATTGCGGCGCAAGCAGCCTACCTGGCACGCGACACCTAGCACCTGACACCTGTTTTCCGACACCTATGAGCACATTCTATCTCACGACTCCCATTTACTATCCCAACGCCCGACCGCATGTGGGCTCGGCTTATACCACCATCGTCTGTGACGTGCTGGCACGCTACAAACGCATGTGCGGTCACGACGTGGTTTTTCTCACCGGCACGGACGAGCATGGTGAAAAGCTCCAGCGCGCGGCCGCCGCGGCGGGCCAGTCGCCCAGCGAATTCGTAGCGGAAAAGCGTAAGTTGTTTGTCGCACTATGGGAGAAACTCGGCTTCCCCGTCAAAGTCTATCCGGAATCCGACCCGAATTCCCTGCGCTTCATTTATACGGAGCATCCGGACCACGTAATATCCGTTCAACGTCTGCTGATTCGCGCCCGAGAAAATGGCTATATCTTCTCGCATCGCTACGAGGGCCGCTACTGCATCTTCGACGAGCGTTATGTTTCCGATAACACGGAACCCGTGAACTGCGACATATGCGGCCGCCCGGCCGAGCTGATTAGCGAAGATAATTACTTCTTCAGGCTCTCGGCGTTCGAACAGCGGCTCCTTGAACTCTATGAGAGCCGCCCTGATTTCGTGAAACCTGATTACCGCATGAACGAAGTCAAGAGCTTTGTGAAAAGCGGGTTGCGCGATATATCCGTCAGCCGTAGCCGCCTCAAGTGGGGCATCCCCTGGCCGGATGACCCTCACCAGGTGTTTTACGTTTGGTATGACGCGCTCACCAGCTACATGACTGGCATCGGCTATGCACAGGGTGAAAACGGCAGCGCGGAGTTCCAAAAGTACTGGCGCAACAAACCAGGTGAGTCCGAGATTTTCCACATGATGGCCAAGGACATCCTGCGCTTCCATGCCGTTTATTGGCCTGCCTTCATCATGGCCGCATATCCCAACCAACCGGAAATGCTGCCCACCACCGTCTTTGCGCACGGATGGATTTATTACGAGCAGGATAAGATGTCGAAGTCAAAGGGCAATGTCGTTTACCCCGAGCCCATCGTTGACGCGCTCGACTCCTTCGGCGCGCCCGGCAACGACGCGCTGCGCTACTACCTGCTGCGCGAAGCTCCGTTCGGGCAGGACATGAGCTTTTCCTACGAGGGCTTGATTCAGCGCTACAACTCGGATCTGGCTAATGATCTCGGCAACTTGGCGAATCGTACCGTGAGCATGGTGAATCGCTATTTTGGAGGGGAAATCCCAGCGGCTCAGGCAGATCTTACCAGTCGCGACGCAACATTGAAGTCGCACGTTCTCGGTTCGGTCGAAACATTCCGCGGTTACTTTGACGCTTACAACTTCTCTCGCGCCCTTGATGTCGTATGGGATTCGGTGTCTGAACTTAACAAGTATGTGGTCCTTACACAGCCTTGGGTATTGGCAGGGTCAGAATCTGCCACCGACCGAGCACACTTGGGCACGATCCTAAACATCTGCTGCGAATCGCTAAGAATCATCACCGCTCATCTCTACTCCATGATGCCGGAAAGCGCGGGACTCTTGTGGAGGCAACTCGGCCGCCAAGACTGCATTGAGGATCAGCGGCTCGACAACCTTAAGTGGGGTGTAGTCGCGCCCGGCACGAAGGTTGGCAAACCGGAACCCATTTTCCCGCGACTCGATAAGGCCGCCACGCTTGCCAAACTCGAAGAACTGGCCGAAGTTGACCGCAATCGCGACAAGCCAGCGGTAGGGGCGCTTCGCGAAGCGCCCCTACAAGCCAACCTTGCCGAAGCTGATAGCAATCGCGATAAAACTAAGGAGAAATCAAAACCTGTGGAATCAGAAAACGTAAAATCACCAGAAGCAGCAGCACCCGAATCCCGAACCCCGAGCCCAGAGTCTCCAGCCCCGAGTCCCCAACCCCCAACGCCCAGCCCCGCGCCGGTGGCTGAGCCGAAGAGGATCTCGATTGAAGACTTCGCCAAGGTGGAAATGAGAGTGGGCGAAGTGAAGGCCGCCGAGCACGTTCCTGGCGCTTCAAAACTCTTGAAGCTGATGGTGGATATCGGCACGGAAGTCCGCCAGCTTGTGGCCGGACTTGCTGAACACTACCAGCCCGAAAACCTGGTTGGAATGAAAGTCGTGGTGGTCACCAACCTCCAGCCGCGCAAACTTCGCGGGGTGGAATCGAACGGCATGATCGTTGCGGCTTCGGCCGGCGAAGGAGGCCGGCCCGTCCTGGTGACCTTCAAGGAAGACGTAGCGAACGGAGCGAGGCTGAAGTAGGTGTCAGGTGCCAGGTGTCGGGTTCCAGGTGCCAGGCGTAGAGATTGGTCTTAGGTCCAAGGTTTCAGGAAAACGCCAATGGCCATCAAAAGCTACCGCGATCTTCAAGTCTGGCAAAAGGGGATGGATCTTGTGGTGGCGAGCTATAAGGTTGTGAACCTCCTGCCCAAGAACGAGGTCTATAGCCTCGCAACGCAAATACAAAGAGCGGCAGTATCAATACCAGCCAACATTGCAGAGGGGCACGGAAGGGAACATTTAGGAGACTACCTTCATCATCTCTCTTGCGCCAACGGTTCTCTCATGGAATTGGAGACGCATTTCCTTATTGCGAGCAGGTTGTCGTACATCACCGAAACGCAGCTCCAGCCGGCCTTAGAAAGCGCGGCCGAATTGGGCCGGATGTTGGCCGGGCTAATTAGTAAGCTGAAAGCCCGGCGCGAGGGCCCTGACACCTGACACCCGACACCTGGCACCTGGCACCTATGCTCGTTGATTCGCACGCGCACCTTGACGACTCCGGCTTCGATCCTGACCGCGCTGCCGTGATTGAACGCGCCCGCGCCGCCGGCCTGCGCTATCTCCTGACAGTGGGAGGCGGCACAGGACCGGATGACCTGGAAGCGCCCATTGCGCTTGCCGAGCGGCATGATTGGATTTACGCCACGGTGGGTGTCCACCCCCACGAAGCGAGACAGTTCTCGGAACATCACGCCGAGCAAATCCGCAAACTGGCGCAACATTCCAAGGTGGTGGCCATTGGTGAAATTGGCCTCGACTGCCACTACGACCACTCCCCTCGCGAAATTCAGAAGCTGACCCTTATCCGGCAATTGGAATTGGCCCGGGAAGCAAGACTTCCCATTATTATTCATTGCCGCGAGGCGTGGCCGGACCTCACAGAGTTGATCCAGGCCCACTGGGAATCGAGTGGGCTGGGCGGCATCTTACATTGCTTCTCAGGCGACCGCCAGGATGCTGTGAAATTCCTCGATTGGGGATTCCAGATTTCGTTTGCGGGGAACGCGACGTACAAGAAAGCGGAGAACCTCCGCGAGGCGGCGCGCGAGATTCCACTGGACCGTTTATGGATAGAAACCGATTGTCCCTACCTGGCCCCGGTTCCGTACCGGGGCAAGCGCAATGAGCCGGCCTTTGTGATCGAAGTCGCCCGGACGCTGGCCGCTCTTCGTAACCTGAGCGTAGAAGAGTTCGGGGAAATTGTGGTCCGGAACTTCGAGCGGTTTTTCGAACTGGACCGCCATTAGTTATGTTTTTCAACTGCTGGAAGTGCCGTCAGAAGATTGAATACCCATCCGGAAGCCGTGTGGGCACGCTTGATGTCTGCCCCAAGTGCCACGCCGACTTGCACGCCTGCCGTAATTGCCAATTCTACGACCCCGGCAAACACAATCAATGCGCTGAGACGCGGGCCGAATGGGTCCGCGATAAAGAAGCGGCTAACTACTGTGACTACTTCCGTCCTAATCCCACCCTACTGGCCAGCGCGCACCCGCCCCGCCTCTAAGGCCGACGCGGCCAAGGAGCAGTTTGACTCGCCGCTCAGAGGTCAACTGCGTTACCAAGCCGCCCTAGCGCTCCGCTTTTTCCCATTGGTCGCGGCCAGAAACGCAGGCAGCCCTTTTCCCATTTAGCACAGGCTAAGCCGCTTCAAACCCACCGGCCTTCTCGAAGGCATCGGCGACGCGCAGCAGCCTTGCCTCGTCGAAGTGGCTGGCGAGAAGTTGTATGCCCACCGGGAGGTGTGGCTCCCCTTTGGTCTTTCCGCACGGAACGCAGATGCCGGGGATGCCGGCGAGGCTGGCGGTGACGGTGTAGATATCGGCGAGGTACATTTGCAAGGGGTCGTCCATGCGCTCGCCGAGCTTGAAGGCGGGGATGGGGGAGGTTGGGGTGACGATGATGTCCACATCGTCAAATGCTTCCAGAAAATCCCTGGTGATGAGAGTGCGCACCTTCTGGGCTTTCAGGTAATAGGCATCGTAGTAGCCGGAGCTCAGGACGTAGGTGCCCAGCATAATGCGCCTCTTCACTTCTTCGCCAAACCCTCCGTAACGCGTCTGTTTGTACATCTCTCGCAAATCCGCGTGCTCAGCGGAGCGGAATCCGTAGCGCACGCCATCGTAGCGCGCCAGATTCGAGCTGGCCTCAGCCATGCAGATGATGTAGTAGCAGGCGATGGCATAATCGGTGTGGGGAAGGCTGATGGGCACGACCTCGCATCCCAGCTTGGCCAGCAGGTCAACTCCCTTTTCGATGTTATCGCCGGTTTCCGGACTAAGTCCCTTGAGATACTCGCCGGGAACGCCCACCTTGAGGCCGCGCACGTTTTGATCCAGCCCTGCCACGTAATCTTCGACGGGAATGTCCGCCGACGTGGAGTCGTGCGGGTCGCGGCCGGCAATCGTCTGGAGCAAGCGCGCCACATCGCGAACCGAGCGGCCGAAAGGCCCAATGTGATCGAGCGAGGAGGCGAACGCCACCAGCCCATAGCGCGAGACCCTGCCGTACGTCCCCATCATGCCCACAATTCCACAAAAGGCCGCCGGTTGCCGGATGGAGCCCCCAGTATCAGAGCCTAGAGACGCCACGGCCATATTCGCCGCCACCGCAGCGGCTGAACCGCCACTCGAGCCGCCGGGGACTCGGGTTAAATCGTGGGGGTTATGAGTTGGGAAGAAACCGGAGTTCTCGGTTGAGGATCCCATGGCGAATTCGTCGCAATTCGTCTTGCCCAGGATGACCGCACCTGCCGCCTCCAGCCTTTCCACGGCGGGGGCATCATAAGGGGCGGCGTAATTCGCCAGAATCTTCGAGGCGCAAGTGTTGCGCGCGCCCCGGGTCAGAATCACGTCCTTCACCGCCACGGGGATTCCACCCAGCGGACCCAAGGGCTCGCCGGCGGCAAGCTGCCGGTCGATCTCGGACGCCTGCCGGAAGGCCAGTTCAGGACACAACTGCAAATAGGCGCGGACCTCTTTGTCGCGCCGCTCGATGTGCTCGAAGTGAGCTTTGGCAATTTCCACGGCAGAGGCTTGGCGCTTGACCAGAAGCTCATGGAGCGAGTCGATAGTGAGTTCAGCAAGGTTCATCTTCGTTTTTTTCGATGACGCGAGGAACACGGAAACAGCCCGCGCTCGAATCAGGAGCATTGGCGAGGGCCTCGTCCTGGTCGAACGTCTTGTGCGGTTGGTCTGCCCGCAAGGAAGGGTTGGCCGCAGCGGGATAGGTCACCTGAGCCATCGGTTCCACTTGCGAGGTATCCAGTTCATTCAGCTTCTGCATGTGCTGCAGAATGGAATCGAGCTGGGGGAGGAATTTCTTTACCTCTTCGGGAGTTAATTCGAGATGGGCGAGTTCAGCAACGTACCGAACGTCTTTTTCTTCGAGTGCCATCAGCGCACCTTTCCACGCTTGCGTCCGAAGTATCCGGCGCGGGACCGCCCGGCCACCCCCGCCATTTCAGGTGCCTTATCCGGATCCTGTCCCGGCCAATCCCTCCGGTTGGGTTCCGATCCGGGAATATCTTCTGGTTGCCGTCGAGACCTGCCGCGGTGAGCGAGTTTGCGGACGCATAAGATCCTGAGATGCTTTACCACGGGCTTGCCCAAGAAGTTGTTGACATGCGCCCGGATTTCTTCCGCCATCTGTTGCAGGGGTTCGGTCCAGTCGGTGTCCTCCGTGGCCAGCGTCAACGTTCCTCCGCTGAACGCCACCGGCCGGCATTCCTTGGCCAGTGCCTTTCCTGCCACGAGAGTCCAGAGAGGGGCCAGGACTTCGACCACGGGGGGCTCAAGACGAGACAACTGGGACTTGAGAACCTTGGGCAGAATTTTGCCGACTTCTTCCATCGCTGGGCTCCCACGATCCGGACTTTTGAGGTGGACTGATCTGGCAGTCTAACACATCGGGGCGGGTTGAGGGAATTACTTGTGACCATGCTCGCTGGTCTCCTATAATTCCTGGGAATGCGTTTTCTCCTTGCCTCAGCTTCGCCACGCCGCCGGGAATTGTTGCGTCGCGCCGGCTTCGACTTCGATGTCCAACCCAGCCATATCGTGGAAGAGATCCAGCGGGGCGAACGGCCCGAAGAATTTGCGCGCCGCGTGGCGCGTGAGAAGGCCATGCACGTCGCCGCACCCTCTCCTCCAGGCAGCTTCGTCTTAGGCGCGGATACGGTAGTGGTCATCGACGGGGAGGCGCTGGGTAAGCCGTCTGCCCCGTCTGACGCCTCGCGCATGCTCCGCCTTCTATCCGGTCGAACCCACCAAGTGCACACGGGCGTTTGCCTGGTACGGGCCCCGGACGAGATTGTGGCCTTGAAGCACGAGACAACTCTGGTCACCTTCCGGGAGTTGGATGAGGAAGAGATTCGCAGCTACGTGGAGAGCGGTGAGCCTTTGGACAAGGCCGGCGCCTATGCGATTCAAGGGCTCGCATCCAAATTCGTCACCCGCATCTCGGGTTGCTACTCGAACGTGGTGGGCTTGCCTGTGGCGCTGGTTTGCGAAATTCTTAAACCCATCTTGAGAAAAATAGAAGGCAGAAATCAGAAGCCAGAAGTCAGCAGGTAGACGCCAGAATCACGGTTTCCTTCTGGATTCTGCTAAAGGATGATCCGCTCGTCGCCTTCCCGCCTCGTCACTCGTTCCCGGTCAAGGTACTCAAGCAAAGGAATTGCGTACTTCCTGCTCAGTCCCGTGATTTCCTTGAAGAGCGCGACGTTGATGCGGTTACTTTGGGCTTTGCGCCGCACCAGCAGTTCCTTCAATTGCTGTAACGCCGAGCGGTGAAAAATCAAATCCTCGGTCACTTTGCAGAGCACGCTTTCCCTGAGCAAGATTTGAAGCAGCTTCTCGGCTCGCGGTCGGTCGATGCGCAGCTTGGCCAGGACCTCCGGCGCGCTGGGGACCGCCAACCCCCTCATCTCGAACGCCACGCTTATCTGATCCTTGGCAGCCTGCTCTTCAGGCGTCAGTTGAATCCTCCGCCCGGCGAGCCGCACAGTTTCGGCCTGCACTTCAATTTTGCCCTGAGCGGCCAAGGCTTGGAGGAGGGCGTTAAATAGCACGTCCGAAGGCATCCCCGGGTGGGGCGAGTTTCGGGCGCCGGTTCTCGAGCGCAAGTCTTCCTTGGGCAGCCCCGCAACCAGGGGGTTTTCGGCGTGGAACTTCCCAAGCTGTTCAACCACTCTTTTCGCCAATTCCCGGAAATGGTCCGGGTGCGCGAACAACTCCGGCGATTGCCCCAGCAGCAAAAGCCGATTCGTCGAGGCAAGCACCCTGCCGACCCGCAGAGCCTCGGCAGGAAACCATCCGGTGCGCGACACGAGTTCGGAGAGGGGAGCTTCCCCGGCTTGTTGCACCAGCCACTCCAGCCTGGCTTGCGAATCGCCTTTCTCCAAAGTGTCGAGAAGCGCCACGACAGTTGGATCTCCAACGCGGCGCCGGGGGGGCTGGTTTTCAAGGACCGATCCGCCCCCGATAGTAGTAACTGGTGAAAACTGGCGGATAATAAAGCGGTCCCCCGGCATGAATACGCCGGGTTGGGAAAGCCGGAGCTGAGCGAATGCACTGCTTCCAGGCCCCAACTCCTTCCCCTCGCATAGAACCACTTCGGCAATCGTTTCGGATGTGTTGCAGTGGAAATGGACCTTGGCGCGATTTTTCAAAGGCCGGGCGGTGGGCAGCAAGTTCAGCCTGCAATCCAAACGCGCGGTCGCCGCGAAGAGTCCGGGTGGCGCCAGGACCATGCCGCGTGAAATTTCCTTGGCCTCGAGGCCTGGCAAGTTCACTGCCGTCCGCTGTCCTGCCAAGGCGGTTCGGGCGGGTGCATTATGAACCTCGATGCCGCGCACGCGCACCCGCCAGCCCAAGGGATGGATTTCCACCTCCGTGTCCTTCTCGATTCTTCCCGCGATAAGCGTTCCGGTCACCACTGTGCCAAACCCCTTCATCACAAAAGCGCGGTCGATGGGGAGCCGAAAGGGAAGCTCTTCAGGTTTGGGGGTGACCTCCCAGGCGAGCCGTCGCAGTTCGACCTTCAAAGCTTCGAGACCCTCGCCGGTCTTAGCGCTCACAGGAAACACCGGTGACCCCTCGAGGAAAGAACCACGCACAAACTCCTGCACCTCCAGCCGGACCAGGTCCATGATGTCCGCGTCTACCAGGTCGGCTTTGGTGATGGCCACCAGCCCCTTGCGAATCCCCAGCAGTTTGCAAATATCAAAGTGCTCGCGAGTTTGGGGCTTAATGGACTCGTCTGCGGCCACCACAAGTATGACCAGGTCGATCCCTCCCACTCCCGCCAACATGTTTCTCACGAAACGCTCGTGGCCCGGCACGTCAATGAAGCCAACACGTATTCCTTCGCCGAGGTCCAGGTGGGCGAAGCCAAGGTCAATCGTAATTCCGCGCTTCTTCTCTTCCTCCAGCCGGTCGGGATCAATGCCCGTCAGCGCCAACACTAACGCTGACTTGCCGTGATCGATGTGGCCGGCCGTTCCCACAATGACGTATCGCATCTGGTCTTTGATTATGCGAGAAAGTAGGCCGGGAGGCAATCGCCTCCCTTCTGGGGAAGTGGGCCAGCTTGGCTTGGTAGCGGCGATTTCATCCGTTGGTTGACGGATAAAGCCACCTCGACATTCGACTGGCCTACTACCCATCCCGGCAGTTACTTGGTAGTGGTGCAGTTTGGTTTTGTAGCGCCGGTCCCGCGTGGCGGGACTGGCACAGCTCCAAAATGCCCCGATATATCGGGGCGCTACGCAAAACTGCACCACTGCCGGTTACTTCCAACAGTGGCCATCATTATTCCACCGTGTTACGCTAGCATGTAGGGGCAGGATCATTCTCCTTGCGGAGGTGAATCATGAAATTGACGCTGACCAGTTTTTTGGCGCTATTCTGCTTAGCCAGCATTGGGCGCGGTGACGTGGTGACCCTGAAGAACGGAGACCGGGTAACAGGCGCCTTGGTCACGATCAAGGGAGGAACCCTGCGGCTGAAATCCGACATCCTCGGGGATTTATCAATCCCCATGGCCAAGGTGGCGACTTATTCCGTGGATAAACCTGTTGTGGTAGTCGTCCAAGGGCAGGAACCCGTGCACGGCACGCTGGAACTCATGCCCTCCGGCGACTGGCAGATCAAGGCGAACGGCCAGGCCCAAACCATCGCCGCCGCCAAAGCAGAAGTCATCATGCCGGCCAGTGATTATCAGAAGCTAGTGGTGGAAACCCCCAAACCCTGGCAAGCCTGGAAAGGCAGCGCCAGTCTGGGGTACAGCCTTCAGAACGGCAACCAGCAAACGGACACTCTCACCACAAACATCAACGCGGTCCGTGAACGTCCGGCGGCGCCCATTTTCGAACCTCATTGGCGCACCAGCTTTGGCTTCACCGGCCTTTTTTCCCACGCCCGAGAGGATGGCAACACGGTCACCTCTCGCACCCTCAGCGCAAATTTGCGGCAGGACTACCTGTTCACTTCGGATAACTTTGCGTTTGCCGTGGGCCAGGTCAATCACGTCTCAACGCAAGGCCTCTACCTTCAGCAGACCTACGGCGCCGGCCTTGGCCGCGACCTTGTCAAAAATGCGCGTACCACTTTTAGCATCCTCGGCGGCCCGGCCTACGTGCAGGAAAAGTTCTTCACGGGGCTCTATACCCGGACCGCGCAGTTCCTGGTTGGAGAAAGACTGGGAGAGCAACTCACCAAGCGGCTTCGGCTCGACCATTACTTGCAGGTCTACCCGGACCTGATTCACGGAGGAGAATACCGTTTCGATACCAGCACGGTCCTGTCCTTCAAGCTCACTAATAGATTGTTGGTAAATGCGAGCGCGATCGATCTCTACCTGAGCAATCCGCCGACGGGGAATGAGAAGAATAACATTACCTTGTCAATGGGCATCGGGTATTCATTCTGAGGCCCTGTGCCGAGGTTCACTCCTCGACCGGCGGCTTGCCGGGCGGAGTTGCGGCCGGCTTCTCGGCCTCAGCGCCCAACCAGACGCTCACTACGCCCCAATTCCCCAGGCGCTTCTGTAGAACCAAGTCGTAGTTAGCGACGGCAGAGGGGTCTTCCAAGGTTACAGCAGCCAACGCGCGTTGCCCGTCCGGCGAGAAGGTGAGGTTCTGGATCTCCAATTTGATTTCCGGCTTCGCAGGTGTGCGGTGGGACTCGGCATTCAACGGAGATGGAGGAGGGGGCTGAAGCGCCGGGATGAAATAAGTGCGAACGGCTGCATCAACAGAGCCACCAGCTTTCTTGCCTTCCGGAGAGGCCAAGTACTTGGAACGAATCTGAATGACGTCGAGGGCGTTTTCCAGGTCGTCGCGGATGACCACATCGTTCACTTTTTTCTCCGCCTGGTGAATCAAGTCCGCCAACTGGGAATCAGTCCGAACCGTGAGGGCTAAGATCGCCGCCTCGGTCACCGTCCGGTCGGGCTCTGCATCCGACTTATTGATGACCTCAAAAAGTGTTTGAGTGGCTTGGTCGGCGCCGTACTCGGCCAGGGCGCCATAGTAGAAGCGCCGCAAGTTGAGATCGCGCTTGTCCTCCTGAAGTTTCCAGAGGATTTGCAACGCCTCATCGCTCCCTATGAAGGCCAGTGATTGTGCGGCAAACTCGGCGGTACGGTCATCCTTGAGGGCCTCGGTCAGTTGCGGAATGATGCCCCGCCCTGCCGCGAAGGCGGCGCGAAAGAGCGAGTCCTGCGCCTCGACGTTCGGGGCACTCAAAATGCCGTCCAAAAGCTCCGCTGCCCAGTCGTTGGGGAGCGGCGCTTGCCCTTGCTCGCTCCCCTCAATCTCGGGAGCCTGCACCGGTGAGACGTTTCCCGGCGGACTTGGCGGCCGCTGTTGCTGCGCTACGCAGAGGGGGGCAAGGAAAAGGCAGCAGGCCGTGAGCAGAAGGCTCTGCGACACGCGCCGCAGCGAGCATCCGCTGTTAGCTCCATTCGTGATGCTTGTTACCTTCTGTATTTGCATTTCGCAGTCTGTCGATTCTTGGATGCCTAGCGACCCGTAAGAGTTGGAATAACTGCTTTTCGCTGGGAACTGATTGTAGGGGTATGGCTTGCCGTACCCTTTTCGTTCTCTTCCCGCGACCGAACCGAAAGGTACGGCAAGCCGTACCCCTACGGCCTCGCGACCGGGCGCCAGCGGCTCGGGATTCGGGCCAGGGGTTGGGGCGATTTTAGATTTCAGATTTTGGATGTTGGATCCCTCTCCCTTGCGCCAACCGCTTGCTGCTTACTGCTCTTCCCCAGCCCCGAGTCCCCAGCCCCGCCATCCAGGATCGGAAGCAGGTCACTTAGGTTCTCCAAGAGCAAGTCTGGACCGGCTTCTTTCAGCGCCTTCGGTCCGAACCCATAAGTTACGCCACATGTCCAAACGCCCGCGTTGCGGCCTGTGAGCACATCCGTGTCGGAATCTCCGACCATAAGCGTTTTCTCCGCGGGCACCTCTACGCGGCTCATCAAGGTCTTAATTCCCATCGGATGAGGTTTCTTCAGAGGAAAGCTGTCGCCTCCATAGATCTCAAAAAAGTACGGGCCGAGTCCCAGCCCGGCAATTATTTCGCGGCTGAATGATGTGGGCTTGTTGGTCAGGATGGCCAGCTTTCGATTCCCGAGACCCTCCAGAGCTTCGCGCACCCCCGGGTACGCGATCGTGTTATCGAGCAAGTGGTGGGCATAATAATCCAGAAAGAATGCCAGCGCCTTCTCCACCTCGCCGTCGGGGGCTTCGTCTCCCAGCGCCTGCTTGATCAGAACGGTCACGCCGTGCCCCACATAGGACGTGACAACTTCGAGAGACAGAGAGCCCAACCCCATAAAATCCCGCATGGCATTAACGCTCAGGGCCAGGTCCTTCTTGGTGTCTGCGAGCGTGCCGTCCAAATCGAAAACCACCAGTTCGATTCCTGATAGGGTGCGCCTATACGTTGTCATCAACATTCCGTCCGTTCACGAGGCTGGCGGAGCCGCCTCTGACTCCGGCTCCAGCGCACGGAGGACGAGCGCCGCTTCCTCGGCTGGAATCGGATTGAAATAGAATCCCTCACTGCCCAAATATCGGCGTTCGCCCTCCACATCCGGGTGGAGTTCGATGTGCCAGTGGAAGTCGCTTGGCACCGTGCTCCACCAATCCTTGGTCGGCTTGTGCGCATCCAGGTTGGGCTCGGTAAGGATGACGAGGTGCAAGATCGTGGAGACCCTTTCGATCCTCTGAAGGCAGGTCTTCAAAAGGGAAGCAAGCGACTTCACGCGGGCCGGCTCCGCCAAATCCTTTTCAAAGGAAGAGGAATGCTGTATCGGCAACACCCACAATTCGTACGGCGACCGCGAAGCGAAGGGACAAAACGCGATAAAATCCGCATTCTGGTCCACGACCCGTGTTCCTTCCTGAATCTCCTGTTGGATGCAGTCACAAAAAAGGCAACGTTCTCTCCTCAGGAAATGCAATTTGCACCAACGGAATTCAATTTCCAGGGATTGCGGCATAACCGGCGAGGCCAACACTTGAGAGTGGCTATGACCATGTTCATTCAGGGCGGCAAGCCCCTGGTCCTTGAAAACAGAAACGTAGCGAAGTCGGGTGTCCCGCTTGAGGTCCAGGATGCGATCCCGATAAAGGGCAATGCATTTTGAGATCTGATCGGGCGGAAGTTGAGCCAGCGTCACTCCGTGCCGCGGAGTCTCAACCACGATCTCATGCGCGCCAACAGTATTCATGCGGTCAAACATGCCCACGGCCTGCCGGTCTTCCCTGCCCTCAACGAGAAAAATGGGAGCGCGATCATGAAACACTCTGGCGCTCCATGCGCCATCGGCGTCTCGAAGCTCCTGAATCGACCGGGGCGTGAAGTGCTCATTTCCCGGACAAAAGGGGCAAACGGCTTCCGCATCGTTGAAATCCGCCATCACCTGCCTTCTTCCAGTCACCACCCATCGGTGAGCGACCGGGTCGAGTCGAAGTTCCGCCATGGTCTCGGCCTCTCTAAGGGTTTCACCCCAAGAGTCAGAACCAGTGCCTGCCCTGGAGTTACACCCTTCACGGTAAAGACAAAAAGCGCGCAACCCGTTAGTTTAGTCCCAAATGCCCCAAGCGTCATCCCTGCTGAGTCAGCACAGGATGCGACTGGAACTATTCTCTTCAGCGATGTGCCAGAGCACAGTTTCCTCGACGGCTCAGCGCCAGTGTGATAACTTCACAATCTTAAAGAATACGGAGACAGCTCATGGCTGAAATTCATCCTTTTCGTGCGCTTCACTACAATCCATCACGGGTTCCGGAGCTTTGCAATGTCGTGACGCAGCCTTACGATAAGATCTCTCCGGAAATGCAATCGCGCTACTACCGTTGCAGCCCCTTCAACCTCGTACGCGTGATACGGGGCCAGCAGCACGCTGATGACAATTCCCAGGACAATGTTTATCTCCGCGCGGCGCAGCATTACCGCCAATGGATCGAGGATCGCATCCTGGTTTCGGAAGCCGAACCCGCAATCTTCCCTTACGACCAGGAGTATGAGGTTCCGGGCCGGCCAGGAAGCAAGAAAATACGTCGCGGCTTTATCGCCGTTTGCCGGCTGGAGGATTACTCGACGAGGATCGTCCACCCGCATGAGGAGACTCTCTCGGCGCCCAAGACCGACCGGTTGGAGTTGCTAAAAATCACTCGCGCCCATTTCGGCCAGATCTTCGTACTTTACAGCGACCCCACCGCACTTGTTGAATCCCTGTGGGCGGAGCAGACGCGCGAGAAACCGTGGGAGCAAGCTACCGACGACTATAAGACGCTGCATTCCGTCTGGCGCATCACTGAGCCGCGCGCAGTCGAGCGAGTGGTGGCGGCGATGGCGGACAAGAAACTGGTCATCGCCGACGGCCACCACCGCTACGAGACGGCGCTCGCCTATCGGGATTACTGCCGAATCCGGGGAATCTCAGATAACCGGGCGGAATACGTGATGATGACCTTCGTCCGAATGGAGGCCGACGGCCTCACCATCCTGCCTACTCACCGCCTCGTTCACGGCCTGCCGGCCTTCGATTGGGCCGGGTTCTTGGCTCAGGCCCGTTCGATCTTCGACACGGAAGATTTCCCGGCTCAGGGCCACGGCCACGACTGGGCGAACCGCTTCCTTGAAACCCTGGCGCGGGCGGGGCGTGAAGGGCCGGCGCTCGGCGCCTACGCCGGACCAGGGAAGCTGGCGCTTCTCCGCCTGCGCAGCGACTTTGACCTGGATCGCGCTCTGAACGACCTCCCCCCAACCCTCCGCCGGCTCGACGTCACCCTGCTGCACCGGCTCGTCCTCGAGCAGATCCTTGGCATCGACCGCCAGGCGGTGCGTGAGGAAAAAAACCTGACCTATCATCGGGAATTTCCCGCTGCGGCCGGGGAAGTGGCCAAGGGCAAAGCGCAGCTCTGCCTCTTGCTGAACCCTACTCCCGTGGAGGCTGTGCGCGACAACGCCCTGGCCGGACTGACGCTTCCGCAGAAGTCCACCGACTTTTACCCCAAGCTGCTCTCGGGACTCGCCATCTACTGGCTGGATAACCCGGCGGGTCTGTAAAGGCCAGTCCGCAGAACCAGGTGGTCAGTTGCCAGTGGTCCGTTGTCAGTTGTCGAAGACGATGCCATCCGCGCATATCTCGTTGCAGCGGACGACGGAGGACTGGCTGGTCCGCTGTCCGTCGTGCAAACTGCGCCTCGCTACGCGCCATTTACAACGGGCAACTGACCGCTGACGACGGACGATTGCTCATCAGGCATCGAAGGATCTTATCGCCTCTTCGACGTTGCCGAACACCTCGAACACTGTAACAAGTTTAGTGATACTTAATTGCTCACGAAACCGTTTCGTGAGGTTCGCCAATTTCATTCCGGCTCCCTGGCTCTGTGAGGAAGTGTAGCCGGCGACAAGCGTGCCCAGGCCGGCGCTATCAATGTAGTTGACATTCCCAAGATCCAGCACCAGGCGCTTCCTTCCCTGGGCTAGGGCTTCTTTGATCTTGGCGCGGAGTTGATTGCTCTCTTCGCCTAGTGCCAGGCGCCCCACTAACATCAGCACCGTAACCCCGCTGAGATCTTTCTCGACAATATGCAACGCCATAAGTGACCTCCTTGAAATATTTCCTACAGCCCCTGCCCCTGGCAACTCGCTGCGGACTCGCTTGCCTCTCCTCCTCAGCGCCTCCTTCGGGCCACAAACCCGGCTAGCCCGTATTTCTCACCACGGGTCCGGAAGGGCAGAATCTGTGTGAAAACTCGTGGATTCCCGCTTTCGCGGGAATGACAGGTCGGATTACAACCCCTAAATACAGCGCTGTCACCCCCGCGAAAGCGGGGGTCCAGCTTGGCCAACGCCAGACACGAGTTTTCACGTAGACTCTGAAGCCCCGCCCTTCCCGCAACGGTGCCATAAAGTCCAGATTCTACAGGGGATTTTGGGGAAAGTAAATTTGAGAGTTCTCAGACTTTTGCGTCGCCCACTTCTCGGATCCAATTCCTGGTCCACTCCACCGCCTCAAGATTCAAGTCGCAGATGCAGCTAGCCAGGAAAATCATCCCTTCGATGCGCCCCGTCCGAAGCCACTCCAGCCCAAGCTGGCACTGTTTTTGCATTAACGAGAGGGGAATGGGTTTCTCATCCCCGTAATCCCACATGTAGCACCCCAACACCTTCCTTGCCGTGGGCGCGGCCTGCTCTGCCTTAGTAAACCCTTCCTCCAAGCGGTCCAGATCCTTAGCCTGCCACGTCCAGTACGTGACCACATCAACCTTGCTTAAGTAAGCCGTCACGTCGTGTTGGAGATCATGCCGGTAGAGGGTCACCCACAGACCCAACTTTCGCCCGTCGATCTCGAGCTGCCCCTGGACATAATCGAGTTCCTGGGGAGTAAGCGTGCCGACACGGCGGCCGTCAAGCGTGTTGCGAAAGAAGTCGTCCATTTGCACCCCGGCGAGGTTGGGGTACTTCGCGGCCAATTGCCGAATCATTTCCAGGTCGTCCTTACCTACTGCCCCTCCGGCGCCCACGATCGACCAGACGACCTGTTTGAGGGGGCGAAACGAAATCAGGTATGGGTCATACGGCGGGGCCGGCAACATCTTGCCTGGTTCCTTGGCGGAGGAATACGCCACCATAATAATGTTGGGTACGTTGAGATAGAACGCTCCTTCGGCCGGCGTCATTCTCGACGTCCCCTGTAAACCGAAACTATTATTGTGGCTTCCCTCCACGTGACCCCAGATCCAAAACCTGTCCCGGACTGTTGGTCCCGCGGCCGCCGCAGGGGAGAGCGAGCTGGCCGCACCCGCCCTGGGGGTCGCTGTTCCCATGGCTGCCCAAGTTCCGGCTGTAGCGGCCAACTCACGCAAGAACTTTCGTCGCGCAGTTTTCATACGAACCCCCGGTTATGGATTTGCCCTCTCGACTGAATCAGCTTGTCGTCTTTGGCGGAGCGAAGGGCCTCTTCAGCTATAGCGCTCACGAATGAAGTCGGCGATAGCCGCGTAAGCGCGACTGAGTGTCGGCTCGTCCGGCAGGAAGACAATGCGGAAATGGCGCGTCGTTGGCGCCTGCCCAAACCCTCCGCCGTGCACCACGAAAACCTGCTTTTCGAGCAGCAGGTTGCGTACGAAGTCCTCATCGCTCTCCGGAATTTCCAGCCGCGGAAAGGCGTAGAAAGCCGCCAGAGGTTTCACACAGCTTATGCGCGGCGTGGTGTTGCACCATTGCGTGGTGAGGTCGCGGCGGGAACGCAGTTTCCGCCGCACCTCCACGAGATGGTCTTGCGGGCCCTCGAGCGCCGGCCGCACCGCATACTGTTGCGGATGGTTCGAACAAAGTCGCGCCCGCAGCAATTTGTGGACCCCCTCGACATAAGGTTTCACTGCCGCGGCGGGGCCGCTCACCACCGCCCAACCCACACGCCAGCCTGGAGCCAGATAAACCTTGGAAAGGCCATTGAACGTCACCACTGGAAGGTCAGGTGCCAGCGCGGCCATGCAGGTGTGCGGCCGCTCGCTGTCCAGGATTAACTGGTCATAAGTCTCATCGGCGAAAATCAGCAGGTTCTTCTGCCGGGCAAATTCGGCGATCGCTTCGAGGGTCTTCCGCGAGTAAACCGCTCCGGTGGGGTTGTTGGGATTGATGACCACAAGGGCGCGCGTCCCGGAAGACACGCGGTTGAAAATGTGTTCCGGGTCGGGTTCCCAGGCGTTGGCTTCGTCCAACATGTAGGTGTTGGGCGGCGCGCCGGCCTTCGCCAGGACCGCAGAGTAGAGCGGATACTCAGGGCTGGGTGTAAGAACGTTTTCGCCCGGGTTGACGAGCGCGGAGACGCAAACGTCCACTGCTTCACTCACACCTGCGGTTATGAAGACGCTCTGAATGTTGCGGATGCCTTTACGTTCTGCCTTCGCGCGGACGGCTGCAACCGCTTCCGGCACTCCCAGCGAGGGTGCATACCCATTCAGTCCATCCCGCATCGCCTTCACCACAGCCTCGATCATGTGGGGGGGCGTTAAAAAGTCGAATTGAAGCGGGTCGCCGATGTTGAGCGGCAGGATTCTCTTGCCTTGGCGCGCAACCTCGTCAGCCAGCACCGCCAGGTCGCGGATGGCGTATCGAACGTTCGCCAGCCGCGTGGCCGCGAGCACCTCCCGGATTTTGTTTGCAGGAGCCGCCATAGCCAGACCTCCTTTAGCGCTCTCCCCACTTGAGCTTTTGCTGAAGAATACTGAAGTAGTCCTTGTTGGGGGACTGAATGAGCTCCACGTAAGAGTCCGCTTTCTTCAGGCATACCCGGTCATCGCTATGAGTGGCGATTCCGACTTGGCCGTCCACGGTGAGGTAGGCCGCCTCGCGGTGGGTCGTCACCGCTATTTCAATGCTGGCGGTGTCGGGAACGACGAGGGGCCGATGGGTTAATGTGTGCGCGCAGATAGGAGTCACTATAAATGCCCCCACGGTCGGCATGGTGATGGGACCGCCCGCGGCAAGGGAATAAGCGGTCGAGCCGGTGGGCGTGGAGACGATCAACCCATCCGATTTATAGGAGGAAACAAACTGGCCGTTGACATGCAACTCGAAGTCCAGGATGCGGGAGATGGCGCCCTTGTTCAGCACCGCATCGTTAAGCGCCAGGAAAGACGTTATCACTTCATCCGCGCGAATCAATGAACCTTCGATCTGCACCCGGCGCTCGCTGCTGTGCTCACCCCGTAACACGCTTTCCAGGGTGGGGTAAAGCTCTTCCTGAGTAATCACCGTCAGGAACCCCAGGCCACCGAGATTGACCGCCAGGATAGGCACGGGCTTGCGGTTCAGCGCCCGCGCCGTGGCCAGAAGCGTTCCGTCGCCCCCCAGCACAATCAGCAAGTCCACCTTGCCGGGCATTTCGTTGCGCGTCAGGCAAAGGTCGCAGGTGTTGATAATGGCGCCGGTTTCCTTGTCGATACAAACTTCGATTTCACGTTCGCGCAGCCACTGGAGGAGCGGCGGCACAATTTCACGGATCTCGAGCTTCTTCGGCTTCGAAACGATCCCAATCTTCTTGATGGTCATTGGCCTGATCGGTCCTCTAACCCGAATTTCTCACTACAAGTTGGGAAGGGCGGGGTTTTAATCCCGCCGTTACTGACGCTCCTAACTGATCCTCCGTCTCGCGCCCCGCGCAGTCCCGCGCTTGCGGGACTGCGCGGCGTGCGAGACGAACAGTACTTTGGAAGCCGCTTTGCAGCGGGGTTAAACAGGCTGCGGAAAAACCCCGCCACACTGTCATTCTGAGCGAAGCGAAGAATCTCGCTCTGAGTGTTTTCAAGGCAATGCGAGATCCTTCGTCGCCTGCGGCTCCTCAGGATGACAGCCCTAAGGAGTTTTTCCGCAGCCTGTTAAACTCCGCCCTTCCGTTCACCCACCCGAACCTGACGGGTGCGCGCGCCGATCCGGATTGAAAGTGGCAATTATTTTAGCCGGATTTACGCCAAACTGCATGCAGGAAATACTCCAGATTTCCTTCCGCGCCCGGCAGGATGCTTTCGGCCTGGGCAAGATCGCTGAAGCCCAGCTCCAGCAGCCGGCGTGAAACCTTGGCCACGGCTTCCTGGCGAAGCGCCGGCTCGCGCACGATGCCGCCTTTGCCCACCTGCCCTTTCCCGACTTCGAATTGCGGCTTGACCAGCACCAGCACCGTCGCATGCATTTCCAGCAAGGGCGGCAGCGCGGGAAGAATCAGAGTCGCCGAGATGAAAGAGACATCCATCGTCACCAGCTCGACACGGGTTCCGATGGCGTTGAATTTCAGGTGGCGCGCGTTGGTTTTCTCGAGCGAGACGACGCGGGGGTCGCGCCGGAGTTTCCAGTCCAGTTGGTGGGTCCCAACATCGATGGCGAATACCCGGGCCGCGCCCCGCTGTAAGAGGCAGTCCGTGAACCCGCCCGTGGAGGCGCCGATGTCCAGGCAGATCTTGGTGTCAGGGTCAATGCGGAAATGCGCCAACGCGCCTTCCAGTTTCACCCCCCCGCGGCTCGCGTATTTGAGCGGTTCGCCCACCAGCCGAAGTTCTGCCCTCGCGCTCGTCAATACGCCGCATTTCTCCACCTTCTGCTCGTCCACCAGCACTTGACCCGCAAGGATCATGGCCTGGGCCTTCTGGCGCGAGTCTGCCAGCCCTCGCTCAACCAGCAGGAGGTCCAGGCGAATTTTATCGGGGCGCGTCGTTGCCGTCATTGGAAGAGAGTAGCGCCAAAAGGAAGGGAATGAAAGTCTAAGGAGTGGGAGGCGAGAACGCGAGACCGGCGGGATTACTCCCGCTCACGCTCGATGGGCTACCTGTTGAACGGGCAACTACAGGGCGAGCTCCTTTCAGCTTGCAAGATCAGCCAAGTTTATCCTGGCACACGGACGTGTGCCACCCACGACCATTAAGGATTTAATTTGGGTTAGGAGCCGCAGAGTTTGAACTGCACAAACTCTGCGCTACCCCGCTTTAACTTAACTCTTCAAGTTTCGGAGTGGCAACCTCGGCGAGGAGCTTAATCGGCCGGGCGTTTTCTCAGGCATGGGGAAACTATCGTAACCACCAGGAGGAGGAGCGATCATTCCATCGCCCCCCTGCTCGTTGCTACGATGAGCCTACGACCGGCTTTTCCTCGGCGGGTTGCTCGCCAGCAGAGCCCGCTTCCGCTTCACCGGCTGGAGGCCATTCTGAAGCTGTGCCTGGGCCTTTGTCAATCGCGGTAAAAATCCGCTTGACACGGCACCGCGGTTTCAGAGATAGCTACCCGCCCCCACGTGAATTCGCGAGACGAGCTCGTCGACATGCAGATATGAGCATACTAATGCTCATGGCCGCAGCTGCGACGGACACTGACAAGTTAAATCCCCTTATCAAAGTCTCAGCGGGCCCTAATAGGCTCGGGACCAATCCCCGGACTAACCCTATGGCGAACCACAGCATGACCAGAGCAATTACGAGCCGCTCTCGCAAACACGTTAGGGAAATTAGAAGTTGCGTCATAGCTGCGAGAGCAGTCAGATGACCAAGGAGCAACATGAACGGCTTTTGCGGTGGAGGGAGGGGCTTCCCGAGGGCGTTCCAATTAAGCAATGCCAGCGCGACGGAGCCGACGACAAAATAGAGCGAATCCTTCCAGTTTCGTATGGCACAGAACGCAGAGTGAGGGTGAGTTGACCCGTTTATATCTGGCGACATCATTTCCCCGAGTAGACTTCTTGGCTACACGCCACGCGCGCATTGAGTTCAAGTGTAAGATCGTAGATGGCAGCAGGGATGAAATAGAAAGGGCCACCTCTCTTGTAAAAAGGCGCCGCGTTAACCGCGATCAGTACGCCTGCCTTTTCTGGCTCCGCAATCGTCTTAGATACGAGTTCGCCCCAAAGACAGCCAAAATACCTTCCGTACGTTCCTGGAGGTTTGGTCGGTCTTTGAACTGTGGAGACCCGGGCTGGCGCAGAGCGAAGCTCTGCGTTTCCGCTTCCAATACGATATACTGCCTTGGCCATGCCTGTCTCCAGACGCCATTTCGCACCCGGCCAGTTGCAGTTTATCACCTCGAGCGTATATCGTCGCACGAAGCTCTTTCATAGTCAGCGCCTCCGCTCCAACTTCGTCGAGGTTCTACGGCAATTTCGGCAGGAGGCGGGTTTTCTGCTCATTGGCTGGGTTTTGATGCCCGAGCACTTTCACTTGTTGATCAATCCCGAACCGGTCGAGAGCACCAGCCGCCTCATGCAAGAGCTCAAGAAACGGACCGCGCAACAGATTGTCTCGCTCTTGACTGAGAATCAAACGCATTCCTGGTGCCGCAAGATGCTGACCAGCCTGCGCCTGCCCCCCACCGTGCACAGTGACTCGCGCTATCGCGTCTGGCAGCGCCGCTTCTATCCCTATGGCGTTTTTAGCGAGAAGAAACGCCTGGAGAAGCTGAACTACATACACAACAATCCCGTGAAAAGGGGCTTGGTGCATTCGCCGCAGGAATGGCCCTGGTCGAGCTTCAGGTTCTACTATCTTAATGATTCGTCCCTCTTGAGCATGGACGGGCTGGCTTGAATTCAGGGCAGTCCGCTAAACGCGGTTCACGTTGTCAAAGTTGTAGCTCGCCGTGTGGCTGAATGAGGAGTTCAGGTTGTCCTGGTACCAGTAGCCGTCCACGTGAGTGGCGCAGACATGCTGTTCTTTGGCGCGTCTACCCTGCGGTGCAAAGGAGCGCATACATCCCGACATAGAGCGTCGCGACGTATGCGCTACCCGCCTTAAAAAACGTCAATGCGGAGGGCGCTGCCACAAAAATTCGAGTTGACAACGCCGATGACCTTATAGGAGCGCCACCCGCGATCAATGTGGAAAACTGTCACCTAGCTTGCCCGTAACGAGAGGATCCACCTTTAACGTCGCTTTGTAGGTTGCAGTCTCGCCTGGTTTGATCCGTATCTTCCGACATTCGGGCGAGAAGGCGCTCGCGGTGACAAACACATCGTAAAAACCCGGCGGAAGCTCGGCTGTGAACTCTCCCTTGGCATCGGTCTCAAGGATGAGGTCCCGCTTCAGCCCGGCATTGCTCTTAAGACCGACGCCGGCACCGCTCTGATCCCAGTGCAGAAGAACACGAGCCCCGTGGATGGCGGCGCCTTCCGAGTCAGTTACGACGCCCTTAATTCGGGCGGTAGAAGAAACCGTCGCCAACGAAACGGAAACGAACAGCGCCACGCAACTTAACTTCGGCGATAAGACCATTTCCCCCCCTAAAAACAAGAGCCTATTACCTGATTTGACTGTGCTTCATTCAGCGAGCTGTTGGCGTCCGGCTGGAATCCGGTGATGCCGCTTAGCTGGTGACCCAGCTCGCGTAACAGGATCAAAGCGCGGAACTGGGAGACATTCCATGACATACCGAATGCCTGTGATCCGCTGGTGAAGGTCATGAACGGACCAGCGGAGTTGATGAATACGTTTGTCGGCGAGACCGTTTCAGCACCTACCGCGGCACTACCCAGGTTGAGGAAACGATACTCGGTCGCTTGCATTGTCGCCGACCCCTGACCCCCGAAGAAGTCGCTACAACCTGGGTTCTTCAAGTCTTTCAGCGCAGCCTTGAAACCCTGCTTGAAGGGCTTCCAGTATGCCGTCGACGTGCCCAAAGGAAGATTGCCTGGTAAACTGCCGCCGAAAAGGAAGAGCCCGTTGAGCGGCGGTAAGCCAAACTCACTCGGGCCAGTCTCTTCGCCATGTGTGTCAGTGTAGACCGCGCCGCCGGCCACCTGTACGATATTGATGACCCCCCCGTTTCTTAAAGTGAGGACAGGTTGCGAGCAACTCCCAATACATGCCGCTCCGCTGGCAAGTAAGCCCGACGCTTCCCAGGAAGTTATCGGCGAGTCGTCTAATGTCCAGGAGATGTCGCCACCTCCGCCTCCTCCACCTTGGTTCGACTGGGCGTTCTGCTCTGGGGTGCAAGTTGACGAGGGACCATTGGCACAAGGATTTTGCAGCCCCATCGGGTCCGTAAGGGTAGTTGGATTATTGAGTACGTACGCATACCGGTTCAGTGACTGGGGATTGGTGATGTCGCCGCCCAGCGGGTCGGGGCTGTGCCAGCGGCCGATGTTTGGCGAAAAGAGGCGGTACGTGGTGAGGTCGGTGGTGGTGTTCGGGTCGCGGTAGGGCAGGTCGGCGAACTCGAGGCCACCGCCGCCCCACGATTGCCACAGGTTTCCATAAGGGTAGAACAGCATGTCTTGAGTCGGCGTCCCATAGTGGTTCGTCATGAAGGTCCGCGAGTCGATATTGTTGACGTGGTGGAACCAGGTTTCGGCGCTGTTGTACACCACCAAGGGCCGGCCGCCCTGCATAATTATACTGTAGCTGCCGGCAACGCCCAGCCAGTTCCCTGCCGGGTCAAACAGGTGGTCGTAGGTCACGCCACCGGACACCCACGCCACCCGGTTCCCCACGGCGTTATAAGTAAAGCTCCAGGTCGTGCCGCCGTCTACCGACGCGACCCGCCCCTCCGCGTCCCACTGATAAGTGTGAGCCGTCGCGTTGCTCGAGTCCTTGGTCAGGTTCCCCGCCGCATCGTAGGTGTAGCCAGAATTGATGATCTGATTGGAGGTGGTGAAGCCGCACGTAGTCGAGTCGTAAACGCAGGTCATGTTCCCGTAACGATCGTACCCCTGACCCTTGCTGGTGTCGTCAAATGTCAGATTGTACCGCAGGGTCTCGTTCCTCGGAGACTCTGCGGCTTTTCCGTGCACCAGATTCGTGTCAAGAGAACCGTAACGATCATTGAGGATTTAATTCTTGTTAAGAGCCGCAGAGTTTGAACTGCACAAACTCTGCGCTACCCCGCTCTAGACCTTTAAGAGAGAATCTACCTGCTCTAGAGCGCAATTTTTAGAACGCCCACTGCAACGAGCAAGAAACCTGCGAGTGCCAGAGCGCCTATGATCCGGAGTGACCAAACGTATTGGCCAGTTCTCATCCACCCCAGGAATGGATTCCACTTGGGTGAGACTCCGAGGGCATAGTTCCGAATACTCTCTGGCCACAAAAGGCACAGTACACCGGTAACTAGAAGGAAAAGGCACCCGGCAAGAGCTGCGAAAACAGCACGAGTGTTTGCCAATGACAGTCACCACCTTCCGTTGACATTAGAACAGCTTCCAAGAATAGGTCCATGCCAGCCCGACCTGCGGTGATACGAACCCGGCGCCGCTGGAGGTCCCACTTCCCGGGGTCCATCCTACCTGTGCTCCGCCCCAGTATCCAGCGGTGAAATTGAACGAATTGCGGGTCAAAAAGCTGTTCAATTGACCCTCGCTGGGTCGGTCCAATTGATTCAACCAGTTGGCAGTTAGGCTGGCGGAAACGATCGTCGCCGATTTCCCGACGTTGAGTCCCGGGCCCACATATAGGTGGCCGTTCCTGTCGAGGTTGATCGCAATCGTGCCTCCGCCGACGATCCCCACATTGATGTTCAGGGACACATAATCCGGCACCCATGCGGTTACCACAGCCACAGTCGCCCAGTATCCAGGCATGGAGGGTCCTGGGTATGAGATACCGTCGATCGTAGTGTCCACTTCTGCGGCTTTCACCCAAATCTGAGCTGTTGTGCTTCCCGAGCTCTGCGCGGTCGCCATGTTAAGTAAGCCGAACTCGTTCGGGTTCGCAATTCCAAGACCGCTATAAATGCTCCCACCGAGTCCGCTTAGGTTCGACTGGGCGCCCTGCTGTGGGTTGCAAGTCGTGTAGATCGTCTGCCCCTGTCCGTTGGTCCCGGCTGGGTTCGCGTTGGGACAGGTGCCCAGCCCCATCGGGTCGATGAGGGTCGTCGGATTATTGAGTACGTACGCATAGCGGTTCAGGGTCTGGGGATTGGTAATGTCGCCGCCCAGCGGGTCGGGGCTGTGCCAGCGCCCGAGGTTTCCGGAGAAGAGCCGATACGTTGCGAGTTGTGAACTCGAGTTGGGATCATCGTACGCGAGGTCCGCGAACTCCAGCCCACCGCCGCCCCAGTTCAGCCATACGTTTCCCCACGGGTAAAACACCATGTCCTGCGTGGGCGAGCCGGATTCGCCCGTCATAAAGGTTCTCGAGTCAACGTTGTTGACGTGGTGGAACCATGTAGCCCCGCTGTTGTAAACAACCAGGGGCCGTATGCCCAGCATGGCGATGCTGTAGCTGCCTGCAACCCCCAGCCAATTCCCCGCCGGGTCAAAGAGGTGATCGCTGGTCACGCCCCCGGAGACCCAGGCCACCCGATCGCCGACGGCATCGTAGGTGAAAGTCCACGTCGTACCGCTGTCCACCTTCGAGACCCGCCCTTCCGCGTCCCATTGGTACGCGTGGCTCGCGCTGGCGTCGTAGGTCATGTTGCCGGCTGCATCGTAGGTGTAGTTGGAGGAAGTGACATGGTTGGTGCTGGCGCTGAGGGTCAGGTTCGCGGGCATGTTCGCACATCCGGTCTTGCAGGTCATGTTGCCGTACTGCCCCGTCGAACCATCCCCCGTGTAGCCGTAAGTCTGAGTAAATGAGGAATTACCCGTGGCCACAGCCTCGGTCAGCCGGTTCACGTTGTCGTAGGTGTAGGTCATCGTTTGGTCGAAGGACGTGTTCACCAGATCCTGGTACCAGTAACCAGTGGCATTCCCGTTATTGCCCGTCCCCGAAGTCGGCACGGAGGAGGCAGCGGGACAACTCGAAGGCGCCGTCCAGAAGGAGAAATAATTATACACCAGGCAGTAATCCGAACTGCTGTTCGTTAACGTCCCGAGCTGAATCATCCAGGGCTGAAGCCGGTTATTGTAGGTGTAGGTTTCAACCGTATTCGTGCAGCCGCTGCCCGCGCACCCGTTGGTGAGTGAATTGATGGCGCCCCAGGGGCTATAGGAAATGGTCGCCAGAGACGACGGGTGGTAGCCGTCCGTCCATTGGGTCGCAACGTTGGTAATCTGCTGGGCATTGTTCACGGTGTTCGTGAAAGTGGCGGGGTAGGTTTTGTCGGGGTGCACCCACTGCGTCACGTCACCTGCCAAGTCGTAAGTATACTGCGTATTCCAGATGCTGGACGTGCCGCAATTCGAGGGGTTGCACTGCCAGAAGTTCAACGGGCGGCCCATGGCGTCGTAGCTGTAGGCGGTGGCGGTCGAAGGACTGGTGCAGGTTCCGGAGCTGGTAGCGCAGAGATTGTGTTTTTCAAACTCTGCGGCTTTAGTTGTTGAATAATTCTTACATCATTAATTCACATACACGAATATGACTCGCGGAAAAGCCGCAGAGTCCCGACGTTAGGGACTCTGCGCTACTCGCTCTGCGCATCAATCCCGGAAGAAAACAGACAGGCCTTCTCGGGCAGCCCCGGCTTCTCGACCGGGCCGTGCGGACGGTTAAAGAATACTACGAGAAGGTAGAATATATTCACCTCGACCCGGTGACAGCGGGGCTCGTCCAGCGCGCCGAGGACTGGCCGTGGTCGAGTGTGCATGATTACTCCGGCAGCCTGAGCGCCGCGCCCATCCCCAATCGCACTCTGACCATTGACCGCATTCTCCTGCCAGCCGATGAACAGACGCGCATTTGAGCGAAGAGCCGCAGAGTCTCTGGAGAACGAGACTCTGCGCTACCCCGCTACCGGTGTGCGCCAGTTGGCCGGCGCGCCCCTTCTTTACTCCGACTGGCACGGGCTTGGCGGGAATCGAAAAACGGGCGAAAGTGGCACCCGCCGTCATCAGAAACCATGATTCTCTGGTGTGTCCCCACGAAGATACGACTCGGGTTTTGGGGATCGACGAGGAGGCCACTTACCTCCGAGATTCTTCGCTCACCGACAGGAAGCAGACACCAAGTGTCTCCTGCGTTCTCGGTCCGGTAGACGCCCTTGTTAGTAACTAGGAACACGTTGTTGGAGCTGGAAGGACTAAACACAATCCCTGTGACGTGCAGCTTTAAAAATTCGAGTTTTGGAGGAACGAACTTCGGGTCTTTCTTTTGGATCTGTGCGACAAGCTCAGCGCGGCCGGCTAGCTCAGGCACCCGGTTGAGCTCCAGTTGCTGCCCGACGGGGCTCCAGTGCTTCCCCCCGTCGTTGGTTCGCACCACCCCCGCAGCCGACTGTGCCATCATGAAGTTGGGGTTCGAAGGGCTGACGCCGATACTGGGCCTGGCATCGGCGTCGTCCGAGACGTTTCCGACGGTCTCCGAGAACAGCGTCCAATGATCCCCGGCGTCGCGGGAAACGTACATGCCGGGCACTGAATAGCTTTTTTCAACCTCGACGTATCCAGCATGCGCACGCGAAGAGTAGATCGTCGCCCAAAAAACGGCGTACACCGTCGCTGGTTCCCGCGGGTGAGTCCCAGCAATTCCAACCTCCAACTCTGCACTTGGCCTACCGGTGACCTTTCGGCAGAAGTCCTCTTTCGGCCGGCCATCTACCGTGCAGGCCGGCATCCTCCAGTGGTGTCCACCGTCTGAAGACGTTGAGAACAATTGACAGCCACCGGAATAGGTATAAAGGAACCGGGGGTCCGAGAGGGATGCCAAGGTCCAGCCCCATTTCCCTTTCGCCGTCCATGTCGATCCGTTGTCTGAGGACTCCAGCAAGAAAGGGGTGACCTCACCTGCCGCCATCTCGGATTCCTGAATGCGAATGATCCTCCTCCCCGGGCCTCCAATGATACTAACTACGCTGGGATCAGGAAATGCGACGTCGGCAAAAGGGCCCACATATTGGATTCGTTCTCCTGGATCCGCGCCGCATTGGCACGTTTGACTCGTGTCGCTGGAGAACAGGGCGCAGTTCATGGTCATAAGCACCAGCACTATCAGTTTCTCCGTCCGGCCCATTGGCTCCCTCCTTTCACTATCCACAGTTCGCGTCAAACGCCGCGCTTATGTTGCGGGACGCGCTCATGAGTTGGTTTCCGGAGTGGCAGTAGGGGATTATCGCAGTTCTCGCCAATCCTGGGTCGCCGAGGCCGAAGTAGATCGTGTGAAAGGTCTCATGGAGCAGCGTCTGGGGTAAGTCCGCTGCGTTTGGAGCGTCTACGTGCACCGTGTTAGTTTCGCCAACGTTGTCCACGTGCGCAGTGGTGTCGTAGCCGGGTTTGCCAGGGTCGTCGGCCGGAGATGGAATGATATTCAGGCTATCGAAGTCGTTCAAGAATTGGTCTAGGTCTGGTGCCACACCGAGGTTGGCCATGATATTCTTTAGGAACGCGGCACACTTAGGATTCGATAGTCGCATTCGTGCCTCTTGGATTGCGCCCGCAATGCTGCCAGTGCTGCCACCGCCACCGCCACCGCCACCAAAGTCATCTGGCGATGCACCCCATTCCCAATCAACGTTCGGTTGTTGGTTTGACTGGGACGCCTCCTCAGGAGACACGCAGTTGATCCCCCACCCCCCACGACCGTTGGGCCCACCGGTGAAACTCCAGCCCAGATTTGTACAAATCATCTGCTCTTCCAGTCCGCTTGGGTCGATGAGGGTCGTCGGATTATTGAGCACATACGCATACCGGTTCAGGGTCTGGGGATTGGTGATGTCGCCGGCGAGCGGGTCAGGGCTATGCCAGCGACCTATGTTAGGCGAAAATACGCGGTACATGGTGAGGTCGGTAGTCGCGTTCGGGTCGCGGTAGGTAAGGTCAGCGAACTCGAGGCCGCCGCCGCCCCACGACTGCCACAGGTCACCCCAAGGATAAAACAGCATATCTTGTGTGGGCGTGCTGGCGTGGTTCGTCATGAAGGTCCGCGAGTCGATGTTGTTGACGTGGTGGAACCAGGTTTCAGCGCTGTTGTAAACCACCAAGGGCCGGGCTCCCTGCATAATTATACTGTAGCTGCCGGCAACGCCCAGCCAGTTCCCTGCCGGGTCAAACAGGTGGTCGTAGGTCACGCCACCGGACACCCACGCCACCCGGTTCCCCACGGCGTTATAGGTGAAGCTCCAGGCCGAGCCGCTGTCTACCGACGCGACCCGTCCCTCCGCGTCCCACTGATAAGTGTGAGCCGTGGCGTTGCTCGAGTCCTTGGTCAGGTTCCCCGCCGCATCGTAGGTGTAGCCGGAATTGATGATCTGATTGGAAGAGTTGTACATCCACTGAGGGCAGGGGGCCCCGTTCGAGCCCTGAACGCAGGTCATGTTCCCGTATCGATCATACCCCGCCGTTTGGGTGTTATACGTCAGACTGTAGCTGACCGTGCCCGATCCGGAGGGCGTGGCCACGGCCATCGCCAGGCGGTTCAGGGAATCGTAAGTGTATGTCGCCGTGTGGCTGAAGCCGGTTTGAAAACTGTCCTGGTACCAGTAGCCGACCACGTCCCCGTTGTTCTTCGTCCCCTGCGTAGGCGCCGTGCAGCTTGTGGGATTGGACTTGTCCGCGTAGTAGTTGTAGACGAAGCAATATTCCGAGTACAGGTTGCCGCCGCTCGCGCCAAGCCCGATCATGGTGGGCTGGAGCCGGTTGTTATAGGTGTAGGTTTCGAGGGTGTTGGTGCAGCCGCTGCCCACACAGCCGTTTTCGAGCGTGCTGATCGCTCCCCAACCAGTGTAGGTGATGTTCTGCGCCAGATACTGGGGGTGGTTCGAGTCCTGCAAGGAGCTTTGCACTGTTGTAATTTGCTGCGCCGGATTGACAGTATTGGTTAAGGTGGCGTTATTGGTCTTATCGGGATGCACCCAACTGGTCACGTCTCCCCCCCAGTCGTAATTATACTGCGTGTTCCAAATCGTCGAACTACCGCAATTCGAGGGGTTGCACTGCCAGAAGTTCGCCGTGCGGCCCACAGGGTCGTAGCTGTAAACCACCGCCGTTTTCGTGCTCCCGCTCGATGTCGTCGTGGCCTCCGTCAACCTACCCTTAGGATTGGTCAGAGTTGGACTCGTCCAACTCCCAACGGTCACTGATGCCTGGTCGTAAGTGAAGTTGGCTGCCGGCGTCTGCGGATTGTCGTTATAACTTTTCGAGGTCAGACGGTTGACTGCGTCATAAGCATATGTTGTGGTGATGCTGCGGGCGTCGGTGCGGCTGCATGGGGCGGTGAGGTCGCCGCTGCAAGGGTTGCCCGAGAGCGCGTAGGAATAGGTGGTGGCGCCCGCTTCCGGTGTTTGGGCGCTCGTCAGACGGCCCAGCATGTCGTAGATGTAGGTCCGCGTCTGGCTGCCCTGGGTCACGTTCGTGAGGTCGTTCAAGAGGTTGTAGGTATAGGTGGTCTGGTAATTCAAATGGGGCGAGCTGCCGGGGTCCTCGATTACCGAAGTGACGCGCCCTAAGGCGTCCGAGCAGATCGTCCGTGCTTTGCCTGTCGGATCCGTGGTGGTTGGACAGTTCGCGGTGGTCGTAGGGTAGCTTATGCCTGTGGCGGCTGTATCAGGGTAGGTCACGGACGTCGTGCGGTTGAGGGCATCGTATCCATAGGTGGTGAGGCCGTAGGTTGAATCAGTATTGTGGCAGTACGGGTTCGACACGCTGTAGACGCGGCCCAGGCTGTCGTACTTCGTGTCTACCTCGCTACAGGCTTGCGCGTCCAAGGTCTCGTTGACGCGACCTAAACCGTCAAGGTACTGCGTCACCGTGTGAGAAGTAGGGATGTTGTTTAAAAGGCGTGTGGTGGCAATATTGAAACCGGTTGCTGCATCCGTGTAATTGATGGTGGTTTTGCCTCCGTCGGGATAGTCAGTTTCCTTGAGGCGCCAGAAGTTCGGGTCGGTGTACTGATAGTTTGCGGTCTGCCCGTTCGGATCGGTGACGGAGGTGAGAACACCACCGTTGCAGTTCCACGTGAGCGACTGGGCAAGAGAGGTAATGGGCGGAGTGATGGTTGTAGGAAATGAGCCGTAGCAGGAGGCGATGCCGCTGGAGTAGGTGTACGTGGTTGTGTTGCCGTTGAAGTCCGTGGACGCGCTTAATGCACCACCCGTTGCGCCGTTTGTGTTGTAGGTAAAGCTGCGGCTGATGGAGGAGGGAGAGCCTCCGGTGTTGGTGTGGGTTTCGGTTTGAAGGTTGCCGTTGCTGTCGTACGTATAGGCAGTCTCAGCCATCAGGCCCGTGGTCCCGGTACAATTACTTGGGTTTCCCGTCGCGTTGTACACCATCTTATAGGAAGGCCGGTTCAGAATGAAATTCAATGATGCGTAGCAAGTCATGGTCTCCCGCTTGAGGGGTCCCACGGTTCCATTCCCAAAATCGTATTCGTCAAGTTTGGTCACCAAGCCGTTGCCATAGGACGTACTGGTCTTGGACACCTCGGTCCCGAGCGTGGTCTGGACGGTTCGCTGGGTTATGGGGAGAGTAATCGCCGTGCCGTTGCAGGGAACGGAAGCGCCATTGTAGCAGGTGTTCACGGTCTCAAGCACAGTGCTCGAGCCTTGGTAGACGACGCGTTGGGTTTCGTAAATCCCCTGGAAATCGTACCAGGTTTGGTTGCCCGTCGGGTCGGTGACGGTGGTCGTCCCAGCAGAGCCGCTTTCCGAATGAGTATACAACCAGGCGCCGCCCGGTGTCACCACGCGCGCCAAGGTGGCGGTGCTTCCGTCCGTACAGGTGATTCCGTTGCTTCCGCCCGAATAAGTGTAGGCTATTTTTCCGCCCGTCGGAAGCGTGATGGACGCGATGCGCCCAGTCGTGTCTGACGGGTATCCGGGCGTGGCTTCATAAGTGATGGTGTAGGACGTTGTATCCGGGAGATTGATACTGGTAACCAGATTCAGGCTCGTTGCTCCATACTCGGATATGCCGGGACAACCGAAGTTCGTCCGCACGGTTTGTGGGGTAGCGGTGAACGTGACCTTTCCCGTACCGTTGCCAGGAGGCGTCCAAGTATAGTTCGCTCCCCATTGGATGGTCAAAGCCGTGGTCCCCAGCGTGTCGGTATAAGTGGTGCTGCCGGTGCTGCTGATCACGTTTCCATTCGGGTCCGTAATCTTGTATGTGCCGGAGGGGGGATTGGGGGTTTGAAGAGGCGGAGTGATGGCCACACCCGACACCGAATACACCGTCGCATCCGGCCCGGCATCCACCTGAATTTGATAGCCTGACCCGTCGGTGGAACTGCCAATTCCCGAATAGGACGGATACTGGGTCACGCAAGGGGTTGAATTGCCATTGGACACGCTTAGGCCGGGAAAGGAGTGTGCCGTACCCTGGCCGTCGTTGTACACCCACGATGAGTAAACGTTGTAGTAATACGGCCTTTCATCATAGACGCACTGCTGTTGCGCGACCCAAAAAGTGACATAGCCCGTCAGCGCTTCGGACGTTCCTTGCCAGCCCCAGGTGCTGGACGTGGAGACGGTCTGGCCGACCGGCGTCCAGGTGTGGGCGCCGGTAGAACTGACCGGCGACCATATCGAACTGTCGTAGCTGACCGCGTAATCGAAGGGAAGGCCCCGGCCCGCTTTGTTTATGATGGGGATGGCGAAATGCACGTTGAGGTTGGCGTTGTTGACCGTGTCAAAGGAACCGCCGCCATAGCTTCCGTAGGGTGGGAAGCCCGTCGAGACCTGGCCGAAAGCCGGATGGGTTGCAAGCAGGGTGAGCAGGAAGAGGAAGCGAGCCGAAGTGGATTCCCGCTTTCGCGGGAATGACAGGTGCGTGTGGAGCGCGATTCCGCCCGCGTCACCCCCGCGGAAGCGGGGGTCCACGGATGCCCGGCTGGATTCCCGCTTTCGCGGGAATGACGGTTTGGAGGATTGGCGCCCTTCGGCAAGCTGAGGGCAAGCTTGGCTCGGGAAAGACCACCCCTTAATCCCCTCCTTAGCAAGGAGGGGAGTGTTTCACCACCCCTTTGTCCCCTCCTTAGCAAGGAGGGGAGTCCGTTGTCAGATGCCAGCCGTTCCACGCCATGGTTCGAATCTCGATTTTCCAATTTCATGTTTCGAGTTTCCATACTTGTCATTGGGCGCCTCCTGTGGACGGCGGCAGGGTGAATTCGCTGGGCGGCACGCCGGAATTGACGAGCACGTTGCTCACGGTTAAATCAAGCAGCAGGGTGCGCTGCACGAACTTTTGGATGTGGAAAGGAACCAGCGCTCCGTTGGTGTTTTGGAAATTCCCGTACTGGATCTCGACCGGGAGGTTGGTGTTCGCGTCCGTGTCAGGGTGAGTGTTGAAATCAAGGACGAGAGGTAGGAACGACTGCGGATCAAAGTAAATATCCATGCTGCTGAGGGTCTGAATCAGCGTGGTGGCGCTGGCGGATTGGCCGGGCAGGAGACGCGCCGCCTGCAAATGAAGCATGGTCGCGCCCTTGCTGGTGTCCGGGCCGAGGTAGGAAACTGCGACTTGGGGATCGGCGTAAATGGCTTCGAGCGTCAGTGTCGGGAAGAACCAGCTCGCGTCGGTCCAGCAGTTGTGGATGGGCATGGAGTGGACCGTGGCGTCCGGCCCGCTCCACGTTCCGGCAATCCCGTTGCGAATCTCCTGGCGCGTGCCGCCGCTCAAACTGAGCTGGACGATGCTCTCCTGATTGACGTGTCCGATCAGAATGGCCCCGCCGCTTTCCTGATCGGAACCGGCCACGTAGGCCGCGGTGGCTTGCAGGGTTGCGTCATTCACGCTCACCGACCCGGAGAGAGCGTTAAGTGAGGACGCAATTAAAGTAAGAGCCTTGGGGTCGCGCACGGCGGCTTGCTGCGCCGTTGCTTGCCTCGTGCCGAGCGAGCAAAACATCAGCGCAGCGGCAAGCCCGAAAAGGAATACTTGACGGACCACGCGCAGGATGGTGGGTCGATCGGTAAGCCGGAACATGGGGCTACCTCCTGGAGGGGGATTGCGGGATGAAAGCCAAGCGAGCGTTTCTGACAGGTCAACATCCACACAGCGTTATCTCCTGAGTGGAAGACAGCACAGGAGTAATCAACAGATTATCAGTTTGTCAAGGGACAATATGCCCTGAAACAACATTTTCTTGATACATGATCTCCAGCGCTAAAATGTCCCATTTGTTCTCGGGGAGGGTTTCGAAGCGGGTAGCGGGCATGGTCAGTGCTTTTCTGAGCTATTCTCATGCCCGATATCCGACTGGCAAGGATGCGCAGTCAATGCCTCTTGACAACACTCCGACAAAAGAGTAGCCTAGTTATGTGAGAAGCGGAATTCCGGAGGAAGTCCTTTCCTCGGTAACCTGACACGCCACCTCAGGAGGAACTATGTCCTTACGCAAATCACCCCGGCTTACCCCCGCGCTCCTCGCCGCCGCACGCAAGAATGCGCAGCATTCCACCGGACCGCGCACCCCGGCAGGAAAGCAAAACTCGAGATTGAATGCCGTGAAGCACGGGCGATACGCCATGCTCGAAAATCACCGCTCCGCAGATCTCCGCCTTTGCAAGATAGCCCTGGGCGAAGACCCGCACTTGGAGAACACCGACAAGACCCTAAGGACCGACATTCCGTCCGGGAACCCGGCCATGGAGCAAGCGTAGTAACTTTAAAAAGTGAACGAACGACGCGGGAATGTCATTGAAAACAAAGAACCGGCGTTGAAAACTCAGCCACGAAGCCAGAATGTGTATGAAAACACAGCGCTTAGCTTTTCATAACGGGAATGTCATTGAAAAGACAAAGGGTTAAGCTCGCTACTAGAAGATCCGGATAGTGCACGGGGACAAGTTGTCAACGTCGCCGCATAGTGTTCCCAATTCCCCAGAGAACCAGCCGGGTGGAGGCTGGCGGTAATTCCAGATTGCAGATTTCAGATTTCATATTTGAAACGCGCAGGAGGGAAGCACCCCCCCGAGTCTTGCTGACAGAATCACGCGCACGCTGCGGCAGGTTAATGTCTCAAGAAGAAGTACGCCGACATGCAAATGCCGACGGCGATGACGAAGCGGCGGACGATTTGAGGGTCGAGCTTCTGGGCCAAATACGCCCCGCCATATCCGCCCAAGACGGCGCCCACCAGCATCACCAGGGCCTGCGGCCACAGCACTGCGCCTGCCGCGATGAAGGTGACGACGGCAGCGCCATTGATCGCGGCATTGAGGAGCGTTTTCAAGGCGTTCATGGCGTGAATATCTTCCATTTGCAGCATGGTCAGCAAAGCGAGCATCATGATTCCGATGCCCGCGCCAAAGAAGCCGCCGTAAAGGGCAATCAAGAACTGGAAGAAGTTCGTCCCCACCACCATCAGCCAGCGCGGCCGTTCGGAGGTTTTGAAGGTTGCCTCCATCCACGTCGCGAGATCCTTGCCAAAGATGAGCAGCAGCGTGGCCAGCAGAAAGAGATAGGGCACGAAGCGCATGAAAGTGCTCTGGGGGGTTCGAAGCAGGATCAGGGCGCCCAGCGTTCCACCGGCCAAGCTGGTGGCGATCATCTGCAGGAGAATTCGAAAGTCTTTGGGAAAGCGTTTCCGATAGGCGCCCGCGCTAGCTACAGCCCCCGGCCATAGCGCCACCGTGGAAGTGGCATTGGCCGGGATGGGTGGCACGTGGGCGAAAATCAGCGCGGGAAACGATATGAAGCTGCCGCCCCCGGCAACCGAGTTCATTACGCCTGCCAGTCCCGCAGCTATAAAGAGCAATGCGGCATTCGATAGGGTCATGCGGTTAAGAACAGGTCAAATGGCAAAGCGCAAAAGTCAAAGTTCCTGGGGACACGGCTAAGCACGCAGGATGGAGCGATACTTCAAGGGCGTGCGCCCGGGCCACTCGTCCGCGAAAGCCTTGATGCGGTTCACGATGCCGTCAACGTCCAGCCCATACTTGGCATGCAACAGGGCGGAGGCGCCGTGCGGAATGATGCGGTCGGGCACCGCGAGCCGCAAGATGCTGGCTGGAACCCTCCGGTCATGCAGCAAGGCAGCGACCTGAGCGCCAAAGCCACCCGCTTCCGTCCCTTCCTCGGCAGTTACCAGGAATTGCTTTTCAGCCGCCAGGCAGCAAATCAAGTCCTCATCCAGCGGCTTCATAAAGCGCGCGTTGATGACGGTAGCGTGAATGCCCATCGCATCCAGCCGCGTGGCGGCTTCAAGGCAAGGATAGACCATGCTGCCGAGGGCAAGAATGCCGAAATCTTCTCCTTCCCGGAGAATCTCGCCCTTGCCGATCTCCAGCTTCTTGAACTCCGGATCGATGGGAAGGCCGATGCCATTGCCTCGCGGGTAACGCAACGCGGCGGGGCCACCGACCGTGAGGGCGGTGTAGAGCATATGGCGCAGTTCGTTTTCGTCCTTAGGAGCCATCACCACTATACCGGGCAAGGCGGAGAGGTAGACCAGATCGTAAAGCCCATTGTGAGTTGGTCCATCCGCGCCCACGATGCCGGCGCGATCGAGGGCAAAGGTGACAGGAGCCCGCATCAGGCAGGTATCGTGCATCACCTGGTCGAAGGCGCGCTGGAGGAAGGTGGAATAGATGGCGACGACGGGCCGCATTCCTTCACAGGCCAGGCCGGTGGCGAAGGTCACAGCGTGCTGTTCCGCGATGCCCACGTCGAAGAAGCGTTCTGGAAAGCGCTTGGAGAATTCATCAAGGCCGGTGCCCTCGCTCATGGCGGCGGTAATGCCCACGACGCGGGAGTCTTTTTCCGCCAGCTCGCACAGGGCCTTGCCGAAGACCGCAGTGTACGAGGGAGCTTTGGCGGGGGCTTTGTGGAAAGCGCCGGTGGAAACGTCAAACTGCGTCACCCCGTGATATTTCACCGGCAGCTTTTCGGCGATGGAGTAACCCTTGCCTTTTTGTGTAACGATGTGAACCAACGTGGGCTTGGAGTTCTTCTTGACCTTGGCGAGCACGGCCAGAAGTTCATGCATGTCGTGGCCGTTGATGGGCCCAACGTATTCGAAGCCGAGCTCTTCGAATACCAAACCGGGAATCAGCACGGTTTTCGCGGACTCCACGATGTCCTTGGAAATCCTCAAGAGGCGCGGTCCCACGTGTGGAACTGCCAACATCAACTTCTCCACCTCTTCCCGCAGGCGGTGATAGGCCTGGCCATGCACGATGCGGTTTAGATAGCCGGCCAGCGCGCCGACGTTGGGCGAAATCGACATCTTATTGTCATTGAGAATAACCAGGAGTTTCTTCTGTAGGGTGCCCAGGTTGTTGATCCCCTCAAGCTCTTCACCTGCGGTCAGACCTCCGTCTCCGACCACGGCGACCACATGGTAATCCTGGCCCTTCAGGTCGCGCGCGACGGCCATGCCCAACGCGCCGGAGATGGCCGTGCCGGCGTGAGCCACGTTGAAAGTGTCGTAAGGACTTTCCTCGCGCACCGGGAAGCCGGAGATTCCTCCGTACTGGCGGATGGTGGGGAAACGGTCGCGCCGTCCCGTCAGAATCTTGTGTCCGTAAGCTTGGTGGCCAACGTCCCAGACGATCTTGTCCTTGGGCGTGTCGAAGGAATAGTGGAGCGCCACCGTCAGCTCGGCGGCGCCGAGGCTGGAGGCGAGGTGGCCACCTATTTTCGAGATCACGGAAACCATGTAATCCCGCAGCTCAGCCACCACCAGGGGCAGCTCTTCACGGGGGATTCTTCTCAGGTCCGCGGGTGATTCAATGCGGGGGAGGTATTTGTATTCCATCAGTTCTTCCTCACGGTCAAGTATCGAGCGATGCCTTGCAGCATGTGGGCTCGGTCTCCATAGGGTTCGAGAACTTCGCAGGCTTGTTCGACAAGCCGGAAAGCCATGCGCTGCGACTCCTCGATTCCGTGGATCGCCGGATATGTGGCCTTATGTTGTTGGTCGTCCTTGCCCACGCTCTTGCCCAATGATTCCGGGGTGCCCAGCACATCGAGCAGGTCGTCAACAATTTGGAACGCCAGTCCTACATTATCGCCGTAGGTGGTAAGGCGGGCCAGGTCTTCTTCTCCGCCCTGCGCGTAAAGAGCTCCGCACCTTACCGCGGCGCGGATAAAAGCACCCGTCTTGGCGGAGTGAATGTATTCCAGGATGCGGCCGTCACCCTTCTTCCCGGCCATCTGAAGGTCAACCACCTGGCCGCCAATCATGCCTCGGTCTGTCCCGATGGCGTGGGCCAGTTCATGGATCACCCGCAGCTTGCACGCTTCGGGGGGCGGACCCGGAGAGGAAAGCACTTCGAAAGCCAGGGTCAGAAGGGCGTCTCCCGCCAGGATGGCCGTGGACTCGCCGAAAGCGCGATGCGAAGTAGGCTTGCCCCGCCTCAGGTCGTCGTTATCAAGAGCAGGCAAATCGTCGTGGATCAGAGAATAGGTGTGGATCAGTTCTAATGTGCTGCCCAGGCGCACCAGCGGCTGCTCGTCACCGCCCAGCAAGCGTCCCGCTTCCAGGCAGAGGATCGGGCGCAGTCGCTTCCCTCCCGCAAACACCGAGTAGCGCATCGCCTGATGGATGCTCGGCGGGAAATGGTCAGCGGCCGGGAGCAGGCGGTCCAACTCCTTATCGATGCCGACCCTCGTCGTCTCGAGATATTCTTGGATGGTTTCTGTTGAAACTGTGTTCAAGGTCCTCTGTTTGGCGGCGGATGCCCTCATCCACCGCCTGACAACTCTAATTGTGACCTGAAATGGCTCCCAGGGGAAGCATTATAACGGTAGGCAGTAGGTCGTAGGTGGTAGGCGGGGGGAAAACCGCCTACTGCCTGCTGCCGACTGCTTACTGCCTACCTTCAGATTTCTGGCTCGTCACTGGCCACTTGTTACTGCTCTTCAGCCCTCAGCTTTCAGCCTTCAGTGATCGGCAAAAAGCGCCCGGAATGATTCCAAGAGCTAAGAGCTGACGGCTGATTGCTGACAGCCTCTTCTCGCTCGTCAATCGCCCCGCCACGGCGAATCCACTCGTCACGAGCTACGCGGGCTCCGATTCGCCTGGCTGGAAGGGTTCTGCAACCACCTTACCCCCGGCCTTCCTTGTGAGGATCTCCACTTTACCTTCAGCTTCTTCCAGTTGCTTGTGGCAAATCTCGGAGAGTTTCATTCCTTCCTCATAAAGCTGCAAGGCCTTCTCGAGCGGCAAGTCTGCGTCCTCGAGCTCGCGCACGATTCCGTCCAAGCGTTCCAGGTTCTTTTCGAAGGAGTCGCCCTTAGCGGGTTTTTGTGTTGGAGTCATTGGTATTTGTCCGTTGTCGGTTGTCAGTTGACCGTCGTCCCACCGTGGCGGAACAACGAACGGCCCCTCCTAAGTATTCCTGGCCGCATCCTGGCCTCCCAGGACTTCCGCCACCTCCACCGCCATGGCGTAGCGGCCAAAGGGAGCGACGATTTGCACGCCCTGGACCAAGTTGCGGATTGAGAGAAGCGTCTCCTGGGCAATTCTAACACCTTCTGCCCGAGCCCGCTCTCCCGTATCCACCTTTCTCATCCGGTCCATGATGGCCTGGGGAACAGAGATTCCAGGCACCTCGTTGTTCATGAACTCGGCGTTGCGGTAACTGGTGAGTGGGCAGATGCCCGCGACCACCGGAATACGGCCTGCGGCGGACTCCATCCGCTTCAAGAAGATCTGCAATTGTTCCACGTCGAAAACCGGTTGTGTGACGGCGAAATTTGCACCCGCATCCAGTTTGAGTTGGAAGCGGTGGAGCTCTTCCTCAGGGCTGACGGCGTAAGGATTCAGCCCCACGCCGATCAGGAATCCCGTTTGCTTACTCAAGGGGTTGCCCCCCACATCCAGCCCTTGGTTCAGGTTATTCAGGATGTTCACCAGCCCAATAGAATCGACTTCGAAGACGGCGGGTTCCAGAAGCGTGGAGAACTGGGCAGTGTCCCTGGTGATGGCCAGGATATTCCGGAGCCCCAGCGCATGCGCCCCCAGTGCGTCGGCTTGAGCGCTCAGTACATTACGGTCGCGAGCGCTGTAGTGGAGGAGGACGTCGATGCCCACTTGCTGCTGCAAGAGGGCGGCGAGTGTGAGCGCGCTCATGCGGCCCGTTACGCCCGTGCCGTCGGGAATGTTGATTGCGTCTACTCCCCGCGCCAGGAGAAATTGAGACTCCTTCCACCTCCTTGGTGGCGTCGCAGCCCTTGGGAGGAACGACCTCCGCCAGGATCGGAAACTCACCGCGCACCAGCTTTTCCGACAGCCGCGAGCGCTTCTCGAGCGGAATGGGCTCCAGGGTGCGGCCCGGCCGCTCCAAGAGCCCAATCGCAACGCGGGCGCGCTGCGGGCTCAGCGAGCGGACTGCCGCTTTGATCGCCTTGATATGCTCCGGTGTCGTTCCACAGCAACCACCCACAAGCCGCGCTCCACTCTGGATGAAACGGCGAGCGTAACTGGCGAGGTACTCCGGCGAACTGACGTAAATGTTCCGGCCTTCGACCGTGCGAGGCATTCCCGCATTGGGTTGCGCGGAGAGCTTTCTGCCCGTCACTGCCGCGATGATCTCGAGCGCCTCCAGGATGGCCGCCGGACCTACGCTGCAATTGAGCCCAATGATGTCCGCGCCCCACTCGTCCAGTTTGCGGGCGAAGTCTTCCGGCCATGCTCCTATCGGCGTGCTGCCGTCTTCCTGCACCGTCATCTGAACGACCACCGGCAAGGAACACACCTCACGGGCGGCGAACAAGGCCTGTTGCGCTTCGTTCGGATCGCTCATGGTCTCTACCATCAGCAGGTCCGCGCCGCCCTCCACCAGTGCGGCGATTTGCTCGCGAAACGCCTCCCTTGCTTCCTCGAGGGAAGTGGATCCCAAGGGTTCCAGGCGGATTCCCAACGGACCCACGGAGCCCGCCACATAGAGATCTTCCCCCGCCACTTCGCGAGCCAGGCGCGCGCCGGCCAGGTTGATTTCGCGGACCTTTTCGGCTTGATTGTGTTTGTCCAAGCGCGGCCGTGTGGCCCCAAAGGTATTGGTTTCAAGAATTTCCGCCCCCGCCTTCACGTAGGCAAGGTGGATCTCCTTCACGAGCTGCGGTGAGCTCAGATTCAGCTCATCGAAGCAGCGGGTGAGCGGTATGCCTCTGGCATAGAGCATCGTCCCCATGGCTCCGTCGCAAACCATAGGCCGATGTTCGATTTTTTCCAGAAAGGGTTCCCGCATCCCTCCCTTAGTTTAACACGACGAACTGCTGGGAGGTAGCGCGGGCGTCTCGCCCGCTGTGGCGCGGGCATCCTGCCCGCGCGCTTGCGCGTGCCTCTGCCCTCGATCAACCACTCTCTTCAGTGATGGAGCGTGAATCCCCGGCAGCGGGAGCGGGACGCTCCCGCCTCAGCGGGCGAGACGCCCGCGCTACAGATAAAATATCCCCAAAGAAGTGACATTCGTGCATAATTTCATAAGCAGTGATTGAATCGATCTTTCAGACCTTAACGGACTTCTTCGCCCGGTACGGGTATTGGGTGGTGTTCTTCGGCGTGATGCTGGAAAACGGTGGCCTGCCCTTGCCGGGTGAAACCGTCCTGCTGTTTGCGGGGTTCCTCGCTTACCAAGGCCAAATTAAACTCGTATGGGCGATCGGGGTAGCGATTGCCGGGGCGACGCTCGGCGACAGCCTTGGTTACACCCTGGGTCGTTATGGGGGGAACGCCTTCTTCGATCGCTACGTGAAGCGCTTCAGGTTCCTGGCGCACCGGTTTGAGGACGCCAAGGGGCTCTTTTTGAGACGCGGTCACTGGGCCGTTTTTACCGGCCGCTTCATCACCGGGCTGCGGGTGTTCGCGGGACCGCTTGCCGGGCTTTTCAAGATGCCCTACCTGCGGTTCCTCTTCTTTAATTTTACGGGCGCGGTGGTTTGGGCCACGGCGATTGGTTGTGTGGGTTTTCTCTTCGGAAACAGTTGGAACGATCTGGCGCACGTCATCAAGGATTTGCACCGCGTCGCGCAGGGCTTGGTTGCGGTGCTCGCTCTGGTGGGATTGATCGTCTATTTGAAACGGCGCGCAAGAAGCGGCTAGTGTTGCGTTCGGTAAATAAGATTACTTATGCGACATGCATCAATTTGTTGTAGCGCCGGGCTTTGGCCCGGCAAGTGCCGCCCTAAAGGGCGGCGCTACGGGTAATCGTATTTTCCAAACGGATCACTAGCCTTATCGCGAGCCGCTCCTGACTCTTTTTAGATCGTCCCTCGCCGCCTTGAAGCGGGGATTCATCTGAACCGCAGCCTCGAGCTCGGAGACTGCTTCTGCACGTCGGCCCTGCTTTTCCAGAATCAGCCCCAGCAGCCGGTGAGCATGTGCTGCGTCCGGCTCCTCTCCCTCAGGCGGCTGCGCAAGGTATTTATGCAAATAGTTCTTGCCGCGATCGAGGTCAACTCCTAATTCAAGCAAGGAACTGGCGCCTTCAAAGTAGGGGGCGAGATCGTCGGGCACTTTTTTTTCAGAGGCGGAAAGAGCCGCTTCGAGATCACCCCACCGCTGCTCGAGAGCAAGGACCTTTGCCAGGATGGAATAGCCCTTCGCCCGCGAGGGATCGAGCTGCACGGCTTCCCGGGCATGCTTTTCCGCCGCTTCGGTCTTCCTGTAAGGGGGCTGCGTGTAAAAGTCTGCGAGCGCAGTCTGCGTCTCATAGTTCTTCGGATCAGTTTCGACGGCTTTGAGAAACCACGCTTCGACCTTGGCAAAGTCTTTTGCTTCCCGGGCCAGCTCGGCCTGCGCCAGGTATCCGTGCACGGGGCTGAGCTGCACCAGTTTTTCAGCAATGTCGCGGGCCTTTCCCTTGTCGCCGCCCATCAAGCCAGGCGCTTGAAAGCTGTACTGCATCAAGTCATCCAGCGCGTCCAGGTTCTTGGGGTTGCGGGCGAGGGAAGCCTCCAACTCACCCTTGAATTTCCTTGCCAGATCTGCGGCCGCGAACATGCTGGCGCTCGCAGCCATGTCACCGTAAACTGCCGCAAGTTGGAAGTGAAAGTTCGAGTTTCCGTCCTCGAGCGCCACGGCCTGCTGGGCGGATTCCAGCGCGCCATCCAAATCGCCAAAAGCCAGCTTTACTCGTGAGAGCAGGCAAGCCGCCTGAGCATCGCGCGGGTTGGCGGCGAGGCGCGGCTCCAGGATTGCGCGCGCCCGTTTCCAATGGCCGGCATCTACCAACGCTTCGGCAGGGTCCGAATCGGGAGCGCCCGCCTTGAGGGTCATTGTCGAGACCAGAATCAAGGAAACTAGAAAGCAGAAACTGGAAAGCAAAAAGCAGAAACTAGAAATTAGAAAATGGAAACTCGCGGCCTTGTCTTCCCGTCTGAGATTTCCAGTTGTAAGGCTCATCTCTCGCCCTCTGTAGCACCTAATCCAAAATCTAAAATCCAAAGTCTATTTTCTCTTGAGCCAGCGATCGCGGATCGCGGTCTGCTGGGGTGTGGCGGCGGACAGTTCCTGGATTGAGTACGAGTTCTGAACCGGCGGGTCGAGAGTCAGATTGATGGTCTCCTGACGTCCGTGGCGCTCCACGCTGAAGGGGACGGTTGCCCCCGGCGGATAGGCTTTCAGGCGTTCGCTCAAATCCGCCGTAGCCAGTGATTGGTTATCGACTGCAATCAGGAGGTCATCGCGACCGAGCCCGGCGCGGTCAGCGGCGCCACCCGCGCGGACGGCGAAAACCCTGACGCCGCGGTTGTCCGGTAGGGCGGTTATGCCGATCCCCGGCGGCGAGCCTTCGGGAACACTAACCCGCAAAGCAAGCCCGGCCACACCGAGCGCCCTACCGTAAGGAAGCGGCGCAGTCCCACGAACGTAGCTTTCGAAGAAAGCTCCGAAATCGCTCCCCGCCACCTCATTCACCGCTTCGAGGATATCTTGTTCGTTGTAGCCGCGGCCCGGGCCGTAATAAGTTGCGGGCGGCGCCTCGTAGAGTTTGTGGTAAAGCGACAACAACACATCCAGGAGGGATTTTGCGCCCTGTGTCCGGGACTGAATCTCCAAGTCCAGGAGCATGCCGAGAAGCGCGCCCTTGTTGTAATAGGAGATGGTGGAATTTGCGAAGTTGGTCTCCTGCATCTGCGGGGAGCGGTCGTAGAACCAGGCGTGGAAGCTGGAACTCTCGGCGGACATCAGCGTCCGTCCCGGTTCTTCTTCCAAGACCCTGATCTCATCGGACAGGCGGCCGAGGAAATGCTCCCGCGTCCACAGGCCTGAACGCAACAGGCTGAGATAACCAACATAGGAAGTCACGCCCTCCGCAAACCAGAGGGACGGCGTGTAAACTTCGCGGGTGTAATCAAAGGGTCCGAGTTCGGCTGGCCTCAGGCGCTTGACGTTCCAGAGATGAAAAAACTCGTGCGCAGCAGTCTCGAGCGCCTCATCAAGGCTGCTGCTCAGACTTCCCCGCATGATGATCTGGGTGCAGTTCAGGTGCTCCATCCCGTCACCCATCGAAATGTCAGGGGCGAAGTGGAACATAAAAGTGTAGCGCTCGAGATCCGGGGCGGGCATCAGGGCCATTTCCGTGTGGACAATCTTCTTGAGGCCCCCGAGGAGCTTCGACGTGTCGTTGTCATCCTCGTCATAAGTGTGCACGGCGACGCGGATCGTCTTGCCCCGCTCCTGGAATTGCGACAGCTTGATTTCGGCGGAAGCCTCAATGGGAGTGTCAACCAAGCGATCGTAATCAGGCGCAGGGAAAGTCCGCTCGCCTGTGGAGTCCGAAAAGCCGCTTATCAACTGCCAGTCTTTCGGGGCGTCCACGGTCAGCGTGAGCGGGTTGGGTTTGTGCCCTGCGATATACATGAAGATTGAGGGGCCATTCAGGTTGGCGTGCGTGCTGTCAAACTGGGAGAAGGATCCATTGAGGTCGTTGGCGAAAACGCGGTAGCGCACCTTTACGATTCCGCCGGCTTGGCGGAGGTCTATGTGCCAGGTTTGCTTGTCGAGGTTCGTCCAAGCCAGCGCCTGGCCTTGCGCGCCGGCGGCCTCGAAATCCTGCACGTTCTTGGCGAAGTCGTAAATCGCGTAGCGCCCGGGCGACCAGGCAGGCATCACGAAATCCAGGGAATCGCCCGAGACCTTGCCGGCAGTGATCTCGACGGCCACAAGGTGCAAGTGGGGATGCGCCAGAGTGAGGTGATATTCGAGCTGAAGTGCCGAGGAAGTAGGTTCTTCAGTCGCCCGCAGCGGGCCCACCACCGTGACCAGCAGCAAGATGACAAGTAGGGCCACTCGGCGCAGTCCGGGCCCAACTTCGGTTGCGGCCTTCGATGAGTACGGTTTCAGTGTCTTCTCCGATTTCCTGGCGAGCATTGATTTGGAGTGCGGCAGCTTGCTGCCGCTTTCCTTGGTCGCAAGCTTGATGCCGGCAGCGTCTCGACCAAGCTCGAGACGCAAAAGCGGCAGCAAGCTGCCGCACTCCAAAGAATAGCAGACCCCCCTGATTATTTCCTCTCGGGCCCCAGGACCAGTTTGTGGACGGTAGCCCCATCAACCGCGGCATCGCTGAAGGACATGGGAAAGCTACGGCCGTTGTACCAGGCGTCAAACTGGTCCTTGTAATATGGGCTGAAAACTTGGCCGGATTCGCCAAGAGTGATGTTCTGGACCGAATGGTCGAGGTTCGAGAGATCAACGACCATGCGCATGGAGGGACCGTGACGGGCGGTTGTCGCCTTTACGGTGGTCGCAGTCCCTGCCTGCGGGAAGGGGCCGACATCCAGCAGCCTGCCCAAGAAAGGAAAACCTTGGCCCAGGGGATGGTAAAAAGTCAGGGGGATGGTCGCGCCCCACTTCCAGGCGCCGCGACTTCGACTGCCCGCCAGTCTGGGAATTTGCTTCACGCCTTCTTCGAGACTCTTCACAAGGGTATCCCCGAAAGTGAAATCGCCGGGCGGGAGCCAGCGCCTCCAGTCGTTCGTCAACACATTATCAAGGAATGTTGTGCTCATCCCCCAGTGGTAGCCCGAGAGGTCGTCGCCCAATTTGGGTTTGAGGATGTGTTCGAGCAGGGCTTTGCGGGTGACTTCGCACACCAAGGTGGCGGCAGAATCCATACGGGCCTCGCCATCCCAATGGCTCAGGAGGCTGAGGGCGTACTGAGCGTCAGGGTTTTGCGGTTGATTGTGGTAGGCCGCTTGCAGAAGTTGCCCGGCAAGCCAAATGTCTTCCAGAGCGAGAGTGTCGGTCTGAATGCGCAGCATGTCGTCAACGCTGAAAGCCTTCCCTGCGCGGAGTAGTTGAAAGATGCGCGCGGTGCGAAAAGCGGCATCCCAGTGGCTGGTGATGAAATAAGGGTAAGCGTCAGGCACAACACGGCCATTAGCCGTGGCGATCAAGCCACTTGAAGGGTTGTAGGAATGCGGGAGATCCTCGAAGGGAATGTAGCCGGTCCAGTCGTAGTCGTCCGTACCGCCGGGCACGGGCACGGCGCCCGTACCCTGTTTCCGGATGGGCACCCATCCCGCTGCGTAGTAGCCGATATTTCCATCCCGATCGGCGTACACAAAATTTTGCATAGGCCCGGTAAAGTCGTGCAAGGCGGCGGTGAACTGCTCCCAATTCTGAGCCAGGCTCATTTTGGATGCACCATTGAACAGAGCAGAGAGGGCGTGCGGCTCCAGCGCCGTCCATCGCAAGGCGAGGTCGCGGTTGCCCTCGTGAGAGATGATGGGGCCATGGCGCGTTACCTTCACCGTGAGTCGGTAATCCCGCTTCCGGCGGACCTTGATAACCTCGTCCCGGACCTCGGCGTCAACCCATGCCCCGTTGTGCAGGTACTTCCGGGGATCGCGGAGGTTGAAGCTCTCCACGTATAGGTCCTGAACATCCGGACTCGTATTGGTCACACCCCAGGCAATTTTTTCATTGTGGCCGATAACCAAAAGGGGCAAGCCAGGCAGACTAACCCCGCTCACGTTCAGGCCCGGCGCCTTCAAGTGAATCATGTACCAGACACTGGGAACGCTGTGATCGAGGTGAGGGTCATTGGCGAGTAACGGCTGGCCGGATTGAGTGTGAGCGCCACTCACAACCCAGTCATTGCTTCCCAGTCCTGCCTCGCTGCCATCTCCTGAGGAAACGAGCGCCGCCAAGGTAGGGTCAACTTCAACTGGGTCGATTGTCTGGGCGGGTACTGTCCCAAATTGACTCGTCGAGCCGCCCTCCAGGCCGGCAGTTGCCCCGACGGGCCGGGGCGCACCATTCAAAATGGGACACCACCCCCGGGCGGATTGGCTTGCCTTGCCCACCGGCTTGTGAGTGGCAGCAACCTCTGCCACCGGCTCATCCAGCGGAGAGTGGTCCGGAAAAAGGTCGGCGGAAAGTTCAGGGCCGAGCTTTGCCCGGATGCGTTCGCGCATCAAATCCCTTCCCCAGGTTGTGTTGAGTGTCTTGGCCATATTCAAGGCTACGCCGAGGGAGTCGATTTCCCTCCATGGGCGCGGCTGGTAATTGAGCAAGTGGAATTCTATGGGCAGGCGATCCCTATGGCTGGCGATGAAAGCGTTGACCCCGTTGGCATACGCCGTGAGTCGTGCGCGCGCCTCGGGGCTGAGCTCTGCCAGGGCGCGCTCAGAAACTTGCCGGAACCCCAAGGTTCGGTTCTCGACGTCTAACCGCAGCGTCCGTTCGCCAAAAACCTCTGAGAGTTCTCCTTCCGCCAACCGCCGGCTCAAGTCCATCTGCCACAGGCGGTCTTGAGCAGTCACGTAACCTTGCGCAAAGAACAGGTCCTGGAGCGAGGAGGCACGAAGGTGGGGAACCCCGCGTGCGTCACGCAAGGCCTCAACAGGCGCTGAAAGGTCCGTAACTTGAATCGTTCCATCGAGTTGAGGAAGGCTCGCGCGGGCGCGCAAGTACAGCCATCTACTCCCGCCGACGATAATGAGCAGAAACAGGCACAGGAGAGAAATGATCAGGTACTTGAGAATCTGCCTCATAACTTGCAAACCTCAGTCCAGGGGATCGAAAACCGACCTACGGATTGAAAGACGGCGCAGGTCACTGGCAGAAAACACGACTTGGTTTTGACGAGAGGATAGAGTACTAGAAATCCCACCGGCGAGCAATGGTTAGGAACCGAATAGGAGTTGACAAAGAACTAATGAATGTGCAGGTGAGCGCTGGGCCTCAACACAAAATTTCTAGCGCGCCGCCATGATTCAGTTTAGAATTTGATTTTTGAAGCTTGCGACCTTATGGAGTGGACCAACTACAGTTTCGCAGAACCGCAGGACGAGGCGGCATTCTTCTATGGCCTCTTCCTGCGCGGCCATCCTCTCCAAAAATTGCGGGAAGATATCGATGTGCCGGCCCACGTTCTGGCCGAGTGGCAGCGCCTCGCCAATCACGACCCCATGTACCAAGGTACGATGGCTCGCATCTTGGCCTATCGCAAGCACGTTCTCGCCATCTTTGATTCCCTGATCTTCAAAGAAATCGGGTTCACACACAGGCTCCAGTAAATTGACTCATTGATTCATTGAAGAGCAGCCAGTTCTCCCCCATGGCCGCTCCGCGGTCAATTACGCCTTCGGCTACAGCTCTCACTGCGCCTTCAATGAATCAATGACCCAACGAGTCAATGAGTCAATGAGTCAATGAACCAATATATCTGCGGCCCAGGTGACAAAGAACAGTACGCTGATGTACCCGTTCACGTTAAAGAAGGCGGCATTCAGGCGGGACAGGTCGGAGGGCTTGACAAGGGCGTGTTCGTAGGCGAGCAAGAAAGCCACCACAATTAGACCTGCCATGGCGATCCAACCCAGATTCTCCTTCCGGGCTACCGTCACCAACAGGACAAGCATCAGCACGTGAAGGATTGCGGAGGCATAAAGAGCCGCGGTGATCCCGTAGCGCTTTGGAACGGAGTGGAGCCCCAGGGCGTGGTCGAAATCCACGTCCTGGCAGGCGTAGATGATGTCGAAGCCGGCCGTCCACAAGGTGACCGCTCCGCCCAATAGTAAGACGCTCAGACTCACCTCGCCCCGCAAGGCAATCCAGGCGGCGATGGGCGACATCCCCAGGCAAGCTCCCAAAACCAGATGCGAGAGTAAGGTGAAGCGCTTGGTATAGGAATATGCGATGAGGACGGCAAGCGCCAGTGGCGAAAGCTTGAACGCGAGGGGGTTCAGTTCGTGCGCAGCCGTCACCAGCAGCGCGCAGGAAAGCAGCGTGAAGCCCAGGGCGAACTTCAGGCTGATTTGCCCGGTGGGCAAGGCCCGCATCCGGGTGCGCGGGTTAAGCGCGTCTAATTTCAAGTCAGCGATGCGATTGAAGGTCATCGCGGCGCTACGCGCGCCTACCATGGCTACGATCAGCCAAAGGACCTGTCGCCAGGTGGGCCAGCCGCGCACCGCCAGCATGGCCCCCGTTAGTGCAAACGGCAGGGCGAAGATCGAATGCTCGAACCTTATCATCTCGAGTGTGGCGCGGAGCTTCGCGATAAGGCCACTCGCGGCGGGTGCTCCGCCGGCGGTTTTCGGCGACATGGGCTCACTTTGGGTGGTTTGGCACATGATGCGACAACCATCATTCTAGCGCAAAGTCCCCCCTTTAGGTCCGTGGCTCTTGGATGTGGGTGCAACAAATCAAGAAAAATGCCCCACCCTCCATTTCTGCGTCTTGCACCTGCCCCTCGATGTCTTTCATTTACATTTGCCGCCGGCTGTGATAAAAATGCGCGTTTTGGTGGGACGATATGCATCTACATTTTGTTGATTACGCGATTATCGCCATCTACTTCGTTTTCGTCCTGGGAATTGGCTTCGCCTTGCGCGGCCGGATGAAGACCAGCGACGACTTCTTTCTTTCCGGGCGCTCGATCCCAGGCTGGATCACCGGGCTTGCCTTCATGTCCGCCAATCTCGGTGCTCTCGAGGTCATGGGTCATGCTGCCAACGCCGCCAAGTATGGCATGTTCGTCAACCACTTCTATTGGCTTGCCGCCATGCCTGCCATGTGCTTTGTAGGCGTATTCATGATGCCTTTTTATTACGGCAGCAAGGCGCGCAGCGTCCCCGAATACCTGCGCAAGCGTTACGATGAGAAGACGCGGACGCTCAACGCCTTATCCTTTGCGCTCATGACGCTGCTGGTCTCAGGCATCGACCTTTATGCCATGGCGATTCTTTTCCAGCGCCTGCTGAACTGGCCATTCGGCGCCAGCGTAGTCGCGTCGGCTGCGGTGGTGGCGGTTTACATCTACCTGGGCGGGTTGACATCGTCGATCTACAACGAAGTCCTCCAATTCTTCCTCATCGTTTTCGGGTTCCTTCCTTTGGCGGTCCTGGGGTTAAAGGCGGTGGGGGGCTTTGCAGGGCTCAAGGCGAAAATGCCGAATGCCGGCTACGCGCACACTTGGGCGAACATCTGGCATGCCAGCCAGAATCCCATGGGGATCAACTGGTTCGGCACGATCTTCGGACTGGGCTTTGTGCTTTCATTCGGCTATTGGTGTACGGACTTCCTGGTGGTCCAACGCGGCTTGGCGGCGAAGGACATGCCCGCCGCACAGCGCACGCCCCTCATTGCGGCTGTCCCCAAGATGTTCTTTCCGCTGATGGTTGTTCTTCCCGGCTTGGTAGCCATTGCGCTTGACCCCTCCCTGACCAAATATCTCAACGGGCGCTACGACAATGCGCTCCCGGCCATGCTGGGCAAATTTTATCCCTCGGGCCTTTTGGGCATCGGGCTGACGGCGCTGATGGCCAGTTTTATGTCAGGCATGGCCGGAAACGTCACCGCCTTCAACACGGTTTGGACTTTCGACATCTATCAGACGCACGTTAACCCCGGCAAGCCTGACCGTCACTACCTGAATATGGGCCGTTTCGCAACGGTTTTCGCCGTGACAGTGGGGATCGCAACAGCCTTCATCGTTCTGAGGTTCAACAACCTCATGGACTATCTCCAGCTCCTCTTCGCGTTCTTTAACGCGCCGCTGTTCGGCACCTTCCTGCTGGGGATGTTCTGGAAGCGCACCAGCGCCCATTCCGGCTTCTGGGGATTGCTTTCCGGGATTCTCGCCGCCGCCACCCACTACACCCTTTACCACTATCATGTGATTTTCTATCCCACCGATATGGCGGCGAATTTCTATCAAGCCATCTGGGCATTCTCGGTCTGCGTTGTGGTGACCGTCGGGGTAACCCTGTTCACCGAACCCCGGAAGGAAGAAGAACTGGTGGGACTTGTGTACTCTCTTACTCCGAAGCCTAGAAACCAGGACCTGCCCTGGTATGAGAGGCCGGGCATTCTTGCCATTGGGATCCTGTCACTCTGTACAGTGTTGAATATCATCTTCTGGTAAAAACCATGGGTTTGGACATTCGCTTACCGATTGGGATCATCTTCACCATTTACGGCGGCATTCTTATAATTTATGGCGCTTTGGCCGATCCAGCCATTTTCGTGAACTCCCTGGGAGTAAACATCGATATATGGTGGGGCGCGGCGATGCTGGTTTTCGGCCTGTTCATGGGGACTCTCGCATTCAGGGCTTCGCATCGTAAGGTCTGATGACTGAACTCCGCTGGAATCCTACGCTTTGTGAATGGGTCTCAACGGCCTCGCATCGCCAGGACCGGCCGCAGATGCCGGCGGACTGGTGCCCCTTCTGCCCGGGCTCGGGGAAAGTTCCGGAGAACTATGACTGCTATATTTACCCCAACGATTTTGCCGCTTTCTCCATTCCCCCGCCGCAGCCTGCCATCCAGGGCGACGACTTCTATCGAGTGGAGCCATCGCAGGGCAAATGCGACGTGGTCCTTTACCATCCGGACCACCATACTTCTCTGCCGCAACTTTCAGTAGACCACATTGTGAAGGTCGTCCGGTTATGGCGAAAACGCTTTACCGAGCTCAAGGCCACCCCGGGCATTCGCTATGTTCTGATCTTTGAGAACAAGGGCGCGGTGATTGGCGTGACCATGCCTCACCCCCACGGGCAGATTTATGCTTTCCCTTTCATTCCACCGCGCCTCGAGAGGAAGATCGAATCGGCGCGTGCGCACCAACGAGCCAAACGGAGATGCCTGTTCTGCGATATTCTCAAGAAGGAGCGTGGTGACGGGCGGCGAATCGTCGCTGAGAATGAGGCCTTCACGGCGTTCGTGCCCTTTTACGCGCGCTGGCCCTATGAAGTCCATATTTTCTCGCGCCGCCATCTGGGCGCCCTGGATGCGTTCCGGCCTTCCGAGGAGCGCGCCCTCGCCGAAATGTTGAAGTGGGTCACGCTGAAATACGACAATCTTTATCAGATGTCATTCCCTTACATGATGCTCCTCTACCAGGCGCCCACGAAAGGGAGATTCCCCTATTTCCATTTCCACATCGAGTTTTATCCTCCCCATCGCAGCAAAGAGAAATTGAAGTACCTGGCCAGTGTCGAAACTGGCGCGGGAACCTTCCTGAACGACTCGCTGGCGGAGGAAAAGGCAGCGGAGCTGCGCAACGTGCCACCGGTGCGGCGGGAGGAGGTCAGGCAGTAGGCAGAAAGCAGAAGGCAGAAAGCGGTAAGCAGAGGCCAGAAAGCAGAAAGCGGAAGGGTTTGAGGACGGAGCTCTGGCTCCCGGCGGGATGACTGCTTAGCTCTCCGGCCTTGAATGCTAAAATAGATGTTGCCGTTTATCCTACGCGCAGCTCCCGGTGCTATCTCGCGAATCGCAACTTGCCGATGGAATCGAAATGAGCCATGATAATGGGCGAAATTAAATGGGGATTGGGCAGTTTGCCCATTGGCAACGATGCCCGTTGAGTTATGAGCGACACCATCGAGCGGCTCACGATCGAAGGGTTCAAGTCTATCCGCAAGTTGGAGAACTTTGAGCTTCGCCCGTTAAACGTCCTCATCGGCGCCAACGGTGCGGGGAAGAGTAACTTTGTCGCATTCTTTCGGTTCCTGCGCGAGATCATTGACCAGCGCCTTCAGCAGACTGTCGCCACGGAGGGCGGTGCGGACGCGCAACTGTATCTGGGACCGAAGGTGACTCTAAGAGTCCGAGGGAGATTCGCGTTTGGTGCGAACTCGTATGAATTTGAGTTGGCACCAACAAATGATAATCGCTTGATCTTTGCCAGGGAGATCGTCTCCTTCACTGGGCAGTTTCACTCGTGGCAGCCGCTGGGTTCCGGCCACCTCGAGGCCAAGCTCAAAGAAAGGAAGGACGATCCCGGCAAGACTGGGTGGCATGGTGTGCCGTGGCATGTCTACGAGGCCGTTTCAGGGTGGGTTGTCTATCACTTTCACGATACGAGCCCTGAATCGGGAGTGCGTCGCCAGCGAGCCATCAATGACAATGAATACCTCCGCCCTGACGCTGGGAACTTGGCGGCTTTCTTATACCGCATTCAGCAAACTAACCCAACTCACTATGAGAAGATCCGTGGTGTCGTGAGGCTGGCTGCTCCATTCTTTGATGATTTCAAGCTCCGACCTGTGGCGGACAAACCAGAGTTGATTCAGCTCGAATGGCTTCAGAAAGGCTCGGATTATCCGTTCCGTCCTAGCCAGCTTTCAGACGGCACTTTGCGTTTCATTTGCCTTGCTACGGCTCTGCTCCAGCCGTTGCCGCCCGCAACGATGCTTTTTGACGAGCCTGAGCTCGGGGCCCATCCTTACGCTTTGACGCTCCTAGCTAATCTCTTCCGGCAGGCAACGAAGGACACATTTCGGCAAGTCATTGTCTCAACCCAATCCGCGCAACTGGTCAACGAGTTTGAGCCGGAGGATGTCATTGTGGTCGAGCGGACCCAGGGCGAATCGGTTTTCCGGCGCTTGGAGTCGGCGAAACTGTCGGGGTGGCTCGAGGATTACACTCTGGGAGAGCTATGGCAGAAGAATGTGTTGGGAGGAGGACCGCGAAATGAGGCTATGCCCCTGCCGCCCGAAAGTGACGGAAACCCGCCCCCCCTCCCCGAACCGGAGGCAAAGAGTACAGGAGACGGACGTCCGTGACGCGCGTCAGCGTGATCGTGGAGGGACCTACGGAGCGGTCGTTCGTCCAAGAGATTCTCGCCCCGATACTCTGGGCCAAGGAGGTCTACTTAACCCCGACTATTCTCGGCGTTCCCGGGCACAAGGGCGGAATAACGAATTACGCCCGCGTCAGGAAGGACGTGCTGCGGCAATTGAAGGAGGACCGAACCGCTTACTGCTCCACGATGCTGGACTTTTATGGACTGGGAAGAGGCTTTCCAGGCACGCCTCTGTCGTCTAATCTTTCGAATGTGAACAAAGTCATTCGCATTGAGCGAGCGATGAAGGAAGACCTCGTCGCAGAAGTGCCTGACCTGCGCCCTGATGTTCGATTCCTCCCCTACCTCCAATTGAACGAATATGAGGGGCTGCTGTTCAGCGATCCGGAGGAGTTTGCCAACGGCATCTCGCAGTCGCATCTGACCCGGCAGTTCCAGGCCATCCGCCAGAGCTTTCCCACTCCTGAGGATATCGATGATAGTCCGGATACCACGCCCTCGAAACGCGTTCTTGGCCTTTGTCCTTCCTACAATAAAGTTCTGGACGGAACGCGAGCCGCAACCGCGGTGGGTGTCGCAGCCATGCTGCGTGAGTGCCCACATTTCCGTGCTTGGGTTGAGAGCCTCGGACAGTTAGGTACCCATTGGCGCCCTCGATGACGACAGTGGTTCTGTCTATCAACTCGCGTAGAGCCTTGCTCTGCGTGTTTTCAAGGAAACGAAGACCTGCCCGCGTGACAAGCGTCACTCGCCAGCCAGCGAGATGGGACGTTCATCGAGGAGTGTTGCGGCGAATATTGCAGAGGGCTTCAGGAAGCGACAGTACCCAAGCATGTTTGTGAGCAAGCTGGCCGACTCGGATGCAGAAGCCACGGAAACTCAAGTGTGGTTAGACTTCGCGCGGGACTGCGGGTACCTATCGACCGAGCACCACAAAGAGCTCGTTGGTCGCTACGAAGAGGTTGGCAGGATGTTACACGCAATGATCGATCATCCCGAGAGGTTCGTGCCCTCACCTCAAATGGCGGCCTGGGGCTGCCCACCGTGTGAGAGCAGGAGGCAGTGGGCGGGGAAAAGGGGGGCACGAGGTCGCAATTTGCGACCTCATACTGCGGACGTGGCGGATGGGCTATCGCCCCTAGGAATTCACGGAGCTGCATAGGCAGTAACCAGCAGGCAGAAGGCAGAGGGTACAGCAGCTCAGACTGACGGTTTTGGGTGTCTTGTTTCCAACATTCATGATCCATCGAGCTGACCATCCCGTGGACGTGCCTTTCGCAGTTTGGGTCGGGAAACATAGTAGCCTTTGATTTCGACGCGCCTCCGGGAACCCGGTCCCATCGCTGCAGATGAGAGAATAGCGCTGCCTTCTGCTCTCTGCTTACTGCCTACTGTAACAATGGGAGCAAGGTAGCGCGGACCTGTTCTTGAGGTCCGCGGCTTTTCGTTGTGATGGGGGGGCGAACCGCGAACCTACAAAACAGGTCCGCGCTACTCCCTCAGGCGACGACATCCCTCAAACCAGGTTGCAGGAAATGTTGTAAACTCGATGAGGAGGCGAACGGCTGCGACCGCGGGCAGGCGCCGTCCGAGTGCAACCACGGGAGTTCCGGCATGAAAACCCTGAAGTTTACGTATTGGAAGGATGGGAACTATTATCTGGGTTTCCTGAACGACTATCCGGACTATCAGACCCAAGGCATGTCGAAAGAGGAACTGGTCCACAATCTGAAGGATTTACTGGTTGACCTGGAATCAGGCGATGTGCCTTACGTCCGCAAGGTGGAAGACCTGGTCGTGATGGAATGAAGCGGCGCGACCTTGTCCGGAAGCTTGAGGAGCTTGGCTACGTTCTGGTCCGCCATGGCGGGAGTCATGACTGGTACACGAATCCCTCAGCCAAGAAGTCTCAGCCGGTGCCTCGTCATAGCGAAATTCACGAATGATTGAGCAAATCTTCCAAGCAATTTATGGCACGGCTCCGGAAGTGGTGGTCCGCGCCCCTGGCCGAGTTAACCTCATCGGCGAGCACACCGATTACAACGACGGTTTCGTCCTGCCGGCCGCCATTGACCGGAGCATCGGATTCGCCGGCCGCAAGCGGGCCGATCGGCTCGTCCGGGTGCATTCCCTGGATTTCAACGGTTCTGTCGAATTCAGTCTTGACGATATCCGGAAGGATGTCACGCACTCCTGGAGCAATTATATTCGTGGTGTCTCAAAATACCTCGAGGAGGATGGCTATCGGCTCTCGGGCGCCGACATGGTTTTTGGCGGCGACGTACCGCGCGAGGCGGGCCTCAGCTCCTCGGCGGCGGTGGAAGTGGGCACCGCCGCGTTCTGGAAAAACCTCCTCCACCTTGACGTTGATCCGGTCTATCTCGTCAAACTCGCTCGCAAGGCTGAGAACCAGTTTGTGGGCGTTCCTTGCGGCATCATGGACCAGTTCATTTCCGCTCTGGGGCGCGAAAACCACGCGCTCTTCCTCGATTGCCGCGATCTTACTTACCGTCACGTGCCGCTGCGGGATGACGTGAAGATTGTGGTCTGTAACTCCGGCGTGAAGCGCGCCCTGGCCCAGTCGGAATACGAGGTTCGTCTGAAGCAGTGCCGGCAGGCGGTGGCACAGATTGCTTCCACGGGCCTGGCGGTAAAGTCGCTTCGCGACCTCGCGCCCGCAGACCTTGAGGCGGCGCGTTCAGTCCTCAGTGGGATTCTGTTTCGCCGAGCCCACCACATTGTCACGGAGAACCATCGGGTTTTGGAGGCCGTCAAGGTTCTGGAGTCCGGCGACCTCGAGCGCTTTGGGCAACTCATGAACGCTTCACACGTAAGCCTGCGGGATGATTACGAGGTCAGCTCCAAGGAACTGGATGTTCTGGTTGAGCTGGCGTGGAAACAACCTGGAGTCCTCGGCGCCCGCATGACCGGCGCGGGGTTCGGCGGCTGCACGGTTAACCTGGTCCGCCAGGAAGCCGCTGAAGCTTTTGCCGAGGCCGTCCGCCTCGGGTATCAGGATGCCCTGGGCCTGAAGGCTGAGATATATATCTGCAAGGCTTCTCAGGGCGCTCTGAGCATATGATTTTGGATTTTAGATTTTGGATTTTGGATTTTGGATTCACGAACAGCGGCGACCTCGAATCGCTAATCCAAAATCTAAAATCGTCCAGTCAAAAGCGGAGGTCTGCGCTGCTCTCTCGTGCGGAGTACACCAACTTGCTACAAGCGACATTTTTTCGTAACATGAAGACGATGGAAGTACATTTCAGCCCGGACCTGCAAGCCAAGATTGACCAGTTGGTCATCGAGACCGGACGTGCGCCCGACAAGCTGCTTGAGGATGCAATGGCCGGATACCTCGCCGAACTTGTGCAGACACGCGAAATGCTTGACAGCCGTTATGACGACCTGAAAAGCGGCAGGGTGAAGCCCATTCCCGGCGACGAGGTTATAGCCCGGTTGCGTGAAAAGAGCGCGGCCCGACGAGTGCCGCCGCGTTCATGACCGGCTACGATTTCCACCCGGAAGCGGCGGTTGATCTTGACGAGATTTGGGATTTCGTCGCCGAGGATAATCTCGACGCCGCCGACAAGGTGATTGCGGATATTTTGGCCAGCATCGACGCGCTGGTACCTTTTCCGCATCAAGGCCACAGACGCCCGGACCTTACCTCACGGCCCTTGCGCTTCATTCGAGTACGTGAATACTTGATTGCCTACGCACCGGAGGAAAAGCCCTTGTGGGTTGTGGCGGTGATGCACGGACGCCGAAGCCCCCGCATCATGGCCGCGATCCTGAGAGGCAGAGAGTAAACCGCTTGCCCTGCCAAACCCCTGACGAGAATTATCCGGTTCCTCGATTTCGTTTCAGAGTGGCTCCAACTTGGAACTTGCCTGAAGCTAAACGTTTCCGTTATTCTGAAGGCGATGGAATTACATTTCACCCCTGAGCAGGAAGCGCAGCTTGCGCAGATCGCCACCCAGCAAGGCACCGTTGCCGAACGGCTGGTGAAGGATGCTGCCTTGCGTCTGCTTGAGGAAGATGCCCGCTTTCGTGCCGCCGTGCGGGAGGGCATTGCACAGGCCGACCGGGGTGAGTTCATTGAAGAGGAAGAAATGGACGCCCGCCTGGAGCAGATGTTGCGCTCATAAAAATGCGTATACGCTGGACGCCAGCCGCCGCAGTCGACCTACAGCACCTCCACGATTACCTGAAAGACCACCATCCGCAATTCCGGTAGCCGACCATGCGCAAAGTGTATGCTGCTATCCAATCCCTGAAAGCGTGGCCGAATCGTGGCCGAGTGGGACGCGAGGAAGGAACCCGAGAGATCCTGTTCCCTCCTCTGCCCTATATCGCTGTCTATCGCGTGAAGGAGCAGAGCATCGAGGTCTTGCGGATTTATCACGGCGCTCAAGACCGGCCTTAAAGGCCCGCCCCAATGTTCCAAAAAGGTCAAGATTTGAAACATCGCGGGAAGGCCCTCCGATGGCGCGGACATTGGTTTATGACGTCTGCGATCATCGAGCCGAATGGCGAGTCGAGTTGCCCTGCTTCCAGGACCGGTCGGAGAACCGGTGGGAGGCGAGGAGCCGTCCCTTCGGGGAACCGCAGACCCGCCGCGGCGGGCCTGCGCCACCCGCTGATCCCGCTCCTCTCCTGCGCCAGCACGGGAGAGGACGGGACCGTCTTCAGCTCGAAACGCGCGTTGTGCTGCGAAATGTCGGTCCGAGCGCTAGGGCTGCCGTACGCTTTACGGGCAGTGAGCTTCTAAATACCGCGCGTCGGCGATCAGAATGGCCGCGGCTGCCGGCGTAATTCCCAGCGGAGTCTCCGCCCGGACTTCAAAGGTGAAGAGCGCATAATACGAATCAGACAGGCCGCACTGGCCCTTGTTTCGGTCCGCCAACGCCATATTGAGCAGTACCAGTAGCCCCACCTTGACACCCTTGCTGATCGCGCCGCTCGCAACAAACTGATTCACGTCCTGAATGATGCTCTGCGGCGTCGCTGGCGTGAGCGCTTCGTTCGTCGCAAGAATGGAACTGCTGCCGTCTTCCCCCCCCAGGGCGTAAAGAATACCGTTCACCACCCCAGCGCCAGGGCCCACCCGCGCTGTCGGCATGGGGGTGTGGGTCGTCCAGGTGTCGGTCGTGGGGTCATAGGCCTCGACCGTCGAGACAACCACGCCGGTAGAGCCCCCCACGGCGTAGAGGATACCATCCCCCACCCCAACGCCAAGGCTACTCCGCGGTGTCGGGATGGGGGCCTTGGCAGTCCAAGTGTTGGTCTTGGGGTCATAGGCCTCGACCGTCGCGACAAGTCCGCTGCCGTTGCTCCCCCCCACGGCGTAGAGAATACCATTCACCACCCCAACGCCAAGGGACAACCGCGGCGTCGGCATGGGGGCCTTGCTCGTCCATGTGTTGGTCTTGGGGTCATAGGCCTCGACCGTCGCGAGAATTTCGCTACCGTCATAACCTCCCACGACATAGAGGATACCATTGACCACGCCGGCTGCAGGCGCGTATCGCAGCGTTAGCATGGGCGCCTCGGTCGTCCAGGAGTCAGTCACGGGGTCGTACGCCTCGACTGTTGCGGTATAAGAGCCGCACCCGACTCCGCCCCCGACGGCGTAGAGGATCCCGTTCACCACGCCGACTGCGAGCTGCTCCCTCGCGGTGGGCATGGCGGTCTCGACACTCCACGTGTTGGTCGTGGGGTCGTAAGCTTCGTTGGCTGCGGAATAGCTGCAGGTGGCGGTTGCGGGTGTGCCTCCCACCGCATAGACGATACCGTTAACCACTCCTACGCCGGGCTCGATCCGCGGTGTCGGCATAGGGGCCTTGGTCGCCCAAGTCCCGCCCTGAGCAAATCCCTGGCTGCTGAGAGCTAAGGCCATGCAACTGGCCAGGATGACGAGCTTAGCCGCCCTTTCTATCCGTGGAAAACTCACATAAGTCCCAGAATGAATTTTTCCCTTCATGGCTTACCTCCTTATCGCGATGGAAAGACTGCTTTCATGGTCGTTCAATGTTCATTACCAACAAAAAAGCCCGTCGGACCGCATTACCCCGCGGAACGCCAAGCAGAGTGCAGTGGCGCCGCGTCTTTGTCTGCTAAGCTCCGTTCTGTAGTGCGTTCTCGGTTGTTCAGTTGTCTCACCGAAGCACACCTTCGGCAGCGAACTCAAACAAAGCCTTCGAAAACTGCGCCACCCTCACTGATCCTTCGGGGGAGCGTCGATAATCTTCACCGCTGTAGTGCCGGCAAGTGAAATCGCGGTCCACATGCGCCGAATTAGTGCAGTCTAGGGGAAGGGCTGAGAGAGTCGGCTTCCACACAGGCTTCGGCTTGGCGGTCTGCCTGCTGCACACACGCCGGGACGAGACGCGGAGTCTCATCACCTCTTCGCCCATGGAGCACCAACTGGAATCTTGCTAGATGGGTGTATTCTATTCTCGCAAGATCTATGGCGTCAAGCCGAGAATTCAGCCGAGAATTCATCTGGTGTTGTTAGCACATCAAATCTGCGGGTCAATTAGGTCGCCGTAGGGACGCGGAGGAAGAATCGGCGTTTAGCCCGGACATCGGTTTGAAGCCGTGAAAAAATTACAGAACAAGCTTCTCACCACAGAGACACAGAGGCGCGGAGAACCGAAAAGAAAGCGGCTTTTCTCTGTACCTCTGTGCCTGCGTGGTTAATGTAATCGATTTTTTCACACCTTCTTTATAATGTCTGCGATCATCGAGCCGAATGGCGAGTCGAGTCGCGCTGCTTCCAAGACCGGTCGGAGAACCGATGCGAAGCGAGGAGCCGTCCCTTCGGGGAATCGCAGACATGCGGAAAACATGCATGTCTGCGCCACCCGGCGGCGGCTCGTAAAGGATGCTGCCTTACGTCTGTTTGAGGAGCGTTCCAACAATCTGGGGCTAGGCATTTCGGCTCAGGAAATGAGGGGCTTCAGGCTGCTGCCGACTCACATATCATGGGCCAATAAGTAGGAAAGGTCCTAGCCCCCCAAGCGCGAATATTCACGAACCAGGCTCATCCTCCTGATTAGGGGTTCGAATTTTTGATGGGGATCAAATCGAGTTGCACTGAATTGCGCGAGCCTTCCGTGACGTGGACCGATTCGCCGAGGTTCTCGTAAGGCTGGAGGAACTCCGAACTGGTGTAGGCGCTGGACTCGATGCCTTCCCAGGCGAACATCTTGTAGTCGCCGGGAGATATGCCTTGTACGGCGAAGTGGCCGGACGGATCGGTGCTGGTGGACTTGAACAGCCGCCTTTGGCCACGATGGGGCGGATCAGGCACCAGCGCCACGGTAGCTCCTGGAAACGGCTGTTGATCTTTGGAAACCACGCCGTTAATCGTCGCTCCATTGGTGCTGACCACAACTTCGAGCAAGCCCGGGACATGCTTACTGTCTATCGTCACGCCCGCCCTGAGCACATCAACCCCATCCATGCGCGCGGACTTCACAAAGTAATTCCCCGGCAGGTTTTCAACATTGATTTCGGAATCACCATCATAGGCGTTTTTGAGCAGGAAACTCCCATCCGGTTTGACTGCGTCAGCGGTTGCACCGCCGGAAGGCTCGTCTGTCCTTTTGGGAGACAGGCCGACCACTAGAGAGCCGAGATTGGAATCAAGTTGCCCCTCGACGCGCACTCGGCCTTTGATTTCGACCCCCCGCGTGGCGGTCAGCACGACGCCTTCGATATCGGCATCACCCACTTCCAGCGCTTGGTGGCCAACGCACTGGTTTCCATCCCCCAGGAGCACGGCGTAAAGGTAGTACGAGCCCGAAGTGAGGTTGTGCAGTTCGAAGGCAAATTGAGCCTTGGCGTTAACAGGCCAAGTCTGCGCAGGAAAACTTAGGCTGGAGTTCTGCCATGCGAGGAGGACGATCCCATCGCGGGCGGCTCCTCCACACCCGGCGTTCAATACGTGCCCGCTGACCTTGACCGTGCGGACGGGTCGAAGGCTGATATCGACATCGGAGACTTCATCTCCCCCGCGAACCGAAACGGCCGCGGCGCGGCCGGCATCGGGAACTCCCGGATAATACATCGGCACATCACCCTGTTTGGAATTGATATTCTCAGACGGGTCGGCTCGGAGCGCGGCCTCCAAGATGTACTGTCCGGGAGAAAGTCCAAAAAGCCGGTACTCGCCGAGGTCGTTGGTTTGCCCCCCCTGGTTACGCTCAAGCTGGCGCTGCCCATCGATGTAAACATACTCCATCACCGTAACCTGCGCACCCAAGACGGGTTCACCGTCCTCATCGTACACATGCCCGGTTATGACTGCGGAGGGAATGAGCTGAAAAGTAATGTCGGAAATCTTCTGGCCCGAGGAGAGTGTCAGTGTTGTCCCGGTTCCCTGCGGACTGCGCTGGCCGTATCGTTGCTTCACAAAACCATTGTGCTGGGCTGCCAAGGAATACCGGCCTGGGTAAAGGCCCTTCAGCTCAAATCTCCCCATGGCGTCGGTCTCCGCAACCTGGAGTTGACCGTTTGTTGGGATCGCCGCCACGGTGGCCTTGCGCAAGGGCTCACCCGTGCCCGCCTTGACCACGACCCCTTGAATGGTGCATAAGTCTGCGGGGTTCTGGGTTGGCGTTTTCTGTTGCGGCGCGGCGAAGAGAAATAGCAAAGCAAGCAGGAAGGTGGACATGGCCAAATCCTCAATGCGCCAGCTGATTATAACACTCGCTCAGAAGCGCGGCTTTGAGCCCACGCCGCTGTCAAACGGTGATGGCCCCCGCCAGGGCCTGCGGCGGCCCGATTAGTCTTCCCTTATGGTGTCGCGTTTCTGATATCACGGATATCCGCCCTTCGGCTGCGGCGGGCGGGGATTGGAGGCGAGATTTTCCAAGCGCGGAACGAGGCGTCCGTTGAGTTGGGCAGACAGTCCTTTGAGTTCTTTTTCGGCACTCGATGTCAATACGACGCGGTAGTTAGCCACGCAGTTTTCCGCTTTTAATGAGGTCTGCCTTCACCTTCTCGATCGAGATACGTTTTTCGTGCTGCCGCGACCGGGAAACCAGCACGTCCTCGATATCTTCCCAGAGCGCCTTGTACTTCTTGAGGTCGATAACTGCCGCCGTCTTGCGGCCTTTCGCGTCAGTAATGAACTGAATTCCGGTCATGCGCCGTCTCTCCTTTGGGCCGGGTGGAACCTGTTCTCACTCTAATTTCGCCTCCTCTCCCTGTCAACCCAATAGTGCGATATAAGTCCTTTATGTTCGGCTATTTGTGGGCATGCCACCTGCCTTTCCGCCGCCATTCTGGGCGTGAGCGGCGCTACCATCTACCGTGCGTTGCTTTGACTAACTGAGGAATCGCAGACATGCGGAAAAGATGCATGTCTGCGCCAGCCGGCCATGCCCACCACCCCCTGACCCCCTCCTCCGCCGAGGAGGGGAGCTATTTTCAATGGGTCGGGGCTTGCTTAATAATCAGGTAAAAGAACACGGCCAGAAGGATAAGGAGTGCGGCTCGCGTTATGGGTCTGATCTGTGCCTCGACGAACGGGCAGGGTTGCCTGGGGTGACTTCTTCTGGCCAAGTACCAGGGGAAAATGATCGGCCACAGCAGCAGGGTGCCTATTCCCCACCTTAGCGGTCTGGGCAGGCGCTTTTCCAGGGCGTCGAAAAGGACCCACAAGGAACAAAGGATTTGCACGCCTCCCAGCACAAGCTGGCCTTTCCAGGGATCCATGTAGCGCTGAACCAGAGTCGCGCCCACCACCCATATCGCGAATACGATCACGGAGATTCGCCAGGGAAAGCGCACGGGTTCGAGTTCCCGTGGCGCCGGTTCTCCCACCACTGGGAGCGCTCTGGGTATGCGAATCTCGGCGGGATCGATCGCGTGCTTGCAGGCGACGCAGACCCGGCACGAGGGAGCTAACAATTGCCCACAAGCCGGGCAGGGAAAAGGGTCCGTGGGAAACTGTTCATCAGAGGGACGGTCCCCGGTCGCCGCCTTCTCCAGTTCATGAAGCTCGTCGTGTTCAGCCATTCAAGTTCTCAGCCTTTGTCCGTTGTCCGTCGTCAGTTGTCAGTCGTAGGTCGTGCGCCGCCAGTTGGAAGACGCCATCGGAAAACCGAGGTGCATTGTATTGGCTACCCACATCCGACGCGATGACAGACGACGAACCACGGACGACGGACAACGGACGACGGACAAGGAACTGTCAGTGCTTTTCATTCCACCCTTCATGGTCCTTCCAATCCAGGATTTGCCAGTGGACTTCCACACGTCGTAACTGGTCAAAAGTGCGGAGGTGGCCCAGTTCACGGTTGCCGCCCTGGGATTGATAGAAGGATCCCGCCTCCTGCGCCAGAGTCATGGCGTCCCCGGAGACGCTCAGCACGTGTTTCTGGTAATGGTATGGCGCGTGGGCTTGCGGCCCCGGGCCATATACCTGGTCAGTCAGCAGCGCAAGGTCGGGCCGGACCACGCCTTCACGGAGTAATTCCTGGAGCGCCTTAACCACGAACCAGTTGTTGGTGCGGTGGTCAACGTGGCGCTCGTCAGGGTGTCCCGTGTAGATGACCTCGGGATGAAACTCGCGGATGAATCGCTTAGCTGCTTCCACCACGGCACGACGCGCAAAGGGGAGATTGGGCTCAACGATACCCTCGTAAGGCGCATGTTCGCTAGCCAGCAGCACGGAGAGGTAAGGGTTCGAGGCCTCCACGTGGTCATACCAGATCTGGCCGGAGCCGCCGTCGGGCAGGCCGAGGAAATAAATGTTTTCGCGCGCCAAGCCTAGGTAACCCAACGACCGGCGCGCCTCTTCCATGCGCAGGGCGCCAAAGTTCAGGGCCTCAGCAGGTGCGCAGGAATGCTCGTAATATCGGTCACACGAGCCGGCATCGCCACAGGTGAAATAGACGACGTGAACGGGGATGTGATTCTCCACCGCCGCGCGGATGATCCCGGCGTGCGCTCCCTCATCGTCCTGATGGGCACAGAAAATCAAGATGGAACGTGGCAAGGGGTTGGCGGCCAGCTCGAGAACGCCCGCTGCCAGTATCTCGCCCGACGTGTCGCTGGTCTCCACCTGCGCCCGGAAAATCCCGTTTTGACCCGCCGGAAGCGCGAACTTGATTTCCTCGGAAGGCCTCGAGGCTCCCGGGTCAAGGTTGACTCCTGCGGCCACTTGCTGGGTGGCGAGTTCCCGGCGTTCGGGGTCGAACAAGCGGGCGCGAATGGTGACGCCGCGCCAGGGCTGGTCCGTGGGATTGCGCACCGAGAAGCGCAACGCCACTTCGCTCCCCGAGGGGAACATCGTGTGCTCGCGCTCGATTTGGATAGCAGCCGAATCCAAGCCGGGAGGATAGAAGCGCCGATAGCTTGAGATGTTGACGGCGTCCAGATTCGGAAAAACGTATTGTAAGGGGTACGGGTGCGGATCCATAACTCCAGCGGGCTGGATGAAGACCTCGGAACTAAATGCTATGTCGTAGATGTTTTTTCTGTCCTTATCCCATACCACCACGGCGTACTGTTGGACCGCAGGTTGCTTGACTGGTTTGGCGACGGCAGCCTTCGCACTAATTTCCACCGTGCCGCGGGGGATGAAATGAAGCCCTTCCCCAATCGTTACCACGTCAACCCCAGCACGCTCCGAAGTTTGCGCAGTCCACGGCCAGTAGCGGTCGGAAAACTCGACCCGCAGGTTGTCGATACTGCGGTTGGCGAGGCTTCTGATATCGACCAGGCACGTCACCGTATCGCCTGGCGTGTAAAAGGTTCGGTCAAGCTGGAATCGTTCGATCTTCACCAGCTTTCGATAAACTGAGAAGGAGGCCACTCGCCGGGCCACCAGGAGGACCTCCCGCGATTGGGAATCGGTTAAAACAGCATCAACTTCGTAACGCCCGGTTCTTGCCTCTTCTGGAATTTTCCAAAACGGGTGGTACTCTGTCGCCGTTTCCTTCCCGCCGAGGTTCAAGCGGCTGGCGATCTCCACGTTTCTTACTTCGAGGGACTCCTTTTCTCCCGCATAGCGAAGGTTGGCCGAGATGTCAAAAGGAGTTGACCGGGGATGCTCAGAAGAGGGAAGAAAGACCTTGAGACGGACTTCCGAGCCGACGTTGTAACCCACATTGTCGGTGACCGCCTTGAGCGTGTCTTGCGGCCACGCCCTCATGGCCGTAAGCGCAATTCCCACCGCCAACAGGAACGTCCGAAATGCCGACTTCGCTGTAATTGTGCCTGTCCAAATCCGCCTCAAGCACTGTCGCTTGCGCATAACCACCCCCCGGGAAGGTCCATCGGCGATTATAGAGGCCTTGCGAAAAGGCGTCCAGTTGGGATTCGCGTCTCTGTCTGAGTAGTGGAATGTACCAGTCCGCCGCGGCGGATGGCGCGGAAAGCTCTGCCTTTCTGGCGAGTAACGTGCTAAATTCCTGTTCGCGGAGGCTGCGTCTCTGCGAGAGGGTCTAAATGCCAATGGTATCCTTGCGAGGTATTTCGATTGCCAGTCTTATTCTGATGGTCTTGGGTCTTGCCGCTTCGCCGGCAACGGCGGCGGCCGCCCAACCACAAACCAAACTCCTTGCCCCAACTCCGCCCATGGGATGGAACAGTTGGGATTGTTACGGTCCTTCGGTCACAGAAAAAGAAGTGAAGGCCAACGCGGATTACATGGCCAGGCATCTCGCCAAGCACGGCTGGCGATACGTTGTTGTGGACATTCAATGGTCCGAGCCTGAAGCGGGGGCGCACGGTTATCGGCCCAACGCAGAGTTGGTGATGGACGATTATGGCCGGTTGACTCCTGCCCTGAACCGTTTCCCCTCGGCGGCGAACGGGCAGGGATTCAAACCGCTGGCGGACTATGTCCACAACCTGGGATTGAAGTTTGGCATTCACATCATGCGGGGAATCCCCCGGCAAGCCGTGGCGAAGAACCTTCCGGTGCTGGGCTCGAACCGCCGTGCAGGCGAAGTCGCCAACCCGAGAAGTATTTGCAAGTGGCTGGCGGACATGTACGGCGTGGACATGAGCAAACCGGGCGGGCAGGCCTACTACGATTCGATCCTCAAGCTGTACGCGCAGTGGGGTGTGGACTACATCAAGGCGGATGACATGAGTTCGCCCTATCACGGCGACGAAATTGCCGCCTTGAGTCAGGCCATCAGGAAATCCGTGCGGCCCATCGTTTTGAGCCTGTCGCCGGGACCTGCCCCGCTCGAACAGGCGGAAGACCTGAAAAAGCACGCCCAGTTGTGGCGGATCTCTGACGACTTCTGGGACAACTGGAAGAGCCTGAAGGAGCAGTTTTCTTTGTGCCGCGCCTGGGCGTTTCACACCGTCCCCGGACACTGGCCGGACGCTGATATGCTGCCCCTGGGGCGCATCGCGATCCGCGGCGAGCGGGGCAACAATCGCCCCACGAACTTCACCCCGGACGAGCAATTCACGCACATGACGCTGTGGTCCATTTTCCGCTCGCCGCTGATGTTCGGCGGCGACCTGCCCAGCAATGATGCGTTCACACTCTCACTGCTTACCAACGACGAAGTGCTTGCCGTCGATCAGGACAGCACCGGGAACCACGAGTTGTATGCAGAAGGAAATCAGGTGGCCTGGGTCGCCGGCATCCCGAACAGCCGGGATAAATACCTGGCGCTCTTTAACCTCGACGACTACGCGCCCGCCACTCTGCGCGTGAAATGGGCGCAGTTGGGACTGAGCGGCCAGTGCGGCGTGCGAGACCTCTGGCAACACAAGGGCCTGGGAAACCGCGACGGCGAGTTCAGCGTCGAGGTACACCCCCATGGCGCGCAGCTCTTGAGAATCCACCCCGACTAGGGGTTCGGGACTGGGGGCTAGGGACTGGGGCAATGCTGAATGCTGAATTCTGAATGGTGAACTGTGAATTACCCACTGTACGCTGCTTCCTGTTTATCCCTACCCCTGTCTCTTCCGCGGGCAGTAAGCAGGAGGCAGCGGGCAATGGGCAGAGAGGTGGAGAGAGCAATTCAGAATTCAGCATTCAGGATTGCCCCTGCAACTAGCCCCTGATCCGCGCTGCCCTTCGCCTTTCGTGGACAACGCCTGGTGGATCGTATGCATCGCAAAGACCAGCGAGGACGCCGATGAAGAACGCGGAGTTGCGTCGGATTGTTGTTGTTCTAGCCCTGGTGCTGGCCGCGATACAGGTCGCTCCCGGTCAACTCCCGCCATCATCGCCGCCCGCTACCTCCCCCGCGGCCCCTCCGGAGCAACATGTCGCCCCCCTCGGGAAAACCGGGGATTTGCCTGCTGAAGCCCGGCCAGGCGCAGTGCCCGATAGTCGGTCGAAAGATACGGCGAGCGGTGCGCCGCAGGGGACACAGAGGTTGGCGCCCACCACGCCTTCCCGGCCCGCTGGCGCCCCAGGCATGGAAGGCCAGGCAGACAGATTCAGACTTAAGGCGGATGTGGATCTGGTCCTGGTCGAGGCGATAGTCCGGGACCAGGACGGTGGCATTGCCAACAACCTGAGGCGCGAGAGCTTTCGCGTCTTCGAAAACGGCGTCGAGCAGCAGATCAGTTATTTCTCTCGCGATCAGCTTCCCTTGGCGGTAGCTCTGGTTTTGGATTGCAGCGGCAGCATGGGTCCTGTTCTAAAGCAACTGCATCGAGTGGCCTTTGACACGCTCTCGTCACTCAAACCGGACGATCAAGTGGCTTTGTTCGACTTTGCCGCCCGGGCGGAAATGCTGGTCGGCCTGACGAGAAATCGGCAACGCATCGCGGACGGCATCGCCACCATCCGTCCGGGCGGCGGCACGGTTATCCCAGATGCTCTGTTCGAGGCCTCGCTTTACCTCACCCGCGTGGCCCCGGAGCGCCGCCACGCTGTCATCCTGGTTTCCGATAATGAAAATACCTTAAAGGGTTACAGTGACGAAAGTCGCGTCATTCGCCAGGCGCTCCAGTCCGAAGCGGTGATTTACAGCATCCGGGTCGAGGAAGGGTCGCGCCCCCATTCGATGTACGTGCTTCTCCCTATCTATCGTGAGGTTTCCGTACCGAGGATAACCCACGAGACCGGAGGCGAAGTTATCGACGCCAGGAACATCGAGTCCATCCGCTCAGCCATGACCACCGCGATCTCTCGCTTGAAGCAGCGTTATAGCCTGGGCTACTACAGCACGAATCGTCGCCACGACGGGACCTTCCGGGAAATTGAGATCCGCATTGCGGATGGTTTGAATGACTCCAAGCGAAAATACACCGTCTATGCCCACCGGGGCTACTACGCCTGGACGGAAGATACTACCTCACTCGACCCGCATCCCTAAAGAGCAGGTTCCTGACGCCAGGTGTCAAGTATCAGAAAATAAGTGACGAGCAACAGGTGTGGGTAAGAGTCTGAAGTCAGGCGACAGAAATCAGACACGAAGCTGTGGCTGCCGGCGGCTGTGCGCAAGTCCTGCCGTCCACACCGGCGCTGATCCACCACCCCCTCGTCCCCCGAACCGCGTCCGCGCCGTCCCGGGCGATTCTCTACGAATCTCTAACGCCATCCCGATTCTTGACAGAGGGCGGAGAATCCCGTACGGTAAGCGCTTGTATCTGGTGGATCTTTCTGTCGAGACCTACTGTGGATGGCGCCTCCGCACGCCCTCGCCCATTAAGCAGCGTCCTGCTGCCAGTGGCTCGACCGAAACAGATGTTAAGGGGAGGCCTCGATGTCAAATGAGAAATTCGTTTTGGGAATCGACTACGGAACGGAATCGGGCCGCGTGGTGGTGATCCGCGTGCGCAATGGGGAAGAGATCGCCTCGGCGGTGATCCCCTACCCCGATGGCGTGATCGACGAAAGGCTGCCGGGCGGGCCGCGCCTGGAGCCCGATTGGGCTTTGCAGAACCCGCGCGATTACCTCCTGGTGGCCGAGAAGGGAGTTCCCAAGGCACTGAAAGCCGCTCGGATCAAAGCCGAAGACGTGATTGGAATCGGCACGGACTTCACGGCCTCTTCGCCCCTGCCCGTCAAACGCGACGGCACACCCCTCTGTTTTCTTTCGCAGTACCGTAAGCGCCCGCACGCCTGGGTGAAGCTCTGGAAGCACCATGCCGCGCAAGCGGAGGCGAACCAGATCAACGAAGTGGGGCGGGAGCGGAATGAAGAGTTCATTCAAATCTATGGCGGCAAGTATTCTTCCGAGTGGTTTTTCTCCAAGGTCTTGCAGGTTTTGAATGAGGACGCCGAGATTTACGACGCTGCCGATCGGTTCATCGAAGGGGCCGACTGGATTGTCTGGCAGTTGACGGGTGAAGAGAAGAGGAACACGTGCACGGCCGGTTACAAGGGGATGTGGATCAAAGGCAAGGGATTCCCGTCCGGGGAATTTTTCCGCACCCTGCACCCGCGCCTTGAGAACGTTATCGAAACCAAGGTGGGGACAGACTTTTACCCGCTTGGCCAAAAGGCGGGAGGGCTGACAGCATTCTGGGCTCGGAAGACGGGACTCAAGGAAGGCACGCCCGTTTCGGTGGGCAATGTTGATGCGCACGTAGCTGTGCCCGCTTGCACGGTGACCCAGCCCGGCTCTCTCGTGATGATCATGGGGACCTCGATTTGCCACATGGTCCTCGGCACGGGACAACAGATCGTGGAGGGCATGTGCGGAACGGTGGAAGATGGAATTGTTCCGGGCTTGTGGGGATTCGAAGCCGGACAATCCGCCGTCGGCGATATCTTCGCTTGGTTCTTCGAGCATGGCGTTCCGGATTGTATCCACCGGGAAGCGCGCAAACTGAAAGTCCCCTTCACCGCCGCACTCGAGAAACGCGCCGCTGCCCTTAAACCAGGGGAGTCAGGGCTGCTGGCGCTCGACTGGTGGAATGGCAATCGCTCCGTGCTGGTGGACGTTGACTTGACCGGAGTGCTGCTCGGAATGACCCTGGCCACCAAGGCCGAAGAAATCTATCGTGCCCTGATCGAAGCCACCGCGTTTGGCACGCGAACTATTATCGAGGCTTTTGAATCGAAGGGGGTGGAGGTGAATGCCCTGGTGGCCTGCGGAGGCTTGCCGGAAAAGAACAAGCTGCTCATGCAAATTTACGCCGATGTGACCGGACGGGAGATCAAGATCGCGGAACGGCTTCAGACTTGTTCAGCTTTAGGCTCGGCCATGCACGGCGCTGTTGCTGCCGGGCGCTCGGGCGGCGGCTACGACACCATCGCTGAGGCTGCAGGTCATATGGCCCATGTGCAGAAACTAGCCTACCGGCCGAAGGCCGAGAACCACGCGATCTACAATCGGCTTTTCATTGAATACCAGACGCTGCACGACTATTTCGGCCGCGGTGAGAATGACGCGATGAAGCGGCTCAAAGCTCTGCGCCGCGAGCAGGCGGCGTATTGAATGTTCAGTTGTCGGCCTTTGGTCGCCGACCACCCCCTCACCCCCGGCCCCTCTCCCCCTTGGGGGAGAGGGGCCGGGGGTGAGGGGGTTCCGATTCGGGCTCGGAAAAGTCATTGCGTAACGACTAGCTAATATTTCTACTTATGCCAAGACTTGAACAACTGCGTGAGGAAGTCTGGAAAGCTAATCTCGGAATATACCGCGCTGGGCTCGTAACAATGCACAGCGGAAACGCAAGTGGGATTGATCGAGAGCGAGGCGTGGTGATGATCAAGCCCAGCGGCATGGATTACGACCGGATGCGGCCGCAGGATATGGTCACCACCGACCTCGAGGGCCGGAAGCTGAAAGGGGCATGGAATGCCTCCGTGGACCTGCCCGACCATCTTTACATCTATAAACATTGCCCGCAGATCGGCGGCGTTATCCACACGCACTCGAATTATGCGACGAGTTTTGCGCTGCTGGGAAAGCCCCTTCCCGTCTATTTGACGGCCATCGCGGATGAGTTCGGCGAAGAAATACCCTGCCTTCCTTACGTGGATAACAGGGCTGACCATATCGGCAAAGCGATCGTGAAATACATGGGCAAGAAGGCCCCCGCCGTGCTCTTGGCGCATCATGGCGTATTTGCTTTTGGGCCGACGCTGCGTGCGGCGCTCAAAGCCGCCGTGATGATCGAAGACGTAGCCAAGACGTGCCATCTCGCCTTGCTGCTGGGCAAGCCGAAGCCTTTGCCGCTCGGGGAAATCAAGAAGTGGTGGGACCGCTATCACACGACCTACGGCCAGCGAAGAAAGGGCTAGTGCGATGTCGCACGTAATTCGTGACGATCCTGCGCACCGCTTTTGCAGGGCCGGGGCTTGCCCAAATTACGCTTGACCCGGTCCGCGACAACCTGCGGCTCCGCCGCCCTGCGGAAAGGCTTTGCCTTTCCGCAGGGCGGCTGTCCTGAAGAATCTCCATCGAGCAGGCTGGAAGGCTGAGCCATCCAGCCTGTTCGGAGGAGGACGGAGGTTGGAGTACTGACTGGAAAGCCGGAGGCTTTCCGCAAGTCAGGGCGGCATAGCCGCGCTAAGCACTCGATTGGATCTCCAATTTGGTGGACAGCCGTGGGGTTAGCCCAGGCCTTACGGACATTGAGGTAAGTTCATGACCTTCCCTTCGTCTTTTTGCTCCCTCGCCCTGTTGGCCGCCAACCCGCAGACCCCCAGCCGCCTCATTTCGCTTCATTCTCCGGACATCGTCATCATCGCCATATATTTCGCCACGGTGCTGGGAATCGGCGTTTATCTCCGGCGATATACGAAGAGCGGCAAAGACTTTTTCCTCGCTGGACGGGAGATGACTGCGTGGGTGGCGGGACTGAGCTTTGTGTCCGCCAATCTCGGCGCGCTGGAGCTGATGGGGTGGGCCGCGGCAACCTATCAGTACGGCATCCTGGCGGTGCACTGGTATTGGATCGGGGCGATTCCCGCCATGCTCTTCCTGGGCATCGTCATGATGCCCTTCTACTACATCTCGAAGACCCACTCGGTGCCGGGTTACTTGCGCCTGCGCTACGGCGAATCCACGCGGGCGCTCTCGGCCATAATGTTTAGCGTGATGACCATCTTGATGTCGGGTATCAACATGTACGCCATGGCGTTGGTGATGAAAGTGGTGCTCGGCTGGGACATCAACTTCAGCATCTGGGTTTCCTCCATCACGGTAGCGATCTACGTGGCCCTGGGAGGATTGTTTGCCGCCATTTTCAATGAGGTGCTCCAGTTCTTCCTGATTTGGCTGGGTGCGTTGTTGATACCGATTCTGGGTTTGGTCGAGGCCGGCGGCTGGTCCGGCCTGGTAGCTCGCATTCACCGGAATCTTCCGCAAGGCGATTACACCCACCTTTGGCGCACCCTGGGTAGCTTCACCGATAACCCCATGGGCATTCACTGGACAGGAATCGTTTTCGGCCTCGGTTTTGTGATTTCCTTCGGCTACTGGACCACGGATTTTTTGGTGGTGCAGAGAATCCTGGCGGCCAAGGACATCCGGGCCGCCAAGCTCGCCCCCATTATCGGCTCATACTTCAAGATGGCGGTGCCCTTCATCGTAATCCTGCCGGGCTTGCTGGGGTTAGCGGTGTTACCTTTCAAGCTGGTGCCTGAGAGTGCTGTGGGTCCCGGGCAACACAGTTACAACGAGGTTCTCCCCCTCATGCTGGCGCGGTACTGCGGCCCAGGGCTGCTGGGACTGGGCATCACCGCACTCATCGCCGGTTTTATGTCGGGCATGGCAGGAAACACGAGTGCCTTCTCTACGGTCTGGACCTACGACCTGTATCGGAGTTTCATCAAGAAGCATGCCTCCGACGATCACTACGTGAAGATGGGCCGCTGGTGCACCATCCTGGGCGTGCTCATTAGCATCGGGACGGCTTACCTGGTGATGAAATTCGGCAGCATCATGGACTATGTGCAGGCGCTTTTCAGTTTCTTCATAGCGCCTCTCTTGGGCACCGTACTGCTCGGCATGTTGTGGAAGAAGGCTACGTCGGCCGGTGGTTTCTGGGGACTCCTTTGCGGCACCTGCTCTTCCATTGGCATGTGGGCCATCGTCAAGGCGAATCCCCACATGCTCGCCTACGTCGCCCTCTCCAGCCACGCTAAGGACATGGCCGAGAATATGTATCGGGCCCTTTGGTCGTGGATTGTATGTGTAACCGTCACCGTCGTCGTCAGCTTGCTGACGCGCCGGAAATCCTTGGAGGAGTTAACCGGCTTGGTCTACGGATGCACGGAACTGCCCAGCGAGGGGCATCTGCCCATCTGGAAGCGCCCCATCTTCTGGGCCGTAGTTTCAGCGGCCCTGTTCCTGGTCCTGCAATGGGTCTTTTGGTGATTTTGGATTTTAGATTTTGGATTTTGGATTAGAGCTCCTACTGTCATCCTGAGGAGTCCCGTTCTTTGGGACGACGAAGGATCCCGGCAGTTCGCTTTGTGAGGGTACGATGCTAAGCAAACACGGTGAACGTTGTCATTCCGATCCCGCAGTTGCGGTAGAGGAATATCGCTCTGCCGTTGCCTCCGGCTTTTTCGGCTTGCTTGTAGCCCTGTGTTTCATTATTGGGGGGACACGTTGTGCACTGTGTCAGCAATCCCCTGGCAATAACCCCGACCGGCTGGAGTGGTTTCGTGACCAGGGCTTTGGTCTTTTCATTCACTGGAGTGTTGATGACCAGCTTGGAACAGTCATCAGCCACTCGCTGGTGGGGGCGTCGGATGACTATGTAAGTCATTTTTTTGACGATTTGCCGAAGACCTTCAACCCGTGGAAGTTTCGCCCGGTGGATTGGGCGATACTCGCCAAGCTGGCTGGAATCAAGTACGTCGTCTTCGGGGCCAAGCATCACAACGGTTTTTGCATGTTCAACACGGCGACAACTGACTTCAACATCCTGCACACGCCCTTCAAAACGGATATTGTAGGCGAAACGCTTCAGGCCTTCCGCGAGCAGGGGATTGCGCCCGGGATCTACTACTCACCGGACGACTTCCTGTGGCTCCACCAGCACGGGAAGACCATCCAGCGCGGCATTCCCGACGTGCAGCCCGGGAATAATCCCGGCTTGATGTCTTACGACAAAGCCCAGGTGCAGGAACTGCTCACTCATTACGGCCCGGTCGATGTGCTTTTCCTTGATGGCGAAGCTGAAGGGCTGCGCGAACTCGCCTGGAAATTGCAGCCCAACATTGTGGTGACTCGTGGAGCCATGGAGACCCCGGAGCAGTCCGTCCCAGGAGCTCCGCTGAAGGGACCCTGGGAAGCGTGTCTCACCATGGGCACGGCCTGGCAATACCAACCCACCAACGAAATCTATAAGTCGGGTGGAGAGCTTATCGGATTGTTGATTGAGACTCGGGCCAAGGGCGGAAACTTGCTGTTGAACGTCGGCCCCAAGCCGGACGGCGATCTCCCCATTGAACAGGAGGAGCGCCTGCGTGAGATAGCCCTCTGGATGTTCGTCAACCATGAGTCGATCTACAGTGTGCGCCCCTGGGTCGTAACCCACGAGAATGGTATTTGGTTTACCAAGAAGAAGAATGAAGACACCGTCTTTGCTTTCGTTCCAGGAAAAGAGGGGTGGAAATTCGGAGGGTGGAAGGAGTTGGTTTTGCGGTCCGTTCAAGCCACTGACAAGACGCAGGTCAGTGTGCTTGGCCAAAATGATAAGGTGCTGGAATACCAGCCGCAGATCGTCCCCAAAACGACGTGGAAGCAAGACGCCGACGGTCTGCACATTCGCGCCATGCGCGCCCAACGCCTTATTGACAACAGGGAATGGCCTGACCCTGTTGTCCTCGAGATTACTAACGTCAGGCCGGATGGTTAGCTGGGATTTCCCGCCGGTGCCGGAAGGGCGGGGATTTACAGGCTGCGGGAAAACTCGCCCCTGGCGTTATTCTGAGCGAAACTTTGGAGTGCGGCAGCTTGCTGCCGCTTTGGCTTGTGCCAGCTTGCTGGCGGGCAATGATGCGCTCGGTTCCAATCCCCGCGAGCAAGCTCGCGGGGGGGGGAAAGCGGCAGCAAGCTTCCGTACTCCAAAGCGGGCTGCGCCCGCACAGGCTGTCATGGCGCTCAACACCTGTCCTGACGGTTTTTTCCGCAGCCTGTTTAGCCCCGCCCTTCCGCTCTCGCGGGAATGACCGGCGTGAGTTTCAGGAGAGCGGTCTGCTGAGAGTTGATAGCTGAAGGCTGACACCTTACGGACGTAAGGCTGACAGCTCACTGAGGTATTCCGATATGAGCGAAGGTCATCGCATGGTCCCCGTCTGGTTTTTCGTGGGAGTGATTCTGCTGATTTATGGAGTGGTCATCCTGGCCACGGGCCTCTACGAATTCTCTCAACCGCCGACAACCGTGCTTGGGAATTTGCATCCCGCAGTTTGGTGGGGAGCGCTACTCACCATCGTGGGCGGTGTTTACGTCTACCTGTACCTGCCGAAGAAATCTTGAGTGTCGGCTGCGGCGCACGCCTTGCACGAGTGCGAAAGACGCGCCACACGGGCAAGGCGCACGATGAACCCGTGCTCGACCTGCAATATACACAGGATTGGCGAACTTGCGAGCACTGGAGACCGCACGTGGCCTTTTGCATCCGGGCCCCTTCGATGCTGGAGGGGGTTGCTTGAAACTTCTCGAAGCCCAAAGATCACTTCCCCGCTGAGCTGCCGCCGCGATGACCGGAACCCTTGCCTTTCTCCACCGGTTCATCCATCCATTCGCGCATGGCGTCAGGATTGAGCCGCATTTTCATTAGCACAGCGTCCATGGAGTCGATTGAAACAATCAACATTTCGAAACTCTTTTTGCCCGATTCGCGGATGTAGATGACGGTCAGGTCCCCACTGCGATTGTCGCGAGCCCGCACGAAGGGCTGGTAATCTGGTCCTACCAAGCCCTGGAGAGATGATTCCAATTCCTCCCCCGGCGCCGTCCGAGGCGAGGTGATATCGTCGAAAATTGCCATCTCAAAATGGCCGACCCCATGGGGAGCGAGACGGTTGGCGATGAAGCTGAGCAGACCCATGCCCCGCATGGGGCGTTTTTGGTAATAGGCCGACACGCGGTCTGCGAGCGCCTGAAACTCCGGGTCGCCGGCGGCGGCTGTGGCGGGAAGGAACTGCAGGAGCAAAAAGATGAGGATGGCGCGCGCCAGTAACCTATTTCTGTTTCTCATGGTGGCCTTCCGACTTCTTGGTTGATTCCTTCGCGTCCTTGCCCAGGTGGGGAATTCCCATCTTCCCTTCCAGTGCGCTGAGCTTGTCAATATCGATAGGCCCGACGATGTTTACTAGGGTGAGTTCCTTGGGTTCGGCATTAATGATGGCCATTCCCAAGACGGTTCCCCCGTCAGGCGCCATCATCATATAAATCTCGGTGGTCTCACCTTCATGCTTGGTTTGCGTCGACACGATACGGGACCAGGAAGGCTTTTGCAGTTGGCCGCGAATCGCCTCCACGTCAGCCTGCGAATACTCGCCGGGCTTGTCGAACTCGAAATTCTTCACGTAAATGCCCTTCAGGTTCTTGACGATCTCCAGTCCCTCGCGGTCATCCTCGGCAGTCATGAACTTTGCGGCCAGCTTCAGCAACGCCCCGTCCAAGTTGACGTCCACAACTTCGCAGGCCTTCTTCGCAACCGGCTCCAGGTTCTTGATGTCCAATTTTGGATTCTGCCCGAAGGTCAGCGGGCTGAATGCCCCGAGCAGCATCGCCCCGAACAATATCAGGGCGGGGCTGATACAGATTCTTCCTTGGTTCACGTTCATGTGATTGCTCCTTGCGGCCGTTCGCGAACGGCGCATTACAGGCGGCTCGGAAGAGTCTCCTGATTGATTTCCAGGACCTTCTTGCGGGCGGCATTGAGTTTCACGCTGGCGATATGCAGGGCCTGCCGCACCTGGACCCTGGCCATTTCACCTTCCTGGCGCAAGCGGTCCTGCCGCTCGTGATGAAGCACGCCGGCGGCGACCACCAGGCAGACCGCGGCCGCCGCTAGAGCCCAGCCGAGTACTGGCCGGGCGAAAACGGCGCCGAATTGCCGCCAAGCTATTGCGGCAGGTTGCGGAAGACCCCGGATGCGAGCCATGACTTTTTCCGCAAAACCCTCTGGGGCAGCCTCGCGGCGCAGCGCGTCTCGAAGCTTATCTTCAAAGCGGTTCATTGTTGAACATCTCCTGCCCAGCGGTGGAATTTCTCCCGCAGGATTTCAAGCGACCTTTGCAGCCGACTCTTTACGGTATTTACCGGGATGTCAAGAATTTCGGCAATGTCCGCCAAGTCCAATTCTTCCTGGTAACGCAGGATGACCACGGCGCGCGCGTCCTCCGAGAGCGACGCCACCATGCGCCGCAGTTTCCGGTAGAGCAGCGGGTCGAGGTCCGGGGGCTTCGCCGCAGGTTCCGCGACATCTTCCAGACTGGTCGGCGGCGACTTGGCTAACTTCCTGACCTCGTCAATCGAGCGGCGGCAAGTTACCTTGCGAAGCCAGAAAACCAGATGGTCTCTCGATTTGATCGAGGCCAGGTGGCGATAAAGACGAAGGAAAACATCCTGCGCTACCTCCTCCGCCCGCCCCCGGTCGTGCAGAAAGTGATAGGCGATGCTGAACACCATGGATTGATGTTCCTGCACGATGTCGGCAAAGGCCGCAGCGTCACCCTGAATGAAGCGGGCCAGCACTCCCTCGCCTTGCTGTAATGTCACGGTGGTCACGCTACCGCTCCGTCTCCGGCATCTTGCCTGCTCACTAGATAGATACGTAAGAACGGGAAAGGGGAATGCAAATTCTCGGCCGGAGGTGAGGACGCCCCCTCCTGGTACAGGAGCCGGGCATGTCCCACGGGAATTGGGTCTTTACACTCTCCCTTGGGGAGAGGGCTATATTTCCGATTTGGGCACCCGCGGTGTCCAGCCAAAAATACGGGTAAAGACCAGGCACAGGAGAGGGCTGCCGAGGAACATTAGCAATGCATGTGGCGCAACACAGGCGCTGGAGGTCTGCCACAACCAAGGTACGACGGGAGCGCAGCCTTACACTATAGGTATGCCGAGGTCTTTTGAGCCTAGCGGCGACATCTTGGCCTGCGGCGCGTATTCTTCGATCAATTCCAACGCAATGCGCGCCCGGTGCACGCGCTCACGCCCCATTTTCACGGCTAGATCCTCGAGGTGCTTTCCGGAAGGGTAAATATCCGGCGCGTTGCGCAGACCGAACTTGAAATAGACGGGCGCGGCCACTCGAAGGATTTGGGGTATCTCGTAGTAACGGACGAAGCCGCCAAAGTTGTCCGGCACTTCGATGTAGAGGTCGATGGGAATGTCCACGGTTTGCCGGATGGAGCCCATCTGGGCAGGGGTCAAGTCGGTGGGGATATTCATGGTCGAAACGCCGGCCTTCTCAAATAGCTTGGCCGTCGCGGGGTTGGCCGCAGGAAGCGTTACAGAACTCTTGATGATCAAATCTTTGGGGAGTTCACCCTTCTCCTTCATCTCCTTGAGCACCCAGATCAGGCCTAAATCCGCAGGCAACACGCTGCGAATGCCGAGGTCGCACGCCTTGCGGACGTCCTCGATGGCGTAAACCAGTTGGTCCGCCCCACGGTGTTGCAGACCAATCACCTTGCCTGCCGTGGATACCGTTTGGGCGCCGGTCTCGAAAGGCGCTCGGGGGCCGACGAACAAGCAGACTTCAATCCGCTCGCCGGCGCCCATGCGCGCCATCTCGCGAATTTCATCTTTGGTCAGCAGCATGATGCCGCTACCCTGGCTGACGCGATGGATCGGCACCTTGAGTTCCTTCGCGGCCTCCAGCACTTCGCGAAAGACGCGCGGGCCCTCCACGCTGGGGATCTCGAAGCGGTAATCCCCTCCATCCTTGAACCGCTTGCTGCTAGGCTCGAGCGCGTGGTTGTCTTCGCTGGGGAGACCGAGTTTTGCCAGGAATTGTTGGGTTCTCTTCACTGTGGTTCCTCCAGTTGTTTGTTTCTGGCGGGATGAAACGTGACCCAGATTTGTTTTCCCCACAACCGCTCTACGTCAGCAGCGCGGTTTGCCAGGCGGTTGTGCTCAGGTTGCGCGAGAAGAAAGAACACAACGAAGGGAGTCCGGAATGCAACGACCTCTGCCACTGAGGGCTGGGCTCGCAGCTCTAATGCAACCTTGCTTATGAAGTCATCTCTTTTCTCGCCCTTCTTGCGCCGGAAGTGCTGATACAAGAGAACAGAGTGCCCGGGCAGGCTTGCCGAAGGGATACCCGTCCACGTATCCTTGAGCTCTTTCCAATACAAGTACTTTGAGGAATCCTTTCTGCCACAGCGCCTGGACGGAACTTCCAGCCCATTATTTGGATCAAAGAAGACAAGCTCGCTATCTTGTGCGCAGCACAGGAAGTCTTTGAAGTACTTTTCCCGCTGATCCTTTCTGTCAGTGAGCAGCCTGGAAAAATAGCAGGCGGAACGCAGAATGCCCGTCTCCTCAGCCCAGGCGACGCGCCGATTATCTGGAACAGCCCTCCCGAGCGAGTCGAAAAGCTCAGGGTCGAAGTGCCTCCAGCGCCATGGCTGATCGAGGTACTTGGTCTTCTTGCCGTCAGGTCCGCTATCATCTGGCGTTAGCATCCAGCACACACACAGACGTGTATCGTAATCACAGAGAGTTCGCAGGAGCGCGTACTTCTTGTAATCGTTGATGTCGCCGGAGTATTGGTCCTTCATTTCAAGCCGCGGTAGCGGTGCAGTCCTTTAGCCCACGGCGCAAGCCGTGGGAATGGAGTAAACCCCTTGGAACGTCCCCAGCCCCGTCAGGGGCGGCATCAGGGATCGCTTCAATCAAAAAGATACCGAGGGTCGTACTCGATCCCGTGTTTATTCAGAAAGGCAACAACTTCCTCTTGAAACGTTACTTTGCGATGATGCTTTTCCTGATTCCCGATGTAGTGCTTCACCTGCTCCACGTGCGATTTGCTGACGCTAAACGCCGCGTAACCAGTCTGCCAGCCGAAACAGCGCCGGTCCGGCCAGCGCTCCTTCACCCAGCCCGAAGAATTGGCTTTGAGCTTTTCCATGACGGTGGAGATCGACAGCGTTCGGGGTTGAACAAACAGGATGTGGACATGATCACGCGGGCCATTTACCAATAACGACTGCCCTCGCAACTCATTGGGTGTGCCCCCTAAGTAGCGAAAGACCTCTTCACGGATTTCAAGGGTGAGCCAGGGTTGGCGGTCCTTCGTGCTGAAAAGCGCATGAATCAAGATGTTGGTGTACGTGTGCGCCATGGGAAAACTCGTTCCAACGGGGCCGGACATCGCCCCTAGCGGGGCTCAGGAACTCATGTTGGATGCTCCTTCTCCCACGGCTTCGCCGTGGGCTAAATGACTACGCCCGCTCCACGGGCTGAATTCGTCAACGGACCCTTGACCCAGCAGACTCGGCGCTAACCACTGACAACGGATAACTGACAACGTACAACGCATAACGGACAACTCTACTGCGTATACTTCAAATAAACCGTTCTCGTCTCGGTATAGAAATCGAGCGCGGCCGGCCCCTGCTCGCGCATGCCGAAGCTCGATTCTTTGGTGCCGCCGAAAGGAAGCTGATATTCAACGCCCGCAGTCGGAAGGTTTACCGTAATCAAGCCGGCCTCAATCCGATTAATGAATTGGTGGACACGCGTGAGGTCGCGCGAAACGATGGAAGCCGAGAGGCCAAAGCGCGCGCCATTGGCGAGCCGCATGGCGTCCTCAAAATCATTCGCCACCATCAGTGCCAGGACCGGGCCAAAGACCTCCTCTTGCGCAATGCGCATTTCAGCAGTGACGCCGGTGAAGATAGTGGGCTCCACAAAATATCCCAAATCGTAAATTCCACCTGTAAGGTGATTCCCTCCACAGAGCAACTGCGCCCCTTCGCGCTTGGCGATTTCGATGTATTTCATGTCCGTCTCGAGCTGCTTCGCATCCACCGCGGGTCCGATCTCGATGCCCGGCTCGAGCCCGTTTCCAACCTTCAGCTTCTTGGTCTTGGCCACTAACTTCTCGACCAATGCTTCGAAAATGTCCTTCTCAATGATGGCTCGGCTACAGGCGGTGCACTTCTGGCCGGTGGAAAAGAACGCACCGTTCACCAGGATGGTGGCGGCGTAATCCAGGTCCGCGTCCTTGAGTACAATGGTGGGGTTTTTGCCGCCCATTTCGAGCTGAAGGCGAATCTTCCGCTTCGTCACCTTATCGTAAAGCGCGTTTCCCACCTCGCAAGAGCCCGTAAAGGAGACAGCGCGGATGGCAGGGTGCCCGACCAGCGCGTCGCCGGTCGAGCCGCCGCTTCCCGTCACGTAATTGAGAGCTCCGGCGGGGATGCCCGCTTCGTGTAGCGCTTCAACGATCCGGTAGGCGCTGAGCGGCGCGAGCGAGGCAGGCTTGATCACCACGGTGTTTCCCGCCACCAGCGCGGGCGCCATTTTCCACGCCGGAATGGCGCTGGGGAAATTCCAGGGAGTAATGAGGGCCGCCACTCCCAGCGGCTTGCGCAAGGTGTAACAGAAAACGTTCTCCCGCTCGGACGGAATCTGATAGCAGAACTGGCGCGGCCCCTCGCCTCCGAAGTAGCGCAGGATGTTGATGGCCCGTTTCACTTCCCCTTTGGCTTCGGGCAGCGTCTTGCCTTCCTCCCGCGTCATCTCCTCGGAAAGTCTCGGAAGGCGGCCTTCCATAATTTCGGCAGCCTTGTAGAGGAATTCACCCCGCAAAGGAGCGGGAAGCGCCGCCCAGGCCGGCAGCGCTTTCACCGCGGCGTCACACGCTTCTTGAATGTCGTCCGGGCCCGAAGCTTGAAACAGGCCGATAGTCTCCCCGGTATTGGCAGGATTGACGTTTGGGAATGTTTTCTTTGTCTTGCACTCCACCCACTGGCCCGCTAGGTAATTTCGATAAACATCCGCCATGAACAAAGCCCCCCTGAAGAGAGAAAAGACCTGAGGAAAGGAAAGTGGAATTATGGACGAGCATTGGAATGGTAGTCAAGTTGAAGGCTGCCAGTGGGCAGATGGGCAGGTAGGCAGGTGGGCAGTCAGCTTCTCCTGCAACCCGCTACCTGCCGATCTATCCATCTTCCGATCAGGCGACCGGCCCATTTGCCCACTGCTCATCTGCCCCTCCTGATGCCCCACCCGTGACGTCGTCAATCACGGTATCACGGGAAGGACGACCGCCGAGGGATGCTCTCTGTCGTGGACAATCGTATTCGTCGCCTTCACCCAGCGAGTCCCCCGGCTCGCCTCTTCACCCGTATTCAGATTGCGGTCAAAGCGCGGAAAATTGCTGCTCGAAATCTCCAAGCGCAGTTTGTGCCCCTTCAGGAAAACGTTCGAGGTGGCCCACAGATCGAGGGCCAGTTTGTAAGTCTCACCCGGATTCATGAACTCGACTCTCTCAGGGGAGTTGCGGTAACGGGCCCGCAAAATTCCCTCCGTGAGATTCTGCGCAAAGCCGTTGGGCCAAACATCCACCAACTTGGCGGTGAAGTCCGTATCCACGGCGGAGGAGCTGGCGTAGAGGTCAACGCTGACCGGGCCAGTCACCTCGAAATCCTCTTTGAAGGGCGGCGTGGAAAAAACCAGCACGTCGCTTCGGGCCTCGACGGGGCGCTGGTCAATCGCTCCCGGCGCCAAGTGCGTGGCGTCGCAACATAAAGGGCCGCCGCGTGTGGGCACAGGCTCAGCAGGGTCGTAGACATACCGATCAGCGTGCTCGTTCGCAGGCTCCGAAGTGCTTAGCGTCCCATCGCCCGAGAGCGAGTTTGCTTTGCCCTGAGAATGGAGATAAAAGCGCGTGTTGCGAGCGCGCGCCAGCGGCCAATCGTCTTCCTCCCGCCAAATGTTCTTGCCCAGAACAAAAAGTTTCACAGGCTTTTCGCTCTCCAGACCATTCTTCACACCCTTCAGAAAGTAGTCATACCAGCGCAGCGTCAGGTCGCCGTCGTCCACCACCGAATCGTGACCGAAGTCCACCTCGCCGATGCGAGGGCCCGCCCCTGAGTGCCCGCCGGTGATAACCATCAGGCGCTGACCTCTACGCGCCTCCTCGCTGCCGCCGCGCGCCTTGATTCCGAGGTAATTCCTGAGCGTCCCGCCCAAAAAAAGATCGTACCAGGCGCCGACGTGGAGAATGGGAACTGTGATTTGAGAGAAATGGTCTTCGATGGAGACCTGTTTCCAATAGTCGTCGAAGCTTGGGTGGGCCAGCCAATCGAAGAAATAAGACGCGAGAGTCTGGGGGCTGTCAATGGAGTCGCCGGCGTCGCCCACACCCAACAACGGGAAAGCCGCTAGGGGCAGCTTGAAGACATGGGGGAGGGCATTGTTATGGGCCTGCGCCCGGCGATTGAGGGTGTCCATCGCCAGATGCAAAGTCCATGACTCGTTGAACCATTGCTCGAAGGCTCCGCCCTGGTACGTCCAATTCTCGTGGTAGTTGGAGGCCGTGACGTAAGGTAAGATGCCTGCGAGATGGGGCGGGGCCGCGATGGCGGCAAGCATCTGCGTGGCGCCCACGTATGATCCGCCGAACATCCCCACCTTGCCGTTCGAGTTCGGAAGCGCGGCAGCCCATTCCACGGTGTCGTAACCGTCCTGTGACTCATATCGGAAGGGATCCCATTCACCATCAGAACTGTAGCGGCCACGCACGTCCTGAATAATCACGACGTATCCCAGGGAAGCAGCGCGCAGGCCATAATCCACGTTCATCCGCTTGTCGTAAGGCGTCCGCTGGAGTAGGACCGGAAACTTCCCCTCGGCCTTGGGCCGGTAAATGTCCGCGCGGAGCACCGTGCCATCCCGCATCTTGGCTTGTGCCCCTCGTTCCACCAGTGCCTCATGGTGCTCCTCAGCCATGCTCAGCGCTGCGGCCATCATGGCCAAGTCTATCATAAGAGACAAAAGAATTCTGTGGCGATTCTTGGTCACGTTCTCCCCCTGTCAGGCAATTGTGTGTTTGCCCTCTCCCCAACGGAGAGAAGGTTTGAAAAAATCAAAACAGCTCACGCAAAGTCGCAAAGGCGCTAAGAAACACAAAGTGGAAGTCCTTTGTTTGCTTTGCGACCTTTGCGTGCTTTGCGCCTTTGCGTGAAACTGGTCTGTCCGTCCATGGATTAATTCACAGGTTCAGAGGGCTGAATTTCCGCTTGGGGAGAGGGCTTTTTCTCCGACCCTCATCAGCCCACTTTAACCGTAACAATCTCCCAAGGTTTCACGAAAAACTCCAAAGCCCCGTCCGATGACACTGGCAAGGGTCTGGGTTCTTCTTCAATTAAATTCGTTCTCCAGGCCTGGCGGACGCTTCGCGAGAAGCGGATTCGGGCTTGAGATTCCAAGCCCTCCGCTTCGTAAAAGCGCAACACCAGCGAGCCATCATCTTCGCACACTTTCAACGCGGTCACGACAAGGTTGGACGGTTCAATCCTAACAAATTGAGCCGACCGGGGCAGAGGTTGTGCCCCAGATTCAGCCTGTTCTGTGGCCACAAAAGCGGCCAGGGGATAATTGAAAGCAAAACCCTCGCGATAGCTCGAGCGCCACCCCCCGGCATGCGGGAAGAGCGCCATGCGGTAGTGGTGGTCTCCCGCCTGCGTGAACCAATACTCCGGATTCCAAGCCAGGCTTTTGCGCGTGGAGAGCAACACGTGTTGAAGAAGCGGATAATCAACCTGATGATTCGTTTCATCCGCGAACAAGTGCACCGTGCAATCCGATGCAGCCAGGCAGCCGAAGCCAAGATATTCCGGGGAAGAGGCGTCGATCCAATTGATTGCCTCCCGGAAGCGCAGAGGCTTTTCTCCCCCGTAAAGGTCCTTTCTGAACTGCGAGTCAGGACTCGCGGGAAGGTCTGAGAAATCAACCTCGTCCTTCCCCATCTCCACCGTTCCAAATGGAACTTCATAGCTCAGGCGCGCATTCTGCAAGTTGATGGGGAACACAACCCGCAACTCTCGCTCCTTTTGCCCATCCCAATTCAATAACTCGAGCTCGAGCTCCAGGCGGCGCAGGTGTGAGTACAAGTGGGTTTTCTGACGTAACAAGAAGTGCTTGAATCTTGCCTCCCTGACCACCGTGGTCCGTACCGGTCCTTGAACGAACTGCCGGATCGGGAATTCGTGGTCACTGGTCTTTTCGAAATCCTGCATGGCCACGATTTCGGGGTCTTCCCAGGCCAGCCCCGGCGCCGTGAACTGCAACACTTCTCCTCCGTAAAACTTATCCGCACGCAATATCTCTTTTCCCAACGCCTTGTCGTACAGACTCTTCACTCCTCCGGGGCCCATCACCACGCGCAGAAAATCGTTCTCCAAACTGTCACCGGCCAAGCGTGCCTCGGCAGGCGGGGCGGAAGGTGACGGCTGAAGATCATACGTGCGGTAGCCGACGGATGGCACGCCCTCCGCCACGAACACGATTTCTTCAGGGCGTCCGTCGGCGCTCTGCCCAACTACCTGACAGGGGACTTCTTTGCCCTCCTCATCGCGCAGCGCAAACGAACTCCAACCGGAGGGCAGGGCCAAATGGCATCGGACGACATCGCTCCTCGGCCACGACAAGGGGTTGAAGACCACCACGGGCACTTCTTCGGTGGACTTTTTCACGATGCGCTGAGCCAGTTGGGACCCCGCCTCAGAAAAGAGCTTTGCGGCAATCTCGTGTGATTTCAAGTAGGACTCGATGTAGACCTTGTCCGTTACTGTTCCCCTATTGCCGCCCCATCCGTGGTCAGGCCAGCAGTTTCCTCTCCAGGCTTCAAAGAACGCTTCCCGCGGGTAGGACCGGACTGCGGGGAACTGGCTGAGCCCGGCATAGAGGCGCTCCGCGCCCAGCAGGAGGTTGTGACCTTCGCGGCCCGCCCGCAACCCTTCCCGGTGGCCAGGCTCATCGTAGTATGTCCAGTTGATGGGCCAATCACCCTTGACAGTTTCAATATCCAAGTCATGCTTGGTGAGTTCGTCCAGGGCGGCCTCGGGTTCGACGAATCGTATTTTCGGCGGCTGGATTTGCCGCTCGCGCTTGGAGGCGTAGTGTCCATTCCATACCGCAGCGAACCGATGCATGGCCTCGTTCTGTTGGCGCGCGTAAGGAATCAGGGCCGGAGCGGGAGGCAGGTAATCCGAGTTGAAGTCATAGATCATCATGGGCGGGAGGTGGCGCGGGGCATAATAATATTCGCGGGCGTCCGCGGAACTAAGCCATCCCTGGTTTCCCTTCGGATTGACCAGCCCTCTCGGGTCGCCGTAACGATAGGCGAAGACGAATACGCTTGAGCCGTCCGGCGCTTCCCAGTGATAGAACCCCCAGGTGAAACGGCCTTGAAGCACGTACGGAACGCCCGCCTTGGCCAGAACCTGCGGCATCTGCCAGGTCATGGAAGGCGGATCGGTCTTCACGTAATGTCGCGAATCCACACCGGGGAAGTTCTTCCTCAGCCACTTCCGGCCAAGATAGAATTGGCGCACCAGCTTCTCGGGTCCCACGTGCACTTCCAAATTCTCCACATAGCTGGCGCCCCAGGTGAAGCGGCCCTCGCGCATCAATTGCGCCATCTCCTCGCGCTTTTCGGGATGGCGCTCCAGGAACTCGATGAGGTAGGCCACGCACTCCATCGAGTAGCGAAACTCGGGATTCTCTTTGAGAAGCTGCATGGCGGGCAGGATCAATTCTGCCGACCGGTAATCCGCGGTGACTGCCTGGGTATCGAGCCAACCCAGGTCGTTGTGGTTCGTGCACAGGAAATCGAACGTTCCGCCGTCAAAATAAGAGCGATAGGCGGGCACGCGCAAGCTTCGGCTGACCTTGAAGTCAGCGCCCGCGCCGGCCATTTTGAAATTCATAATTGAATCTTCAAACGGAGCAGGTATCCAGACATCCTGACGAGAAACAGACCGGGCAGGGATGTCGGCAAGCGGAATAGTCGAGGGGTTGCCCGCGTCGCTGGAGATTTGCAGCTTCGCTCCCCGAATCTCGTCGCCGGGATTGATGATTTCCAGAGTAGCGGATTGGACCGCAACCCCACCGCGCGCGTCGTACATGGCGTATGCAAACACCTGGAACGATGCAGCATGCGGCTTGGGGAACACCTTGATTTTGCCCAAACCTGTGCCCTGGCTGCCCGCTTCCGGCCAGACCTCATTCACTACAAATCGAATGGATCTCGTCGTTTCTGCGCGGGGCAGGGTGATCATCTGCAAGTATCTGGCTTGGCGAAGCTCAGCCTGATAGGAAGCGCCCCCGGAAAAGCTGTAGGTGATCTTACGCGGAGTCGCCATGTGCCCGCCCCGCATGTAAGGATCAAGAACGATATCGTAAGGTAGAGGTTTGGCGAGCAGCCACAACTCGCGCACGGTGCGCTCCGCGCCAAAATCCAGCTCCAGCCAGGCCCCACTCGTCTCCTTCTCAGTCTCCCAGCCCAACTGGGGGATGTCACCGCAAACGTTCATTGGCGCATATCCGCCCGGAAAGGAATTGTCTACGGATGAGGCCCCCGCGACAGTGCCCTGCTGCGGCTCGGCCCAATTCGGAATCTCCTCACCGGAGGCGTTCTCGGCTGCGAGAAGCCGTGCCGGCAAACGCCAGGGATTCAGGCCTGCTGACAGGGCCCAGGAAAAGGCTGCCATTCCGCTATTCCGTGCGAAACATCTGCGATCCATGCTCGTTTTTGGCATTTACTATTCTCCGCGAGTTATTTGGTCAGCAGGCATCCATAGGCAACGCTTACTTCAATTATCAAATGAACCTGCCCCTCTCCTCCTTTGAAGGAGAGGGCAGTAGAAATCGGATTAACTCTCCCCTCTCCCGCTTGGGGGAGAGGGTGGGCCGCCCCCGGCGTTTTCTTCAGCCGGGGCGGGCCGGGCCTACGCCCGCCGAAGGGGAGGCGGCGAGCCGTGAACTACATCGGCTTCGGCCCGCAGGCGGGTGAGGGGGTTTCGGTTCGAGTATGGAACGGTTACTATATCGCCTGAAGTTCATGCAGCGAGGCGAGGAGCCGGTCAACTTCTTCCGCCGTGTTGTAATGTGCCAGGCCGATGCGCAACATGCCGCCACTGGGCTCGACACCCAACCGCTCGCTCAGGTTCAGCGCGTAGTAGTTCCCGTCCCAGGTGAATATTCCACGCTCGCCAAGGTAACTTGCCAGCTCGCGCGGAGAATGCCCAGCCATGCGAATCGCGACGGTCGGCACGCGCTGCGCGAGGCGAGCCGGCTCTTTGATTCCATAGAACGTGAGGCCGGGAATGGCCAGAAGGCCGCTGATCAGCCGCTCCGCCAAGCTGCGTTCATAGGGGCGAATCACGTCGTAAGCAGCGAGCAGGGCGGCTCGGCGCGAGGCGGCTGCGGGCGAGGCGCGCCGGCCCAGCGCAGCGAGGTATTCGACGGCGGCAACGATCCCCGCCTGGGCTTCGTGGTTCTGCGTGCCGGTCTCCCAGCGATAAGGATTCTCTTCCGAAGCCGGGCGGACTTTGTAAGGCTGCAAACGGGAGAGATGCTCGAGTTTGCCATAAAGCACGCCGGAATGCGGCCCAAAGAACTTATACGGCGAGCAAACCAGAAAATCGCAGTCGAGGCGGCGGACATCAATCGGGCCGTGGGGCGCGTAGTGGACCGCATCGAGGTATGCCAGCGCACCCACAGCGTGAGCCAGGCGAACAATCTCCTCCACGTCGTTGATGGTCCCCACCGCATTGGAAGCGTAGCCGGCCGCCACCAGCCGAGTGCGCGCGGTGATTTGCCGCTCGAGGTCCGCCATGTCCAAGGTGCAGTCCGAGGGATCGAAATCTACGAAGCGCACCCGGCAGCCACGCTCTTCAAGCGCGCACCAGGGCGTGACGTTGCCGTCATGGTCCAGGCGTGTGACCACAACTTCGTCACCGGGCCCGAGTTCGCGTCCGAATGCCCGGCTGAGGCTGAAAGTCAGCGTAGTCATGTTGGGGCCGAAAACCACTTCCGCGGCATCGCAGCCCAGCAAGTCCGCCATGGCGGCATGGGCCTGCGCGATCACCTCATCGCTTCTCCTGCTGGTAGCGAATGCGCCGTGCGTGTTGGCGTTGGAATTGGTCAGGTAATCACGCATCGCGTCCATCACGCGTTGGGGGACTTGCGTGCCGCCCGGGCCGTCGAAATAGACCGCCGGGCTGCCATTCACTTGAAGTGCGAGCGCGGGAAACTGCCTTCGCACCCAATCGATATCTAATGTGGCCACCTACGCCTCCTCATGGACTTGGAATTATGCCCACAGGAGGAGTGCAATTCAAGGGGATTCAGAGCCGAGAAGAGCAGAAGAAAGGAGTCAGAAGTCAGGAGTCAGGAGAAAGGGCCGCCCTCTCCCTCGGGGAGAGGACGGCCCGCTGTCCCGATGCACTTCATCGGGAAGCGGGCCGGGCCTACGTCCGCCGAAGGGGAAGCGGCGAGCCGTGAACAACATCGGCTTCGGCCCGCAGGCGGGTGAGGAGTCACTTAGGAGTACCCAAGCCGAGAGCTGACCGCTGACGGCTGACTGCGGAGGTTGAGCCGTCCAACAAGCGCCTGCATCGAATATTTTGGGACTTAAATCAGGGAACCTCAATAACACAAACAAAAGGAGCTTCTATGCCGTTCACACTTCCATCGCTACCCTACGCTCTTGACGCGTTGGAACCGTATGTCGATAAGATGACCATGGAGATTCACCATGGCAAGCACCATGGAACTTACGTGACCAATCTGAATAAGGCGCTGGAGTCGGCGCCGAACCTGGCCGGCAAGACCATCGAGGAACTGCTGGCCAACAACTTGAGCCTCGTTCCGGAAAACATCCGCACGGCGGTGCGCAACAATGGCGGTGGCCACATTAACCACTCCATGTTCTGGCAGATTATGGCGCCCAAGGCCGGTGGGCAGCCCGGCGGCCACTTGACAGAGGCCATCCAGAGCACCTTCGGCAGCTTCGACCAGTTCAAGGAGAAATTCACTGCCGCCGCTCTGGGACGCTTCGGCTCAGGCTGGGCGTGGCTGACGGCGCAGGGGGGCAAGCTCGACATCTACTCCACCGCCAATCAGGACAACCCCGTGAGCGAGGGCAAGTATCCCGTCATGGGCCTCGACGTGTGGGAGCACGCCTACTACCTCAAGTACCAGAATCGCCGCGCCGAATACATCGGCGCCTGGTGGAACGTGGTGAACTGGGCCGAAATCGAGAAGCGATTCAATACCGTGAGATAGATACTAAACACAGCCCACCTCACGTGTCATTCCGAGCGAAGCGAGGAATCTCGTACTTCCTTTACTTCCAGAGCCAGATTCCTCGCTTCGCTCGGAATGACACGTGGGACGCGGAAAAATACGTTGCTGATTCCCCTCCTTGATAAGGAGGGGCCAGGAGGTGGCTGACCTGCAAGCTTGAATAATCCATGCCCACCACCCCTTACTCCTCTTCCCCCGAGGAGGGGAGTATCGCTCCACGCGCATGCCGGCTCTCTCTGTGTTTTCTGGTCTCCAATTTCAGACTTCGGTCGAAGCTCATTGTACGTTTACCGAAACGCCCAGGCTATGCACGTCGCCGCCGCTCGTGGCCTGCAACAGTAACGAGTAGGTGCCGGGTGGCGTGGGCGGCCGGGCCCCCGTGCCGGTCAAGCTGACCGTCTGTTGACTGAGGGAGGCGTTGTCGGTGATGACAAGTGAGGCGCTTCGCGTCCCAGTTGCCGCCGGCGCGAACGTCACACCGATTGAGCAGTTGGCCCCAGCCGCAACACTGCTGCCACAATTATTCGTCTGGGCGAAGTCTCCAGAACTCGCCCCGATGAGGGCGATGCTGGAGACGCTCAGGGAAGCATTGCCGATGTTTGAGAGTGTCACGCTCTGCGCCGTGCTTGTCGAGCCCATATTCTCCAGGCTGAATGTGAGACTAGGCGGCGAGAGACTTACGATGGGCGCCGGTGCCGGAGGTGAACTTCCACCACCACCGCCTCCCCCGCCGCAGGCCACCCAGACCCCCACCACCAACGCAGCCGCAGACAGCAGGACCGCTGCACTCCGCCTCGCCGCGGAAAGGTTCACCAGCATCGCTAGAGCCAGCGATGCGGCCAAAAGCCAAGACACTCCGCTGGGCAAAGGAAAACTCGGAGGCGCTCTCCGTTGCGTTCTGGGTAGTGTTGCACTGACCTGGGCCGAGCTGTCGACGGTAAGCGTGACTGTGGCGGGCGAAGCGCCGGCCACGTTGATTATTGAGGGCGAAAATCCGCAGGACAATCCCGAAGACAAAGGGGCGCTGCAAGACATGCTGACCGTTCCCCCGAATCCGTACAGGGGGGTTATGGTGAGCGTCGCGGTGGCGGACTGCCCTGGCGCCGAAATGTTGAATGTGGTTGGATTCGTCGACAAGCCGAAGTCGCCGACCTCGATCTGGTACGGAACCGGCCATGTCGCGGGCACGTAATTGCTATCGCCGCTGTATTGCCCCGTGAGGGTATCCGTCCCCCCCGGCAAAGACACAGGGATGGTTGCAAACGCCTGGGCGTAATTCACGACGTCCCCAGTGAACTCGCCAGCACTTCCCACGACCGCGACCGTCCCGATAGCGGTATTGTTGCATAGGATCTGTACCGTGCCAGTCGGGGCCACACCCAGACTTGTCGAGTTGACGACTGCGACAATCTTAACGCTCGTCCCCGCAACGGCGGTCGGCACATTCATGAAGCTGAGGGAGGTCGATGCTGGGGTGATGGTGATAGCATCCACGGGTGATGTGCTCGTGTTGTAGCTACCGTCGCCTGCATAGCTGGCTGCTATGTTGTACGACCCGGCAAACAGCATACCCAATTGATCCTCCGTGTAGGCTTGGCTATTCAAGTGATAAGTGGCGGGAGCGAGTGGCTGGCCATTGTTCGTGAGCGTCACTTGCCCGCTGGGGCATGGATACGAACTGGAAAAGCATTGCTGCACCGAGTTGTTTGTGACGTCCACGCGCACGATGTCATATGTTGTCCCGTACATGACTGACGTTGCGTTGGAATTGATCTCCCCCCCCCACATAGCATCGAACGTCAACAATGCCACGCGCGTCTGGCTGCCCTCGGGGTTCACCGTTACCTGGACGGGCGGTGTCGAGTCGCTCGCCCCGTATGTTCCGTTCCCCGCATAGTGAGCCGTCACGCCGTATGTTCCACCCGGGAGCATGTTGGTGGCGCCAGAAAAGCTGCCATTACTCAGTCCAAAGCTGCCAATGCCCGTGCGCTTGGTTGGACTGCCGCCTGTTTGCGCAATCAGCGAGACATCGCCCGTGGGCGTGGCGCCACCCGATCCGGGAGCAACATTAACCGTAAAGTTCGCTGGCTGGCCGTGCGTAAGGGTGGTTGGGGAAAGATTAGCCAGCGCGGTAGTCGTCGGGGCAAAGCTGACGGAAGCCCAGTTTTTCACCAGATTGGTGGCGTTCACTGAACCAAGCCCGGTGGCCAGGTCGTAACCGGCATTAGTACTCCAAGCTGGTAAGGGATTGGTGGGAGGATTAACTTCCAGGATGCCAGCGGCGGCGCTTGTGTTGTTGCCAAAGGCACAGTTCGGCGTCAACCACTCGCACGCCATGGAGTTGTTGCCTGTGACCACATCGTAAAAGATGCACGAAGAACTGCTGGCAGCGGGAGCCATAGTTGAGTTTGACGGACAGCTTGCGCCACTTTTCGCGGCTAACGGATATAAAACGTAATTTGCACTGCCTTGGCGCGTGCCCGTCTTCTGATTCACCAGCGCCATGATGCCGGCGAAGGCCGGCGTCGATACCGACGTTCCCCCTACCCCCTCGAAATACCATGCGGAAGAACCTTGGCTACAGGAAGCGTTATCGCACATGGCGTAGAAACTGCCGCTCAAGCCGTTGCCGGTGAAAAGCGACACGTCCGGGAGGTCGCGCGCGCCGTCATTGGGCACGCCGTTCCCACTTTGCCACGTCGGTTTGGCGTACCCACCAGTACACATGATGTTGGGAAATGTGCCCGTAAAAGTGAGACAATTACTGGCCCCGCCGCCGCCGCCAAGGTCGGTGCCCTCGTTGATCGCATTGGCGCAGTCGCTCGGCATCCCAGACCTCGCGCAGGAATCATTCCACGTCATTTCAGGGATGTAAGAGAGCGCGGAGGATAGGGTATTGGAATTGTTTTTGCTGGACCAGTATTGCGATAGGGCGCTGGCGTCGTTAAAGTCCGTCCCGCCCACAGCAACGTTAAACGGCGTCGAAGCCATTCCGCTGACCGTTAGGCCCTGGTTGGCAACAACGAAGCCATCCTGTTGGTCACACATGGCCGAGCCGGCGTCGCCCGATGCAATAAGTACGGTGATGCCTTGAGCAGCGCCCTGCTCCCAAAGTGAGTTGTAGAAGGCATTGCCACCGACGCCGAGGGAGCTCTCGCATGCACCGTAGCTCACGGTTAGCACCGGCGCCAGGTTATTGTCAACGATGTAGACGGCGGACAGATCCGTCCCAAATGAGGCCTCAGTGTCCTCGGAAACGACAAGCTCGATGGTGGCATTCTTCGCCACCGCGCCGGACCACTCCACATCGAGGTCTGCTTCGGTCTCCTCGTCGTTCTGCAGGAACCCGGGGTCAGGGCCGACCACGATGATCTGCGGGTCCATAGCCGGCAAGCCGAACAAGCTGCGAAAGTCGCGCACATCCTGAACGTTGATGTTTGACGACCCGACAATGGCGATGGTTTGCCCGGTGCCGTCAATCGGCTGGCTCGATTGCCAGAGGGGCAAAACATTGTAAATGGTGGCAAAGTCGGTCGGGCCCAGCTCATAGCAGGTATTATTCCCATCGGGGCAGCTATTGGTGTAGAGTGACCTCACTTCACCAGTGGCTTTCGACCGCGAAAACGTACCAAGGCGATGGATCATCGACCGCCTGGGAAAGTTGTTGAGCGAGTCAAAGCCGGCAACCACTGGCGCCAAGGCGGCAGGAATCTGCGGATCGTTCGCGTTGGCCCAATGCTCGTCGCCGTTCACCGTGAATTTGTGGATCTCGGTGTGAAAGGCCTGGCGCACCGCTCCCCCCGTGCCCGTAAACTCGATCACCGTGCGGCCCGCAGCCACACGACTCACCTCGAAGCCCTGCGACCCCAGCCAGTCCGTTACGGCCTGAATATCCGCATCGACGGGGCCGAATTGCTCGCCAAGCTGCTCGGGCGTGAGCCACATGTGGAAATTGGGCGAGGATTTGATCTGCTGCTCATCCAGCAACTTTCGCAGCGCGGTTTCCTGCTCCGCCGAGCGCTGCAAGACGAGCAGCATGCGTTCCATGGGCAGGCTATCGGGCGCGGCGCCCTGGTCATATTCGGCTCGCGCCAGCGGATGGGTGTTCCCTCGTAGTGTGACGAGGTTCTCCAAGTCCACAGCTTGTGTAACGCGCCCAGGCACGTTGGCCGTCTGCGCCCAGCTTGCCAGAGAGGAGAAGAAGATAAAGGCGGATACTTGAAGCGTTCGCAGGGAAAGCGCGCGTAAGAGTTTCATGCTGCCTCCAAGGACGAAGCCGGTCCCCGTCAGCGTGAACTGTCCCTACGACATATTGTCGTAGTGAATAATACTTCAATCGGAGTCTCCTTTTTGAGACCCGGTAACGGACTGTATACCCAACCCCCGCGATTAGCAATCCCCCTCTGATGGGTTGATTCATTGACCCGTCGGATCATTGATTCATTGAAACAACGGCCCCGCCCGCGCTCCAAAATGACTAACGCGCCGTGCGGAAAGCCGTGCCTGACTTGCTCTTCAATGCTTCAATGACCCAATGAGACAATGACCCCATGAAACGATTCCCTCCCTCCTGGGCTGCCTATGAGGACGCCTTATCTCTTGACAACATCCCATTGATTGAGTAGCCTATCAATGTGAGAGTCGGAGCTGTTTCGGAACGGGACGCATGCCCCACCCCTCGAGCGGAGATAGGGCGCATGATCCGGCGCCGCGAAAGCGCGTTTGATGGGGCTATTGAATGCAAGGTGCGGATACTGCTGAGTGTGGGGGAAGGACTCCTATCCGGCAACGTGCGGGTCGCTGCCACCCCCAAAAACGATAACGCCCAAATGGTGGAAATCGGCAATGTCCTGGAAATCGACATTCCGTCCGGGGAAGGCGGCCATGTGCAGGCGTAGTAATTTTAAGAATTGAAGGAACGACGCGGGAATGTCATTGAAAACAAAGGAACGCTGTGGAAGAGTCGGGAGCAAATCGGGAATGTTGTTGAAAACACATATAGTTAGGCGTTTAAAACGGGAATGTTAATGAAGACAAAGGACTTAGACTAACACTCCAGGGCTGGGGTCAAGCAAGTCGCTTGGACCCAAAAGGGATTTGATCATCGATCCATTTAGTCATTGGTTCATTGGAAGAAAGATCCCGTAGCCGCCTCTCAATGATCCAACGAAGCGATGATCCAATCGGCTTGGTCGCAAGCCGTCGCGGTTGCTTGTATCCCCAATTCTCGTCATGTAAGATGACGATAGGCGGATTCGAACGCTCAGGGAAGAACAGGATTCGGGATTCAGCGAAAAGCCAAAAGCCGGCCTGCCTGAATCCTGACTCCTGCTGAATGGAGGTGTTGTTTTGGCTGAAACTCCAGGCTACGACATGGTGATTATCGGGAGCGGGCCCGGCGGGTACGTCGCGGCGATTCGGGCCGGGCAACTGGGACTTCGGACAGTGGTAGTCGAGAAGGACAACAAGTTTGGCGGGACGTGCTTGCACGTGGGCTGCATCCCGACGAAAGACCTTCTATTGAACGCCGAGGTCTACGACTATTTCAAGAATGCCAAGGAATACGGAATCGTCTGCAAGGAATTCTCCATTGACTGGGCGGCGGTCCAGGCCCGCAAAACCAAGGTAGTCACCAAACTCGTGAAGGGCATCGAGTTTCTTTTCAAGAAAAACAAAGTGGAAAGTCTCCAAGGATACGGGCGCCTGGCTGGCCCGGGCCGGATCGCGGTAACGGACGCCAAGGGGCAGACGCGAGAAATCCAGGCGGCGAAGATTGTCCTTGCCACCGGGTCCGAGGCAAAGACGTTCCCGGGCTTCGAGCCGGACGGCAAAACCATACTGACCAACAAGGAAGTCCTGGCGCTCGAAGCCATCCCCAGCTCGATGGTGATTATGGGCGCCGGCGCGGTGGGTGCGGAGTTCGCCTCCATCTTCCACCGCTTCGGCGCGAAAGTCACGATTCTGGAGATGTTGCCGCGCGCCGTGCCTCTGGAAGATGAAGAAATCTCCGCCGAGCTCGAGAAGTCATTCCGCCGGCAGGGCATCACTATCGAGACGCAGGCCAAGGTTGAGAAAGCCACCAAGACGGCAAACGGAGTGGCTGTTTCCTACACCCGAGCAGATGGGAAGTCCCAGACCATTGAAGCTGAGACCTTGTTGGTCGCCGTGGGGCGTTCGCCCAACACCCAAGATGCAGGCTTGGAGAAGAGCCGGGTCAAACTGGAGCGGGGATTCGTGAAGGTCGATCAATACATGCAAACCGACGAGCCCGGCGTCTACGCCATTGGCGACATCGTCGCGAACAGCCCCCTGCTGGCGCATGTAGCCTCGATGGAAGGCATCGTTGCGGTTACGCACGCGGCGGGGAAGCCGGCCGAGCCCATCAACTACACACAGGTCCCCAATTGCACCTATTGTGAGCCTGAGATCAGCAGCGTGGGCCTCACGGAACGCCAGGCGCGTGAAGCGGGCCACAAGCTTCGGGTTGGGAAGTTCCCCTTTGGGGGCAACAGTAAGGCTGGCATCCTGGGCGCCCGCGAGGGCTTTGTGAAGATGGTGTGCGACGAAAAGTATGGAGAGATACTCGGCGTCCATATGATCGGGCCAAGAGTGACGGAGTTGGTGGCCGAAGCCACCGTGGCCTTGCGCCTCGAGGGTACGGCGCTTGACCTCTCTCATACCATCCACCCGCACCCCACTCTGTCTGAAGCGATGATGGAAGCGGCTCACGCTGCGCACGACTGGGCGATTCACGCGTGAAACCCCGCTGCCAGGGATTCGGGGGTAGGGACTGGGGACTGGATGATGGGCTCCGAAAACCCCAAACTACGGAACGAAACCTCTTTCCCCGCTCCCTAGTGTGATGTCCCACTTAACTACTAACAGGCCACGCACGCTCACTACCCACTGGCCTCCTCCTCAGTGAGGAGGGGAGTTGGCGAGCTGGATCCCCTCCTTGGCAAGCAGGAGGTAGGGGGTGGTTATTGTAAGTAACAGCCGGCACGCGCCCAGCCCCTGATTGCGATGTGGCGCCACGTCAACAATGACCTGTAACGTCGAAAACCTCGGAGTCGTCGACTTCGTGGACGGCCTCCGCCAGCAGCGCGAGCGGGTGGCTGCACGCAAGGCCGGTGTAATCCCTGACACACTTCTGCTGCTCGAGCATCCCCACGTTTACACGCTGGGTCGCAATGCGAAAACGGAAAATCTTCTCATCTCCGTCGAGCAGCTTGCCGCGCGCGGCGCGCAGGTCTTCGAGATTGACCGGGGCGGCGACGTCACTTACCACGGCCCCGGGCAGTTGGTAGGCTACCCCATCCTTGACCTTGCAAAACACCAGCGTGATATCGCCTGGTACATGCGCTCCCTTGAAGAAGTCTTGCTCGAAGTGGCAGGGGACTACGGAATTCAAGCCGGACGCCTTGCCGGGGCTCCGGGAGTCTGGGTGGGAAACAACAAGTTGGCAGCCATGGGGGTCCACATTTCTCGCTGGGTCACCTCCCACGGCTTCGCCTTCAATGTCAATACGGACCTGCGCTACTTCGACTGGATAGTTGCTTGTGGGCTGCACGATAAAGGCGTGACATCGCTCCAGAAGCTGGTGGGCCGGCCGGTGGAGATGGAAGAGGTTGCGGGAAGCGTAGTCCGGCACTTTGGAAGAGTTTTTGCGATGGAAATGGTCGAGCAAGTCGAGAGTCGACAGTGGAACACAATACGTCATGCTCGGCATCTATAGGCGAAACGCTATCCGTGATGTCCGAAACGGGGTGGCGAGGGGTAAATCCGAAGGGTGTTTTTTCGTGCCCTGAAAGGGCACAAGATAGTAGCCGGGGGCAACGCCCCCGGAAAGCGCGAGGCTCGTTCCCCGACCCTGAAAGGGTCGCATTGCCCTGAGCCGCGGGATAAAGGAGGGGCGGAACGCCGTCCGGATTCGACCCTTTCAGGGTCGGACATTGTTGGGGCACGTTACCCGGGGGCGTTGCCCGGCTACTTGATCGATCCCCTGCGGGGATCAAAGACGTTGCAGGGCCAAATGGAACGTTCACAGTATCATGAACTGTACTATTACCTTCGCTTGAACCGGCGGGTGGATGAGCAGCTCACCAGCCTTTACCGGCAGGGCCAAGTGGTGGGCGGAGTGTACTCCGGTCTGGGTCAGGAGGCGATTTCCATAGGAACTGCATACGCCCTCGAGAAGCAAGACTTGATTGGCCCTGTGATCCGAAACGTCGGGGCCTTGCTCATCCGGGGGTACAGGCCAAGGGACCTGTTCCTTCAATACATGGCGAGGAAAGATGGCCCGACGGGCGGGCGCGATGCCAACACGCACTTTGGGGACGTGGCGCGAGGCGTCATCGCGCCCATCAGCATGCTGGGTGAGACCGTGCCCTTGATGGCCGGTATTGCGCTTGCCTCCAAACTCCGCAAAGAACCGCGCGTCGCGGTGACTTATGTAGGAGATGGGGCCACCAGCACCGGCCCTTGCCACGAGGGCATGAATTTTGCCGCGGTCCTGAAACTTCCGTTGCTCGTCATCGTGGAAAACAATGGCTGGGCTTACTCCACTCCGACCCGAAAGCAAATGGCCATTAAGGACATTGCGGAACGAGGCAAAGCCTACGGCATCCCTGCGAGCATTGTAGACGGCAACGATGTCTTGCGAGTCTATGAAGCCACTCGCAAGGCAGCGGTACATGCGCGTGGGGGCGCCGGGCCCGTCCTCATCGAATGCAAAACGATGCGCATGAAAGGCCACGCGGAACACGACGACGCGCGCTACGTCCCCGAAGAAGAAATTGAGAAATGGCGAAAGAAGGACCCTATCCTTCGCTACGAGAAATACCTCGCTCAACACAAACTCTTGACGGAGGAAGAAAAGGGCGCGATCGAGGCGCGGATCGAGAAGGAAATCCGCGAAGACGTTGCCTTCGCAGAAGCCAGCCCCTTCCCGCAGCCCGAGGAGGCGGCACGGCTAGTCTGGGCGTAGGGGCAAGTAGGCAGAAGGCAGATGGCGGAAAGAGCCCTGCGAATCCGGCAACCAGTGCGGGCTACTGCGCGAGGGACCCCGGAATGCGGGGCGGCGCGCGCAACGAAGCGACTTGTTTCGGGGTCGCTTCATGACTCACGCCCGGAGGCGACGAATCTCGACGGGCCAAGAATCGGAAAGCCCCGAAGGGGCCGCAGGTGAGTAGCCGCAGGTTTCAACCTGCGGATAACATCGCCCCCACGAATTCTGTCGACCCCAACGGGGTTGACCGGTATGGAATTGCCCGATGTCAACTCATACGCAGATTTGCTATCACATCGTCTTTTCTACCAAGGACTGCCAGCCCACCCTCAAGGCAAACCGTCGCGAGGACCTCTTCCGGTACATCTGGGGTATGTTGAAGAACCGCGAAAGCCACTTATTTCGAATCAACGGGACGGAGGACCACTTGCACATTGTCACCAGCCTCCATCCGTCGGTGAGCCTGGCGGATCTTGTAAAGGGCGTCAAGACGGGTTCATCTCTCTGGATAAAGAAGGAAGGTACTTTCCGAGTGTTCTCGCACTGGCAGGATGGCTATGCCGCGTTTACGCACTCGAAGGTGGAAATTGATGCCTTGATCGAAGACGTCAAGGGGCAAGAGGGACATCACCGCCGGACGACGTTTGTGGAGGAATACCGCAAGCTGCTGGAGCAAGCGGGGATTGAATTCGATGAGCGGTACATGCTGTGAAGGCGCAGTATTCCGGCCCTTTCAGGGCCGGTGGTTTTTTTTCGCTTTCTTTCCGTGGGTTGCACCCACGGCTACTCACGGTTCGCCCCTTCGGGGCAAGCGAAGCGAGAATGAAACAGTCTAGGTTCCGCACCCAAAATCACGTCGTGTTGCAGCGGATGCTCTACTTCCTGAAGCTCACGCGCGAGGCGGAGTTGCGCATCGAGCAAGTGCTTTATCGGCAGGGCAAGATTGTGGGTGGCGTTTACGTGGGGCGCGGGCAGGAAGCCATTGGTGTCGGCTCAGCCTTGCAGTTGATGGAGGGAGACGTGGTGCTGCCCAGTCACCGGGATTTTTCTTCCTTCCTGATTCGCGGTTTTTCACTTGCTGACATCTTCGCAAACTGGATGGGGCGAGCCGACACGCTCACCCGCGGACGGGAGAACACCTTGCACATCGGCGATATGAAACGCGGCGTCATCCCCATCATTTCTCCGCTGGGCGGGACCAGTCCGGTGGCTTGCGGGGTCGGCATGGTATTGAAACGCCGCGGCCACGGTAATGTGGCTCTGGTTCACCTGGGTGAGGGCACAGCCAGTATGGGGCAAGTTCATGAAGCGATGAACGTGGCCGGGGTTATGAAGCTCCCCGTGGTTTTCATCTGCAACAATAATGGGTATGCCTATTCCACGCCCGTGGAAAAGCAGTTCGCAGTAAAGAACCTGGCAGTTCGCGGCCCCGCGTACGGCATGCCGGGCAAAACCATCGACGGAAACAACGTCCTGGTTGTTTATGGCGCGGTGGGAGAGGCTGTCGCCCGCGCTCGCCAAGGAAAGGGGCCGAGCTTCCTGGAGTGCATGACTTTTCGCATGACAGGACATTCGGCTCACGACGCTGCGGAATATGTTCCCGCTCGGCTGTTGCGGGAGTGGGCCAGGAAAGATCCCATCCAGAGGCTCGAAAAATACCTGCTCACGGAAAACATCCTGACCAGACAGCAGATCGACGATCTCGAGCGCCGCATCCAGGCAGAGATCGACGCGGCCATCGCCGACGCTGAGGCGCGAGCGCTGCCGAAGGGTGAGACGGCATTGGAAGGCGTGTATTGTGGGCCGGATTGTTGGTGGGGAAGGGCAGGAGTCAGGAGTCAGAAGTCTGAAGTGTGAAGTTCGAAAGGTCGGATTGCGGTTTTCGAATTTCGATTTTCCAATTTCGATTTTCGAAGTGCCAGCCTTGGGGGGCGCAGATGCCGGTTCTAACTTATCTTGAGGCTATTCGCCAGGGTATCTGGGAGGAGATGGAACGCGATCCTTCCGTGTTCTTGCTAGGAGAAGACATTGGTGTTTATGGCGGCGCGTTCAAGGTCACCGCCGGGATGCTGGAGAAATTCGGAGAGGAGCGCGTGATCGACACGCCCATTTCCGAGGCGGCCATTGTGGGTGCGGCCGTCGGTGCGGCGTTGATGGGCATGCGCCCTGTGGCCGAGATGCAGTTCATGGATTTCATCGCCTGCGGCTTCGACCAGATTGTGAACATGGCGGCAAAGATGCATTACCGGTGGGGGCCGGCAGTGCCGATGGTGGTCCGGGGGCCGTCCGGCGCAGGAGTACACGGAGGTCCCTTTCATTCCCAGTCGAACGAAATGTGGTTTGTTCACACACCGGGGCTGAAAGTGGTGATGCCGGCAACGGCCTACGACGCCAAAGGTTTGATCAAAGCTGCCATCCGCGATGACAATCCGGTGATCTTCTACGAACACAAGTTTCTCTACCGGCGAATCAAGGAAGAGGTCCCCGAAGGGGATTACGTAATTCCCATCGGCAAGGCTGCCGTGCGGCGCGAAGGGAACGACATGGCCGTAATCACCTACGGCGCCATGGTCTGGACCGCCCTCGAGGCGGCGCAGGAGCTGGAAAAAGATGGCCTCTCCCTGGAGATCGTTGACCTGCGTACGTTGCTGCCCTACGATGAAGAAGCGGTGTTGGCGAGCGTGCGGAAGTGCAATAAGGTGATCCTGCTCCACGAGGACACGCGTACGGGCGGCATGGCGGGCGAGTTGGCAGCCTTGATTGCCGAGAAGGCTTTCGAGGACTTGGATGGGCCCATTATGCGGATTACCGCTCCGGATACGCCTGTGCCATTCTCGCCACCCCTGGAAGAGTACTTTCTGCCGAACACCCGGAAGGTGATCGAGGCAGCGAAAAAACTGGCGGAGTTCTAAAAGAACTGAATCAATAGATGTGAGGTGGCTATGCCCACGAATGTCATTATGCCCCAGATGGGCGAGAGTGTTGCCGAAGGGACGATTACCAAATGGCTAAGAAAGGTCGGCGAACCGGTCGGCCGGGATGAGCCTCTCTTTGAGATTTCGACCGACAAAGTGGATGCGGAAATACCTTCGCCGGCGGCAGGGATTCTGTCACAAATTCTGGTGAAAGAAAACGAGACGGTGGCGGTAAACACGGTTGTGGGCGTGATCGATGGCGAAGGCGCTGCCGTGGCCGCACCCGCTACTGAAGCAGAGGAGGAGGTCCCAGCGCCTCCGGCAGTTCCGGCTGCTGCCCCACCGCCAACCTCTGCCGCGAGCGCGGGCGTAGTTACCGCTGCCGGCGGTCCGTCTGCTCCCACGGCGACCCAGGAAGTGAGGTCGTCACCGCTGGTCAGGCGTATCGCCCAGGATAATCAGGTTGACCTCACGCAGGTACAGGGTACGGGTTTGGGCGGCAGAATCAGCAAGAAGGATATCCTGGACTACGTGGAACAGCGCCGGTCTGCCGCCGCAGGCAGAGCCACCGCAGCCCCGGCGCCGTCCGTGCAGCCGCCTTCCGCAAGGCCCGCCGCGGTTCAACCGGCTCCGGCGCCCAGCACTTTCGCCGGGCCAACGCGAGTTGTTCTCATGACCCCCATGCGCCGGCAAATCGCCGAGCACATGGTGGCAAGCAAGAGGACTTCGGCCCACGTCTACACCGTATTCGAAATCGAAATGACGAAAGTGGTGGAGGCAAGGGAGCGGCAGCGCGGTGAGTTTGAGCGGAGAAACGGCTTCAAGCTTACCTACACACCCTTCTTGATCCGAGCTGCGGTGGAAGCTATCCGAGAAACCCCTGTTATCAATTCCTCGGTCAACGGCGCGAACCTTGTTTACAAGCGGGAGGTTAATGTAGGGATTGCGGTGGCGCTCGAAACGGGGCTTATCGTCCCGGTCATCAAGCGCGCGGATGAAAAGAACTTCCTGGGCATCGCGCGCGCGGTTCAGGATCTTGCGGAGCGGGCTCGCACCAAGCGCTTGAGCGTCGAGGATGTACAAGGAGGGACTTTCACCATTACTAATCCAGGGAGTTTCGGGGGGCTGTTCGGCTTGCCGATCATCAACCAGCCTCAGGTGGCCATCCTGGGTGTGGGCGCTATCGAAAAACGTCCGGTGGTGCGCGACGATGCCATCGCTATCCGGTCGATGGCTTACCTCTCCCTTTCCTACGATCATCGGGTCGTCGATGGAGCGGTAGCCGAAAAGTTCCTGGGCCGCATTAAGCAGATGCTCGAGAATTGGGACGAACCGGTGCTGTAATCTTCACTTGCCGTTTGGCGTGGGGCTGGCGATTGGGGTGGTTGCAGACTGAACGGCGGGCAGACGATCCACGAGGTTCCCCAAATCATCCAGGCAAACATTCGGATCGATGCCCCTCTGCTGAAGATTGGGCAGGAATAGATTGAAGTTCGACGCAAAAAAACGTTTTCCTTCATCCTTTTGGCCTAGCTGCGCGAATTGGGTGGCCATCGTTTGCAAGAGTCGAAGCGAGGGGCTCTTTTCCTGCCGCCACTTGATGAGATTCTGGCGCAGGATACCGGTGAGGTAGTCTGCATACTGGTTTGTACCGTCAATGTACCGCCCGTTATTGAATGCGTAAATCGAGAGCACGTCGGGCGCCTCGGCGTGGTCGCCACAAACTGTCATGATGGGACGATGGGCCACCCATTCCCAACTCTTATCTTTGTGGATGTCGCGGATTTCCAGACCCTCGAAAGGTAAGCCGTCCAAGCCATCGATTCGGCCCAGGACTGTCACTGCTTCTTCGCCTAATTCGATGATAGTGGCCGCGGTGCAGCAATGCTCCCCGCCCGAATACTGGCCTACCACAACGTCCGGCGCTCCGTTCCCGGTTAGGCTCTTAGCGTATTCCGGGCGGCTGCGGCTGCCTGGGAGGGCAAGCCCATGACGCCCGTTGAAGTCGTAAAGGGTCGTCCATGGGTCTCTTGACCCTTCCAGGGTCTCCAGCTTGAAGACCGGTTGGTTTTCCTGATTGTAAACGACAAACCGGCCAGAAGCGAAAACCAGTGAAGTGGGGCTCTGCCGGTATAAGGCAGCGCGATAACTCTGCAATCGATAGGTTTTTAACTTCTCGTATCCAACCAAATCCGGTAATTGCCCGCGTATTCCTGTGCTGGTGAGGATGAAATCCTCGGCTGAAGATGCCACGTCCTTCAGGTTGGACGGATTCCACTGTCGCTGGATCGCCACAAAGGTTATAAGTACGACCACGGCAAGCGCGAAAGAGATCGCATTTTCGCCCTTGTGCATATCCTCTCAACCATCCCCCAGAATAAAAAACTGCCCCCGTTACGGAACGATTCTATTTAATCACTTCTCGCCCGGATTGTCATGAACGCGCAGTTGTGCGGGTGGGCCAGTTGGACGGAGATTATTCCCCAGCCTAGCCCGCGCCCCGCCGGAAGGAGTCCAGCACCCAATTATCCTCCGCCTGTCGATGGCGAAGAACATAGAAGTTGCCGTCGTCTGCCAAGACCTTGAAACATTCATAGCCTGCGCCATACCACTGATCCAGCACTTCTATGACTTCGAATACCTGTCTCCCGGGCTTGTCGGCCAAGGAGAAGCGGAGGGGCCGTTCATCAGCCTTGTAACCTGAGTAACAGTCGACTTTGAGGTGCAGACTCATAGCGCCCAGTGAATGGCACGCAGCGCGTCTCACCCCCAATCCTCACCACGATTGGACGCGCTTAGGGGGCTGGCGGAAGGGCGGGGCTTCAGCCCCGCCGAAATCGCGGCCCCCGCCCTCCGTTGGTCCCGTGCCCCGCGCGGTCTCGCAGACGCGAGACTGCGCGGGGCACGGGAATAATCAGGAAGGCCTTCTAACGGCGGGGCTGAAGCCCCGCCCTTCCAGACCCTTGGTGAGAAATGCGGGCTAATTCCGGAATACCATTCCTCTTACATCAACAGTTCTGCCCGGATAGACTGAGCGTATTCGTCGAAGCCTGAAACAGGTGTCAGGTGGATATGCTCGTGCTGAAGAACGCCCTGAGAGAAGCGGACGACGGCATTGCTTGGGTCAGGTTTATCTTCGTGCCCGACCGTCAGGTGGCAAGAGTCCTTATCGAGGACTCGGTCGAAGGTCCACTTAAGCGCCTCGACGAGTTTGGGGTCCCTTCGCAGAGAAAGGGTGTGGATCAGCTTTAGGCGCCCGTCGGGCCCACCCGTTTGTGAGGGAGGCTTATATCCAAAGTCGAAGACAAATGGGTCGCCAACAGCGGTCCATTGGAAGGCGGGGATGCGCTTTTCAAATAAACTGTGTCCCAACACCCCGTATCGGCGCAGGGATTCCGTCATTCGGTGCTTGATGCGCATCCTGGTATCTTGCTCTGTGGGACCCGCAAGGCGCGCGCCCACATACCGTTCGAAAAGGTCCTGAAGTTGGGCGCGCAGGTCGGTGGTCAAGCAGGCTCGGGGTGGTGACAACTGAATAAGGTTGGAATAGGACTGCTGCATCTCGGCAATGTACTCGTTAAGATCCTCTTCGCGCTCTTCGATCTGTTGCTCGAAGTGGGGTTGCAGTTCCTTGAGGAACTCCGTATCTGCTTGGGCGTGGAAACGATTGATGCGCCGGAAATCGTCGCTGAACAAGCAATCCAGGAACTGCTCGGCAGGGGAAAAAAGGAACACCCCGATGTTGATAAACTCCTGCTTTACCACGTCGGGGACGTAGCGCACCAGGAAGTATGAGCATTCCTTCAACTCGCTCTCTTTCATCATGGGTCCTGTCTCGATTGACCGACCACTTCAGCCTCATGCCCAATTCGGGAACGGTTGCAAGGAGCTATTCTTTGCGTCAATGATCGACTGCCGAAGTTTTCTGCGCCGCTCATACAATCTTTCCCCAAGCCGTGCCAACTGACCGGGGTCGGGGCTGCACCATTCCTCAGGCATTTGCAGGATACATTCCTCGATTTGAGAAGAATCCAAGTTCTCTATCCTGGAGAGAAAGGGTTCAAACGACTTGAACCCCTCGACCTTCTCATAAACCAACCGGCGTGGATAAAGGCCCCGGATAGGGCTGTCCGGAAAGGTCCAATCGCCATCGTTAAAACAAAAGCCCTGGTCGATGAGTAAAGCTGAATACGCGGGACCTTCCTCCTCCACAGATCGAGAGAAAACAACCTGTCGGCCATCGCAGTTACAAGTCCACTTGTCAAAAACGAATCCTCCCAAGAAAACGGAAGCTAAGTTCCTGACGTTACTCAGCAAACGATCGGGTAGAAAATCCACTACCAGAGTTTGGCTGGGAATCCCTGGGAAGCGTGAGCCAAAATGCAGCCCCGCCAAGCAAAGCACTCGGCGGGGGCCTATTTCAAGCTCAAGGGGAGGCTTCCCATGGATAAGGCCGAGAGGAACTTCGACGAAGGCCGGGGTTGCAACCGGGAGACCAATGAGCATGGCCAAACGACCCGCCAACATCTCGTTGGCCAGGACGCGCACATGCTGAGGGTTGTTCTGAAATTTGACAACGTAATTGGAAGCATCCTCACAACGCAAAAGGTAGGGCTGCGACGCGCCCCGCATACGCCGGATCACCTCCAGCGCGAGAACTCGAGCGCAAGCCGCGTGGCCACTCAGGCCTGGCGACTCACGGTTTGGTTTGGACTGCGAGATCATCCACGCTGCCTGACCACTGGCGCCGGCCATACGGTTCATACCGAAAGGTCAGACACACGCCCCCCCTCTATCCTCACTGAAACGTTGAGCGAGGACACGCCCCCTTGCGGGTCTTCGGAGCCTGGCACAGCTACCGGTTGCGGCGCTTTTTCTTGGCGGCCGGCTTCTTGGCCGCCTTGGCAGGCTTCGCGGGCTTCTTGGCTGCCTTGGCGACCTTCGCCGCTTTCTTCACGGGCTTCTTTGCGGGCCGTTCTTTCGGCTTCGGTTTTGGCTTCGCCTTCGCGACCTTTTTTCGGGCCACCGCAGCGGGAGCCGGGGCCGCTCTGCGTGTCTCCGCAGCGGCCGGAACTGGTGGAGGCTCTTCGGCAGTTACGATTTCCTCGACCTTATAAGAAACCTCCTCCTCAAGCTCCTCGCCTTCCTCGCCCAACCTTTCCTCCGCTTCTTCCTTGTAGTCGGAGGAGAGCTCGTCTCCATAATCCTCAAGCTCATCGCCCGCTTTATCGTCTTTATCGAAAACCATGAATCCCTCCCCCCACCCTTTTGTGAATCACCCAAAAAGACCCAGCTTCCGCCTGGGCGGCAGGTGCCAACGTCTCAACTTCTTCGCTGGAGGCAGATGTATAACACACCATTCGTTGTGTCAAGTACAATCATTGGTTCAATCATTGATTCCCGCAGAAAACAGTCCTAACGTCCTTGGGCAAGTTGCTTGGGAGTGGCCTTGGGTTTGGCCGCGGCGTCTCCCGGCCCAGGGGTTGCCTTCGTGCGGCTAGTTACCTTGCCAGCTTGGCGGGGGTTCTTCCGCCCCTTGGAGTGAGACTTGCTCGAAGCGCTCCGGCTTCCTCCCGCCACATAGATGCGAAGAGACGATCCGGGAGTCAAGTGGGAGGCTTTCAAGTTATTCCAGCGGCGGATCTGGTAAGGAGTCACCTCGAAGTGGTCGGCGATAAACTCCAGGGTATCACCGGCGCGAACACGATACTTGACCGCGTGGCGCGGCCCCTCTTCGTGAAATCGCGCCAGAGACGATTCCTTGCCGGGAGCCAGGGGGACCACCAGGTGGGTACCCTGTTCCAAGGCCGATTCGTTGTCCAGCCGGTTCACTTCCCGCAAGGTCACAGGTGAGACGTGGAGCTTCTTGGCAATGCTGGAAAGGGTTTCGCCTTCCTCCACCTTATGAGCTCTCCACCAGATTCTCTTATCCTCCGGAATAGCTGCCACCCTTTGCTCGAACAATTCCTTAGTTCCCTGGGGAAGGTTCAAAGTGAATTGAGGGTTGTTGGGCGGCGTGGTCCAGCGAAGCAGACTGGGATTCAGCCGAGTCAACTCTTCGACGGGCCGGTCGATGAGTTGAGCCACCAGGCGGAGGTCCGTGGGCGCACTTGCCACCACTTGCTCGACTGAGAGAGGCGGGTCCGGCTGGACATCGAAGCCATAGGCTTTGGGGTCTTTCGCGATCATCAGGGTGGCCATGAAAATCGGCACGTAGTCTTCCGTCTCCGCGGGGAGGGCGTGCAGCCTTCGCAAGCTCCAATAATCAGCGTAGCCCGTCCTCTCCACTGCTGCCTGCACCGTCAAGGGGCCGCTGTCGTAAGCCGCCATGGCAAGGGACCAGTCTCCAAACATCTGGTACAGATCCTTAAGATGGCGCGCCGCGGCTTGCGTGGACTTCACGGGATCTTCCCGTTCGTCCACCCAACGGTCCTTCTTCAACCCATAGAGCACGCCCGTTCCGACCATGAACTGCCACATGCCTTTTGCGCCCTGGTTCGACAAGGCGTAAGGATTGAACGCGCTCTCCAGGGCGGCAAGGTAGATAAGGTCCTGAGGAATCCCCTCCTTGCGCAGCGTGTCGTAGATGAGCCCCTGATATATTCCCATTCGCTTCAAGGCTGTAGTGATATAGCCGCGGCCCTTGTTCTGGAGATAAGTCAAAACGCCCTCAACATAATCGTTGGAAACCAGTGGCAGGTCAGAGCGAACGGCTTTCAGTTCCTGCCGTGCCCGCTGCTTGATCCTCGGATCAACGGGGAAGGTTAGCCCGGAGAATGATTCGAGTGGCGTAGGGACATAATTATGCGGACTCAAGGTGTCGCCATGTTCCAGCGCCGCCGCCTCGGCGGCGTAGACGTCCTCTACCAACTTGTCGAATTCAGCGCTGAGGCGGTCGTCTCCCTGAAGGTCGAGATTCGACTCCAGCAACTTCTCCACCGCTTGATCGAATTGTTCCTTAGCTCCTTCCAGGTTTCCGGAGCGATAATCGTCCATTCCAGCTTTGTAGAGGGCTTCAACTTGTGAAACGAGGACAGTGGTAGGGTTGGGGTCCGGCGCGGGCCGTTTATCAGACACCGCCGCAGGAGGCTTGGGCGGCAAAGCTTGAACGGACGGAGTCGCCGCTGGGGCTTGAACTACCGCCGTTCGCTTTTCAGCCCCGCAACTTAATAAAAGGGCAACGGCGCCCAGGCTCGACAAGAGCTTTGCCTTTTGCGAAAATGTCCCTCCCATCCTAGGGTCGATAAGTCAGTCCATCCTTTCCCCGGTGCACGAGCAGATTTTAGCGGGCAAGGCCCACCAAGGTCAACCTTAAAGTCGATCAACCCTTTTGAATTCCTAAGGTTAGATCACTGACATAGTGTCGCGTTCGGGGTAACCCAGGAGGCAGGTTGTGGAGCAAGTAGTGTGGATGTCCTGAAGAACATTACCCAACGCGTGGGGAGGCACCAACTTCCCCGACTCGAGTCCACGAGGAACCTCGGCGCCTCTCGCCGCGGCTGAATTTGACCTATTTCTGATAGTACTGAGTGTTGGCCTCGGTAAATTCCTTCCATTTCTCCGGCAGATCATCGAGAGGAAAGATGGCGGAAACAGGGCATACCGGCACGCACGCCCCGCAATCGATACACTCGACGGGGTCGATATAGAGCATGGGAACGTCGGCGAAGTTGGTTTCATCCTTGCGGGGGTGGATACAATCAACCGGGCAAACGTCTACGCACGCGGTGTCCTTGGTATTGATACAGGGTTCAGCAATCACATAAGCCATACGAGGTTCCTCCTGAGGGTACTCTTGTTTGCGTATCCTTGCGCCCCATCGTGTTATAGATTACTTTGCCGCCTTTGGGCATGCGATGACTTAAGTCGTGCCCGAGGACAGAGTGTCTGGTACTCTGTTAGAGTGACGGTTCTCGATCCAATTGAGACTCTGCGGCGCGTGGCGTTCTTCGCTGTTTTGCCGGTCCATGAGCTCACAACCTTGGCCTGCCATTGTGTAGCCCGGCGACTGGACAAGGAGGAGATGTTGGCCGCTGAAGGTGATGCGTGCGCTGGCCTCTTCGTCGTCCAGTCCGGAGCGATCAAGATCTTCAAGATGGCCGAGAACGGCCGCGAGCAAGTGCTTGTGATCGAGCGCGCCGGGTCCACCGTCGGGGAGCTGTCCATCTTTGACGGGGGCAATTTTCCTGCTTCTGCTGCCGCGGTGGAAGATTCCACACTCCTCTTCCTTCCCAAGAAAGAATTCCTGGATTTGTGCCGTCGCAATTCAGAAGTGGCCCTCGCCGTTATCCGTACCCTGGCGTGGCGGTTCCGCTACCTTGCAGACTTGGTGGAAGAATTATCGCTTAAAGAGGTCAGCCACCGGCTGGCCCGTCTCCTGCGCGACCGCGCTCTGAGGTTGGGCGTCCGCACCCGGCGGGGCGTCGAGTTTCCCCTGGACGAAACCAACCAGCAGATCGGCGCGGAAATTGGTACGGTACGTGATCTGGTTTCCCGCAACCTCCGGCGTTTTGTTGACCGAGGCATCATTCGCCTGGAACGCCGCAAGGTCATCGTCCTTGACATGGCCGAGCTCGAAGCTCAGGCCGCCGGCGCGAAAAGGGCTTCGGGGTAGCCCGCACGAATATGGGTCAAGCGAGAATGCGCCAAATCGGCAGTCCTACCAACTCCCTATTGAAGGTTTATCGACAGGCTTTGGCAAAAGGGACAACGCGCCAGGGGTGGCTGGCGGTCGAAGGTCCATTCCTTGTGGAGGAAGCTCTCGGAGCGGCCCCGGCGATTCGAACACATAGCTTGCTCATGGCCGAAAGCGGCTTGGCGAAATTTGCGGGGCTTATGAAACGGTTGCCCGCTGAGGCCGAAGCCGTGCAGGTTCCGGACCGCCTGTTCGAGCGGGTGGCGCAGACCCAGAACCCCCAAGGGATTGCCGGGCTTGTCGAACTGCCGCCGCACAACTTAGACACCATCCTCGGGGGCGAGAATCTGCTTCTGCTGGTGGCATGTGGGCTCCAGGATCCCGGCAATCTGGGCACCCTCATGCGCAGCGCCTCGGCTTTCGGGGCTTCAGCCCTCTTCACACTCCACGAAACCGTCAGCCCTTTCAATCCCAAGGTCGTGCGATCTTCAGCCGGCGCGATCTTCCACCTTCCGGTCCTGGCGGGCTTGACGGCCAATGAACTCCTGAATCGTCTGCGAGCAGCTCAGGTTCGCATCATCGCCGCTGACCGCCACAGTCCCTTGTCGCTTTGCCAGGCAGATCTGAGAGGCTCGCTCGCCCTCATGGTGGGAAGAGAGGCTTCCGGCCTGCCACGGGAGATTGCCGGAGAAGCCTCGCTGCTCCTGAGTATTCCCATTCGTCCCGGGATGGATTCTGTTAATGTGGCGGCTGCCGCCACTGTTTTTCTTTACGAAGTTGCCCGCCAACGATGCTTTAGGTATTGACTGCATAAGTGGAGTATATTAAATGAGTATTGCTCATATGCTGAACGCCGTTCCTGGATTCAAAAAACCCCTCACCCGCCCTCCTTCGTCGGGCACCCTCTCCCCCAGGAGAGGGTGTCCCGCTGCCGGCGCTTTCACCAGCCGGAGCGGGACGGGTGAGGGGTCAGTTGAAGGGGTGCGAAGGGTATAAAATGAGCCTTTTCGAACCACCTGCCTCAGACCACGCTCGCAACGCATCGCAGCGGGCCGCGAGTCCGTCGCCCCTAGCCGACCGCATGCGGCCGGAAACGATCGAGGAATTCGTCGGCCAGGTTCACATCCTGGGGCCTGGCAAGCCACTGCGCAAGCAGATCGAACGCGACGAGATTGCCTCGATGATCCTCTGGGGGCCGCCGGGCTCCGGCAAGACCACCTTGGCGACGATTATCGCGCGCAAAACGCGCAGCGAGTTCATCCGCTTCAGCGCCGTCCTTTCCGGCATAAAAGAAATCAAGGAAGTGATGGCCGCGGCGGAAAAGGTGCGGCAGTACGGGCTTAGAACAGTGCTTTTTATTGACGAGATTCATCGCTTCAACAAGGCGCAGCAAGACGCCTTTCTCCCCTACGTCGAGCGCGGCGACGTGGTGCTGATTGGCGCCACCACTGAAAATCCTTCCTTCGAAGTCATTTCCGCGCTCCTCTCGCGCGCCAAGGTTTACATGCTTTCCGCGCTCTCCACCGATGAGGTCATGACGCTGCTCGAGCGCGCTTTGAAAGACGAGAAGCGCGGCTTGGGTAAGGAAAAAGTGGAGATTTCCGAAGAGCTGCTGCGCCAGATCGCTGTGTTTTCCAACGGCGACGCGCGCGCGGCTTTCAATACCCTGGAAGCGGCCGTGGCTGCTGCCCAGAACGAGGACGAAGGTGAAGCGCCTCGAGCCGTGGTTACGGAGGCCATCCTCGAAGACGCCCTGCAGCGCAAAATGCTCCTCTACGACAAAGCCGGCGAGGAGCACTACAACCTGATTTCAGCCCTCCACAAGTCCGTGCGTAATTCCGATCCGGACGCCACTCTCTATTGGCTGAGCCGCATGCTGGAGGCCGGCGAAGATCCACTTTACATCGCGCGGCGCATGATTCGCATGGCTTCGGAAGACATTGGCCTGGCTGACTCCCATGCCCTCGCCGTAACCGTGGCAGCCATGCAAGCGGTGCATTTCCTGGGCATGCCGGAAGGTAACCTGGCGCTTGCCGAGGCCGCTGTCTACCTTTCACTCGCGCCCAAGTCGAATGCGCTCTACGTCGGCTATGGCGAAGTGGCGCAAGACGCGCAAAAAACTCTCGCCCAACCTGTGCCGCTTCACTTGCGCAACGCCGTGTCAGGCTTGATGGCCAACCAGGGGTACGGCAAAGGCTACCAATACGCCCACAACGCTCCCGATCGCATCACCGACATGCAATGCCTTCCTGACAACCTCAAAGACCGCCACTACTACCGCCCCACTGACCAGGGATTCGAGAAACGATTGAAAGAGAAGCTGGCGGCCATTCAGGAATGGAAAAAGAAATACGCGCAACGGTGACAGCGTGCGCTCCCTATCTGAGCGGTCGGTCGAGAGAAGATGCGATTTCAAATTTGAAATTTGAAATTGACGAAGAAAGAAACAAGCCAATAAATCACCAATTTGTCGGGTAAGATGAGAGGGCCAATCATTTAGGAGGGTCGAATGACTTACGAGCGCTTCGAGGACCTGCCCGTCTGGAAAGCATCTATTGACTTTACGATTCGGATGTACGACCTGACTGAGGGCCCAGCTTTCAAAGGCCGCTTCAGCCTCCGAGACCAGATCGAGCGCGCCGCTGTATCGATATCCAACAACATCGCCGAAGGATTTGAACGTGGAACGACACAGGAACTTCTCACGTTCCAGTACATCGCGCGCGGCTCGGCAGGCGAAGTTCGTTCTATGCTTTCCCTGCTTGAACGTCTTCCCGCCTTCTCCGATTTGAAATCTGAAATTTCAGATTTGAAATCAAGCGCGGAAGGTATCTCGCGTCAACTGCGCGCCTGGGCCGATTCACTGCAGAGCTCCAAAATCAAAGGCCAGCGTTATCTGACCGCAAAAACACGAGACACTGAAAAGGCATCTCGCGAACGCAAAGAGTTCCTCGAACGCCTTCGCCAGATCAGAGAGCAGAACAAGCCCGTCTCGACGACCAGCGAAAAACAAGCTGTCGATTAGCGGGATTTCCCGCCGGTCCCCTCTTGAGATCTCAAATGTGAAATTCCTCATGAACAAAGCTGCCAAGTTGCCGCATTGGAAGTGCGCTTGTCATCTTCCGGGAACGCGAGTTCAAATCCCATCCGTCACAAACCGCTTGGCGTGTTCTTTGAGGATGCAGCGGTCCTGAATCACAAACAGGCCGGCGGCGCGGGCGCGCGCGGCGGCCTCTTCGTGGATGACGCCTTCCTGCATCCAGACCACTTTGGCGTGCTTGCGGATGGCGGTCTCGACAACGTCGGGCACGAATTCTGACCGGCGGAAGATCACCACGACTTCGAACGCCTCGGGGATTTCATCGAGGGCCGCGTAAGCCTTGTCGCCTGCTACGGATTGCTCGTTGGGATTCACAGGAATGATGCGGTAGCCGTGGGCCTTCATGTAGGCGGCCACGCCATAACTGGGCCGAGATGGCTTGGAAGAAAGGCCGACCACGGCGAGAGTCTTACATTTTTCCAGGATGTCGAGGATGGGATCAGGCATGCGGAACCTCATGTGGAGTTGGCGCGGGCGTCTCGCCCGCTGTGGCGCAGGCACCCTGCCTGCGCCCTCTTGCACCTCGTCTGCGTCGCCATGGTCTTCTTTGGTCAAGAGCCGTTAAAATTTCTCCTGCGGGAGCGGGGCGCTCCCGCCACAGCGGGCGAGACGCCCGCGCTACCCTTGCCTTACCGCCTTGACGGAACAGGCAGCCACGCGTTGCAAAGCTTCGAGGAACTGCTGGTTCTCTACGTGCTTTCCTACCGTGACGCGCAGGGAGGTGGGAAAGCCGTAAAGCTTCATCGGCCGCACGATCACTCGCTCGTGAAGGAGCCGGAGAAAACCTTCTTCGCAGTCGCGGCCCGCGTCGATAAGCAGGAAGTTTCCGACCGAAGGTGTGTAGCGCACACCCATCAAGGTCAGTTCCTGAGTCAGGAATTTCATCTCTTGCCGGTTCATTTCCACCGAGCGCGCCACGTGCTCATGGTCGTCGAGGGCCGCCAGCCCCGCCACCTGAGCCACGCTGGAGGCATTAAAGGGCGAACGGATGCGGTTCAGGCATTCAACCAGCTCGCGGTGGCCCATGCCGTAGCCCAATCGTATGCCCGCCAAGCCGTGCACCTTGGAGAAGGTGCGAAGAACCAGGATATTCCGGCCCGCCCGCACAGAGTCCACGGAATGGGAATAATCCGGGCGCTGCACGTAGTCGTAATAGGCCTCATCCAGCACAACCAGAATCCGCGGCGGGATAACGTCGAGGAAGTGGTCCAAATCTTCGGCGGTGAACATGGTTCCGGTGGGATTGTTAGGATTGCCGAGGTAGACTACCTTGGTCCTTTGGGTGATGGCATGCGCCATGGCCGCGAGATCGAAAGTCATGTCGCGCATGGGCGTCATAACCAGTGCCGCGCCCATATCCTCGATCGCCAGCCGGTACATATAGAAAGCTGATTCGGAAGTAATCGCCTCGTCGCCACTCCCCAGAAAAGTCTTCGCGATCAATTCAATCAGGTCCGTGGAACCGGCGCCCAGAATGACCTCGTCCACATTCAGCCCGTGAATGTCCGCCAGCTTCTTGCGCAAGTAATAGCCGGTTCCATCGGGGTAATAATGCATTTGACCCAGGTAATTTCGGATGGCGTCCTGGGCCTTGGGGGAAGGGCCGAGCGGGTTTTCGTTGGATGCCAGCTTGATCGCGGTGTGCCCCAGTTCGCGCTCAACCTCTTCCACGGGCTTTCCGGGCGGGTAGGGCCGTATTCTCCTTGACCAGGGTGGCAGTATTTCGTAAATGATGGATTGCGGCATGGCTAGAGGGTAAAGGTCGAAGGGTGAAAGTTGAAGGGTAAAGGATAATTGCCAATCATTGCTAAGTTAGGGCTTCTAAGTAATGCTCTTATTTAGAGAATAACACGCTTATTTCCTTGTCCGATTTGGACACTATTTGCGTGTACTTCCCCTCATTTATTCGCGGCTCGCGCCGTGTTAAGCTAGGCGAGAGCCATCCAAACCAGATTTCGCGCAGTGTGTAGTCTGGTCAGCTCAGCCTTTACCCTTCATCCTTTACCCTTTCTTTCTGTCCCTTCCATTTTCTTAAGCGCTGAACTTCCGCTGCCGTCAACTGGCGAAACCGGCCCGGTGCAAGGTCACGGTCCGTCAGAAAGGCAATGCGGACACGTTTTAACTTTACCACCGCTTGTCCAATGCGCTCAAACATCCGCCGAACCTGGTGATATCGTCCTTCGACGAGGGTGATCTCAAACCAGGGTTTTTCCCGGGAGGCTAGAGGGCGGATTTGGCAAGGGGCGGTCTTGCGACCATCCAGCACAATCCCCTTTTCCAACTTCTTAAGAGCTTCTGCTCCCGGCGGACCTTCCAACTTGACGTGATACGTCCTGGGCACGCCTGATTTGGGCGACATCAGGAAATTGGCCAAGTCCCCGTCGTTGGTCAGCAACATTAGCCCGGAGGAGTAATAGTCGAGGCGCCCTACCGGATAAACCCTCTCCTTGATATCACGCAGGAGCGAGATCACCGTGGGACGGTGCTGCGGGTCGCTCAGGGTGGAAACATAGCCGGGGGGCTTGTTGAGCAGCAGGTACAGCCGCCGGCCGGTGCGCCTCAACGGCCTGCCATCCACGACTATGCGGTCGCTATCGGGGTCAGCTTTGGAGCCCAATTCTGTCACCGCCTGGCCATTCACCGAGACGCGGCCCTGCACGATCAACTCCTCAGCCTTGCGACGGGAGGTTATGCCGGCTTGGGCGATAATCTTCTGAAGTCGTTCTTGCATGGTTATGTCTCGGCGGCTTTACCGGGCTCGCCCGGTGGCTTCTCTTCGGTCTTGTCAGAATCCGCGTACGGCGCGGCCTCGAAGCTGTCAGGGCCGCTGGCGGTCTCTGCCTCACCGGTTACAGGCAATTCACTCGATCGCGCCGGTGGGGTTTCATGGGCCAAAGCGGGAGTTCCCTCGGGCATGGGTTCAGTGGCGCCCGCATCGACCTGCGGGGACGCTTCAGCGGCAGCAGGCGTTTCTCGCGGCGGAGGCGCGGCCTCTGCAACCGCCCACTCCGAGCCCAATGCGCGCTTTGCCAGTTCTTCAAATTCTTTCAGGCTGGGAAGCTCGCCTGTATCCTTCAGCCCAAAATGCACCAGGAAATCGCGCGAAGTGCGATAGAGGATTGGCCGCCCCACTACATTCTTCCGGCCGGCCGTGACAACGAGCTTCTTTTCCATCAGCGTGTGGATGACGCCCCCGCAGTCCACGCCGCGTATTTCGTCGATTTCCGGTGAGGTCACGGGTTGCCGGTAGGCAATCACCGCCAGCGTCTCCAACGCCGGCCTGGAGAGCCGGATGGGCGGCTTCAGGCTCTTCACAAACTTCCGCAGCACTTCGTGATGCTCAGGTTTCGAGGAAAATTTGTAGCCTGCGGCAACCTGTCGGACTTGAATTCCATGCTGCGTCTGCTGAAAGTCCGCTGTGAGTTCTTCGAGTTTGGCCTTCACTCGCTCGCGCTCTTCTCCCTCCAGGACCTTCAGGACCGCATCGAGCGAGACAGGCTCCGGCGCTACATAGATAATGGCCTCAATCAAGGCCTTTAATGTTTCGTCATTAAGCATTCATAACCCTGTCAGTTGTCCGTCGTCAGTTGTCCGTCGTCCGTCAACCCTCGTCCGTTGCCTCCGGCTGTCATTCTGAGCGAAGCGAAGAATCCCGGCAGTGGCTTCATTTTAGAACTGCGAAGATTCTTCGCTTCGCTCAGAATGACAGGGCACGGACGAATGAGCACGGACAACGGACGACGGACAACTGACAACGGACTCCTAATCGAAACTGCCTTCCAAACCGGCTTGGAGCGCCACGGCGTTCGTCGCGGAGATGATCTCTTCAAAACGCTTGCTTTTCCAGACGATGACGGGGCCAAACAGCTCCTTTTGCCGCAGCAGAATGGCCCGGACTCTTCCCAATTCGAGCAGGGCCAGGAAGAGCGCAATTAGGGCTTGCCTCCAGAGATAGCCCTCGATCAGTTCCTCGAGAGAAACGGGGCCGGACTTGGCGCGCAGCACCTGCTTGATGTGCTCGACCATTTGCGCCACCGTTATTTCTTCGCGCCGAATCTCAATCTGGGGCTGCTTCTTGGCCCGTTCGAGTATCTCGCGGAAGGTTGAAATTAGGTCAAAGACCGAAACGGCGAGGCCGGGCTCATCTTCGGCTTCGACGAACTCACCAATCCCCGGCTGCGACCACATCGCCTCCTCCACAATCCGCTTGGACTGGAGCATCTGCGCCGCGTTCTTGAACTGCTCGTGCTCGAGCAGCCGGTGCACAAGATCTTGGCGCGGGTCTTCCTCCTCGTCGGGCAGCGCGTTTGGATCGGGAGGCAAGAGCATCCTCGATTTGATGTGGATCAGGGTGGCGGCCATGAAAATGAACTCCCCGGCCCTATCGATGTTCAGCTCCTCGAGCAAATGGAGGTAGTCGAGGTACTGCTGGGTAATGCGCGCAATCGGAATGTCGTAAATATCGATCTGTTGCTTGCGAATGAGATCGAGCAGCAAGTCCAGCGGCCCTTCGTACAACGCCAGCTTGACCGGGGGTGGCGGTGTTCCTGCGTGCGTGAGCCGCTTGGGAGCAGGCTGCGCCAGCGGTCCTTCCTCCTCCCTGAACGATGCGGTGGAGGGCTCCGGCTCGGCTGGCCCCTCGCCATGGGCCGGCACAACAGTTCCTGCGCTCGGCTCGCCCTCAGCCGGAGTCGCGGCCGGTTGGTCGGAGCCGGGTTTCGGGTTGCGGGAATCGTCCCCCATCAATCAACGCCTCTGGAGTGCGGCAGCTTGCTGCCGCTTTTGCTCAGGCCAGCTTGCTGGCCGTGCACTGGAGCGCACTACTTGGAAATATGATGCGCGAGCAAGCTCGCGGGAGAAAAGCGGCAGCAAGCTGCCGCACTCCAAATCGCGCTCGCGTGGTGCTAAGTCAACTTCACGGCCGCTCTCACTTCCGCCATGGTGGCTTGGGCCACCGCCCGCGCTTTTCGCGTACCGTCCTCGAGCACATCCCACACTTCGTGGGGGTTCTGCTCGTAAGGTTTGCGGCGTTCCTGAATGGGCGCGAGAAACGCATTTAGATGCCCGGCCGCAAGCTTCTTGCAATCCAAACAACCGATCTCCGCCGTGCGGCACTCGCGATTCACACGCTCGATTGTCCCCTGAGCGGAGAAAATCTTGTGCAGGTCGAACACCGGGCACTTGCCTGGATCGCCGGGGTCGCTGCGCCGCTTGCGAGCCGGATCCGTAATCATCGGGGCTAGCTTCTTCGAAACCACATCAGGTACGTCGGTCAGGAAGATCGCATTGTTATAACTCTTCGACATCTTGCGCCCGTCCGTGCCCGGCAAACGTGGCGCGGAAGTGAGCAACGCTTCCGGCACGGGGAAAATGGGCTCGAGCGTCCCCACGTCGCGATTCAGCAAATCAGCACGATTGTCCAAGGAAGCACTGTGGTAACGGTCCAGCCAGAATTGCTCAGGATTGACATTGGGAGGTGGGGTCATCTCCCTCTTTCCCTCTCCCCACGCGAGCCACTCCTGCATGGAACGCTTTTTCACTTCCAGCTTGCCAAAAGCTTGGTTGAACCGCCGCGCCACTTCCCGTGTAAGTTCCACATGCGGCACTTGGTCTTCGCCCACGGGCACGTAGTTTGCCTTGTACATCAGGATGTCGGCAGCCTGTAGCAGCGGATAACCCAAAAAGCCGTACGTGTTAATGTCGCGGTCCCGCATATTTTCGAGTTGCTCTTTGTACGTGGGCACGCGCTCCAGCCAACTGAGTGGTGTCACCATGGAAAAGAGCAGGTGCAGTTCCGCATGTTCCGGCAGACGCGACTGGACGAAAAACGTGGCCTTGTTCGGATCCAGCCCGCAGGCCAGCCAGTCAGCGACCATTTCCCAGATGTCCTGGTGCAGGCTGAGGGTATTCTCGTAGCCTGTCGTCAGCATGTGCCAGTCGGCCACAAAGTGGTAGCTCTCATACTCATTTTGCAACTTGACCCAATTCTGAAGCGCGCCCACCAGGTTGCCCAGGTGCAGTTTGCCTGTAGGGCGCATGCCGCTCAAAATCCGAGGACGTCGGTTGCTTCCATCGCTCAATGGATTTACCTTTTTGTTCCCAAATGAAGATCGCGCGCCGCGCGCGCATCCATGCCGCGCAATCTGCGCTATTCGCCATCCTAGCACAGGTGCAGCGAAAGGCGAAGTACGCGCGCACTCCGGTAGTGGGGCAGTTTGGGGTGGCGCCCAGATATATCGGGGCATTTTGGGGCTGTGCCGGTCCCGCCGCGCGGGACCGGCGCTACAAAACTAAACTGCACCACTTCCCGCACTCTGGTAGTGGGGCAATTGAATGTAGAGGCGGCGGAACCTGCCCCGATCTGATCGGGAAGCCGCCAATTGGCTATCCCACCTGGCTGGATCGCCGCTACAGCTTCCGAAACGAGGCTGTGGGGTGTAGACTCAGAGCTTCCCGGGATTCCAAGCTGGGAACCCTCGGGTAATGTAATCAACTTATCTCAGAGATCGAAGAACAAGGTGTCGAACCATGAGTGAACACATTAGAGTTTCACGCCGAAGGCTCCTCGGCAGCATGGGAGCCCTGGCAGGACTTGGAATGACGAGCGCAGCGGCAGGCTTTGACCCGGCACGTGCCCCAACGAGTCGGGGCGCAACACCGACAGGGAGTGACACGCCCCGCGTCCTGGCACTGGTTGGAGACCGCTACCATAATTCGGATTATATTCGCACGGCGTTGACCCGGCTCTTTCGTGAGCTCGACCTGCCTATCCTCTTTACCATCAACTTTTCCGAGATCGACGCCGCCCACCTCGCGAGGTGCCGGCTCCTGGTCGTCTTTCGCGACGGCCTTAATTGGCCCAACGGTTATCTGGAGCCGGACGATTACGCTTATTCCTCCTACTTGGAGAACTCCGCGGAGTGGCCAAAGGAGGAGTACCAAGGCTGGATCACCGAGGAGCAAGGCAAGGCGATCAAGGAGTTTGTCGAGGCAGGGGGCAGCCTTTACGCGTATCACAACAGTAGCAATGTCTCGGTCTTTTCCAAGAATTTTCGGGAAGTGATGGGCGGAGCGTATCTCGGCCACCCTCCCCTGCGCCCCTTCAAGGTCAAGGTGGTCAACCACGAGCATCCCCTCACGCAAGGCATCCACGATTTCATAGTGAATGACGAGCAGCACTACATGACCTACGATAAAAACCCTAAGGATATCCTCCTGCGCAGCGAGAACATCGACGGTTTGGAATTCGACACCTATGGCGCCACGGCCATCAGTGCCTGGGCGTATGATTACGGGAAGGGTCGCGTGGTGTTCACGGCGGTGGGCCACACGCTTCACGCCTTGTGGCAACCGGAGTATTACAAAATCCAAAAGAACGCGGTGCGCTGGCTCTTGAAGATGTCATAAATGAATTTAGCCGTCGTGTAGCCCGTCGAAAAGGGTTGACGCCCCAATTCGAATGGAGGGCCGCCCCTTGGGGCAGCGGCATCCCTCCCGCCATTCTTTACGGCCGGGAGGGACGGCTGGTTGGAGGCTGGCAGGGTGCAACGACGTTTGAGGAGTTTGAAGGCGCGGTCAATCCACTCCTTCGATGACTTCCCTCCTGGATTAGGAGGGGGTCGGGGGTGGTGAGTCGATCGAGCAAGCGCCGTTCAGCCACCACTGGCCCCTCCTGACCCAGGAGGGGAATGCGCTTTTTGCGAGGAGGTTTGGCGATGAGTTCTACAGTCACCCGTTTTCTGGGGGGGATTTCGCTCCTGCTTGGCCTCTGTCTGGCTTTCGAGATCGCCGCGTTTGCCCAGACGGGGAACGAAGCCTGGAAAGCGCAAGGGATCATCAATAGCGCCGCGAGTCCCCAGGCAAAGTTACATTCGGTGCCCATTCGCGCCGTAACCATGGGCAGCGGATTCTGGTCGGAGCGGATGCGGACGAATGTGGAACAAAGCATCCCCAGCTTGCTGGAGCTCCTGGAAGAACACGGTGTGGTGGACAACTTTCGGCGGCTTTCAGGCCGCAAGAATGAAGGCCGGAAGGGGCCGCTTTACACCGACTCCGATCTTTACAAGTGGATGGAAGCGGTCGCCTTCGTTCTGCAATCCGGTGACCGGCCGCAACTGCGCCAAACGCTGGATAAGCTCATTGACGATGTGCTGGCGGCCCAGGAGCCCTCTGGATATCTGAACACTTACTTCGTTGGGGATCGCACCAAGCTGCGATTTTCTGAAATGTACCGCAGCCACGAGTTGTACTGCCTGGGTCATCTGTTGCAGGCAGCCATCGCCTATTACCGCGCCACGGGGAACAGGAAGTTCCTGGATGGCGGAATCAAGTATGCCGACTTCGTGTTGCGGACCTTGGGACCCGAGAAGAAGCCCGCTCTGACCGGACACCCGGAACTTGAAATGGCGCTGGTGGAGCTTTACCGCACCACCGGCGACAAGCGCTACCTGGATTTCGTCCACTATCTGTTTACCGGTGAAAAGCTGCGCTTGCAGCTCACCGACGACCAGGTGAAGTACCTGTTCAGCGGGATACCTTTCACTTCACGAACCGAACTCGAGGGTCATTCGGTGCGGGCTCTTTACGCGTGCAGCGGAGCCACGGACTACTACCTCGAGACAGGCGATGCCGAATATCACGAAACCCTCGACCGGCTTTGGAAAGACCTGGTCGGACGGAAAATGTACATCACGGGTGGAGTGGGATCGTACGCGGAGGGGGAAGCGGTGGGCGCGGCCTATGACCTCCCGAACGAGCGCGCCTATGCAGAAAGCTGCGCGGCCATTGCCAACCTGATGTGGAATTGGCGGATGCTGGCGGCCAGTGCTGACGCCCCCTACGCCGATGTTATGGAAGAGGCGCTTTACAACGGAATCAACTCCGGCATGTCGCTTTCCGGGACGCTCTATTGTTATCGCAATCCCCTGGAGTCCCGAGGCGAGGAAAACGTTCGCCAGCCCTGGTACGACACCACGTGCTGCCCCCCGAACCTCGAGCGGACTTTCGCTGCGATTCCTGGCTATCTCTACTCGACGAGCCCTGCCGGGGTTTACGTTCATCTCTACCACTCCTCCACCCTCGACTGGCGCTTGGAGGATGGCACAGGGCTCAAGCTCGTCCAGCAAACGAAGTATCCCTGGGACGGCGACATCACCTTGAAAATCAGCCCGGCCAAGGCCGCAACCTTTACGCTCTTTTTGAGAATTCCGGGCTGGTCGAGCAAGGCCACGGTAACGTTGGAGGGCAAGCCTGCTCCGGGGAAGCCAAAACCGGGTGAGTATTTCGCCATTCATCGGGAATGGAAGACCGGAAGCACCGTTCGCTTGCAGTTGGATATGACCCCGCACCCGGTGGCGGCCAATCCCCTCGTCAGCGCGGATTACGGAAGAGTTGCTGTCCAGCGAGGACCACTGGTGTATTGCCTGGAGCAGGTGGACCAGGAGGATCGAGGATCTATTTTCGATTTTTCACTGTCGGCGAGCGCCGCTCCGAACTGGGGATTTACGTCGGAGTTTCGCCCCGACATCCTTGGGGGAATCATGGTGCTAAAGCACCAAGGCCTGGCCACGGCCAAGCCGCTTTCCGAAGAACCACTGTATCACGCCTTCGATAAGGCGCCGCGAAACCAGGAGAAGGAGGTTGACCTGACTTTCATCCCCTATTACGCTTGGGCCAATCGACTTCCCGGCGCCATGGAGGTTTGGATTCCCTACGCCACGGGTGTCAAAGTTGTGGCCACGAAAGGAGCGGCGGCAAAAAGGGCAGACACCGAGCCAAAACCGTAAGGCAAAGGCCCCGCCTGAGTTCGCATCACGGCGTCCGACCTGTCATTCCAAGCGCAGCGAGGAATCTCGCTCTGAGTAATTTCGAAAAGCAGGGCCATATTCCTCGTCGCCTGTAGCTCCTCGGAATGACAGGCGCAGGCGATTGTTCCGCAGCCCTCTTAACGCTATTTCCTTTCTGGTATCGCACAGTCCGAAACCACCGCTTCTGTAGCCCACCACGCGCCCGTCAACTCCGTTTTTCCCGTTCGGGGATTATGCCAACGTAGTCGCCGCACTGAAATTTCATCAATGTGATGCGAGCCAATCAACTCAAACCTGAAAAGCTGATGTGCCGGTGAAACAATAGTCCGTTTGAAAGGAATCGAATCAGCCCTGTGGTCGATGCCCGGCTCTACCTGCGCCAGCGCTACGTCTGCCACCGTGTGGGAATCGCTGCGCCAGGGCTGATGGCCGTGCGCTGCACCTTCTTCGATTTCCGCAATCTGGCGTTCCGTAATCCTGATGTGCACAACCCGCTTCGGGCATCCAACGGTTTCAGCGCCTATGCCCAATGCACATGACAGGAAAAGGAACAGGAGCACAACGCCGGTGAATACACCGGGTCTGCACTGCCGCGGGTCAGGTTCGCGGTCATTGTATGCGCCGCCCATAAGAGTTCGACCTGTTAACCGTTGACTGTCGACTTTGAAATGTTCCAGAAAGCTGGTAACCACGGTCAGGGCTTTTCTGACAGTGCGCTTTTCTCATGCCCGATATCCGACTGGCAAGGATACGCGGGTGGCGCAGACGTGCCGTTCTTTGGCATGTCTGCGATCCGATCCCAAGGGACGCATACATCGCGACACAAACCGTCGCGACGTATGCCCCACCCGCGTCTCCTCTTTCAGCCTCTTGAGAATCAGGGGCGTGCTTTCTGCAGGCTGGGGCTTGAGAAGCAAGTGGAAATGCTCCGGCATCAGCACCCAGCCGATGAGCAAAAAACCTAATTCCTGGCGCACCTCCTCAAGCCTTTGGACAAAGCAACGGCAAAAACGCTGGGACAGGAAAACCGGCGCCCGACGATTGGTGCTGGTGGTGATGAATTGCAGTTGACCCGGACTGTAGGGGCGATGGTAGATCGGCATACGGCTGGAGAGTATAACCGGAGCAAGACCGTGACCGAAAGGGGTTGCTTCTGGGGTTGCCTCTGGAGTGTCCCTTCGGGAGATCGCAGACCCCACACAACGGGGTCTGCGCCAGCCCGCCAACGTGTGCCCCACCCGCCTTTTGCTTGCGGCCTATAGGCCGCGCTGCGCTACCCCCCGCGCTACCTCGCTGACGGACCCTGAGTGCGACCGGCCTGGTGGCTGACGCCCCTGCCAGAGGCAGGACCGTACGGCGCTTTCTCCACCGAAGAGATTTCACTGATGACGAAGCGGAACCGAGCCCCATCTGGGCCGTAGCTATATGCGCCGCTTTCGAACGTGCCGACCAGTTTCACACTTGCACTCTTCCTGCGATGAAAGAACTTCCGAAGCTGTTTCCCGTTAGGTAAGGACTCCCACTCTGGTGGTAGCACGGCCTCGATCCTCGCGTTGATGCCCAAGTTTGGCGGACACGATGGACTGTGCAATGTCAGAGAGTGCTCGCCGGTAAACAGAATTCCCTCAATCGACAGCACTCTCTTATTGTAGCCAGCAGGCGATGCGACCACCTCGCAGAGATTGGCTGCAACCGGCTCCGGGCGTACTTGTGCGGAGACGGCAGCTTGCAAGATAGTCGCGACCATAACCCCCCGTATTAGCGAACTTGTGCGAATACTAGTCATTGGGCCCCGTTGGGAAGAGGTTTGGGTTGAAGACCGGCGTGGAGGATGTCGGGAGGTAATTAGCTCGGATGTAATCCCAAATTTTCTGAGTTTCGTTTGGTCCGAAGCCATGCTCATGGTTCACCTCCGCACCTGCGCTGAACGCGTCGAATTCTGTCTCGCCGTGGGTGATACTGAGATTTTGGTCGTAGGTTCCAATGTCGTGACTGTAGGAGTTCAGGAATGCCAAGTCCTCTGATACGTGGGTTCCTTCATGCGTCTGCGTCTCTGCGCTTCCAGCCCTCCCGAAGTCGAGCGTCACTTGGACATTCGGTTTACCGGGCGCGCTCCCTGAAGGATCGACGGAACCACTTATCTCCCGGCTTGCAAGATTCGCAAAACCCACATGCACACCGTTCACTTCTCCTTTATCTCCGTATGCTGCGGCTGCTTCCCTCACACCAGCCTTCTTCGAGTTCAGGTCTTTCTCACGCTGGGTCTCGAACTTTTTTGCCGCTTTGTCCCAATGGCTCTGACACTTCGGGTTGTAACCGCAGTTCGAAGGATTGATCTCATAGAGTCCGCTCGGGTCGGTGAGGGTCGTGGGGTTGTTCTGCACATAGGTATACATGTTCCAGGTCTGCGGGTCGTCAAGGTGGACGGCGCCTTTGCCGGCCGGGTCCGGGGTATACCAGCGGCCAGCCCCGGCGTGTAGCGCCGCGTGTCCGTTTGCCATTCGCTCGTGGCCCAGAAATCCCCGTCCTCGAAACCCGACCAGAGCGTCTCAAAGTACGCCCCGCTCCCGCTCCCCTGCGGCCCCAGTTGGCCGAAAGGATAAAACAGCGTGTCATTCGGGTGCCCACCCGTATAGTCCGTAAACTGCTGCGTCGAGCCCAAGCCGTTGAGGTGCGCAAACCATAACCCTTGGCCATTCCAATACTGCGCCAGCAGCCCTCCGCGAAAGTAAATGTACTGGTTCGATTTGCCCGGACCGGCGTTGGCGGCGCCGCCCACCATGTTCCC